>DGLA01000010.1:437-634219 GCA_002387205.1 Stutzerimonas stutzeri | reverse complement strand
TCTGTGGGGCGCATTCTACAGGTTTCGGCCTGGCTGTCACGGGTTTATTTGGCCGCGTCCATTCAGATTCAAGTACTTAACGTAATACCCTGCGGCGGCTGGTTGTTTCGGGCCTGTCCGGGAGTGGATTGCTTCACCTCCGGACTGGTACGCAGATGGTGACGAGTGACTCGAAGCATCCCCCAGAGCATTGCGAAGGCGGCGCTGCTCCAGCCGATGACCATCAAGAGTATTACCAGGGCCGGCGTGATCATGTGTTCGATTCCTTTCTAACCAGACATATCAGCTCTCAACCGAATTGACCCCCCAATGTGTTTACGGTTCCGATCGCCGTCGGTCGCCTATGGCGCACGCACCGAAAGCGGTGCTGCCTAAATCCATATGCAATCTTGCGAGGAGAACCTCATGCAAAACTATTCAACCGTGATGTTCGGTGCCCTGATCGCAATGGCCGCCGCGCAGGGAATGGCCGAAGACGCGCCTGTGCAGGCGTTAGGGGCGATCGAGCTGGCGCAGAATACCGGCGCCGCCAATCGAACCCTGGGCAACGGCTCCATGGGCTTGGGGGAGGGTATCGATCGGCTTCAACAGCCTAAAAATGGCGAAACCGAGCACGACACGGATGAGCGCCGACCGCAGCGTTACGATCAGTCGGCGCATGGGGACAATGACACGGATATGGAGCATAGGCAGCGCCCCACGCTAGGCGACCATGAGGACGAATAGCACGGTGTGTGTTGAGGGATGGGCTTTGTGCCAGTCGCTTATGCAGCGAACATAGAATCGCCTCTGCGCCTGGTCCCCGTGAAGGCGACGAAGAGGTTGCCCAGGTCTGTACTGCAACGTTTCTTCGGCACGCGTTGCTCCGTACAATGCCCTCCCTTTTCGATTGGTCAGTACCATGCAAATCGCCCTCGCGCCCATGGAGGGGCTGGTCGACGACATTCTTCGTGACGTGCTGACAGGCGTCGGAGATGTCGACTGGTGTGTCACGGAATTCATCCGCGTCTCAGATCGGCTGTTGCCACCGTCCAGCTTCCGCAAGCTGGCCCCTGAACTCGATAGCGGGGCGATGACCCGTGCAGGAACGCCGCTGAGAGTGCAGCTGCTGGGCTCGGACCCGCTATGCCTCGCCGACAATGCTGCATTCGCCTGCACGCTTGGTGCGCCCGCGATCGATCTCAACTTCGGTTGCCCGGCCAAAACCGTCAACAAGTCGCGGGGCGGCGCTGTTCTGCTCAAGGAGCCGGAGCTGTTGCATTCGATCCTCCATGAGGTGCGCAAGGCCGTGCCCGCGCATGTGCCTGTCACGGCAAAGATGCGCTTGGGCTACGACAGCCCGGACGGCGCGCTTGACTGCGCAAGGGCCCTGGTCGATGGCGGTGCTGAGCAGCTGGTGGTGCACGCCCGGACCAAGGTCGACGGTTACAAGCCGCCGGCGCACTGGGAATGGGTGGCCAGGGTCCAGGACGTGGTATCGGTCCCGGTGTACGCCAACGGTGATATCTGGTCGCTCGAGGACTGGCGTCGTTGCCGGGAGATCAGCGGGGTAGAGGACATCATGCTCGGTCGGGGCCTGGTTTGCCGGCCGGACCTGGCACGGCAGATCAGCGCTGCGAGCCGGGGCGGCACTGTCGAACCGATGGGCTGGAGCACGCTGCAACCGCTGCTGGCCGAGTTCTGGCTGCAGGCCAGGCGGAAGATGTCACCACGCTACGCGCCGGGCCGCCTCAAGCAATGGGTATCCATGCTCACCCGTAGCTATCCTGAAGCGGTTGCACTGTTCGACCAGCTTCGTCGCGAGAACGATTGCCAGCGTCTCGACGCGCTACTGGGTATCGATTTGCAGGCGCCAGGTCTTGAAACGGCGGTCTAGCGGCCACCACTGACGTCGAGCAAAGCACCGCAGGTGTAGCTGGCCTTATCGCTTGCCAGCCAGAGAATCGCTTCGGCCACTTCCTCGGCATGACCGCCACGACCCAGCGGAACGCCCGCTTTCACCCGCTCGACCCGTCCGGGTTCGCCGCCGCTGGCATGGATTTCGGTGTCGATCACGCCCGGCCGTACCGCGTTGACGCGAATGCCCTGCGCAGCGACCTCCTTGGCCAGTCCAAGGGTCATGCTGTCGATCGCCCCTTTGGCTGCCGCGTAGTCGACATATTCGTTCGGCGCGCCAAGCTTCGCCGCGATGGAGGAGACATTGACGATGGCGCCGCCGTGCCCGCCGTAACGCGTCGACATACGTTTCACTGCCTCGCGAGCGCAGGAAAAGCTGCCGAAGACGTTTACCGCGAAAACCCGCTCCAGTCGCGCTCGGTCCATCTCGTCCAGGCGCATCTGGCGCTCCAGCATGCCCGCATTGTTCACAAGTACGTCGAGTCTGCCGAATTCGGCATCGACGGCCGCGAACAGCCTGGTGACCTGGGACTCGTCCGCGATGTCCGCTTCGACGGCGATCGCGCGCACGCCAAGGTCGTGCACCTGGTGCAGCAGCTGCTCGACCGCGTCCTGGCGCCGATGATAGTTCAGGCACAGCGCGTACCCTTCGGCCGCTGCCAGCCTCGCCGTGGCGGCACCGATTCCGCGGCTCGCGCCTGTTATCAGCATCACTTTCGACATGTCAAAACTCCGACGGACGGTCTTGAAAATCAGCGTGTGGCACCTATCTAGGGCATCACAGGATGCCGAAATCGGGTCCTGGATGTACCACTCGCTGAATATCAGGAGATAGCAAAATGACCAATTTCTCGATGGCTCCACTGTTTCGCCAATCCATTGGCTTCGATCGTTTCAACGACCTGTTCGAGTCGGCCTTGCGCAATGACGCCAACAGCTCGTTTCCACCTTATAACGTGGAAAAACACGGTGATGACCAGTACCGCATCATCGTAGCAGCTGCGGGCTTTCAGGATTCCGACCTGGATCTGCAGGTCGAGCGCGGCGTGCTGACCATCACTGGCGGCAAGCGCGAAAACGGGAGTGACAACGTCACCTACCTGCATCAGGGCATTGCCCAGCGCGCGTTCAAGCTGTCGTTCCGCCTCGCTGACCACATAGAGGTCAGGGGCGCCGCGCTGAACAACGGACTGCTGACCATTGAGCTCGAGCGCATCGTGCCGGAAGAAGCCAAGCCCAAGCGCATCCCGATCAACGGTGAGCGGCCGGCGCTGGAGCAGGCCTGATCTGAAGAGGGCGTCGCGAGACGCCCTTTTTGTTCAGGACTTCCTGTCGTTGCGCAACAGCGCGCTGAAGTCTGCAAACGGCACTGGCCGGCTGAACAGGTAGCCCTGATACAGATGGCAATCCTGCAGCTGCAACAGGTCAAGCTGTGCTTGCAGCTCTACACCTTCGGCGATCACGTCCAGTTCCAGGCTCTTGGCCATGGCGACAATGGCGCGAATGATTGCGGCGTCGTTCGTATCGTCCAACGCATCGCGAACGAACGACTGATCGATTTTCAACAGATCCACCGGCAGACGCTTGAGGTAGGTAAGCGACGAGTAGCCAGTGCCAAAATCATCCATCGCGAAGCTTACCCCGTGCCGCTGTAGGCGGCGCATCTTGGCGATCGTGTCGTCCAGGTTCTGGATCACGATGCCCTCGGTAATTTCCAGCTTGATCATCTGCGGCGGCAGGCCGGCCGCGCTCAGCGTATCGACTATGCGCTCGACGAACTCACCCTGGCGGAATTGCCGGGGGCTGATGTTGACGCACAAGCTGAAACGCTCCGGCTGCACCAGCCCGCCTTGCAGGAGCAGGGCGCCGAGACGGCAGGCTTCGCGGATCACCCAGGCGCCAACCTCGATGATCAGGCCGCTCTCCTCGAGAACGTCGATGAACTGTCCGGGCGCACGCAGGCCGTGTTCCGGATGCTGCCATCGCAACAGGACTTCGGCACCGACGACAGTGGCTGATCGGGCATCGACCTGAGGCTGCAGATAGAGCTCGAACTCTCCGCGCTGCAAGGCCCGGCGCAGTTCGTTCTCCAGTTGCAGGCGGGCGCTCGCCTCCTCCTGCATGGTCGTGCGGAACAGCTGGATGGCGTTGCGCCCGGCATCCTTGGCGCGATACAGGGCGATGTCGGCGCGCTTGAGCAGGTCGGCGGGGGTTTCGCCGTGGTCCGGTATAAGCGCAATGCCAATGCTCGGTGTGACCTGCAGCTGATTACCTTCGAAGACCATGGGCTCGGCCAGCAGCGTGCGCAGTTTTTCGGCTACTTGCCTGACGTGCCGGGTGACTTGCGAGCGCTTGCCGCTTAGGCCGGTCAGCAACACGACGAATTCGTCGCCGCCTAGGCGAGCCACGGTGTCTTCCTGGCGCACGCTGGCCTCCAGCCGCGCCGTGACCATCTTCAGCACGCCGTCACCGACAGGGTGGCCCAGCGAGTCGTTGATGTGCTTGAAATGATCGAGGTCGAGAAAGAGCAGGGCGCCGCGAAGGTTATGCCGCTTGTGCAACGCGGTTTGCTGCGTCAGTCGATTCATCAGCAAGGCACGATTGGGCAGGTTGGTCAGTGGGTCGTGATAGGCCAGGTGATGAATTTGCGCGTGAGCGGCCTTCAGCTGGCTGATGTCCCGCGCCGACAGCAGCAGGCAGTCGATACCGTTGAGTTCGATGGGCTCGACCGAAACCTCGATCTGCTTCGAGCGACCCCAGCGATCCTGGCCAGTCATCTCCCAGTTCGAGACGCGTCCTTCCCGCTTCAGCCGCTCGAGGATCGCCTTGCGCTGACTGCCGGGCCAGATGCCCAGCTCGGTCGACGTACGGCCGATGGCCTCCTCGGCGAGGTATCCACTAAGCCGATAGAAGCCCTCGTTGACTTCTATGAAGCGACCGCTCTCACGGTCGCTGATGATGATCGCGTCGGGGCTGGAGTGGAATGCTTTGGCAAACTTCGCTTCGCTGGCCTTGAGTGCCGCCTCGGCCTGTTGCCGTTTGGTGATGTCGCGGAAGGTCGTCACGACGCACAACCCATCATCGATCCGTACGAAGCGGCTGGAAACCACGCAGGTCACCACGCGACCATCCCTGGTATGAAACTGCGCCAAGGCTTCCTCGAGACGGTGGTCGCGCCTCATTTGTTGAAACAGGAGCTGCCGTTGCGCCTCATCACACCAGAAGTCGATGTCGAGGCCCGAGCGGTCGATGATTTCATCCTTGGCCCAGCCAAAGACCGCGCTGAAGGCAGGATTGACATCAAGAAATTTTCCGTCGCGTATGCGCGATACCGAGACCGGGTCGGGGCTGCCCTGGAAGAGGGTGGCAAACTTTGCTTCCGAAGCGGCTAGGCGTTGCTCGCGAAGAACGCGTTCGGTGGCATCAATGATGATTCCGGCCATCCTGAGTGGTGCACCTTGCTCGTCGCGGTAGAGCTTGGCGGTACTTTCAAGGTGGCGAACCGAGCCGTCGGCATGTTCTGCCCTGTAGACCGCCAGATAGGTTTGTCGTCTTCCGGTAAGCAATTCCCCGTAGGCTTCACGCATGGCCCGCCTGTCCTTGGTCGCAACACTTCGGAAGAATTCCCGGAACGAGCCATTGAAGGTCTCCTTGACCGTACCCTGCAATTCCAGCGCTCGAGTCGAGGCATACAGGGTGTCGCTGGGTATATGCCATTCCCAGTTGCCCAGTTCTGCTGAGGCCAATGCCAGTTCGAGGCGTTCCTGGCTATCCGCCAGTGCCTGTGCCTGGACGTGCTGGTCAGTCACATCCCTGACGATGCCGACCAGTATCGAACGAGCCGCAGCATGAGACTGCCACTGGCCTTCGACTTCCAGCCAGCGCACGCTCATGTCTGCAGAGTGCACCCGATGGCGAAAGCCGAAGCGGGCCTTGCTGTCTTTCAGTGCAGCGCGCACCTGCTGCTGGATGCGCGACCTGTCCTCATCCGCAACCATAGCCAGATAATCGTCTTGCCGGATCTGCACCCGGGAATCGTCCAGCCCGTACAGCCTTGCGGTTCCGCGTGACCATTGCAGCATCCCGCACAGCGGATGCCAGGACCAGACGCCAAGCCCGGTGCCTTCAAGTACCGAAAGCAGCTGTGTGGCGTCCTGCCAAGGTGTCGCCTGCTGAACATTGGATGTTTCGGTCGCTATGTCTTGGGGCTCAGTGGGAGGCATGAACAGACTCGGTCGGATAGGCCGGTGGCAGGGGCGTCGGCTGGAGACGAATGGCGAGCATGCGCATCTTGTAGTTGTCATTCAATGCGAACTTATCCGCAGTAGATGGCAAAGTGCAAGTATGCTCAGCCTGCTTCAAGCAGCGTCATGAAGGCCTTTGCCGCATTCGACAAGGTGCGGTCGGTATGTACGATATAGCCCAGCTGCCGCGTAAGCTGCACGTCCGGCAGCGGCAGGCGCACCACTTGCTCGTCCAGCATGGTGCGCGGCAGGACGCTCCAGGCGATACCGATGGAGACCATCATCTTTATCGTCTCCATATAGTTGGTGCTCATGGTGATGTTCGGAGTGAGCCCTTCACGCTCGAACAGCCGCTGGGCAATGTGATGGGTAAAGGTATTGCCACCTGGGAATACCGCCGGGTAGCGGGCCACGTCAGCCAGTGTGATCCCGGCCTTCTGTGCCAGGGGATGCTCTGGGGCGACGACGAAGTCCAGAGGGTCATCCCAGACCCTGGTGGCGCTGACCGGGGCGGCCGTCTGTGGCGCCAGGGTGATCACCGCCAATTCGGCGCGCCCATGCAGGACTTCTTCATAAGCGATCTCGGAATCGAGGAACCGAATATCCAGGTTTACTTCGGGGAAGCGCCGGGTGAAGGTTCTCAGCAGCGGAGGCAGGCGGTGCAGGCCGATGTGGTGGCTAGTCGCCAGGCACAGACGGCCGCTGACGTCGCCGGTGAGGTTGGTCAACGCCCGGCGGGTGTCATCCAGCACGTTGAGAATCTGATAAGCGCGAGGAAGCAGGGCTCTGCCGGCTTCGGTCAGGCTGACCTCCCTACCCAGGCGGTCGAATAACCGTACCTTCAATTGCGACTCCAGCGCGGCGAGACGCTTGCTTACGGCTGGCTGAGTCAGGTGCAGGCGCTCGCCTGCCAGAGAGAAACTGCCCGTCTCGGCGATGGCGATGAAGGCGTTGAGGCTGGCAAGGTCCATGGCCGGTTCCTGTAGGGTGGGGAGGTGGTTGACTCAGTTAGTTATTCCAGCATGGAATGCATTGGATGAAAAATATGAATTTGAGTAATTTCATGTATGGCCATAGCATCACCCCATAAGCAAAAGGGCTATTGGCCCAAATAACTGATGAGGAAATGTCTGATGGCCGGCAAGACGCTCTACGACAAGCTCTGGGAAATGCATGAGGTCAAGCGGCGCGACGATGGCTCGTCGCTGATTTATATCGACCGCCATATCCTTCACGAAGTAACTTCACCACAGGCTTTTGAGGGCCTGCGTCTGGCCAATCGCAAGCCGTGGCGCATCGACGCGAATATCGCGACACCCGACCACAACGTGCCCACCACAAAGGGTGAGCGCCAGGGAGGTCTCGAGGCGATCGCCGATGAAGTTTCGCGCATTCAGGTGCAGACCCTGGACGAAAACTGCGATGACTTCGGAATTCTTGAATTCAAGATGAACGACATCCGCCAGGGCATCGTTCACGTTATCGGCCCGGAGCAGGGCGCGACCCTGCCAGGCATGACGGTGGTCTGCGGCGACTCGCACACCTCCACCCATGGCGCCTTTGCCGCGCTGGCTCACGGCATAGGCACCTCGGAAGTCGAGCATGTGCTTGCAACCCAGTGTCTGGTTGCCAAGAAAATGAAGAACATGCAGGTCCGCGTGGAAGGCAAGCTGCCTTTTGGCGTAACGGCCAAGGACATCGTTCTGGCTGTCATCGGCAAGATCGGCACGGCCGGCGGCAATGGTCATGCGCTGGAGTTCGCGGGAAGTGCCATCCGCGACCTGTCGATGGAAGGCCGCATGACCATCTGCAACATGTCCATCGAAGCCGGCGCGCGGGTCGGTATGGTGGCTGCGGACGAGAAGACGATCGCCTATGTCGAAGGCCGACCCTATGCGCCCAAAGGTGCCGACTGGGAACGTGCCGTCGCCGCCTGGAAAGAACTGGTGTCGGATGACGATGCTGTGTTCGATACCGTTGTCGAGCTGGATGCAGAGGACATCAAGCCACAGGTCAGCTGGGGTACCTCCCCGGAAATGGTGCTTGCGGTCGATCAGTGTGTGCCGGATCCGGCCGCCGAGGCCGATCCGGTCAAGCGCGATTCCATCACGCGTGCGTTGAAATACATGGGCTTGCGCGCTAACCAGCCGATCACTGACATTCAGCTTGACCGCGTGTTCATCGGCTCCTGCACCAACTCGCGCATCGAAGACCTGCGTGCTGCTGCCGAAGTGGCAAAAGGGCGCAAGGTTGCATCGAGCGTCAAGCAGGCAATGGTTGTACCCGGCTCGGGTCTGGTCAAGCAGCAGGCGGAAGCCGAAGGGCTGGACAGGATCTTTCTCGAAGCCGGTTTCGAGTGGCGCGAGCCGGGCTGCTCGATGTGCCTGGCGATGAACCCTGACAAGCTCGGCAGTGGTGAACACTGCGCGTCCACGTCAAACCGCAACTTCGAGGGCCGGCAGGGTGCCGGCGGGCGGACCCATCTGGTCAGCCCGGCCATGGCTGCTGCAGCTGCAGTGACCGGCCGTTTCGTGGATGTTCGTGAACTGATCCAGGCCTGAGGAGACGGATATGAAGCCTTTTACCGAGCACAGGGGTCTCGTTGCGCCGCTCGACCGTGCAAACGTCGACACCGACCAGATCATCCCGAAGCAGTTTCTCAAGTCGATCAAGCGTACGGGGTTCGGGCAGAACCTGTTCGACGAATGGCGCTATCTGGACGTCGGTCAACCCAACCAGGACTGTTCGAATCGTCCGGTAAACCAGGAGTTCGTTCTCAACTTCGCCCGTTACCAGGGCGCGAGCGTCCTGTTGGCGCGCGAGAACTTCGGTTGCGGCTCGTCCCGTGAGCATGCGCCCTGGGCGCTGGAAGAGTACGGATTCCGCGCCATCATCGCGCCGAGCTTCGCTGACATTTTCTACAACAACAGCTTCAAGAATGGCCTGTTGCCTATCGTGCTGAAAGAAGAAGAGGTCGACGCGCTGTTCGAGCAGGCCGAGGCCACTGAAGGTTATCAGCTGACCGTCGATCTCCAGGCACAGACGGTGACTCGTCCGGACGGCGTCCGATACGAATTCGAGGTCGATGCGTTTCGCAAGCACTGTTTGCTCAATGGCCTGGACGACATTGGCCTGACGCTGCAGGACGCTGAAGCCATCAAGGCTTTCGAAACCCGGCATCAGCAGAGCCAGCCCTGGCTGTTCGGCGCAATCAAATGACACGAGGTGGAAGCCGGAATCCGAAAGCTGGAAGTAACAGCGCTCGGCTTCTAGCTTCTGGCTTTAAGCTTCAAGCTTTTCTGAAGGAAACGTTATGTCCAAACAGATTCTGATTCTTCCGGGTGACGGTATCGGCCCGGAAATCATGGCCGAAGCAGTCAAGGTGCTTGAGTTGGCCAACGATAAATTCCAGCTTGACCTGCAGCTTGGCTACGACGAGCTGGGCGGGGCGGCGGTCGACAAGTACGGCGTGCCCTTGGCCGACGAAACCCTGGAGCGTGCCAGGGCGGCGGACGCCATCCTGCTGGGTGCCGTGGGTGGTCCGAAGTGGGACAAGATCGATCCGGCGATCCGCCCCGAGCGCGGCTTGTTGAAAATTCGTTCGCAGCTTGGCCTGTTCGGCAACCTGCGCCCGGCCTTGCTGTATCCGCAGCTCGCCGAGGCTTCCAGCCTCAAGCCGGAGATCGTGGCAGGCCTGGATATCCTTATCGTTCGAGAACTGACTGGCGGTATTTACTTCGGTCAGCCGCGTGAAACCAGGGTGCAGGAAAACGGCGAACGCATGGCGTTCGATACACTGCCTTACAGCGAAGGCGAAGTGCGTCGCATCGCCAGGGTCGGGTTCGACATGGCGCGCGTGCGTGGCAAGAAGCTATGTTCCGTGGACAAGGCCAATGTCCTGGCGTCCAGCCAGCTATGGCGCACAGTGGTGGAGGAGGTTGCCAAGGATTATCCGGACGTCGAACTCAGCCATATGTATGTCGATAACGCGGCCATGCAACTGGTACGGGCACCCAAGCAGTTCGACGTGATCGTGACCGATAACATGTTCGGCGACATTCTGTCGGATGAGGCTTCCATGTTGACCGGTTCGATCGGCATGCTGCCATCAGCGTCCCTCGATTCAAACAACAAGGGCATGTTCGAGCCGTGCCATGGCTCGGCACCGGATATCGCAGGCAAGGGCGTCGCGAATCCGCTGGCGACCATCCTTTCGGTATCTATGATGCTGCGCTACAGCTTCAATCAGGTAGCGGCTGCAGATGCGATCGAGCAGGCAGTCAGCAATGTGCTCGATCAAGGGCTGCGTACCGGCGACATCTGGTCCGAAGGATGCGAAAAAGTCGGCACCAAGGCGATGGGCGACGCAGTAGTCGCGGCCCTCGCGAAGTTGTAATCTTTCTGGCCCCTTTGCACAGGCCGTTGATCAAACTTGCGGGCTACGGCCAGGCACATGTGCAGCGATGGCGGTCTGTCACTTGGCGTTGCTAGGTGATCCTTCCATGCTTCGAGCATGTGGCATATGTTTATCGACGGCCTGCTCTGCAGGCCATTCATATATAGGTGTAGTTGCGATGAAACGTGTAGGTCTGATCGGTTGGCGCGGCATGGTGGGTTCCGTGCTCATGCAGCGGATGCTGGAGGAGCGGGATTTCGACCTGATCGAACCGGTGTTCTTTACCACTTCCAACGTGGGCGGTCAGGGGCCTTCCATTGGCAAGGATACTGCGCCACTGAAAGACGCCTACAACATCGACGAGTTGAAGTCGCTTGATATCGTTCTTACCTGCCAGGGCGGGGACTACACAAGCGAGGTGTTTCCGAAGCTTCGCGAGGCTGGCTGGAAGGGCTATTGGATCGATGCGGCTTCGACGCTGCGCATGCACGACGATGCCGTTATCGTGTTGGACCCGGTCAACCGCAAAGTCATCGACCATCAGCTGGATGCCGGAACGCTCAACTACATCGGAGGCAACTGCACCGTCAGCCTGATGCTGATGGGCCTCGGTGGTCTGTTCGAAAACGGCTTGGTTGAATGGATGAGCGCCATGACCTACCAAGCCGCTTCGGGTGCCGGCGCGCAGAACATGCGTGAGCTGATCAAGCAGATGGGCAGCATCAATGCGTCGGTGGCTGATGACTTGGCTAACCCGGCGAGTGCCATCCTCGAGATCGATCGCAAGGTGGCCGCCTGCCAGCGCTCCGAAGCGTTTCCGGTTGATAATTTCGGCGTCCCGCTGGCCGGCAGCCTGATTCCATACATCGACAAGGAACTGCCGAACGGGCAGAGCCGCGAAGAGTGGAAGGCCCAGGCCGAGACCAACAAGATACTGGGCCGTTTCAAGAGCCCGATCCCGGTGGATGGTATCTGTGTTCGCGTCGGCGCCATGCGTTGCCACAGCCAGGCGTTAACCATCAAACTGAACAAGGATGTGCCGATCTCGGACATCGAGGGCATGATCAGTCAGCACAACCCCTGGGTAAAGCTAGTCCCCAACCATCGAGACGCAAGCATGCAGGAGCTTAGCCCCACCTCAGTGACGGGCACTCTTAGTGTTCCGGTCGGCAGGCTGCGCAAGCTGAACATGGGCTCGCATTACCTGGGAGCGTTCACCGTTGGCGATCAGCTTCTCTGGGGGGCTGCTGAGCCGTTGCGCAGAATGTTGCGCATCCTGCTGGAACGCTAGTACCTCTGCGAACATAAGCGCCTCGACCCTGGTCGAGGCGTTTTCTTTTCTACTGGGTATGGCGGTGCGGGGTGGTTTGCTAAAGGCTCGACGAGCCTGTGGGGTAGGGGGCTTGTCTTGGTCTCGCTACGCCAGCTCTCCGGCCCTCATCCAGCACAGGGCTGTCAGCTGCTGGTACGTTCCGCACATTTTGTGGAGTGTGTCTGATAACGCACTAAAAGGGCTGAGGCTTAATGCCTGCTCGTCCGGTGGGTTGTTGATAAAACCCTATCTGTAAAAGATACTTACTGAAAGTTCGAAGAACTATTCTAGCTGGCAACGCTTTATAGGCTTATCGCTGATGGGGGCGCCACCAGGCGGCGCAGGCAGCGACTATAAGACCCTCTCGAAGATCCGAGAAAAGTTAAAAAACAAGGGATTACATAATGGTTCGGGTTCGCAATCTGGTGCTGGCAATCGCGGCTGCTACCGCGCTGACTTCCGAAATGGCCTACGCGCTGGGGTTGGGCGAGGTCACGCTGAAGTCGGCGCTGAATCAACCGCTGGTCGCTGAAATCGAACTGTTGGATGCAAAGACCCTGGCGCCTGGTGAGGTCGTGCCAGTCCTGGCATCCGCTGAGGACTTCAATCGGGCCGGTGTAGACCGGCAGTATTTCCTGACTGATCTTACCTTCACGCCTGTTTTGCGCCCTGATGGAAAAAGCGTCATTCGCGTATCGTCCAGCAAGCCCGTTCGCGAACCCTACCTGAATTTCCTGGTCGAGGTGCTTTGGCCGAGTGGTCGCCTACTGCGCGAATATACGCTGCTGTTGGATCCGCCTCTTTATTCTCCGGAAACTGCTGCAGCAGTTGCACCGCAGCTGCCAATCGCAGCCCCGTCTTCTCGGCCTGTTGCTACACCCCGCCCGGCGCCAGCGCCGGTCTCGTCATCAACCCCGGCTCTACAAGGCGACCAGTACAAGGTCACGCCAAACGATACGCTCTGGGAAATCGCTGATCGTGCACGGCAGGGCGGAACGGTCCACCAAGCCATGCTGGCCATCCAGGATCTGAATCCTAACGCATTCATCGGCGGAAACATTAATCGCATGAAGAATGGCCAGGTACTGCGATTGCCCAATGCCGAGCAGATTGCCAGGCGCAGCCAGGCCGAGGCGATACAGCAAGTCGCCCAGCAAAACGCCAGCTGGCGGAGCGGGAATGCCTCCCCTGTGGCTGGTGCACGCCAGCTCGATGCCACGCAGCGGAGCAGTGCCGGTGCTGCTCCCTCCCGAGCTGAGCAGGGTGATAACCTGCGACTGGTCGCTCCGGACAGTGGAGCATTGGCCAGCGGCAGCGAGTCGGGTAGCGGTAATGAAGCAAAAGCGCTGCGTGACAAGCTTGCCCTTACCGAAGAAAGCCTTGATTCGAGTCGTCGGGAGAATATCGATCTCAAGGATCGTCTGAGCGATCTGCAAGGTCAGCTGGACAAGCTGCAGCGACTGATGCAGCTCAAGGATGATCAACTGGCGAAACTGCAAGCGCAGTTGGGCGCCGATAGCCCGGCCGAAACAGGCGTGACTGCGCCTGCCTCTCAGCCTGGTACGGTCGATTCCAGTCCGGTTGCTGCAGCCGAGCCGGTTGAGCCTGCCGCGGAAGTAGAGGCCGAGCCAGGGGTTTCTTCGCCAGCGTCTGAATCCCAGATTGCAGAGCAGCAACCTGTGGAGTCCCAGCCTGCAGCGGTGGAGCCGGTTGCCGAAACGCCTCCTCCCGCTCCTGTCGCGGCTCCCGAGGAATCGGAAGGCTTCGTCGAGGGCCTGTTCGGTAACCCCATTCTACTGGGGGTGTTGGGCGGCAGCGCCTTGTTGCTATTGCTGGTCGGGTTGATGGCCCTGTCTCGCCGCAACGCGATGAAGGAAGCCGAGCTGCAGGAGTCGTTGCTTGCGGACAATGGTTCCACCGACCTATTCGTTGCACAACAGGATTTCAGAGCATCGGACGTCGCTGAAGCTGATCATGGACAGCATGATGAAACCTCAACTCAAGGCGAATCAGATGCTCCGGTGGGCACTGGCAACGATCCTCTTGCTGAAGCCGACATCTACATTGCCTATGGCCGTTTCAATCAGGCCGCTGAACTACTGCAGAACGCGCTCGACAACGAGCCGCAGCGAGGCGATTTGCGCCTGAAGCTGATGGAGGTCTACGCCGAGCTGGGTGACCGTGACGGGTTCATCCGACAGGAGTCAGAGCTTCGTGATATCGGCGGCTCCGCTGCTGCAATTGACCAGCTCAAAGCCCGGTACCCGGCGATGGTGATGGCTTCTGCCGCAGGTGCCGGTGCGGTTGGCGTAGCCAGCAGCGATGACTTCGATAGCCTGAACCTTGACGATCTCGAGCTCGAGGAGCCTGCGCCTGTTTCTTCCGTCTCACCGGACGCCGACGACTCTTTCGATCTCAGCCTCGATGACCTTGCTCTGGATGATGAATTTCAGGAGGTGCCTACAGCGCGGCAAACCGAGGCCGAGCAGGATTTCGACGCGTTGGATTTCGACGATCTCAACATTGAAGCGGCGGCGCAGGAGCAGGCCATCGATGATTTCGCCTTCGATATTGACGAGCCGTCCAAGCCAGGTGAGGCCTCGCTGGAAGATGAGCTGGCTGGCTTTTCGCTAGACCTTGATGATGATCAGCCTGCATCGACGCCAGGTGTTTCCTCTCCGGCCGTCAATGTACTTCCGGACACGACCGCGCCGGATACGGATGATTTCGACTTCGGGCTTGCCGATACGGCGCAGCCAGAAACCATGCCGGACGAGTTCGATCTCTCTCTGGATGAAGGCAGCGCGCAGTCGCCTGCTTCCGATAGCTTCAGTTCCGAGTTGGAAAACGTCGAGGCCGAGCTTGAGGAGCTGTCGCGTGATCTTGATGAGCCGCGTGACCAGCCAGCTATGGGCGAATCAGCGAATATAGCTCTGGTCGAGCCGTCACCTTCTTCCATCGACGATATGGGCGAAGATTTCGACTTCTTTTCTGACACCGACGAAACCACCACAAAACTCGATCTGGCTCGTGCCTATATCGACATGGGCGATGCCGAAGGTGCGCGTGACATCCTGGATGAGGTCATCAGCGAAGGGAGCGATAACCAGCAGCAAGAAGCGCGAGATATGCTCGCCAAACTAGCCTGAACATGACAGAAGCAGTACCTGAAGCGGCAGCCCTATCGGCTGCCGCTGGCTTTTCCAGAATCGCACTGGGCGTTGAATACAAGGGGGCTCGCTATCGGGGCTTTCAACGCCAGCGCGACGGTGTTCCTTCCATTCAGCTATGCCTTGAAACCGCGCTGAGCAAGGTTGCAGGCGGCCATCCTGTGACCCTGAGCTGTGCCGGGCGTACAGATGCCCTTGTGCACGCGTGTGGCCAGGTCGTGCACTTCGACACCCCCGTGACACGCTCGATGCACGCCTGGGTGATGGGGGCGAACATGAACCTGCCCGGCGATATCAGCGTGACCTGGGCCAAGGAGATGCCTAAGCGTTTCGATGCCCGATTCAGCGCCATGGCTCGTCGTTATCGCTACGTGATCTACAACGATCAGATCCGTCCAGCTCACCTGGCCGAGGAGGTGACCTGGAATCATCGCCCGTTGGACATCGATCGCATGCGTGAGGCGGCCAGGGCCTTTGTCGGCACCCACGATTTCAGTGCTTTTCGTGCACGCCAGTGCCAGGCGAAGTCACCCATCAAGACCGTTCACCACCTTGAGCTACTCGAATACGGGCGTCTGATCGTGGTTGACGTTCGTGCCAACGCGTTTCTGCATCACATGGTGCGCAATTTTGCCGGCGTGCTGATGACAATCGGTGCGGGTGAGAGGCCGGTCGAGTGGGCGCGGGAAGTGCTGGAGTCGCGCGTGAGGCGAACCGGGGGTGTTACGGCGCACCCTTATGGGCTCTATCTCGTTCAGGTGGACTATCCCGACGAGTATGAGCTGCCTCAGCGTTACCTCGGTCCGCACTTTCTTTCCGGGCTGCCGGATGTTCGTTCCGCTGCCGATAGATAGGGCGTGACGTCCTTCGGGATTTAGTTCTTGCATGCGGGCGATGCAGCTTGCAGCACGCGGCGCTTTTGTTACCATCCGAGGTCCTTTATCGCAGGTACCGGCCGTTGCCCATCGTTCGAACCAAGATCTGTGGAATCACCAGCATCAAAGATGCACTTGTCGCTGCTGAGGCTGGTGCCGATGCGATTGGCCTGGTGTTCTATGCGAAAAGCCCGCGAGCGGTCAGCATCCAGCAGGCGCGGGCAATCATTGCTGCACTTCCTCCTTTCGTCACGACGGTCGGCCTGTTCGTCAACGCCTCACGTTGTGAAGTAAGCGAAACGTTAGAGGCGGTACCGCTCGACACGTTGCAGTTTCATGGTGACGAGACCCCTGAGGATTGCCAGGGTTTCCAGAAACCCTGGTACAAGGCGCTCAGGGTGAGGGCAGGCGAGGATATCGCGGCGCAGGCCGCGCGCTTTTCGGGAGCCAGCGCCATCCTCCTCGACACC
Organism: Stutzerimonas stutzeri; assembly: GCA_002387205.1. Lineage (GTDB taxonomy): Bacteria > Pseudomonadota > Gammaproteobacteria > Pseudomonadales > Pseudomonadaceae > Stutzerimonas > Stutzerimonas stutzeri_N. Next base: position 617,856 of record DGLA01000010.1, on the reverse strand, counting down.
TTCGTCGCAGGGGTCCCGGGTGGGACAGGCGAACTCTTCGATTGGTCGCTGATTCCTGCGAACCTGCCCAAGCCGCTGATTCTTGCCGGTGGGCTGACTGCACAAAATGTTAAACAGGCGATTTCCCAGGTCAGCCCGTTTGCTGTGGATGTCAGTGGTGGGGTAGAGCTTCGCAAGGGCGTCAAAAGCCCTGACGCTGTGCATCAATTCGTGCGCCAGGTGAGGGCCTCGATGTGACGAACCCCGGATGGCTGCCGTCCAGTTACCACTCGCGAATGGGCATTCGCACGATCGACGCCTGTCCATCCTTGGAGAGGGCCTTGTTTCTGTGACGGCCATTGGGCCTGTCACCTACGCGATGCAGTGAACTCCGATTGGAGACCGATCGCAATGTTGAATCTGCCTGGCGCGTTTATCCATCACGCGCAGGACTGACAAGCTGTGGAGAATAAAAGCATGAGCAACTGGCTGGTAGACAAGCTGATCCCATCGATCATGCGCTCGGAAACGCAGAAGAGTTCAGTGCCTGAAGGGCTCTGGCACAAGTGCCCATCATGCGAGGCGGTACTGTATCGACCCGAACTGGAAAAAACCCTGGATGTCTGCCCGAAGTGCCAGCATCACATGCGTATCGACGCCCGTACTCGCCTGGATATCTTTCTCGACAAGGACGGGCGTGAAGAGATCGCGGTCGAACTTGAGCCTGTTGATCGTCTGAAGTTTCGCGACAGCAAGAAATACAAAGACCGTCTCTCGGCTGCGCAGAAGCAGACCGGCGAGAAGGATGCGTTGATTGCCATGCGCGGCACCTTGAAAAAACTGCCCGTCGTAGCCTGCGCATTTGAATTTTCGTTCATGGGTGGTTCGATGGGCGCGATCGTGGGCGAGCGTTTCGTGCGTGCCGCCAATGTGGCTCTCGAGCAGCGTTGCCCGCTGGTCTGCTTTTCCGCATCGGGTGGCGCGCGGATGCAGGAGGCGCTGATATCCCTGATGCAGATGGCCAAGACTTCCGCTGTGCTGGCACGCATGCGTGAAGAAGGCCTGCCGTTCATCTCCGTCCTTACCGATCCGGTCTATGGCGGTGTCTCAGCAAGTCTTGCCATGCTCGGTGATGTCATCGTCGCGGAGCCCAAGGCGCTCATTGGATTCGCCGGGCCTCGGGTGATCGAGCAGACCGTGCGTGAAAAGCTTCCCGAGGGGTTCCAGCGCAGCGAGTTCCTTCTGGATCACGGCGCGATCGACCTGATCATTCCACGCGCCGAGCTTCGTGCACGTCTGTCCCGTCTCCTGGCTCAGCTTCAGCAACTGCCTACGCCGGCGGAGCCCGTCCTGGTGACGGCAGACGCATGATCCGCAGGAGTCTGCCGGAGTGGCTTCATTACCTCGAGCAGCTACATCCCACGGCAATCGACATGGGCCTGGATCGCTGCCGTGAGGTTGCGAACAGGCTCGCGCTGACCCGGCCGGCTCCCCTGGTCGTCACGGTTACGGGTACCAATGGCAAGGGTTCGACCTGCGCTTTCCTGGCCCAGATGCTGGCTGTCCAGGGTAAGCGCGTCGGCGTCTACAGTTCTCCGCACCTGCTGCGTTACAACGAGCGTGTCCGGATTGACGGGGTCGAGGCCACTGACCAGGCGCTGTGCAGCGCGTTCGAAGCAGTCGAGCGCGCCCGCGGCGATATATCCCTGACTTACTTCGAAATGGGAACCCTTGCTGCCTTCTGGTTGTTCGAGCGCGCAGGGCTGGACGCCGCAGTGCTCGAGGTTGGGTTGGGCGGGCGTCTTGATGCAGTCAATCTGATCGATGCCGATGTCGCCGTTGTGACCAACATTGGCCTGGACCATGCCGAATGGCTAGGTGACACCCGCGACAGCGTAGCGTACGAAAAAGCAGGCATATTCCGGGCAGGCAGGCCAGCCGTCTGTGGCGATCCGCTGCCACCAGGGCCGTTGACCAAGGTGGCGCGCCAGCTCCAGGTGCCGTTGCGGGTGCGTGGGCATGATTTCGAGCTGGTGAAGGATCGTGGCTGTTGGCACTGGCAAGGGCAGACCAGCACAGGTGAAGCGCTGGAGTTGAGGGATATACCGATTCTGGCCCTGCCGCTTGAAAATGCCGCGCTGGCGTTGCAGGCCTTCGCATTGCTCGGCGCGGTTTGGCAGCCGCAGCAACTGATCGAGGCGCTAACGACGACGGGTGTGATCGGGCGCATGGATCGTCGGACCGTCACCTGGGAAGGGCGTAGGCTGTCAGTCGTGCTTGATGTTGGCCACAACCCCCATGCAGCCGCCTATCTGGCGCAACAGTTGCAATTGCAGCCGAAACAGGGGCGGCGGATCGCGGTTTTCGGTCTTCTGGCCGACAAGGATCTGAACGGAGTCCTCGAGCCGCTACTGCCGGTTTTCGACAGCTGGGCCGTTTCGTCGTTGCCTACGCCCCGTTCTCGAAGCGCTGATGCGTTGAGCGAGGCATTGATGGAACGGGGTGCCTCCGTCACTATCTACTCCGGTGTGGCACAAGCGCTTGACCGAGAATGCGTGCGCGCAGATGAAGAAGACGAGCTGGTGGTGTTTGGGTCCTTCTACTGCGTGGCCGAAGCACTCGACTGGCTTGAGCGGAACGCAGCGAACGGAGGGCAGGGCGATGGTAGATAAAGGGCTGTTGCAACGTATCGTGGGGGCGCTGGTGCTGCTTGCGCTGGCTGTGATTTTTGTCCCGATGCTGTTCAATCGCGCAGACGAAGGGCCTGAGATCGCTGTAAACGCGCCGGAAATGCCTGAGGCTCCTGCGGCTCCGATAGTCGAGACTCAGCCTGTCGAGGTCCCTGAACCAGCCGTCGAGCCGTTGCCGGAAGAATACGAAATCATAGAAGAAGGGCCGGTTGTGGACAGCGGCACGCCCACGGAGCCCATCAAGCAGACCCCAGTGCCAGCTCCCTCGTCTGCGCCTGAGCCGGCCACCACGGCTGCCGCTGAGCCAGCGCCCTCGCAAGCTGCCGCGCCCGCACCGGCCGCTGAACCGCGACTGGATGCTGCAAATCTTCCGGTGAGTTGGTCGGTTCAGCTGGCCAGCCTGTCGAGCCGTGAGAATGCCGAAAAGTTGCAGCAAACGCTTCGTTCGCAAGGGTACAACGCCTACGTGCGCAACGCTGACGGCATGAATCGTGTCTTTGTCGGGCCGCTGATCGAGCGAGGCGAGGCCAACCGTCTACGCGATCAGCTGCAGCGTCAGCACAAGCTCAATGGTTTCGTTGTGCGCTTCAAGCCGGAGCAGGGCTGATCGGGCATCCCGGTAGTCGTTGGTTACCTCTGCGGGGTGTTTATCCGGACCAGGATTGCCACGCCGGCTCATGATGCTTACCCCTGAGCCGGCGCTCTGCTAAAATGCGCGGCCTTTGTCTCGTGCAGGAACCCCCGTGACGTTCACCTGGGTCGATTGGGCGTTTGTCGCCGTTGTGGTCATCTCCAGCCTGATCAGTTTGAAGCGCGGTTTCGTCAAGGAAGCGCTTTCCCTGCTCACCTGGGTCATCGCCGGCGTGGTTGCCTGGATGTTCGGTGGCGCGCTGTCCCATTATCTTGCGGACTACATCAGTACGCCGTCTTTCCAGGTCATCGCGGCCTGCGCGATCCTCTTCGTAATAACCCTGCTGGTCGGGGCGTTAATCAACTTTCTCATTGGTGAACTGGTGCGGGTGACGGGCCTGTCCGGCACGGATCGCTTTCTTGGAATGGTCTTCGGTGCGGCCCGTGGTGGGTTGCTGATCGTGGTGCTGGTGGGCCTGCTCAGTCTCGCACCAGTTCAACAGGACCCCTGGTGGCGAGAGTCTGCACTGGTGCCTCATTTCCTGCTGGTTGCCGATTGGTCAAAAAATCTGATCCTCGGGTTCGGTAGTCAGTGGGCAGCCAATTCACTCGACGCATCCAGTTGAGTCGATTTCTTTACAACGGGCGTGTCGCAGCATTTCAGCGGAGCGCTCGGATCAGCCGGTTATAACTGAGAGGTTCCTTGCATGTGTGGCATTGTCGGCATCGTCGGTAAGTCAAACGTCAATCAAGCGTTATATGACGCGCTTACCGTACTGCAACACCGTGGGCAGGATGCAGCGGGAATCGTGACCAGCGACAGCGGCAAGCTGTTTCTGCGCAAGGACAACGGACTGGTTCGGGACGTCTTTCAGCAACGTCACATGCAGCGCCTCGTTGGCAACATGGGAATAGGCCATGTCCGTTATCCAACGGCGGGAAGCTCCAGTTCGGCCGAAGCCCAGCCGTTCTACGTCAATTCGCCGTACGGCATCACGCTGGCGCACAACGGCAACCTGACGAACGTCGATCAGCTGACCAAGGAGATCTACGAGTCCGATCTGCGTCATGTGAACACCAACTCCGATTCCGAAGTGCTGCTCAACGTCTTCGCCCATGAGTTGGCTGTGCGCGGAAAGCTCCAACCGACCGAGGAAGACGTTTTCGCCGCAGTCGCCAAGGTCCACGAGCGCTGCGTTGGGGGCTATGCGGTGGTGGCGATGGTCACCGGCTACGGCATTGTCGGTTTTCGTGACCCTCATGCAATTCGACCCATCGTGTTCGGCCAGCGTCACACCGATCAAGGGGTCGAGTACATGATCGCGTCGGAAAGCGTTGCGCTGGACGTACTCGGGTTTTCCCTGATACGCGACCTTGCGCCGGGCGAAGCGGTCTACATCACGGCCGACGGCAAGTTACACACTCGCCAGTGCGCGCCGAACCCTCATTATGCACCTTGCATTTTCGAGCACGTCTATCTGGCACGCTCCGACTCCCTGATGGATGGCGTCTCGGTTTACAAGGCCCGCCTGCGCATGGGTGAAAAGCTAGCTGACAAGATTCTCCGCGAGCGTCCGGAGCACGACATCGATGTGGTCATCCCCATTCCGGACACCAGCCGCACGGCGGCACTCGAACTGGCCAACCGCCTGGGCGTGAAATTCCGCGAAGGCTTCGTCAAGAACCGCTATATCGGCCGGACTTTCATCATGCCGGGCCAGGCCGCACGCAAGAAATCCGTGCGGCAGAAGCTCAACGCCATCGATCTGGAGTTCCGGGGCAAAAACGTCATGCTGGTGGATGATTCCATCGTGCGCGGTACCACGTGCAAGCAAATCATCCAGATGGCCCGCGAGGCCGGGGCCAAGAACGTGTACTTCTGCTCGGCCGCCCCTGCGGTTCGCTATCCAAACGTTTACGGCATCGACATGCCTAGCGCCCATGAGCTGATTGCCCATAACCGCACCACAGAAGAGGTAGCGGAGCTCATCGGTGCCGACTGGCTGGTCTATCAGGATCTGGCAGATTTGATCGATGCAGTCGGCGGCGGCAAGGTCAAGATTGATAACTTCGACTGCGCGGTGTTCGACGGCAAGTACGTCACCGGCGATATTGACGATGTCTATCTGCACAAGATCGAACAGGCGCGCAATGACTTGAGCAAAAGCAAATCTGCCATTGGCAGCGCCATCATCGATTTGCACAACAACTGACCAACCGGGGCGGCGCTGGTCGCCCAGGATGAGGGATTCGCATGACAATCGATTGGGATGCAGGTCGACTGGACAGTGACCTGACTGATGCCGGCTTCGATACTCTGGCAGTACGCGCCGGCCAGCATCGTTCGCCAGAGGGTGAGCACGGCGAGCCTCTTTTCTTCACCTCCAGCTATGTATTCCGAAGTGCCGCTGATGCCGCGGCCCGGTTCGCAGGCGAAGTGCCGGGTAACGTTTACTCCCGCTATACCAACCCTACCGTGCGGGCCTTCGAAGAGCGCATCGCTGCCATGGAAGGGGCTGAGCAGGCCGTGGCGACCGCATCAGGCATGGCGGCCATCCTGGCCATGGTGATGAGCCTGTGCAGTGCCGGAGATCATGTGCTGGTGTCGCGCAGTGTGTTCGGCGCGACCGTTTCGTTGTTCGAAAAGTATCTCAAACGCTTCGGACTTGAAGTCGACTATGTGCCGCTGACTGATGTCGCAGCCTGGGGACCAGCATTCAAGGCCAATACAAGGCTGGTCTTCGTTGAGTCACCGTCGAACCCCTTGGCGGAGCTTGTCGATATCTCGGCGCTGGCCGATCTGTGCCATGCGAAGGGTGCGATGCTGGCGGTGGACAACTGTTTCTGTACACCGGTATTGCAGCAACCCCTGGCTCTTGGTGCAGATATCGTCATCCATTCGGCGACCAAGTACATCGACGGCCAGGGGCGCTGCCTGGGCGGCGTGGTGGCGGGCAGGGCCGAGCAGATGAAGGAGGTCGTGGGTTTCCTGCGGACCGCAGGCCCTACGCTAAGTCCGTTCAATGCCTGGGTGTTTCTGAAGGGATTGGAGACCCTGCGTCTGCGCATGCAGGCTCATTGCGCCAGTGCAAAAATACTGGCCGAGTGGCTGGAGCAGCAGCCCGGTGTCGAGAAGGTTTATTACGCCGGGCTGCCCAGCCATCCGCAGCATGACTTGGCCAGGCGCCAGCAAAAGGGTTTCGGTGCCGTGCTCAGCTTCGAGGTGTCGGGGGGGAAGGAGGGCGCCTGGCGGTTCATCGATGCCACTCGGCTGATCTCCATTACCGCCAACCTGGGTGACAGCAAGACCACGATCACCCATCCCGGCTCCACTACCCATGGTCGGCTGTCTGCTGATGATCGTGCCACCGCGGGGATTCGCGACAGCCTGATTCGTGTCGCCGTAGGGCTCGAGGACGTTGCCGATCTGCAGGCTGACCTTGCGCGAGGCCTGGCGGCACTCTGAAGCGCCCTCTGGTCAGTGAAGAGAAACCCCGCTTGCGGGGTTTCTGTCGTTAGAGGCTCGGATAAAACCGGGCCTGTCGGTCTGCTCTGGATCGCCAGGCCTGGCTGTGGCACCGTCTGCAAGCGGGCGAGAATCAGGTCATATTGCTTTGCTCGGGCTACTCAGTTTTCCGCCGGCTCGAAGTTCACCACGAACCCGTCAAGACGCTGTTCGATGGCCAGCTCGTCCCGAACTCGGCTGGCCTCCTGGCGATCGGCTATCGGCCCTACGAACACCCGATGGGTACGGCCACTGGTGCGTACATAGGTAGTGAAGCCCTGTTCGCGCAACTTATCTGCAAGGGCTTGAGCACTATCGCCGTTCTGCAGGCTCGCCAGCTGTACGGCCCAGCCAGAGAGAGCAGGTGCCTGGGTCGATGGCTGTGCTTGCGGCGTGAAGCTCTGCGGCGCGCGCTGCGTTGCTGGTGCGGTGGGCATTCGGCTGCGCTGGGCCGGTTCGTTGGAGCGAAGGTCAATGGCCGGTGCCGGCTGGCCTTGCCCATCGAACAGACCCTCGGGTGTGGCGGGTAGAATACTCGGACTGTCGGAGCTGGTTTCAATAACCCGGATATCGCTGTACTTCTTGCCTGATAAGGCCGCCAGCCCCGCACGGTCGCGAATCACGGTTGGTCGCAGGAATACCATCAGGTTGCGTTTGACATGGGTTTCCTGGGTTGAACGAAACAGCGCACCCAGCAGCGGGATGTCGCCGAGCAACGGAACCTTCGAGTCGGTACGGGTCACATCGTCCTGGATCAGGCCGCCCAGGACGATGACCTGGCCGTCTTCAGCAAGGATGGTACTCTTGATTGAACGCTTGTTGGTGACCAGGTCGACGGCTTGGGCAGAAAGGCTCGCAGAAGGCGCGATGGAGGAGATTTCCTGCTCGATTTCCAGACGCAGGGTGGCCCCTTCGTTGATGTGCGGAACGACCTTGAGCGTAACGCCTATGTCTTCCCGCTCGATCGTAGTGAATGGGTTGTTCGCGCCGGAAGCATCGGTCGTGTAGGTGCCGGTCTGAAATGGCACGTTCTGGCCGACCAGTATCTCCGCTTCCTGATTGTCGAGCGTCAGCAGACTGGGGGTGGAGAGCAGGTTGCTCTTGCTGTTTGCAGACAAGGCGGTGATCAGCGCGCCAAAGCTGCGGGTTCCGACGCCGATGATCGCACCGTCTGGAAGGTTGCTCGGTATCTCGTTTTCACCAATGGCGGTGAGCACACTGCCAATGGAGAGTCCGGTATTGCCAAAGCTGACCCCGCCAGCGCCTCCGGTTCCGCCTCGTGCGTCCACGGCCCACTGAACGCCAAGCGCGTCAGTGATATCGCCGGATACTTCGACGATGGCTGCTTCGACCATTACCTGCGCACGCGGGACGTCCAGTTGACGCACAATCGACTCGAGCGTGGTGATCAGTTCCGGTTCTGCCAGCATGACCAGCGCGTTCAGGCTCTCGTCTGCACGAATCAGAATATTCTGCTGTCGACCACCTTGGGCCTCGCCATCCGCGGGCTCGGCTAGTCGCTCGGAAATGTCCCCAAGGGTTTCGGCGAGGGATTTGGCATCGTTGTGGCGCAGGCGGATCACTCGAGTGTTGGCAGAACGAGTACTGGGCGTGTCGAGCGTATTGGCCAGGCTGGCCAGCTTCTGCCGTGCTTGTTCCGGGCCAGTAAAAATTAGCCGGTTGGTGCGTGAGTCGGCAATGATCTGCGCACCTGCGGTGTCCCTGGCTTCGCCGCGAGCCAGGGTATTGCGCAGCACCTCGGCGATATCCACGGCCCAACCGTATTGAAGGTTTACCACCGAGAAGTCTTCGTTCTGGGCGCGATCGAGCTGGCGGACCAGATCTTCGATGCGGGCGATGTTGGCGCTGCGGTCGCTGATGATCAGCGCGTTCGCAGAGCTGACAGCGGCGAGATGTCCATACTGCGGAACCAGGGGGCGGATCAGCGGAATGAGCTCCGTGGCAGAGGTGTGCTGAACCTGTATCACCCGGGTCTCCAACAGGTCGCCGCCTGTCGGCCCGCCCCCCGCTTCAGACTTTGCTTCGGCATTGGGCACGATGCGGGCCACCTCGCCCTGGGTCAGCACACTGTAGCCGTGGGTCGCCATGACCGAGAGAAAGAGCTGGTAGACCTCGTCCAGCGAGAGCGTCGTCGACGATACGACACTCACCTGGCCCTTGACGCGTGGATCAACAATAAAGGTCTGCCCGGTCAGCTGACTTATCTGATCGACGAAGGCTCGTATGTCCGCGTCCTTTAGATTGATCGTCCAACCATCCTGTTGAGTGGTGCTTGGCTCGATGCCGGGGTCGGCCGCGAGAAGCGGCAGAGGAGCGGCTAGCAGGCTCGCTGTCAATAATGCAATGAGCGGGCGAGGGGAAAAAGGCAGCATCAGTCAGTCGTCTTCCGTGGGCGATTCGTCGGTGGGCATGGAAACGGGTGGGCTGCCCCCTTCCATCTGCAGGCGAAGTGCTTCCATCTGTTGTTGAAGCAGTTCCGCTTGTGGATCCGGTTGATTCAGGTCTGCGGGTTCACTGTAGTCCGGCAGATTGTCAGGCATGGCTGTTACGGAACGGGTACTCGGGAAGAGCAGGCTTTCTATTCGGCCATTACGCTGTATCTCGACCCGGTCGGGGTGGACGCCTTTGAGCCGTACGCCGGGTTCCAGCTCCTCATCTACGCGGTAGAGCTGCGGTGTTGCTCCGCTGACCTGAATGATTGCAGTGGACCGGGCGGGGTCGGCATGCACGAAGCTCCCAAGCAAGGTTAGATCAGAATTCGCAGCCCCGGCCGTGAAGCTTTGCGCCTGCGGTGATCCAAACAGGTTGGCGATGCGTTGCATATCAGGTGCAACGCCGGCGGGCTGGCTGTTTTCCTCAATACTCTGCTGTGATGGGCGCATCAGTTGTCGCCAATCGTTTATCTGACCGGTCAGATAAAGGCCGAAGAGCACCACGATCACCGTACTGATGATCATAGGGGCATGCTGACGAAGTCTGTGCGCTGCTGCGGGGGAAGCCAAGCTTGGCGCTCCATGAAGCTGAATGAAGACTGCCATTGTCCATCGACTTGATTAAAGCGGTGTGGACGGACTGTAAAAAAGCAAATGCATGGCCGTTCAATCAGGTTGAGCCAAGTCTGAGTATGCCAGTGCAACTGACTGTTTTTCAGGTAAAAGGTGCCCAACGGTGCTCGATTGGCTGAAGTGATTGGCGATTGCCTATATTTTTTAAAAAAACCGCAGCAGGCTGTTGACTTGAGTTCACCCGATGCGTAAATTGCGCGCCTCGCAGGGCGATCGGCCACTAGGTTCCACGGCCAGTAAGATGTTCTGCGAATCGGACGAGAGTCCGGCCGACGCGCAGCGGTAGTTCAGTCGGTTAGAATACCGGCCTGTCACGCCGGGGGTCGCGGGTTCGAGTCCCGTCCGCTGCGCCATATTTGCTCTGTACGTTTATACGACTAGAGCCACGCTGAAAGCGGCCCAACAAGGCCGCTTTTTTCGTTTGTGCAATCCCCCTCGCCATCACGACCTCTCGTGTCGGTTCATGCCTTTGTCGCCGATCTCGTCCCTGCGCTGAAACTGTTTCTCACTCTGAAAAATCCGGGTCGCTACGGTAATTGCCGTTCTTGCCAGCGTTGGGCTTGGGCCTGCTCGCCATGCCTGGCTACTGTCCCGCGCCGTTCAAGTGCTTTGCCTGTTTTTCATCCCGGTGCGCTCTGACGCGCTCGTGTCGCTGTTCGAACTCGATGGGGATGGAGTGATCGTATTCGTACGCGGTGGCTTGGCTGCCAGTGCTGCCCCGAACCTGCTTGGGCCTATCCAAAGCGTGGGCGCGATGCATCTGTTTTGATCTGCATCATTTCCTCTCCCTGCGTCATCTGGTAGCGCGCGTCGAGCGCACCCTTGCGGTTTAATGCGGTCAGTAATGCGTGAGTCATTAATAAGCCAGGTGCAAGCGGCTACTGACGAGGGGTTGTTCATGTTTGGTTTGGAAGCTCTCGAGCTTGCGCGGATCCAGTTCGCTTTTACCATTTCGTTCCACATCATCTTCCCAGCGATCACCATCGGGCTGGCCAGCTTCCTGGCCGTGCTGGAAGGGCTGTGGTTGAAGACCAAGCAACAGGTTTACCGGGATCTTTACCATTTCTGGCTGAAAATATTTGCGGTGAACTTCGGGATGGGTGTGGTCTCCGGCATCGTCATGGCCTACCAGTTCGGTACCAACTGGAGTGCCTATTCCGAGTTCGCGGGAAGCGTGACGGGACCCTTGCTGGCCTACGAAGTACTGACGGCTTTCTTCCTCGAAGCGGGGTTCCTCGGCGTCATGCTGTTTGGCTGGAACCGCGTCGGCGCAGGGCTGCATTTCTTTTCCACCCTAATGGTGGCGGTCGGTACCTTGATATCCACCTTCTGGATCCTGGCGTCCAATAGCTGGATGCATACGCCGCAAGGGCACGAGATCATCGACGGGATCGTGATCCCGGTGGACTGGTTCGCAATTGTCTTCAACCCGTCCTTTCCCTACCGGCTGACCCATATGGCAATCGCGGCGTTTCTCGCCACTGCCTTCATGGTCGGTGCCTCTGCCGCCTGGCACCTGCTGCGTGGAAACGACAACCCAGCGGTTCGCAAGATGTTTTCCATGGCCATGTGGATGGCGCTGATCGTTGCGCCGATACAAGCGGTGGTTGGGGATTTCCACGGGCTCAATACGCTTGAATACCAGCCGGCGAAAATCGCCGCGATGGAAGGGCACTGGGACAACGCTTCTGGCGAGCCCACGCCGCTGCTGCTGTTTGGCTGGCCGGACATGGAGCGTGAAGAGACGCGCTACAAGGTGGAAATTCCTTACCTTGGCAGCCTCATTCTCAAGCACAGCCTGACCGAGCAGATTCCGGCGCTGAAGGACTTTCCGAAGGAAGACCGGCCGAACTCGACGATCGTGTTCTGGACCTTCCGCATCATGGTCATGCTGGGGCTGTTGATGATCCTCACCGGTTTCTGGAGCCTGTGGCTGCGTCGCGGTGGCAGGCTCTTTCACACCAGGCCTTTCCTGCGGCTGGCGCTGCTGATGGGGCCGTCCGGGATCCTCGCGATACTGGCAGGCTGGTTCACCACCGAGGTCGGACGTCAGCCCTGGGTGGTGTACGGCATCATGCGTACGGCTGATGCCGTGTCGAACCATGGCGCCGGACAACTCGGCTTGACGCTGGCCATGTTCGTCCTGATCTACTTCGCCGTGTTTGGCATCGGATTCGTCTATGTGCTTCGCCTGATTGCCAAGGGGCCGATCATCAATGAAGGGGACGAGAAGGGTGCCGGCGGGCCGGGCGAGAAACGCACACCGATGCGGCCGCTCTCGGCGGCTGATGAGGCGATACCCCACGATCATGGCGACGACCTGGGCGAGAGGAACTGAGTATGGGCATTGATCTTTCGCTTATCTGGGCCGTCATCATCATCTTTGGAATCATGATGTACGTCGTGATGGACGGCTTCGACCTAGGGATCGGGATCCTTTTTCCATTCCTGGCCGACACGTCCGAGCGCGACGTGGCGATGAATACCGTGGCGCCGATCTGGGACGGTAATGAAACCTGGTTGGTATTGGGTGGCGCAGGGCTTTTCGCTGCATTTCCGCTTGCCTACTCGGTTGTGCTTTCGGCGCTCTATCTGCCGATCATCTTCATGCTGATGGGGTTGATCTTCCGCGGCGTGGCGTTCGAGTTTCGCTTCAAGGCCAGTGCCGCGCGCCAGCACGTCTGGGACAAGGCATTTGTCGGGGGGTCGCTGGCGGCCACGTTTTTCCAAGGGGTTGCCCTGGGCGCCTTCATTCATGGCTTTCCGGTTGTCGATCGCGCTTATGCGGGTGGGCCGCTGGACTGGCTGACTCCGTTTTCCGTCTTCTGTGGGCTGGCGCTGGTCGTGGCTTACGGCTTGCTTGGTTGCACCTGGCTGATCATGAAGACTTCGGGAGAGCTGCAAAAGCGCATGCATGACATCGGTATCCCGCTGGTCTGGGCGGTACTGGCGGTGACTGGCATCGTCAGCATCTGGACCCCGCTGACGCATCCGGACATCGCCGAGCGCTGGTTCAGCCTGCCGAACCTGATCCTGTTCCTCCCGGTGCCGATTCTGGTGTTGGTCTGCACGGTCGGTTTGCTTCGCTCGATCAAGCGTTACGCTCATTATTCGCCGTTCCTGTTCACCCTGGCGCTGATCTTCCTGGGCTACAGCGGACTTGGCATCAGCTTGTGGCCAAATATCATTCCTCCGTCGGTCAGCATCTGGGAAGCCGCAGCACCGCCTCAGAGCCAGGGGTTCACGCTAGTGGGTGCGCTTCTCATCATTCCGCTGATCCTCATGTATACCGCCTGGAGCTATTACGTGTTCCGCGGGAAAGTCAGCGCTGACGACGGTTACCACTAAGACGGTCCGCCACGGAGCGATATATGCAGCACAAGCACGAAAGCGGTGCATCCAGGCCGGCACCCCTGTGGAAGCGCATGACCTGGCTGGTCCTGATCTGGTCGGCAAGTGTGCTTGCCCTTGGAATCGTTGCCTGGCTGTTGCGACAGGCGATGACTGCAGCGGGTCTTACCGTACCTTGAGCCGGGCATGCGGCGATGTGGCGCGTTGTGCTGGTTGAGCGCCTGGGCTATTTGTTAGTCATTCAGTGCGAAGCAGGTCACGTTTCGGTCATACAGGCCTGCTAGTTTCGCTGGCATGGACTTTGATAGGCAGAATCAGGCAGACACGACAAGGGGTGGCTTTATGGACGACTATCAAGACGAAATTCTCGAGTGGCACGCATCAGAGCAGGACGGTCCAGAGCCGGCTGACGATGCCTTCGAACTCTGATCACTCGGCCCGCCGCTGTTCGCGCCGGTAGTCCCCCGGCGTCTGTCCGCTCCAGCGCTTGAATGCGCGCTGAAAGGCTTCCGCGGAAGAAAACCCGAGCAGCCAGGCAATCTCTCCGAACGCCGATTCGGTATCTCGGATATAGGCCATGGCAAGGTCGCGGCGGGTGTCGTTGAGGATGGCGCGATAGCTGGTGCCTTCTTCTTCCAGTTTCCGACGCAGGGTCCATGGCGGCAATTGCAGTCGTCCCGCGATCTGCTGCAGATCAGGCTCCTGACCCTTCAGCATCGGCCCTAGCAGTTGGGCCACGCGCTCGCGAAGTGTGCGTGTGTGGGTGCGCATTTCCAGTTCCGCGTCGCAGAGTTCCAGCAGCTGCCTCCAGGTGCCTGGGCAGTGCTCTGGATTGCGGCGCGCCAGCGTCGCCTGATCCAGGCGCAGTTGATTATGCTCGGCGCCGAACTCGACAGTCTTCGCAAAAAGCGTTTCGTAGCGGGCGGCATAGTCGGGAGATTCGAATTCGATATGCACCGCAACCGGTGTTACCGGCTGTCCGGCAATTGCACCAAGTTGCGTGACCCAGCTAGCCAGCACTGTGTCGACGACGAACCGGTTGTAGCTGTTGTAGGGGCTGATGGAATAGAACCTGAGCCAGGCGCCTGATGGATCCTCGTGAAATTCCGACGCGCCCCGGTAATTTGTCGCATACAGGGGCTCGTAGCGAATCAGGGTACGTGCAGCTTCGCGAAGGGTTGGTGCCTGCGCCGAGGTCACGCCCACCAGCCCGAGATGGCCAGCCTTGCGTAGCCGGCCCATCTCGAGACCAAGGGCCGGGTCGCTGGCAAGCTGCATCGCGGCATGGCCCAGCCGCATGTAGCGGGGGATCGACAGCCGCGCTCGCGGCTCCGATAGACGTGCCTGGTCGAGCCCATAGGCATCCAGTAATGGCTGCGGGTCGATCTGCTTTTCCTGTAGGGCACTGCTGAGGCTGTGGACGAAGCCAACCGAAAGATCGCCGAGCCGGACCCGCTGCCGATTCATGGTTGCTCCGGCAGCCAGATATTGTGCAATCGCACCGGCTCACCGTGCAGGTGCCGAGTAGGGCGGCGCGGCGAGCCGACGAGATTCCAGGGTAGCCCGAGGGTGCGTACATCCATGCGGGCCACGAATCCTTCGATCGACTGCTTCGCACCGCAGCTTTCTTCCGGCTCGTCGCGTGCCCCTGGCACAGCCAGCAGTTCGGCTCTGGCTGATGGCTGTCGAATATAGGCATCGCAGCCAATCAGTACGGCCAGTCGGCCTGCCGGAGTGTGCAGAACCGACTCCTCCCCTTGTTCCGGCGCCTCGCTGTAGCGTTGTTCGTAGCGGCTCAGCGCGTGTTTGTATTGCAATGGCCCCAAGGCGCTGCCGTCCGTCGTAAAGCTCAGGCTGACCTGTCGGAGTGGTC
The DNA here is from genome assembly GCA_002387205.1 of Stutzerimonas stutzeri. Taxonomy (GTDB): domain Bacteria; phylum Pseudomonadota; class Gammaproteobacteria; order Pseudomonadales; family Pseudomonadaceae; genus Stutzerimonas; species Stutzerimonas stutzeri_N. Next base: position 602,742 of record DGLA01000010.1, on the reverse strand, counting down.
CCGTACCGCTACGCAGTCGGCCATCGTCCAGATAGGGTTCTGGCAGAACGATCGAGCCGGCCACCAGTGTCACGCCGTATGTTTTCGCCAGCTCTCCAAAGATCCGCTGATAGTCGTCGGCCATCTGCTGCGCCTTGATTTTCAGCACCGCTTCGGTGCGCCGATCATCCCCCTCGTTATCGAACAGCGCATGCAGGTATTCCCACGGGTTGCTCAGCGCAGTCCACTGCATGGCGTCACGCAGGGTACGGGCCTGCTGGACTTCAGGTTTCTCGCCCACGGCGAACAGGCCCGTGCCGACATGCTCGGGCAACACGACAATGGTGTAAGGGTTCAGCAAGCCGGCGTCACGCGCCTGGTCCAGATAGGTGGCAAATTTCAGTCGCAGACGCTCGGGGCTCTGGTAATCGGCAGGCATGAGCCGGGTCTCGATCCCGAGCAGGTTGCCTGCGCTTCCCAATTGGCCCTGGGTCTCGATCGGAAGTGTTCGCAGATCGGACAGCAACGGGCCACTGTGACGATCCTGAGTCCAGTCGAGATAGAGGGTCAATGCCGCGCCGGCGAGCAGGGCACTGCCGAACAGCCTGCTGAATGTGCGCATGGGCGGAACGCTGAATGTCGGTGCGCAAAAGAGTATGCGTGTGCTCGATCCTTGCCAAGCGTTTTGCGCGATAGAGTCAGTTACTTGTAATTTACGGTCATTGAGAGGCTGGCCCGGGCTGTTTATCGTCATGCCCACTTGATCGCGGCCGCAGAGCCGTGACGATATCCGTAGCTTGTCTGGCACCAAGCGGTGCCGCCTGATTGAGGAATAACCATGACCGCCTTCCCGCACCTGCTGGCTCCCCTGGACCTGGGCTTTACCACGTTGCGCAACCGCACGCTCATGGGGTCGATGCATACCGGCCTGGAAGAAATGCCCAACGGGTTCGAGCGTATGGCAGCCTTCTTCGCAGAACGGGCTCGGGGCGGTGTGGGGCTCATCGTGACCGGTGGGGTCGGACCGAACGAGGAGGGCTCGGTGCGCGCGGGCGCCGCGAAACTGTCGACTCCCGAGGAAGCCCAAGAGCACCGGGTCGTCACCCAGGCGGTGCATGAAGCGGGCGGCAAGATCTGCATGCAGATCCTCCATGCCGGGCGTTATGCCTACAGCCCACAGTTAGTGGCCCCCAGCGCGATTCAGGCGCCGATCAATCCGTTCACGCCCCGAGAGCTGGATGAAGCCGGCATCGAGAAGCAGATTGGTGACTTCGTCAATTGCGCAAGCCTGGCTCAAGAGGCTGGCTACGACGGCGTCGAAATCATGGGGTCGGAAGGCTACTTCATTAACCAGTTTCTGGTAGCCCACACCAACCACCGCACCGACCGCTGGGGCGGCAGCTACGAAAACCGTATGCGTCTGCCGGTTGAAATCGTCCGTCGCGTACGCGAAGCGGTAGGGCCCAGGTCCATCATTATCTATCGCCTGTCGATGCTCGACCTGATGGAGGGTGGCAGCAGCTGGGACGAGGTGCTGACCCTGGCCAAGGCCATCGAAGGGGCGGGGGCCACCTTGATCAACACCGGTATCGGCTGGCATGAGGCGCGTATCCCCACGATCGCCACCAAAGTGCCACGCGCGGCTTTTACCAAGGTAACGGCGAAACTGCGCGGCGAGGTTGGCATTCCGCTGGTCACGACCAACCGCATCAACACGCCGGAAATCGCTGAACAGGTGCTGGCGGAAGGGGATGCGGACATGGTTTCCATGGCGCGCCCCTTTCTCGCTGATCCTGATTTCGTCAACAAGGCCGCAGCGGATCGCAGCGACACCATCAATACCTGTATCGGCTGTAACCAGGCCTGCCTGGATCACACCTTCAGCGGCAAACTGACCACCTGCCTGGTCAATCCGCGTGCGTGCTATGAGACCGAGCTGAATTATCTCCCGACCGCCACGGTTAAGAAGATTGCCGTGGTGGGGGCGGGGCCTGCCGGTCTGGCGGCTGCCACCGTAGCGGCGGAGCGCGGCCATCAGGTGACGCTGTTCGAGTCTTCGAACGAGATTGGTGGCCAGTTCAATATTGCGAAACGCGTGCCGGGCAAGGAAGAGTTCCATGAGACGCTGCGCTACTTCAACAGCAAGCTGCAGAGCACCGGCGTCGAGGTACGCCTGAACACTCGCGTCAACGCTGCTGATTTGCTGGCCGGAGGTTTCGACGAGATCATCCTTGCAACGGGAATTGCGCCACGTACGCCCGATATTCCGGGTATCGATCATCCGATGGTCATCAGCTATGTCGATGCGATCCTGCAGCGAAAGCCTGTCGGACAGCGCGTGGCGGTGATTGGCGCTGGCGGGATCGGCTTCGATGTCTCCGAATTCATCACTCATGAAGGTCCTTCGACCAGCCTCGATCGGGAGGCTTTCTGGCGGGAGTGGGGAATCGATCTTGCCCTCGAAGCGCGTGGTGGCGTCGCCGGAGTCAAGCCCGAACCGCACGCCCCGGCGCGCCAGGTCTATCTGTTGCAGCGCAAGAAGTCCAAGGTGGGCAATGGCCTGGGCAAGACCACCGGCTGGATCCATCGGACCGGTCTGAAGAACCGGCAAGTACAGATGATGAGCGCGGTCGAGTATCTCAAGGTCGATGACCAGGGCTTGCATGTCCGCGTAGCCGAAGGCGAGCCGCAGGTTCTACCCGTAGACACCGTGATTGTCTGCGCCGGGCAGGATCCGTTGCGCGAGTTGCAGGCCGAGCTCGAGGCCGCCGGTCGCCAGGTCCACTTGATCGGCGGAGCGGATGTTGCCGCCGAGCTTGATGCCAAACGCGCCATTAACCAGGGCTCTCGGCTCGCTGCTGCAGTCTGATCCAGGCAACCCTCGATCTCGTACGGCCCTGACAAGGCGGTACAGATCGGGGGTCGACAGGCAAGTGCGCAGCCATGCTGCTTCGGCGAACTGGACTGATGGAAGACCTTGAAGTCCCGCTGAGCGAGTCGCAAGCCGTCGGTGAGATCATGAAGCGGTGCAGGGAAGGCCGTCAGCCTGCCGCCTTGAACAGCTGACCGTCGTTATCCGACCTGTTCACAGTTTGCCGGTTGTGTTTGAGTGGCCAGAGTTGGCGCCGAAGTCGCTGCCAACCCAGTCACATTGCGGGTTTCGCTTTTTCCCATACACTCGCGCCAACCATGGGCTGGCGCCATCCAGAGGCTACCTGGATGATTCGCTGGTCGTTCAGCTGTCGAGGAAGCCGAGCATGCAGATCAAACCGCAGACGGTCGAAGCCGTTCTGTTTTTCAATGATGGCGGCGTCTGCAAGGAAATGCTCTATCCAGAATTCGAGGCCATGCTTGATGGCGTGGTGAACATGCCCGAGTTCGCTGACCAGCAGATGCGCGTCGCCTACGTACTGGTCAACGCCCGGCTGCAGATCCGCGCCGCAGTGTTCTTCTACCTTGACTTCAACGAGGATGGTTCGGCCGACAGCGGCTGGAACATTCCACTGCGAAACCTTGCCGAACGCACCGGCCGTGGACCGGATCTGGGAGCTGGACCGATTCGTCTGGCCTGCCGCAGCCAGTGCCCGGTGTCCTGGTACCAAATGCACCTGTGGGACCCGCAATTGACGCAGGGCAATAACCACTTCGTCATGCTGCGTGACCGCATAAAGCGCAATCAGCTGGGCCTGCTGGTCGAGGACGAAGCACCGCAAGCCGTGCCGGCCGAGCGATTGCAGATGGTGGCCGAAGAGACTTGGTACGCGTCCGATGCGCCCAGGCACGCCGCCGAGCGTCGCTCCGAACAGCTGGAGCGGGAGCAGCGACTCAAGGCTGCACAACTGATCAAACAGCAACGTCTACGTATCGCCAGCCTCGAACAGTTGCGCGAAGCCGATGTCGCCAAGCTGCGCGAACTGACCGGCCAGCAACAGGCCAAGCTACAGGCCGAAATCAACCGCTTGCGGGGCGCGCTGCACGAGCAGGAGCAACTGGCAGTCGACCTTCGCGCTCAGCTCGAAAGACAAACTGAAGCCTTCCAGAAGGCCCGAGAAGAGATGAGCAGGCAGTTGCGTGCCCTTGAGCAAAACAGCCGCGACGAGGCCGAAGCGGCGCGGGACCGCTTCAACAGTGAACTGCACCTGCAGCTTGCCGCTGCGGTAGCCGAGTACAAGGAGCAGGTGGCCATACGTGACGTTGAGCTGGCTTACCGTAACGAGCTGGATGCGCAGCTGCAGGAAGAGATCGAGGCACTGCAGAAGCAGTGCGGTGTGCTCTCGGAAAATAGCGGTGATCGCGTACTCGAATCGCTTTCGCGCCTTGGCGTGGTATTCATGGCCTACCACCCCGGCGCGGGCCACCTGACCATTCCGCTCCAGGACCTGGCCCGTTATCAGCAGAACCCCCTTGCATATGCGGCTGCCAAGTGCGCGGTTTCGGAGGAGCAGTACGGTCAATGGGTCCAGCATTACCAGCAGCCGACCTGCGTCGCGACGCTATCCAGCGGTGAGCGCTGCAACATGCCATTGGACAAGGTGGATTCGCCTGTTCGTTTCGTGATCGGCGAATCCAATCGTTGCGCCAGGCACCGCTCGCATGATCGGTTGCGGACCGGTAGCTAGAAGGGTTCAGGTCATCGAGCCCTTTGCCCCCAACCTCACCAAAGCGCCGCTTCACGCGCTGGACCTGCCCTGGCTGCGAAAGGCCCAGGTGCAAGTAGCGGTGTTGCGTCTGGACCTGGTCGACCCTGAACTGTCGGGTAACAAATGGTTCAAGCTCCATCATCATCTGGTCGCCGCTCAGGCCTGCGGCGCGTCTGGGCTCATCAGTCTTGGTGGGCCACATTCCAATCACCTTCATGCCCTGGCGGCGGCCGCCAGGCGTTACGGCCTGGCCAGCGTTGGGCTGTTGCGCGGGCACCCGCAGCAGACGGCAACCGTTGAGGATTTGCAGCGCCTTGGCATGCAGCTGCACTGGCTTGGCTATGGAGGCTATCGTGAGCGCCACTGCGCGGGTTTCTTTGATCCGTGGCGCGCACGTTTTCCCGGTTACTACAGCGTGCCCGAAGGTGGCGGCGGGTTAGCCGGCGCGCTGGGTTGCGCCCCGCTGGTGCAGCATGTGCAAACTGGCCTGGCCGCTATCGGCTGGAAGGATTACCAGGGTTGGTGGCTCGCTGCCGGTACGGGCACTACCCTGGCCGGGTTGGTTATCGGCGAAGCGCTGCAGGATGGAAAGACGGTCTACGGAGCGCTGGCAGGTCCGCCTTCGCACGGCGTTGCAGAGGAGGTAAGGCGGCTGCTGCGAGAAGCCGAGACAGCTGATTCCGGGTATCAGCTGATTGATGCCAGCCGTGGCGGCTTCGGTCGTTTCGATGAGGCCCTGGCGCGCTTTCTCCAGGAAACCGAAGCCGTCTCAGGTTTGCCTCTGGAGCCTGTGTATACAGCCAAAGCGATGATGTCGTTGCGCCGGCATGTTCAGGATGGATATTTTCCGGCGGGTACGCGCCTCGTCTTTGTGCATACGGGCGGGTTGCAAGGCCGCAGAGCTGCCCAGGCGCAGCTGGACGAGCTGCTGCGCTGAACGTCGGCTATGAATCCGCGAAGAACAAGCTGCTGTCGTCGATCGTTACGTCGTGCCGCTCCGGAGGCCGCATCGAACGCAGCAGTTGATCCTGAATCACCCTAGCAGGTCGGCAATCAACCAACCGGCGATACCACCGGCCAACACCACCAGCCAGGGCGGCAGTTTCCACACCATCAGCGCTGCGAGGGCGATCAGCGCCAATGCGAAATCGGTCGGGCTTGAGACGGCGCTGGTCCAGACAGGATCGTACAAGGCTGCCAGCAACAGGCCGACCACTGCCGCATTGACACCGCCCAGCGCTGCCTGCATCCGCCGGTTGGCCCGCAGCTCATTCCAGAACGGCATGGCGGCGAAAACCAGCAGAAATGACGGAAGGAAGACGCCGATCAGGCAGGTGGCAGCGTTGAACAGGCCGCCGTTACCCTCGCTGATCGAGGCGCCAAGAAAAGCGGAAAACGTGAACAGCGGGCCGGGAACGGCCTGTGCGGCACCGTAGCCGGCCAGAAAGGTGTCGTTGCTGACCCAGCCGTTCGGGACCACCTCCGCCTGCAGCAGCGGCAGCACCACATGACCGCCGCCGAACACCAGAGCGCCTGCTCGATAGAAGCTGTCGAGCAGCGCCAGCCCCTGGCTGGAAAAGGTCGCGGCCAGCACAGGCAGCATAACCAGCAATGCAAGGAACAGAATCAGTGACAGCACGCCCGTCACGCGCCCTGCACGCGCCGGAAACGGTGCAAGCCTTGACGCGTCATCCATGCGAAACAGCAGTAGGCCAGCCAGCCCTCCAGCTGCGATGACGAGCACTTGGGTCCAGCTGGTTGAAAAAAGCAGCACCACGCAGGCAGCCAGCAGCATGATGCTGATCCTCGTGCTGTCAGTGCAGAGGTTGCGCGCCATGCCCCAGACGGCTTGCGCCACCACGGCAACTGCGACGATCTTCAGGCCCCGGAGAATGCCGTCCGGCAGACCGTCGCCCCAGTGATTGATGCCTAGTGCGAACAACACCAGGGCAATGGCGGAAGGCAGGGTAAAGCCGCTCCAGGCGGCCAGCGATCCCCGGTAGCCGCCGCGGAGCAAACCAATGGCGATTCCGACCTGGCTGCTCGCCGGGCCCGGTAGAAACTGACAGAGGGCTACCAGATCCGCATATCCTTGCTCGTCAAGCCAGCGCCGACGATGCACGAACTCTTCCCGAAAGTAGCCTAGGTGAGCCACCGGCCCGCCAAAAGAGGTCAGCCCCAGGCGCAGAAAGACCAGGAAAATCGACTTGATACTCGACCCGTCCGAGCCGCTTGGATGAGCATTATCAGAGACCATCGAGGGTTACCCTTGGCTGCAGAATTCGGTCAGCAATGCTGCAGCCCAGTGTGCGGGAGGCACATGACATTTTCACGAGGGCAGGCTCAGCTCGATCACAGGCTCGGCCAGCCATCTGGCACCAGAAACAGGCGTTCCTGCTCCAGCCAGTTGCCATCGGCGTCGGGCTCGAGGCGAACCAGCAGTTTCGCTTGACGCTGGCCTGCTACTTCGTCCAGCCATTTGTCGAACTCGGCGCCAGACCAGATCGCTTCGTGCCGCAAGCGTGCCGGTGCCAGCCAGGCGGGGCGAGGCAAGGGCTGCCAGTGCCGGTACTGGTCGTGACCGGGCGGCCCAGGCCAGTCGTGATGGCGTAGCCAGTAGCCGCCAAAATGCCGCGGATTGGCGCCCGCAGGTGGCTCGCAGCCGTGCGGCATCGGCTGGAACAGGTAGCCGCCGAGCCAGAGCGCACTGGTTATCTCGCAGCAGGTCAGTTCGCTCAGCAGTTCCTGTGCCGCTGGCGTTGATGGCAGCGCGAGTTGATGCTCGCAGAGTCGCTGGAGCTTGATGTCAAGCCGGTCATGGCTGCCGGGGCCGAGCCAGCGGTCGTGCGCTGAGCTGTCATCGCCCAGCCCGAGGTAGAACTTGACGGCCATTTCAAGATGGTGGACACCTTCTTCATCCCGCAGCAGCAGGTCGAGTTCGCCCAGCGTCTGGCCGCCTTGGCGAACGGGCAGGTTGGCCACGAGCAGGTCAATATCCGGGGCCTGGCCCAAGGCGAACTGCCAAAGGCGTTCGTAATACAGGCCAAGCCGCCTAATGCTGCGCTGTGCAAGCCAGGCTTCGAGTATCGCCGGTTGCACATCGAGCAGGCGAAGCCAGGCGGCGAGTTCGTCTGGTCGCGCCCCCCAGCGGCTGGCTGTCAGCGGGTGACGTTGTGGCGCAGGTGCGTCACTCAAAAGAGGCGGCGACAAGAGTGTCCAGGCAAGATCCCGCACGTGTGGGTGCGACAGGTTCGCGAGCAGGTCGGTAAGGTCGGGGAGATTCATGCAAGCAGCATAGCCGAGGTTGGTTTGCTGCCACTTCCCGCTTTCGCCCATAATCCTGCGGCGGCACTACCGCAGTAGCGCCGAGTCGACCAAAGCGTTGAACTCGTGCTTCCCTGCGCGACACCAAACTAGTGCCTGTTACGCTTCGGCCGGTCTTTGTTTATCCAACTCGCACCCGCCTGCCATCCGTTACGCCTACAGGGAGCTTCAATGGATCAGTTCCGCAATATCGGCATCATTGGCCGCCTGGGCAGCTCCCAGGTGCTGGACACCATTCGCCGGTTGAAGAGGTTTCTCGTGGAGCGCCACTTGCACGTGATCCTGGAGGAAAACATCGCCGAGGTGCTGCCTGGTCATGGCATGCAGACGTCTTCGCGACAGCGCCTGGGTGACTCCTGCGATCTGGTGATCGTCGTCGGCGGTGACGGAAGTTTGCTGGGCGCCGCACGGGCGCTGGCCAAGCATCGGGTCCCGGTCCTGGGCATCAACCGTGGCAGCCTCGGCTTTTTGACCGATATTCGCCCGGATGAGCTGGAAGAGAAGGTCGCCGAGGTGCTCAGCGGCCAGTACACCCTGGAGAACCGCTTCCTGCTAGAGGCCCAGGTGAGGCGCTTCGAGGAGTCCATCGGCGAAGGCGATGCGCTCAACGACGTGGTGCTGCATCCCGGCAAGTCGACCCGGATGATCGAATTCGAGCTGTACATCGATGGCCAGTTCGTCTGCAGTCAGAAGGCCGACGGGCTGATCATAGCCACCCCGACAGGCTCTACTGCCTATGCACTGTCCGCCGGCGGGCCGATCATGCATCCACGTCTGGATGCCATCGTGGTTGTTCCGATGTATCCGCACACCTTGTCCAGCCGGCCGATCGTGGTGGATGGCAACAGCGAGCTGAAAATCGTTGTCTCACCGAATATGCAGATCTATCCGCAGGTTTCGTGTGACGGCCAGAACCATTTCACCTGTGCGCCGGGAGATACCGTCACGGTGCGCAAGAAGCCGCAAAAACTGCATCTGATTCATCCGCTGGACCACAACTACTACGAGGTCTGCCGCACCAAGCTTGGCTGGGGCAGCCGCCTCGGTGGAGGGGAATAGTGCTTGTCGACCCGGAGCGCAGCTACGACCTCATCGGGGACGTGCATGGTTGCGCCCACACCCTGACGCGTCTGCTCGACCAGCTCGGCTACAGCCAGCATGGAGATATCTGGCGCCACCCGCGTCGGCAGGTCATTTTTCTTGGCGACATCATCGATCGCGGTCCGCGGATTCGCGAGGCGCTGCACCTGGTTCAGGCGATGGTCGAAGCAGAGCAGGCCCATTGCATCATGGGTAATCACGAATTCAACGCCCTGGGTTGGCATACCCCGGCACCACCGGAAAGCGGCAAGACCTTCGTACGGGATCACACGCCACGCTACGCCATGCTGCTGCAGCACACCTTCGAGCAGTTCGAGCCGTATCCCGAGGAATGGCAGGCTTTCCAGCAATGGTTCATGACGTTGCCGCTGTACCTGGAAAACGAGCGCTTTCGCGTCGTGCATGCCTGCTGGGATAACGCTGTGATCAACCAGCTACGCGAGCGGTTGGTCGATGGGTGCGTTGACCCTCAGTTCCTGCGCGACGCCGCCTTCGGTGAGGGATTCGCCGCCAAGGCGCTGGATCGCCTCCTTAGGGGCACCGACATGCCGCTGCCTGAAGGGCTGACGCTGACCAGTGCCGAGGGCTTCACCCGCAGTTTTTTCCGGACCAAGTTCTGGGAAGAAAATCCGCAGACCTATGGCGATATCGTCTTCCAGCCCGACGGCCTGCCTGAAAAGGCAGCGCGGGTGCCGCTCAGCGAAAGCCAGAAGAGTCAGTTGTTTCTCTACGGTCCGGATGACCCCTTGCTGTTCGTTGGACATTACTGGCGTAGCGGCACGCCGGCGCCGATCCGGCCAAACCTCGCCTGTCTCGATTACAGCGCAGTGAAGTACGGCAAGCTTGTTGCCTACCGACTTGATCAGGAAACCAGACTCGACCCGGCGAAGTTCGTCTGGGTGGATGTGGAGCGATAGATGGGAAGTGTCGAGGCGCTGCGTCTGCCCCTATCTGAGGACCTGAGTGGATTCATCGCTCTGCTGAGGCGGCTGCAGGTTCCTTGCCGGGTTTCCGAAGAGGCCGGCGAGCAGGTCCTGCGGGTGCCGGCGGAGACCGCCGAGCAGGTCAGAGAGCTTTATCAGCGTTATCCCCGGGGCGACGGCGCCGTGGTTGCCGAGCAGCCTGGGCGACGCGGCGGCGGGTTTGTCGCCAGCCTGCGTCGCAGCCCGGTGACCGCGGCGGTCTTGCTGCTGACGATGATCGCGGCCGCGATCACCATGCTCGGCGAGAACTTCGAGACCATCCGCTGGCTCAGCTTCACCGATTTTCGTATCGACGGAGAATACGCCTATTTCGCGACGCTCGAGCAGAGCCTTGCCGCAGGGCAGTGGTGGCGGCTGGTGACGCCGATGTTCGTGCACTTCGGTTTTCTGCACCTGGCCATGAACTCGATGTGGTACTGGGAGCTCGGACGACGTATCGAATACCGGCAGGGCGCGCTGATGTTGCTCGGGCTGACACTGATGTTCGGCGTCGTTTCCAATGTGGCGCAATACACCTACGGTGGCCCAGGGATTTTCGGGGGGCTTTCCGGCGTGTTGTATGGGCTGCTTGGGCATTGCTGGCTGTTCCAAAAACTTTCTCCCGACGAGGCGTACCGACTGCCGCCCGGAGTCGTGGTGCTCATGCTGGCCTGGCTGGTGATCTGCCTGACCGGTGTGATCGAAGTGGTGAGTTTTGGCGCCCTGGCGATTGCCAACGCGGCGCATGTCGGCGGGCTGGTTGCAGGTTGCGTCACGGGCATCGTCGGCGGGTTTCTTGCGCGTCGAAACTAGGGACGTTGAGCTTCAGGCTTCCAGCTTCATTTCCGCTAGAATGCGCACTTGATTCCCTGGGAGCCGGCCATGTCGTCCTTTATCGAAGCTATCGAAAACATCACCCCCGAAATCTACGAAAATCTGAAAACCGCCGTCGAGCTGGGCAAGTGGAGCGACGGTCGCAAGCTGACGCCCGAGCAGAAGGAAACCTGCCTCGGCGCGATGATCGCCTGGGAGATGAAGAATCTGCCGGAAGAGCAGCGCACTGGCTATATGGGCGGGCAGGAGTGCGCCTCCAAGAGCAAGAAAGAGGCGCCGATCGACACCAGCCTGTTTTCTCCCGCTTCGGGAACGCGTCACTGATGCTTGAGCTGGGACGCGGCGCGCTGAGCAAAATGTCGATTCAGCTGGGCGAGCAGGCACAGTATTCATTCCGTCTGAACGACCAGCTGGTACCGGTCAATCCCCTGATCGGCAAGACGCTGCGGCTGGAATACCTCGGCGCCATCAACTGCACGCATTGCGGACGCAAGACCAACAAGAGCTTCAGCCAGGGCTATTGCTACCCCTGCTTCAAGAAACTGCCACAATGCGACGTCTGCATCATGAGCCCTGAGAAGTGCCATCACGATTTCGGCACCTGCCGTGATCCGCAGTGGGGCATGGATTTCTGCATGACCGACCACGTGGTGTATCTGGCCAACTCGTCAGGCATCAAGGTGGGCATCACCCGTGCGACGCAGCTGCCGACGCGCTGGCTCGACCAGGGCGCCAGTCAGGCGCTGCCGATCATGCGCGTTGCGACTCGCCAGCAGTCCGGCATGGTCGAAGACCTGCTGCGCAGCCAGGTCGCGGACCGCACCAACTGGCGCGCGCTGCTCAAGGGCGATGCCGATCCCATCGATCTGATCGCTATGCGCGAGCAGATTTTCGATGCCTGCGCCGAGGGGCTGCGCGAGCTGCAACAGCGCTATGGATTGCAGGCGATCCAGCCGATGGCAGATGCCGAAGTACTAGAGATCCGCTATCCGATCGAGGCCTATCCAACCAAGGTCGTCAGTCTGGACCTGGAGAAGACCCCGGTCGTAGAAGGCACCCTGCGCGGCATCAAGGGTCAATATCTGATACTCGATACGGGCGTCATCAACATTCGCAAGTTCACGGCCTATCAGGTCGCGGCCAGCGCTGCTGCGTAGGGTGGATAACGCTTCGCTTATCCACCAACAAATGTTGGTTACCAACACCAGGCTCAGGGATGCACGGCCTGGAACAATCGCGTGGAAAGGGCTGCGCCGTTTTCCACGCTACAAGTCAGCTGCGACAGACGCTAAGCTCGACGTCATCCGCCGCCCGTCGTCCGGGCTGGCAGTCCATCGCCCCATTCCTGCTTGAAGCTTGCCGCTTGAAGCTCAGCCGACGAGGTTTCCATGCGCACCGAACAACCGAAAGTCATTCATCTCAAGGACTATCAGGTTCCGGATTACCTGATCGATGAAACTCACCTGACCTTCGAGCTGTACGAAGATCGCACCCTGGTGCATGCCCAGTTGGTGATGCGGCGCAACCCTGAGGCCGGCGCCGGCTTGCCGTCCTTGCGATTGGACGGTCAGGATGTCGAGCTGCTATCCCTGTCGATCAACGACCGCGAGCTCGGCTTGGGTGATTACGAAATCGGCGAAGAAAGCCTGACCCTGCAGCCTGACGCGGCGAGCTTCACCCTCGACAGCACCGTGGTGATCCATCCCGAAAGCAACACTGCGCTGGAAGGCCTCTACAAGTCCGGCAAGATGTTTTGCACCCAGTGCGAGGCCGAGGGCTTCCGCAAGATCACCTACTATCTCGACCGCCCGGACGTGATGAGCAAGTTCACTACCACCGTCAGCGCCGAGAAGCATGCCTATCCGATCCTGCTGTCCAACGGCAACCCCATCGCCAGTGGCGAAGAAGACGATGGGCGTCATTGGGCGACCTGGGAAGACCCCTTCAAGAAGCCGGCCTACCTCTTCGCCCTGGTCGCCGGCGATCTCTGGTGCGTCGAGGACAGCTTTACCACCATGAGGGGGCGCGAGGTGGCGCTGCGCATCTATGTCGAGCCGGAAAACATCGACAAGTGCCAGCACGCCATGGACAGCCTGAAGAAGTCGATGAAGTGGGACGAGGAGGCCTATGGTCGCGAATACGATCTGGACATCTTTATGATCGTTGCGGTCAACGATTTCAACATGGGCGCCATGGAAAACAAGGGCCTCAACATCTTCAACTCCAGCGCCGTGCTGGCGCGTGCCGAAACCGCTACTGACGCTGCCCACCAGCGTGTCGAGGCGATCGTCGCCCATGAATACTTCCACAACTGGTCGGGCAACCGCGTGACCTGCCGCGACTGGTTCCAGCTGTCATTGAAGGAAGGTTTCACGGTATTCCGTGACTCGCAGTTCAGCGCCGACATGAACTCGCCGACCGTCAAGCGCGTCGAGGACGTGTCCTACCTGCGTACTCACCAGTTCGCCGAGGATGCCGGCCCGATGGCCCACTCGGTGCGCCCGGAATCCTTCATCGAGATCTCCAACTTCTACACCCTGACCGTTTACGAGAAGGGCGCCGAAGTGGTGCGCATGATCCAGACGCTGCTGGGTGAGGAGGGCTTCCGCAAGGGCAGCGATCTCTACTTCGAGCGGCATGATGGCCAGGCGGTGACCGTCGATGACTTCGTCAAGGCGATGGAAGACGCCAATGGCGCCGATTTGACCCAGTTCAAACGCTGGTACAGCCAGGCGGGCACGCCGAGACTGGCCGTCAGCGAGCAGTACGACGCCGCCACAAAAACCTACAGCCTGACATTCCGCCAGAGCTGCCCGCCAACGCCTGGGCAGAGCGAAAAGCTGGCCTTCGTCATTCCGGTTTCGCTGGGCCTGCTGGACGGGCAGGGCAACGAAATCGATCTGCGCCTGCAAGACGAGGAATCATCGGTCGGTACTACCCGTGTGCTGGCCGTCGACCAGCCCGAGCAGACCTTCACCTTTGTCGACGTACCGGAGCAGCCATTGCCCTCGCTGCTGCGCGGCTTCTCCGCCCCGGTGAAGCTGGACTTCCCCTACAGCCGCGATCAGCTGATGTTCCTGATGCAGCACGATCCAGATGGCTTCAACCGTTGGGAGGCAGGGCAGCAGCTGTCGGTGCAGGTGCTGCAGGAGATGATCGGCCAGCATCAGCGCGGCGAAGCATTGCACCTGGATCAGCGTCTGGTCGCGGCCCTGCGCAGCCAGCTCGAGGATGAAAGCCTTGACCAGGCGATGGTCGCCGAGATGCTTTCCCTGCCGAGCGAGGCCTATCTCACCGAGATCAGCGACGTGGCCGATGTCGACGCGATTCACGCCGCGCGTGACTTCGCTCGCCAGAGCATCGCCACTGCGCTGTTCGATCTGTTCTGGAAGCGTTACCAGGCCAATCGCGAAGTGTCTCGGCAAACGCCCTATGTCGCCGAAGCGGGTCACTTCGCCCGCCGTGCCCTGCAGAACATCGCTTTGTCTTACCTGATGCTCAGCGGCAAGCCGGAAGTGGTTGCGGCGTGCGTCGAGCAGTTCGAGCAAGCGGATAACATGACCGAGCGCCTGACCGCGCTTGCGGTGCTGGTCAACTCGGGCTTTGAGGCCGAGCGTGACAAGGCGTTGGCCTCGTTTGCCGAGCACTTCAAGGACAACCCGCTGGTCATGGATCAATGGTTCAGCGTGCAGGCTGGTAACACCCAGCCGGGTGGTCTGGAGCGTATCCAGCACCTGATGCAGCATCCGGCGTTCACGCTTAAGAATCCGAACAAGGTTCGTGCCTTGATCGGCGCTTTCGCCAACCAGAATCTGGTGAACTTCCACCGTGCCGACGGCGCCGGTTACCGGTTCCTTGCCGATCAGGTCATCGTGCTGAACAAGCTCAACCCGCAGATCGCCTCGCGCCTGTTGGCGCCGCTGACTCGCTGGCGCAAGTACGACGTAGGCCGTCAGGGACTGATGAAGACCGAGCTGGAGCGGATTCTGGCGTCCGGTGAGCTGTCCAGCGACGTGTACGAGGTGGTCAGCAAAAGCCTCGCCTGACATGGTCCATCGCTGAACATCGATGGATGAAGTCATCGCAAATCCCGCGCTCCGTCGCGGGATTTTGCGTTCCAGCGCCTCGTGAATCCCCGTGCCCCGAGCGGCTGTCGAGATGCTCCGAAGCCCCGTGCCATAACGCTCACCTATCAGGCAACATCAATCAGCCCGGTTTAACAAAACATAACGTCCAGATAATTGCCGGCGCTTTCGAAAGCCCTATAGCATGGCTTCGCCTGTCTTCATACGCAGGCCCTGCCTAATAAAAATAAAGGGGGTATGTATGAGTGAGCCCGTCATGTGGCGCACACCGGTTGGCCGCGCGGAAAAAAAGTCCCGCACGCCGCTGTTCAGCAGTCGATCGCCGCTGGCAAGAACGCTCTCGCTCTGCAGTGTTCTCTCCATCCTGTTTCTAGCCGTTCCGGTTCAGGCCCAAAGTGCTGTCGAGCCAGGCGTGCGCTACGCGATCGAATCACAGAAAGTTGCGTCCACCTTGCTTCTCGACATCGCCCATGCAGGCAAACGTCTGGTTGCCGTTGGTGATCGCGGGCACATCCTTTATTCCGACGACGGCGGTTCCAGCTGGACCCAGGCCAGGGTGCCGACCCGACAGTTGCTCACGGCCGTGTATTTCGCTGATGACAAGCACGGCTGGGCGGTGGGGCATGACGCGCTGATCCTGGGCACGGCGGACGGCGGTCAGACCTGGACCCAGCAATACGAAAACCGCGAAGGCGAAGTACCGCTGCTCGACGTCTGGTTCGAGAATTCGCAGCACGGCTTCGCCACCGGCGCGTATGGCGTGCTGCTGGAAACCACCGACGGGCAGAACTGGGAAGACGTTGCCGAGCGGCTGGACAACGAGGACGGTTCCCACCTCAACGCCATTGCTGAGATTCCCGGTTCTGGTTTGTTCATCGTCGGCGAGATGGGCGGCATGTTCCGCTCCGCTGACATGGGCGAAACCTGGGAGCGCGTCGAGTCACCTTATCAGGGCTCTTTCTTCGGCGTTGTCGGCAGCGGCGAGCCGGGCGGCGTCGTCGCGTTTGGCCTGCGTGGCAATCTGTTCCGCTCAACCGATTTCGGCGACAGCTGGCAGGCGATCGAACTGCTGGATGACGGTGATGCCGTCGAATCGGGGCTGGCAGATGGCAACCTGTTGGCCGATGGACGCATTGTCGTCGTCGGGCATGGCGGCACCGTGCTCAGCAGCGAGGACAACGGAAGGAGTTTCAAGCTGTTCAGCCGCCCTGACCGGCGCTCCTTGTCGGGCGTCGTCGGCAACCCGGATGGCAACCTGGTCCTCGTCGGGCAGAGTGGCGTCCGGGTTGTTTCGCCGACCGGCGCCAACTTGCCCGCAAAACAACAATAAGCCGGAGCCAACATGACCAAGCATCAGCAGAAGCCGGCCTCCTTTCTCGAGCGCCTGATCTTCAACAATCGACCGGCAGTGATCCTTGTCTGCCTGTTGATCAGCGTCTTTCTGTTCTATCAGGCGGCTCAGGTTCGTCCGTCGACCAGCTTCGAAAAGATGATCCCGCTGGGGCACCCCTATATCCAGAACATGCTGCAGCATCGGGACGACCTGGCCAACCTGGGCAACACGGTACGCATCTCCGTGGCGGCCAAGGATGGCGACATCTTCTCCAAGGAGTACATGGAGACGCTGCGTCAGATCCATGACGAAGTCTTCTACATCCAGGGTGTGGACCGCTCCAACATGAAATCCCTGTGGAGCCCCAGTGTTCGTTGGACGGAGGTAACGGAACAGGGCTTTGCCGGTGGCGAGGTGATTCCGCAGACCTACGACGGTTCGCCGGAGAGTCTCGATGACCTGCGCAGCAATATCCTCAAGTCCGGGCAGATCGGGCGGCTGGTGGCCAACGACTTCAGGTCCAGCATTATCGACGTGCCGCTCATGGAGTCCTACTCGGACCCGGACGACCGCAGCAAGCAGATCACGCTCGACTACCAGCAGTTCTCCCATGAGCTGGAAGAAAAGATTCGCGACAAGTACGAGGCGCAAAACCCGAATGTGGAGATCCACATCATCGGCTTCGCCAAGAAAGTCGGCGACCTGATCGATGGGCTGGTCGGTGTTGCGCTGTTCTTCTTCGTCGCGATCGGCATCACTCTGGCGCTGCTGCTGTGGTTCACCCGCTGCGTCAAGAGCACCATCGCGGTGGTGGTGACCACCCTGATCGCGGTCGCATGGCAGCTCGGCCTGCTGCACACGCTGGGCTTCGGGCTGGATCCGTACTCGATGCTGGTGCCGTTTCTGGTATTCGCCATCGGCATTTCTCATGGCGTGCAGAAGATCAACGGCATTGCCATGGCGTCGGGGGAAACGGATGACCCGCTGGCCGCGGCACGCATGGCGTTCCGTCAGCTGTTCATCCCCGGCATGGTGGCTTTGGCGTCCGACGCCGTGGGTTTCGTGACCCTGCTGTTGATCGATATCGGTGTGATTCGCGAACTGGCGATCGGCGCGTCTCTCGGTGTGGCGGTCATCATCCTGACCAACCTGATCCTGTTGCCGGTGGCGATTTCCTACATGGGCATCAGCCAGCGCGCGGTCAAGCAGGCACGTGAGGAAGCGTCGCGCGATCATCCGTTCTGGCGCGCACTGTCCAGCTTCGCCAGCCCGACCGTGGCGCCGATTTCCATCGTCATTGCCTTGCTCGCCGTGGGTGGTGGACTCTGGTACGGCCAGAACCTGAAGATCGGCGACCTTGACCAGGGCGCACCGGAACTGCATCCGGACTCGCGCTACAACCTCGATAATGATTTCGTCATCCGTAACTACTCGACCAGCTCCGACGTCCTGGTGGTGATGGTCAAGACAGCGCCGGAAGGCTGCGCCCACTACGACACCCTCGCCGCCATGGACGAGCTGATGTGGAAGATGGAAAACACCGAGGGCGTGCAGTCGGCCGTCTCGATGGTCACCGTGGCGCGGCAGAGCATCAAGGGCATGAACGAGGGCAGCCTGAAATGGGAAACGCTGTCGCGCAACCAGTTCGTGCTGAACAGCTCCATCGCTCGTGCCGAGGGCATGTACAACGGCGATTGCTCGCTGGCGCCGGTGCTGGTGTTCCTCAACGATCACAAGGCTGAAACCCTGGAGCACGTTGTTGCCGCTGCGCGTGAGTTCGCCGAGGAAAATAATCGCGAAGGGCTGGAGTTCGTCCTCGCAGCCGGTAACGCGGGTATCGAAGCGGCCACCAACGAGGTCATCGCAGCCTCCGAAACCACCATGCTGATCGCGGTCTACGCCGCGGTGAGTTTCATGTGCTTGCTGACCTTCCGCTCCATCGCCGCGACCCTGTGCGTGATCCTGCCGCTGGTATTGACCTCGATCCTCGGCAACGCCCTGATGGCCTTCATGGGCATCGGCGTGAAGGTGGCGACGTTGCCGGTTATCGCGCTCGGCGTTGGCATCGGTGTGGACTACGGCATCTACATCTATAGCCGTCTGGAATCCTACCTGCGCCAGGGCATGACGCTGCAGGATGCTTACTATGAAACGCTGAAATCCACTGGCAAGGCGGTGATTTTCACCGGCATCTGCCTGGCCATCGGCGTGTTCACCTGGGTGTTCTCGGCGATCAAGTTCCAGGCGGACATGGGCCTGATGCTGACCTTTATGTTCCTCTGGAACATGGTCGGCGCGATCTGGCTGCTGCCGGCACTGGCGCGCTTCCTGATCAAGCCGGAGAAGCTGCGGCAGAAAGCGTGATGCTCGGGTAATGACGAAAAACTGCGGCCCCAGGGTCGCGGTTTTTTTTTTGCTGATGATCTATGTCGCTACGCTTCGGGCGACGCTCGCATCCTTTTAGCATTGCCGGGGCGAATAAATGCGCGCCCTATTCAGGCGATCTGACTCAACACCTGCGTTACAGCCTGCGCTGCAACTTCACCGATAACCAGAATCGCTGGGCTTTTGAGCTGAAACGCGGCTGCGTCGATGCACATCTCACAGAGCTGCGAGCGGCATTCGCGTTGCTGCGGCAGGGAGGCGTTTTCGATCATTGCTACCGGAGTGCTAGCCGGCAGACCGCCTTCCATAAGTCCGGTTTGGACCTGCTGCAAGCTGCTCACACCCATGTAGACGACCAGGGTAGTGCCGGTTTTCGCCAGCGCGTGCCACTCGGGGCTGCTACCGTCGAGCGTGTGCGCGGTGACCAGGGTGACGCCGCGGGCCACGCCGCGTTGGGTCAGCGATATGCCGCATTGGGTGGCGCCGGCCAGGCCTGCGGTGATGCCATTGACCAGTTCGACCTCGATGCCGCGCTCCGCCAGCCATTCGGCTTCCTCGCCACCGCGGCCGAAGATGCACGGGTCGCCGCCTTTCAGCCGCACCACGCATTTGCCCTGGCGTGCGTAGCGCAGCATCAACCGATGGATGAAGGCTTGTGGTGTCGACCGGCAGCCGCCGCGTTTGCCAACCGGGATTACCCGCGCGTTTGGGCAGTGTTCGATTACTGCGGGATTGACCAGATCATCGATCAGCACCACCTGCGCCTCGCCCATGGCGCGCACGGCCTTGAGCGTCAGCAGTTCCGGGTCCCCGGGACCTGCACCCACCAGCCAGACTTTTGCGCTCATGTTTCTACCTCTCATGCTGCTGTAATCGTATCGACGACACATCGGGCATCGCCGGTTGTTCTCTGGGTGAGCCGTTCAGGCCACCGCCGGCTGTTTCACCAGCAACCGCTTGATTTCCGGAACACAGGAGCCACAGCTGGTGCCGCAACCCAGTTCCCGCTTCAAACCGTTGAGGTCAAGACCGCGATCGATGCCCGCACAGATCGCGTCCTCGCTCACGTTCATGCAGTTACACAGGGTCTTGGCCGCGCGGACGCCTCCACCTGGCGGCGTGCTCAGCGGTGCCAATAGCCAGCGGCGCAGCGCCTGATCGGCCGTGCCGTCGTGCCAGAGCTGCTTCAACCAGTCGCGTGCAGCGGTTTCGCCGGACAGGCTGAGGGCGACGATGCGACCTTCCTCGATGCGTACCCGCTTGCCGACAGCACGTCGTGGGTCGTCGTAAGCCACCACCGGGCCTTCATCCAGCCCCAGCAGCTGTTCGATCTGCGCCAGCTGCGTCGCAGCCGGGGCTTCGTTACAGGCTGCGCGGATGACCAGCGCCGAACGGTCCCGTCCGGTCAGGCTGAAGCTCGCATAGGCGAATCCTTCGAATAAGGGCCGCAATTTTTCGAAGCGCTTCTGCACATGCCCTTCGACCATGGCGAAGAACTGCCAGGGCAGCTCCACCTTCTCCACTTCCACCCCGGCGTGCTTGAGCTCCGGCTGTTTGGAGACTGGATCGGACTCGGGGAGGGTCAGCACATTCACGCCCATTCCCTTGAGGAAGCGATCCCCCCAATGCATCGGCATGAAGGCCTGGCCGGGCCGCAGACTGTCGTCCTTGTGTACCGGCAACAGCAGCTCGCCACGGCGGCTGCGGACCTTGACCAACTGGCCATCGAGCAGGCGGCGACGGCGCATGTCGTCGCCACTCATGCTCAGTAGCGCTTCCTCGACGTGGCCAAACAGCCGCGCCGCGGTGCCGGTGCGGCTCATGCCGTGCCAGTGGTCGCGCAGGCGGCCGGTGTTCAGCGTGAGCGGGAAGCGCGCCTCGCGTCTCTCTTTCGGTGCCTGGTACTGCTCGGCGAGAAAGCGTGCGCGGCCGTTATCGGTAGGGAAGACCCCGTCGCAATAAAGGCGCGTGGTGCCCTTGGTGCTGCCGGCAGGAAAAGGCCATTGCTGCGGGCCGAGCCTGTCGATCACCGCATGGCTGAGGCCGGACAGGTCCAGGTCGCGGCCCTGGGTGAGTAGCTTGTATTCCTCGAATAGCGCTGACGGCGTATCGAACGCGAACAGGCTGGCCTGGCCCGGACGCATCAGGCTTTCCAGGCGGCGAGCGAAATCGCAGGTGATGGCCCAATCGGTACGCGCCTCGCCCGGCGCGGCGATGGCGGGTCGCACATGGCTGACACGGCGCTCGGAGTTGGTCACCGTGCCTTCCTTTTCGCCCCAGCTCGCGGCGGGCAGCAGCAGGTCGGCGTAGCGACAGGTTTCGGTGGTGAAGAAAGCTTCCTGCACCACCACGAACGGGCAGGCGGCTAGGGCTTCGTGAACCTTTTGCTGGTCCGGCATCGACTGCGCCGGGTTGGTGCAGGCGATCCACACTGCCTTGACCTTGCCGCTGCGCACGGCCTCGAATAGCTCGATGGCCGACAGGCCTGGCGCCTCCGGCAATGCCGGCACGTTCCAATAGTCAGCCACTTCGGCTCGATGCCCCGCATTGCCCGCTTCGCGATGACCGGGCAACAGGTTGGACAGACTGCCGGTTTCGCGACCACCCATGGCGTTGGGCTGACCGGTCAGGGAGAAAGGGCCTGCGCCGGGCTTGCCAATCTGACCGGTAGCCAGGTGCAGGTTGATCAGCGCGCTGTTTTTGGCGCTGCCGGCGGTGGACTGGTTGATGCCCATGCACCAGAGCGAGAGGAAGCTCTTCGACGTGCCGATGAGGCGGGCGGTGGTCTGCAGTTCGTCGACGCCGATGCCGCAGAGATCCGCCACCATGGCCGGATTGTAATCGCGCACCATGCTTTTCAGCTCGTCGAAGCCATCGGTGTGGGCCTCGATGAAGTCGCGGTCGATCCAGCCTTCCCACAGCAGGATGTGCAGCATGCCGTGAAGCAGCGCAACGTCAGTGCCCGGCAGAATCGACAGGTGCAGGTCCGCCAGGTCACAGGTGTCGGTGCGCCGCGGATCGACGACGATTACCTTCATTTCCGGGCGCTTGGCCTTGGCTTCTTCGAGGCGACGGAACAGCACCGGATGGGCATAGGCCATGTTGCTGCCGACGATCAGCAGGCAATCGCTCTGCTCGATGTCCTCGTAGCTGCACGGCGGGGCGTCGGCGCCGAGACTGCGCTTGTAGCCAACCACGGCCGATGACATGCACAGCCGCGAGTTCGAATCGATGTTATTGGTGCCGACTAGCGCCCGGGCGAGCTTGTTGAAGGCGTAATAGTCCTCGGTCAGCAACTGGCCGGAGATATAGAAGGCGACGCTGTCCGGGCCGTGCTCGGCAATGGTCTCGGCGAATACGTTGGCGGCGTGGTCCAGGGCGCTGTCCCAGCTGGTGCGTGTGCGGGCCAGGCCTTTGCCCAGACGTAGTTCGGGGTAAAGGGCGCGAGCGTCGAGGTCCCCGGTGAGGTGAAGGGTCGAGCCCTTGCTGCACAGCTTGCCGAAGTTGGCGGGGTGGTTCGGGTCGCCGGCGACATCGAGGATGCGCTCGCCGTCGTGCTCGATCAGCACGCCGCACCCCACGCCGCAATAGCAGCAGGTTGAAGCGGTTGTTTGGCGCATGGCGTTGTCTCCTGGCAATTCGTTCATCTGGGGCTGGCTCTCCGTGGGCTCAGGCGCATTCGGTTGCGCTGTTCAGCCCTAGCAGCACGCGGCCGTTCTCGATCCGCGCCTCATGCCGATGCGCACAGCCCACATCCGGCGCCACGGCTTCGCCGCTGTCGAGGTTGATCTGCCAGTTGTGCAGCGGACAGGCGACCTGCTTGCCGAAGACGATGCCCTGGGACAGCGGGCCACCCTTGTGCGGGCAGCGGTCGTCCAGTGCGAACACCTGATCGTCGGCGGTGCGGAAGACCGCGATGTCACCCTTCGGCCCGGCGACGATGCGTGCCCCGAGTGGGTTGATCTCGTCCAGGGCGCAGATATCGAACCATTTCATGGCTGTTTCCTCGCAATTCGGTTGATCAAGCGGCTTTCGGTACCGGCGAATTACGCGGGCTCGATCTGGGCCAACTGGATGGTTTCGTATTCTTTCTTCAGTGATTGCTCGGCGATGGCCTTCTTCCAGCCATCGCCCTCGAAACTCAGCGAGAACATCAGGCGCTGGGCCAGTGCCTTGCGCCGGGCTTCGTCTTCGAGAACGATCTTCTTGATGTATTCCAGGCCGACGCGCTGCATGTAATGCACGGTGCGCTCGAGGTAGAAGCCTTCCTCGCGGTAGAGCTGGAGGAAGGCGAAGCTGTATTCGGCGACTTCCTCGGCCGTCTTGACCTTGACGAAGAACTCCCCGGCTTCGGTCTTGATGCCACCGTTGCCGCCGACGTACAGCTCCCAGCCGGAATCCACGCCAATGATGCCGACGTCCTTGATGCCGGACTCGGCGCAGTTGCGTGGGCAGGCGGAGACGGCCAGCTTGACCTTGTGCGGCGAGTACATGCCGAACAGCGCCTTCTCCAGATCGATGCCCAGCCCGGTCGAGTTCTGAGTGCCGAAACGGCAGAACTCCTTGCCGACGCAGGTCTTTACCGTGCGAATGGATTTGCCGTAGGCGTGGCCATCGGGCATGTCCAGGTCCTTCCAGACGTTTGGCAGGTCATCCTTCTTGATGCCCAGCAGGTCGATGCGCTGGCCGCCGGTCACCTTCACCATCGGCACTTGGTACTTGTCGGCAACGTCAGCGATGCGGCGCAGCTCGGCGGCATTGGTCACGCCGCCGAACATCCGTGGGACGACCGAGTAGGTCCCGTCCTTCTGAATATTGGCGTGGGCGCGCTCGTTGATGAAGCGAGACTGCGGATCGTCCTTGGCTTCGCCGGGCCAGGACGAGATCAGGTAGTAGTTCAGAGCCGGGCGGCATGTGGCGCAGCCGTTGGGCGTGCGCCAGTTCAGGTAGCTCATCACGGCCGGAATGCTGATCAGGTGCTCGTCGACAATGGCCTTGCGCACCTGGCCGTGGTTGAGGTCGCTGCAGCCGCAGATGGCTTTTTCGCTTTTCGGCTTCACGTCCGCGGCGCCGCCGACGGTACTCATCAGGATCTGTTCCACCAGCCCGGCGCAGGAGCCACAGGAGCTGGCGGCCTTGGTGTGCTTCTTTACATCGTCGACGGAGAACAATCCGTGTTCCTGAATCGCCTTGACGATGGTGCCTTTGCACACGCCGTTGCAGCCGCAGACTTCCATGCTGTCGGGCATCGCCATGGCCTTGTTCTGGCCCTGATGGCCGGTGTCGCCGATGGCGCCTTCGCCAAACATGAGGTGGTCGCGGATCTCGCTGACGTTGTGGCCCTCGCGCACCTGACGGAAGTACCAGCCACCGTCCGCCGTATCGCCATAAAGGCAGGCGCCGACGAGAATGTTGTCCTTGATCACCAGCTTCTTGTACACGCCGCCGATGGGGTCGGAGAGGGTGATGGTTTCGGTGCCTTCGCCGCCGAGAAAATCGCCTGCGGAGAACAGATCGATGCCGGTGACCTTCAGCTTGGTCGAAGTCACCGAACCCAGGTAGCGCGAGAAGCCCAGCATTGCCAGGTGGTTGGCGCAGACCTTGGCCTGCTCGAACAGCGGTGCCACAAGGCCGTAGGCAGTGCCGCGATGGTTGGCGCATTCGCCAACGGCATAGACGCGCGGATCGTAGGTTTGCAGGGTGTCGTTGACCAGGATGCCGCGGTTGCAGGGAATGCCGGATTTTTCTGCCAGCTCGCTGTTGGGGCGGATGCCGGCGGCCATCACCACCAGATCGGCATCAATCACCTCGTCATCGGCAAAGCGCACCGCCCGAACGCGGCCCTCATCTTTGCCGAGCAGCTCGGCGGTCTGCTTCTTCATCTTGAAGTTCAGCCCGCGTGCTTCCAGTGCCTGCTGCAGCAAGGTGCCGGCAGTCTTGTCGAGTTGGCGCTCCATCGGCCATTCGCTGATATGCACCACCGTGACTTCCATGCCACGCAGCTTGAGGCCGTTTGCCGCTTCCAGCCCGAGCAACCCCCCACCTATGACGACGGCATGCTTATGGGTCTTGGCGGTGTCCATCATCTTCTGGGTGTCGGCAATGTCGCGGTAGCCGATCACGCCGTCGAGTTGGTTGCCCGGTATCGGCAGGATGAAGGGCTTCGAGCCGGTGGCGATCAGCAGGCGGTCGTACTCTGCCTCGCTGCCGTCTTCGGCAACCACGCGGCGCTTGGCGCGGTCGATTTCGACCACCTTGCGGTTGAGCATCAGGTTGATGTTGTGCTCGGCGTACCAGTCGAGATCGTTGAGCACGATCTCCTCGAAAGTCTGCTCGCCGGCCAATACTGGAGAAAGCAGGATGCGGTTGTAGTTCGGATGGGGTTCGGCACCGAATACCGTAATGTCGTAGAGCTCGGGGGCGAGCTTGAGCAACTCTTCAAGGGTGCGAACCCCGGCCATGCCGTTGCCAATTATCACCAGCTTGAGTTTCTTCATGCCGTTCTCCGTGCCAGACCCTAGCAGTCAGTAGCTGCCTGGCCGTGCCGTTGTAAAAATCCAAAACGAAAAAAGGCGTCCCACTGATCTCCCAGTGAGGACGCCTTTGTCCTTGTCTTTCCGTATTCGGAGCCCGACCCTCGTCGTTGAAGGTCCAGCCTATGTAACGCTGCTGATGCAGAGGCTGTGCCAACCTGACACTTCAGTGATGGCAGGGGTTTAGCTGCAGTTATGCAGAAGGAATTTGCGATTCATTGCACCCTGATGAAGCGCTATGCGCAGCACTGGTGCAGACCGGCACCAAAGCCTGCCGGAAATTGGTCGTTGACAGCCGCCGTGCCGCTTTTCTATTGTTCAGCCCATGCGCCGATTTAGTCAGCTACTTGCGGGGCGCCTGGAGCCAAGGCTTCGAAATACCGCTAAAGCGCTGGTTCGGTGTCGCCTCCCACCGCTGCCCAGCGGAATTCTTGAGGCGGGACTTTTCTCCAATGAATGCACTGCAACACGCACCTCTACGTTTGGCCCCTATTACCAGTGGGCTGGTCCGCAGCAACCCGAAAATCCTTCTTGGCGGAAGCCATCAATGCTCGCTGTTGCGCTATCTGGACGGCTGGCCGAAGCGCTGGGGCAAACCGCGCGCCTTTCAGGTTCAGTTCACCGGTGCCGATGAGTCGCTGGCGCCGTTTGCCTCCAACAGTTTCGACCTGGCCGTAATCCAGGCGCCAAGCGCTGAGTGCCTTGATGATTGCGTGCGCCAGCTCACCCGTGTCGCGCGCCAGGGTTTGATCGTTCGACGCTGATCGGTCCGCTATGGCTAGCTGCCTTTCGCCAGCCACACCAGCAGCACCAGATTCAGCAGCAGTGAGATCAGCGCGAGACCGCGCCAGACCTTCAGCGGCTCGCGTTCGAGCAGCGGCAGCTTATGCGTGCTGCTGGCCAGGCGCTCGCCCTGTTCCAGCGTCAGCAGCCATTCTTCTGCGGTTTCGAAACGGTGCGCGGGATCGGCCGCGACGGCGCGCCTAAGCATGTCATCCAGCCATTGCGGCAGGTCGGGCCGGTAGCGACTGGCCGGCACCGGCAATCCGAAACAGGGCCGTTGAAAAGCCTCGACTTCGCCGTAGGGGAAACGGCCGGTCAGCAGGAAATAGAGGGTGACGCCTGCTGCATAGAGGTCCTGCTCCCGACTCGGGGCCTCGCCGTTAAAGGCTTCCGGTGCGATATAGCTTGGCGTACCCGGAAGATGATGCGGCAGGTCCCGGGACAGACCCGGGCAATAGGCGAGGCCGAAATCCAGCAGGCGCAGCTCGCCGTCATCGCCGAGATGAAGATTATCCGGCTTGATATCGCGGTGCAGGATGTTGCGCCGGTGCAACATGCCCAGTGCCCGGATCAGGCGTGGCGCCAGCTGCAGCCAATCGGCGATCTCCATCGGGCCTTGCAGGTTGAATTGCCGGGCGAGGGTCTGGCCGCTGTATTCACGCTGCACGTAATACAAATGCTGGCGCTGGGCCAGTCCATGGACTTCGGGAAAGGCACGGCCGGCGACGCGGCGCAGAAACCATTCTTCCTGTAACAGGGCCGGCCCGGCTTCGGGTTCATCGTCACGGCTGGCCGGCAGTGTTTTCAGCAACCAGGGTTGGCCCTGCTGATCCTGCACCCGGTAGATCAACGACTGACGCGACTCGGCCAGCAGCGATTCCACGTGCCAGCCTTCGAATACCTGGCCGGGACGTAACTTGGGTGGCAAGGGCCACTCCGGCAGCTGCGCGAACGAATCGGCCAGCGCCGCTTCCGGCAGTTCGTCGACCCGCAGCAACAACGCGCTGGCGTTGTCCTGGCTGCCGGTCTGGTGGGCAAGATTGACCAACGTTCTGGCCGCGCTGGACAGATCCGGTTCGGCGCTCAGGACGTTCTTGATATCACCTTCGGTAATGCTCGCCCAGACGCCATCGCTGAGCAGCAAGAAGAATTCGCCGAGGCGCAGCTCGCCGTCGAGATAATCCACCACCAGATGCTGGTCCAGCCCCATGGCACGCTTGAGCACGTGCTGCATGCCTGGTTGTTCCCAGACATGGTCTTCGCTGAGCCGCTGCAGCTCGCCATCGAGCCAGCGATAGGCGCGACAGTCGCCGACATGGGCGAGGGTGAAGCGACGGCCGCGCAACACCAGTGCGGTCAAGGTGGTCAGCAGCGGCTGCCCACCACCGTTGGCCTGCAGCCAGCGATTGTGGGCAACCAGTATCCGGTCGAGGGACTGCGCGACGGTCCAGGTTTCCGGCGTGGCGTAGTAATCGGTGGCCAGCGCCTGCAAGGTCGCCCTTGCCGCCAGGCCGCCATCGGCGCACTGGCTAACGCCGTCGGCAATCGCAAACAGCGCGCCCTTGCTCGCGGCAAGCCCGGGCGTTGGCGTGACGATCCGCAGCGCGTCCTGATTCTCCTCACGGGGGCCGGTTGCGCTGGCTTCGCCGAAGGAAAGGGTCAGGGGCATGGAAGGATCCTTGGTGAGTTGGATGTCGGTAGTTTTGAAGCTTGAAGCTTGAAGCTTGAAGCTTGAAGCTTGAAGCCAAAGCCAAAGCCAAAGCCAAAGCCAAAGCCAAAGTCAGGAGCCCAGAGCCCAGAGCCCAGAGCCCTGGCTCCCAGCTTCCAGCTTTCAGCTTCCAGCTGCTCTTAAACCCTTGCCGCCGTCATCGCAGCAGAACCCCAGGTGGTCCTCCAGCGGCGCTTGACGCCATAGAGCCCGAACCATGCGAGCGCACCCAGGCTGGCGAACAGCCACAGGCCCAGCTGGTAATCGCCCGTGGCCTGCTTGACGGCGCCCAGGCCTGCGGTCAGCAGAAAGCCGCCGATGCCACCGGCCATGCCGACCAGTCCGGTCATTACGCCGATTTCCTTGTTGAAGCGCTGTGGCACTAGCTGGAACACCGCTCCGTTGCCCGCACCCAGGCTGAGCATCGCCACCACGAATAGCGCCAGAGCGGCGGTCGAGCTCGGCAGGTTGAAGCCGACCACGAACAGACAGATCGCTGCGACGGTGTACATCACCAGCAGCGAACGAATACCGCCGATGCGATCCGCAAGCGCGCCCCCGAGCGGGCGCAGCAGGCTGCCGGCAAATACGCAGGCGGCGGTGTAGTAGCCAGCTTTGACCGGATCGAAGGCGTACTGGTCATGAAAGTAGCCGGGCAGGGTGCTGGCCAGGCCGAGGAAGCCACCGAAGGTCACGCTGTAGAAGAACATGAACCACCAGCTGTCGCGATCGCCCAAGGCCTTCATGTAGTCGGCAAAGGATTTCGGGGCAGGGCGATTAGGAGCATTTCTGGCAAACGTCGCGAAGATGATCAGCGTGAGCACCAGCGGGATCAGCGCCAGGCCGAAGACGTTGGTCCAGCCGAACATCGTTGCCAGAACGGGCGCGAAAAGGGCCGCGAAGACCGTCCCGGAGTTGCCCGCACCGGCGATACCCATGGCCTTGCCCTGATGCTGTGGCGGATACCACTGCGAGGCGAGCGGCAGCGCGACGGCAAAGGACGCGCCCGCCATGCCGAGGAACAGGCCCAGCAGCAGCGCTTGCTCGTAGCTGTGGATGCCGTTCAGCCAGGCGATGAAGAGCGCCGCGATCACCACGATCTGCCCGAACAGGCCCGCGGTTTTCGGCGAGGTTCGGTCCGCGAGCATACCCAGAACGAGGCGAAGTATGGCGCCGGAGAGAATCGGTGTGGCGACCATGAAAGCGCGCTGTTGCGTGGTCAGGCCCAGGTCGGCGGCGATTTGCACGCCCATGGGGCCAAGCACATACCAGACCATGAAGCTCAGGTCGAAATAGAGAAAGGCGGAGAACAGTGTCGGCGTGTGGCCGGCTTTCCAGAAACTGATACTCATTGGAGAGGCTCCAGGCGTTCATCGTGGGCGAAGGGGGCCGCCCCAGCTTCGAGGCGAAAATAAAAAGGCGCCGCGACACACCTACCGGAGCAGGAATGTTGCGACGCCTTTGTCTAAGGTGGAGACCGCCGTTGGCCTACCGTACCCAACGTGAAGCATCTAGCGTGCCAGTCTGTTCAACAGGCGTTCTGTGCGGGTCAGAGTTACAACAAGAGCTTGAAAGGACTGCACGTGCACAATGATCGCGCAGCTCCGATCCATCTCGGGGCGATGCTGACTGTAAACAATGCAGCCGTTTTGGCTGATGTAGTCTTGGGCAGAACAACTCGAGGAGTGATCAATGCCTGTCATTTCCACGCTTACCCTCAACCCGGCGATGGATCTGTCCGTCAGCACCGCCCGCGTAACGAGCACCGAGAAGCTGCGCTGTTCGTTTCCGCGACATGACCCCGGCGGTGGTGGCATCAACGTCGCTCGGGTGGTCAAGACCCTGGGTGGCGATGCAATTGCGGTCTATCCCGCGGGCGGTCCCTTCGGCGATCTGCTCAAGCGCGCGCTGGATGAGCTGGACATGGTGCATCGACCGGTCCCGATCGCAGGTGACACGCGAGAAAGCTTCACCGTGGACGAGTCCGAGACTGGGCTGCAATACCGCTTCGTACTGCCTGGCCCATCACTATCGGCTGAGGAGCTGGCGCGCTGTCTCGACGCGCTGGCCTCGCTTGAGCCATCGCCTAGGTATCTGGTGCTGAGCGGGAGCTTTCCGCCAGGCGTCCCCGTCAGTTTCTTCGATGATCTGCTGCTGCTGGCGCAACGCATCGGTGCAAGGCTGGTCGTGGATCTGTCCGGCGAACCCCTGGCCTACGCTGCTCGCCAGGGTGGTGCATACCTGATGAAGCCAAGTCTCAGTGAGCTCTCGGCGATCATGGGCTACTCGATCACAAGCGAGGCCGAGCAGGAAAACGCCCTGCGCCTGCTGCTGGCACAGGGCAGTGCGCAGGTCATAGTGCTGTCCCTCGGCGCAGAAGGAGCGTTGGTTGCCTGGGGCGAGCAGCTGCAGCGGCTGCGTTCGCCCCGGGTCCCTGTGGTCAGCGCGGTGGGTGCGGGCGACAGCATGCTCGGTGCCATCGTGCTGGCGCTGGCGGAAGGACGCAGTATCGAAGAGGCCGTGCAGTTCGGTATCGCCGCGGGCAGCGCAACCGTCATGCGTCCCGGTACCGAGCTTTGCTACCGCGAGGATGTGCTCCGATTGCTGCAGCTCGGGGATGGCCAAGGCTAGTCGATCCAATTCACGCGCGGGAATTTAGCGGCAAACGCCTCAGGCATGGCGACAACGCGGCTCTGCACGTAGTCGTAGAAGACGAAGCCGGATTTGGCCATGGCAATCAGGACCCCATCGGCTGGGCGGGTGATGCGAAAGGTGATATCGCCGCCGTACTTGTTGAAATCCATGACGCCCACCTCGAACAACAAGGCATCCCGTGCATGGGCTTCGGCTCTGTAGGTGGTGGCCAGGTCGGTGACGATGATGCCACCCCCGTCCTTGCTGGTCTCGGCGATGCCATAGGCAAACAGGAATCGCGCACGGGCCTCGGAAATCATCGAGATCATCGAATCGTTCGCCAGATGGTTGCCAGCATTGATATCGGTGATGCGTACGGTGAGCTGGGTGCTGAAGCAGAACTGGTCTTCGGGAAACTGGAGGGTCAGGCGGGCCATGGTGCTCTCTTGCTTGGGCTTGTTCCGGGCGCTGGGTAACGGCGCGACATGGGCGCGGATTCTACGTGTCCGCGCACCAGGCCCAAACAGGATTCAGCCTGCGGATGACCCGCCTTGCGTCGATTGCACGGGTTCGTCAGGTAATGCGCTGGCGGATGCCCTGCAGGCGCTCATCGATGATTGATCATCCGCGCATGGCATTCGGCTGGTGCCAGGTGCGCTGATACGTTTGCGGTGCCGCTCGGCTGCGACTCGACTGAGATGGTTGCCGAGCAACACCAGGCAGGCGGCCAGGGACAGGGCTATCGATATTTCCATGGGCATCTTCCTCTGTTCGGAATTCAGGCAGCAGGCCGCTGCTGGCGCTGGTAGAGAAATTCCAGCACCTGCGCGCGGCAGGCGTGATAGCCGGCGTCATGGGCCAGCATCATGCGATCCCGCGGGCGTGGCAGGTCGACGCGCAGAATGTCGCCGATGGTCGCGGACGGCCCGTTGGTCATCATCACGATGCGGTCGGAAAGCAGCACGGCTTCGTCGACATCGTGGGTGATCATGATCACCGTGTTGCCGAGGTCGGCGTGGATCTGCATCAGCGAGTCCTGCAGGTGCGCGCGGGTGAGCGCATCGAGGGCGCCGAAGGGCTCGTCCATCAGCAGCACCTTGGGCTGCATCGCCAGCGCCCGGGCGATGCCGATGCGCTGCTTCATGCCACCGGAGATTTCGCTGGGGCGCTTGTGGCGGGCATGGGTCATGTGCACCAGGTCGAGGTTGTGTTCGATCCAGTCGCGCATTTCCCGTTTGCTCTTCTGGCCCTTGAAAACTTCCCGCACCGCCAGCTCGACGTTCTCGTAACAGCTGAGCCACGGCAGCAGGCTGTGGTTCTGGAACACCACCGCGCGCTCCGGGCCCGGTTCGTTGACTTCGCGACCGTCGAGGATGACGCCGCCGGTGGTGGCCTGGTAAAGCCCGGCGACAATGTTCAGTACCGTGGACTTGCCGCACCCGGAATGGCCGATCAGCGAGACGAACTCGCCCTTGGCGATGCGCAGGTTGACGTTCTGCAGCGCGCAGTAGAGTCCCTTGTCCGTGGGAAAGCTGATGCCGACGCCGGTGAGTTCGAGATGGGTAGGGTTCATCGTTATTTCCTCAGCGCAGGTCTGCGTTCTTGTCCCAGCTCACGCGGCGCTGGAGCATCAGCATGATGCGATCCAGGGCGAAGCCGATCAGGCCGATGACGATCACCGCGACCATGATCCGGCCGAGCGAGTTGGAGCTGCCGTTCTGGAACTCGTCCCAGATGAACTTCCCGAGGCCCGGGTTCTGCGCCAGCATCTCGGCGGCGATCAGCACCATCCAGCCGGTCGCCAGCGACAGTCGCAGGCCGGTGAAGATCATCGGAATGGCAGCCGGCAGGACGATGCGGCGCACATGGCTGAGCGGCGACAGGCGCAGCACGCGGCTGACGTTGGTCAGGTCCTTGTCCAGATTGGCCACGCCAACGGTGGTGTTGATGACCGTGGGCCAGAGGCAGCACAGCGCGACGGTGAGTGCCGAGTTCACGAAAGACTTGGCGAACAGCGGGTCCTCACTGACATAGACGGCGCTGACCACCATGGTCACCAGCGGCAGCCAGGCGAGTGGTGAGACCGGCTTGAACACCTGGATCAAGGGGTTGATGGCGTTGTACACCGGCTTGCTCAGGCCGCAGACGATGCCCAGCGGCACGGCGATCAGCGAGGCGAGGGCGAAGCCGGCCATCACTGTGTACAGGCTGGTGAAGATCTGCTCGAAGAAGGTCGGCTTGCCGGTGTAAGGGCGAATCTTGACGGTGGCATCGGGGTTCTTCGCCAGCGTCGCGGCGTTGCGTTCTTCCTGGCGCTGGTAGAAGGCGGCGGCCTTTTCCCGTGACTGGATGTGCGCATCGACCAGCCCGTTGAATTGCTCGGCCACCTGGCTCGGACCGGGGAACTGGCCGAGGCTGGTCTGGATGTTGCTCGCCACCAGCTGCCAGAACAGCAGGAAGGCGAGCACGCCGACGACTGGCATGATGACCCGGGCGAGCCAGCGCTTGAGGCGAACCTGGCGGGCCACTTCGAGGGTTTGTTTGATGTTCTGCACGACGGCTGGATTGCTCATCGACATGTCCTCCTGGGGTGGGAGGCCTGCGCCTCCCATGCGCGGGATCAGAGCGTGGTATCGCCTTTCAGGCCGATCGCGAACTGTTCGAGGTAAGCGTTGGGTGCGTGGCCGTCGTAGGTGATGCCGTCGATGGTGTCGGCCAGCGGTTCGCGGATGCCGTCTTCGTCGGCGGGCGGCACGTCTTCGGCGCTGAGCAGGCCGTCGGCGATCAGCTCTTCGGCGGCCTGGCGGTAGATTTCCGGGCGGTAGACGCGCTTGGCGGTTTCCAGGTACCAGCTGTCCGGCTTGGCTTCGGCGATCTGCCCCCAGCGGCGCATCTGTGTCAGGTACCAGATGGCATCGGAGTAGTAGGGGTAGGTGGCGTGGTAGCGGAAGAAGACGTTGAAATCCGGTACTTCGCGCTTGTCGCCCTTTTCGAACTCGAAGGTGCCGGTCATCGAGTTCGCGATGACCTTGGCATCGGCGCCGACGTATTCCGGCCGCGAGAGGATTTCCACGGCTTCCTGGCGGTTGGCGTTGTTATCTTCATCGAGCCACTTGCCAGCGCGGATCAGCGCCTTGACCAGCCGCTTGTGGGTTTCCGGGTTCGCTTCGGCCCAGGCCTTGGAAACGCCGAAGACCTTTTCCGACATGTTCTTGCGGATCGCGTAGTCCGCCACCACCGGCACGCCAATGCCCTTGAACACGGCCTGCTGGTTCCAGGGCTCGCCGACGCTGTAGCCATGGATGGTGCCGGCTTCCATAGTCGAAGGCATCTGCGGCGGCGGGGTGACCGAGAGCAATGCCTGGGCATCGATCTGGCCGCTGATGTCGCCCTTGGCGGGCGCGTAATAGCCCGGATGGATGCCACCGGCTGCGAGCCAGTAGCGCAGCTCGTAGTTGTGAGTCGAGACGGGGAACACCATGCCCAGATTGAACGGCTTGCCGCTGGCCTGGAACTGTTCGATGACCGGCTTGAGCGCGTCGGCCTTGATCGGGTGCACGGGCTTGCCATCGGCCATCGGCACCTGGGGCCTCATCTGCTCCCAGACGGCGTTGGACAGGGTGATGGCGTTGCCGTTTAGGTCCATGGTGAATGCGGTGATGATCTCGGCCTTGGTGCCGAAGCCGATGGTGGCTCCGATCGGCTGGCCGGAGAGCATGTGCGCCCCGTCCAGCTCGCCGTCGATGACACGGTCCAGCAGTACCTTCCAGTTGGCCTGGGCTTCGAGCGTGACGTACAGGCCTTCGTCCTCGAAGAAGCCCTTCTCGTAGGCGATCGCCAATGGCGCCATGTCGGTGAGCTTGATGAAGCCGAGTTTGAGTTCTTCTTTTTCAGGTTCGGCAGCCCAGGCGGCCAGCGGTGCGAGCTGCAGCAGGGCGGAGCAGCCGACACCGGTCAGCAGCGTTTTGAGCAACGTACGGCGGGTCTTGCGCATGATTCATCCCTCAATCGCGAAACGAAAAAAGGCGTCACGGACACACCCTCTGCAAGCGCAGAGCGAGCACCGTTGACGCCTTTGTCAATTCGTCCCGATCACCGCCGTTGGCGACCCGAAGACGTGGTGCCAAGGTGATTGCAAGGGGCTTGCCAGATTCATTCTCGGCGTAGATCAGTTCTGAAACGCATTAAAAAACAGGTGGTTAGCGATTGTGCATGGCGGATGGCTGGGTGCTGGTGGCCAGTTGGTCGAGCGATGAGAAGAGCGAAACTCGTGCAAAGCGCAGAAACCTGGCGCCTTTTTGGTTCACGGCGAAGCGACATGAGACGTTGTTAGGAACTGCTTATCAGCACTGCGCAGGTGAGGGTGGTGCGATGTTGTGCCATGGGTGGGGCGGGCGAACAAGTTCGCCCCTACAGAAAGCGCCATGTGGATGCAGGGACGAATGATTTGTCCGTGGCACTCACTGTCCCAGCAGATCATTCATCGCAATGATCTGCTCGGCGACCTGGATCAGCTTCTGCTGGCGGCTCATGGCCTGGCGGCGCATGAGGGTGTAGGCCTCTTCCTCATTGCAGTTGCGCATCTTCATAAGCATGCCCTTGGCCAGTTCGACGCGCTTGCGTTCGAGCAGTTGCTGGTCACGCGCGTGCAGTTGCGCACGGATGGCCTGGTCACTTTCGAAGCGCGCCATGGCCACGTCGAGGATCGGCTTGAGGCGCTGGGCCTGGATGCCTTCGACGATGTAGGCGCTGACGCCGGCACGGATCGCCTGGCGCATGGCGTCGGGGTTTTTGTCATCGGTGAACATGACGATGGGGCGGGGCTGGTCACGGGTGACCATGACGACCTGCTCCATGACATCCCGGCCCGGCGAATCCGTATCGATCAGTACGACATCCGGGCGGACGGCTTCGACCCGTTCGGGCAGGTCAATGGTCAGGCCGGACTCTTCGATGACTTCGAAACCGGCCTCGATCAGCGCATCGCGCAAGCGGCCAACCTTGCGTGGGGTGTCATCGATCAGGAGAACACGAAGCATGGCTGTCTCCCTTTTCAAGGCTTGCACAGCGATGGGGTGCCCGTCAGGGCATGCAGGGCAAAACTGCGCGCGTAGCCGGCAGGATCGCTGCCATCCCAGTAGCTGCCGTCCATGAGCCTGGCGCTGCGCATGGGGGACGCGGGGACGGGAATGCCCACTGCGGTCGCTGCATCGCGGTACAGGCTTGTCTGCTGCACGCTCTGCGCTACGGCGAGGTAATCCGGATCTTCACGAAGCAGGCCCCAGCGACGTAGTTGTGTCATGAACCAGAGGCCGTCGGAGTGGTATGGCATGTTTACCTCACCGTCACCGAAGAAGCGCAGTGGGTGTTTGTCCTGCCAGGCATGACCGAGGCCGTCTTCGTACTGGCCAAGGAAACGTGGTTCGATGGCTGCGACGGGCGCATCGACATAGTCGCGGCCGGCTATCAGCTGCGCCGTGCTGCGGCGGTTCTCCCTGCTCTGATCGATGAAGCGGCTGGCCTCGAGAATGACCATGATCAATGCGCGGGCGGTGTTGGGATAGTGATCGACGAATTCCTGGGTACAGCCGAGTACCTTCTCCGGATGGTCGGCCCAGATCGACTGGCTGGTTGCGATGGTGAAACCCATGTCCTCTGCAATAGCCTGCGCACCCCAGGGCTCGCCGGCACAGAAGCCATCGATGCGACGCGCCCGTAAGTGGGCCACCATCTGCGAGGGTGGCACCACCAGCGTGCGGACATCGGCTAGCGGGTGAATGCCGTGAGCGGCCAGCCAGTAGTAGAGCCAGAGCGCATGGGTGCCCGTGGGGAATGTCTGGGCGAGCGTGAGTTTTGCACCACTCTGGCGCACGCATTGGCCAAGCGCTTCAGGATCGAGCACGCCGGCGGCTTTCAGTTCACGGGACAAGCTGATGCTCTGGCCGTTCTGCGCCAGCCCCATAAGCACGGCCATGTCCTTGGGGGCACCGCCACCAATGCCGAGGTGCACGGCGTAAACCAGCCCGTACAGCCCGTGCGCGGCATCGAGTTCGCCTTCGACCAGCTTGTCTCTCACGCTGGACCAGGAACTCTGTCGGCGAAGATTGAGCGTCAGCCCATAGGGCTGCGCAAAGCCCTGCGTCGCTGCGACGATCAGGGATGCCGCATCGGTCAGCGCCATGAACCCCAGGTTTACCACGTGCTTTTCCGGCGCGTCGCTGCCGGCTACCCAGGCCTGGGCATCAGGGCGGGGCGAGGGGGAAAAATCGGTCATGCTGAGAAGTACCCTTTGCCGTGCGAAGCCCGCCCGCCGTTTTATGAGGGCTGAGGTGAGCTGAAACCTGTCAATGGATTAGCAAGCCACATGCCATGCAGGCGCAAGCCGCTCTGGCCGCAACGCCCATGCCGCCGGGTTGGCCGATCAGCGGGGATACAAGGGCGGGAGAGTACCGGTTTCCTGACCGTCTTCAGTAGCCTGGCTTGCCGGCAGGCTCTGGATGGCTTGCCACAGGGCGTCGCCTTGCCAGCGTTGGCCGGTCTCGCTGTAGAGCGCGCCGTTGAGTCCATCCAGCGCCTCGGACAGCGGTTGGAAGCGCGCAGCCATGTCGGCGAGGGTTTCGGGTTGCTGGCGGGCCCAGGCGTCGAGGGCCTGGCGGGTGGCCTGGGTGTCGTTGGCCATACAGGCGCGCTTGAGATCGTCGAGCAGGCTGCGTGGAGTCGGTCCGGACTGAGCCGCACGGACTACCGCGGGTTGGCTGCGTGCGTGCAGCCACAGGCCGAACCCGATCAGGGTTGTCAGCGCCAGCAATGCGCTGCTCAGTTGCCAGGGCCAGAGCCTTGCCACATCCCGCTGTTCGGACTCGTCGGCCGGCTCGATCACAGGCTGTTGCAGTTCGGGGTTGTCAGCTATCTGGAGGCTGCGCGCGGGCAATACGGTGCGTTCCAGACGATCTTCCAGAGTGTTCCACCAGACCAGTTCGATAGCTTGGAGCTGGAAGTCGCCAGCGCGCGTCGCCACCAGGGCTTCGCGCTGCTCGATGCTACCGCTGATGCCATCAGCGGTGATTTCGTTGTGCAGGCTCGGCTGGTCAGCGTAGCTGCGCAACCCGGGAATTCGGGTTGCCTCTATGGGAGGGAGTTGGCTGCTGGTCAAGCCGTTCGCCTTGAGCATTACGCTGCGGGTCAACGCCTCGCCAAGCTGTGCTTCCCCAGGCTCGGGGCTCCAGGCTTCGACCAGCGTCAGCCCTCGGGCAGGGAGCCAGGGCGCGTCGGCGGGATAATCGGCGGGCTTGGGTTTGACCATCAGCGGGATCGTCGGGGATTTCACCTGCGTCGAGCGCCCGAATCGCGATCCGTAACGGTCCCCGGCCGCAGGCGCGACCGTGGTGGCGCTGAACAGTTGAGCGGGGATCGTCAGCTCGCCGCTTTTCTGCGGGAATATCGCATAGCGGATCTCGATCACGCCGTGACGGACCCCGTTGATGACTTTTTCGTAGGTGCGTGGCTCGCCCAGCCGCTCCACCAGCGCGTCGCCCATCTGTAGCGGCGACAGCGTGCTGTCGTCATAGAGCGATACCGAATGATAGATGCGCAGGGTCAGTACAACCTGCGCCTGCACATAGGCAACCTCCTGGTCGAGGCTGGCGTCGATGAAAATCGGGGCAAGCAGGTCCGCAGCGCTGGCGCTGGATTCGGTGACATGCAAGGTGATGGGTTCGCTATGTGCCTCGCCGAGCCGCAATGGAGGGATGACGACATAGCCGGTCTGCCGCGGTTGCAGGGTAACCTGCCACTGGGTGACTGCCCGAGCTTCGCCGTTGCTACCGGACAGCTGGTTGTTCTGGCGGGTGCCGGATACCTTGAACAGGCTATCCAGCGGCTGCAGGTCGGGCTTGCCGAATGCGGTGGCATCAGCAGTCTCCAGGGTCAGCTCCACCGTTTCGTCCAGGCTCAACTCGGTGCGGTCCACCCGAGCGACAAGGGTTGCGGCGTGGGACGGCAAGCCCACCAGAAGCACAAACATCAGTGTCATCCGCCGGATCATCGCTTCAATTCCTGACGTTTGCGTTGTTCAAAGAGAAACTTGCGGCGTAGCAGCTCGCCGGGATCGTCCGGAATCCTGCGCAGCCATTGGTTCATCGCCTGGTCCTGCTCTGGATCGAGGGATTGCTCCGGTGCTTCGGCCAGTGTTTGTTCCGCAGTCGATGGTTCGGGTTCGGCAGAGGCCTCTGGCAATGCTTCGCCCGGCCTCTGCGTTTCCTCTGCCAGAGGTTTCGTGGGTCCGTCCGGCGCGTCGTGGGACGACGCTTGCCCTTTGCTCGCCTGTACCTGACTGCCCTGTTCGGCTTCGCTCATGGACGCCCGGTCCATCGGCTGGTCAGAGACGTCGTTTTCCTCCTGGGCCTGCCGTTGCTGCCGCAGCGCTTCTTCCACGATGGCCTTGTTGCGGCGTGCTATCTCAAGGTTCGGGTCCAGCTCCAATGCTTGATCATAGGCTTCGATGGCCGCTTGCAACTCGTCGTTGCGTGCCAGGGCATTGCCTCGGTTGTAATGGGCAGCGGCTGTATCGCCTTTAGCGAAACTTTCCGCCGCTCCGGCGAAGTCTCCTGCTTGATAGCGAGCGTAGCCCTGCCACTGATGGTCCCTGAACGTCTGGGCGGCTTCGTCGGGGCGTGAGGATTCGAGCAGGCGCATGCCTTGCTGGTCAGGACGCCACCACAGATCGTCCATGCTCATGGCGCTGGCCGGTTGCGGTAGAAACAGAACCAGCGGCAGGCAGAACAACCAGCCTCGGCGACCGGCACAGGCCGCCAGCAACAACAGGGGAAGCAGCAGCCAGTAGCCCTGATCGTGCCAGGCATCGAGTCGGGTGGTGTCTTCCTGCGCCAGCAGCTTTGCGCTGCGTTCGAGCAAGCCGAGGTTGCGTAGGTCGTCATCGTCCAGCCGAGCCTGCTGATAACGGCCACCCACGCGGCTCGCGAAACGGCGCATGGCGCTGTCATCCAGCCGGGGAATGACGATAGCGCCCTTGTCGTCCTTCATGAAGCTTCCGTCTGCAAGGGGAACCGGGGCGCCTTGTTCGGTGCCGATGCCCAGCAGAAGAAGCTGCTGGTCGCTGTCTTCGAGCATCTGTTCGATGGCTGCGCGCTCAGCCTCGTTCAGGCTGCTGCCGATGAACAATAGACGGCCACGTCCATTGGCCCCTCGCTGAAGCAATTCCATGCCTTGCGCCACGGCAAGATCGGCGCGATGACCGGATTCAGGCATCAGGTCGGGCTTCAATACCTCCAGCAGGTTCTGGGTGGTGGCCATGTCGTTTGACAGGGGTACCAGTGTATGGGCGCTTCCTGCGAACACCACCACCGCTGTCTGCGCATCCTCGCGCCGTTGCAGCAGATCGAGGACCTTGCGCTTGGCCTGCTCCAGCCGACTGGGACCAGCATCGGTCGCCAGCATGGCCGGAGTGGTTTCCAGCAGTATTACCAGTGGATCGGCGCGAGACAGGCTCGGCTGCTCGACGTGCTGCCAGCTTGGGCCGAGCAGGGCCAGGCACGCCAGCAGCCAGGCGGAGCCGAGCAGTACCCATGGCAGCTTGCTGTTACGCAGCTTGCCGCGGGTCAGCAGCGCGGCATGGAAGGCTTCGGGCAACAGGCGCTGCCAGCGGCCTGTCTGGCGCTGGCGATGCCATAACCGCCACAACAGCCAGATCGGCAGCGGCAGTGCGAGGAGCCAGAATGGCCGGAGCAGGTGTGGCAGCAAATCGCTCATGACGGCCTGCTCCAGCCGGCAAGGCGACGAAGCGCCTGGTGCCAGAGGCTTCGCGCAACCAATAGCCAGCTCATCAGCAGTGCGGCAGCCAGTGGCCAGGCATAGAGCGCAGTGGCCACCCGGGCCTGCGCGGCTTGTTGTGCGGCCGGTTCGAGTTGATCCAGCGTCTGACCAACCGCTTCCAATTCCTCATTCGAACGGGCCCGGAAATACTCGCCGCCGGTCTCAAGGGCGATTGCGCGAAGAGTGGTTTCGTCGAGATCACCGCCTGGGTTGAAGCCAAATCGGCCGAGCATGCTCTCGTCCGCTTCAGCACCGATGCCGATGGTATGTACCTTGACGCCTGCCGCTGCGGCGAGGCGCGCGGCCAGCAGAGGGTCGACTTCGCCTCCGTTGTTGGCGCCGTCCGTTATCAGCACCAGCACTCGGCTTTTGGCCGGGCGCTCGCGCAGGCGTTTGACCGCGAGCCCGATGGCGTCGCCGATAGCCGTGTTGCTGCCGGCGATGCCAATCACGGCTTCGTCCAGCCAGGTGCGCACCGTTTGCCGGTCAAACGTCAGCGGCGCCTGCAGGTAGGCTTTGCTGCCGAAAAGGATCAGCCCGACGCGGTCGCCGCGCCGCTCACTGATGAAGTCGCCGATCAGACGCTTGACCAGCTCCAGCCGGCTGATTTCCTCGCCTTGCCATTGCATGTCGGGGTAGTCCATGGAACCGGACACGTCGACCGCCAGCAGCAGGTCGCGACCACTGGTAGGAATCGGCAGCGGCTCGCCAAGCCATTGCGGTCTGGACGCGGCAAACAGCAACAGCAACCAGATCAGCAGAAAGGGCAATTGCTGACGCCAGCTGGGAAGTGCGATCTTGGCGCGTCGCCCGGCCAGGCTTTCCAGCTCGGCCAGAAAACCCACCTTCAATGCGGCGTCACCGCTTTCCGATACCGGCAGGAACCAGCGTAAAAGCCATGGCAGCGGAAGCAGCAGCCAGACCCAAGGCCACGCCAACTCAAACATGCTTGCGGATCCAGATCTGCACGGATTGCTCAAGCCCCTGTATGGCCTTGTCATCCAGGCGACACTCGGCACGGTATGCACCCTCCACCAGTACCATCCAGCGTGTCAGACCCGCTGCCGGGCACCGATTGTCGAGGAACGCCAGCCAGGCTCTGCCGCTCAGCGTGTGCGGATTGTCATCCGGATAGCGAATACGGCACAGGCGCTTGAGCAGCGCATTGATTTGCTGCAGCCAGTGGCTGGCGGGCTGGCCACCATATGGCTTGCTCAGCTGGGCAAGTTCCAGCAGGGCAGCCTCGCGTTGAGGGTCAAGCGTCGGTTCGGTGGTGGAAGTCTCGTCTCGCTTCAGATGCCGCAAGGGGCGCAGTCGCACCAGCAGGACGATGCTAAGAAGCAGCGCGCCAAGGAACCACCAGCCGGGTGCCAATGGCCACCAGCTTACCGGGGCGGGCGTAATCAAGGGTTCCAGTTGGTCGAGGCTGTTCATCGGTGCGCTCCCGGGTGCTGAACGCTCAGGTGTTCCCGGAGCTGATCGACCAGCTCTCGCTCTGTATTGAGCGGCATCAGGGGCACTCGCAGTCGATCAGCCAGGCGCCTCCAGCGCGCACTCCGGGCTTCACCCTGTAGCCGGTAGCGTTGCCGTAGCGCAGCGTCATGAGTGTCCAGTTCCAGCCGCGCACCGAACTGCGCGAACCGCAGCAGTCCGGCTGCCGGTAGGCTATGGTCGAGGGCGTCGCATACCGGGATCAGCAGCAGGTCGACGTGACGTGCGAGCAGACTCAGCTGCTGCTCGGCGGCATCGCTCAAGGCACGTTCATCGCAGACGATTACGGCCAGGCTGCCGGGGCGTAGCACCTCGCGAGCGCGTCTAAGCGCAAGGCCAAAAGCATCGGGGTCATGAGCCTGATCGGCTTCGAGCAGCGCATTGGCGCGGGCGAGGCGATCAAGCAGCTGGAGCAGGCTCTGCTTGTGGCGACGCGGCTTGATTTCATGCTGGTCGCCATGACCGAAGACCAGCCCACCGACGCGGTCGTTGTGGCTCAGCGCGGCCCAACCCACCAGGCTGGCAGCCTGCGCGACGATCACGGATTTAAAGGCCATCCCGCTGCCGAAGAACAGGCGCGGGCTCTGCTCGACGATCAGATAGATCGGCCGCTCGCGCTCCTCATGGAACAGTTTTGTATGGGGCTCCTGGGTACGCGCCGTGACGCGCCAGTCAATGGTGCGGACGTCGTCACCTGCCTGGTAGATACGCACCTGATCGAAATCCACACCGCGTCCACGCAGTTTGGAATGGTGCAGGCCGACCAGTTGACTGCGTCGTTGCGGACTGGAAAACAGCGGAACCTCGCGCACTCGATGGCGCATGTCGATCAGCTCGGCGAGGCTCACCCGTATGCCATCGTTGGTTTCGGGCGGCACTGATG
This sequence comes from Stutzerimonas stutzeri, assembly GCA_002387205.1. Taxonomy (GTDB): domain Bacteria; phylum Pseudomonadota; class Gammaproteobacteria; order Pseudomonadales; family Pseudomonadaceae; genus Stutzerimonas; species Stutzerimonas stutzeri_N. The sequence continues at coordinate 560,236 of DGLA01000010.1, read as the reverse complement.
TGCCCCCGGTGGCACGCAAGGGGGACATCAGGCCACCGCGACCACGTCGAGTATGCGCTGCAGCACGCGATCCTGATCGATACCGGCTGCTTCGGCTTCGAACGACAGGATCAGGCGGTGGCGCAGGACGTCGAAGAGAACGGCCTGGATGTCCTCAGGGCTGACAAAGTCCCGACCCGCGAGCCAGGCATGGGCGCGGGCGCAGCGATCCAGGGAGATGGAGCCGCGCGGACTGGATCCATAGGCGATCCAGCCAGCGAGCTCGGCGTCGAACTTGGCAGGTGTACGGGTCGCCATGACCAGCTGAACAAGGTACTCCTCCACCGCATCGGCCATGTACAGACCGAGGATTTCCTTGCGCGCGGCGAATATCGCCTGCTGGGAGACTCGGTGTTCGGGTGGGGTTTCGCCATGGATGGCCTCACCCCGAGCTTGCTGGAGGATACGTCGCTCCACCGAGGCATCGGGGAAGCCCAGCTTCACATGCAGCAGGAAGCGGTCGAGCTGGGCTTCCGGCAACGGATAGGTGCCTTCCTGCTCGATTGGGTTTTGCGTCGCCATCACCAGGAACAGCGGCGACAGCTCATAGGTACTGCGACCTACGCTGACCTGCCGCTCGGCCATGGCCTCGAGCAGAGCCGATTGCACCTTGGCTGGCGCACGGTTGATTTCGTCGGCCAGCACCAGGTTGTGAAAAATGGGACCCTGCTGGAATACGAAACTTCCGGTTTCCGGCCGGTAGATCTCGGTGCCGGTAATGTCAGCCGGAAGCAGGTCTGGCGTGAACTGGATCCGGTGGAACTCAGCCTCCAGCCCGCCGGCAAGCTCCTTGATTGCACGTGTTTTCGCCAGACCCGGCGCGCCTTCCACGAGTAGGTGTCCATCGGCCAGCAAGGCGATCAGCAGCCGCTCGATCAGGCGTTCCTGACCGAAGATCTGGGATGAAAGAAACTGTCGCAGCGCGACTATGGCTTCACGGTGATCCATCGCTGAGCTCTTCTGAAGGGGCGTGCCGGGGCGAGTGCCTGGCGGCCTCGACTTTAATTCATTTGCCGATGTACAGGCTATGCGCCGTTCGGCAACTTCGGCAGCCGCAACTGCTGCGTCCACGGAACGCTCCGGGGAGGCGACGCAAGTCGGTTAGCGAAGCGATTCGACGACCGCAGCCAGTGTTCGTCATGTTTCTGGAATAATGTGACTGCCGGGCCACTGGCGGCGCCAGAGAAGGGTAGTGTCGCGTTTTCGCAGTCGCTGTTTTGCTGGGCTAACGTGGAACTTACACGTTGCGTTGCCAGTCAGGTCCCGCGACTGCCTTAGTCGAATTCCAAGCCAGAATGGAGCGAAAAAATGGCGTTCTTTACAGCTGCCAGCAAAGCCGACTTTCAGCAACAACTGCAAGTGGCGTTGGCGCAGCATGTCGACGAGAAACTCCTGCCACAAGTGGGACTCTTCGCCGAGCAATTCTTCGGTATCGTCGCTCTCCCCGAGCTTACCCAGCGACGCATGACCGACCTGGTTGGCTCCACGCTTGCCAGTTGGCGTCTGCTGGAGCGTTTCGACCCGGGCAGTCCGGAAGTGCACGTGTTCAACCCTGACTACGAAAAGCATGGCTGGCAGTCGACCCATAGCGTGGTCGAGGTATTGCATCCCGACATGCCGTTCCTCGTCGATTCGGTACGAATGGAACTGACGCGCCGTGGTTACGCCATCCATACCTTGCAGAACAGCGTATTGCAGGTTCGCCGGGATGCCGATGGCAGCCTGGTTGAGCTGCTGCCCAAGGGCAGCTCGGAGGATGACAGCAAGGCCGAGTCGCTGATATTCGTCGAGATCGACCGCTGTGCCAGTGCCGCTGCCTTGCGCGAGCTGGAGCAGTCGTTGCACGGCGTTCTGGCCGAGGTGCGTCTGGCCGTGACCGATTTCCCGGCGATGAAGGCCAAGGCCGAAGAACATCATGCCCGCCTTGGAACGCTGCAGCTGGCCAACGAAGCCCAGCTGGCCGAAAGCATGGACTTCATGCGCTGGCTGGCCGACGACCATTTCACCTTTCTCGGCTATGAAGAGTTCACGGTCATCGACCAGGGGGATGGTGGGCGCATCCTGTATGACGAGTCGTCGCTGTTGGGCCTGTCGCGCATCCTGCGCACCGACCTGCAGCAGGACGACCAGCTGATCATGCCGACGGCTTTGGCCTACCTGCGTGAGCCGCTGCTGCTGTCGTTTGCCAAGGCGGCGACCCCGAGCCGGGTGCACCGACCGGCCTACCCGGATTTCGTGTCGATTCGTGAATTCGACGAGCAGGGCCGGGTGACTCGGGAATGTCGCTTCCTCGGACTGTTCACCTCATCGGTCTACACCCAGAGCGTGCGGCGGATCCCTTACATACGCAGCAAGGTCGCTGAGGTCATCAAACGCTCCCAGTTCGACGATTCGGCGCATCTTGCCAAGGAGCTGACCCAGGTACTGGAAGTGCTGCCGCGTGACGAGCTGTTCCAGATGACGCTCGACCAGCTGTTCAGCACTGCCATCGCCATCGTCCAGATCCAGGAGCGCAACAAGCTGCGGTTGTTCATGCGGATCGATCCCTACGGGCGATTCTGCTACTGCCTGGCGTATGTTCCCCGTGACAGTTACTCGACCGAGACCCGCCTGCGTATTCAGCAGGTATTGATGGATCGCCTGGAGGCGAGCGGTTGTGAATTTTCTACTTATTTTTCTGAATCCGTCCTGATCCGCGTGCAATTCCTGTTGCGCCTGGATCCGAACAAGCAGGTTCAGTTCGATCCGGTTCAGCTGGAGAACGAAGTGGTACAAGCCTGCCGTACCTGGCAGGACGACTATACGAGCGTGGTCATCGAGCGCTTTGGCGAGGGGCAGGGCACCGGCATTTTGGCTGACTTCCCGAAAGGCTTTCCCGCCGGTTATCGCGAGCGTTTCGCGCCCCACTCAGCCGCGGTCGACATGCAGCATGTGCTGAGCCTGAGCGACGAGCGACCGCTGGTGATGAGTTTCTACCAGCCGATCACGGCGGTGGAGAATCGCCTGCATTGCAAGCTGTACCACCTGAACTCGCCGCTGCCCTTGTCGGACATGTTGCCGATTCTCGAGAACCTTGGTCTGCGGGTGCTGGGTGAGTTTCCCTTCCATCTGCGGCGCAAGGACGGTCGCGAATACTGGATTCATGATTTCGCGTTTACCTATGCCGAAGGGCTCGAAATCGATCTGATGGAAATCAATGAGCCCCTGCAGGATGCCTTCATTGCGATCCATAACGGCCAGGCAGAAAACGATGCCTTTAACCGGCTGGTGCTGACGGCGGGCCTGACCTGGCGGGAAGTGGCGCTGTTGCGGGCCTATGGCCGTTATCTCAAGCAGATCCGCATGGGCTTCGACCTGGGGTATATCGCCAGCGCATTGCTCAACCATACCGCCATTGCCCGCGAGCTGGTGCGCCTGTTCAAGATGCGTTTCTATCTGGCGCGCAAGCTCGGCGAGGACGATCTGGCCGACAAGCAGGCGCGCCTGGAGCAGGCTATCGTCACGGCTCTGGATGACGTCGCGGTACTCAACGAGGATCGCATCCTGCGGCGTTACCTGGCCCTGATCAAAGCAACGTTGCGGACCAACTTCTACCAGACCGATGCCAGCGGCAAGGCAAAAAGCTATTTCAGCTTCAAGCTCGACCCCCGTTCGATTCCGGAAATGCCGCGCCCGGCACCCAAGTTCGAGATATTCGTTTATTCCCCGCGTGTCGAGGGCGTACATCTGCGCGGCGGCAAGGTCGCACGGGGCGGCCTGCGCTGGTCCGATCGTGAAGAGGACTACCGCACCGAGGTGCTCGGCCTGGTCAAGGCGCAGCAGGTCAAGAACGCCATCATCGTGCCCGGCGGGGCCAAGGGCGGTTTCGTCCCGCGCAGGCTGCCAACGAGCGGTTCGCGTGACGAGGTGCTGGCCGAAGGCATCGCCTGCTACCGGATATTCATCAGCGGCCTGCTGGACATCACTGATAACTTCAAGGACGGCAAGGTGGTGCCGCCGGCCAACGTATTGCGCTACGACGAAGATGACCCCTATCTGGTGGTGGCAGCAGATAAAGGCACCGCCACCTTTTCCGATATCGCCAACGGTATCGCTGCCGAGTACGACTTCTGGCTGGGGGATGCCTTCGCTTCAGGCGGATCAGCTGGCTACGACCACAAGAAGATGGGTATCACCGCCAAGGGCGCGTGGGTCTCGGTACAGCGTCACTTCCGCGAACGAGGAGTCGACGTGCAGCGCGACCCGGTCAGCGTCATCGGGATTGGCGACATGGCCGGAGACGTATTCGGCAATGGCCTTTTGATGTCCGAAACCCTCCAGCTGGTTGCCGCGTTCAACCACCTGCACATCTTCATCGATCCGAACCCGGATGCCGCCCGCAGCTTCATCGAGCGCAAGCGCCTGTTCGATTTGCCGCGTTCGTCATGGACCGACTATGACGCTTCGCTGATTTCAGCGGGCGGTGGAATATTCCCGCGCTCGGCCAAGCGCATCACGATAACGCCGCAGATGAAGGCACGCTTCGAAATAGAGGCCGATCAGCTGACTCCTGCCGAACTGATTCACGCGCTGCTCAAGGCACCGGTGGATCTACTCTGGAATGGCGGTATCGGGACTTATGTGAAGAGCACCGCCGAAAGCCATGCGGATGTCGGCGATAAGGCCAACGACATCCTGCGGGTCAACGGCAACGAGCTTCGCGCCAAGGTCGTTGGCGAGGGTGGCAACCTGGGCATCACCCAGCTGGGACGGGTCGAGTACTGCTTGCACGGCGGCGCGGCGAATACCGACTTCATCGACAACGCGGGCGGAGTGAACTGCTCGGACCATGAGGTCAATATCAAGATCCTGCTCAACGAGATCGTCAGTGCCGGCGACATGACGGGCAAGCAGCGCGACAAGCTGTTGTTCGACATGACCGATGCGGTCTCCGAGCTGGTGCTGCATGACAACTACAAGCAGACCCAGGCGTTGTCACAGGCCGAACACCGCGCTCGCGAGGGTGGGGCCGAGTACAAGCGGCTGATCAGTGCGCTCGAAGCGGACGGTCTGCTGGATCGGGCACTGGAGTTCCTCCCAACCGACGAGGTCCTGGCTGACCGTGCCTCGCTTGGTAAAGGGCTGACCCGTCCAGAACTGTCGGTCCTGATCTCCTACAGCAAGATCCATCTGAAGGAAGCCTTGCTGCAATCCCGCGTGCCGGACGATGCCTATCTGGCCCGCGAGATGGAAAGTGCGTTCCCGCAGCTGCTGGCTGAGCATTACCGCGATGCGATGTTGCAGCATCGCCTCAAGCGCGAAATTGTCAGCACCCAGATTGCCAATAATCTGATCAATAACATGGGTATTACCTTTGTTCAGCGCTTGCATGAAGCAACCGGGCTGAGCGCAGCGAATGTCGCCGGGGCCTATGTGATCGTCAGGGACATCTTTCACCTGCCGCACTGGTTCCGCCAGATCGAGGCGCTCGACTACAAGATCCCGGCTGAACTGCAGTTGAACCTCATGGATGAACTGATGCGCTTGGGGCGTCGGGCCACGCGCTGGTTCCTGCGCAACCGTCGCAACGAGCTGGATGCAGCCCGCGACGTCGGGCATTTCGGGCCGCGCGTCGCCGCGCTGGGGCTGAAGCTCGACTCCCTACTGCAGGGCGCCACGCGTGAGCTATGGCAGGCACGCTATGAGCGCTACACCGAAGCAGGTGTTCCGGAGCTGTTGGCGCGAATGGTCGCCGGGACCAACCATCTGTACACGCTGCTACCGATCCTTGAAGCCGCTGACGAAACCGGCCAGCCCCCGGCGGAGGTCGCCGCAGCTTACTTTGCTGTAGGCGGAGCATTGGAACTGCCGTGGTATCTGCAGCAGGTGACCAGTCTGCCCGTGGAAAACAACTGGCAAGCCCTGGCGCGCGAGAGCTTTCGTGACGACCTGGATGGTCAACAGCGAGCGATCACCGTGTCGGTGCTGCAGATGAGCGGGGCGCCGGACGCACTCGATGCGCGGGTACAGCTCTGGCTTGAGCAGCGTCAGTATCAGGTCGAGCGCTGGCGCAAGATGTTGGTCGAGCTACGAAGCGCCACGACGGTTGACTATGCAATGTATGCGGTTGCCGGTCGTGAGCTGCAGGACCTTGCCCTGGAAAGTGCACGTCGCTAGTGCGCACCAACCGCCAGGCAGGCTGGCGGTTTGAATGGAAAGCCGGCGCGATTGCGCCGGCTTTTTCTTTGGCGTGCCGCACTGATGCAGACCGCGCCGGAGACAGTGCCAGCCAGGCACACTGCGCGACCCGGCGATGGTCAGTCTGGCTGAGAGGGCTGCCGGCCCAGGCGAAAGCGCGTTATCTGCGGCAGATCGCGCAGGTAGCGAACCATGTCCGGCGCGCCGGCCAGCTTGAGACCCTCGCCCAACGCGTTGGCTGAAAAGTCGCTTCTCTCCAGCAGTAACAACTCGGAATTGCTGGCGCTGCGCAGCAATGTCAGGCGGGCATAGGGCGCCTTCGCATCAAGCAGCAGATTCATGAAGGTGCGGTCACTCCAGGCTTGTGCAGGCAAGGTGATCGCATGGTATTCGTTATCCAGCGCTTGCAGGCCAGACGCGTCCAGGCGGTAGTCGGTCAGCTCGCAGGGCAGGGAGATCTCGAGTCCGCGAAGGCGGGCATAAGCGATGGCGCAAGCGAAGGCTTCGCTGTGGTGTTCACCTGCCCAGTAGACGCGTTCACCGAGCCAGCTGGCCTGTCGCAGTTCGAGGGGCGCGTTGGCCTGGAAGTCGGGCAGCGCTGCACTGAGCGTTTTTACGAAGTCCTTGTAACTGATGACCCTGAGCTGGCGGCAGGCCGGAGTGGCGGCGAAGGCTTCAAAGGTCGGGTAGATCTGGCCACTGCCATTCTGGCCGCTGAGTCCGTCTATCTGGCGCAGATCGAAAGCCTGGAAAAAGCTGACTTCCTTGCGTACCAGGCGCGTCAGGGCGGCATGTGCACGGGCCTTGTCTTCCTGGATCGGGCCGGACAATGCGCCACGTGGCAGGTCGGCGAAACGCTGAAGGCAGGGGCCGTCTTGCCAGAAGATGCCGGGAGAAGGTTCTTCCAGCGGAGCGAAGGGCAGCCTGATCTGGCTGGCATGTTCGAGCGTCTGGCGCGGCGATTTGCCGGTCAGTCCCAGGCGTTGCGCTAATCTGGCGATTCGGGAGGTCACGGACGGCATTGCCTCGGGCAGGCTCATCATGATGCATGGGCTCGATGGGCTACGGTATAGGCATGACAGGGCCTAGATCCGTGTGTGCTGGCATCAAGCTTCTGCTGCAGAAGGCAGACGTCTGGAGTCTGGATATAGGTCATGCACCAATGTGGCAAAATCGCTGCACTGTTCATTGAGGAGCCTCCATGCTACGCCTCGTGCTGGATATCGCGTTACCTGCCGACCGCTTGCTGGCGGTGTATCAGGGACGTGCCAATCGTATCCTGATCAGGAGCCGGGAGGGAAAGAGCGTCAGCTTGCCTGCGCACCACCTGCGACCCTTTCTGACAAGTGCGGGCGTGTTTGGTTCATTCGAGATCGAGTTTTCTGCAGACGGGAAGCTGATCGGGCTCCGCCGGGTTGGTTGACCCCCGCGCGCACCGGTTCAAGGCTTCAGGTTCAAGGGCTGGGAATGCGGGCGCCTGCTATACTCCGCGGCCCACTTTCCCAGGATTTGGCTTTGTATGTATAACCTGGCCCGTCAGCTGCTGTTCAAGTTCACGCCCGAAACTGCCCACGAGCTCTCTCTCGACCTGATAGGGGCGGGCGGTCGTCTTGGGCTTAACGCTTTGCTGGGCAAACCCCCGGCCAGCTTGCCGGTGCGAGTGATGGGGCTCGATTTCCCCAACCCGGTTGGGTTGGCCGCCGGGCTGGACAAGAACGGCCAGGCGATCTGCGGCATGTCGCAGCTGGGGTTCGGCTTTGTCGAGGTGGGAACCGTGACGCCTCGGCCACAGCCGGGAAACCCCAGGCCGCGTGTATTCCGGCTGCCTGAAGCAGAAGCGATCATCAATCGGATGGGGTTCAACAACCAGGGCGTCGATGCGTTGCTTGAACGGGTGGATGCGGCCAGGTTCAAAGGTGTCCTGGGCATCAATATCGGCAAGAACTTCGACACGCCTGTAGAGCGCGCGCAGGATGACTACCTGTTGTGTCTCGACAAGGTCTACCACCAGGCGAGCTATGTGACCGTCAATGTGAGCTCGCCTAACACTCCGGGCCTGCGCAGTCTGCAGTTCGGGGATTCGCTGAAGCAACTGCTCGACGCCCTTCGCCTGCGTCGCGAGGATCTTGAGGTCCTGCATGGCAAGCGGGTACCACTGGCTATCAAGATCGCGCCGGACATGACCGATGAGGAAACGGTGCTGGTGGCGGAGACGGTGCTGCAGTCCGGCATGGACGCGATCATCGCCACGAACACCACGCTCGGTCGCGAAGGTGTTGCGGGCCTGGCCCATGCGGATGAGGCGGGCGGTCTTTCAGGCGCACCGGTTCGGGAGAAAAGCACGCATACGGTCAAGGTGCTCGCCGACACGCTGCGTGGGCGGTTGCCAATCATTGCCGTTGGCGGAATCACCGAGGGGCGCCACGCGGCTGAGAAAATCGAGGCGGGTGCCAGTCTGGTGCAACTCTATACCGGCTTTATCTACAAGGGGCCTGCGCTTATTCGCGAGGCGGTGGATGCGATCGCTGCGTTGCCGGTGCGCAAGGATGCTGGGAGGGAATGATGCCCGGAGGGGCTCCCTTTGGGAGCCCCGGGCTCTAGGCCCGCCGCCCGGGTGGGGCGTGCCAGTTGACGTCGGTGTGATCCAGAATCAGCCGACCGCGTGAAGTTCGTTCAGTCGATGAAGACCGGCTGCGCCAGTCAGACCGTCCCAGTTGTCGCCGCGACCCTCCCGCCAGCCGTTGATCCAGGCTTGGCGTACTTCGGAGTGGGAGAAGGGACATAAATCGCGAGATTTGCCTTGTATGCCATGCTGATAACCACGCAGAAATGCTCGTTCCATCGGATCACGCTTGAGTCTTCTCATTGGGTATTGCCCTCAGTGGTTGACTGGTGTTCCTGTTGACCTCATGGCGAGATCAGGCAGCTGGACTGCCAGCGAACCCCGCTGCCGGCGTGGCGGGGCTCTACCAGACGTCGTTGCGACGCCGGACTAGGTCGATTTCTAACGCAATGGGCCCGGCGCGGGAACGATCGTTTTGTCATAAGGACGTAACCAAACCGTGGCCGCACCCATAAGGCCCACCATACAAAGGTTTGCGCAGCACCAGTAGATTGGCGATACCGACAACAGCCGTGATATTTGCGGATATCGATCTTTTCCAAGCCAGGCCAGCTCCTCCAGGCGCGGCCTGAATGAACATTTTTCTGGGATACCCCATGACTGATCGACACGAACTTATCCTGACCTGTCCCAAGGGGCTGGAAAGCCTGTTGCTTGCCGAGGCCGTCGAGCTTGGCTTGGAAGATGCCCGCGAGCAGACCGCCGCGATTCGTGGCGCTGGCAGCATGGAAGTGGCGTATCGCCTGTGCTTGTGGTCAAGGCTCGCCAACCGCGTGTTGCTCGTGCTCGATCGTTTCGCTACAGAAAACGCCGATACGCTGTATGACGGCGTCTACCGAATCGACTGGGCTGAACATCTCGAAGCCACCGGTAGCCTGGCGGTGGAGTTCAGCGGCAACGGTTCGGGCATCGACAACACCCATTTCGGCGCCCTGAAAGTCAAGGATGCCATCGTGGACCGGCTCCGCACGGCGTCAGGTGAGCGGCCCAGCGTGGACAAGCTGAACCCGGACGTGCGCGTGCATCTGCGACTGGATCGTGGCCAGGCCGTCCTGTCTCTGGATCTTTCCGGACACAGCCTGCACCAGCGCGGTTACCGTTTGCAGCAAGGCGCCGCGCCGCTCAAGGAGAACCTGGCGGCCGCCGTGCTGATACGCGCGGGCTGGCCGCGGATCGCTGCGCAGGGCGGTGCGTTGACGGACCCCATGTGCGGTGTCGGAACCTTTCTCGTCGAAGGGGCAATGATGGCAGCGGATATTGCACCCAACCTGCGTCGTGAGCGTTGGGGCTTTTCCGCCTGGCTGGGCCATGTCCCGGCGCTGTGGTCGCGTCTACACGCCGAAGCACAAGCACGCGCCGATGCCGGGATGGCCAGGCCACCGTTGTGGATCCGCGGCTACGAAGCCGATCCGCGCCTGATCCAGCCCGCCCGAAATAACATCGAACGCGCCGGACTGGCCAGCTGGATCCGTGTCTATCAGGGCGACGTGGCGACATTCGAGCCGCGCCCCGACCAGAACCAGAAAGGCCTGGTGATCTGTAACCCTCCATACGGTGAGCGCTTGGGCGACGAAGCCAGCCTGGTCTACCTGTACCAGAATCTCGGCGAGCGTCTGCGCCAGGCTTGCCTGGGCTGGGAAGCTGCCGTACTGACCTCTGCGCCTGATCTGGGCAAACGCATGGGGGTTCGCAGTCACAAGCAATACGCCTTCTGGAATGGTGCACTGCCGTGCAAGCTCCTGCTGATCAAGGTCGACCTTGACCAGTTCGTCACGGGACAGCGATCTTCTTCCGCTTCGCCTGCACCGCAGGCTGACCCGGAGCCCGCGCAGGAGTTGGCCCGACTCAGCGAGGGCGGGCAGATGTTCGCCAACCGCTTGCAAAAGAACTTGCGCCAGCTTGGCAAGTGGGCGCGGCGGGAGGGAATTGAATGCTATCGGCTCTATGATGCCGATATGCCTGAATACGCCCTGGCGATCGATCTGTATGGCGACTGGGTGCACGTCCAGGAATACGCGCCGCCACGTTCGATCGACCCTGAAAAAGCCCAGGCGCGGCTGTACGATGCACTCGGTGCGATACCGCAAGCGCTGGGTATCTCCCGCTCCAAGGTGGTGGTCAAACGTCGCGAGCGCCAGAGCGGTACGCGTCAATATGAGCGTCAGGCGAGCCAGGGTGATTTTCTCGAAGTCGCAGAAGGCGGCGTCAAGCTGCTGGTCAATCTTACCGACTACCTGGACACCGGCCTGTTTCTCGACCATCGGCCGATCCGGATGCGAATTCAGCGCGAAGCGGCAGGCCAGCGCTTTCTGAACCTTTACTGCTATACCGCGACGGCCACGGTGCATGCGGCCAAGGGCGGCGCTCGCAGCACCACCAGCGTAGACCTGTCCAAGACCTACCTGGATTGGGCGCGGCGCAACCTGGCGCTCAACGGCCTATCCGATCGCCAGCGCCTCGAGCAGGCTGACGTCATGGCCTGGCTAGAAGAAGATCGCGGTGAATACGACCTGATCTTCATCGATCCGCCAACCTTCTCCAATTCCAAGCGCATGGAAGGCGTGTTCGATGTCCAGCGCGACCACGTCGCCTTGCTCGACCTGGCCATGGCGCGTCTGGCGAGCGGCGGCACCCTGTACTTTTCCAACAACTTCCGCAAGTTCGTGCTTGATCCAGGCGTTGCCGAGCGTTACGTCGTAGAGGAAATAACCGCCACGACGCTGGATGAAGACTTCCGTCGCAACAGCAGGATCCACCGCGCCTGGAAGCTTCAGGCGCGCTAAGGTCAGGGGGGGCGTGTGTAGAGGCATACAGCGCCGAACGGCCTTGCCGTCGGCGTCTGTCGCTAACGCTGTGCGGTGCTTTGATTGCCTGGCTGGTTGTACAAACTGACCAACACCTGATCCAGCACTGCTGACGCTCCCCAGGGGCGCGGGTGGTTGAGTATCGCAACGACAGCCCAGGTATTGCCGTCGTTGTCTCGGCTATAGCCGGCAATGGCGCGTACCGTGTTCAGCGTGCCTGTCTTGATATGCGCCTTGCCGGCGACTCCTGTGTTGCGCAGGCGCTTGCGCATGGTGCCGTCAAGCGCGGCCAGCGGCATCGAAGAGATGAACTCAGCCGCGTAAGGACTTTGCCAGGCAGCCTGCAACAGGCTGGCCATCTCTCGTGCACTGACCCGTTCGGCACGGGACAGACCAGATCCGTTTTCCATGACAAGGTGAGGCGAAATCAGCCCCTTCTTCGCCAACCATTGGCGGATGACCCGCTGTGCAGCCTTGGCGTCATCGGCATCCGACTCGTTACGGAACTCGGCACCGAGGCTAAGAAACAACTGCCGCGCCATGGTGTTGTTGCTGTACTTGTTGATGTCCCGAATGATCTCGACCAGATCCGGAGAATAAGCCCGGGCGATCATGCGCGCCGAGTCTGGCACCTGGGAAACCTGATCCGCGCCCAGGATAGCCCCGCCCAGTTCCTTCCAGATGGCGCGTACAGCGCCTGCTGCATAACCTGGATGATCGAGCAGGGACAGGTAGGTCTGGCCACTGCAACCCACTGGCAGCTTGCCGGTGACCACTACTGTCGTGCCGCCTGCATCGTTAACCGGGTTGTAGCGAATGTCCGGCCAGCCTGGGCATTTGGCCTTGGGCAGCGACTGGATGCGATTGTCTATGCGCACCGAGGCAATGGGCGGCTCGGCGATCACGCTGGTGCGCCCGTTGTCATTGCGGGCGATGAACCGCAGTGCCTTCAGGTTGACCAGCAGCGAATCCGGTCCCACCAGGAAGGGCTTGTTCTTGTCGTTGCCATCGTCATCAAACACCGGCAGTGCAGGCTGGACGAAGTGGCTGCGATCCAGGATCAGATCGCCCGTTACCGTCTGGACGCCATTCGCTCTCAGGTCGCGCAACAACAACCAGAGCTTCTCCATGTTCAGCTTTGGGTCACCTCCGCCCTTGAGGTAGAGGTTGCCGTTCAAGGTGCCGTTTTCTACCGGCCCGTCAACGTAGAATTCCGTCTTCCACTGATGGTTAGGGCCGAGCAGCTCGAGTGCGGCGTAGGTCGTGACCAGCTTCATCGTCGATGCGGGATTCACCGAGACGTCAGCGTTGAAGAAGGTCGGCGAGGCGTTGCCATTCAGTGGCAGCATGACCACAGACAGCGCACTGCTCTCGATCTTGTTTGCTTTCAAGGCCTGTGCGACACGTGACGGCAGGGTCTGCACGACCGTTTCGGCGACGACCGGAAACGTCAGCGCGGCAATGGCAAGGCCGCCAAGAATGCGATTGCGAAAGGTGTTCCGACTTCTGCAAGTCGGTGTAACGATGCCAGACATACTCGACATGGGAATTCCCTACAGCGTTCAGGGAAGAAGTGACGGAGCATTATGCCCGTCGCCAGGAGGCAGCGCATTTCTCGTCCGACAAGCGTAGCCGGCGTTCGGTATGGTCTGCAAAGGGAGTTGTGACCGTCGAGCCAGTCGCAGGAATGCGCTGTCATCGCACAAGCCTAAGGTTGCTGTTAGAGTGCGCGCCGTCATCCAGTAAAGATAAAGGACCGTTCAATGGCTACCAATCGCTCGCGTCGCTTGCGCAAGAAACTCTGTGTCGATGAATTCCAGGAATTGGGTTTTGAGATCAACCTGACCTACCGTGAAGGGCTCGATGGGAAGGCCGTGGACGCTTTCCTCGAGGCCTTCCTGAATGACGCAATTGAACACAATGGGCTGGGTTACGTTGGCGGTGAAGACTACGGCTTCGTTTGCCTGGCTCGCCGCGGTTCGGTTTCAGAGGAGCAGCGCGGCCAAGTAGAGGCCTGGCTGAAAGGGCGCGAAGAGCTGTCCGAGTTCAGCGTCAGTCCGCTGATGGATGTCTGGTACCCCGAAAACGAGATCAACGCTAAGGCGTGATCGAGTTGTCCTTGCCCTGATCGGTATCGGTTGATCGCCTGTCTCGGCGCAAAAGCGTTCGGGCGGTCAGTCGACGCAACAGTTGCACCAGCAAGGTAACTGCCAGGGCAACGCCGACGCCGATCGTGGCGTTGATCAGGCGTAGCTGTGGAAGGTCCCAGTCCTGAGCCAGGGTTTCGGCCAGCAACAGGAAGCTCAGCGTCGTCTGCAGAACAAAAAGCCCGTAGTGATGTGCTTGGAATGCGCGGCTAAACATCACCAATGGCAGCATGATCATCACCATCATCGGTGGATCGGCCAGGCTGTGGCCCATGTAGATCAGCACTGCCGCCGCGCAGAGTATTCCGAGGCTTGCCTGCAACGCTCGCACGAGGCTGCGTTGCAGATCCATCTGCAAGGTCGTGAAGACCGCGAGGGTCAACCAATACCCACGTGGGAGATCGGCAAGGGTGACGATAAGCCCCCCGGCCGCAGTTGCCAGCAGATAGGTCAGGGCATGCAGCCGCCACTGGCGAATCGGTGTCCGCCGGGCGTGTCGCCGCATGACCTTGAGCAGGCTGAGCAGCCTCGGCATGTAGGGCCACATGCGCAGTCCGTGCATCCCTCGCAGGCCAAAGGCCAGAAGGGTGACCCACAACCCGCCCAGTGCAAACAGCACGGCAATCGCCTGTGGATTGTTGAAATCACCTATCCCGTACTGACCCTGGCCAAGGCACAGGCATATGGCAAGGCCGATGCCCAGTTTCCCAGCCTCACTGCCATAGCGTTGCAACCACGCCAGCAACAATCCGTAGAATGCGAATAAACCAAGACTGGCCCAGGGATGAGGGGCTGACCAGAATCCAAGCCCTGCGCTGGTGGCGCCCAGCGCAATCAATAGCAGCATTCGCAACATGCCCAGACGGTGCAGCGGGTCTGCTTTCGCGGCCTGGAAGGCGCCCACTGTTGCCCAGAGAAAGCCCGTATGACCGCTGAACAGCCCGAGCAGAAGGGGCAATGCGCAACCGAGGCCGGCAACCATGGCTGCCCCCCAGGCAGGACGTCCCGGATGCCAGCCAAGTCTGTGCCACAGGGGTTTCTTCATCTTTCTCACGTAGGGCTGGAACGTCCGGTCATTTCTCCAGCCATCTCGGTCGCGTAGCTGTCTGTCATGCCCGCGATGAAGTCGATCATCCGCACGAACGAGCGATACAGCGGCCATGCCGGGTCGGGCGCGTTGCTGCCAAGCAGGTCGAGAATACGGCGGTTCTTGAATGAAGGCGTCCGGCCTCCATGTTGCTCCAGAGCGGCACCGCAGAACGCGTTAAGCAATATTTCGAGCGTGGTATAGGCACCGATCTCGTGCAGCGTCTTTCGTTTGTCCTGGAAGATCTTCTCTCTGGCCATGGCCTTGGCCTGCAGGACACAGGTCTTGGCCGGCCCGTGCATGTGCTCAACCAGATCACCTACAAGCTCACCGGCCAGCAACGCCTTTTGCTGCTCCACAAAAGCCCGCGCCGCGGCATTGGTGAGATGCTCGATGGCCTTGCCACGGAGGATGGCCAGCTTGCGCCTGCGCGAATCACCGGGGCCTAGTTGGCGGTAGGTTTCCGGAAGGTCATCACCGACCAGGCTCAGCAACAGTGATTCGACCTCTGCATAGTCCAGCAGCTCCATCTCCAGACCGTCCTCCAGATCAATCAGGCCGTAGCAGATGTCGTCTGCTGCCTCCATCAGATAGACCAGTGGATGCCGCGCCCAGCGCTGCTCGTCCAGCTTAGGGAGGCCAAGTTTCGAGGCAATCTGTTCAAGAAGCGGAAGCTCGCTCTGGTAGCAGCCAAACTTGTGTTTCTTGTACCCCAGGGCTTCGGCATGGCGAGATGTCCAGGGATATTTGAGGTAGGTCCCCAGGGTGGCATATGTAAGCCGTGTGCCGCCATCGAATTGATGGTACTCAAGCTGGGTCAACACCCGGAAGCCCTGGGCATTGCCTTCGAAGTGAAGGAAATCCGCTCGTTGCGCATCGCTCATGTCATCCAGCCAGCCACGACCAGCCGCCTGTTGGAACCAGTAGCGGATGGCATCTTCACCTGAATGGCCAAAGGGCGGGTTGCCGATGTCGTGTGCAAGACAGGCCGACTGGACGATCATGCCGAGGTCTGCAGGACTGCACCACTCCGGCATTTCCTCACGCAGGACCTCGCCGACTCGCATCCCCAGCGAGCGACCCACGCAGCTGACCTCCAGCGAATGGGTCAGCCGGGTATGGATATGATCGTTGCTGGATACAGGGTGCACCTGGGTCTTGCGCCCGAGGCGGCGGAACGCGCCAGAAAATATGATTCTGTCGTGGTCTTTATGGAAAGGACTTCGACCCAGCTCCTCATTGCTGTGGATCGGCTTTCCGAGCCGTTCACGTGTAAGCAGGGTTTGCCAGTCCAAGAACAATCTCCTCGTTGCCGTAAATGGTCACGGTTTCCAGCGCAATGCGAAAGGCACCGTCAAGCGGGCGAGCGATGGTGCACACTGTGGAAAATGCGTGAGCCAGCGTACAGACTTGTCTTGCCCGAGACCATACGGAAAGAAGAGGCGGGGTTACATCAGCTCACCACCGCCTCTGGTACTGCCTGTCAATGGCGCAGCCGACGCAACAAGGGGTAGAGCGTTATGCCCAGTCGTGCCAGCTTGCCAACTTTGCCGAGACGTCGTCCGAAAAGCGTCAGCGCCAGCGTGGCAGCGATCATGATCGGCCCTTTGCTCAAGTGATGCTCGGTGCTCGTACGATGGCTCACCATGCCCTTGATCCGCTGGAAGGGGTGGGTAAGCGGCTGGGAGTGGTAGAGGAGCTGCTGACGGTTCATTTCCATGCGCAAGCGGATCAGGTCCTTGCGCATGGCTAGATCGCTGGATGTGCTGAGAGGCAGGCTCATGGCAGTAACCGTTCCCGATTGCGAGCAAGTTCTTCGACTGTCGCCTGGAAGGGCGACGCGCTTTCCTTGGCGAGCCGCATCGCCTGGCTGATGCAAAGCGACATGGCGACGCCATACAGCAGGCACAGAACGATGATCGCTGCGATGGGGTTGCTTTCCCAGAAAGCGATAACGATGGCAGCGGACAGGCCGACAAGAATCAACAAACCTAGGATCAAGCTGATGCTGGCTAGAAGAAACAGCTTGAATACGCGGGTTCGCTCCTCCTGAATCTCGATACCAACCAATTCCAGATGCCCTTGCACGAGACCGGCAAGGGCACCGCCCATTTTCTTCAGAGAAGGCGCGGGTGCTTCATCCGGATGATTGGATTCCATAGGGTTTTCTCCCCACATCAGCGACGGGTAACCAGGCCGAGAAGAAAGCCGACCCCAGCAGCGATGCCGATAGATTGCCATGGGTGCGTGTGAACATATTCTTCTGTGCACTGAATCGCGGCCTGGCCTTGCTGCCGCAAGGAGCTTTCCTGTTCGGTCAGCATCTGGCGAGCACGGCCGAGGTTGGCGTTGATCTTTCCACGCAATTCTTCGGTCTGGGTGCCGGCGGTGTCCTGGGTATGCTTGAGCAGGCGCTCGGTGTCACCGATCAAGGTGCGGAACTCATCGATCAGCGCGCTCTGTGCCGCCTGCAGATTGCGTCGATGGGCCGATTTGTCGATCAGTGATGATTGAGTGGTTCCGGTAGTTCCATCTGGAATCGGCGTTGTGTCGTTGGTGCCGAAAGTCGATTCGGTAGACATCTGCAGCTCCTCTTGAGTCTCGCGGGGACAAGTCGTCCCGGTGTCTCAAGCTTCGAGCAGCGTAGTTGCCTAAGGTTCCCGTTTCGTTTGCAGTGAGTGAACGATCTCGATCGTCGAGTGGGCTCGGTTCAGATTAATGGCAGACGTCCCCGAGAATGCACTGTTCGCTCAGTAGCGAAAAGCAAGAAACCCGCCGAAGCGGGTTTCTTTGATACTGCAAAAATTCGCAGTCAGTCGCTATTACATCAGCGGGATGGTGTAGCTGACGATTAAGCGGTTCTGGTCGATATCGCGTGTACTGTTGCTGCGATAGGTCCCGTTACGCCATTTAACGCCCAGATTTTTCAGGGCGCCGTCCTGGAAGACGTATGCGATGTCGGTGTCGCGTTCCCATTCCTTGCTGTTTCCGCCTGCGCCAAAGTCGTCGCCGGTCACATAGCGAGTCATGAAGGTCAAGCCGGGAATGCCGATGGACGCGAAGTTATAGTCGTACCGCGCTTGCCAGGACTTTTCATCGGCGTTGGCAAAGTCTGCAGCGATCATGACGTAGTTGACGAGGAAGGGGTCGGTACCATTCAGGTAGGCAAAACCGGTGTCACCTTTCATTTCCTGATAGGCAATACCGAAGCTGTGTCCACTAACCGAGTAGGTCACCATACCGCCGAGAGCCTTGTTATCTACGGTCGACGAACCATCATCACTCGAACGTGCATAACGCAGATCGGTTTTCAGGGATTGTCCTTCACCCAGCGGCTGTACGTGCACAAGGTTAAAAGAATGCTGCTTGTAAGCTTCTTCCAAGTTGCTGTAGTAGTAGCTACCAGTCAGGTTGTCTAGCAGCTTGTAGCTGGCGCCGGCGAAGAGAAAGTTGTCAATCTCGTCGACTGTCGTACCACCCTTGAGGGAGCCTTTCAGATCTTCGTAGTGGGAGTCATTGCGCTCGTTCACTTCGGTTAGATAACCAAGATCAAGCGTCAGTCCCTTGATCTCCTCGGAGACGAGTTGGCCACCTTTGAAGGTTTGCGGAAGCAGACGAGAGTCGCTGCGAGCAACCGCCATGTTCTTAGGCTCGAGTGTTCCGACTTTCAGAATCGAGTTGGAAATCTTGGCTTTGGCGGTCAGGCCCAGTTCGGAATATTCAGTTGGAGCAGAGCCATCATTATCTACAGGAAGCAGGCCTGTTCCCGTACGACCACGTCCAGAGTCCAGCTTGACTCCCAAAAGGCCTAACGCATCTACGCCAAAACCAACCGTACCTTCGGTATAACCAGACTGTGCTCTGAACAGGAAGCCTTGCGCCCATTCCTCGCTCTTCGACTGAGAAGTCGATGGTACAGAGCGGTTATCCGAGTTCATGTAGAAGTTACGCAGTTCCAGACCAGCTTTGGTGTCTTCGATAAAGGCAGCTTGGGCCAGGGTAGGAATTGCCAGTGTTGCTCCCAGAGTGGCAAGTGCCACGCCCCGGGCGATTGGGGTCTTGAGCATTTCTTATGTCTCCTCGTTGGATGATGCTCTGAAGTCGCTCTAACGGCGCCATGCAATAAAGCACTACACAGTTGTTAAAGCCTTTAGACATTAGTCTTTAAGGCTTAATCCTGGGGTGTCGGTGATTTCGCTCGGCAGTCGTAGTTCGCAGACTTGATGAGTATCAAGCTTCGCTACCGATGCGCGACCTTACACGTCCGGCCCACTGGCTCTTCGGCCGCTTGGGCTGGCGCATCCTAGCGTTTTGCTGGTCGCTAGTCGAACCCATAAATCAAACCGTCGTTTGAGTGGGTCCAGGTTCACATTTTCCGTGTGATCTACACCGTGCTGAGAGGAATGTCGGGAAAGAACGGCTGCATGCTGGGGCTGCTAAGATTGGCGCATTAAGAATGTCGAGCCATTGCCATGCTTCCTGAATGCCAACTTTTCGGAACACTCGGTTGCCACCTGTGCGAGCAGGCCGAGGCAGTACTGTTGCCTCTGGTCGAGCACGGGCTGATGGTCGAATTGCTCGACATCGCTGAACAGTCGGCATGGGTCGAAGACTACGGCTTGCGAATACCGGTCCTGCGGCGCGTGGATACGGCGGCTGAACTCGATTGGCCTTTCGAAATAGAGCAGGTCGTATGGTTTCTGCAACGGTAGGCGTTCAGCTGCAGTGAGCCGACCAGGTGTGGCGCACCGCTCAAAGTATTGGGGGCGTGATGCAGCGTGTGAAGGCTGATTACCTAAACGACAAAAACCGGCGTTTAGCCGGTTTTTGCATCCAGGCCAGAGTCTGGATATCGGGATTTGGTCGGAGCGACTGGATTCGAACCAGCGACCTTCTCGTCCCGAACGAGACGCGCTACCAAGCTGCGCTACGCTCCGAAGATGGCGCGCATTTTACAGAAAATCTTTTGGGCCACAAGCTTCTGGATGACGCTTTTTACGGGCGCGCTGGATCTTCAGGCTGGCGTTCATAATTCCTGAACAGTACGTACCTGATCCTTGTTTACTTGCCCTGGCTTGCCGTCGATGCCTTCGTACTCGTAAAAGCCGGAATCCTCATCGTAGTCAGGTCTATCGAGTGTCTGGATTTCACGACCGTCATTCAGCGTGATAACGCTGGGGCTCGAGCAGCCAGCCAGCACCGAAAATCCGATCAGCAAAGCCAAGGTAGGGCCGGGTCCTGCGCGCATGTTCATTCCCCTCAGGTGATTGTTGCGTTTGTGACGACGTGCGCGAAGGCTAAGTTCCCTGGCGTGGCGATTGCCCTGCGAGCAGAACAGGCGAGTTCAGATTGGCCAGGCGAGGATCATCCTTGCGGATGTCCAGGCTGCGAGCACCCAGCCTCAACAATATTTCGCGGTTGCTTCTTTCTCCCGCATGCCACGCTTGCTCGATGTCGGTGGCCAGCCCGGCAGGTATGACACAGAAAAGGGGTTCCCATTGGTTGCCGCGCCGGAGCATGACTGGCAGGCTGGGCTCTTCGTATGCGTAGGCCAGCAATTGCGTCAGCAGCGCTGTATCGACCAGTGGCGTATCACAGGGAAGCACCAGCATTTGGCTATGGCTTGCAGCAGCTAGTCCGGCCCTTATGCCCGTCAGCGGACCTGGAAAGTCTGGTTCTTGATCGGCGACCAGGCGGTCGGCGTATGAGGCGTAACGCTGCTGGTTGCGGTTGCATGAAATGAGAATTTCGTCCGTCAGCGGCCTTGCTACCTGATGCACCCAGGCGATCAACGGCTTTCCATGCCAGTCGATCAATCCTTTGTCTTGGCCGCCCACTCGCCGGCCTTGCCCTCCTGCAAGCAGCAGTATGGAACAGTTAAACGACTGATTTGGCGCCATCAAGTGCTCCGATAAAAGCCTGTGATATAACACCCGCCATTAAATACCAATAAACGGAACTCGTTTATGAGCCATCTTGCTGATCAGTCCTTTGTACCTTTGAACATCGCCGTTTTGACCGTCAGTGATACCCGGTCGCCCGACACCGATACGTCTGGACAGCTACTCGTCGATCGTTTGCTTGCGGCCGGCCATCGTCTCGCGGCGCGCGTGTTGCTCAAGGATGATCTCTACCGTATCCGCGCGCAGGTGGCGACATGGATCGCCGAGGACGAGGTGCAGGTTGTACTAATAACCGGCGGGACTGGTTTTACCGCGCGCGACAGTACGCCAGAGGCAGTCCGTTGTCTTCTTGACAAGGAAGTCGACGGGTTTGGCGAGCTTTTCCGACAGATATCCCTTGGCGACATCGGCACCTCAACCGTCCAGTCCCGCGCGTTGGCAGGTCTGTCGAACGCAACGCTGGTGTGCTGCCTTCCTGGGTCGACCAATGCCTGTCGAACCGCCTGGGATGGCATCCTTGCTGAACAGCTCGACGCGCGCCATCGGCCGTGCAATTTTGTCCCTCATCTCAAGCAGGCTGCGCCTTGCGAGACTCGTTCGTGACCAGGGTAACGCCAGCGGCTGGGTTGATATCGGTCGACGACGCGCTTGAAGCACTGCTGCGGTTGGCAGATGAAGCGCCTGTTCGGGAGATTGAGGAGGTCGCATTAGCCGAGGCCCTCGGCAGGGTCCTGGCGAGGCCCTTGGTTTCGGACATGGATTTGCCGCCGTGGCCGAACAGCGCCATGGACGGGTATGCGTTCCGTCAGGCTGATCTGAGTGGACACCCATTGGTGGTGTGCCAGACGATCTTCGCCGGCAGCCAACCGCAGCCGCTGCAGCCTGGCTGCTGTGCGCGTATTTTCACTGGCGCGCCACTGCCCGAGGGGGCGGATAGCGTGGAGATGCAGGAAAACACGGAAGTACTGGCTGACGGCCGGGTGCGTTTCGTCGAGCAGGCTAGAGTCGGTCAGCATGTCAGGCCGCAGGCAGGTGAACTGTGCCGGGGCGAAACCGTCCTGCAAGCAGGGACTCGTCTCGGCCCGGTAGAGCTTGGTCTTGCCGCTTCTTTGGGGCTGACGCACATTGCCGTTTCCAGAAAACTTAGGGTCGCGCTGCTTTCTACCGGAGATGAACTGGTCGAACCGGGTATCCCACTCGCTCCCGGGCAGATCTACAACAGCAACCGCGTCATGCTGAGTGGATGGTTGGAACGCCTGGGATGTGTGGTATTGGATAAGGGCATCGTGCCCGACAATCTGGACCGTGTTCGTGCCTGCTTGTCGGAGCTTGGTACGGCTGACCTCATCCTGTCCACCGGAGGGGTTTCGGTTGGCGAGGCCGATTTTCTTGGCAAGGTATTGCGGGACGAGGGGGAGTTGTCGTTCTGGAAGCTTGCAATCAAGCCCGGAAAGCCATTGACCTGCGGCCGTTACAAGAGCGTTCCGGTAATCGGACTGCCAGGAAATCCGGCTTCGACTCTGGTTACCTTTGGTCTGCTTGCTCGACCCTATCTCCTTCGGAGGATGGGCATGTCCTCTCCGGCACCCTTAAGTTTTGAGGTTCCGGCGGGTTTCAGTTGGGACAAGCCTGGGCACCGCCGCGAATACTTGCGCGCGCGGCTTGAAGCGGGGAGGGCAGTTTTGTATCCCAATCAGAGCTCTTCAATGCTACGCAGCGCAGCATGGGCAGATGGGCTGGTTGAGGTGAGGGAGCACCGTAAGCTTCAACAGGGTGATCCGGTTTCGTTTATTCCCTTCGCAGAGATTGGTTTGATGCATTAAAGCCGCGTCTTGCTTTGAGGCTGCAACCTGGCTAGCGACTAGCGGGCGACCGCTGTTTTGCTGCCAATGCCATTGGTGTTTCCCAGCGACAAACAGATCGCAGATTCGATTGTCTACCTTTCCCATCCGGCTCGTAACAGCTAGGAAGGGACCGGATTATCCATAGACAGGAGATTTGTGATGCAGGAGAGAAATGCCTGGGTCGACTATGCCAAGGCCATCGGGATCATCCTGGTGGTTTATGGGCATGTCGCTCGCGGCGTTTTCAACGCCGGCTTGCCAATGGAAGAAGGCCGTTTTGTTCTAGTGGACAGCATTATCTATAGCTTCCACATGCCGCTATTTTTCTTTTTGTCAGGATTGTTTTTCTACGACTCACTGATGAAGCGCGGGAAAACGGGACTCATCCTTAATAAGGTCGATACGATCGTATATCCGTTTATTGTGTGGTCGCTGCTGCAGGGCCTGCTTGAGGTAGTGCTATCCAACTACACCAACGGGCAGGTGTCGCTGGGAGAAGTGCTCTCCTTGCTATGGTCGCCGCGGGCACAGTTCTGGTTTCTGTATGCATTGTTTCTGGTATTTGTGGTGTGCTCTTTCGTCTATGCCCG
This sequence comes from Stutzerimonas stutzeri, assembly GCA_002387205.1. Taxonomy (GTDB): domain Bacteria; phylum Pseudomonadota; class Gammaproteobacteria; order Pseudomonadales; family Pseudomonadaceae; genus Stutzerimonas; species Stutzerimonas stutzeri_N. Next base: position 537,022 of record DGLA01000010.1, on the reverse strand, counting down.
AGCGGATCGTCGGCTTTTTTTGCCTATCTTGCTTGGGTTCGGTTTGCTGTACATATTCAAGCAGGATCTTGCTACCGGTAACTGGACACGTTTCGTTTATGGCAACGCGGTGTTTTTTGCACTTGGCAACTGGTTCAACGAGATCAAAGCATTCTTTCTCGCGCGCTATATTCTGCTTACCTGGCTGTTTGGCGCGTTGTTCGTAGCAGGCCAGTATCTGTTTCACGTCACCTTTGGTTTGAACTGGGAAGTCGGCGGGTGGCCTGTTCTGGCGCTGGCGATCGTCTCGATCCTGTTCATGGTCGCAGCGTCGATGTGGCTGGGTCGGGTTCGCATCGAGTGTATACTGTTTATCGGGGCATCGTCGATGACCATCTACCTGATGCATATTTTGGCGGGCAGTGGCGTGCGTGTGTTAATGGCCTCGTTCATGGGCATCGATTCAATACCTGCTCACCTTATAACAGGTACGCTGGTAGGGCTTGCGGCGCCTCTCGTTGCGCAGCTATTGGTGAAGCGCCTCAATCTGCACTTTCTTTTTGCTCCGCCAAAGGCTGTTTCTGCCACGGTTTTACGTGCGCGTCGGCTCGCTACCAACTAGCTGCGACTTCTGGGTAACAGTCACGCTCAGGAAAACTTTTCCTTTTGAGGTGTGCTTTCGGAGCGCCGGCGCTTCGTACCGTTGTATGAGTGACGGCGGCGTCGGCCTCGCTCCAGTGGTTTGGCGGGCTTCAGTTGCGTGGCGGCAAGACCAGTCAGGATGCCAACGATGTTTACTGTCATGTCCGCAAGGGAAGGGGTTCGTGACGGGGATAGCGCCTGCAGAAGTTCTATTGATGCACCACCTATCATGGTCCAGAGAAATAGTGAGCCCGGCCTGACACGAGGAAAAGCGAGGTGGGCGGTGTAGGTAAGCACGCTGAAGCCGATCCAGTGATATAGCTTGTCCGCTCCGTGATAAAGCTCTCCGGTCGGCGTGGTCTTCAGCGCCATCGTAGTAAGAAACAGCACGGCCAACCCGAATGGCATCACCCTGCGTAGTTTTCCGTACTTCATGTTATCGGCTCGCTTGATGGGGGTCGCTGACGGCCTTGGTAGTCCGAGCTGTCCGCAGGTGTGGTGGCAATATGCCGCCTATAGCCTAACCGCCGACTGTCAATGCATTCAAATACTGATTGGAGACCTGGTCCTTCGGAGCGACCAGCGGTGGCATATTGCCTAACCACAGCCTATGCGTTCGATGACGAGATCCTCGTTGGTAACCAATGTCAGGCGCTGGTAGTTGTATTCCAGCGTAACGATGTCACCGGGGCGAACTATTCGAGCCGTCCCGGCCCCGCTTTCTCGGCGTGCTTGATCAAGCACGGCGGGGGTTGCTTGTTCACCAATCAGATGATCTGCAGCTGAAGCGTTGCAATCACCACTGGCGTCGCCTGTGGCCTGGTCCGGGGCTTTTGTCTGACAGCCAAACAGGACGCCGCTGAGCACGAGGATGCAAAAAGCGTGGATTTGGCGCATGGGGTTCTCCTGAATAAAAGGTCAAGGGTAGGTTTGAGAACCTGGCTGGTCGGTGAGCCAGGGTCCGTTATGGCCATAAGACGCAACAGGAGTCGTCTCGCAATGTGGATGAGTTGCACACGGTTTAGCTATTCAAGCGCTGCAATCGCACGTTTTAGCGACCTTCCGATTTCAGCGCGGTGGCATCAGGCAGCAATCCGAATGAAGACAGGTCCTGTTCAGACAGGCTTTGGCCACGCGATAAGATGTTCGACGACGGAACTGCCACGCTTTTGGCCACGTCTTAGTGCTGACGGTCCTTGGCGATATGCACAGGACAATAAAAGATAAGGAGTTTCACCATGCTCAAGTCGTCGATGATCAAGCGCGTGGCCAGCGTCCTGGCTGCCATCCATTTTATGTTGTTCGCACAGCTTCCCCTGGCGCAGGCGGCCATGATCGGTACGCCGGAAGTCATTGCTGAGCATCAGCAGCAGGTTGATCGCCAGCAATTGCTGACGATGTTGGACGATAAGGGTGTTCAGGAAAAACTGGTCTCCATGGGTGTTGAGCGTGACCAGGTCGAAAAGCGAATCAACAGCTTGACGCCGGCTGAGTTGGCTCAGTTCAACCAACAACTGGATGAGGCTCCGGCGGGTGCCGGTGTTGTAGGCATCATCGTGCTGTTTCTGGTGGTCTTCATCATTACGGATATGTTGTGCGCCACCAATATCTTCAATTTCGTCAACTGTATAAATCGTTGATTCGAGCAGTACTGCTGCTGCTGTCACTCGGTCTGCTCGGGGCCTGTGCACGTATTCCGGTGTTGCCGATCGGAGACGCGCAGCTGCCTGAGCACGTCGAGCTGGCCAGCGTTCCTTTCTATCCTCAGCAAGCCTACCAGTGCGGCCCTGCCGCGCTGGCTACTATGTTGGTCCACCGCAAGATCGGCGTGACGCCGGAGCAGCTTGTCGAGCAGGTCTACATACCCGAGCGAAAGGGCAGCCTACAGGTCGAAATGGTAGCTGCTGCCCGCGCTCATGAACTGGTGGTCTACCCGTTGGCGCCGAACCTGGAGGCGGTGCTGGCGGAAGTTGCGGCGGGTAACCCGGTACTGGTACTGCAGAACCTGGGCTTTGATCGTCTGCCGCAATGGCACTTCGCAGTGGTCATAGGTTATGACCTCAGCAGTCAGTCCGTCATCTTGCGATCCGGCACAACCCGCCGCTGGGAGGGCAGTTTCCGTAGCTTCATACGCAGCTGGGCGAAAGGTGACCGCTGGGCTGTGGTGATGGTTGAACCCACTGATATTCCCGCTACGGCTGAGGAGGGAAGCTGGCTCACGGCTGCAAGTGATCTCGAGCAGACCGGACATATCGAGAGCGCCAGACGCGCATACGAGGCAGCAACCAGGCGCTGGGCAGGGCACCTGTCGTGGTTCGCGTTGGGTAACGTCGAATATGTCCTTGGCGACAAGCAATTTGCGGAGCGGGCGCTGCGTCGAAGCGTGGCACAGGAGAGCGGGTTTGCTGCGGCCTGGTTCAACCTGTCGCAGATTCTGGCGGAGCAGGGGTGCGCGACGCAGGCATACGAGGCACGTCAGTGCGCCGCCAGGCTGAAACCGAATGACAGCCGCTTCAGGGGTCACCCGTCAGTGGTTGGCTCAAGCGAAGGGCCCGCGTGTTACAAACTCCCTCAATGCCTTCCAACCACTGAGCGCTAGAAGCCGAGCCGGTCACGCAGGCTGTAGTAGGCGGCGCCAATTGCACTGAGTGGGGCGCTCAAGCTGTGTCCACCCGGAAACGGGTAATGCCGCAGGCTGGCAAAGGCATCAAAGCGTTCCGCTTGCCCTCGCAATGCCTCGGCAAGCACCTTTCCCGCCACGTGGGTGTAGGTGACGCCGTGCCCGCTGCACCCTTGGGAATAATAGATGTTGTTGCCAAGCCTGCCGACCTGGGGCAGGCGTGACAGCGTCATGAGGAAGTTACCCGTCCAGGCAAAGTCTGTCTTGATGCTCGCAAGTTGCGGAAAGGTCTTGAGCATCTTGGGTCGGATGATCGATTCGATGTCAGCAGGGTCACGTGCGCCGTAAACCACACCGCCGCCATAGATCAGGCGTTTGTCCGCGGATAGGCGATAGTAGTCCAGCAGGTAGTTGCAGTCTTCGACGCAGTAATCCTGCGGCAACAGACTATTAGCCAGCTCTTCTGGAAGTGGTTCGGTGGCGATAACTTGTGTGCCGCACGGCATCGATTTCGCTGCGAGTTCCGGTACCAGCCCTCCAAGGTAAGCATTGCCAGCCACGACCACGAATTTTGCATTTACATGCCCCTGCTCCGTATGCACGCACGGAGAATCCCCTCTATCGATACGGATCGCAGCGCTCTGTTCGTATATGGACCCGCCCAGAGATTCGATCGCCGCCGCTTCACCCAGTGCGAGGTTCAGTGGATGGATGTGGCCACCCCCATGGTCGAGCATGCCGCCGAGATAGCGCTCGCAGGCCACTACATTTCTGATGCCCTGGCGGTCAAGAAGCTCAAGCTGTCGATAGCCGTAACGCTCCCATAGGGACTTCTGCGCTTCGAGATGCTTTAACTGCTTCGCATTGAATGCGGCGAATACGCCTCCATCCTTGAGGTCGCATTCAATCCCGTAGCGCTCGATGCGTTCACGAATTATCTGGCCACCCTCAAAGGCCATTGCGCCGATTAGTCGGGCTTCATTGGTGCCGACGCTGCGTTCGATGCTGTCAATGTCACGGCTGTAACTGTTGACGATCTGCCCGCCATTACGCCCGGATGCGCCAAAGCCAACCCGGGCTGCTTCCAACACGACCACCCGAAAACCATGCTCAAGAAGAAACAAGGCGGTCGACAGTCCCGTATAGCCAGCGCCTATGACACAGACGTCGGCTTCGACCTGGCTGGCCAGTGTTTCCCGGTGCGGTGTGGGATTCGCCGAGGCGGCATAATATGAAGAGGGATAGGTGGTGTGCGGCATTCTGATACCCTCTGTTCTGAATAATTGACGCTGATGCTAGCGTTCCCAGCGTACTCTGGCCATAGGGAGGCAAGAGATGAACATCTTGGCCTTCAAAAATTACTGATATCAGAGAGTTAGCGAAAAAAGCTTGACTGCTCTGCGCGAATCTCTAGAATGCGCGTCCATCGGAGGCACATAGCTCAGTTGGTTAGAGCACCACCTTGACATGGTGGGGGTCGTTGGTTCGAATCCAATTGTGCCTACCAATTCCGAAAAGGGTCGCGCTAGCGACCCTTTTTTTATGCCTTGCTTGTCAGTGCGGCGGCTTTCTGAAAGCATCCGTGCCCATATTTCCAGTGAGTTCGGTCCGTGTCGATCAGCCTTAAGCTCCTGCCAGAGTACGGCAGGTTATTCAGCGGGTCGCTTTCCTGGCTCATCCCAACCCACGTGGCCTTTGGTAGGGGTCACCACTAGGAGAGGAGGCGCCATGCCCACCATTTCTCTTCCTGACGGTAGTCAGCGTTCGTTCGATCATCCCGTTTCTGTCGCCGAGGTGGCAAAGTCCATCGGTGCGGGCCTTGCAAAAGCCACCCTTGCCGGCAGGGTGAACGGTCGACTGGTCGATGCCTGTGATTTGATCGAGAGCGACGCGAGTCTGCAGATCATCACGCCGAAGGATGAGGAAGGGCTGGAGATCATTCGCCACTCTTGCGCGCATCTGGTTGGGCACGCCGTCAAGCAGCTCTATCCGTCGGCGAAGATGGTAATCGGACCGGTCATAGCTGAGGGGTTCTATTACGATATCGCCTTCGAGCGGCCGTTTACTCCCGATGACATGGCGGCGATCGAAGCGCGCATGAAGCAGCTGATCGACACCGAGTATGACGTGATCAAGAAGGTCACGCCGCGCGCCGAAGTCATCGAGGTGTTCCAATCGCGCGGTGAGGATTACAAGCTGCGTCTGGTCGAGGACATGCCTGATGAGCAGGCGATGGGGCTGTATTACCACGAAGAATACGTGGATATGTGCCGTGGCCCGCATGTGCCTAACACACGCTTTCTCAAGTCATTCAAGCTGACCAAGCTGTCAGGCGCCTACTGGCGTGGCGATGCGAAGAACGAACAGCTGCAGCGCGTGTACGGCACCGCATGGGCTGACAAGAAGCAGCTCGCAGCCTACATCCAGCGCATCGAAGAGGCCGAAAAGCGCGACCATCGCAAGATCGGCAAGCGTCTGGACCTGTTCCATACCCAGGAAGAAGCGCCGGGAATGGTGTTCTGGCATCCAAATGGCTGGACCCTTTATCAGGTCCTCGAGCAGTACATGCGCGGCGTGCAGCGTGATAATGGTTACCAGGAGATTCGGACTCCGCAGGTCGTAGATCGCAGCCTCTGGGAGAAGTCCGGACATTGGGCGAACTACGCCGAGAACATGTTTACCACCGAGTCGGAGAGCCGCGACTACGCGATCAAGCCGATGAACTGCCCTTGTCACGTGCAGGTGTACAACCAAGGGCTTAAAAGTTATCGCGAACTGCCGCTGCGCCTCGCTGAGTTTGGGGCCTGTCATCGCAATGAGCCCTCGGGCGCCTTGCACGGCATCATGCGTGTGCGTGGCTTTACCCAGGACGATGCGCATATCTTCTGTACGGAAGAACAGATGCAGACCGAATCGGCTGCTTTCATAAAGCTGACGCTCGCGGTCTATGCCGATTTCGGCTTCGAAAACATCGAGCTCAAGCTGTCGACCCGGCCTGAGAAACGAGTCGGTTCTGATGATCTATGGGATCGCGCCGAGGCGGCCCTTGCTGCTGCGCTCGATAGCGCAGGTCTGCCCTACGATCTGCAGCCCGGCGAAGGTGCATTTTACGGACCGAAAATCGAATTCTCTTTAAAGGACTGTTTGGGTCGCGTCTGGCAATGCGGTACCCTTCAGCTCGATTTCAACCTGCCGATACGCCTGGGCGCGGAATACGTCAGTGAGAACAACGATCGTCAGCATCCGGTGATGTTGCACCGTGCGATCCTGGGTTCGTTTGAGCGTTTCATCGGCATTCTGATCGAGCACTACGAAGGGGCATTCCCTGCATGGCTGGCACCGACCCAGGCCGTCGTAATGAATATCACCGACAAGCAGGCTGATTTCGCATTGGAAGTGGAGAAAACACTCAACCAAAGCGGCTTCCGTGCCAAGTCCGACTTGAGAAACGAAAAGATCGGCTTTAAAATCCGCGAGCATACCTTGCTCAAGGTTCCCTATCTCTTGGTTATTGGAGACAGGGAAGTAGAGACACGAGCCGTTGCTGTGCGCACCCGTGAAGGCGTCGACCTGGGCTCCATGCCCCTAGATGACTTTACGCAGCTGCTGACACAAGCGGTTTCCCGGCGTGGTCGCCAAGAATTGGAGTAATGACTATTAAGCGTGAAATGAGACAGGATAAACGAGCTGCACCCAAGGCCCCGATCAACGAGAATATCTCGGCTCGTGAGGTCCGTTTGATTGGTGCTGATGGCGAGCAGGTTGGCATCGTCTCGATTGATGAAGCGCTTCGTATAGCTGAAGAAGCCAAGTTGGATCTGGTGGAAATTTCCGCCGACGCGGTTCCTCCGGTATGCCGGATCATGGATTACGGCAAGCACCTCTTTGAAAAGAAGAAGCAGGTCGCTGCAGCGAAGAAGAACCAGAAGCAGATTCAGGTTAAAGAAGTAAAGTTTCGTCCAGGGACGGAAGAGGGCGACTACCAGGTCAAGCTACGCAATCTGGTACGTTTCCTGAGTGACGGGGACAGGGCCAAGGTTTCGTTGAGATTCCGCGGTCGTGAGATGGCGCATCAGGAGCTGGGGATGGAACTGTTGAAGCGGGTCGAAGGTGATCTGGCTGAATACGGTTCGGTCGAACAGCATCCAAAGATGGAAGGACGCCAGCTGATCATGGTCATCGCTCCCAAGAAGAAAAAGTAACCACCAGGGCACTGGCAGGCCTTGCGGTTATTTGAAATCACCCACACTGTGGAGTACCGAACATGCCAAAGATGAAGACTAAAAGTGGCGCTGCGAAGCGCTTCAAAAAGACGGCGAATGGCTACAAGCACAAGCACGCTTTCAAGAGCCACATCCTGACCAAAATGTCTACCAAGCGTAAGCGTCAGCTGCGTGGTACATCTCTGATGCACCCGTCTGACAACGCAAAAGTAGAGCGCATGCTGCGCGTTCGTTAATTCGGTCAAGACTCAGAGGAATAACTCATGGCTCGTGTTAAGCGTGGCGTCGTCGCTCGTCGCCGTCACAAGAAAATTCTGAAACTCGCCAAAGGCTATTACGGCGCTCGTTCGCGTGTGTTCCGTGTTGCCAAGCAGGCGGTGATCAAGGCTGGCCAGTATGCCTACCGTGACCGCCGTCAGCGGAAGCGTCAGTTCCGCGCTCTGTGGATCGCTCGTATCAACGCCGGTGCGCGTGTAAACGGTCTGTCCTACAGCCGTTTCATCGCTGGCCTGAAAAAAGCAGCCATCGAGATCGACCGTAAGGTTCTGGCCGAGCTGGCAGTGAACGAAAAAGCAGCTTTTGCTGCAATTGTCGAAAAAGCCAAAGCTTCTCTAGCCTAAGCCCATCGACAATCGGGTCTTCGGATTCGTAGTGACACTGATAGGGGAAGAGCCTTGTGCTCTTCCCCTATTTCGTATTTGAAGGGGCATTTGCAAAAAAGCATCTTGGCAACTCGATATCGGCGCCGGGTGCGGTTCTGCAAGAACCTCTGGAGGTTGTACATGGAAAACCTGGATGCACTGGTCTGGCAAGCGCTCGAGGCGGTGCAACATAGTCAAGACACCAACGCTCTCGAGCAGCTCCGCGTTCAATATCTGGGTAAGAAGGGAGAGCTGACACTCCTCATGCAGACCCTGGGTAAGCTTTCAGCCGAAGAGCGCCCACAGGCAGGGGCCATGATCAATGCAGCGAAGGGTAAGGTTCAGGAAGCCCTGGGCGTCAAGAAAGCCCAGCTCGAACAGGAAGCCTTGGCTGCTAAATTGGCTGCGGAGCGCATCGACGTAACCTTGCCCGGCCGTGGCGAGGCTTCAGGCGGTCTGCACCCTGTAACGCGTACGCTCGAACGAATCGAGCAGTTCTTCAGCCATATTGGCTACAGGGTAGCGGAAGGGCCGGAGGTTGAGGATGATTACCATAACTTCGAAGCGCTCAATATCCCTGGCCACCACCCGGCTCGGGCGATGCACGATACCTTTTATTTCAATGCCAACATGCTCTTGCGTACCCACACCTCACCGGTTCAGGTGCGGACGATGGAATCGCAGCAGCCGCCAATCCGGATCGTTTGCCCTGGGCGCGTCTATCGTTGCGATTCGGACATAACGCACTCGCCCATGTTTCACCAGGTCGAAGGCTTGCTGGTGGACGAGGACATCAGCTTCGCGGACCTGAAGGGCACGATCGAGCAGTTCCTGCGCGTTTTCTTCGAAAAGCCATTAGGTGTTCGGTTCCGACCATCGTTCTTTCCATTCACCGAGCCGTCTGCGGAAGTGGACATGCAGTGCGTTATGTGCAGCGGGAAGGGCTGTCGCGTCTGCAAGCAGACCGGCTGGCTTGAGGTGATGGGCTGCGGGATGGTGCATCCGAACGTACTGCGCATGTCCGGCATCGATCCGGAGCGCTATCAGGGCTTCGCTTTCGGCATGGGCGCCGAACGGCTTGCCATGTTGCGTTATGGCGTCAACGACTTACGCCTGTTCTTCGATAACGACCTGAGGTTCCTGGCGCAATTTCGCTAGGTCCCAAGTCCATTCAGAGAATTCTTAGGAGAGCAGGATGAAATTCAGCGAGCAGTGGTTGCGTACGTGGGTCAACCCGCAGGTTTCCCGTGACGACTTGGTAGCGCGTCTATCAATGGTAGGTCTCGAAGTGGACGCGGTGACCCCAGTTGCCGGTGAGTTCACTGGTGTGGTTGTGGGAGAGGTGCTGAGCACGGAGCAGCATCCCGACGCGGATAAATTGCGGGTGTGTCAGGTCAGCGACGGCAACGAGTCTTTTCAGGTGGTCTGCGGTGCGCCCAATGTGCGCCCTGGACTGAGGATTCCTTTCGCCAAGATTGGCGCCAAGCTGCCCGGCGATTTCAAAATCAAGAAAGCGAAGCTGCGCGGCATCGAGTCCAACGGCATGCTTTGCTCCGAAACCGAGCTGCAGATCGGTTCCGATGACAGCGGTTTGATGGAGCTGGCGGGCGATGCCCCGATTGGCAGCGACTTGAGAGCATATCTTGGCCTGGATGACGCGAGCATCGAGATCGGTCTGACCCCCAATCGTGGTGATTGCCTTTCCATTGCCGGTCTTGCGCGTGAGGTGGGGGCAATCTACGGCGCGACAGTTGCTCCCGTCGACATCGCTCCGGTTTTGGCGGGTCACGACGAGGTGCGTCCGGTCCAGGTGTTGGCGGAAAAAGCCTGTCCGCGGTACCTGGGGCGGGTGATCCGCAATGTCGACCTATCGCGGCCGACACCGCTGTGGATGGTCGAGCGTCTGCGTCGCTCTGACATTCGCAGCATCGATGCGGTGGTGGATATCACCAACTATGTGATGCTCGAGCTGGGGCAGCCATTGCACGCCTTCGATCTTGCCGAGATCAATGGCGGCATCAGGGTTCGGATGGCTGATGAGCAGGAAAAGCTCGTCTTGCTCGACGGTCAGGAAGTGACCCTGCGCAATGACACGCTGGTCATTGCAGACCATCAGCGTGCCCTCGCAATAGCGGGTGTGATGGGTGGGGAGCATAGCGGGGTCAGTGCCACGACCCAGGATTTGTTTCTGGAAAGTGCCTTCTTCGACACCATCAGCCTTGCCGGCAAGGCGCGCTCCTATGGCCTGCACACCGATGCATCGCATCGCTACGAGCGTGGGGTGGATTCTCAGCTGGCCCGTCGCGCCATGGAGCGAGCCACTGCACTGCTGCTGGAAATTGTCGGAGGCAGCGCCGGCCCCGTGATTGAAGCCGTCAGCGAAGCCAGTCTTCCCAGCACTGCACCGATCCTGCTGCGCAAGGATCGAATCGAGCAGATGCTAGGGTTGAGCATGGTGGGCGAGCAGGTCGTCTCGCTGTTGTCAGCACTGGGCCTGGGTGTGGTGTCGCTGAGCGACAACTCCTGGGAAGTCAGTGTGCCTAGTCACCGATTCGACATCAGCCTCGAGGTCGATCTGATCGAAGAACTTGGTCGCTTGTATGGTTACGACCGTTTGCCGGTGCGTTATCCGCAGGCGCGCCTGGCTCCAGAGGCCAAACCCGAATCCCGCGCCGATTTGCCGGCTTTGCGTCGCTTGCTGGTGGCTCGTGGTTACCAGGAAGCGATTACCTACAGCTTCATCGATCCTAAATGGTTCGAGCTGTTCAGCCCGGGTGTCGAGCCGCTGCAGCTGGCCAATCCGATCTCTTCGGACATGGCGGCCATGCGCGCAACGCTCTGGCCGGGGTTGATCAAGGCGTTGCAGTACAACCTTAATCGCCAGCAGACGCGCGTGCGCTTGTTCGAAAGCGGATTGCGTTTCGTCGGTCAGCTTGGCGACTTGAAGCAGGAGTCCATGCTGGCGGGAGCGATCACCGGAAGCCGTCTGCCAGAAGCCTGGGGCAACGAACGAGCAGCGGCAGACTTCTATGACATCAAAGCCGACGTCGAAGCCCTGCTCGGATATGCAGGTGATGCCGCTGCGTTTGGCTTTGTCGCTGCCGAGCATCCGGCTCTGCATCCCGGGCAGACAGCTCGGGTCGAAAGGGAAGGGCGCCTGGTTGGCTACATCGGCAGCCTTCATCCAGAGCTTGCCGCTACGCTGGGCATCGATCAGCCTGTCTATCTGTTCGAGCTACTGGTAGACGTAATCAGGGAAGGCCGGTTACCGCGTTTCAGTGAGCTGTCCCGTTTCCCCGAGGTACGCCGCGATCTGGCTATCATAGTGGCGCGTGAGGTTTCGGCTGATGCCGTGCTTAGATGCATACGTGATGCCGCCGGTGAAAACCTGACAGACCTCAAGCTATTTGATGTCTATCAGGGTAAAGGTATTGATCCGCTTAGCAAAAGTGTGGCAGTCGGCTTGACCTGGCAACACCCTTCGCGCACTCTAAACGACGATGAGGTGAGTGGTGCGATGCAGCAAATCCTCTCCTCCCTGGAAGAAAGGTTCAATGCCACGTTAAGGAAATAGCGTATGGGGGCTCTGACGAAAGCTGAGATGGCCGAACGTCTATATGAAGAGCTAGGCTTGAATAAGCGCGAAGCCAAGGAGTTGGTCGAGCTTTTTTTTGAAGAGATTCGGCAGGCGCTCGAGCACAACGAGCAGGTCAAGTTGTCAGGCTTTGGCAACTTTGATCTGCGCGATAAGCGCCAGCGCCCTGGGCGAAATCCAAAAACCGGCGAGGAAATCCCAATCACGGCGCGGCGCGTCGTGACATTCCGGCCAGGGCAAAAACTAAAAGCCAGAGTCGAAGCCTATGCTGGAACCAAGCCATAACGACGAGCTTCCATCGATTCCTGGAAAACGCTACTTCACGATCGGTGAGGTCAGTGAGCTATGCGCGGTAAAGCCGCACGTTCTGCGTTATTGGGAGCAGGAATTTCCTCAGCTCAATCCGGTCAAGCGCCGCGGCAACCGTAGGTATTACCAGCGTCAGGACGTTCTGATGATTCGTCAAATCCGCGCTCTTCTGTATGAGCAGGGTTTCACCATTGGCGGTGCCCGTCAGCGGATGTCCGGGGATGAAGCGCGGGACGACACAACACAATACAAGCAGCTGATCCGGCAAATGATTTCCGAGCTGGAAGACGTCCTTCATGTGCTTCGGAAGTAAACTCGATGTACAAAAAACTTTCACCTATTCAGTCAGTTAATGTATAGTGCGATCCGCTTTCGGCGGTAATGAAAGCTTGTCGGGGCGTAGCGCAGCCTGGTAGCGCACTTGCATGGGGTGCAAGGGGTCGAGTGTTCGAATCACTCCGTCCCGACCAAAAAGACTGAAAAGCCTGATCAGTGATGATCAGGCTTTTTTATTTGTAAAAATCGCGGCTTCATTGGAAGTTTCGGCTGCGCACATCCAGCCCGGTCAGCATAGGTGTGAGATCACTCAAGCGGCCGGCGATGATATGGCGTACGCCACTGGATGATTCGAAATGTCCATCGACTCGCAGCAGCTGCGACTGGATGAGTACACGTCGTTGCCGCTCGGCCAGGTCGCGCCAGACCACGACATTGATCATGCCGAACTCGTCTTCGAGCGTGACAAAGATGACACCACTGGCGGTTTGTGGGCGTTGCCGGCCGATAACCAGGCCGGCGACGCTGATGGGACGGCCATGATCGACAGCGCCCAGTTCACGAGAACTGCGGCAGTGACGGGATTTCAGCTGGTTTCGCAAGAGGCTCAAGGGGTGTGGGCCAAGGGTGGTGCCGAGGGTGGCGTAATCGATCAACAGCTCTTCACCAACCGAGGGCAGCGGCAAGGGGGGCGGGGATTGCTGGTTGGTGGGCTGATCGGCAAAGAGTGGTAACTGTGGCTCAATGCCAGCCATTGCCCAGCGTGCCCGGTGTCGATGCCCGGCGAGGCCGCGTATTGCACCGGAATCAGCCAGTTCTTCTCTAGCGCGAGCATCAAGCCTGGCGCGCAGACACAGGTCTTCGGTATCGGTGAACGAACGGAGCTGACGCGCTGCTTCGATGCGCCGTGCGTCCGTCTCGCGAAAACCGCGTATCAGGCGAAGCCCGAGACGAATCGCTGGTTGTTCGTGGCCGCTCGGCTCCAAGGTGCAATCCCAGTGGCTATAGCGGACATCCACGGGACGAATCGCTAGCTTATGGCGGCGGGCGTCCTGAAGAATCTGGTCGGGGTTGTAGAAGCCCATCGGCCAGCTGTTGATCAGGGCACAGGCAAACGCAGCCGGCTCGTGGCATTTCAGCCAGCAGCTTGCGTAGGTAAGCAAGGCGAAACTGGCCGCATGGGATTCAGGGAAACCGTAGCTACCAAAGCCCTTGATCTGTTCAAAGATGCGTGCAACGAAATCCGGCTTATACCCCCTGGCGAGCATGCGCTCGCTCAGGCGTATACGGTGGGGCTCAAGGCTGCCATGACGCTTCCAGGCGGCCATGGCGCGGCGCAGCTTATCGGCTTCGTCCGCAGTGTATTCGGCGGCTACGATCGCCAGCTCCATGATCTGTTCCTGAAACAGTGGAACACCTAAGGTGCGCTCGAAGACGGGTATCAATTCATCCGACGGGTATTCCACCGGTTCTTCATGGTTACGACGCCGCAGGTAGGGGTGAACCATGTCACCCTGGATCGGGCCAGGGCGAACAATCGCAACCTGTATGACCAGGTCATAGAAGGTTTGCGGGCGAAGACGCGGCAGCATGGCCATTTGTGCCCGCGACTCGATCTGGAACACGCCAATGGTATCGGCGCGGCTGATCATGTCGTAGGTCGCTCGGTCTTCCTTGGGCAGCGTGGCGATGCTCCAGCGTGTACCGCGATAGTGCTCGATCAGGTCGAAGCAGCGGCGCAGCGCGCTGAGCATCCCGAGGGCGAGCACATCCACCTTGAGCAGGCCGACAAGGTCCAGGTCGTCCTTATCCCACTGAATCACGGTACGCTCAGCCATGCTGGCGTTCTCAACGGGCACAAGGGTTTCCAGCGAATGCTCGGAGATGACGAAGCCGCCAGGATGCTGGGACAGGTGACGAGGAAAGCCGATCAGTTCGCCAGTGAGCACCAGGACCCTGCGCAGCGCCGGATTGCCGGGATCGAAGCCGGCTTCACGCAGACGCTCGTCGTCAGGCAGGCGATCAGTCCAGCGTCCGCAACAGCTGGCCAATGCGTTTATCTGGTCGGGCGGCAGGGCAAGGGCCTTTGCGGCATCACGCAGTGCACCCGTTGCATGATAGGTACTGACGACGGCTGTCAGTGCAGCACGATTGCGGCCATAGCGGCGAAACAGATATTGGATGACTTCTTCACGGCGGTCGTGCTCGAAATCCACATCGATGTCAGGTGGCTCGTTGCGTTCGCGGGACAGAAAGCGCTCGAACAGAAGCTTGCTGCTCATTGGGTCCAGTTCGGTGATGCCCAGTACGAAACACACCGACGAATTGGCTGCAGACCCCCGGCCCTGGCAGAGAATGCCGCGCTCGCGGGCGAAGCGGACGATGTCATGAACGGTGAGGAAGTAGCTTTCGTAGCGCAGCTCGGCGATCAGCTCCAGCTCGTGCTCGATCTGAGCGCGTGCCTTTTCCTTTACCCCTTCAGGCCAGCGCCATCGAGTACCGTCCTCGACCAGCTTGCGCAACCAGCTCGTGGCGTCGTGACCCAAGGGCACGAGTTCGTGTGGGTATTGATACTGCAGTTGACCAAGATCGAACTGGCACCGGCTGGCGATGCGCAGCGTTTCGGCAAGCAGTTCGGGCGGATAGAGCTGGGCCAGGTCCTCGCGCTGGCGAAGATGGCGTTCGCCGTTGGGGAACAGATAACGGCCGGCTTCGGCTATGGGCAGATGATGACGGATAGCTGTCATGCAATCCTGCAAGGCGCGCCGTCCACGGGCATGCATATGCACATCGCCACATGCCACGGCGGTCAGATCCAGGCGCGCGGCTAGGGCCAGCCACTGTCTGAGGCGCATCCGATCGTCCGGCCCGCGATGCAGTTCGACGCCCAGCCAGAGGCGTCCACCAAACCGCTCGCGCAGCCAACGGCCCTCGGCCTCCGCATCGGGACGATGAGGCAGCCAGATGGCCAACAACCCGTCCAAGGACCCGCTAAGGTCTTCGGGTAATAGGCGATAGTGGCCTTTTTCGGCACGGCGGCGAGCTTGGGTAATCATCCGGCACAGCGCCTGGTATCCCGCCAGGTTTTCCGCCAGCAGAACCAGCTTGGGGCCGCCCTTGATCTGTAACTCGCTACCAATGATCAGAGGTAGCCTGGTCTCTTTCGAGGCCTGCCAGGCCCGGACGATACCGGCCAGCGTGCATTCGTCGGTGATTGCCAAGGCTCTGTAACCCAGGCGTACGGCACGTTCGAACAGCTCTCGTGCGCTGGACGCGCCGCGTTGAAAGCTGAAGTTCGACAGGCAATGCAACTCAACGTAATCGGCAGTCATGCGAACCATCCGTGTATCTGCAGCGACCCTCCCCCGACCGGGCGAAATGCCCATCCACGCTGACCTGCGCGGGTTTCCACCAGATAGTAGTCGCGACGCACATCGCTGCCGTCCCACCAGCCAGACTCGATCCGTTCGGGGCCGGCGAGAATGCGCAGCGATGCTTCATGGACAGGCGTGGATTCGGCAAGCAGCCAGGCGGGACGAGGGCCGGCAGGCTGGGCTGGCTCGTGAATGCCGGTCGGCGTTCGTAGCCAGGCACATTCGGGACGGTGATCGGCGCGGGCCCCGAGACCCTGAACCGCATCGTCCCCCAATCGGGCCCGCAGTCGCT
Source organism: Stutzerimonas stutzeri (assembly GCA_002387205.1). Taxonomy (GTDB): domain Bacteria; phylum Pseudomonadota; class Gammaproteobacteria; order Pseudomonadales; family Pseudomonadaceae; genus Stutzerimonas; species Stutzerimonas stutzeri_N. The sequence goes on along the minus strand of DGLA01000010.1, from coordinate 521,071 downwards.
CGCGCAGCTGTTCCCAGGGCAGCGACTGATGAGGACGTTCATCGAACAGCTTTCTGTGCTGCGGCGTGAAAGGGGGTAGCTCCCGGGCAATCAGGCGCACTGCCAGCACAGGCGCCGGGATTTGAAGGGGTTCCAGGCGGCCGCGAGTCAGTTCGAACAACATGGCGGGCTCGCGCTCGGCGCTGAGCAAGCCAACGGCAACCTGGCTGTCTGGCATGTTGCGATGCTCGAGGTGCAGCGTGAAGTGCTGCACGCCGGCGTCGCGACCGGCCAGGTAGGCCGCGAGATCGGCGGTCAGGCGACGCAGTGGAAAGAGCAGTGCCTGGTTCGATTCAACTTCGAAGTTGAGTTCGATGCGGGTGTCGAACAGGTCTGGTGGATGATAGAAATCCAGTGCCACTGACCGTTGTCCAACGAGGGTGTCGAGGTGCTTCATCACCTCTTCCTTGAAGCGTTTTGCCAATCCATCACGCGGCATTGCAAGCACTTGCCTGAGCGTGCGCAAGCCCATCCGGGAAAAGGCGTTGGCAACCTCTCCTGGCAGGCCGATCCGGTCCACGGGCAGCGGATCAAGCACCGTCCTCAAGGACTGGCAATCCAGAATCGCCAGACCATCATGGACATTGGCCAATACCCGCGCGGCAGCGGGGTTGGGCGCGACGGTAATGCGATGCTGGAAACCGAGACCCTTCAGCTCGTCACGCAAGCGTTGCTCGAAGCGAGGCCAGGGACCGAAAAGGGCGAGGCTGGCTTCTACCTCCAGCAGCAGGCAGCGCGGGTAATGAAGGCTGACCTGGGCGCTGAAGGTGTATCCCCAGGCCGCAAGAAGGGTCTGCCAGTGCTCGATGGCGCACATATCGTATTCGGCCGTGGCGAAATCCTGGGTGAGCGCTTGTGCGGCGATCAGCGTCTGGCCTGGTTTGAGCCCCAGTGCCCTTGCAGCTGGGTTGACCGCCTGCAACACGCGCCGTTGTGGCGTGCCGCGCAAGAGCGCAAGCGGCGCTTCAGGTTCGGCTCGGCTGCGCAGAATCCCGTCCATGGCCAGTTGCGGAAAAAGGATGCAAGCCCAGAGCATGTCAATGCCACGCTGCCGCTGGGACTGGCTGCGCCGGAGCGATACCTCCACGGCATTTGAGGATGCGCAGTTGCGCCGGCTGGGCTTCTACCGTCACCCGCAGCGCCGCGGGCGATGGGTTGATCGCTTCATGCAGCGGACGATAGGCAAAGGCGAGCGTCTGGCCTGTCTCTGCAGCGACCTGCAACCGACGCAGCGCGCGGTCGTCGACCTGTCTGGGCCAGCAGATGACTGCGCCGCAACTGCCTGAACGCAGGCATTGTTCGGCCGCCCATAACGCCTGTTGGCCTTTCGCCTGGATGATGGTCAGATGATGCAGGTCGATGTGTGCATCGAGCCAGGCGTGGGGATAGGGTAAATGGGGTGGGTCCACCAGCACTACCCGTTCGCCCTGGGCGGTCAACCGGGCCAGTGTCGGCCAAAGCAGGCGTAACTCACCGATTCCGGTAGCAGCAATCAGAAACTCACTCAGGGCAGCCGCTGGCCAGCCACCGCCAGGCAGGGCCGCATCCAGTGCTGAATGGCCGGTAGATCGGGCGTTGTCAGTTGTCGCTCGTGCCGGGCCACGCCACAGGCGGCGACTGTCGAACAGATGATTGAGAGCGGTAACTGAAGACATGAAGGTTGGCTTCGAATGTACTGTATATGGATACAGTATTCTGCTTTGTGCGTGCGTGGGTCAAGCCGGGGCGACAGATGTCACGCCATTCGACGAAATTCCGCGCGGTGACGCTGCATTGCCGTTGGGAGCAGAGCACAAATGTCTTCTGTCTTTATTGCCAACCCCAAGTAACGATGTATGCCAGAGCCACCGGCTGTGGCCAGCTGTATTTTGGTCTGTCGTTCGAGAGGACGTACCTTGGCTTGTGCTAGCAAAGTCGATTAGGATTCGCGCCCGGCTATGGGCGTGACGGTGACGTCAACGCGATGCCCCATCGAGCAAAAGCCCGGTTCGGAGACGACCGGGCTTTTTCATGCGCTGGCTGCACGATCCCGAGTATGCCGGTTCCGTTCCTGATGACCAGGAATTCAGTCAACAGAGGGGATTGCCATGCGCGAGCAACTAGTGGCCACTGAAAAGGTGAAAGCTTTCGTCTGGGAGGACGGGCGTCTGTTGCTGCTCGATCAGCGCAAGCTGCCGCTGAGGGAGGTCTGGCACACCTGCGATTCTGTTGCGGCTGTGGCAGCTGCCATTCGCGAGATGATCGTGCGCGGCGCGCCGGCAATCGGTATCAGTGCAGCGTACGGACTGGTGATGGGCCTCAGGGTGCGGCTCCAAGAGGGGGATGATTGGCGTGTCGCTCTTGAGCAAGACTTTCGGATGCTCCTGGATACTCGTCCCACTGCTGTGAACCTGTTCTGGGCGCTCAACCAGATGCGCGAGCGGCTCGATCGACTCAAGCCCGGCGAGAATCCGCTGGATGCAGCCGAGGCGCAGGCGATCTCCATTCATGCCAGCGACCGCGAAGCCAACCTGACCATGGCTCAGTATGGTGTCGATCTGATTCGCAAGCACCAGGGCAATCCGCAGAACATTCTCACCCATAGCAATACCGGCGCTCTGGCAACCGGCGGCTTCGGAACGGCGCTCGGCGTGATTCGCGCGGCGCATCTTGAAGGGCTCGTCGAATGTGTCTATGCCGATGAAACCCGCCCTTGGCTGCAAGGGTCGCGCCTGACGGCCTGGGAACTTGCGGGTGAGGGCGTGCCGGTCATCGTGAATGCCGATTCCTGCTCCGCGCATCTGATGAAGGCACGGGGCATCACCTGGGTGATAGTAGGCGCCGACCGGATTACAGCCAATGGTGATGTCGTCAATAAGATTGGTACCTATCAGTTGGCGGTGCTTGCCATGCATCACGGGGTGCGGTTTATGGTCGTTGCGGCCAGTTCCAGCATCGATATGGCGCTGGAGTCGGGCGAAGACGTTCCCATCGAAGAGCGTGACGGCAGTGAACTGCTGGAAATTCATGGTCAGCGCTTCGCCGCGGATGGGGAGGCATTCAACCCTGTGTTCGATGTCACCCCGGCCGACCTGATCGATGCCATCGTCACTGAAAAGGGCGTTGTGGAGCGCCCCAGCGCTGCGAAACTGGCCGCCCTGATGAGTCGCAAGCGGCTGCATTAAAGGCGCAGACATGTGTGGCTGGGGCAGCGCGGCAAAGGCTTTTTGTCTTCTCGCCTATGAGCGATTGGTACCGACTTGAGCGCTTTCTTCGTCAAGCCCCCGGCCTTCAGCGGCCCGCCTTGTGATACTATTCCGCGCTTAATCGCAGGACCCTGCTGACTATAAGGAACCAGGCTTCCATGGGCGAACTGGCCAAAGAAATCCTCCCGGTCAATATCGAAGACGAACTCAAGCAGTCCTACCTCGACTACGCCATGAGCGTAATCGTAGGTCGTGCGCTGCCGGATGCACGTGACGGATTGAAGCCCGTGCATCGCCGCGTGCTTTACGCCATGAGCGAGCTGGGTAACGACTGGAACAAGCCGTACAAGAAATCCGCCCGTGTGGTCGGTGACGTAATCGGTAAATACCATCCTCACGGCGACTCGGCGGTTTACGACACCATCGTGCGGATGGCGCAGCCTTTCTCGCTGCGCTACATGCTGGTCGATGGCCAGGGCAACTTCGGTTCGGTGGACGGCGATAACGCTGCAGCCATGCGATACACCGAAGTGCGGATGGCCAAGCTGGCGCACGAGTTGCTGGCGGATCTGGACAAGGAAACCGTCGACTGGGTGCCCAACTACGATGGCACCGAGCAGATCCCGGCAGTCATGCCGACCAAGATTCCGAACCTGTTGGTCAATGGCTCCAGCGGTATCGCCGTGGGCATGGCGACCAACATTCCGCCTCACAACCTGGGTGAAGTGATCGACGGTTGCCTGGCGCTGATCGAGAACGCTGATATCACCATCGATGAACTCATGCAGTTCATCCCGGGGCCCGACTTTCCCACCGCCGGCATCATCAACGGTCGCGCCGGAATCGTCGAAGCCTACCGGACGGGTCGCGGGCGCATCTATATGCGCGCCCGGTCGATCATCGAGGACATCGACAAGGTCGGTGGTCGCCAGCAGATCGTGATCACCGAGCTGCCTTATCAGCTGAACAAGGCTCGTCTGATCGAGAAGATCGCCGAGCTGGTCAAGGAAAAGAAGCTCGAGGGCATCACCGAGCTGCGCGACGAGTCCGACAAGGACGGCATGCGCGTGGTCATCGAACTACGCCGCGGCGAGGTGCCCGAGGTCGTCCTTAACAATCTCTACGCCCAGACCCAGCTGCAGAGCGTGTTCGGCATCAACGTGGTGGCCCTTATCGATGGCCAGCCGCGTACCTTGAACCTCAAGGAGCTGCTCGAAGCCTTCGTTCGCCATCGCCGCGAAGTCGTCACCCGTCGGACCGTTTACGAGCTGCGCAAGGCACGTGAGCGTGGGCATATCCTCGAAGGTCAAGCGGTCGCACTGTCCAATATCGATCCGGTTATCGCGCTGATCAAGGCGTCACCAACCCCGGCCGAAGCCAAGGAAGCGTTGATTGCCGAGGCCTGGGAGTCCAGCGCTGTTGAATCGATGGTAGAGCGCGCCGGTGCGGATTCCTGCCGCCCCGAGGGTCTCGATCCGCAATATGGTCTGCGCGACGGCAAGTACTACCTGTCACCGGAACAGGCCCAGGCCATTCTCGACCTTCGCCTGCATCGCCTGACGGGTCTCGAGCACGAAAAGCTGCTCAGCGAATACCAGGAGATTCTCACCCAGATCGGCGAGCTGATCCGCATTCTGACGAATCCGGTGCGCCTGATGGAGGTCATTCGCGAGGAGCTCGAAGGCGTCAAGCGCGACTTCGGCGACAAGCGGCGCACCGAAATCCTCGATGCTCGCCTGGATCTGACCCTGGCCGACCTGATCACCGAAGAAGAGCGTGTCGTTACCATCTCCCATGGCGGCTATGCCAAGTCGCAGCCACTCGCTGCCTACCAGGCGCAGCGTCGTGGCGGGCGTGGCAAGGCCGCGACAGGGGTGAAGGAAGAGGACTACGTCGAGCATTTGCTAGTCGCCAACAGCCACACCACGCTGCTGCTGTTCTCCAGCAAGGGCAAGGTGTACTGGCTCAAGACCTATGAGATTCCCGAGGCGTCACGCACATCGCGCGGTCGCCCGCTGGTCAACCTGCTGCCGCTGTCCGAGGGCGAGCACATTACCGCGATGCTGCAGGTCGATATCGAGGCGGCACGTCAGCAGCAGCTGAACGGTGAAGAGGATATCGAGGACGCCGAAATCATCAGCGAAAGCGATGATGTCGAAGAGGCGATCGAGGGAGACGAGACCGACGAGTCGCTAGACGAGCCGACCGGTACCTACATCTTCATGGCTACTGCCAAGGGCACCGTGAAGAAGACGCCGCTGTCCCAGTTCAGCCGTCCACGCAGCGTGGGCTTGATAGCGCTCAGCCTGGAAGAGGGCGACACCCTGATCGCAGCCGCAGTCACTGACGGCGCACGTGAGGTGATGCTGTTCTCCGATGGCGGCAAGGTCATCCGTTTCAAGGAAAAGCACGTCCGCACCATGGGCCGTACCGCTCGGGGTGTGCGTGGCATGCGCCTGCCGGAAGGCCAGCGCCTGATCTCGATGCTGATTCCCGAGCCGAATGCGCAGATCCTTACGGCCAGCCTCAACGGCTATGGCAAGCGCACCGTGCTGGCGGAGTTCCCGCGCCGCGGTCGTGGCGGTCAGGGCGTCATCGCCATGGTGACCAATGAGCGTAACGGGCGACTGGTCGGTGCCGTTCAGGTGCAGCAGGGCGAGGAGATCATGCTGATTTCCGATCAGGGCACCCTGGTTCGTACCCGTGTCGACGAAGTTTCCTCACTGGGTCGTAATACGCAGGGGGTTACCTTGATCAAGCTGGGCAAGAATGAGCATCTTGTCGGACTGGAGCGGGTCCAAGAGCCTTCCGAGGAGGACGTTCTGGAGGATATCGAGGCGGTCATCGACGAGGATGCGCTGGATAAGGAAATGCCTGTTGTCAGCACCGAGCCGAGCGGAGACGACTTACTGGGTGGCGGTGGCGACGTTCCGCCAGACGTAGTGCCTACCGACGACGACTGATCAAAAGCGGCGGCGCAGCCTTCAGGGCTTCGCCGCTGTTTTCGTTGTAGGCTCCCCGATTGCGGATGAAGGATGGCGAGCCCCGCAGATGACCTGACCCTGGGTCCTGAGCAGGGCAAGCATGGTATCGACCGTTTTGAGAGATCGAAAGATGAGCAAACGCGCCTTTAACTTCTGCGCAGGCCCGGCCGCGCTTCCTGAAGCTGTGCTGCAGCGTGCCCAGGCCGAGCTTCTGGACTGGCATGGCCGCGGCTTGTCCGTGATGGAAATGAGCCATCGCAGCGACGAATATACGGCTATTGCGGAAAAAGCCGAACAGGATCTGCGCGACCTTCTGAACATCCCCTCACATTACAAAGTGCTTTTCCTGCAGGGCGGTGCCAGCCAGCAATTTGCAGAGATTCCGCTGAATCTGTTGCCGGAAGACGGCGTTGCCGATTACATCGATACCGGTATCTGGTCGCGCAAAAGCATTGAGGAGGCCAGGCGCTTCGGGACTATCAATGTCGCTGCCAGCGCCAAGTCCCAAGACTATTTCGCTATACCAGGGCAGAACGAGTGGAAACTCAGTGCTGATGCCTCGTATCTGCATTATGCGAGCAACGAAACCATAGGCGGTCTGCAGTTCGACTGGATACCTGAAGTCGGCGATACGCCCCTCGTCGTGGATATGTCTTCCGACATCCTTTCGCGCCAGCTGGATGTTTCCCGCTTCGGCCTCATCTATGCCGGTGCACAGAAAAACATCGGACCATCGGGCCTGGTGGTGGTGATCGTTCGCGAGGACTTGCTCGGTCGCGCGCGCTCCAGCTGCCCGACGATGCTCAATTACCAGATCGCCGCCGACAACGGTTCCATGTACAACACGCCTGCGACCTTTTCCTGGTACCTCTCCGGCCTGGTCTTCGAGTGGCTGAAAGAGCAGGGTGGCGTCGAGGCCATGGAGCAGCGCAACCGTGCGAAGAAGGATCTGCTTTACGGTGTGATCGATTCCAGTGATTTCTACTCCAATCCGATTGCGAACAATGCCCGTTCCTGGATGAATGTGCCGTTCCGTCTCGCTGACGAGAAACTGGACAAGGCATTCCTGGCTGGTGCCGATGCGCGTGGCCTGCTCAATCTCAAAGGGCATCGCTCGGTAGGCGGCATGCGTGCCTCAATCTACAACGCGGTTGGCCTGGATGCCGTCGAGGCGCTGGTGGCCTATATGCGCGAATTCGAGAAGGAGCACGGCTGATGAGCGATGCCGACCGGCTGAAGGCGCTGCGTGTTCGCATCGACAGTCTCGATGAGAAGATTCTCGAGCTGATCAGCGAGCGCGCGCGCTGCGCTCAGGATGTGGCGCGGGTGAAGACTGCAGCTCTGGCTGAAGGCGAGCAGGCGGTGTTCTATCGCCCGGAACGTGAGGCCTGGGTCCTCAAACACATCATGGAGCTGAACAAGGGGCCGCTGGATAACGAAGAGGTGGCGCGCCTGTTCCGCGAGATCATGTCGTCCTGCCTGGCGCTGGAGCAGCCGCTGCGGGTCGCCTATCTCGGTCCGGAAGGCACCTTTTCCCAGGCCGCGGCACTCAAGCACTTCGGGCATTCGGTGATCAGCAAGCCGATGGCGGCCATCGACGAGGTCTTTCGCGAGGTGGTCGCTGGCGCGGTGAACTTCGGCGTGGTGCCAGTGGAGAATTCCACCGAGGGTGCGGTCAACCACACCCTGGACAGCTTTCTCGAGCATGACATCGTCATCTGCGGTGAAGTCGAGTTGCGCATCCATCATCATCTTCTGGTGGGTGAGACGACCAAGACGGACCGCATCACCCGTATCTACTCCCACGCGCAGTCCCTGGCGCAGTGCCGCAAATGGCTGGATGCTCATTACCCGAACGTCGAACGTGTGGCGGTATCGAGCAATGCCGATGCGGCCAAGCGCGTCAAGAGCGAGTGGAATTCTGCTGCGATAGCTGGTGACATGGCAGCCCAGCTGTACGGCCTGAACAAGATCGCAGAAAAGATCGAGGATCGCCCGGACAACTCCACGCGCTTCCTCATCATTGGCAGCCAGGAAGTGCCTCCGACCGGTGATGACAAGACCTCGATCATCGTGTCCATGCGAAATAAACCGGGAGCGCTGCACGAGCTCCTGATGCCGTTTCATTCCAATGGCATCGACCTCACGAGAATCGAGACTCGGCCGTCGCGCAGCGGTAAATGGACCTACGTGTTCTTTATCGATTGCATCGGCCACCACCAGGACCCACTCATCAAGGACGTACTCGAGAAGATCGGCCGCGAGGCGGTGGCACTCAAGGTGCTTGGGTCCTATCCCAAAGCGGTACTCTAAAAAAGCAGCTGGAAGCCGAGAGCAATAAGCTGGAAGGCAAGAGCAACATCGTTGCCTCGTCTTCCAGCTTCACATCTGAGGCTTGCAGCTTCAGCGGAGCTGAATATGTCGTGTGATTTCCTTGCGCTAGCCCAGCCGGGCGTGCAGAAGCTGTCACCCTATGTTCCCGGCAAACCTGTTGACGAACTGGCGCGTGAGCTTGATCTTGATCCCCGCACCATCGTCAAGCTCGCCAGCAATGAGAACCCCCTGGGCCCCAGCCCCAGGGTCATCAGTGCAATCAGGGCGGAGCTCGACGAACTGACCCGCTATCCCGACGGCAATGGTTTCGTGCTCAAGCAAATGCTGGCCGAGCGGTGCGGGGTCAACGTCAATCAGGTCACCCTTGGCAACGGCTCCAATGACATTCTCGAGCTGGTCGCGCGGGCCTACCTTGCGCCTGGGCTGAACGCGGTGTTCAGTGAGCATGCCTTTGCTGTCTACCCGATCGCCACGCAGGCGGTTGGCGCCCAGGCCAAGGCGGTTCCCGCCAGACAGTGGGGGCATGATCTGGATGCCATGAGGGCAGCCATCGACGAGCGCACGCGGGTCGTTTTCATCGCCAACCCCAACAACCCCACCGGCACCTGGTTCGATGCGAAGGCGCTGGACAGATTTCTCGCAGGCGTGCCCGAGGATGTCCTGGTTGTGCTCGATGAGGCCTACATCGAATACGCGGAGGATGGTGAGCTACCCGATGGGCTGGCATTCCTCGCTGCGCATCCGAACCTGCTGGTCTCTCGGACCTTTTCCAAGGCCTATGGTCTGGCTGCTCTGCGGGTGGGCTACGCGATCTGCTCGGCGCAGATTGCCGACGTCCTGAACCGGGTGCGCCAACCTTTCAACGTCAACAGTCTTGCCCAGGCAGCCGCCTGTGCCGCGCTGGACGACCAGGCCTACCTCGCTCAGAGTCGGGCGTGCAACGCGGCTGGCATGCAACAACTAGAGGCGGGCTTCAAGCAGCTGGGCCTTGAGTGGATACCGTCGAAGGCAAATTTCATTGCAGTCGACTTCGGGCGCGATGCAGCGCCCATCAATCAGGCACTGCTTCGCCAGGGGGTCATCGTCCGTCCGGTGGCCGGGTATGGAATGCCGACATTTCTTCGGGTCTCGATTGGTACCGAAGCGGAAAATGCACGCTTTCTCGATGTGCTGAGCAAGGTGCTTGAATCTTGAGTCGTGTGGAAATGAACGCCGAAGTGCCTCGGCTATCTCGCCTGGCCGTGATCGGCCTGGGGCTGATCGGTGGCTCGTTCGCCAAAGGCCTGCGTGAGCAGGCGATTTGCAAAGAGGTCATTGGTTTTGACCTGGATGCACGCTCACGCACCCTTGCTGTGGAATTGGGCGTAGTGGATCGCTGCACGGATACCCTGGCCGACGCCTGCCGGGGTGCAGATGTGATCCTGCTGGCTGTACCTATTCTTGCGATGGAGCGCTTGCTGGCAGAGTTGGCCACATTCGATCTTGGCCATGCAGTGCTTACGGATGTTGGCAGTGCCAAGGGCAATGTCGTGCGCTGTGCCCGCGAGGTGTTTGGTCACATGCCGCCACGTTTTGTCCCGGGGCATCCGATAGCCGGTTCGGAACAGAGCGGCGTCACCGCTGCCGAAAGCACGCTTTTCCGGCGGCACAAGGTCATCCTGACGCCCGTGCACGACACCGACCCATCTGCGCTGTCGCTGGTCGATAGCCTATGGCGTGCCCTGGGGGCAGATGTCGAGCACATGGAGGTTCGGCATCATGATGAAGTGCTGGCGGCGACCAGCCACTTGCCGCATCTGCTGGCGTTCGGGCTGGTGGATTCACTGGCCAAGCGCAATGAAAATCTCGAGATATTCCGCTACGCCGCGGGCGGGTTCCGGGATTTCACTCGTATAGCCGGTAGCGATCCGGTGATGTGGCATGACATTTTTCTCGCCAATCGCGAAGCGGTGCTGCAAACCCTGGACGATTTTCGTGCCGATCTCGACGCATTGCGCGCCGCGGTCGATGATGGAGACGGGCATACCCTGTTGGGCGTGTTTACGCGCGCCAGGGCGGCCCGAGAACATTTCAGCAAAATACTGGCTCGCAGAGCCTATGTGGACGTTATGCATTCCAACGACTTGATCTTCCTCGCCAATCCGGGCGGCAGCCTCAGTGGACAGCTGCGTGTGCCAGGCGACAAATCCATTTCCCATCGTTCGATCATGCTTGGCTCGCTTGCCGAAGGCATCACCGAAGTCGAAGGTTTCCTCGAGGGGGAGGACGCGCTGGCAACCATTCAGGCGTTTCGTGATATGGGTGTCGTCATCGAAGGGCCGAGCCAGGGGCGAGTTACCGTTCACGGCGTAGGCCTGCATGGTCTGAAACGCCCGCCAGGCCCGATCTATCTTGGCAACTCCGGTACCTCCATGCGTCTGCTGTCCGGCCTGCTGGCCGCGCAGCCATTCGACACCACCCTCACTGGCGATGCGTCACTGACCAAGCGGCCAATGAACCGCGTGGCCAAGCCGTTGCGTGAAATGGGTGCCTTGATCGAGACGGCAGCCGAAGGTCGCCCGCCACTCGTCATTCGCGGCGGTCAGAAACTATCCGGCATACATTACGACATGCCGATGGCGAGCGCTCAGGTGAAATCCTGCCTGCTTCTGGCAGGCCTCTACGCGGCGGAAGCAACCTCGGTGACCGAGCCGGCTCCGACCCGTGATCACACCGAGCGGATGCTGCAAGGCTTCGGTTACCCGGTAAAAGTCGAAGGCCGTACGGCCATGGTCGAGCCCGGCCATAGTTTGCGCGCCACGCACATCGAAGTACCGGCCGACATATCGTCCTCGGCTTTTTTCATGGTCGCGGCAAGTATCGCACCGGGGTCCGACATCACCCTGGAGCATGTCGGTGTCAACCCGACACGTACAGGCGTTATCGATATTCTCAAGCTTATGGGGGCGGATATCGAGCTGACCAACCTACGGGAGGTGGGTGGGGAGCCTGTCGCCGACATCCGCGTTCGTGCCGCGCAGCTGAAGGGCATCGATATCCCGGAGGATCTCGTGCCGCTGGCTATCGATGAATTTCCGGTGCTGTTCGTCGCCGCCGCCTGTGCCCAGGGCCGAACCACCCTGCGTGGGGCTGAGGAGCTGCGGGTCAAGGAATCCGACCGTATCCAGGTCATGGCCGATGGCCTGCAGACGCTGGGCGTGAATGCCACCCCGACACCAGACGGGATCATCATCGAAGGCGGTAGCCTGGGTGGTGGTGAAGTCTGGGCGCACGGTGATCATCGCATCGCCATGTCGTTCAGTGTTGCCGCGCTGCGTGCCAGCGCCCCGATCCGCATTCATGACTGCGCAAATGTAGCTACATCCTTCCCCAACTTCCTGTCTCTTGCCGAACGGGCCGGTATGCGCGTCGCCGAGGAGGATAACTCATGATCAGGCAGATCCCGGTCATCACTATCGATGGCCCGAGCGGTTCCGGCAAAGGCACGGTAGCGGCGCTGCTCGCGAATAAGCTGGGATGGAATTTTCTCGACTCCGGAGCCTTGTATCGCCTGCTTGCATTTGCAGCCCGCAATCATGGTGTCGACCTCACCAACGAGGAAGCACTGAAATTGCTGGCGGCTCATCTGGACGTGCAGTTCGGCGTCGCAAGGGATGGCCAGGGCATGGAAATCGTCCTTGAAGGCGAAGACGTCACCCGGGCAATCCGCAATGAGCAGGTGGGCGCGGGCGCTTCTCAGGTAGCTGCACTGCCGGTCGTCCGTGATGCACTGCTGCAACGGCAAAAGGCATTTCGCGAGCCACCCGGCCTGGTTGCCGACGGTCGCGACATGGGAACGGTCGTATTTCCCGACGCGCCATTGAAAATCTACCTCACCGCCAGCGCCGAGGAGCGGGCGCGCCGCCGTTACCTGCAGTTGAAGGACAAGGGGGATGATGTTAATCTCGCGAGTCTTCTCGATGAGATACGGGCCCGCGACGAGCGTGATACCGGTCGTGAGGTGGCTCCACTGAAGCCGGCAGACGATGCCATACAGCTGGACTCAACCAATCTCTCCATCGAAGAAGTGCTTGGACAGATTCTGAGCGAAGTTGCCAAGCGCGATTTCGCCTGAAGAGCGACTGCCGAGAGGCAGCCCGACGGTTACTCGGTTTCGAGAGCTGTTAACAAGGAGGCATGTGGGAGACCAGATCTAGTCCTGCACGCCTTTTTTTATATGAATGAACCCACTTCTATCTGGGATGTGGAGATTGGGCGGATCCTCGTCCGAAAACAGCAGGAATAAACATGAGCGAAAGCTTTGCAGAACTTTTTGAAGAAAGCCTAAAAACCCTCGACATGCAGCCGGGTGCGATCATCACCGGCATCGTGGTCGACATCGACGGTGACTGGGTCACTGTTCATGCCGGCCTGAAGTCCGAGGGCGTCATCCCGGTCGAGCAGTTCTACAACGAGCAGGGCGAGCTGACCATCAGCGTGGGTGACGAAGTTCACGTTGCGCTGGACGCGGTTGAAGATGGTTTCGGTGAAACCAAGCTGTCCCGTGAAAAAGCCAAGCGTGCCGAGTGCTGGATTGTTCTGGAAGCGGCTTTCGCAGCTGAGGAAGTGGTCAAGGGCGTTATCAACGGTAAGGTTAAGGGCGGCTTCACTGTCGACGTTAACGGCATCCGTGCGTTCCTGCCAGGTTCCCTGGTTGATGTCCGTCCAGTGCGTGATACCACTCACCTGGAAGGCAAGGAACTCGAGTTCAAGGTCATCAAGCTCGACCAGAAGCGCAACAACGTTGTCGTTTCCCGTCGTAGCGTCCTGGAAGCCGAAAACAGCGCCGAGCGTGAAGCGCTGCTGGAATCGCTGCAGGAAGGCCAGCAGGTCAAGGGTATCGTCAAGAACCTCACCGACTACGGCGCGTTCGTCGACCTGGGCGGCGTGGACGGCCTGTTGCACATCACCGACATGGCGTGGAAGCGCATCAAGCATCCGTCGGAAATCGTCAACGTTGGCGACGAGATCGATGTCAAGGTCCTGAAGTTCGATCGCGAGCGTAACCGCGTATCCCTGGGTCTGAAGCAGCTGGGTGAAGACCCATGGGTTGCCATCAAGGCTCGTTACCCGGAAAACACCCGCGTCATGGCCCGCGTTACCAACCTCACCGACTACGGCTGCTTCGCCGAGCTGGAAGAGGGTGTCGAAGGCCTGGTGCACGTTTCCGAGATGGATTGGACCAACAAGAACATTCACCCGTCGAAGGTCGTACAGGTCGGCGACGAAGTGGAAGTCATGGTTCTGGACATCGACGAAGAGCGCCGTCGTATCTCCCTGGGTATCAAGCAGTGCAAGTCCAACCCATGGGAAGACTTCTCTGGTCAGTTCAACAAGGGCGACCGTATCTCTGGCACCATCAAGTCGATCACCGATTTCGGTATCTTCATTGGTCTGGACGGCGGCATCGACGGTCTGGTTCACCTGTCCGACATCTCCTGGAACGAAGCCGGCGAAGAAGCCGTGCGTCGCTTCAAGAAGGGCGACGAGCTGGACACCGTCATCCTCTCGGTCGATCCGGAGCGTGAGCGCATCTCCCTGGGCATCAAGCAGCTGGAAGACGATCCGTTCTCCAACTATGCCGCCGTCAATGACAAGGGCAGCATCGTTCGCGGTACCGTGAAAGAAGTTGACGCCAAAGGCGCCATCATCGATCTGGGCAACGATATCGAAGCTACACTGAAGGCCTCCGAAATCAGCCGTGACCGCGTTGAAGATGCGCGCAACGTACTGAAGGAAGGCGAAGAAGTCGAAGCCAAGATCATCAGCATCGACCGCAAGAGCCGCGTCATCAGCCTCTCCATCAAGTCGAAAGACGTTGAGGACGAGAAGGACGCAATGAAGGAACTGCGTACCAAGCAGGACGTAGAGCCAGCTGCCGGTCCGACCACCATTGGTGATCTGATCCGCGCACAGATGGAAAACCAGAACTAAGTTCTGCGATCTGTCAGAGAAAGGGCGACTTCGGTCGCCCTTTTTTGTGGCTTTGGAAAAGCCGTTCGCAGGACGAGCGGCTTGATCAGGCCATATGAGTCCGGCCAAGGGCTCGCCTGGATCCAGCTGGTTTCTCTAAGTTGATCATATCGTCTGGCTGACGCTCAGCTACGAGGCGTGCCAGCCGCCAGCGCCTGGTTAACGGCCAGCCAGCCGTTGACTGCTTCCTCTCCTGCGCTCTGGAAGGCACGCTCCAGCAGCCGTACCTGCTCGCGGCGCAACGCCTGTTCAAGTCTGGCACCCTCGGGGGTAAAGCGCAGCATGCGCTTGCGCTTGTCTTCCTCAGCCGTTCTGCTTTCAACCAGATGCATCTCGATAAGCTGACGCAGAGGGATATTCAGTGCTTGCTTGCTCACGCCCAGATAGCCGAGCAGTTGCTTGACGCTAAGATCGGGATAGCTGGCTATAAAGAAAAGGATGCGGTGATGCACACGGGACAGGCCGCGACGGGCGAGCATTTCATCCGGCTTTGCCGTAAACGCCTGATAGCCAAGAAAGAAGCTTTCCATGATCTGGCGCTGAACTGTACTTTTTTTTAGGTCAGGCATATTGACGTATCTGCAGATGTAGGCGTAATTTCGGTCAAGCGATTTGACGTATTTTATGACCCTTGCACCTGGTGTTGCCATGCCTTTCTCCGAACGAGTCGACCGCCTGAAAAGCTCGCTTATCCGTGAAATCCTCGCCGCTGCCCAGCGTCCGGAGGTAATGTCTTTTGCAGGTGGGCTGCCAGCGGAGTCGATGCTGCCAAAGGTCGATTGGGCGCCGATGCCTTCGAGCCTCGGCCAGTATGGGATGAGTGAAGGGGAGCCTGCCTTGCGTGAAGCCATCGCCGCAGAAGCCCGGTCGATCGGCATTCCCTGCACTGCCAGCCAGGTGCTCATCGTAAGCGGGTCCCAGCAGACACTGGACCTTGCATCCAAGCTATTCATCGACCGGGGGACGGAGGTGCTGCTAGAGGCTCCGACCTACCTCGCTGCGCTGCAGGCATTTCAATTCTTCGGCGCCGACTGCCTGACTGTTGCTCAAGAAGCGGACGGACCTTCGCTGGCAGCGCTACGCCAACGACTGGAGCAGCACAAGCCGGCGTTCGCCTACCTGATCCCGACATTCCAGAATCCGTCGGCGGTTCGCTACAGCGACGCAAAGCGAGATGCAGTGGCGGCGCTCCTGGACGAGTTCGGGGTGACGCTGATCGAAGACGAACCGTACCGCGAGCTGGTATTTGACGAGGTTAGCGCGCTGCCCATCGTCAGTCGACTGCGCAACGCGTCCTGGATATATACCGGAACGGTGTCCAAGACATTGCTCCCCGGTTTGCGTGTCGGCTACTTGATTGCAAGCCCCGAGCTGTTTCCCTATCTGCTGCGCCTCAAACAGTCCGCTGATCTGCATACCAATCGTATCGGTCAATGGCAGGCATTGCAGTGGTTAGGTAGCGAGCAATATCGCTCCCACCTGAATGAACTGAGAGGCTTCTATCGCCAGCGTCGCGACGCCATGCAGGCGTCGCTGACGGAGCATTTTTCTGACCTCGCAGATTGGCAGATACCGCAAGGTGGTTTGTTCTTCTGGTTGAAGTTGAAGCAGCCTATCGATACGCGATGCCTGCTCGACTCGGCGCTGGCGCAGGATGTCGTGTTCATGCCGGGAGAGCCGTTTTTCGCTGATCCGGAGCAGAATCCGGGCTACTTGCGATTGAATTTCAGTCACGTCGCGCCGGAGCGCATGCATGAGGGTCTGGGTCGTCTTGCAGCAGTGGTTCGGGAGGCTCAGCTGGTTCGGGCTGCTTAGCAGAAGCGGGTGCTTGTAGCACTCAACGGGGGAGAGGATGTACAAGGTCTACGGTGATCACCGGTCCGGTAACTGCTACAAGGTAAAGCTGATGCTGCACCTGCTGGGGCGGGACTATGAATGGGTCCCGGTCGATATCCTGCGTGGCGAAAGCCGCGAGGAAAGCTTTCTGAAGAAGAACCCCAACGGCAAGATCCCGGTGCTTGAGCTTGAGGACGGTGTCTGCCTTTGGGAGTCGAATGCCATCCTGAATTATCTTGCGGAGGGAAGCGAATTCCTGCCGGTTGATGCCCGCCTGAGAACTCAGGTGCTGCAGGGGCAATTCTTCGAGCAATACAGTCACGAGCCCTTCATCGCTGTGGCGCGCTTCATCAAAGTCTATCTGGGCATGCCGGATGATCGCCTGGACGAGTACGCCGCCAAGCAGCTTGACGGCTATCGCGCGCTCGATGTGATGGAGCAGCAATTACTACGCACGCCTTACCTGGTTGGTGATCGCTATTCGATAGCTGATGTCGCGCTCTATGCCTATACCCACGTAGCGGAAGAGGGCGGCTTCAGGTTGGCAGAGTATCCGGCTATCCGTGCCTGGCTGCAGCGGTTGGCCAGTCATCCTCGGCACGCCGGCATGTACGAAGCGTAAAAGCAGCGGGCAGAGGGCAAAGATTTTATGGGGAAGGGAGAGGGGCTGGAGCCCCTCTGGGCTACTTGACCAGGCCTAGAAACTCGCTTCTCGTTGCAGCATTCTCGCGAAACTGTCCGAGCATGACTGAGGTGACCATCGAAGAGTTCTGCTTCTCGACGCCACGCATCATCATGCACATGTGCTGCGCCTCGATGACAACCGCCACGCCCCAGGCTCCGGTGACTTGTTGAATCGCTTCAGCGATTTCCCGGGTCAGGTTTTCCTGAATCTGCAGCCGGCGCGCATACATGTCGACGATACGGGCTACCTTCGACAGGCCAAGTACCTTGCCATTGGGCAGGTAGGCGACATGGGCCTTGCCGATGAAGGGCAGCATGTGGTGTTCGCACAACGAGTACAGCTCGATGTTCTTGACCAGCACCATCTCGCTGTTGTCGGAGCTGAACAAGGCGCCGTTCGTGACGTCCTCAAGCGTTTGCTGATAGCCCTTGCACAGGTACTGCATGGCTTTGGCGGCGCGCTTGGGAGTATCGAGCAGCCCCTCGCGGGTGACGTCCTCACCGAGTTGGCCAAGGATCGCGGTGTAATGGGTTTCCAGGGACATTTAACTACCTGTCAGGCTTGCAATGGAGCGCGAGTGCGAAGGTTAGGGTGTCGGCGGTCAGGCTGCAAGCAGCATGCGCTGCGGGCTAAGAGGCCGTGGGCGTTCTTTATTCGTCACGGCCTTCAAGCATGGTGCGCTTGAGAATCACGTAAACCGCACCGGTACCGCCATGTTTCGGAATGCAGGAAGTAAAGCCGAGTACCTGGGGATGCTGCCGCAGCCAGGTATTGACATGGCTCTTGATCATGGGGCGTTTGCCGTCTTTGCGCGCTGCCTTGCCATGGGTTAGCCGTACACAGCGGATTTCGAACTTGCAGGCTTCGGCCAGGAAATCCCAAAGCAGTTCGCGGGCCCTCTCGACAGTCAAACCGTGCAGGTCCAGGCTACCTTCGAATGGAATCTGCCCAGCCTTGAGCTTGCGTATCTGGCTGTCCTGCACCCCGTCGCGAGCCCAGTACAGCTCGTCCTCGGCGGCTACATCGATGACGAACTGGTCGGACAGGCCATCAATGCGTGTTTCATTTTCGTTGATGACGGCATTAGCCCGGCGGGTCGCAATCTGGGTCTTGTTGCTACGAGGCTTGCCGGTGTCGGCACGGTCATGTTCGATAGGTTTTACGCCGCGCACGGCTGATCGGAACAGGGAAAAATCGTCGTCTTGCATGGGACCTCCGCGTAAGCGCGCGATTCTACCCCATGGAATGTGCGCTGAACCTTCACACACCGATCAGTTGCGGCATGAATGGCGATCGGCTCAGTTGCGTTTGTTCCTCAGGCGGGGAGAAAGGCTGAGGTCACTGGGCGCACCCAGACGGCGACGAATACGGCGTCTGATCATCAGGCCAGTCCAAATCAGGATCAGGCCCAACGCGAGCGAGGTGGCGGCGACTTCTGCTGCGACGGCAATGGATGCAAGAGCTTCGTGACTGCCAAGCAACGAGGCGGCGCCAATGAATGCCAGAAAGACGCCGAGGAGAACGAGCAGCAAGCCGAAAATCGATCCGATTCTGGAGCCTAGGCTACGCTGCTCGCGTGGGCGAAGTCGGCGTGCATCGAAGCCATCGGTTCGTTTCATTCAGGTTACCTCGTCAAGCTTTGGGTTGTGACCGGGCCGGCCCGGTCAGGTTCATCGCCTGTCAGGTAACGCGTCGCTCGCGGGGTTCAGGCAAGCGCTCCGACGTCAGCTACGCAGACGGCAAAGTTGTCCGCGAGAATGGTCATCTCCATACGATGGACCTGTTCGGCATCTATCGCACCGTCGCCCATCGGCAGATCACGCGTTGCGCAGGCCTTGTCCACGAGGGTACAGCGGTAGCCGTAATCCTTTGCGGCCCGGACCGTAGTACTTACACTCGAATGCGTCATGAATCCACAGACGATAAGGTCCAGGTGGCCACGCTGTTGCAGCAGTTCATGGAGCGGAGTACCGGCAAATGCGTTGGGCAGCGTCTTGCCGATCACCGCCTCGCCTGGCAAGGGTGCTGCCTCCGGCATGATCTGGCCACGCAGGCCCTGGGGGTCGAAAAGCCCGCCGGGAATGCCAAGGTGATGAACATGCACGATCGGCGTGCCAGCCTCGCGTGCCACAGCCAACAGACGGGTTATTTCTTCGAGCGCCGGGTCCAGGTTTGGCAGCGCCATGGCGCCCGAACGGTATTCTTCCTGAACGTCAATCACCAGAAGGGTCGCGTTCGCCAGAGTCGCCGGTGCATAACTGCGGCCACTGAGCTGAAGCAAGGTCTGTGGCTTGGACATGACTGACTCCTTGTTCTGAGGGGGGCATGATTGTGGCGCCAGATGAGGCAGATGTGAACTGCCCAATCCGATGATTCGTCTGCTGAATCGTCGATAACCGGCGATGGGCCAGCACTCGATCGCACCAACCGAGAGAAACCCATACGACCTTCGGCTACACTCTCGCACTTTTGAGCAGGAGATGCCGCCCGTGACTGCTTCGCCTTCCCGTTTGCGCACCGTGCGTGACCATATCCGTTGGGCCGTCAGCCGCTTCCATGCCGAACAATTGTTCTTCGGTCACGGTACCGATAATGCCTGGGATGAAGCGCGACAGTTGGTCCTGGGAGCGCTTCACCTGCCCTGGGAAATAGCCGATAGCTATCTCGACTGCCGGCTCGAGGACGACGAACGCGAGCATCTGCAGCGCCTGCTTCGTCGGCGGATCGAGCAACGTATCCCTACGGCCTATCTGCTCGGCCAGTCCTGGTTCTGCGGATTGCCCTTTATGGTGGATGAGCGGGTACTGATCCCTCGCTCACCGATTGGCGAACTCATCGAGAAGCGGTTCGAGCCCTGGCTGGCGCAGAGTCCGGCAAGGATCCTCGATCTCTGTACCGGCTCGGGCTGTATCGGTATCGCTTGCGCCTATGAGTTTCTGGAGGCTGAGGTGGTGCTGGCCGATCTGTCGTTCGAAGCGCTGGAGGTGGCCAACCGGAATATAGAGCAGCATGGACTGGAGGAGCGTGTCTACACCGTGCAGAGCGATGGATTCAATGGCCTGCCCAAACAGCGTTTCGACCTTATCGTCTCCAATCCGCCCTACGTGGATGCAGAAGACTTTGCGGACATGCCCGATGAGTACCATCACGAACCTGCGCTGGGGCTGGCTTGCGGCGATGACGGGCTGGATCTGGTCCGACGCATGCTCGCCGAAGCAGCGGACCATCTGACTGAAAATGGAGCTCTGATCGTCGAGGTGGGCAACAGTCAGGTGCACGTCGAGGCGCTTTATCCAGAAGTCGATTTCACCTGGTTCGAGTTCGCTCAGGGGGGGCATGGGGTGTTTCTGCTTGCCGCAGCCCAGTGCCGTGAGCACCAGGCGCTGTTTCGCCAGAGGTTGCAGGCCTGAAGCGCCACCAGCCCGCTTTCGCAATGCCTCAGCGGGTCGCCATCCAGATCAACAGCCCCGCCTGAAACAGCGCGAACACGATCAGGCAGGCAATGGTGAATCGCAGCGTACCGTCCTCACGACGGAGCTTGCTCAGACGCTCCTGCATGTCGCGGACACGGTTTTCCTGTTCGAGGAGGTTGCGGTCCGCCTGCTCGAGCATCGCCGCAGCATCGAGCAGTTCGATGATCTGGACCTTCTCGGCATTCCAGTCCGGGCGCAGGGTGCTGGCACGTGGTGCGCTGTAGGTTGCCTTATGTCGTTGCGTGGGGTCGGGGTAATTGACCTCGAAGCCTTGGCTTTGAAGGCAATGATCGCGGCGCAACCGCGCCTCCTCCGTGGCGAAATCACTGGGCAGCGCGCCACCGTCCACCAGATAGTGAGCCCAGCGCTTATGCGCCCAGAGCGCAGCCTGTGCCAACAGGAAACGTCCCAATCCCCGGTCGGTCGGCTCGATATGCAAGCCGGTGGCGGGCCCAAAACGCAATTTTCTGGACTGATGATCTGCCCAGACCTCAAACGTGTCTTGTCTGTTCGAGAGCATCTGACCTGGCAGGCGGATCACCAGCCGCAGCATGCTCATCCGCGGCGTATGCCTTTCGACCTGCCCCAGTTCGACGAAGCGCAAGGGGCGTGCGCCGCTGTTGCGGTCAGTCGGCAGGGGGGCCAGGCGCAACAGACGAAAGCGCTCCGGTGCTAGCCCGGCCCACGGATGCGTGGAAGGGGCTTCAGGAAGGGTGTCGTCCGGTGGTGGGGCGTCTGTGGTGTCGGTATCCATGGCCTGCAGTCGTCTGTGCGGCGGTTAAGCGGTTAAGCAGTTATCGGCAAATCTGCACTCAACTGGAGGGCGCCAATATGCCGAAGTCCATCAGAAACCCGGTTATCCGCTCCACCAACGCCCTGGCCAGCGGCAATTCGGGCTGAGAGTAGGACGCCATCTGCCGGCCGGGTTCCAGGGGGACGATCCGCAACACATGGTTCATGCCCGGTATCAATGCCAGTTCGGCTTCAGGCCTGGCCGCCCGCAGGGCTTCGGCATCCTCGACGCTGACCTGGATGTCATGTGTGCCCTGGATGATCAATGCGGGCACGGTGACATGGGCGAAAGCGCGAGCAGGCGCCTCTTGGAACAGCGACATCAGGTAGGGCTGGACGCTTGGCCGGAACAGCACCTGCAGCGCATCAGGTACCTGCTCGGTCGGACGACCAGCCTTGAGCTCGTCGATCAGATAATGAGCCGTTGCCAGCAGCGCCGGCGGCAAGCGGCCCTGCAATTGCTCTCGCAGCAACAGGTCGATAGGCCGACCACTGCCGGCGATGCTGATCAGCGCAGCGGGTTCTGCCGAGGCGGCCGCAAGGCTGGCTATCAGTGCACCCTCGCTGTGGCCCACCAGAATGAGCCCTGAAAAGCGAGGGTCGGCGTTCAGCTTGTCCGACCAGGCCACCGCATCAGCGACAAAGTCCGCCACGCTGAGCATTCGCTCGTCCGGTGCCGCAGCCAGGCTCTGGCCCACGCCACGCTTGTCGTAGCGCAGGGTGGCGACACCACGCTGAGCCAGCGCCTGGGCCAATCGTTTCAGGCTGTCGTTCTGCGCCATGGGGTTATTGCCGTTACGGTCGGTGGGGCCTGACCCGGCGATCAACAATGCCACCGGCGCAGGGTCATTGCTTTTTGGCAGCACGAGGCTGCCATGCAAGCGGCCTGCAGGCACGTCGAGCACCATCGTCTGGTTTAGTAGCGTCTGGGCATTCAGGTGAAGTGAAAGCATGGCGAGCAGGACAAGAGCGAGTAGGCGCATGGAAGGTGTTCGATCGGCCGGATAGGCGGGTTGGATGCGACGGGCACCGCTTGGTTCGCGGATGAGTATGCGCTGCGGCCAGAGTCGATGAAACCTGCCACAGCTCGGGTATACTTCCGGCCCCTTATCTAGGTCGATTGCGGAGCGCCCTGCATGTCCGGCAACACTTACGGCAAGCTGTTCACCGTCACAACCGCCGGCGAAAGCCATGGTCCGGCGCTGGTCGCCATTGTCGACGGCTGCCCGCCGGGGCTGGAACTGAGCGCCGCGGACCTGCAGCGCGACCTCGATCGCCGCAAACCCGGGACCAGCCGGCACACCACGCAGCGTCAGGAACCCGACGAGGTCGAGATCCTTTCCGGGGTGTTCGAAGGTCGCACCACGGGCTGCTCGATCGGCCTGCTGATTCGCAATACCGATCAGAAGTCCAAGGACTATTCGGCGATCAAGGACCTGTTCCGTCCGGCGCATGCCGACTACAGCTATCACCATAAGTACGGTCTGCGTGACTACCGAGGCGGCGGGCGCAGCTCTGCCCGCGAGACCGCCATGCGCGTGGCTGCCGGCGCGATTGCCAAGAAATACCTGGCAACCCTGGGCATCCAGGTTCGTGGCTATATGAGCCAGCTGGGCCCCATCGAGATACCTTTCAAAACCTGGGATAGCGTCGAGCAGAATGCTTTTTTCAGCGCCGATGAAAGCAAGGTGCCGGAACTGGAGGCCTACATGGACCAGCTGCGCCGCGACCAGGATTCGGTAGGTGCGAAAATCACCGTGGTTGCTGAAGGCGTACCGCCGGGGCTGGGCGAGCCGGTCTTCGATCGGCTCGACGCCGATCTGGCGCATGCGCTGATGAGCATCAACGCGGTGAAGGGCGTCGAGATCGGCGCAGGCTTCGCCAGCGTGGCGCAGCGCGGGACCGAACACCGGGATGAGCTGACACCCGAGGGTTTCCTGTCGAACAACGCAGGCGGCGTGCTGGGCGGGATTTCCTCCGGTCAGCCGATCGTTGCGCACCTTGCGCTCAAGCCTACGTCCAGTATCACCACGCCGGGCCGCTCGATCGATGTGGATGGCAATCCTGCCGAAGTCATCACCAAGGGGCGTCACGACCCCTGTGTGGGCATTCGCGCCACGCCGATCGCCGAGGCGATGATGGCCATTGTTCTGCTGGACCACCTGTTACGCCACCGCGGACAGAACGCCGATGTGCTGGTGGGAACGCCGGTGTTGGGGCAGGTTTGAGCTTGAAGCTGGAAGCCTGAAGCTGAAAGAGCTCATTCTTACGCTACGGTTTGCTTCCAGCTCATAGCTTCCAGCTTATGGCTATCCCGTACTGGCGTCTGTCCGGCTTCTACATTTTCTACTTCGCCGTGCTGGGCGCCGTTGCGCCCTATCTCGGGCTATATTTCGACCACCTCGGTTTTCCGGCCGAGCGGATTGGCGAGCTGGTGGCGATCCCCATGCTGATGCGCTGCCTTGCGCCGAATCTGTGGGGATGGTTGGGGGATGCCACCGGCCAGCGGTTGGCTATCGTGCGTATTGGCGCCGTCTGCACCTTGCTTGCCTTCTCGCTGATCTTCGTCAGCAAGAGCTATGCCTGGCTCGCAATGGTGATGGCGCTGCATGCGTTCTTCTGGCACGCCGTACTGCCCCAGTTCGAGGTGATTACCCTCGCTCACCTGCGCGAGCGGGCGTCGCGTTACAGTCAGGTCCGCCTGTGGGGCAGCGTTGGTTTCATCGCTGCGGTCGTCTTGCTGGGGGTACTGTTCGATCGTTTCGGTCTGGACGTCTATCCCATCGCCTTGGTAGCCATCATGGCGGGCATCGTCGTCAGCAGCGCCTGGGTGCCCAATGCCATACCCGAGCATCGGGACGAGATAGCAGGAGAGGGTGGTTTTCTGCGCCAGCTGCGACGCCCTGGTGTGTTGGCATTCTTCGTCTGCGTCGGGCTGATGCAGGTCAGCCATGGACCCTATTACACCTTCTTCAGCATTCATCTGGAAACGCTGGGTTACGCACGAGGAACCATTGGTCTGCTCTGGGCGCTGGGCGTGATTGCCGAAATCTTCATCTTCCTGGTCATGGCCAGGTTGCTTGCACGCTTTTCCTTGCGTCAGGTTCTGGCCGCAAGTTTCATCCTGGCGGCAGTTCGCTGGTTGCTGCTGGGTACGCTGGCCGATCACCTCTGGATTCTGCTGCTCGCTCAGCTGATGCATGCGGCAACCTTCGGCAGTTTCCATGCCGCAGCGATTCACTTCGTCCAGCGCAGTTTCGGCCATCGCCAGCAAGGACAGGGGCAGGCCCTGTACGCAACGCTCGCAGGCGTCGGCGGAGCCTTGGGCGCCCTGTATTCGGGCTATAGCTGGGAAACCATCGGGCCTGTCTGGACCTTTGCCATTGCCAGCCTGGCGGCGCTTGCCGCTACCGCTATCATTGCCGTTCCTACCCAGGAGAGACCGTCAGTATGACTATTCTCAGCGTCTACCAGGACACCGTACCCGGGCAGCCTTTCAAGGTGCTCACTCATGTCGAAGACATAGCCGCCACACTGGCTGAAGTCGGGGTGCAGCTAGAACGTCTGGAAGCCGGCCCGTCCATCGCCGCAGGCACAAGTACGGAAGAGGTGATCGCTGCCTATCGCCCACAGATCGACCATCTGATGCAAGCGCGCGGTTATTCCTCGGTCGAAGTCATCAGCTGGAGCAGCGACCAAGCGCAGAAGGCAGAACCGCGAACGCCAACTCCTGAAGAGCATTGGCATGACGGGGACGAGGTGCGTTACTTCGTGGCCGGGCGGGGGCTGTACAGCCTGCACATCGGTGACAGGGTATACGCTGTGCAATGCGAGAAGAATGACCTGATTTCTGTGCCCGCCAATACGCGCAAGTGGTTTGATCCGGGCGAGCAACCGCACCTTGTCGCCATTTGTCTGTTCAGCAATCCGCAAGCTCAGGGGGCCAATACTACCGGGGCAGACATAGCCGGCCGCTTTCCGCGCCTCGAGGACTGAGCAGGTCTTTCGAACGGCCTGCCGCCCATACAGTCCCTTGCTCACGGAGCCGGATGCCCGCGCGTCAGGCTAGCGTTGTGACTTGTCGGCACGCTCCGGTAGCGACCTTGCCTGGAACCGTTTTCCCAACCAGCTTAGCGCCATCGATCCGAGCGCGTCTTGAGCAGTACTTGACACTGAACCCTGAACCCCGCCTGGCATCTCAATCTACGAACCTATTGAAATTGGAGCCTGTCATGACCGATGCATTTGGCGGTATTTTTGGCCTGCTGATCCTGGCGTTGGATATCTGGGCCGTGGTGAGTGTCCTGCGCAGCGACAGTACCACCGGAAAGAAAGTGCTCTGGGTGTTGCTGATCGTCATCCTGCCGGTTCTCGGCCTCATCATCTGGGGCATCATGGGGCCGCGCGGCAATCGTCCCGATGCGCGTGGCGAAATCAGGCGTTAAGCGGTGATCGAGACGCTGAGCGGCATCCTCGCGGTAGTGGTGCTGGTGCTGGATGTTCTGGCTATCGTGCAGGTGTGGCGGACGCGAATCGAGCCAGGTCGCAAGATCATCTGGAGCCTGGTGATCGTCCTGCTCCCAGTGGTTGGGCTGGTCATGTGGTTCGTCGCGTCCGGGTCCAGAGCCAAGGCCCGCTTGTAGATGAGGTCGCTGGCCCTGGGGCTGGTCGCAGCGATCTGCTGCTGCGTGTCGTCTGCAGACGATGATCGGACGGAGGCGGCCTGGGCGGCTCTCGAACAGGGAAGGGCGGTGTTGCTGTTAAGGCACGCAACCGCCCCTGGGGTTGGGGATCCCCCATCGTTCACCCTGGGGGACTGCAAGACCCAACGTAATCTGAACGACAAGGGGCGGGAAGAAGCCCGGCGTTGGGGTGCGCTCCTTCGGAAGCACGGCATCGACCGGCCCAGGTTGCTCAGCAGCCGCTGGTGTCGGTCACTTGAAACCGCAAGGCAGATGAATGTCGGTTCGGTCGAGCCGTTTCCAGCGTTGGACTCGTTCTTTGCCGAATCGGATCGTGGCAAACAGCAGACGGCTGAGCTGCGTCACTACCTCGAATCATTGCCGGCCACCACGCCGGTAATCATGGTCAGTCATCAGGTCAATATCACAGCGCTGACAGGCATATTTCCCCGCTCCGGCGAAGGCCTGATCCTCTCCTTACCCCTAACCGAGCCGGTAGAGATACTTGCCCGGATCGCTCCGCCTAGTCCATGAATCCCTGAAGAAAGCCACTGATCGCCCTGATCACTACAGCTGGTTGCTCTCGATGCGGGACATGCTGGCAGCCCTTGAGCAACAGGCTTTCTGCCGTGCCGCTGGCGAGCGCGAGGATACGCTGCGGGTGCGCCGCCGACCCGTATTCATCCTCCAGTCCGTGGATCGCCAGTAACGGGCAGCTGAAACCCGGTGCGCTGTCGTCGATTTTCCAGTCCCGGTAGCTGCTGGAAAGCCAGGTGTCGATCCAGGCCGCAAGTATCCATTCGGCCTTGTCGCCATGGTATTTGCGTAGCCGCTGTACCTGCAGGGGATCGGCAAACATGGCTTGAGCCTGACGGATGCCCTGAATCGTCCGGCCTTCGACGAAGGCGAGGGCGGATAGGGTAATCAGGGCGCGGCAGTGAAGGGGACGATGGGATGCCAGGCTGGCGGCCATGATTCCACCGGCACTGTGGCCGACGGCGATGAAGTGTCCGATGTCCAACGCCCGCCACACCGGGGGAAACAACCGCTCGGCTTCGTCGCGTATATAGCGGTTGGACCAACCGCCGGGGTGGGGCGCGGAGCGGCCGAAACCGAGGCGGTCGTAGGCAATGACGTCACGTGCCGTAGCCCGAGCAAGCTGCTCGGGAAAGTCGCGCCACAATTCGACGCATCCGAGCGAGTCGTGCAGGAGCACGAGGGGCGTCCTGCCGGGGCTGGGCGTATGCCAGCGGCGAGCGAAAACTCTGCCGTGCTCGGTATCAAGGTAGCGGTCTCTGATCGAAATGTTCATCCCGTTTCCTTGCGCACTGCTTCTGTCTGCAACACAGCCGTGCAGTGGTAAGCCGCTGAAGGTCATCGGGGCTGTGCACCTAGGCCACGGAAAACGTCCCAATCTGCATCCGGCCTGTATTCAATGGGACAGGTCCACCGATGGCTGCTGCGCAGCCCTCTCCCGATCCCGTAGCAAGAATCGCTGGATCTTGCCGCTCGGCGTCTTGGGGAGCTCGGCAACAAACTCGATCTCCCGCGGATAGGCGTGAGCGGACAGGCGCTGGCGTACATGCTGCTGCAGTTGTTCCGCCAGCGCCGTGTCGCCCGGTCGACCGGCATGCAGCACTACGAATGCCTTTACCAACTCGGTGCGCTCGGGATCCGGCTTGCCGATTACCGCCGCTTCGATCACGGATGGATGTTCAACCAATGCGCTTTCTACATCGAACGGACCGACGCGATAGCCCGAGGTGGTGATCACGTCGTCGGAGCGGCCGACGAAGCTGATGCTTCCGTCCTCATTCAACTCGACGGTGTCTCCGCTGAGGTAGTAGTCGCCGACGAATGCTTTGGTTCTGGTGCCGGCGTAGCCTGCAAACCACATCAACGGCGAACGCTGACGGTCCAGCGCAAGCATGCCCGGCTTGCCGGGCTCCAGCTCCCGCTGCTGTTCGTCCAGCACAACCACGCGATGTCCAGGCATGGCGTAGCCCGCCGTGCCGACGCGCACGCTGTGGT
Source organism: Stutzerimonas stutzeri (assembly GCA_002387205.1). Taxonomy (GTDB): domain Bacteria; phylum Pseudomonadota; class Gammaproteobacteria; order Pseudomonadales; family Pseudomonadaceae; genus Stutzerimonas; species Stutzerimonas stutzeri_N. Next base: position 493,018 of record DGLA01000010.1, on the reverse strand, counting down.
GCAATGCGTGATGGTTGCACAGCACCATGCCGAGTTCAGTCTGGCCGTAATGATCGTGGATGGTGCAGCCCAGGCCGCTGCTGAACCAGCGGATCACTTCGGGGGTAAGCGGCTCGCCAGCACTGCTTACGGCACGCAGGCGGCCCTTGATCCTGGCTTGCACTTCATCCCGCGAGGCCAGCAGCAGGCAGAACGCGGTGGGCGCCCCGGCCATGTTGCTGATGCCGTAATCGTTGATGACGCGGCAGGTGCTCTCTACGGTAAACCCGCCCTCGTAGAACAGGGTGCGATGGCCCATGGCAAGCGGTCCGGTGACGGCGTAGTACAAGCCATACGCCCAGCCCGGATCGGCAATGTTCCAGAAATTATCTTCGGGCCGAAGGTCCACGGCGTCGCGCATATAGGTGACGAAGGCAACGATGGCCTTCAGCGGCACATGCAGCTGTTTGGCCGGGCCGGTGGTGCCGGATGTGAACATGGCAAGAAAGGGCGCATCGCCGCTGAGCAGTACTGGCTCGAAGGCTGACGGCTGCCGATTTACCTGGCTCCAGAAACCATCGGCGTTGTCTTGCACCACCAGGCGGTGCGGGGCTGCTTCGATGGCGTCCAGTTTTTCGGCATTGGCTTGGTCGGTCACCACCATCTTTGCATCGGATTCCCGAATCCGGTGCTCGACCGCTTTCGGACCGAAGGCGGTGAATAGCGGCTGGTAGATGGCTCCCAGGCGCCAAACGCCGAGGATGGTGATCAGCAGTTCGGGCGTGCGTGGCAGCAAACCCGCGACGGTGTCGCCCGGCTTGATTCCATGACTGTGCAGAAGATTGGCAAAGCGCGCTGCGGCCTCCTTGAGTTGCGCAAAGGTCCAACTGCCCCGCTGGCCGTCGCGTCCTTCCCAGGCAAGTGCAACCTTGTCCGAGTCTGCATGACGGTCGCAGCATTCGACGCAGGCGTTCATGGCCGTGAGGTCGCCGGTGAGGATCGCCGACACCGTCTGGTTGTAATCGAACTCACGGGTCGCAGTGGCGTGGTCGCGCATGGCGGGCTCCTGGTTTCTTGTTATTGGTTCCCCGGATAGTGGCGCTGCGTGATCCGCACAACAATGGCAAAAGCCACCAAGCGGTTGAGCGGTTTGGACAAGTAGGCCGCAGGGAATGATGCCGCTCGCCAAACCCAGCGCTCATGGCGGGCGCGGCGTAGCCGGACGACCCCGGTTGACCTGCGTTGCGCTTGAGTCGACGTTGCCACCAAAGGGGGGGGGGGCGGGACGCCTGTCGGAGCACAGGCGACATGCGGCCAGCACGAATCGGCCGGAACAGCCTCGAAAGCCTGAGCCATCCACGGCTTAACCGGAGGTGATTCATGAGTATCGATCCGCTCGACAGACCCCACGACCAGCAGCCCGTGCCGGGCCAGGAGCAGAACCCGAGCCATTCCCCTGAGCCTGATTTCATAACCGACAACCCGGATGTTCAGCCGGGCTCTGGCAATGGCGCAACACCATCGGGCCGCCCGGGCAGTAAGCCGGCTGCCGACCCCAACGAGCCAGGGCTTGGCAATCCGTTGCCCTGACCGGCACTGAGCCCGGCCTCGGCGCTGGGCTCTTCATGACGCATCGCGTGGCACTGCCCAGTGCTCGCGGTTATCCGGCGCCTTCAGACAAGTGAAATAGAGGTGAACGCACCGCGCATCCAGCCTGTCCGATGTTAACTGGCCATATAGGGGATATGAGGGTCTGCATGCAGTCGGGCAAAGAGAAGTTCATTGGTCTGGAGTGGTTGCGATTCTTTCTCGGCGTGTATCTGGTGATGTATCACACGCTACCGTTCTATGAGAGCTACACGAAGCTTGGCGGGTTGGTGGAGGTCAATGAACTTGGCTTCTTCGCGACGAGTTGCTTCTTCGCGCTATCCGGCTTTCTGCTCGCACACGTCTACCTGGACGGGACCAGGCTACGGGAACGGCCGAGCAGCATCATGGCGAAACGCTTCGCCAACCTGTACCCCATTCATCTGTTCGGGCTGGCCAGCTGCATTGCGCTGGCGCTGCTGACCGGCTTGGTAGACAGCAACACCGACCTGCGGTTGGTCTATCGCGCGGACGACCTGCTCAAGCGCACCGCGCCGGAGTTGCTTGAATACCGACTGAGCGATTTCCAGCTCGTGCTCAACGGGCTTTTGCAAATCACCCTCCTGCATGCCTGGAACCCGGTGTTTCTCGCCTATAACGGCCCGCTCTGGTCGATATCTGCACTGTTCTTTTTCTATCTGGTGTTTCCCTGGTTCGCGCCGAGACTGGCAAGGGCGCGGCATAAGGTGCGCCTGCTGTTAGCCGTCTGGCTGGCCTGTCTGGTTCCGCCCCTGCTCGTGATCCTCAACGGTGATTACGGCTCGACATGGATTGGCCTGCTGCATCACTTTCCTCTGTTCCGTTTGCCGGTCTTTCTCGCCGGCATCCTGGCCTACCTGTTGTTTCGCGATCGTGAGTTGGCGGGTGCCGGGCTGCACGGGCCAGCCAAGCTGGCGGCTGTCATCGTTCTGGGGATTGGCGTGAGTATCGCTGCAGAGCTCAACTGGCACGGTGGAAACCACTGGTACGTGCTGTTGCATAACGGCCTGATGCTGCCCATGGTGCTCTCGGTGGTTGGGCTGTGCGCCATGATTCCCGGGACGGGCAGCGTGAACCTTCAGCGCTGGGGGCGCCGGCTGGGTGGGGCCTCGTTATCGATGTTTGCGCTGCATACGCCGATCTTCATTGTGTTTCGCCGTCTGGAGATGCTGCTCAACATCGATTACGGGTTATGCCTGACCGATGCGTCCGCCTGCGTAGCGCAGGCCAAGGCGCAGCCGCTATTCCTTGGCTACTACCCGTTGCTGCTCATATTTACCGTTGTCTTCTGCGTGCTGTTTCAGGAGCATTTCGTCAGGCGGGTTCGGCAGTGGTTGCTGAATGGGCCTCTATGCCGGCTGGTAGAGCCGGTCAGCCGGCCCGACCGGGATGATGCATTCGAGCCGCAGCTGGTACGTGCCGACTGCGTCGACAGGCGGCCCAGCTCGGCTACGCCACAAGGTAACGGCGTTTCGGTCAGTTAGGCCCTGATAGCTGGCGGAGCGGCATCGTCGCGTGCGATGTCCTCTGATAGCGGCCGTTATCCGGTCAATGCACCCATGCGCCTGCTTACTTTCCGCGCCAGATCCAGCAAGCGCTTCGCCGCTTCGCCATTCGCGTCGGCCATGAAGCCGGGTTCGGCACCGACGATGGTGATGACGCCCGCCAGCTTGTTCCCGCCGCTGAACAAAGGCGCAGACAGGGCGTTGACTCCCGCCATCAGCAAGCCGTGAACGGCTTGCACCTGGGTGCGTTGCAGTTCGCTCATCGCTGCGAGCAGGGCGTCGGTAGAAGGAGCCGATGGCCGTTTCAGCTCGTCTTCACGCAGCTGTGCAGTTTCGGCATCCGGCATGAACGCATTGAACACCAGGCCGGTCGACGAGCCCAGCAGTGGCAGCACCGAACCTACCTGGGTCACCAGCGTCACGGCGCGCACGGCTTGCTCCACATGCACCACGGTCGGGCCTCGGTTGCCCCATACCGCGAGAAAGCAGGTTTCGTTGAGTTCGTCGCGCAGCTGGGCCAGATGCGGGGTTGTCAGCTTGACCACATCCAGTCGCCCCAGCGCCGCCAGGCCCACGAACAGCGCCGCGCGACCCAATCCGTAGTGATTGGTCATCGGGTCCTGCTCGGCGAAGCCGCTGGCCATCAGGGCCTGCAGATAACGATGCACCTTGCTGGCCGGCATGCCTACGTGCTCAGCCAGGCGCGACAGTGATGTCGCCGGAGCCAGTTCAGCCAGTGCGGTGAGGATGTCCGTACCTACCTCGGCGGCCTGAACCTTCTGTCGCCGAGGCGCCGAGTCGGCGTTGTTTTCTGTCGTCAATTCAAAGCTGCCTGTTAGCCGCCGTCTGGTGAGGCGCTGTTTATAACTTGACGCCCTGGGGAGTTCAAATTACTTTTTGCGTAAACGCATTACGCTAAATGTGAGACGCTATGCAACCACAACAACAAATGGGCGAAACCTCTCGATACCTGTCTGGCTTCGGCAATGAATTCTGCAGCGAGGCCCTGCCTGGTGCGTTGCCGGTCGGGCAGAACTCACCGCAGCAGGTTCCGTACGGCCTCTACACGGAACTGCTTTCCGGTACCGCTTTTACTGTGGCGCGCAGCGAAGCACGACGGACCTGGCTGTACCGCATTCGACCGTCGGCCAGCCACGGCCAGTACCGGCGTCTGGACCGGCAGCTCGATAGCGAGTTGGGGCCGGTCACGCCCAATCGACTGCGCTGGAACCCAGACCCCTTTCCCGGGGTAGCGACCGACTTTCTTGACGGCCTGATGTGTATCGTCGCTAACGCCGATCCTGGCCAGCCGGCAGGCGCAAGCATCTACCGTTATGCAGCGAACGCATCGATGGAGCGGGTGTTCTTCAATGCTGATGGTGAGCTGCTGCTGGTGCCGCAAGAGGGCGCGTTGAGGCTGATCACCGAGCTGGGCGTGCTTGAAGTCGTGCCGCTGGAGATCGCGGTGATTCCCCGCGGCATGAGGTTTCGTGTGGAGCTGGTGGAAGCCACGGCGCGCGGCTACGTTTGCGAAAACCACGGCTGCGCGTTGCGTTTACCGGACCTGGGGCCTATCGGCAGCAATGGCCTGGCCAATCCGCGTGACTTTCTCGCCCCGGTCGCACACTTCGAGGAGCGAGACGAACCCGTACAGCTGGTGCAGAAGTTCCTCGGTGAGCTTTGGGTGACCGAACTGGATCACTCCCCGCTGGACGTCGTCGCCTGGCACGGCAACAACGTGCCCTACAAGTACGATCTGCGCCGCTTCAATACCATCGGCACGGTCAGCTTCGACCATCCCGACCCGTCCATCTTCACGGTGCTGACCTCACCCAGCGCCATTCACGGCATGGCCAATATCGACTTCGTGATCTTCCCGCCGCGCTGGATGGTGGCCGAGAACACCTTCCGTCCGCCGTGGTTCCACCGCAATCTGATGAACGAATTCATGGGCCTGATCAATGGCGCCTACGATGCCAAGGCCGATGGCTTCTCGCCTGGCGGTGCCTCGCTGCACAACTGCATGAGTGCCCACGGGCCGGATCATGTATCGACCGAACAGGCGATCAGGGCCGACCTCAAACCGCACAAGATAGCGAACACCATGGCCTTCATGTTCGAGACCGGCCAGGTGCTTCGCCCCACACGGCAGGCGCTCGAAAGCCCGCAGCTGCAGAGCGACTACGACCGCTGCTGGGCGGGCCTGACCAAAACCTTCGACAAGAACGGGAAATGACATGACCGCACATAAAGAACTACGCAGCTGGGTCGAGTCGGCCAATGGCCATTTGGATTTCCCGCTCGCCAACCTGCCGCTGGGCGTCTTCAGCCGTGACGGTGACGAGCCACGCGGGGGCGTTGCCCTTGGCGATTTCATTTTCGACCTGCGCGCAGCCTGCAAGGCAGAGCTGTTTGAAGGTCTGGCGCTGGAAGCGGCGAAAGCGGCCAGTGGCGGCAGCCTCAATTCATTCTTTGCACTTGGGGCTGACGCGCGCAAAGCGCTGCGAGGCGCGCTGCAGGATCTGCTCGGCGAGGGAAGTGCTCAGCGCGAACGTCTGCAGGGCATGGCCGAGTCGCTGCTGCAGCCGATGGATAGTTGCCAGATGCATCTTCCCGCCAAGGTGGGCGATTACACTGACTTCTACGTCGGCATCCATCACGCCAACAACGTCGGCAAGCTGTTTCGTCCGGATAACCCCTTGCTGCCCAATTACAAATACGTGCCCATCGGTTATCACGGCCGCGCCTCGACAGTCGACGTCTCTGGGGCAAGGGTAAAGCGCCCCAACGGCCAGACCATGCCACCGGGCGCCAGCGAACCGAACTTCGGTCCGAGCAAGCGGCTCGACCACGAGCTGGAACTGGGTATCTGGATCGGGCCGGGCAATGCGTGCGGCGAGTCGATCCCGATCGGCGAGGCAAGCAACCACGTTGCCGGTTTCTGCCTGCTAAACGACTGGTCGGCGCGTGATCTGCAGGCCTGGGAATACCAGCCGCTTGGCCCGTTCCTGTCGAAAAGCTTCGCCACCAGTGTGTCGCCTTGGGTCGTCACGCCCGAAGCCTTGGAGCCGTTCCGTTGCGCCCAGCCGCCGCGGCCGGAAGGCGATCCACTGCCGTTGCCCTATCTGTACGATGAGCGGGACCAGCAACAGGGCGCGCTGGATATCGAACTCGAAGTGCTGTTGCTGACCGAGGCCATGCGCAACAAGGGCGAACCCGCACAGCGCATCGCCCTGAGCAGCACCAGGAACATGTACTGGACCGTCGCCCAGATGGTCACGCACCACAGCGTCAACGGTTGTAGCTTGCAGCCCGGCGATCTGTTCGGCTCCGGCACGCTGTCGGGCAGCAGCCTGGACAGCCTTGGAAGCCTGCTGGAGATCACCGGGGGCGGTAAGCAGCCGCTGGAACTGCCCAACGGTGAAACCCGCACCTTCCTGGAAGACGGGGACGAGATCATCCTCAAGGCGCGGTGCCGGCGCGAGGGGTATGCGTCGATCGGCTTTGGCGAGTGCCGCGGGCGCGTATTGCCCGCGTCAGCTTAATCGCACTTGAGAAAGCCCGGCTGCCATCACGGCAGCCGGGCTCTTTGCTGTCAACCAAAGTCAGGTCAGGGCAGCGCAGCCGTATTCAGCGCGGTTGGCGCAGTCGGGCCGGTGGCGGCGCGGCGCATCTGTTCGGCCAATGCTTCGGTGAATTCCTGCGCAGCGGACCAGCGCAGGTGAACTGCGTCTACGAACGAACCCACCGGAGTGCTCCAGTCCTTGTCGGCGTTCCAGTAGGTGCCGCTGTCACCCAGCGCATCGGCGATGCGCTGGTCGAAATCGGCAAGGAAGGTGCCGTCCGGGTCGTATTTTTCCTTCCACTGCGGGTGTAGCGGGGTGGAGACGACCATCAGGTTTCGGCCTTCCTGCCGGAGTCTTGCGCTCATCTGCTGCAGCGCGTTGAAGCAGTTACGGTCCAGTGCGTCGGGTTTTCCATACATCAGCTCGCGTGTGTTGCGGGTCCGCAGCGGGCCGTCACCAAAACGGTTGAACACCAATGGGTCCCACTCGATCTGGCCGGCACGCTGCGCCTTGACGGTCAGGGCATTGCGCGCCAGGGACTTGGGCGCGAAATAGCGCATGTAATAGCCCCAGCGCGACGCCCCTTCGTACACGTATGGGTCGACATGCTCGCGGTTGAATACTGCAGTCGGCACCCGCCAGCAACCGGCGAAGTCCTGCGGGTCGGCGATCATCACGACGCTGCGAATGCTCTGTTCGCGATCGAGCAGCCAGTGCCCGACGTAGGTCGACTGATTGGCGAACAGGCCGCAGAAAGCGCCGTTCAAGGGGCGTATCTCCGGCATCGCCTTGATCAATGCATTGCCATCTACATGTCGCCAGGCCACTGATGAGCCTATGACCAACAGATTCGGCGATTGGATCGGGTTCTGGCGCAGGAAGTTGAGCTTTTCATCGACGCACAGGCTGTTGGTGAACGCCGGCGGCGGCAGATTGCCGGTTCGCTCCAACGTAAAGAGCGCGACGCAAAACAATGCCAGGGCGCCAAAGAGTCCGGCGAAAAGCGACAGCAGATAACGCGAACGCACCCGGCCCGGCGCGCTGGCCGTGCTCGCGGATCCGTTTCCGGCGTTGCTTCCGTCCCTGGACACATCTGCTGCCTGGATCATGGGTTATTTTCCTTCCAGCTTGGCGCTGATGACCTGGGCGAAATGACCGACGTTGCGCAGCGATTCCAACTCCGCCGTTCTGAACTTGATGCCGAAGCGCTGTTCTGCCGCGACCGTGAGCATGACGTGGGTCTGGCTGTCCCAGCCGTCGATGTCGTTGGCGGTCATTTCCGGCGAGAGCACGATGCTGTCGTCGTCGAACACGTCGTGGAAAACCGCTGTGAGTTCCTTGAGTACGTCTGCTTCGGTCATGCCTTTACCTCGATGAAGTGGCGGGGTGTTCGCGTGGTGGCCAGGTCGTAGCGCCAGAAGGTCGCGTCGCTGGCCGAATCGGTTGGCGGGCTGGACTGGGCGAAACCCAGCCGCGGGAAGTGTTCGGCAACCATGCCGTTGCGTTCGGTCGGCCGGTATTCGCCAATGAGCGCGCTGTAGCCAGCGGCAGTGGCGGCCTCGGCGAGCACGTCGAGCACCGCTTCCTCGACCTGGCGACCCAATACGCGGCAGCTCATCAGCCAGCTGTCGATCAGCAGCTCGTCGCTCTCCAGCATCGCGTCTGGGCGCGCCAGCACGACGCTGATCAGGCCGTTGTCACCGAACTTGTCGGCCAGGCGAATCGCCAGAGCAACCGAGCGAGGATCACTGGCGATGCGTTCGACTTCCGCCTCGCTGTAGCGGCGCGTCGTGAGGTTGAACTGGTTGGTCTTGTTGATCAGTTGCGTACTGCGGGGAAGCTCGGCAGCGCCGATCCTGGTGACCGTCAGCACCATTTCCAGACCGCGCAGGTAACCCTCCATGTCGGTGGCCTGGGTCATGGCCGCCTTGCGCTCGGCGTTCAGCGCATAGTTGCGCCCGCGCGTGGTGTCGTCGGAGGTAAAGGACACGGCCTCGAAGTAGCCCGCTGCTGCGACCCGGGCAGGGTAATCGGCCACGTCATCCGGCAGTTCGGGCACTGCGACTTCCGGCAGCTCGCGACGCACGATATCCCGCTCGGCCGGGTTGTCGTCGACAAAGACCAGGCTGTCCAGCCCGATATCCAGCATCGAGGCGATGCGCCGCAGATTGCCGGCCTTGTCTTCCCAATTGGCGACAAAGGCTGCGATGTCGCTGCGTTTTAGCGCCATGTCCGGGTGATTGAAGGCTGCCTCGGCAACGCTCAGGTCGTTCTTGCTGCACACCGCGAGGATGATTCCGCGCCGTGCCAGCAGCGCCGCGTAGCGCTGGAACGCCAGAAAAGCTTCGCCACTTGGCGAGCCCTGGCCCAGCTTGATGCCATCTATACCATCGTCTCCGACGACGCCGCCCCAGAGGGTGTTGTCCAGATCCAGCACCAGACATTTGCGCGACAGCCCGACGCTTGCCGCGGCGATGCGCGCCAGCTGGTCGCCATAGAGCGGTGCCAGGTTCGGGCTGACCAGTTGCTTGGCCTGATGCCAGCGAACCGGCTCCGCCAGCCCGTCACCGTAGCTGCCACGGGCTGACTCCCAGGCCAGATCCATCAACAGCACGCCATCCTCGCGGGCAGCGGTGCGGATGGCCTGGTTGAGCCGGTCGATGAGGGCATAGGGCGAGGCTGGGACCAGCGCCTCGAACGATCCGAACAGCGCCGGGTCGGCTGGCACTATCGTCTGTTGCACAACCTGAGCGGTGTATCGCTCGCGGGCACGACGCCACAGCAGCCGCAGCTCGTCGACGCGTTCGGTTATCGCCGCATCGACGTCGGCCTGGGATGCTTCCAGCGACAGTTGCAAGGGCGCGTCGCGGGCATCCAGCGCCAGCACGACCAGTTGCGGCGCAAAACGCGCAAGTTCCGGATCCTCGGTCAGCAGTGCCTGGCGATACATGCCATACGGCGCCACAAATACCGAGCACGCCAGGCGGCGTTGCAGGCCGGCTACACGGATGGCCGGGACCAGGTGGTCCACTGTGTGCGACGAGAGCAATGCAATGCGCACCGGCCGCAGCCCCGAGGCCGAGCCTTCGCCATTGGCGATGGTTTGGAGGCCTTCGCTGGCGAGCCGGTCCAGGCGCGTGGTGAGGGTGAAGTCACGACGATAGCCGGCGAGCTCGGCTGCAAGGGCCAGGCGAGCCGTCGCATCAGGCTCGCGTTTGGCCGCGCCGATGGCGGCGCCGAGGTCGGGGTGCTGCGCTAGCCAGAGAAGCTGATCCATTAGCGGTTTACTCCTTTTCAGAACTGGAAGTAGAGGAACTCGGTTGGGGCTACGGAAAACGCGACGGCCAGGGCGAAAAACGCCAGGACGCCGATGGCGAAGCCGACGGCAGGCGTCGGGCTCCATGCCGTGATCGGCAACCAGCGCAGCAGCCAATGCTCGCGTGGGCTGGCATCCAGTGAGGTCCGAAAGCGCGTCATCCATTGCTGGACGTTGGGCATCAACCAGACGAAAGCGAGTAGCAGGACAATGGTGAGGTAGTCCGATTTGTCGAATTTGGTGCTCAGCTCACTCAAGCCGACCATGCCAGAGAGCATCGCCATCGCTGCCGAGACGCTTGAAGCGCGGAAGAACACCATCGCGACGACTACACACAGAAAGGTCAACAAAACCGCGCCGGCGTGGTGCCAGAGCTTGTCGCTGTCCAGTGGCAAGCCCTGGCGCGCCTTGTAGGCGCGGAAGCCGTGTACCACGACAAGATAGAAGCCGTGTAACAGGCCGAACACCACGAACTGCCAGCCTGCACCGTGCCAGACACCGGAGATGAACATGGTCAGCACCGTGGGATACGCCACCAGAACGACAAAGGTGCTCAGGTTCATCTTGCCGCGACGAGGCAAGGGTTTGCCGGCCGCCATGCGCGAGCGTGTGATGCGCATGACGATGGGGTTGTAGATGTAGGCGGTCAGAAAGCGCGTCAGCGTCATATGCCAGCGCGACCAGTAATCGATGAGATTGCGCGCCTTGAATGGGCTGTTGAAGTTGACCGGCAAGCGCAACCCGAACAGCAGTCCCAGGCCGATCGCCATGTCGCTGTAGCCGGAGAAATCGAAATAGATCTGCAGGGTATAGGTGAGCGCGCCGAACCAGGCGTCATAAAGCGCAGGCACCGTCCCGTCCGCCGCGACAGAGAAGATCGGTGTCGCCTTGGCGCCCAGGGGGTCGGCGATGATCACCTTCTTGAACAGGCCGAGCAGAAACACCGTCAGGCCCAGCGAGATGTTGTCCAGCCTTGGGCGGAAGGTGCTGCTGTCATTGAACTGCTTGAGCATTTCGCCGTGGTGGGTGATCGGCCCGGCAATCAGCTGCGGGAAGAAACTGATGAACAGGCAGTAGTTGACGAAGTCGTGCTCGGTGACCTCACCATCATGGGCATCCACCAGATAGGCAATCTGCTGGAAGGTAAAGAACGAGATGGCCAACGGAAGGATGATGTCGTCCACTGACCAGCCGAGATCGAAGGCAGTGTCGACCGCGCCGAAGAGAAATCCGGTGTATTTGTAGTAACCGAGCAGCGCGACGTTGGCGGCAACTCCCAGTATCAGCACCATTCTCGACGGTCGCCGCATCAGGTAGCCGCCGATGAGGTAGTTGACCACCATGCTGCCAACCAGCAACGGCACGTAGGCAGGGTTCCACCAGCCGTAGAACACCAGAGACGCGAGCGTCAGCCAGATCGCCGCGTATCGCTGTCTGCCGCTGCCTGCCAGGAGAATGAAGCCAAGAAGAACCACCGGTAGGAAACCGGCTATGAACACCATGGAGTTGAAGAGCACTGTCTTTTTCCTATCCCTGATTGCCAGTGCTGCCCTTGGACCAGGACGGCAGCTGCACAGTGGGACGCCAGCACCGATGCGCTCGAAGCCCCACCCCCCCAAAAAAAAAAGACAACCGTCGCAGCCAGGCTTCAATCTCGTCGCCACCACAGAGTTAAACCCCGGTCTGTTAACTGCGACTCAGCGTTGTAAGGAAAAGTTGCGGGGCTTTGTCAGTATGGAAAAGCTTTCTGACGGACGGGATAACGACGCTAAATCAAGCGAAACGGCAGCGATATCCGCGATGCGGTTGCTGCACGAAAAGGCAAGAGTTATTGCGGTGGTGAATTGCCGCGCCGATGGGTAGCGCTCTCCGGTGAACGAAAGCCTTGGCCGAAGGCTGAGGGATTAGAAGGAGCGTTCGGCGACAAGGCTTGGAGGGAGAAAGGCTGGCTCGGGTTCAGCCGAACAGGTAGAGGCATCCTCCGATGACCAGCCCTGAATACACCAGCATCAGCAGGCAGTAGCCCATGATGTCGCGCGCACCGAGCCCGACGATGCCGAGAATCGGCAGCGCCCAGAATGGCTGGATCATGTTGGTCCAGGCATCGCCCCAGGCAATCGCCATGGCGGTGACCGCAGGCGTCACGCCCAGCGCCTGGCCGGCCGGCAGCATGATTGGCCCCTGTACCGCCCACTGACCGCCACCCGACGGCACGAACACGTTGACCAACCCAGCGCTGAGGAACGCCAGTACCGGGAAGGTATCGGCCGAGGACCAGGCGATGAAGGTGTCGGTGATCTGCCGACCCAGCGACAGCCCTTCGGCGTTGGCGCCGACCATCATTCCCATGATGCCGGCATAGAACGGGAACTGGATGACGATGCCACTGATGCCACCGATGCCGTCCTGCACTGCGCGCATGTAGCGCTCCGGCGAGCCGTGCAGTGCCAGACCGATAAACAGGAACAGGCCGATGACAATATTCAGCGTCAGGGCAAAGCCGTTCTCGGAGAAGTAGTAGCCGAAATAGACCACAGCCAGCGCAACGATGATCAGGTTGAGGATGCGGCTATCGTCCATGCGCTGCGCAAGGGTGTTGCGCGGCAGGGCCTCATGGGCGGGATCGAGCAGTTTCGCCGGGTCCGCGACCTTCGGGTCTTTCGGATGCATGGCCCAGTTAAGGATCGGCAAACCGATCACCAGCAGCGCGATGATCGTCAGGTTCATGGCGGTGAACAGGGTGTCACCGACGCCGATGGCGGTCGTCACGACACCGCCAGACATGCGCTCCAGATCTGCGCCGCCGGTGGCCAGCGACAGCGGAATGGAACCGGACAGGCCGCCGTGCCAGATCAGAAAGCCCGAATAGGCTGCAGCAACCAGCAGCGGGTAATCGACGCCCTTCACCTCACGAGCCAGTGCGCGGGCGAACACCGCGCCGATTACCAGACCGAAACCCCAGTTGATCCAGGAACCAGCCAACGCCACCAGCGTGACCAGCACCACGGCGCGGCCCGGTGTGCGTGCGGTCCGTGCCAGGCTCGCAAGCAGGCGATGGATGGCGGGTGCGCTGGCCAGGGCGTGGCCGGTCACCAGAATCAGTGCCATCTGCATGGCGAAGGTGAGCAGGTTCCAGAAGCCGGTGCCCCAGTGTTTCGCCATCGAGGGCAGGCCCTGGCCGGTGACGAGCATGCTGGCGGCAAGCACGATGAGGCTTAGGAGAATCGCAAAAACGAAGGGTGAGGGTAGGTATCGCTGAATGAGCTTGACGCTCAAGGCGGTAACGGTACTGAGCATGGTCATGGATCCTGTGTTGTTCTTCTTTTTTATAGGCGGCGCACGTGCGTGGCGTGCGCCGATTTATTGCTAGGGTTTGGTGAGCCTGCACGGCGTGGTGTCGGTCCTCCTCTATGAGCCGGCGTTGTCCGTTTAGTGACGTTCGAGAGCCAGCGCGACGCCCTGACCGCCACCGATGCAGAGCGTGGCAAGGCCCTTCTTCGCGTCGCGGCGGATCATTTCGTGCAGCAGCGTAACCAGCACGCGGCAGCCCGACGCCCCGATGGGATGTCCCAACGCAATCGCGCCGCCGTTGACGTTGACCTTCCCGGCATTCCAGCCGAGCTCTTGCCCGACGGACAACGCCTGGGCGGCAAAGGCCTCGTTGGCTTCGATCAGGTCCAGCTCGTCGAGCGACCAACCGGCTTTTTCAAGGCAGCGGCGGGTCGCCGAAACCGGCGCGATGCCCATGATTGCCGGGTCGACGCCAGCATTGGCGTAGGCCTTGATCTTCGCCAGCACCGGTAAACCGAGGGCCTTGGCCTTGTCTGCGCTCATCAGCAGTACCGCGGCGGCACCGTCGTTGAGACTGGAGGCATTGCCGGCGGTAACCGAGCCATCCTTCTTGAACGCCGGTTTGAGTTTGGCCAGTGCCTCGGCGGTAGTGCCGGCACGGGGCTGCTCATCGGTGTCGAAGCGCAGGGGCTCGCCTTTGCGTTGCGGAATCTCGATGGGCGTGATCTCGTCCTTGAAACGCCCGGCCTCGATGGCTGCGACAGCCTTCTGCTGTGATGACGCGGCGAACGCATCCTGGGCTTCGCGGCTGATCCCGTACTTGTCGACCAGGTTCTCAGCGGTGATGCCCATGTGGAAATCATTGAAGGCATCCCAGAGGCCGTCGCTGATCATCGAGTCGACCAGCTCGGCGTGCCCCATGCGCAGGCCCGTGCGCGCCTTGGGTAGCACATAGGGCGCAAGGCTCATGTTCTCCTGCCCGCCGGCGATGATTGCGTCGGCATCGCCGCAGCGGATCGCCTGGGTTGCCAGGTGCAGCGCCTTGAGGCCCGAGCCGCAGACCTTGTTCAGGGTGAAGGACGGCACCGCATGGGGCAGGCCTGCCTTGATCGACGCCTGACGGGCGGGGTTCTGTCCGGAGCCGGCAGTGAGTACCTGGCCGAGAATGACCTCATCGACGTCGGCGGGATTCAGCCCGGTCTGTTCGAGCAGGCGTTTGATTACCGCTGCGCCCAGATCAGGCGCGGCGATGTTGGCCAGGCTGCCTTGAAAGGCGCCGATGGCAGTGCGGGTGGCGGCTACGATGACGACGTCTTGCATAAAAAAGTCTCCTATCCGAAACGGGAAAAGCCCCGCATGCGGCGTGCGCATCGCGAGGCTCTCAGGCAGCGCAGGTCAGGCGAACTGCATTTCCGGTACGTGATCCGGCACCACCAGCTCACCTGCGGTCTTGGCCACGATTTCCTCGACGCTCACACCAGGCGCGCGCTCCTTGAGGACGAAGGCACCGTTCTCGATTTCCAGGTAGGCCAGGTCGGTCAGCACGCGCTTGATGCAGCCGGCGCCGGTCAGCGGCAGGGTGCACTTGGGCAGCAGCTTGGACTCGCCATCCTTGGAGGCGTGCGTCATCAGTACGATGATGTTTTCCGCACCGGCGACCAGGTCCATGGCACCGCCCATGCCCTTGACCAGCTTGCCGGGAATCATCCAGGACGCGATGTTGCCCTGCACGTCGACCTCGAAGGCGCCGAGCACGGTGAGGTCGATATGCCCACCGCGGATCATCGCGAAGGATTCGGCGGAGTTGAAAATGGAGGCGCCGACGCGTGCGGTGACGGTCTGTTTGCCGGCGTTGATCATGTCGGCATCGAGTTCGTCCTCGGTGGGAAACGCGCCCATGCCGAGCAGGCCGTTCTCCGATTGCAGCATCACTTCCATGCCCTCGGGCACGTAGTTGGCGACCAGAGTCGGGATGCCGATGCCGAGGTTCACGTAGAAGCCGTCCTGCAGCTCACGGGCGACGCGCTGGGCCATTTGTTCGCGGGTAAGTGCCATCGTCGATTCCTCTTATTCTTTTGATTAAGTGCGGACGGTGCGCTTTTCGATGCGCTTCTCGAAGGTGCCGCAGATGATGCGGTCGACGTAGATGCCGGGTGTGTGGATCTGGGTGGGGTCGATCTCACCGGGCTCGACGATTTCCTCGACCTCGACCACGGTGATCTTTCCGGCAGCTGCGGCTAGCGGATTGAAGTTCTGTGCGGTGTGGCGGTAGATGACGTTGCCGTAGCGGTCGGCCTTCCAGCCTTTGACGATAGCGAAGTCGCCGGTGATGGCGTGCTCGAGGATGTGCGGGCGACCGTTGAATTCGCGCACGTCCTTGCCTTCGGCGATGGGGGTGCCGTATCCGGTAGCGGTGTAAAAGGCGGGAATGCCGGCGCCGCCTGCGCGCATCTTTTCAGCCAGCGTGCCCTGGGGCGTCAGCTCGACTTCCAGCTCGCCATCCAGCAGCTGCTTCTCGAACAGCGCGTTTTCGCCCACGTAGGAGGCGATCATCTTGCGGATCTGCCGGTCCTCCAGCAGCACACCCAGGCCGAAGCCGTCGACGCCGCAGTTGTTGGATACCACGGTAAGGTCGCGGGTGCCCTTGCGCTTGATCTCGGCGATCAGGTTCTCGGGAATGCCGCACAGGCCAAAGCCGCCGGCCAGAACGGTCATGCCGTCTTCAAGCCCGTCGAGCGCCTCGGCATAGGAATTCACGCGCTTGTCGAAACCAGCCATAAACGATTCCTTTTTGTTGTTGGGTTGTTTTTGGTGAGCTGCAATCGAGTGTTCCCTTGTGCGGCGGATTTGTTAAGTTGATTTTTAAGCGCGATTGATTGATAAAACGAAACAAAGCGCCATCAGGCTTTCTCCTGGATCCGATTCGATGACCGTCAAACAACTCCGTGCCTTTATCGCTGTGGCGCAGACCCTGAGCTTCGCTCAGGCCTGTGAGCGGCTGTACCTGTCGCAATCGGCCCTGAGCCTGACCATCAAGGCGTTGGAGGATGGGCTCGGAGGTCGCCTGTTCAGCCGTACCACGCGGGCTGTCAGCCTCACGCCGGAGGGCGAGGCGCTACTGCCACTGGCACGGCGGCTGCTGGCCGACTGGGATAACGCCGAGGACGAGCTGCGCCAGCGTTTCACGCTGCAACAGGGCAGGGTGGCGCTGGCCTCGATGCCGTCCTTCGCCGGCAACATCCTGCCAGCCGTACTGCGCACCTTTCGCGACCGCTACCCCTCGATCAGCGTCACCGTGCATGACGTGATCAACGAGCAGGTGATGGAAATGGTCCGTGACCGCCAGGTAGAAATCGGGATCGCCTTTGAGCCTGAACCCAGCACGCCGCTGACGTTCACCCCGCTGTACACCGACCGTTTCGTGGCGGTGGTCCCGGTCGATTCGGTGCTGGCGAGCCGGGCCGAAGTGAGCTGGAACGCTTTGCTGGAACACCCCTTCATTACACTTCAGCGCCCCTCGACAGTGCGCGTCATGCTTGAAGATCACCTGCGTCCGCGGGGCCGTCAGTTGCCGGTGCAGTTCGAGAGTCATCAGTTGGCAACCGTCGGGCGTATGGTCGCCAGCGGCCTGGGCGTCAGCGCCGTGCCGGCGTTATGTCGGACGCAGATGCTCGAACTCGGCGCACGCTGTGTGGCGCTGAGCGATCCGGTGATCGAGAAGCCGGTGGGCATCCTGACCAAGCCCGGCCACGAACTCTCGGTGGCGGCGCAAGCCATTGCCGATGCCCTGCGTGCGGAACCGGCCTATCGATGCAGGCATGGCTGAGTATGCCGCGACAGCTCCAAGGCCTGTCGTCGCGCATGATCTGCTGAGCCAGTCCGCCGGTTATCGCCGCTTCGTAGGCATGCGGATCGAGATCCAGGACAGCCGGTGTTTGTTGCATTCGGCATCGGTACTTTGCGATTACCGACCTAGCGGACGATAATCGCCCATGGTTTCCACCCAAGGTTTTTTCTGTGACCGACGAAACCCGCCCCAGCATCGCTACCATGGTCCCCGCCATCATCGCCTCGCCAGCCAAGCGTATCGAGGCACTGACCGGCGACCCGAACTTCATGACATCGCTGGCGCGCGGGCTCGCAGTGATCCACGCATTTCAGGAGCGTAAGCGCCACCTGACTATCGCGCAGATCAGCCACCGGACGGAGATCCCGCGTGCAGCAGTGCGACGCTGCCTGCATACGCTGATCAAACTCGGCTATGCCACCACTGACGGGCGCACCTATTCGCTGCTGCCCAAGGTGCTGACACTCGGTCATGCTTATCTTTCCTCTACGCCCCTGGCGGTTACAGCCCAGCCGATCCTCGACCATCTCAGTGATCAACTCCATGAAGCCTGCTCAATGGCTACCCTGGAGGGCGACGAGGTGCTCTATGTCGCGCGATCGGCCACGCCCCAGCGGCTGATTTCCGTCGATCTGAGCGTGGGCAGTCGCCTACCGGCCTATTGCACGTCCATGGGGCGGATTCTCTTGGCGGCATTGGATGATGCGGCGTTGAACGATTACCTCGAACACGCCGAATTGCAGATCAAGACTAGCCGCACCCTGCATACTCCGGCAGCCATCAGGGCATCCATTGATGAGATCAGGCTAAAGGGTTGGGTCATCATCGATCAGGAGCTGGAGGTGGGCCTGCGTTCGCTGGCCGTACCGTTGAAGGATTCCGCAGGTCAGGTACTGGCGGCCCTTAACGTTGGCACCCACGCCAGTCGTGTCAGCAAGCAGGAATTGGAGGCTCGGTTCCTGCCGGTTTTGTTGCAGGCAAGCAAGGAGCTGAGCACCCGCCTGTTTCATTGAAACGCTGTTAGTAGCCAGAGCGGGGGCGTGGCAGCGCACCTTGGCTGTACTGTTCCGGTTATGTTCGTTTATCGAACATCAAATCGATTATCGGATTGTTCTGCCTGTCGGTCGTGTTTAGTGTTGCGCCAGGCGCCCCAGTGCGCATCCAGACATCAATACGAGACTGACCCCATGGCCGAACTCCTTTCGCTTCGCGAAGCAGTCGATCGCTTCGTCAGCAGCGGGGACACCGTTGCGCTCGAAGGCTTCACGCATCTGATTCCTACAGCTGCTGCGCATGAGCTGATTCGTCAGGACAAGAAAGACCTGACCCTCGTGCGGATGACGCCCGATCTCGTCTACGACCTGCTGATCGGTGCCGGCTGCGCCAGGAAGCTGGTGTTTTCCTGGGGTGGCAACCCTGGTGTCGGCTCGCTGCACCGCCTACGCGACGCGGTAGAAAAACAGTGGCCGCAGCCGCTGGAAATCGAAGAGCACAGCCATGCCGACCTGGCCAATGCCTATGTGGCTGGCGCCTCTGGCCTGCCGTTTGCTGTGCTGCGCGCCTACCTGGGTTCCGACTTGCCCAAGGTCAACCCGATGATCAAGTTCATCGAATGTCCCTTTACAGGTGAAACCCTTGCGGCTGTGCCGAGCGTGCGCCCGGATGTAACCGTCATCCATGCGCAGAAAGCTGATCGCAAAGGCAACGTGCTGATTCAGGGCATTCTTGGTGTGCAGAAGGAAGCGGCGCTGGCCGCCAAACGCTGCATCGTCACGGTCGAGGAAATCGTCGATGATCTCAAGGCGCCGATGAATGCCTGCGTCCTGCCGACCTGGGCGCTGACAGCCGTCTGCCTGGTACCTGGTGGCGCACGTCCTTCGTACGCCCATGGGTACTACGAGCGCGACAACCGCTTCTATCAGCAGTGGGACCCCATTGCCCGAGATCGTGACACCTTCAGTGCGTGGGTCGACGAGTTCATTCGCGGCACTGCAGATTTTTCTGCGTTTCAGGCCAAGCTGGCCGCGCAGCAGGAGGCCAAGTGATGAGCTACAGCACCAACGAAATGATGACCGTCGCCGCGTCACGCCGGCTCGGTAATGGCAGCGTCTGCTTCGTCGGCATAGGCTTGCCGTCCAAGGCGGCCAACCTGGCGCGCCTGACCCATGCGCCGGATGTCGTGCTGATCTATGAATCCGGCCCGATCGGCGCCAAGCCTTCGGTACTGCCGCTATCCATCGGTGATGGTGAGCTGGCCGAGACGGCCGACACCGTGGTGCCCACCGGCGAGATCTTCCGTTACTGGTTGCAGGGCGGGCGTATCGACGTTGGCTTTCTCGGCGCGGCGCAGGTGGACAAGTACGGCAACATCAACACCACAGTGATCGGTGACTATCACCAGCCGAAAGTTCGCTTGCCAGGAGCGGGCGGAGCGCCGGAAATTGCAGGGTCGGCCAAGCAGGTGCTGATCATTCTGAAACAGTCGCATCGCACCTTTGTCGACAAGCTGGCGTTCATCACCTCGGTGGGCTTCGGTGAAGGGGGGGATCATCGGAAGCGGCTGGGATTGCCGGGGCAGGGTCCGGTGGGAATCATCACCGACCTGTGCATCATGGAGCCTGAAGCTGGGTCAAACGAGTTCGTGGTGACCTCGCTGCACCCGGGTGTTACCCGCGAGCAGGTGATCGAAAACACCGGCTGGGCCATCCGTTTCGCTGACAAGCTCGGCGAGACTGCGCCGCCCGCCGATAACGAACTGGAGGCCTTGCGCGCCCTGGAGGCCCGCACCGCCGCCGCCCATGGACAAGCTGGAGGTGACGAGTGACACGCGAAGTTTTTATCTGCGACGCCGTACGTACGCCCATCGGCCGCTTCGGCGGCGCGCTGTCCGCCGTGCGTACGGACGACCTGGCCGCAACCCCGATCAAGGCGCTGCTGGAGCGCAACCCCGGGCTCGATCCTGCGGCCATCGAAGAAGTCTTCATGGGCAGCGCCAACCAGGCCGGGGAAGACAACCGCAACGTAGCGCGCATGGCCGCGCTGCTGGCCGGGCTGCCGGAAACCGTGCCGGGCGTGACGCTCAATCGTCTCTGCGCCTCGGGCATGGATGCAGTGGGCAGCGCCTTCCGTGCCATCGCCTGTGGTGAGATGGAACTGGCCATTGCCGGTGGCGTCGAGTCCATGACTCGTGCGCCTTATGTGATGGGCAAGGCCGACACCGCGTTTGGTCGCACACAGAAGATCGAGGACACCACCATCGGCTGGCGCTTCATCAACCCGAAGATGAAGGAAATGTACGGCGTCGATGCCATGCCGCAGACGGCCGACAATGTCGCTGAAGAGCACAAGATCAGCCGCGAGGATCAGGATGCCTTTGCGCTACGCAGCCAGCAGCGCACCGGCAAGGCGCAGGCCGCAGGCTTCTTCGCCGAGGAGATCGTTCCGGTGGTGATCAAGGGGCGCAAGGGCGACACGGTCGTCGACACCGATGAGCACCCACGCCCGGAAACCACCGCCGAAGCGCTGGCCAAGCTCAAACCGGTCAACGGCCCGGACAAGACGGTCACAGCGGGTAATGCCTCAGGCGTGAACGATGGCGCCGCTGCGCTGATCCTCGCCAGTGCCGAAGCAGTGCAGAAATACTGCCTGAAGGCGCGCGCCAGGGTACTCGGCATGGCCAGCGCCGGCGTTGCACCACGGGTCATGGGCTACGGCCCGGTGCCGGCGGTGCGCAAATTATGCGAGCGGCTGAATCTGGCCGTCAGTGACTTTGACGTGATCGAACTCAACGAGGCTTTTGCGGCCCAGGCGCTGGCGGTCACGCGTGACTTGGGCCTGGACGACGATAGCCAGAAGGTTAATCCCCAAGGCGGCGCCATCGCCCTCGGTCACCCGCTGGGCATGAGCGGAGCGCGCCTGGTACTGACCACTGTGCATGCCCTGGAAAAGTCTGGCGGCAAGCTCGGGCTGGCAACCATGTGCGTAGGCGTGGGGCAGGGGCTGGCCCTGGCTGTCGAGAAGGTCTGACCCATCGTGCAGCGCCGGAGCGTCATGCCCACCCCAGTGGGGCGGGCATGGACGAAGCGTCAAATGGCCCACCACCCTGCAACCTATCTACATACAAGGGAGATTTCCCCGTGCCCACCGCAAGACTCGCTGACTGCGAACTGAATTACCGTCTCGAAGGGCCTGTCGATGCGCCGCTGTTGCTGCTGTCGAACTCGTTGGGGACCACGCTCGAAATGTGGGACGCCCAGGTGCCGGAATTCAGTGAGCATTTTCGTGTGCTGCGCTACGACACCCGAGGCCATGGCGGGTCGTCCGTCACGCCCGGTCCGTATTCCATCGATCAGCTCGGGCGCGACGCGCTGGCGATGGTGGATTCGCTCGGCATCGACCGCTTTGCCTTCTGCGGCCTGTCCATGGGGGGCTTGATCGGCCAGTGGCTGGGCATCAATGCAGGCGAACGATTGACCCGTCTGGTGATCTGCAACACCGGTGCGAAGATCGGCACAGACGAGACCTGGAATGAGCGCATCGATACCGTGCTCAAAGGCGGCGAGCAGGCAATGCGTGACATGCGCGATGCGTCCATCTCTCGCTGGTTCACGCCGGATTTTGCCGAACGGCAGCCAGCCCAGGTCAACCGAATCACCCAGATGATCGCTGGCACCTCGCCACAGGGGTACGCGGCAAACTGTGCAGCCGTACGCGACGGTGACTTCCGCTCTCAACTCGGTGCTATCGGGGTGCCTACCTTGGTCGTTTGCGGCACGAAGGATCCGGTCACCACATCCGAGCATGGTCGTTTCATGCAGGCGCGCATTGCAGGGGCTGAGTTAGTAGAGTTCGAGGCAGCGCATCTGTCCAATGTAGAGGCCGGGGAGGCGTTCACTCGCTGCGTGCTGAAGTTCCTGCAAGGTTGAGGAACCTGTCTGGAAATGACCAGGCTGTACCGGCCTGCTTTCGACCCTGAGCCGCTGTTCCATCTGGTGTGTTGGCCATCCGCGATGTAGGCCAAGCGTCAGCCACGGCGCTGGTGTTGCCTCGATCTATATGTCGGCGGCCTCGGTACGCTCACGTCACCGTGAATCGCGCAAGCGGCACATGTGGCTCTCGGTTGCATGCCTGACGAAGCCGATGCCAAGCCATGGACGAGGAGGCGCTTCGCAGTTCGTTCTGCAGCCATCTAACCCCCCTGTTTTCTGGCGAAGGGCCGTCCAGCCTGCGATATGGGCATGCATTGACTCGACATACCCGATCGAATGCGGCTCAAAGCCCATGACCTTTAAAACAAAACACCCCGCAAGAGCGAAGCCCTTGCAGGGTGTGGGAATCACCTTGTTAGCCCGCCGCCAAACATTTCTACAGAGCCTGGAAGCGGGCCTACAAGTGCTTTGGCGTCAGACGGCAACCACATCGATCTTGGCCTTGGCCGCGGACTCGCGGAACTCGGCGATCTGATCGAAGCTCAGGTAGCGATAGACGTCAGCTGCCATGGTGTCGATCTGAGCGGCATAGACCATGTATTCCTCAACGGTCGGCAGGCGACCCAAAATCGAGGCCACGGAAGCCAGTTCAGCAGACGCCAGGTACACGTTTGTCGCATCACCGAGGCGGTTCGGGAAGTTACGAGTCGAAGTGGAGACCACAGTCGAGCCGGTTTCCACCCGGGCCTGGTTACCCATGCAGAGCGAGCAGCCCGGCATCTCCAGTCGCGCACCAGCACGGCTGTAGATGCCGTAGTAGCCTTCCTCGGTCAGCTGATGCTGGTCCATCTTGGTCGGCGGCGACAGCCACAGGCGAGTCGGCAGAGAGCCTTCAACCTTGTCGAGCAGCTTGCCGGCTGCGCGGAAGTGGCCGATGTTGGTCATGCACGAACCGATGAAGACTTCGTCGATCTTCTCGCCCTGAACGCTGGAAAGCAGGCGAGCATCGTCCGGGTCGTTAGGTGCGCAGAGAACAGGCTCGGTAACTTCGGACAGGTCGATTTCGATGATTTCGGCGTATTCGGCGTCAGCATCGGCAGCCAGCAGTTCCGGCTTGGCCAGCCAGGCTTCCATGGCCTGAGCGCGGCGCTCCAGCGTACGAGCATCACCGTAGCCTTCGCTGATCATCCAGCGCAGCAGGGTGATGTTCGACTGCAGGTACTCGGCGATTGCGGCTTCTGGCAGCTTGATGGTGCAGCCCGCTGCAGAGCGTTCTGCGGAGGCATCCGACAATTCGAAGGCTTGTTCGACGGTCAGGTCGTTCAGGCCTTCGATCTCGAGAATACGTCCGGAGAAGATGTTCTTCTTGCCCTTCTTCTCGACGGTCAGCAGGCCTTTCTGGATGGCGTAGTAGGGGATCGCATGGACCAGATCGCGCAGGGTGATGCCAGGCTGCATCTTGCCCTTGAAGCGAACCAGCACCGACTCCGGCATGTCCAGCGGCATTACGCCGGTAGCGGCGGCAAAGGCGACCAGGCCGGAACCAGCCGGGAAGGAGATGCCCATCGGGAAACGGGTGTGCGAGTCACCACCAGTACCCACGGTGTCCGGCAACAGCATACGGTTCAGCCAGCTGTGGATGATGCCGTCACCCGGACGCAGGGAAACACCGCCGCGGGTCATGATGAAGTCCGGCAGGGTGTGGTGGGTGGTAACGTCAATCGGCTTTGGATAGGCAGCGGTGTGGCAGAAGGACTGCATGACCAGGTCAGCCGAAAAGCCCAGGCAAGCCAGGTCTTTCAGCTCGTCGCGGGTCATCGGGCCAGTGGTGTCCTGGGAGCCAACGGTGGTCATCTTCGGTTCGCAGTAGGTGCCTGGGCGAACGCCTTTGCCTTCTGGCAGACCGCAGGCACGACCCACCATCTTCTGCGCCAGGGTGTAGCCCTTGTTGCTCTCGGCCGGGGCTTCCGGCTTCTTGAACAGGTCCGACGGGCCCATGCCCAGTTCGGCACGTGCTTTTTCGGTGAGGCCGCGACCGATGATCAGCGGGATACGGCCGCCAGCGCGGACTTCGTCGAGCAGGACGTCGGTTTTCAGCTGGAAGGTGGTTACCAGCTCATCGCTGCCATGACGACGCACTTCACCCTTGTACGGGTACACGTCGATCACGTCGCCCATCGCCAGGTCGGAGCAGTCGAACTCGATCGGCAGTGCGCCGGCGTCTTCCATGGTGTTGTAGAAGATCGGGGCGATCTTGGTGCCGAAACAGAAGCCGCCAGCGCGCTTGTTTGGCACGTTCGGGATGTCGTCGCCGAAGAACCAGAGGACCGAGTTGGTCGCGGACTTGCGTGAAGAACCAGTCCCTACCACGTCCCCGACGTAGGCAACCGGGAAGCCTTTGGTGGCCAGTTCTTCCATCTGCTTGAGCGGACCAACCGAGCCGGGAACGTCAGGGTTGATGCCGTCGCGAGCCATCTTCAGCATGGCCAGAGCATGCAGCGGGATGTCCGGGCGCGACCAGGCGTCAGGCGCGGGCGACAGGTCGTCGGTATTGGTTTCGCCAGGGACCTTGAAGACGGTCAGGGTGACTTTTTCGGCAACCGGGGCGCGGTTCTTGAACCACTCGCCTTCGGCCCAGGACTGCATGACGGCTTTGGCGTTGGCGTTGCCGGCCTTGGCTTTCTCCGCGACGTCGTGGAACGCATCGAACATCAGCAGGGTGTGCTTCAGCTGCTTTGCGGTGGTGTCGGAGAGTTCCGGATCGTCCAGCAGCTCGACCAGCGTGACGATGTTGTAACCGCCCTGCATGGTACCCAGCAGCTCGACGGCGTGTTGCTTGCTGATCAGCGGCGAAGTGGCTTCACCCTTGGCGACGGCGGCCAGGAAGCCGGCCTTGACATAGGCAGCTTCGTCCACGCCCGCCGGAACGCGGTTGGTGATCAGGTCAAGGAGAAATTGTTCTTCGCCAGCAGGCGGGTTCTTCAGAAGTTCGACCAGGCCGGCAGTCTGCTCGGCGTTCAGCGGCTGGGGCACGACGCCCTGGGCGGCACGCTCTTCTACGTGTTTGCGATAGGCTTCAAGCACAGTTATATACCCTCATCATTGGTCCCTTGGGTGTCTCGGGACGCGCATCCGGAAGCTGTTTTCAAAGTTTTACGCCGGCGGAATATCGGATGCGCAGGAGAGAGGGATCTGCGCATCCGATGATGACCGGTCAACTGTGCTCGTGACGCTTTGAAAACAGCTTCGTGCGGATTGTGTCGCCTAAAACGGCCGGCTGATTCTACTGGAACGGACCCGCAAAGTTAAGTGAAACGCCAACCCTCGCCGATTGCGGCGCTATCCCTGATAAGCCGATCAAGGTGGTCACAGCCCCCGTTCGGCGGGCTTCGCAGCGTTCCTGGTATGCAGTTCCGATTGCTTCGTGACCGGGCTTGGACAAAAGTCTAAGATGCAGCGCCGTCCTTCGATCCGTCGCACGTCATGTCCAATCAGCGAATCAAAACTCCTTGTGTAGGCCTTTGCTCTACTGTCTACGGCGACCTGGTGTGCCGCGGCTGCAAGCGCTTCCACCATGAGGTCGTGAACTGGAATGCCTATGGTGAGGAAGGCAAGCGCTCGGTCTGGCATCGTCTGGAGATATTGCTTGCACAGGTGATGGCCGCGAAGCTGGAAGTGTTCGATGCATCGCTTCTGCGTCGCCAGCTGGAGAGCCGGCAGATCCGCTTTGTCCCTGACCAGTCGCCGTACTGCTGGGCCTACCAGCTGATCGCTCGCGGCGCTCGGGTTATCCAGCAGCTCGAAGCCTATGGCGTTGTGTTGCTTCCGGAATTTCGTGAGTGGCCCTTGCCGGAGCTTCGAGACGCCATCGACCGCGAGTTCTTTTTGCTGTCCGAAGCCCACTACCATCGCTATATCGCCCCTGGGTTTCCTGGCGATACGGCGAGGTAGTTGATTCGATTACAGGTGTCCGCGTCAGCCCTGGCCTAGCGACGAGCGACGAGTTCTTCCAGATGGTCGATTATGTCAGCTGGCTTTAGCACCAGGACGTCGCTTTCCAGAGTATCGAGCACAACCTCCGCAGTATTGCCCATCAACGCCCCTGAAAAGCCGGTGCGGGCTACCGTGCCGATGACGGTAACGACGGCCTGAAGCTGATGGCAGACGCGGGGGATAAGCGCGTCTGCAGGGCCTTCTTCGATGTGCAATTGACCATCGGCAATGTCGTATTCGGCCTGGAATTGCTTGCAGGCCGCACGGTAGCGCGCTTCGATGGTTTCCTTGAGCTGGAAGGCAGGATCGGCCGCCGAAAGCATTGCCGATGGGTGGGCACTGATGACATGCAGATTGCCTTCTGCAAGCGCGGCGATCTGGTAGCCATGGTTGATGATGCTCGAGTGAAGCGTGCGGTGCTCGATATCGGCATTACCCACATCCACAGCGGCGAGTATGTTGCCACCGGTCCACGGTGCTTCGGTCTTGACCATCAGCACCGGGCATGGGCAATAGCGCATCAGCTTCCAGTCATCGGGTGTGAGCAGGGCGCGCTTGAGGGGATTGTCCGCAATGTGCTGCTTGATCACCAGGCCGCAACCTTCGGCTTGCTGGACCGTAATGATCGTCTGGTGCTGGTTGCCATGCCAGGCTTGCTGGGTACTGACCTGGTACCCCTGGCTTTGGAGCTCTGCCTGCATGTCGGCTAGATAGCTGCCGTGGTCCTGTCGGGTGTCGCAGATCAGCAGATGCAGCTCCGACCGGCTGACGCTGGAGATGAGTCGTGCCCGTTTGAGGGCCAGGTTTTCCGGAAGCTTCGGGTCAATAACCACGAGGATGCGGCGTATGGCTTGCATGATCGGCACCATTTCCAATTCGAGTGAACTGACTATAGACAATGCAAGCGTGCCGGCAGCTGATTCAGGTCAAGCAAGACTGGCCGTCCTCCGCCTGCCTCGTATAATGCAGCCGCCGCACTTCAGGTGAATTGCTGCACTCACCCCCCATTCGTGAATTACCAGACCTCGCCATGCTTCCCGAACTTAACGAATTTCTTGGTTGCGCCACACCCAGCGGGTGGGTCGACGTCGCGCTGCGTAACCAGGATGTGATGCTCATCGACCACGGCAATTGTGAAAAGAAGGCGGCCGGTGCCGCTTTCCAGCTGATGTTTCGCTACATCGATCTGCCGGATCTTCAGAACAAGATGTCTCGTCTGGCTCGCGAAGAGCTGAGGCATTTCGAGCAGGTGCTGTCTATCATCCGCAAGCGTGGCATTGCCCTGCGTAATGTGGGCTCGTCCCGCTATGCCGCTGGGTTGCGAGAGCTGGTGCGTAATCATGAACCCTACCGACTGACCGATACGCTGGTCATCGGTGCCTTCATAGAGGCGCGCTCCTGCGAGCGGTTTGCGATGCTAGTGCCGCATCTGGATGAGGAGCTGGGCAAGTTCTACCACGGCTTGCTCAAGTCCGAAGCGAGGCACTTTCAGGATTACCTGAAGCTGGCGTACATCTATGGCGATGCCGCCGATATCGACGCAACCATCGTGCGGGTGCGCGCGCGCGAGCAAGAGCTGATCGAAAGCGCAGATACCGAATTCCGCTTCCACAGCGGCGTGCCGATCGCTGCGTGACCGCTCAGGTCAGTTCAAACGGCTTTTGCTGCATGCCTGATTCGTCTATCTGAAGCGCCCACCCTTGGCGATCCCAGTCTCCGAGCACGATGCGCCTGGCGGGCTGGCCGCCGACCTGTAGCTCATGAAAGGCGGGGCGGTGGGTATGTCCGTGGATCAGCGTCCGAACCTGATAACGCTGCATGATCCTGACGACCTCATCAGGGGTGACGTCGACAATGTCACTGGCTTTCAGGCGTGTTTCTTCCTTGCTGCTTGCTCGAAGTTTCCTGGCCAACTGCTTGCGCTTGGTGAGCGGCAGGTGGTGCAGGATGAACATGCTGACCGGGTTGCGTAGCCATCGGCGCATGCGCATATAACCCTTATCGCGGGTGCAGAGGCTGTCGCCATGCATCAGCAGCGCCGGCTCAGCGGCAAGCTGCAGGACGTGCGGATCGGCCAGCAAGGTACAGCCGGCTTCCAGGCAGAACGCCGGGCCGATCATGAAATCCCGGTTGCCATGCATCAGATAGATATGCGTGCCGCGCTCGCTCACCGCCTTGAGCGCCCGGGCGATCTGATGCTGGAACGGCGTCATCCCATCGTCGCCCACCCAGACCTCGAAAAAATCTCCGAGGATATACAGCGAGTGTGCGCAGCTGGCTCTCGTCTCGAGAAAACGCAGAAACGCCCGGGTGATGTCCGGGCGTTCTTCTTCGAGGTGCAGATCGGAAATCAGCAGGATCAACGAAACTTACTCGACGATTTCGGCTTTCTCGATGATTACATCCTCCACCGGCACGTCCTGGTGACCAGACTTCATGGTGGTGGGCACGCTCTTGATCTTTTCGACCACATCCATGCCTTCGGTCACTTCTCCGAACACGGCGTAGCCCCAGCCCTGGACGGTCGGCGCGGTGTGGTCGAGAAAATCGTTGTCCTTGACGTTGATGAAGAACTGCGCTGAAGCCGAATGCGGCTCCATGGTCCGGGCCATGGCCAATGTTCCGGTCTTGTTGGAAAGCCCGTTGTTGGCTTCGTTCTTGATCTGGCCACGGGTAGCTTTCTGCTTCATTCCCGGTTCGAAACCGCCACCCTGGATCATGAAGTTGCCGATCACGCGGTGAAATATGGTGCCGTCGTAATGGCCGTTTTTCACATACTCCTTGAAGTTGGCCACGGTTTCGGGTGCTTTGTCCTCGAAAAGGTTGACGGTGATGACGCCATGATTGGTGTGCAGTTTGATCATTGGAAACCTTCCTGAAATGGATAGGGTGAACCGTGCCTTGTAACAGGGTGGCGCGGCAACGGAATGGACCACGGCGGCAGAGCGCTACGGCGCGCGCTTTGCTCTGTCAGGGGGTTGACGGGTCCGCTATGATAGGCGCTTTGATTTGGCGGGCCTACCCTGGGGCACGCACTCACAGATCGTTAAGGACACCATGAGCAAGCCTGAGACTACCGCAGCCACCAATTTTCTCCGCCCGATTGTCCAGGCTGACCTGGACTCCGGCAAGCATGCCAAGATCGTCACGCGCTTCCCGCCGGAGCCCAATGGCTACCTGCACATAGGCCATGCCAAGTCGATCTGCCTGAATTTTGGGTTGGCCAAGGAGTTCGGGGGCGAGTGCAATCTGCGCTTCGACGACACCAATCCGGCCAAGGAAGACCAGGAATACATCGATGCGATCAAGAGCGATGTTCAGTGGCTCGGTTTTCAATGGGCGGGCGAAGAACGTTACGCGTCCAACTATTTTGGTCAATTGCATGACTGGGCTGTCGAGCTGATCAAGGCTGGCAAGGCCTATGTTTGCGATCTGACACCCGAACAGGCCCGGGAATACCGCGGCAGCCTGACCGAACCAGGCAAGAACAGCCCGTTCCGGGATCGCCCGGTCGATGAGAACCTTGACCTGTTCGCACGCATGAAGGCCGGAGAGTTTCCGGATGGTGCTCGTGCGCTGCGAGCCAAGATCGACATGGCTTCACCGAACATGAACCTGCGTGATCCGATCCTGTATCGCATTCGTCATGCTCATCACCACCAGACCGGCAACGACTGGTGCATTTACCCCAGCTACGATTTCACTCATGGCCAGTCCGATGCCCTCGAAGGGGTGACACACTCGATCTGCACGCTGGAATTCGAGGACCACCGCCCGCTCTACGAATGGTTTCTGGAGAATCTGCCGGTTCCGGCCCGTCCGCGGCAGTACGAATTTGCCCGGCTCAACCTGAACTACACAATCACCAGCAAACGCAAGCTCAAGCAGCTGGTGGACGAAAAACACGTCAGCGGCTGGGACGATCCGCGCATGTCGACCTTGAGCGGCTACCGGCGTCGGGGTTATACGCCTTCCTCGATTCGTGCCTTCTGCGACATGATCGGAGTCAACCGTGCCGGTGGCGTGGTAGATGTGGGGATGCTCGAGTTTGCCATCCGCGAAGACCTGGACGCCAATGCACCACGTGCCATGTGCGTGCTCAAGCCGTTGAAGGTAGTGATTACCAACTATCCGGAAGGTCAGGTCGAGAATCTGGAGCTGCCTCGTCATCCAAAGCAGGACATGGGTGTGCGTCAGCTGCCGTTTTCCCGGGAGATCTATATCGACGCAGGTGATTACGAAGAAAGCCCGCCGAAGGGCTTCAAGCGTCTGGAGCCCAATGGTGAGGTGCGCCTGCGCGGAAGCTACGTGATCCGTGCCGACGAGGCGATCAAGGATGCAGAGGGCAATGTGACCGAACTGCGCTGCTCCTACGATCCCGACACGCTTGGCAAGAATCCCGAAGGCCGGAAGGTCAAGGGCGTGATCCACTGGGTGCCGGCCGAGCAGAGTATCGAGTGTGAGGTGCGCCTGTACGATCGGCTGTTCCGTTCAGCCAATCCCGAGAAGGACGAGGAGGGCGGCAGCTTTCTGGACAACATCAACCCCGACTCGCTGGTGGTGCTCCAGGGGTGCCGCGCCGAACCTTCTCTGGCAAGTGTCGAAGCGGAGGACCGTTTCCAGTTCGAGCGTGAGGGCTACTTCTGTGTCGATCGCATGGACAGCAAGCCCGGCGCACCGGTATTCAACCGCACTGTGACCTTGCGCGACTCCTGGGGGCAATGAGCGATTGCAAATGCCTGGCAATCAGGACGGAGCTTCTCGCCACAGAGCGAGGCACCTGAACATCATGCCGTTTGAGAGTCGTTACTGAAGGACTACCGATGCTTTCGATTTATAACACCCTGAGCAAAGCCAAAGCGCCGCTCGTGCCCTTGCAGGGCAACCAGGTACGCATGTATGTCTGTGGCATGACGGTCTACGATTTCTGTCACATCGGCCATGCGCGGGTGATGGTGGCGTTCGATGTGGTGGCGCGCTGGCTGCGCAAGTGTGGTTACGAACTGACCTACGTCCGCAACATCACCGATATTGACGACAAGATCATTCGCCGCGCCCGGGACAACGGCGAATCGTTCGACGCCTTGACTGGCCGCATGATCGCCGCGATGCACGAAGACGAGGCTCGGCTCAATGTGCTGCGCCCTGATATCGAGCCACGGGCAACCGAGCACATCGCTGGCATGCACGGCATGATCCAGACGTTGATCGACAAGGGTTTCGCCTATGCCCCCGGCAATGGCGACGTTTACTACCGCGTGGGCCGATTTGCCGGCTATGGCAAGCTCTCGCGACGCAAGATCGAAGATCTGAAGATCGGGGCGCGAATCGAAGTCGACGAGGCGAAGGAAGATCCTCTGGATTTCGTGCTGTGGAAAGCGGCCAAGCCAGGCGAACCGAGCTGGGAGTCGCCCTGGGGTGCTGGACGGCCGGGCTGGCATATCGAATGCTCGGTCATGTCCACCTGTTGCCTGGGAGAAACCTTCGACATTCATGGCGGCGGGCCTGACCTGGTATTTCCGCATCACGAGAACGAGATTGCTCAAAGCGAGGCAGCTACCGGCAAGCAGTACGCCAACGCCTGGATGCATGCCGGCGCCGTGCGCGTCGACGGCGAGAAGATGTCCAAGTCGCTGGGCAACTTCTTTACCATCCGCGAGGTGCTGGAAAAGTATCAGCCGGAGGTTGTGCGCTATCTGTTGGTTTCCAGCCACTACCGCAGCCCGATCAACTACTCCGAAGAAAGCCTCAAGGAAGCCAAGGGCGCGCTTGACCGCTTCTACAACGGACTCAAGGGCCTGCCAACAGTCGCGTCGTCTGGTGGCGATGCCTTTGCTGAGCGGTTCGCTGCGGCCATGAATGATGACTTCAATTCACCCGAGGCCTGTGCCGTACTCTTCGAAATGGTGCGTGAGGTCAACCGGTTGCGTGAAGCGGATCTGCACGCGGCAGCCGGGTTGGCTGCACGCCTGAAGGAGCTGGCCGAGGTGTTGGGCGTGCTGCAGCTCGAGCCGGATGCCTTTCTTCAGTCCGATGCTCAAGGCAAGGTCGACGCGGCTGAGGTCGAAGCGCTTGTCAGCGCGCGCCTGCAGGCGCGCGCTGACAAGAACTGGGCGGAGTCGGACCGGATTCGTGACCAGCTCGCAGCGATGGGGGTCGTCTTGGAAGACAGTAAAGGCGGCACGACCTGGCGGTTGAGCGAATAACCGAGTGCAGCTGCTGAAGATCGCCTTGTGCGGCCTTTCGCTTTTAGGGCCGGCGCGCTTTGTGCCACCTCCAGACCGCTCCAAACGAGTCAACTCTCCGAGCTGCACAACCTTCGCATAGCCGCGCACAAGCGCTGGTCATGCCCGGCATGCATCATGTTGGATAAAGCCCTTCGTTACGCAGGCGCTTGTACAGGGTGTTGCGGCTGACGCCCAGTCGTCTGGCCAGGTGCGAAACGTTGCCACGACAGGCTTCTAGCTGATCACGCAACCCTTGTTTCGGCTCGAACGAAGGCGGGGCGGCCGGCCTTGGCGCCCTGAAGGGACGGTTGTCGTCACGGTCGTTTTCCAGGTCTCTGAAAAAGTCTTCCGGCAGGTGTTCTGGCCTGATCAGTTGATCGTCTGCCATGGCGAGTGCAACCTGCAGCACACTACTGAGCTGCCGTACGTTGCCAGGCCAGGGGTGGCGATCGAACAGGCGTTGCACCTCGTTGCTCAACCCAGCCCACTGCTGCGGCTCGCGGTGCTGTTCCCAGATGCGCTGGAAGAGCAACTGCTTGTCAGCCCGGTCGTGCAACGGGGGTATTTCGGCACTGAAGCCACTAACGCGATAGAACAGATCCTGTCGGAAGCGCCCGGCTTCCACCTCATCGCGCAGCGACTTGTTTGTTGCACAGATCAGGCGGAAATCGACCGGGAATGGCTCGCCGCCACCGAGAGGCTGCACGCAGCGGTCCTGTAGTACACGCAACAGCCGCGCCTGCAACTTGGCCGGCATATCGCCTATTTCATCGAGAAACAGCACGCCTTTGTCTGCCTTGCGGATCAAGCCGGTGCTGCCTCTATGGTGAGCGCCGGTAAATGCGCCTTTTTCATAGCCAAACAGCTCCGACTCGATGAGCTCGCTTGGAATGGCTGCGCAGTTCACCGCAACCAGCGCCGCCGACGCGCGTGAACTGGCGGCATGCAACGCCTTTACCAGGTATTCCTTTCCCACACCGGTTTCGCCGTGGATCACCACCGGGATGTCCCTCTCCAGCATTCTTAGGGCCTGGCTGGTAATCTTCTCTACCTGCGGATCAAGCTGCTCATCCTTTGCAGACACAGCCGCCGGTTCGGTTGCGGGGCGAAAATCGCGCGCCCGAATGCGCGTGGTCCGAGGTTGCCCAACCGTGCCGTGAAACCTGTGCCGCCCCATTGCCCGCAGCAGGATTGGCTGGTTCTCGGGTTGGTTGATGAGCTGTAGCAGGGGCACGTCAAACAAGCTGTCGATGCGTGCGTGGCTCAACAGGATGCCGAGCAGGCTGTCAGCGCGACGATTCGCAGAGACGACCATCCCTGTTTCATCGAACATCACCAGGCCGGCCCATTGGCTATCGAGGTTGTCCTGACTGGTATTGAAGGTGAGCTGGAAGAAATCGTCCTGAAAGAGATCGACGATCAGTCGATTTTCCACCGACTGGCTCATCATCTTGACCATCCCCAGCGTATGGGAAGGCGGTAGATAGCTATCGCTCGACACATCGAGGACTGCGATCAGATTTCGTTGCGCATCGAAGATCGGCGAGGCCGCGCCGGACAGATATCGATTGGCTTTGAGGAAATGTTCGTCGCGCTGAATGTGCACTGCCTGCCTGCTGGCGAGTGCCGTACCAATGGCGTTGGTGCCGGTGTTGCGCTCCACCCAGCTTGCGCCGGGTAGGAAGCCCCTGCGCTGCACTGGCTCGACGAAGCGTCGATCTCCCCAAGATTCCAGCAACTGACCGCTGCTGTTGGCCAGCAGGATCAGGCAGTTCGAGTTAGCCAGAATGTTTTCGTAATAGGGCAGCACTTCCCTTTGGGTGGTCTGCACCAGGCTCCGCTGGCATTCAAGCATTGTGCTGAAGTCTTCCTCGTCGAGCTGATCGAAGCTCGGCAGGCTCGATGCGATCAATCCGTAGCGCTCACATCGGTGCCAGGATTCCTCGATGAGCGTCTGGTGCGTCATGGAACGGACGGGGTCGGCCATATAGCCCTCTGCAGGTGTTTTTATTGTTATCGCTGCTTTGATACGTGTCAGCGTCCTGTTCAGTCTTGTTCAGTTCTGCTCAGTGTCAATGTTCAGAAATGTTCATTTGGACGCTCCGGAATCTGCCTGAATCCTTCGTTCGTCGAGCTAGAGCGGTTCGTTGCTTATGGCATGAATCTCGCTGTATTGCTTCCCAGAACAATTCAAGGATGCGACATGTCCCTTGCGCTGGAACACGTCACCAAGGTGGCGGATGGTCAACTGCATATCGATGACATAAGCCTGAGCTTCGAGCCTGGCTCGTTCAACGTACTGATCGGCCGGACGCTGTCGGGGAAGACCTCGCTGATGCGGCTGATGGCAGGCCTGGACAAGCCAAGCAAGGGCCGGATCCTGATGCACGGCGAGGATGTGACCAGCATACCGGTGCGCAAGCGGAACGTTTCGATGGTGTACCAGCAGTTCATCAACTACCCGACCATGAGCGTCTTCGAAAATATCGCCTCGCCGCTGCGTCAGACGGGCGTGGGTCAGGCGGAAATAGAACGCAAGGTTCGCGAAACCGCTGAAATGCTGCACATCGAGGGCTTTCTGAATCGCCATCCCCTGGAGCTGTCCGGTGGACAGCAGCAGCGTACGGCCATGGCACGCGCTCTGGTTAAAGATGCCGACCTAGTCCTTTTCGACGAGCCGCTGGTCAACCTTGATTACAAACTGCGAGAAGAGCTTCGCCAGGAAATGCGCGAGCTGTTCAAGACGCGGCGCAGCATCGCTGTGTACGCAACCACCGAGCCGAACGAAGCCCTGGCCTTGGGTGGAACGGCCACGATTCTGCATGAGGGCCGGGCCATCCAGAGTGGTCCAACGTCAGAGGTGTATCACCGCCCCAGTCAGATGTTGAGCGCCGAGCTGTTTTCCGAACCGCCGATCAACCTGCTGCCAGGCAAGATCGCTGCCAGCGAAGTGAGCTTCCAGAACCGTATGCATTTTCCTTTGAATGCCGACCTGCGTGGGTTGGACGAGGGAAACTACTGTTTCGGCGTACGGCCCAGCCATATCGGTCTGGTGCCGTCCAACGATGATGATCTGGAAGTGTCCTGCACAGTTGAGCTAGCCGAAATCAGCGGTTCCGAAACCTTTCTGCATGTTCGCAACGAACATCTCAGCCTGGTGCTGCACCTGCAGGGCGTTCATGACTATCAGGTTGATTCGCCCATTCGCGTCTTCATCCCAACCCACAAGCTGTTCGTCTTCAACGCCTCCGGCCGCCTGGCCCAGGCCCCGGTGCGACAAGCCTGAGGACATCGCCATGGCAGAGATCCGTTTGCAGAACCTGGCCCACAGCTATAGCGCACAACCACAGAGCGCGGCTGACTATGCGATACGGGAGATGGACCATGTGTGGGAACAAGGTGGCGCCTACGCGCTGCTTGGGCCGTCGGGATGCGGCAAGTCGACCTTGCTCAATATCATTTCAGGTCTGCTCAGCCCGTCGGAAGGTGAGGTGCTGTTCGATTCGCGCAAGGTGAACAGGCTGTCACCCGAGCAGCGCAACATTGCACAGGTTTTCCAGTTTCCTGTCGTTTACGACACCATGACCGTCTTCGACAACCTTGCATTCCCGCTGCGCAACCAGGGCATCGCCGAAGTGCAGGTAAAGAGCAGGGTGCATGAGATCGCCGAGGTGCTCGACCTTCAACTGTTGCTCAAACGCAAGGCTCATAACCTGACGGCGGATGAAAAGCAGAAGGTGTCGATGGGGCGAGGGCTGGTGCGCGATGACGTCTCGGCGATTCTCTTCGATGAACCACTTACCGTCATCGACCCGCATCTTAAGTGGAAACTGAGACGTAAGCTCAAGCAGATCCACGAGCAATTCAACATCACCATGATCTACGTGACCCACGATCAGCTGGAGGCTTCGACGTTCGCCGACAAGATCGCCGTGATGCATGGTGGCCAAATCGTTCAGTTCGGCACTCCCCGGGAGCTGTTCGAGCGGCCGCAACATACCTTTGTCGGATTCTTCGTAGGCAGTCCCGGAATGAACCTGATGGATGTCCGCCTCCAGGGCGAACGCCTGATGTTCGGCGAGCAGCCCATCGCTCTGGCAGAAGCACTTGCCCGGCGCCTGCCATCGCTGCTCGGCAAACGCCTTCAGCTTGGTATTCGCCCGGAGTTCGTACAGGTCACGGACGAGACGGCTGGCGGTATGCGGGCCGAGGTTGTGAACATCGAGGACCTTGGCACTTACAAGATCTTGAGCGTTCGCCTGCAGGGCGCGCTGCTCAAGGCACGCCTTCCGGAAGACCACCAGGTGCCGCAGGGTCGGGCCTGGGTCACCTTTCCCGCGCAGTGGTTGATGCTTTATGCCGATGATCGACTGGTGGAGGCGTTGCCATGAACAAGGTGCACGACAACCGAGCCTGGTGGCTGGTGCTGCCGGTTTTTCTTCTTGTCGCCTTCAGTGCGATCCTGCCGATGATGACCGTGGTCAACTATTCGGTGCAGGACATTTTCGATTCGTCGACGCGCTTCTTCGTCGGCGCCGATTGGTATCGGCAGATCATCCACGATCCCCGCCTGCAGGATTCGCTGCTGCGCCAGTTCATCTTTTCCGGCTGCGTGTTGCTGATCGAGATCCCGTTGGGCATTGCTGTCGCGCTGACCATGCCGACTCGCGGGCGGTGGGCTTCGCTTTGCCTGATTGTCATGGCGATTCCCTTGCTCATCCCGTGGAACGTGGTCGGCACCATCTGGCAGATCTTCGGTCGCGCCGATATCGGGCTGCTGGGCTACGTACTCAATGAGCTGGGAGTCAGCTACAACTATGCGTCGAATACCCGGGATGCATGGGTGACAGTATTGGTGATGGATGTCTGGCACTGGACATCCCTGGTCGCTCTGCTGTGCTACTCGGGGCTGCGCGCGATCCCCGACGTCTACTATCAGGCAGCACGCATCGATCGGGCCTCGGCCTGGGCGGTGTTCCGCCATATTCAACTGCCCAAGCTGAAGAGCGTATTGCTGATCGCCATAATGTTGCGGTTCATGGACAGCTTCATGATCTACACCGAACCGTTTGTACTGACAGGCGGTGGTCCGGGCAATGCCACTACATTCCTCAGCCAGACCCTGACCAAGATGGCAGTCGGGCAATTCGATCTCGGGCCGGCCGCTGCGTTTTCGCTCATCTATTTCCTGATCATTCTGCTGGTGTCATGGCTGTTCTACACAGCGATGACCCATAGCGACCAGACGAAGTGAGGCCCGGTCCATGAACCTTCGCAAACGGGTTGTGCTGATCCTCTACCTCAGTTTTCTACTGGTACCGATCTACTGGCTGGTGAACATGTCATTCAAGAGCAACACCGAGATTCTCGGTGGTCTGACGCTCTGGCCAAACGCTTTTACCCTCGACAACTATCGCGTCATATTTACCGATCGCAGCTGGTACAGCGGCTACATCAACTCGCTGTACTACGTCTGCTTGAACACGGTGATCTCCTTGAGCGTGGCGCTGCCGGCCGCTTATGCCTTTTCGCGCTTCCGTTTCCTCGGCGACAGGCACCTGTTCTTCTGGCTGCTGACCAACCGCATGGCACCCCCTGCGGTATTTCTGCTGCCGTTTTTCCAGCTGTATTCCTCGATCGGCCTGTTTGACACTCACATCGCGGTAGCGCTTGCTCACTGCCTGTTCAACGTGCCGCTCGCGGTATGGATCCTTGAAGGCTTCATGTCCGGAGTGCCCAAGGAAATCGACGAAACGGCCTACATCGATGGCTATAGCTTTCCGAAATTCTTCATCAGGATCTTCATTCCCCTGATTGGCTCCGGCATCGGCGTTACTGCGTTCTTCTGCTTCATGTTTTCCTGGGTAGAGCTGCTGCTGGCGCGGACGCTGACCTCGGTGGATGCCAAACCCATCGTATCGGTGATGACCAGAACTGTATCGGCTTCCGGCATCGACTGGGGCGTTCTGGCCGCGGCTGGGGTTCTGACCATCCTGCCTGGGATGCTTGTCATCTGGTTTGTACGCAATCATGTCGCCAAGGGTTTCGCCCTGGGCCGGGTATAGGAGCGCTGTGATGAACTGGATGGCCTGGACCACCCCGACTGCCGCGTTCTTCGCCGCCATTGGCCTGATGCTGGCCGTCATGGGCGCCTGGGAGCTGAAACGCCCTTGCGTGCCCCGCAAAGGTTTTCTACCCCTCGTCACGACGCGGGGCGATCGGTTGTTCATCGGACTTCTGGGCAGCGCTTATTGGCATCTGTTGTTGATAGGCCTGACCGACTGGAGCATCTGGATAGCGTCCGCGCTGTCTCTCGTCTGGTTGTTTGCAGTGATGCGCTGGGGCTGAACCGTCTGGCTCAGCCTGAAAAAAACCCAAAGGAGGTGTGTATGTTCAACAACAAAAACAACACCCGACACGGCATGGCGCTCACGGCCCTGCTGACGTTGTCCGGATTGACCGGAGCGGCGTGGGCAGACGCTTATGAAGACGCGGCGAAGAAGTGGGTCGAGTCCGAGTTCAACCCGTCTACGCTCTCACCGGAGCGGCAAATGGAGGAGCTTCGCTGGTTTATTAAGGCTGCTGAACCGTTCCGGGGCATGGAAATCAACGTGGCGTCTGAAACCATCACCACGCACGAATATGAATCGAAAACCCTGGCAAGGGCGTTCAGCGAGATAACCGGCATACGCCTGCGTCATGACCTGATGCAAGAGGGTGATGTGGTCGAAAAATTGCAAACACAGATGCAGTCGGGGAAAAACATCTATGACGGTTACATCAACGATTCCGACCTGATCGGCACCCACTTTCGCTACGGCAAAGCGGTAGCGATCAGCGACATGATCAAAGGCGAGGCCAAGGATTACACGCTGCCCACGCTTGATCTTGATGACTTCATCGGCATCTCTTTTACGACCGGGCCGGACGGCAAGGTCTATCAGCTGCCCGTTCAGCAGTTCGCCAATCTCTATTGGTTCCGCGCCGACTGGTTCGAACGTCCCGAACTGAAGCAGCAATTCAAGGAGCGTTACGGTTACGAGCTTGGTGTTCCGGTGAATTGGTCCGCCTATGAGGACATTGCGGAGTTTTTCTCTAAACACGTTAAGGAAATCGACGGTAATCGCGTCTATGGGCACATGGACTACGGAAAGAAAGACCCATCCCTGGGATGGCGCTTCACAGATGCATGGTTTTCCATGGCGGGGGCAGGCGACAGGGGACTGCCAAACGGGCTGCCCGTCGATGAGTGGGGTATACGCGTCGAGGACTGTCAACCGGTAGGCTCGAGCGTATCCCGCGGCGGCGCCACCAATGGACCTGCCGCCGTTTTTGCAACGCAGAAATATGTCGACTGGATGCGCGAATACGCGCCGCCGGAAGCGCAGGGGATGACCTTTTCAGAATCGGGTCCGGTTCCAGCGCAGGGCAACATTGCCCAGCAGATCTTCTGGTATACCGCCTTCACGGCGGACATGACCAAGCCTGGCCTGCCGGTGGTCAACGAGGATGGCTCACCCAAGTGGCGGATGGCTCCTTCGCCAAAAGGACCATATTGGGAAGAAGGCATGAAGCTTGGCTATCAGGATGCAGGGGCCTGGACCTTTTTGAACTCGACACCTGAAAAGCGTCGTCTGGCCGCGTGGCTTTATGCGCAGTTCACCGTATCGAAGACTGTTTCGCTGAAAAAGACACTGGTGGGGCTGACGCCAATTCGTGAGTCGGATATCAACTCCGATGCAATGACCGAAGCAGCGCCGAAGCTTGGTGGGCTGGTCGAGTTCTATCGCAGTCCCGCGCGTGTGCAGTGGACGCCAACAGGAACAAACGTGCCAGACTATCCACGTCTTGCGCAGCTCTGGTGGCAATATATCGCAGAAGCAGCGAGCGGCGACAAGACGCCACAGGAAGCGCTCGATGGACTTGCTGAAGCCCAGGACTCGATGATGGCTCGGCTCGAGCGTGCCAATGTCCAGCCCCAGTGCGGGCCCAAACTAAATGAGCCGCAGGACCCGGAATACTGGCTGAGCCAGCCTGGTGCGCCGAAGCCCAAACTTGAAAACGAAAAGCCGAAGGGGCAGACGGTCAGCTACAACGAGCTCATCAAATCCTGGGAAAAGGAGAACTGATCACGGTCAGGACACTGATATCGAAAAATGAAAACGGCACCCGCAGGTGCCGTTCCCTAACTGCCTGGACTCAGGCGTGCAGATGCTCCGCAGCATGAAGTGTGTTTTCCAGCAGGCACGCACGGGTCATTGGGCCGACGCCGCCGGGGACTGGCGTAATCCAGCCAGCACGTTGCACGGCCGAATCGTACTCCACGTCCCCGACCAGCTTGCCGTCGGCCTGACGATTGATACCCACATCGATAACGATCGCACCTGGCTTGATCCATTCGCCTTTCACCAGGCCGGTGATGCCCGTGGCAACTACGATCAGGTCTGCGCGTCTGACGTGGTCGGCCAGGTCATTGGTAAACCGGTGCGTCACGGTTGTGGTGCAACCGGCAAGCAACAGTTCCAGTGCCATAGGCCGTCCAACGATATTCGAAGCGCCCACCACGACCGCATTCAGTCCATGCAGGTCGACCCCCGTGCTTTCTAAAAGCGCCATGATGCCTTTGGGCGTGCAGGGGCGGAGCAGGGGCATGCGCTGCGCCAGCCGACCGATGTTGTATGGGTGAAAGCCGTCCACATCCTTGTCTGGACGAATGCGTTCAAGCAGTTGCGAAGCATCGAGGTGCTTCGGCAGCGGCAGCTGAACCAGAATGCCGTCTATCTGCGGGTCGTCGTTCAACTGATCGATCAGCGCAAGTAGGTCCGCCTGACTGGTATCAGCCGACAGGTCGTGTGCCGTAGAGCGAAAGCCTACTTCTTCGCAGTCTTTGCGCTTGTGCGCCACATACACCTGGGAGGCCGGATCAGTCCCGACCAGAATGACTGCAAGACCAGGAACTCGTAGGCCCTGCTGGGACCGCTCAGCCACCCGGCCAGCAATGTGCTGACGGATATTGGCAGCGATCGTTTTACCGTCGATCAATTTTGCAGTCATGACGCTTGAACAACCATCGAGGGGATTGAAAAGGGACGCGCATTCTCGCATGGCCGCGACGCTCGGCAAAGGCGATGGTCGGCCAGTTCATGTAACTCCTTTACCAGGCTGAAATTTTTTCGGCTTTGCTGTTGACGGCTTGCGAGCGGCCCATTAAGATTCGCCCCGCTTGTCGAGCACAGCTTGCTGCTGGGTAAGGCGACTTTTGAAGGCCTTCCTTCGTTGGTCGGAGCTTGAAGTCTGCGCTCAAATAGAATGCAGATAAGAGCGCCCGTAGCTCAGTTGGATAGAGCATCCGCCTTCTAAGCGGATGGTCGCAGGTTCGAGTCCTGCCGGGTGCGCCACTTAGGGCTCTGGCACAAGCAAGGCAATATGGTGGGCGTAGCTCAGTTGGTAGAGCACAGGATTGTGGCTCCTGCGGTCGTGGGTTCGAACCCCATCGTCCACCCCATATTCCGAAACGCCAGGCACCGCCTGGCGTTTTCGTTTAGAAGTTTGCGGACGTGGTGAAATTGGTAGACACACCAGATTTAGGTTCTGGCGCCGCAAGGTGTGAGAGTTCGAGTCTCTCCGTCCGCACCATTACATGTTTCTTCCCGCCTCGGCGTGGTGGAATCCTTCAAGGCCCCGTAAAGGGGCCTTTTCGTATCTATTCTCAGCCATCAACGAGATACCTCGGCTCCTTCTTTGATTTAGGTCTCTCGACTGTGCTGCCTAGCGCCACGGCAAAGCACCTTGGAGTTGCCGTTCGTCTCAGTTCGACTACTGCAGCCCGAATGCTCGCATACCTGTAACCGATGTCAGATTGCTTGGCCTCGGTGCTCCTGGCTGCTTGCGTCAGCTGGCAGATAATGAGGGGCAGCAAGCCGTGACTGGAGCCGTTGCACGAAGGCTCGCGCCTCGGATTCGCTGCGAAATTTCACCTTGTTGCGATCCATGAGCACTTCCCACGCGTCTCCTTCGATCGACGATAGCGGTCGGACTTGAATATCCATGTTGCCTCCGGTCAGGATGCTGAAGTCTGACGAACGCTAGTTGGGCCCCTTGTTGCTGTCAATTTGCACGATTGCCGCAGCAGCACACCTCACCAGGCCTGCCTTCCACTGTTTGCTTGCTTTAAGCTTGTTATTAGAGGCTGTGCCATATGCGCGGGGCCCGCTACGCCGATCAGCGACTTTATAAGCGGCGAAAGGCAAAGGCAGGCGAGCCCCCGAACGCCGCCTGGCCCGGCGGTGTTTCTCAGACGTGCTACCGGGTATGGTGCCGGGACTGCCGTGACAAGAGCCTTGATGGACGGGGTGACTTCTATAAGGCAAGCCACTAGAATGCTTGCCCATTCTGGGGCCGGATCGCCGGCTTATGTCTGTGCAACGAGGAAAATCCATGCAAGTTTCTGTTGAAAGCACCTCCGCTCTTGAGCGCCGCATGACCATTGGCGTGCCGGTCGAGCGCATCGAGAACGAAGTCAACAAGCGTCTGCAACAGACCGCCAGCCGTGCAAAGATCCCAGGTTTCCGCCCCGGCAAAGTCCCAATGAGCGTCATTCGCCAGCGCTACGAAGCAGCGGCGCGCCAAGAGGCCCTGGGTGATCTGATCCAAGCGACCTTTTATGAAGCTGTGGTAGCCGAAAAACTCAACCCGGCAGGCGCGCCCGCCGTCGAACCCAAGGTGTTCGAAAAAGGCAAGGATCTTGAATACGTTGCCACCTTCGAAGTGTTCCCGGAGTTCAAGGTTGCCGGCTTCGAAGGCATTGAAATCGAACGCCTGCAAGCCGAAGTGGCTGAGGCTGATGTCGATAACATGCTGGAAATTCTTCGCAAGCAGAACACTCGCTACGAGACCGCCGACCGCGCCGCGGAAAGCGGCGACCAGGTCAATATTGATTTCGTCGGCAAGATCGATGGTGAGGAGTTTGCAGGTGGTTCGGCGCAGGGTACCCAGCTGGTGCTTGGTTCCGGCCGCATGATTCCAGGTTTTGAAGACGCTCTTGTCGGTGCCAAGGCGGGAGATGAGCGCATCATCAACCCAACCTTCCCTGAGGACTACCAGAACCTCGACTTGGCCGGCAAGACCGCCGAGTTCACCGTAACTGTAAACAGCGTTGCCGCTGCGCAGTTGCCGGAGCTGAACGATGAATTCTTCGCTCAGTTCGGTGTTCA
Organism: Stutzerimonas stutzeri; assembly: GCA_002387205.1. Classification (GTDB taxonomy): domain Bacteria; phylum Pseudomonadota; class Gammaproteobacteria; order Pseudomonadales; family Pseudomonadaceae; genus Stutzerimonas; species Stutzerimonas stutzeri_N. The sequence continues at coordinate 449,527 of DGLA01000010.1, read as the reverse complement.
GGAAGGCGGGCTTGAAGGATTCCGCGCCGAAGTCAAGAAGAACATGGAGCGTGAGTTGCGCCAGGCTATCAAGACTAAGGTCAAGAATCAGGTGATGGAGGGGCTGGTGGTTGCTAATCCAATCGAAGCGCCCAAGGCCCTGATTGATAACGAAGTCAATCGTTTGCGGGTTCAGGCTGTGCAGCAGTTTGGTGGCAACATCAAGCCTGACCAGTTGCCCGCCGAGCTTTTTGAAGAGCAGGCTAAGCGCCGTGTGGTTCTCGGCTTGATTGTTGCTGAAGTCGTGAAGCAGTTCGAGCTGAAGCCTGATGATGCACGAGTCCGCGAGCTTATCGAAGAGATGGCCTCAGCCTACCAGGAGCCTGAGCAGGTCGTTTCTTGGTATTACAAGAACGACGAGCAGTTGAACGAAGTGCGCTCTGTTGTGCTCGAAGAACAAGTTGTAGATACTGTCCTGCAGCAGGCTAAAGTGACCGACAAGTCGGTCTCCTACGAAGAAGCAGTGAAGCCTGCGGAAGCCCCGCAAGCTGCCTGAGTCTCACATCGTTTGAATGCACATTCATAAGCCAGCCTAGAGCTGGCTTATGTATTTGAGGCATGACATAGGGAGTATCGTTGGACATGTCCGGCAATCCGTTTATGCAAGCTCCAGACATCCAGGCTGCAGGTGGCCTGGTGCCGATGGTCATCGAACAGTCCGCTCGCGGTGAGCGCGCGTATGACATCTATTCGCGCCTTCTGAAAGAGCGCGTTATCTTCATGGTCGGCCAGGTCGAGGACTACATGGCTAACCTGATCGTGGCGCAGATGCTGTTCCTCGAAGCGGAAAACCCCGAGAAGGATATTCATCTGTACATCAACTCTCCGGGTGGATCTGTTACCGCCGGTATGGCGATCTATGACACGATGCAGTTCATCAAGGCCGACGTTTCAACCACCTGTATTGGTCAGGCCTGCAGTATGGGCGCCTTCCTGCTCGCTGGTGGGGCAAAGGGCAAGCGTTTCTGCCTTCCCAATGCGCGGGTAATGATTCACCAACCGCTTGGGGGGTTTCAGGGACAGGCCTCTGATATCGACATCCACGCGCGCGAAATCCTTTATATCCGCGAGCGGCTCAACCAACTGCTCTCGCACCACACTGGCCAAAATCTCGAGACGATCGAGCGTGACACCAATCGAGACTACTTCATGAGCGCCTCGCGGGCCTTGGAGTACGGCGTTGTCGATGCTGTCCACGAGAAGCGGCAGCTGCCTGTATAGAGGTGGTCTAAGAGGGTGTAGTTAGCGGGCATCCGTCTTGTGCGCTTTTGCATGCCCTTGAAAATGCCCGCGTTTGCCTTCATCTTGTATTTCAAGCCTTCCCGATTGGATCGATCGAATGACTGACACCCGCAACGGCGAGGATTCCGGCAAGCTGCTCTATTGCTCTTTTTGCGGCAAAAGCCAGCATGAAGTACGCAAGTTGATTGCCGGACCCTCGGTTTTTATCTGCGACGAGTGCGTCGACCTGTGCAATGACATCATCCGTGAGGAGGTGCAAGAAGCACAGGCTGAAAGCAATTCGCAAAAGCTGCCTGCACCTAAGGAGATAAGCGGCATCCTCGACCAGTACGTGATTGGTCAGGAGCGAGCCAAGAAGATTTTGGCTGTGGCTGTCTATAACCACTACAAGCGGCTCAATCAGCGCGACAAGAAAGAAGAAGTCGAGCTAGGTAAGAGCAATATTCTTCTCATCGGCCCGACCGGGTCGGGTAAGACCTTGCTCGCCGAGACGCTTGCTCGGTTGCTGAATGTTCCCTTCACCATTGCTGACGCAACCACGCTGACCGAAGCGGGTTACGTGGGTGAGGATGTCGAGAACATCATTCAGAAACTGTTGCAGAAATGCGATTACGATGTCGAAAAAGCCCAGATGGGTATCGTATACATCGACGAGATCGACAAGATTTCGCGTAAATCAGATAACCCCTCGATTACCCGTGATGTTTCGGGTGAAGGGGTCCAGCAGGCACTTTTGAAGTTGATTGAAGGTACTGTAGCCTCTGTACCCCCGCAGGGCGGCCGCAAGCATCCGCAGCAGGAGTTTCTGCAGGTTGATACGCGCAACATCCTGTTCATCTGCGGTGGTGCATTTGCCGGTCTGGAGAAAGTGATCCAGGGCCGTTCTACCAAGGGCGGAATCGGCTTCAACGCAGAGGTTCGTAGCATGGACCCTGGCAAGAAGATTGGTGAGTCGCTGCGTTCAGTCGAGCCGGATGATCTCGTCAAGTTTGGTCTGATTCCGGAGTTTGTCGGTCGTCTACCTGTTATCGCAACGCTGGATGAGCTTGATGAAGCTGCACTCATTCAGATTCTGACCGAGCCCAAGAACGCCTTGACCAAGCAGTACGCCAAGCTTTTCGAGCTAGAAGGCGTGGACCTGGAATTCAGAACGGATGCCCTTAAGGCAGTCGCGGGTCGTGCTCTGGAGCGTAAGACAGGTGCGCGCGGCCTGCGCTCGATTCTGGAAGGTGTTCTGCTGGATACCATGTATGAAATCCCGTCCCAGAAGGATGTCAGCAAGGTCGTCATTGACGAAAGTGTCATTGAAGGAACCTCGCAGCCACTGCTGATCTACGAAAACACCGAGCCGCCTGCCAAGGCTGCGCCTGACGCGTAATAGACAAGGGGCCTCCGGGCCCCTTTGCATTTCTGCTCCCGTCCTTGTTTTTTGCCCTGCGTGCCCTCATCTTTGATCGTCAGGGTGTTTCCCGTTCACCGCCGTATGGCCGTCGTAGAGCTGAATTTATGAAGACAACCATCGAACTGCCCCTCTTGCCGCTGCGCGACGTCGTGGTTTACCCGCACATGGTAATTCCGCTGTTTGTCGGCCGGGAGAAATCCATCGAGGCCCTCGAGTCTGCCATGGCTGGTGACAAGCAGATCCTGCTGTTGGCGCAAAAGAATCCGGCCGATGATGATCCAGCGGAGGATGGCCTGTATCGAGTGGGTACGGCCGCAACGGTGCTGCAATTGCTCAAGCTGCCGGACGGTACGGTCAAGGTCCTGGTCGAAGGCGAACAACGTGGCGTGATCGATCGTTTTTACGAAGTGGATGATCATTGCCGTGCAGAGGTGGCGCTGGTCGACGAATCGGAAATCGAAGAGCGCGAGGGTGAGGTTTTCACCAGGAGCCTGCTTAGCCAGTTCGAGCAATACGTGCAGCTCGGCAAGAAGGTTCCGTCTGAGGTGCTTTCATCGCTTGCGAGCATCGATGAGCCTGGCCGCCTGGTCGATACCATGGCCGCTCATATGGCGCTAAAGATCGAGCAGAAACAGGCGATCCTGGAAATTACCGACCTGCCCGCTCGTGTCGAGCATGTGCTTGCCCTGCTCGATGCGGAGATCGACCTGTTACAGGTCGAGAAGCGGATTCGGGGTCGCGTCAAGAAACAGATGGAGCGCAGTCAGCGGGAGTATTATCTGAATGAGCAGATGAAAGCCATTCAGAAAGAGCTCGGTGATATCGATGAAGGTCACAACGAAATCGATGACCTGAAAAAGCGCATCGAGAACGCGGGATTGAGCAAAGATGCGCACGCCAAAGCGACCACAGAGCTCAACAAGCTCAAGCAGATGTCGCCGATGTCAGCCGAGGCCACTGTGGTGAGGACTTACATCGATTGGTTGGTTAACGTTCCGTGGAAGGCGGCGAGCAAGGTGCGCCTGGATCTGGCGAAGGCTGAAGAAGTCCTTGATGCAGACCATTACGGTCTCGAAGAGGTAAAGGATCGGATCCTTGAGTATCTTGCTGTGCAAAAGCGCGTGAAGAAACTGAAGGGCCCCGTACTCTGCCTGGTCGGTCCGCCTGGCGTCGGCAAGACATCGTTGGCCGAATCCATCGCGAGATCCACCAACCGTAAATTCGTGCGCATGGCGCTCGGTGGGGTGCGCGATGAAGCAGAAATCCGGGGTCATCGGCGTACCTATATCGGCTCCATGCCAGGCCGTCTGATACAAAAAATGACCAAGGTGGGGGTGCGCAACCCGCTGTTTCTGCTCGACGAGATCGACAAGATGGGCAACGACATGCGGGGTGACCCCGCGTCCGCCTTGCTTGAGGTGCTCGACCCCGAGCAGAACCACAATTTCAACGATCATTATCTAGAGGTCGATTACGACCTTTCTGATGTCATGTTCCTTTGTACGGCCAATTCGATGAACATTCCGGCGCCGCTGCTCGACCGGATGGAAGTGATCCGTCTCCCCGGGTATACCGAGGATGAAAAGATCAACATTGCGATTCGATACCTTGTGCCGAAACAGGTCCAGGCCAACGGGCTCAAGAAGACCGAATTGACCTTCGATGCAGATGCCATTCGCGATGTCATCCGTTACTACACACGCGAGGCGGGTGTGCGCAGTCTCGAGCGTCAGTTGGCAAAGGTCTGCCGTAAGGTCGTCAAGGAACATGCCACTGAAAAGGCCTTCACTGTTCAGGTGACCGCCGAGTCCCTGGAGCATTTCCTGGGTGTTCGCAAGTTCCGCTATGGTCTTGCCGAGCAACAGGATCAGGTGGGACAGGTCACCGGGCTGGCATGGACGCAGGTTGGCGGCGAGTTGCTGACTATCGAGGCTGCGGTTGTGCCAGGAAAAGGGCGTTTGACGAAAACCGGTTCGCTGGGAGATGTGATGGGCGAGTCAATCACGGCTGCGCTTACGGTGGTTCGTAGTCGTGCCGCGAGCCTCGGCATACCGGTAGATTTTCACGAGAAGCAGGACATTCATATTCATGTCCCTGAAGGTGCTACTCCGAAGGATGGACCAAGCGCCGGCATTGGCATGTGCACCGCGCTTGTTTCTGCGCTAACGCAGATTCCAGTTCGTGCCGAGGTGGCCATGACGGGCGAAATCACCTTGCGCGGCCAAGTGCTGGCTATCGGTGGGTTGAAGGAAAAACTGCTCGCGGCTCATCGGGGGGGTATCAAGACGGTAATCATTCCCGAAGAGAACCAGCGTGATCTGAAAGAGATTCCTGAAAATATTAAGCAGGACCTACAGATTAAACCGGTGAAGTGGATTGACGAGGTCCTCCAAATTGCGCTGCAATACGCGCCGGAGCCCTTACCTGACGCGGCTCCCGAGATTGTCGCAAAGGAAGATAAGCGCGAGCCTGATTCCAAGGAGCGAATCAGCACGCATTAGTCTGAGAAGCCTCGTTGACGCATTTACAGCGCCCTTGATATAAAAACGGCCTTTTGTGTCACTGCTTTATCAGCACCGCTTTGCTTACATTAAAAATCAAAGAATGACTCAACAGAAATAAGGGGACTTAGAGTGAACAAGTCGGAACTGATCGATGCTATCGCCGCATCTGCTGATATCCCGAAAGCTGTTGCTGGCCGCGCGCTGGATGCAGTGATCGAATCCGTCACTGGCGCCCTGAAGGCTGGTGACTCCGTGGTGCTGGTTGGTTTCGGTACTTTTGCTGTGAAAGAGCGCGCTGCTCGCACAGGTCGCAATCCGCAGACCGGCAATCCGATCAACATCGCCGCTGCCAAGATTCCGGGCTTCAAAGCTGGCAAGGCTCTTAAAGACGCCGTCAACTAAGCGTTTCGATCCGGCCAGTTGTCAGGGATTGCCTGACCCTGGCTCGGAGCGGTGCTTCGAACAGGCTATGCCTGTTGCGCTCGGGTTTGGGGGTAAGGCCCAACCGCTCCAAAAGCTCCGAGAAAGGCGCATCCCTGGATGCGCCTTTCTTTTATCCGATACCCGATTTCCGCCCGTGCTGCAGTATCACGGTGCAGCTGACTCTTGGGGGATGCATGCTTCAGAACATCAGGGACAATTCACAAGGCTGGATTGCCAAGACCATTATCGGAATCATAGTCGTGCTTCTGGCGCTGACCGGGTTCGACGCGATTTTCAATGCCGCCAACAACAGCCGGAATGCCGCTGAGGTGAACGGTGAGGAGATCTCGCTGGAGGAGCTCAATCAGGCGATGAACATGCAGCGCCGTCAGCTCGCTCAGCAGCTGGGTGGTGATTTCGATCCATCGCTGCTGGATGACAAGCTGGTACGCGAATCCGCACTCAGAGCCTTGATTGATCGTGCTTTATTGTTGCAGGGAGCGAGAGAAGCCGATTTCGCTTTTTCCGAGGAGGCATTGGACCAACTGATTCTGCAGACGCCGGAGTTCATGGTCGATGGTGCCTTCAACGCAGCGCGTTTCGATCAGGTCATCCAGCAGATGGGCTATACGCGCCTGCAGTTCCGTGAGCTGCTGAAACAGGAAATGCTTATCGGCCAGCTCCGTGCAGGCATCGCAGGCTCGGGTTTTGTGACAGACGAGCAAATTGAAACGTTTGCCAGGCTCGAGCAGCAGACCCGGGACTTCGGCACCATCAAGATCGCTGCCAACCCCTCGGCGATAAACGTCAGCGACGAGCAGGCGCGCGAGTTCTACGAGCAGAACACTGATCGCTTTCGCTCGCCGGAGCAGGTGGTCCTGGAATACGTCGAGCTGAAAAAAGATGCATTTTTCGATCAGGTCGAGGTCTCCGATGAGTCGATCGAAGCGCTATACAAGCAGCGCATTGCGAATCTGGCGGAGCAACGGCGCGCAGCTCATATTCTCGTCGAGGCCGATAGCGCGAGCGATGATGAAGCCAAGACTCGTATTGACGCGATAGCCGAGCGTCTGGCCGCTGGGGAGGACTTCGCTTCAGTCGCCAAGGAGTCGTCCGAAGATCCTGGGTCTGCCAATGCTGGTGGCGATCTCGGCTTTGCCGGCCCCGGCGTTTACGATCCAGCGTTCGAGAAGGCGCTCTATGACCTCGACAAAGGCCAGGTTTCGGCACCGGTCCGGTCCGAATTTGGTTGGCATCTGATCAAGCTTTTGGATGTCCAGTCTCCCGAGGTACCGACACTGGAAAGCCTGAGGCCCGAGCTTGAGCGCGAGCTCAAGGCGCAGCAGGTCGAGCAACGCTTCGTTGAAACCAGCAAGCAGTTGGAGGACGCTGCATTCGAGGCGTCGGATCTGTCTCAACCGGCGCAGGAGCTCGGTCTTGAGGTGCAGACCACCGATGCGTTTGGCCGAGAAGGGGGGCAGGGTATCGCTTCCAACCGTCAGGTTATCCAGGCGGCTTTCAGCGACGAAGTACTGGTTGACGGAGCCAACAGCAGTGTCATTGAGCTGGACCCGGATACGGTTGTTGCTGTCCGTGTGAAAACGCATATGCAGCCAGAGGTGTTGCCATTCGAAGTAGTCAAGGAAGACATCGTGACACAACTGCAGCGCAGCAAGGCCGCAGAGCAGGCCCAGCAGGAAGGGGAGCAGCTGGTTGCTAAGCTTCGTGAGGGAGGCCAGGCGGAGCGGGAATGGGACGGTGTGGAAGCAGCCGCTCGCAACCAGGAAGGGGTAGATCCCGCCGTGCTTCAAGAGGTGTTCCGCATGGCCAAGCCGGAGTCCGGCTCAGAGCCGACCTACGGCAGCGTGCGCTTGGCGGCTGGCGACTATGTGGTGATTCGCCTAAGCGGAGTAAACGAGCCCACTGCGCAGCTGACTGATGAAGAAAAGCAGAACTATCGTCGCTTCCTTGCTTCGCGTAGCGGACAGCAGGATTTTGCAGCCTATCGGCAGATGCTTCAGGCCGACGCAGAGGTTGAAATCTTCGCTCGCTAGATTGCAGCTGGTCCATCGCATCTGACAAACCCCCGGCACAATGGCCGGGGTTTTTTTATCAGCACTGGAAAAAATTGGAGAGATCTTGCCGATGCTGCGAATGGCTAGTGGCAACAGACGCAACTTGGTTTCATCGCCCGGCTAAAGGCTGAGAGGCAACTCATGCCATACAAGCGATGGCAACGGTTGGCCGCTGGAGGCTTGGGGAAAGTGATGCGGCGGGCTTGATAAAACGAACCCCGCCGGAAGGGGCGGGGTTCGTCAGGTAGAGCCAGGATGGCGCTGACCCTTAGTCCTCTATCGCTCCCATCGCCGTGGTATTGAAACCTCCGTCGACATAGAGGATTTCACCACTGATACCTGAAGCCAGATCCGAACACAGGAACGCGCCGGCATTGCCGACTTCTTCGATGGTCACGTTCCGGCGCAGGGGGGTCTGCTTTTCGTTGGCTGCCAGCATCTTCCGGAAGCTCTTGATTCCTGACGCCGCTAGCGTGCGGATAGGGCCTGCCGAAACGGCATTCACACGCGTGCCTTCCGGGCCAAGGCTTCCAGCCAGATAACGAACTCCGGCTTCCAGGCTAGCCTTGGCCATACCCATGACATTGTAGTTGGGCATGGTGCGCTCTGCGCCCAGGTAGGACAGGGTGAGAATGCTACCGTTACGGCCCTTCATCATAGGGCGACCGGCTTTTGCCAACGCCACCAGGCTATAGGCGCTGATATCGTGAGCTATTCGGAATCCCTCGCGGGTGGTCACGTCGGTGAAATCCCCATCCAATTGGTCGCCTGGTGCGAAACCGACCGAATGAACGATGCCGTCCAGGCTGTCCCACTTCTCTCCCAAGGCTTCGAATACCTTGGCGATTTCTTCATCGCTGGCTACATCACAGGGAAAGCACAATTCAGGACCCGAGCCCCAGCCCGCTGCGAATTCTTCCACGCGGCCCTTGAGCTTTTCGTTTTGATAAGTAAAAGCCAGTTCGGCGCCTTCGCGGTGCATGGCCGCAGCGATGCCTGAGGCGATCGACAGTTTGCTGGCAACGCCAACGATCAGTATGCGCTTACCGGTTAGAAAACCCATGTGCTTGTCCCTCTTCTGGTTGAGCGGCTACCGGTACCATGAAGGCAGATTCCAGCAACTGCTGTGTATAAGGATGTTTAGGGGAGGCGAATATCGACTCTGCCGGCCCTTGTTCGACTACCTGGCCCTGCTTGACCACCATCATCTGGTGGCTCAGTGCCCTGACTACGGCCAGGTCATGGCTGATGAACAGGTAGGTCAGGTTGTATTTGGCTTGCAACGAGCGCAGCAGCTCCACTACCTGCCGCTGTACCGTTCTGTCCAGTGCAGAGGTTGGCTCATCGAGCAGGATCAGCTCCGGCTTGAGAACCAGCGCCCTGGCAATCGCTATTCGCTGTCGCTGGCCTCCAGAAAATTCATGGGGGTAACGATGGCGGCTTTCCGGGTCGAGCCCGACCTCCTTCAGTGCTTCGATGATGGCCTGTTGCTGTTCAGTAGCGCTCCCGAGTCCATGTATGTCCAGGCCTTCCCCGATGATCTGGCCAACAGACATGCGTGGGCTGAGACTGCCGAACGGGTCTTGAAACACCACTTGCATCTGCCGACGCAGTGGTCGCACGTCACGTTGCGACATCGTTTCAAGCGACTGTTCTTTGAATCGTATCTCGCCGCGGCTGCCGAGCAGGCGCAGGATCGAAAGCCCCAGTGTCGATTTGCCCGATCCGCTTTCGCCGACGATGCCCAGCGTCTGCCCCTTCGGTAGGCTGAAGGTCACCCCATCCACCGCTTTGACATGGTCCACGGTGCGCCTGAGCAACCCTTTCTTGATGGGAAACCAGACCCGCAGATCCTTCACTTCCAGCAGCGGAGCTGCCGGTTCGGCTGTCACCGGGCCGCCACTAGGCTCAGCCGCAAGCAGCTCGCGGGTGTATGGATGCTGCGGTGCGCTGAACAACGCTTCACAAGCTGCCTGTTCGACGACGCGACCTCGTTGCATGACACATACGCGATGAGCGATTCGCCTCACTAGATTCAGGTCATGGCTGATCAGCAACAGCGCCATGCCGAGGCGAGCCTGCAATTCCTTGAGCAGCTCGAGTATTTTCAACTGAACCGTCACATCAAGGGCCGTAGTGGGTTCGTCGGCAATCAGCAGCTCCGGCTCGTTGGCCAGGGCCATGGCGATTACCACTCGCTGGCGCTGTCCTCCGGACAGTTCGTGAGGATAGGCGCGCAGACGTTTTTTGGGGTCCGGTATACCCACCAGATCAAGCAGCTCCAAAGTACGAGCGGTGGCCTCTTTAGCGCTGAGTCCCTTGTGAATCTGCAGCACCTCGTTGATCTGTTTGCCAACGGTGTGCAGCGGGTTCAGCGAGGTCATCGGCTCCTGGAACACCATGGCGATGCGGTCCCCGCGAATGCCGCGCATGCGCTTTTCATCGGCCTTGAGCAGATCCTCACCGGCATAGATGATTGCCCCGGCCGGATGGCGTGCAAGCGGGTAGGGCAGCAGGCGCAGTATCGAGTGTGCAGTCACTGATTTGCCTGAGCCGCTTTCGCCAACAAGCGCAAGCGTCTCGCCTTTGCGGATATCGAAGCTGACATCCTCAACTACACGTTGAGAGTGCGCTCCGGTAATGAACTCTACGGCCAGGCCTCTGACCTCTATCAGATTCTCAGCCATCTTATTTCCTTGGGTCGAAGGCATCGCGTGCTGCCTCGCCAATGAAGACCAGCAACGTCAGCATGATCGCCAGGACCAGGAACGCACTGATGCCCAGCCACGGAGCCTGCAGGTTGGCCTTGCCTTGTGCTACCAGTTCGCCGAGTGACGGCGCCCCGGGTGGGAGACCGAAGCCGAGAAAGTCCAGTGCCGTCAAGGTACCGATCGCGCCGGTGAGGATGAACGGCATGAAGGTCATGGTCGATACCATGGCGTTGGGCAGGATGTGACGGAACATGATGGCGCCGTTCTGCATACCCAGCGCCCTTGCAGCCCTTACATACTCAAGGTTTCTGCCTCGGAGAAACTCTGCACGCACCACGTCGACGAGGCTCATCCAGGAGAACAGCAGCATGATGCCGAGCAGCCACCAGAAATTGGGCTGTACGAAACTGGCAAGGATGATCAGCAGATAAAGCACCGGCAGCCCCGACCATATTTCCAGAATGCGTTGACCGACCAGGTCCACCCAACCGCCATAGAATCCCTGAAGCGCGCCGGCGATCACGCCGATCACCGAGCTGATGAGGGTCAACGTCAGGGCAAACAGTACCGAGATACGGAAACCGTAGATGACCCGTGCCAGCACATCCCTACCCTGGTCATCGGTACCCAGCCAGTTGACGCTGGACGGCGGGGCCGGCGCCGGCACCTGCAGGTCATAGTTGATACTGGCATAGTCGAACGGAATCGGCGGCCAGATCATCCAGCCATCCTTTGCCTCGATGAGCTCCTGGATATACGGGCCCTTGTAGTTGGCCTGGAGAGGAAACTCGCCACCAAATGTGGTTTCCGGGTAGCGCTTGAATACAGGGAAATACCAGCCGCCGTCGAAGTGCACCACGATCGGTTTGTCGTTGGCGATGAGTTCAGCCCCCAGGCTCAGGACGAACAGGCACAGAAACAGCCATAGTGACCACCAGCCACGCTTGTGGGCCTTGAACAGAGCGAACCGACGCTGGTTGAGCGGAGAGAGCTTCATCAGGCCTCCCGACTTTCAAAATCGATGCGTGGGTCGACCAGGGTATAGGTCAGGTCTCCGATCAGCTTGACTACGAGGCCAAGCAGGGTGAACAAGAATAGGGTGCCGAACACGACGGGGTAGTCCCGGTTGATCGCTGCCTCGAAGCTCAGGAGGCCGAGGCCGTCCAGCGAAAAAATCACTTCGATCAGCAGCGAGCCCGTGAAGAACATGCCGATGAAGGCCGACGGGAAGCCGGCGATTATGATGAGCATCGCATTGCGGAACACATGGCCGTAGAGCACGCGATTCTTGCTTAATCCTTTGGCGCGGGCCGTGATGACGTACTGTTTGTTTATCTCGTCGAGAAAGCTGTTTTTCGTGAGCAACGTAAGAGTGGCGAAGTTACCGATCACCAGCGCGGTTACTGGCAAGGCCAGATGCCAGAAATAATCGATGATCTTGCCTGCAAAGCTCAGCTCGGCGAAATTGCCGGAAGTCAGCCCTCTCAGGGGGAACCAGTTCCAGTAGCTTCCTCCGGCGAAGAGAACGATCAACAGGATCGCGAACAGAAACGCCGGAATCGCGTAGCCAACGATGATCGCCGAGCTGGTCCAGACGTCGAACGGGCTGCCATGGCGAGTCGCCTTGGCGATACCCAGCGGAATGGATGCCAGGTACATGATCAGGGTGCTCCACAGGCCCAGCGAGATAGAGACAGGCATCTTTTCCAGGATGAGGTCCGTCACCTTGGCGTCGCGAAAGAAGCTTTCTCCGAAATCGAATCGCGCATAGTTGCTCAGCATGATCCAGAATCGCTCCGGAGCCGGTTTGTCGAATCCGTAAAGCCGTTCGATTTCAGCGATGAGATCGGGATCCAGCCCCTGTGCGCCGCGGTAGTTGTTTGCGCCGGTGGCGACTTCCGAGCCGCCGCCGGCGATACGGCTGGTGGCGCCTTCGAAGCCTTCCAGCTTGGCGATGGCCTGTTCCACCGGGCCGCCTGGCGCCGCCTGGATGATGATGAAGTTGATCAGCAGGATGCCGAACAGGGTAGGGATGATCAGCAGCAACCGGCGGACGATATACGCGAGCATGCTTAATGTCCCGCTTCGAGGTTGTTGTCGCTTGGCTTGTCGGAACTGCCCTTTGCCGCTTTGTCAGCCGGCTCGCCGGCAGGGGTTTGGCTGTCGACTTTATGCCACCAGGTCATCAAGCCGATGTCGTGGCTGGGTGTTGTCTCGGGATGGGCAAGGTGGTTCCAGTAGGCCACTCGCCAAGTCTTGATGTGCCAGTTGGGTACCACATAGTGGCCCCACAGCAGGACGCGGTCGAGCGCCCGGGTGCGGGTGATCAGTTCGTCGCGGGAGTCTGCCGCGATCACCTTTTCTACAAGGGCATCGATTGCCGGGTCCTTCAGTCCAATGTAGTTACGGCTACCCGGGTTGTCTGCGCTGGAGGAGTGCCAGTATTCGCGTTGCTCATTGCCCGGCGAACTGGACTGTCCAAACCCGCTGACGATCATGTCGTAGTCACGTGAGCGCAGGCGGTTGATGTATTGGGACACATCGACCCGGCGAATCTCGAGCTCAATGCCTAGGTCCGCCAGGTTGCGCTTGTAGGGCAGCAGTACCCGCTCGAACTCGGCCTGGACCAGCAGAAACTCGAGCTTGACCGGCTTGCCATTGGCATCAACCATGCGGTCGTTCTCGATTTTCCAACCAGCGTCGGTCAGCAGCTGATAAGCGCGGCGTTGCTGTTCACGAATGATTCCGTCGGCATTGGTCTCGGGCAGGTTGTAGATCTTGTCAAAGACCTCATCAGGTATCTGCCCCCGCAGCGGCCCGAGCAGATTCAGCTCTTCTTCGCTTGGCAGGCCCGAGGAAGCGAGCTCGGAGTTGTCGAAATAGCTGCGGGTACGGATATAGGCGCCATTGAACAGCTGCCGGTTGGTCCATTCGAAGTCGAACAGCAACGCCAGGGCCTCCCTGACCCTGCGATCCTGTAGGCGGGGCTTTCGAATGTTGAAGATGAAGCCCTGCATGCCCTGAGGGTTGCGGTTGGCGATCTCTTCCTTGATGATCCGGCCGTCCTTCACTGCATCGATATCGTAGGCGGTCGCCCAGTTCTTTGCGCTGGTCTCCAGCCAGTAGTCGAAATGGCCTGCCTTGAATGCCTGCAGCGCGACCGTGTTGTCGCGGTAGTAGTCGAAGGTGAGTCGATCGAAATTGTAGAAGCCTCGGTTTACGGGTAAATCCTTGCCCCAGTAGCCGTCATTTCGGGCAAAGCTGATCGACCTGCCGGGCTGCACCTGGTCAACCCGATAGGGCCCGCTGCCCAACGGAGGCTCCATGCTGCCTGTACCGAAATCCCGCTCGGCCCACCAATGCTTGGGCAGCACTGGTAGCTGACCCAGTATCAAAGGCAACTCTCGGTTGCCGGCGTGCTTGAAGTCGAAGCGGACCTGCCGCGGCCCTTCGATTACGACCTTCTCGACGTCGGCATAGTAGCCTCGGTAGTGTGGCGCGCCCTTGCTGAGCAAGGTTTCGAAGGTGAAGGCGACATCTTCGGCCTCTACCGGCTCACCGTCGTTGAAACGTGCCTCGGGACGCAAGTAGAAGCGCACCCATTCGTTGTTCGGACCCTTCTCGATCTTTTCCGCGAGCAGGCCGTACACCGTGAAAGGTTCGTCCAGGCTGTTCACCGTCAGGGTGTCGTATATCAAGCCGATGTCGTCAGCGGCGACACCCTTGTTGATGAACGGATTGAGCGAGTCGAAACTGCCAAACCCCGCTTGCCGGAGCGTGCCACCTTTGGGGGCTTCGGGATTGGCATAGTCAAAGTGGGAGAAATTCGCAGGGTACTTCGGTTTCTCGTCGTACAGCGTCAAGGCGTGCTGTGGCGCTGCGGCTGCCATGTTGGCCAGGCAAAAAAGGGTGAGTAAACCTGCATGCAGGAACGGCAGACGTAAGCGAATTTTCATTTAGCCTTCTCCAGGTCCTTCAACCACCACGCACGGAGCCCGAGGGTGTAAGGCGGTGTGGTGACATGGGCGAACCGGTTGCGATACGCCAGGCGGTGATAACTGATGAACCAGTTGGGAATGGTGTAGTGATTCCAGAGCAGGACCCGGTCGATTGCCCGAGTGGCCGCTACCTGCTCTTCACGGGTCTTGGCTGCGATCAGCTTCTCGATGAGCTCGTCGACGATGGGGTTGGCAATGCCCGCATAGTTGCGTCCGCCTTTGACATCGACCTGGCTCGAATGAAAGTACAACCACTGTTCAAGGCCGGGGCTGAGGCTTTGCGAGAGCGTCGTCAGGATCATGTCGTAATCGTACTGGTCGAGACGTTGCTTGTACTGGGCCCCATCGACGGTACGAAGCCGCGCCTGGATGCCGATGCGCGCAAGATTTTCCACGTAAGGCTGAAGGATTCGCTCAAGGCCTGGGTTCACCAGCAGAATTTCAAAAGCGAACAGCTGGCCAGATTTGTCCCGTAGCCCTTCGGCCGTCAGAGTCCAGCCGGCATCTTTCAGTAGCCCCAGGGCCTTGCGCAGCGTGTCGCGTGGAATGCCACGCCCGTCCGTCTTGGGTAGCTCGAACGGGTCGGTAAAGAGTGCCGGGGGCAGGCTATCGCGATAGGGCGACAGCAACAGCCACTCGCCGCCTTCCGGCGTTCCCTTTGCAGTGAAATCGCTGTTCGGGTAGTAACTCTCGCTGCGTTGATAGGCGCCATAGAAAAGTGCCCGATTGGTCCACTCGAAATCGAACATCATGCCCAGCGCCTGGCGAATACGGATGTCGGCAAAGGTCGAGCGCCGTCCGTTCATGAACAGCGCCTGGGTCTGGGTGGGAATCTGGTGGGGCAGCTCGGCGCGGATGACGTCGCCGCGCAGCACGGCCGGAAAATGATATCCATTGGCCCAGTTCTTGGCCTGGTGTTCGATATAGAAGTCGAATTCACCAACCTTGAACGCCTCGAACGCGACGGTGCTGTCCCGGTAGAACTCAACCTCTACCCGATCGAAGTTGTACTTGCCCCGGTTGGCCGGAAGCTCGGCGCCCCACCAGTTCTTCACGCGCTCGAAAACAACCTGGCGCCCGGGCTGCACCTTGGTTATGCGGTAGGGACCGCTTCCCAGAGGCGGCTCGAAAGTCGTCGCCTTGAAATCACGATCCTTCCAGTAGTGCTGCGGCAGGACCGGTAGCTCGCCCAATCGCATGATCAGCAACCGGTTATCCGCTTTATCGAAGACGAAACGGATGCGATGACGATTGAGTATGTCGACGCGCTTGATGCCTTTCAGATCGGTTCGGTAGCGTGGGTGACCATCCCTGATCAGCAACCGATAGGAAAAGGCGACGTCGTAAGCGGTGATGGGCTGGCCATCATGGAAGCGCGCTTCATGACGTAGATTGAAAACAACCCAGCTGTGATTGTCGGCGTACTCGATCGTCTCCGCGATCAGGCCGTACACCGACGCGGGTTCATCCCCGGATGGATCATAGATCCCCGTGCCGACCATCAGGGGCTCGTTCAGCTCACTGACCCCGTACTGAAAAAAGCCGGGCGTTGCGCTGGGACTGGTTCCTTTGAAGGTATAGGGGTTCAGCGTATCGAAGGTGCCGGATGCCATGAGTTGCAGGCGACCGCCTTTTGGCGCATCCGGGTTCACCCAGTCGAAGTGGGTAAAGCTTTCAGGATACTTGAGCGTGCCAAACTGCGCATAACCGTGGCTTTCGCTGATCGTGGCGAACGACGGAAAGCTCAGGGCCAGGCAGGTCAATAACAGTAGGATGGGTCGCATCAAACGGTGAATCCGATCCATGGCGCTTTCGGTCTTTTCGGCCGGGTACAGTAACAGCTTGTATCCGCTGGAAAAAGACCAGCCATCTGGGCAAACTGCGTTTCCCTTCATCGACGCCCGTATCGAGGGTAAGGTCGCGATCTTGAGTGAAACTACCTTCGGTTTGCAGTCATGGATTGATCGACTGAACCAGTCCGAGCTGCCTGCACTGGCCGCGGTGGTGCAGGATCTTCAGCGCCTGACCGAACAGCAGAACTCTTCCGTACAACAGCTTGCCGATGTGTTGCTCCGTGATGCAGCCCTGACATCGAAGGTGCTGCGAGTGGGCAATAGCAGCTACTACAACCCTTCGCAGGAAACCATCAAGACCATCTCCCGAGCGATCGTCATGATCGGCTTCGACAACGTAAGGCTGATCAGCCTGTCGGTCAGCTTGATCGATGGGCTGCTCGACCGTGCGCCGCGTCGGCAGCTGCAGGAAACGCTGGCTCGTTCATTCCACGCCGCGGTTCAGGCTCGTAACATCGCTGGCTACGTTCTGGCCAAGCACGAAGAAGAGGTGTTCATCGCGGCCCTGCTTCACCAGGTTGGGGAAATGGCGTTCTGGGGTTGCGGTGGCGAGCAGGCCGACAATCTGGCCTCTGCCCTGGCAGAAGATACTCCGGACCCGGAGAAGGCGGTCGAGAAGGTGCTAGGTACCAGTTTCCGTCAGCTCAGTCTGGGGCTGATCAAGAGCTGGAACATCGGCGAGCTCGCCAGTCTTGCCCATGGGTCGCTCAATCTAAGGGATCCCGCGGTACGCTCTGTCAGCCTCGGTGTCAGAATCAGTTCGGCTGCCATGGAGGGATGGGATAGCCCGACCATGGAGCGACTCGTGGAGGAACTAGCCGAACTTACGGGTATTTCCCGCGAGGATGCCATGCAGCAGATCTTCGACAGTGCCGACGAGGCGGTTCAGGTCGCGGCAACATTCGGCGCCAGCCGTCTCTGCACGCTTATTCCCTCGACTGACCCGGAGCAGGTGCGGTTGCAGCAAGCGGAGCGCAAGGCGATGCAACTGCAGCCGGATCTGGTATTGATGCAACAGGCCATGCAGGACCTGGGCATGATGGCGGCCAGCCGCGGCGATGTGAATCTCATCCTCGATACCTTGCTCAAGGGGCTGCACCTGGGCGCCGGTCTCGAGCGGGTGATGTTGACAGTTCTGGCTGACCAGCAATCGACCTTTCGCGCAAAGTGTGTCGTTGGCGAACAGACCCAGGGCTGGCTGAAGACCTTCGTTCTGCCTGTTGAACAGCCCGGCGAGGCGCATATCTTCAGCTATGTACTTCGTCAGCGTGAGTCGTTATGGATGGGGGTGCCAGCGAGCTACAGTCTGGAAGATCTGGTCAGCCTGCCCATTCGAACGCAGCTGGGCAAAGGCATGTTCTTCATTGCGCCGCTGATGGCCGGCAAGCGGGAGATCGGTGTGCTCTACGCCGACGGGCGAATATCGGGAAGGGCTTTGAAGCATGAGCAGTTCGTGGCGTTCCAGCGGTTCAATCAGCTGGCCGGTCGTTGCCTTGAGGCGCTTAGCAGGCGCACCTAACAAATGGCAGTGCGGCGGCACCAGGTGCCGCAGAACGTATAGGGCTGCTAGCGTGGTAGATACAGGGTCAAGGTCTGTCCGGGCTTGAGCACTGCGCTGTCTCTAGGATTCCAGGTCTTCAGATGGTTGATCTGAACCTTGAAGCGTTTGGCGATTTCGTAGAGAGAGTCGCCTTTCTTGACCTTGTAGTAGGTCGGTGTGGCTTTGGCCTTCGCCTTGCTGCCGGCAGCCTGAAGAAAAAGCGCCTGGCCGACCTTGAGATTGCTGCCGGACAGGTTGTTCCATCTCTGCAGATCGCGAACCGAAACCTTCTGAGCTTTGGCGATATCCCAGAGACTGTCTCCCTGGCGTACTCGATAGCTGCGCGGCGCGGGCTGGCTTCGCGCAACCGCATGCAGGAGTTCGGGTGACTGATCTGCCGAGGTTGATTGCGGAATGCTCAACACCTGGCCAATCTGCAGTCGGTCTCCTTTGAGGCGGTTGATGTCTCGGATGATGTTGAGGCTGAGTCGATAGCGGTTGGCGATCGAACCCAGGGTATCGCCAGGTCGCACCTTGTACTGCTGCCAGTCGACCAGATCCTGCGGTTTCATCAAGGCCAGGTTGGCAGCCAGCATCTCGGCCTTTGCACTCGGAACCAGCAAATGCTGCGGTCCGTCGAGCGTGATACGGCGGGTAAAGGCGGGGTTGAGCTGATAGATCTCGTCTTCGTCGACATCAACCATTTCGGCGACGCGTGAAAGGTCCATCCGTTGCTTTAGGGTGACCACTTCGAAATAGGGTTCGTTGGCGATCGGGCGGAGATTCAAACCGTATGCATCGGGGCTCTGCACCATCTGCGCCAGTGCCAACAGCTTGGGTACATAGTCACGGGTCTCGTTGGGCAGTGACAGATTCCAGTAGTCGGTTGGCAAGCCAAGCTTCTGGTTGCGCTCGATCGCCCGGCTGACGGTGCCTTCGCCGGCGTTGTAGGCAGCCAGCGCAAGCAGCCAGTCGTCATTGAAAAGACCGTGGAGATAGGAAAGGTAGCGCAGCGCCGCAGTGGTCGATGCGGTGATGTCGCGGCGGCCGTCATACCAGCTGGTCTGTTGCAGATTGAAGTGCCGTCCCGTCGAGGGAATGAACTGCCAGAGGCCTACAGCCTGTGCCGGCGAGTAGGCGAAGGGGTTGTAGGCGCTCTCTATGATTGGCAGAAGCGCCAGTTCGAGCGGCATATCGCGCTCTTCCAGTTGCTCGACGATATAGTGAATGTAAAGCCCGCCGCGTTCGCTGGCGACTTCGATGGAGTTCGGGCGACTGGCGAACAGCAGGCGCTGCTGTTCGATCCGAGGATTACCGTCGTTGTATTCCTGCAGCTTGAAGCCGTGCCTGACCCGATCCCAGATATCGGTATGGGAGGGTGGCGCTGCGGGCGTATCGGACAGCCACAGCGTATCGTCCACCACCTGTTCGGCGATTGGCAGCGGGGAGCTTTCAGGCGTGCCGGAGCCGGTGCTCTGGCAGCCTGTTATGGCAAGACAGATGGCCAGTGCCAGGGCCCGACCGGAGGCTGCCAAGGCGTCCGGTTGAGGGCTGTTCGAAAAGTCAGAAGACATTGGCTGGAGGCTTCCCCGGGCGCAAAATTCGAGGGAGTGTAGGAATGCCATTCCAGCGGGTCAAGCAAACGCCCCGGTTTTGGGCACTGGTCGAGCTTAGTCAGAAGCGGTCTTTCCATGCGCGGATAGCCGCAAATACGGCCTCGGGTGTGTCCAGTTCCTGGCCGCTCTGCTGTTTTGCGGCAGCTGCTACCGCACCTTCAGTACTGCGAAGGAAGGGATTGGTGGCCAGTTCGGTCCGAAGATCGGACGGCAGCGTAATCTGGTTTTCCCCCCGCTGCCTGGTGACCAGTTCGAGCCTTTGTGAAATGTGATGATTATCGGGCTCCACAGCCTGGGCAAAACGCAGGTTGGCCAGGGTGTATTCATGCGCGCAGTAGATGAGCGTATGCGCTGGTAGTGCTGCCAGCCGCTGCAGCGAGTTGAACATTTGCGCTGGCGTCCCTTCGAACAGACGGCCGCAACCACCAGCGAACAGGGTGTCACCACTCAATAGCCACGGCGTCTGGTGATCGTCATGGAAGTACGCGATGTGGCCGAGTGTATGCCCCGGCACGTCAATGACCTCCAGAGTGTGACCGAGCACCTCGATACGCTTACCTTGGGCCAGCGCCTCGTCCCGCCCCGGAATGTTCTCGGTGGCCGGTCCGTACACCCTGGCCTGGTGGCGGGTCTTGAGCTGCACGACTCCGCCGACGTGGTCGGGATGGTGATGGGTTGTCAGGATGTCGGTCAGTCGCCATTCGGGGTGCCGATCCAGCCAGGCCTGAACAGGGTTCGCGTCCCCCGGATCGACCACTGCACAGAGCCGTTGTTCATCATCCTGAATCAGCCAGATGTAGTTGTCGGTAAAGGCGGGAAGAGCTTCTATCTTCAACATATATGCGGGTCGCCAAGTCGATAGCAAAGGCGCATCCTAACAGCCCGAAAGGAAAGTGCGTGCGGCCTGCTGCTGCGGCCAAACCGGCCAACCCGATGAACGGAGCCGAGGCATGAAAGACCGATCCTGCGCCAAGGGAGACGATCCCTGGTTGCACTTGATGAACGAAACCAGCGCCTGGTTTCAAGGACCGCTGGGGCAGCAATTGCTTGAGCAGGAGCAGCGAGCGCTCGGCCATGAGCTGGCCCGCTGTTTCGGCAGTTACCTGGTTCATTACGCGCCGGTGGCACATACCAGTATCGAGCCGCAAAAGATCAAGCGAAGTGTCCGCATCGGGCCGCCGCTGCCCGGTGTCGATATTTTCTGCGAAGAGCAGTCCTGGCCGATCGGAGAGCACGCGGCCGATGTGGTTGTCGTCCAGCACGGCCTGGACTTCAGTCTGTCGCCCCATGCGCTGTTGCGGGAGGCGGCACGAAGCGTTCGTCCGGGAGGACATCTGCTGATCATCGGGATTAACCCCTGGAGCGCCTGGGGCCTTACGCGTTTGCTGTCGCGCAAGGCGTTTCGCCATGCACGCTGCATTCGTCCGACACGGGTCGGCGACTGGCTCAATCTGCTGGGATTCGCTCTGGAGAAACGACGGTTCGGGTGCTATTGTCCGCCGCTTTCCTCGAGCCAGTGGCAGGCGCGGCTGTCCCGGCTGGACATTGCCGGGCAACGGCTGCAAGCGCCCACCGGTGGGTTCTATCTTCTGGTAGCACGCAAGCTGACGGTGGGTTTGCGACCGCTGCGACAGAATCGCCGGGAGCGTATGGGCCAGTTGCTGCCGCTGCCGGTGGCGAAGGTCAGCCGCCGCGACGCCGAACAGTAGTGGGCAGGGTCCAGATGAGTGATGAGATAGTCGAGATTTACACCGATGGCGCCTGCAAGGGAAACCCGGGTCCCGGTGGCTGGGGCGCACTGCTGGTATTCAAGGGTGTCGAGCGGGAACTTTGGGGTGGCGAAGCTGAGACCACCAACAACCGGATGGAGCTTATGGCGGCCATACGAGCCCTGGAAGAGCTGAAACGTCCCTGTCAGGTGCGCCTGGTGACCGATTCGCAGTACGTGATGCAGGGCATCAACGACTGGATGCCGAACTGGAAGAAGCGCGGCTGGAAGACGGCTGCCAAACAACCTGTCAAGAACGCCGATCTTTGGCGGTTGCTGGACGAACAGGTCAACCGGCATCAGGTAACGTGGCAGTGGGTTCGTGGCCACACCGGTCATCCAGGTAACGAGCGCGCGGATCTACTGGCCAACCGCGGCGTAGTTCAGGCCAAACGACAAACCGCTTGAGAGAGTTGCAAACATGCGTAGCGTAGTGCTGGACACTGAAACCACCGGTATGCCGGTGACCGACGGCCACCGGATCATCGAGATCGGTTGCGTCGAGGTTATTGGTCGCAAGCTCACTGGCCGGCACTATCATGTCTACCTGCAGCCTGATCGGGAAGTGGACGAGGGCGCCATCGCCGTCCACGGCATCACCAACGAATTCCTGACCGACAAACCACGCTTCAAGGATGTGGCTGATGAGTTCTTTGAATTCATCAAGGGCGCCCAGCTGATTATTCACAACGCTGCGTTCGATGTTGGCTTCATCAACAACGAGTTTTCCCTGCTCGGGCAGCAGGATCGCGCAGAGCTGAGCGATCACTGCAGCATCCTCGATACCTTGTTGATGGCCCGCGAGCGTCATCCGGGCCAGCGCAACAGTCTCGATGCGCTGTGCAAGCGCTATGGAGTGGACAACTCCGGGCGCGACCTGCACGGCGCATTGCTGGACGCCGAAATTCTTGCCGACGTCTACCTGACCATGACGGGTGGGCAGACCAATCTGTCGCTGGCTGGCGACGGTGCTGACAGCCAGAACGGTGGGCGCCAGCAGGCGACACCTGTCCGCCGACTGCCAGCCGATCGAACCAGGACTCCGGTCATCCGTGCCAACGCTGACGAAGTCGCCGCCCATTTGGCGCGCCTGCAGGCGATCGAGAAAGCGGCAGGCGCAACGCCTTTGTGGGTTCAGCTCGAGCAGCCTGCGCCGGTAGAGGCAGAGGCCCAGCCCGCCTAGCTTTTCGCAGGTTTTCTGCCGGACTCGCACCGAGCCCCACACTCAACGCTGCCTGACCGGACGCGACGGTTTACGCATGGCTGCTAGGCAGCGTTTCGGCGCGATTGCCCGATTGCGTCATCAGCGCTTGGTGCTCCGCAGCGGAGCTTCTACTCTGGAGGGGAACGCCTTCAGGAAGAGCTCATGTACAAAGATCTCAAGTTCCCCATTCTTATTGTTCATCGCGACATCAAGGCCGATACCGTCGCCGGTGAGCGGGTCCGTGAAATCGCGGCCGAACTGGAGCGCGACGGCTTCCACATCCTCCCCACCGGCAGCGCCGCCGAGGGCCGGATCGTCGCTTCGACACATCATGGTCTGGCTTGCATCCTGGTTGCGGCTGAGGGAGCGGGGGAGAACCAGCGACTTTTACAGGATGTGGTGGGGCTGATTCGTGTGGCACGGCGTCGAGCCCCGCAGCTCCCGATCTTTGCACTGGGCGAGCAGATCACCATCGAGAATGCTCCTGCTGAAGCGATGGCCGACCTGAACGAGTTACGCGGCCTTCTTTATCTGTTCGAAGACACGGTGCCGTTTTTGGCTCGCCAGGCTGCCAGGGCCGCACGCAGCTATCTGGACGGACTGCTGCCACCCTTCTTTCGTGCCCTGGTTCAACACACCGGGGATTCCAACTATTCCTGGCACACGCCAGGGCACGGCGGTGGAGTCGCGTTTCGCAAGAGTCCAGTGGGGCAGGCGTTTCATCAGTTCTTTGGGGAAAACACCTTGCGGTCCGATCTCTCGGTGTCGGTTCCAGAACTCGGGTCGCTGCTGGACCACACTGGGCCGCTTGCGGCCGCTGAGGCTCGCGCTGCGCGCAATTTCGGCGCCGACCACACCTTCTTTGTTATCAATGGAACCTCCACGGCAAACAAGATCGTCTGGCATTCGATGGTGGCGAGGGACGACCTGGTGCTGGTGGACCGAAACTGTCACAAGTCGATTCTCCATTCGATCATCATGACCGGCGCGATCCCGTTGTACCTGACACCGTCGCGAAACGAACTGGGGATCATCGGCCCGATTCCACTGGATGAGTTCACGGCCGAGTCCCTTCAGGCCAAGATCGATGCCAACCCGCTGGCTCGTGGCCGTCCACCGCGCGTCAAGCTGGCAGTGATCACCAACTCGACGTATGACGGCCTTTGCTACAACGCCAATCTGATCAAGCGAACCCTGGGCGATAACGTCGACGTGTTGCACTTCGACGAGGCGTGGTACGCCTACGCGGCCTTTCATGAGTTTTATGACGGTCGCTACGGAATGGATACGCGTGAGCAGGGCCCGCTGGTCTTCACAACGCACTCTACGCATAAGGTATTGGCCGCGTTCAGCCAGGCGTCAATGATCCACGTACTGGATAGCGATCAGCGCCAGCTGGACCGTGACCGTTTCAACGAAGCCTTCATGATGCACATTTCCACCTCGCCGCAGTACGGGATCCTCGCGTCGCTCGACGTGGCTTCCGCAATGATGGAAGGGCCGGCAGGGCGCTCGCTGGTTCAGGAAACCTTCGACGAAGCCCTGAGTTTCCGACGCGCACTGGCCAATGTGCGCCAACATCTGGCGGCTCATGATTGGTGGTTCAGTATCTGGCAACCACCCGCGGCGGACGGTGCGGAAGCGGTGGCGACGTCCGACTGGCTGCTGACTCCGGAAGGGGAGTGGCATGGCTTCGGCGAGGTTGCCGACGACTATGTATTGCTCGACCCGATCAAGGTCACGCTGGTTACACCCGGCCTTTCCGCAGGGGGGAAGCTGGATGAGCGCGGCATTCCGGCGGCTGTCGTCAGCAAGTTTCTCTGGGAACGTGGACTCGTTGTCGAAAAGACCGGGCTTTATTCGATTCTCGTGCTTTTTTCCATGGGTATTACCAAGGGCAAGTGGAGCACGCTTCTGACTGAGTTGCTTGAGTTCAAGCGGCACTATGACACTAACGTGCCGTTGTGCGACGCCTTGCCCAGCGTCGCACAGGCAGGTGGCAGCCAGTACAACACGATGGGGCTGCGCGACCTTTGTGATGCATTGCACGCCTGCTATAGAGACAACGCAACGGCCAGAGCAATGAGACGGATGTACACGGCGTTGCCAGAGCTGGCTATCAAACCTGCCGATGCCTATGACAAGCTGGTTCGCGGGGAGGTCGAGGCGGTGCCGATCGAGGCGCTTGAGGGCCGCATTGCAGCGGTTATGCTGGTCCCCTATCCGCCGGGGATTCCTCTGATCATGCCGGGCGAGCGGTTTACGGCCGAGACGCGGTCCATACTTGACTATCTGGCATTCGCACAACGCTTCGCTATGCACTTTCCAGGATTTGATGCCGACGTGCATGGTTTACAACACGAGGCTCGTCCCGACGGGACTTACTACACCGTAGATTGCGTGTTGGAAGACTGACCCCAGATCGGTTCTGGCTTTCGAGTCGTCAAGGTGACGATGTCAAAGCCGGATGATGCACAACGGCGTGGGCTGGGTCACAACGTCCCGCATCGACTTTCCACGCGCTGTTGCTATAGTTGTGCGGCTGAGAACAGGCCCCGCCGAGGGCCTGTCTGACTTGAAAGGCGCCGCGGTGCCAAGCCTGTCGAGGATGATAGCGTGACTGAATACGAAGCCTTCCGTGTAGATCTGCGGGACAAGGTAGCCCACGTAGCGATCAACCGACCGGAAAAGATCAATGCGATGAACGCGGCGTTCTGGAGCGAGATCGTCGATATTTTCCGCTGGGCAGATGACACGGATGCAGTGCGTGTGGTGGTGCTGTCTGGAGAGGGCAAGCATTTCTCGGCAGGCATCGATCTGCAATTGCTTGCACAGGCCGCAGCACAGCTGGGCAAGGACATCGGCCGCAACGCAGAAGGTCTGCGTCGCCAGATTCTCAAGCTTCAGGCCTCTTTCAATGCCGTCGACCATTGTCGCAAGCCGGTAATCGCCGCTATCCAGGGATATTGCATTGGCGGAGCAATCGATCTGATCGCTGCCTGCGATATGCGGTACAGCACTCTCGACGCCCAGTTCTCCATCAAGGAAATCGATATGGGCATGGCGGCGGATGTCGGCACCCTGCAGCGTCTTCCGCGCATAATTGGTGACGGCATGATGCGCGAGCTTGCGTATACCGGCCGGACTGTCGATGGCCGCGAAGCGCAGGCGATCGGACTGGTCAACCGCGCCTATCCTGACCAGGCGGCGCTGATGGACGCTGTGCATGCACTTGCGGCCGAGGTTGCAGCCAAATCCCCGATAGCCATTCGCGGCACCAAGGAAATGATCCGCTACATGCGGGATCACCGCGTCGATGACGGTCTGCAGTACATCGCCACCTGGAATGCGGCGATGCTTCAATCCGAAGATCTCAAGCGGGCCATGGCTGCTCACATGAACAAACAGAAACCGGACTTTGCCGACTGATGCAGTATTTGAACGTTGCGCGGGAGGCGCGCTAGGCATGGTTACTGGAGCCACTTCACTCAGCCTGGTTCGCGAAGAGTTGTTCGCCACCATGGAAGAGGCCGAGCAGAGTCTCGAGCACTTCATCATTGACCGGAATAACGGCGGGTTGCTGCAACAGGCGGTGGAAAACCTCAAGCAGGTCCGGGGGACGCTCAGTCTTATCGAGCTGACAGGAGCGGAGTTGCTGGCGCAGGAAATCTTGCAGCTCGCCACCGATATTCCGGTTGGCGCAGGCGAGGAACGCGACGTCCAGCTCGCAGCCTTGAGTAACGCGCTCTATGTGCTGGGGCGTTACCTTGAAAGCGTCGACGCCAGTCGTCAGGAGATGCCGGAGCTGTTGCTTCCGCCAATCAATGCGCTTAGACGTGCTGCCGCGCAGTCTCCCTTGCCGGAGAGCTTTTTCTTTAGTGTGCGTCTGGATCACCCCCGTCCTCCAATTATCGCGGCGGTGCGCGAGCCGGCAGTTCGTACCACCGAGGCGCGGCGCCTTCGGCAGATGTATCAGGTCGGCTTGCTTGGGTTCATTCGTGAAGACAATGTTCCAGCCAGTCTCAAGCTCATGGCGCGCGCGCTGGGGCGCCTTGATCCTCTATTCGCCAACACGCCAGGTGGGCGGCTTTGCTGGCTTGCGACTGCCGCTCTGGAGGCGCAACTCGATGGCCAGCTACTGCCGCGTCAGTCCCGCAAGCAGCTTTTCTCGAGGATCGACCGCGAGCTTCGCCAACTGATCGCAAGCAGCGCATACGAACCTTCACGGGGATTGCTAAAAGAGTTGCTCTATCTGGTCGCGCTCGCAGAAAGCAATGGCCCTGCGGCTACCCAGGTTCGTGAGATATTTTCGCTCAGTCCGTTGCCCTTTACTGACCACCTGCTAGAAGACGAATCCCAGCGCCTGGCCGGACCGGGCCAGGCTACGATGCGCTCGCTGTCTTCGGCGATCCGCGAAGAGCTGGCCAGCTTGAAGGATCTGCTCGACCTGATCGAGCGACAGACCGCGCCAGCGGAATCTTATGCCCATCTTCACAGCCTCATGGGCAAGTTGGCCAAGACGCTGGGAATGGTTGGCTTGTCGTCGGCCTCCAGCACCTTGCATGCGCAGCTGGCCGTGGTATCAGGCTGGACAGCTGATCATGCGCCAGACGCCCAGGCACTGCTGAAACTTGCCGATGCCGTGCTCTATGTAGAAAGCATGGTGGCTAGCCTCGAGCGTGGTGAGCGGCGCGACCCGCGCCCGCAGATCGCCCAGCCGGGCAACGAGGCGGAGGCCTTTGCCAATCATCAGCTCACAGAGGCCTGCATCGTGGTGATAGGCGAAGCGACTGCAGGGTTGGCGCTGGCCAAGCGGGCTATCACGGCTTATTTGGAGTCCAACGGTGAGAAGCTGCATCTGGCCAATGTTCCTTTCAGCTTGATGGCTGTTCGCGGTGGGTTGCGCTTCCTCGAGCAGGATCGTGCGGCCGATCTGATCGGTGCCTGTGCAGACTTCATTCAGAAGGAGATGCTTGAAAGCGTGCAGATGCCCCCTGAGCAGATGCTCGAAACCCTTGCCGACGCGCTGACCAGCCTGGAGTACTACCTGGAAGGCGGGGCTATTCTACGCCGTGATGACTCTCGCATAAGCGTGCTTGATCTCGCTTCGGAAAGCGTCAAGGCTCTGGGTCTACCGGTGGCTGCCTGATGAGTTCGCGCTGGCAACCCGCGTTGCTCGATCCCCGAAAAGAGGGCGGGTGGGCGGTTGTGCACTGTCAGCAGGGTTTTCTTTCTGATGCCAATGGTGTGCTGTTTCCCAGAGGCTGGGTCAAGCGCCTCGAGTTGCCGCTGATCAGCGAGCAGGGCCTGGGCTACTTCGACGGCGATGAGGTCTTTCTGCTCGAGCTGGCAAATCCGGTCGATGTTGCTGGTGCCTCCTGGCAGGGGCTGCGTCAGTTCATGATGCAGGACGACGATGTCGATCGGTTCCGCATGCTGGGCTTTGCTGCCCAAGTCGCGACCTGGGCGAACCATCATCGATACTGTGGCAGTTGCGGCAACCCGATGCGACAGCATCCATCCGAGCGTGCCATGCAGTGCGAGCGCTGCGGCATTCACCACTATCCGCGCATATCGCCAAGCATGATCGTGCTGGTCACACGAGGCGATGAGCTACTGCTGGCTCGGTCGCCGCGCTTCGCACCTGGTGTCTACAGCACACTGGCAGGCTTCGTTGAGCCGGGCGAGTCGGTGGAGCAATGCGTCCGGCGCGAAGTGCGGGAGGAGGTTGGTGTCTCGATACACGAGCCAAGATACATCTGCAGTCAGGGCTGGCCGTTCCCCCACTCGCTGATGCTCGGCTTTCATGCCGAGTACTCGAACGGTGACATCCTGATGCAACCTGAAGAGATCGAAGATGCTCGCTGGTTTTCGATTCATGATCTGCCCGCGCTGCCGCCCGCCAAATCCATTGCCCGCTATCTAATCGAACTGTATCTGGCGCAGCGATTAGGCCGCCCCGAGCCAGTGTTGCCAGGCTAAGCGCAGGCTGAGCGCCAGTACTACTGATACGAATACCGGACGAATGAATGCGGCCCCGCCCTGGATTGCGGTCCGCGCGCCAAAATAGGCGCCCGCCATCAGCGCCACGCCCATGCCGATCCCCAGGGCCCAGGCAACCTGTCCATTGCTGATGAAGACGGCTAGTGCGGTGGCGTTGCTGACAAAGTTCATGGTTCGCGCAACACCACTGGCTCGCAGCAGATCCAGGGGATAGAGCAGCATGCTGCTGATCGTCCAGAATGCGCCGGTTCCGGGGCCTGCCACCCCATCGTAGAAACCCAACCCTATTCCTTGCGGCCATTGGCGTCTTTTTCTGATCGGCGTCGTATTGACGGTTTGTGTAGCCGGAGTCCGGCCAAACAGGACATATAGCCCACATAGAAATACAACCACCGGCAGCATCTGGTTGAGCCAGTGAGCAGGTATCAGGTTGGCGAGGGCTGCACCCGTAGCAGCGCCCACTGCTGTGGCGACAAGGGCGTTTCGCCATTGGCTCGGATCGAATAGTTTCCGGCGGTAGAACGTAAAGCTCGCCGTTGCCGAGCCGAAGGTTGCGCACAATTTGTTGGTGCCCAGGACCAGATGAGGCGGCAGGCCCGCGGTCAGCAAGGCTGGCAGCGTCAACAGGCCTCCACCCCCTGCTATCGCATCGATGAAGCCTGCAACGAACGCGACAAGCAACAGGGCGCCGATGATCAGCGGATCAGTGGAAAGCTCAATAAATGGCATTGCATAACACCCAAGAGGCGAGGCGGTGAGAACAGCCAGGCATGATGCCGTGGACGGGCGTCACTCGCCACAGCTACTGGCAGTCCCCATGAGCCGCAAGGACCCTGAGGTGCTGCGGTTGGCCCTCTGACGAGTCGCCGAAGCAGCTGGTTTGCTGGCAGAAAGTGTCGACCTGTGAACACTGTACCGAGCCCACGCTGGTTAGCGCCCGGGCGGCCATCGATAATGCAGCGTTGGGTTTGTTCTATGGAAGGTAGGTAAATGCAGTATCTGGGACTGGCTGTGGTCGTGGCCTTGCTTGCATTGATCGTCGTGTTGATCGCATTGCGCTTGCTGTCGGGTGGGCATTGGCTGTTCGGGTGGATGCGCGGCACTGCCGGCATGCTTGTGCTCGCCCTGGGCGGTCTGGTCGGCCTGGCTGCCTGGGACATCACGACATATCGGGCCCTGGCCGAGGGTAAACCGATCGTCAAACTGTCGTTCCAATCCGATGGACAGCAGCGATATCGGGTCACGGTAGATGAAGGTTCTAACCCTTCGTACGTCACGCTTGAGGGCGATCTGTGGCAACTCGATGTGCGGGTGTTGAAGTGGAAAGGGCTGGCGACGTTGATAGGTCTGGAGCCCGGATTGCGCCTTGAAAAGGTGACAGGTCGTTACCTTGCGATCGAGCAACAGGACCTGGTACGGCACCCTCGCGTCGAGCTTAGCCAGAGTCCATACGGGGTTGATCTCTGGCAGTGGCTGCAGCGCTGCCAGTGCATGTCTTTGCTGATCGAGGCGCAGCCACGACGTGTCGGTTATCTGCCGATGGCCGATGGGGCGGAATACGCCATCGAAATGGCCCCGACCGGCTTGTTGGCAAGGCCCTTGAATATCGAGGCAGAGCAGGCGATGAAAGATTGGCGATGAGCGTTCGGTGTAACGGGAGGGAGCCTGCGCAGGCTCCCTTTTTTTGTCAAGAAATCAGGCGAGATAGCCGCCGTCAACGTTCAGTGACAGGCCGGTGGTATAGCTCGACGCGTCGCTGGCGAGGTATAGGACAGCGCCGGCCATCTCGGCTGGATCGGCAACGCGATGCAGCGGAATATGGCGCAGCGCTTCTTCGCGGATGGAGTCGTTCTTGACCAGTGCCGATGCAAACTTGGTGTCGGTGAGCCCGGGGAGCAAGGCGTTGCAGCGTATGCCCTGTGGTGCGCACTCCTTTGCAAAGGCCTTGGTCATGTTGATCACTGCGGCCTTGGTGACCGAGTAGATTCCCTGGAAATTGCCTGGCGTGACGCCGTTGATGGAAGCGACATTGATGATGCTACCGCCGCCGTTTTCTCGCATCAGCTTGCCGGCTTCGACTGACATGAAGAAATAGCCACGGATGTTTACATCGACGGTCTTCTGAAATGCAGCAACATCTGTATCGAGTATGTGGCAGAACTGCGGGTTGGTCGCGGCGTTGTTCACTAGGATATCGAGGCGACCGAACTGCTCGCGGAGCTGTGCGAAAACGCTCTTGATCTGCTCCAGTTCGCCAATATGGCAAGCGACTGGTGTCGCCTTGCCGCCCGCGGCGGTGATTGCGTCGGCTACTGCTTGGCAGCCTTCGATCTTGCGGCTGGAGACGATGACATGCGCCCCTTGCTGCGCCAGTAGCTTGGCAATAGCCTCGCCGATACCGCGGCTGGCGCCTGAGACGAATGCGATCTTGCCTTCCAGATCGAACAGAGTGGTTTTGCTCATCGGTAGTATCCCTTTGCTGAGCTGTATTACAGCTTCGACTTGTTGATGACCTGCAGGCTCATATGCTCAAGCAGGGCGTTCATTTGCACGAACTTCGCGAATCGCCTGTCCCGCGTCTGGCCGTGGAAATAGCGGTAGTAGATTTGCTGGACGATAGCTGCCAGGCGGAACAGGCCGTAGGTGTAGTAATAATCGAAGTTGTCGATCTGGATACCTGCACGCTCGGCGTAATAGTCCACGAATTGTCTGCGTGTGAGCATGCCTGGTGCGTTGCTGGGCTGCTTGCGCATCAGCTGCACAGGCGACGGATCGTCGGCTTCGATCCAGTAGGCAAGCGTATTGCCGAGGTCCATCAGCGGGTCGCCAATAGTGGTCATCTCCCAGTCAAGCACGCCGATGATCTGCATCGGGTTGGTGGGGCTGAGAATGACATTATCGAACCGGTAGTCGTTATGAATGATGCCCGGCTTTGGATGGTCAGCTGGCATCTTGTCGCGCAGCCAGGCCTTGACCGGTTCCCACTTCGGCGCATCTGAAGTGATGGCGCGTTCATAACGGTCGATCCAGCCATCGATCTGCCGTCGCACGTAGCCTTCCGGCCTACCCAGATCGCCAAGGCCGCAAGCCTTGTAGTCGACGTTGTGCAGCTCCACGAACTTATCGATGAAGTTCTTGCACAGCGTAGTTGTCTGCTCCGGTGTAAAACCCAGCTCCACAGGCATGTCTTCACGAAGAATGATGCCCTTGACCCGCTCCATGACATAGAACTCGGCGCCGATCAGCGCCTCGTCGGTGCAGTAGACATAGGCTTTGGGGCAGTAGGGGAAGCCGGCGTTAAGCTGGTTGAGGATGCGATATTCGCGCCCCATGTCATGAGCCGATTTGGCTTTGTGGCCAAAAGGTGGCCGACGTAATACCAGTTCCCGGTTCGAGTATTTCAACAGATAGGTCAGGTTTGAGGCACCACCCGGAAACTGGGAAATGGTCGGCGTGCCTTCGAGCTCCGGAATACTGGCTTTCAGGTATCGGTCGATAACGTCGTTGGGCAGCTCTTCGCCCTCGCGGATTTGGCTGGTCTGGTCTGTAAGCGCCATGCTTTTCCCTTCTACTTGTAATCGGTGCTCGACAATGGCGGTAGCCGTACTCCGCACGGCAAAACTCCTGACCGATAATCTACTGCCGCCACTTGGCATTACCAAGCAAACCGCCCCCTTATTGGCCAGGGTGTTGTCCCACGATCAAGACGCCTGATGCATGAACATCGGAGATAAGGCGCATAAAAAAACCGAAGTCACGAGACTTCGGTTTTCTGGTTGCCTCTGGCGATCAGGCCGGGAACAGTTCGCTCAACTTCAGCGCAAGCATCATGTCGCCTTCAGCGCGTAGCTTGCCGGCCATGAAAGCCTGCATGCCATCGGTTTCGCCACTGATTACACCCTGCATCGTTTCGCTGTCCATGATCAGCGTCACGTTGGCGTCGGCAGACTCGCCCTTGTGGAAATCACAAGTGCCGTCCTTGACGACCAGGTAGTAGTTTTCTGCGTCGGTAATATTGAACTGGAACACCAGATCCAGGCCAGCAGCGGCGCTTGGGTTGAACTTGGCCTTCATGCTTTGGATGGTGTTGTCGACATTGCTCATCGGGGATATCCCTTTTTATCGTGGAAAACGAGCAGCCTTGGGCCGCGGTTGGTTGGAACTCATCGATAGGTGACAAGCTCCGGATTCTTCAGCAGATCCAGATGCGCACGGCCGTTGAACGAAGCGAGGGCGAGGTCCCGGTCGCGAAATTTCACCTGACTGAGCGAGGTGTTGACGATCTGCCAGTTCAGCTCGAATGCCTTGATAGGCGCGACGCCTATGATCAATTGAAGCAGTGCCGTGATAGTCCCGCCGGAAGTGAAAATGGCGATGCGGTCTTTCCTGTGGGCTTGATCAAGCAAGCGAGTCAGTCCGCCGTTGACGCGATCGACAAAGCTCTGCCAGGTGTCCAGGCCTTCTTTCTCGTGAGCACCGGATACCCAGCGCCCGATGACATGGTTAAACAACCGTTGGAACTCGGTGCGGTGATTCGCGGCGTTGCGGAAAATCTCCAGGGCATGAGGTTCGACGGTGAGCAGATCCTGCATATGGGCTCGGATCACTTCGTCGGCCGGAAATTCATTGAATGCGCCGTCGATCTCCAATTCAGGGGCTGGATCGCCTTTGCCTAGTCGCTCCATCGTGGCTCGGGCCGTGTCCTGCTGGCGACTCAGCTCGCCGCTTACACAACGGTCGAATCTGATATCCAGCCTTTCCAGATAATCACCCAGCGCAGCTGCCTGTCGAAAGCCAAGCGGCGACAGGACATCATAGTTTTCTGCGCCGAATGACGCCTGACCATGTCTGATCAGGTAGATACTGCCCATGCCGTGCTCCGGGAGCCTGTTTTTCGCGAGCGTAGGGGTATCGATTCGAGGTGTCAACGAGAAATCATACGATCGTTTGAATCGCGCACGACTGGCTCCGGCAGACGCGTAATCGGTATGCTTGGCCGGTTTATGCCCGATGCTGGCGATTTGAAGAGTCCGAGGAGGATCTGTGGAGTTTCTTGCTGACTATGCAAGCTTTCTGGCGAAGACCGTGACGTTGGTGGTCGCGATCATCGTGGTATTGGTTGCGCTCGCTTCATTGCGCCGCGGGCGGGGCAAACAAGCGGGCGGGCATCTGGAGGTCCACAAGCTCAATGACTTCTACAAGTCCATGCGTGAGCGACTCGAACAGTCGCTTGTCGAAAAGGATCAGCTCAAGGCCCAGCGCAAGCAGGAAGCCAGGGCTGCCAAGCAAACGAAAAAAAACGGGGAGAAGCGTTCCCGGATGTTTGTGCTGGATTTCGATGGCGACATCAAGGCGTCGGCTGTCGATAACCTTCGCCACGAAATCACCGCCTTGCTGACCCTGGCAACGCCGCAGGACGAAGTTGTCCTTCGACTCGAAAGTGGGGGCGGCATGGTTCACGGCTACGGCCTCGCAGCATCGCAGCTGGTGCGTATTCGCGACGCCGGGGTCCCGCTGACCGTTTGCGTCGACAAGGTGGCCGCAAGCGGCGGCTACATGATGGCCTGCATTGGTCAGAAGATTCTCTGTGCACCGTTCGCCATACTCGGCTCCATCGGCGTCGTCGCGCAGTTGCCGAACGTTCACCGACTGCTGAAAAAGCACGATGTTGATGTGGAGGTCCTGACCGCAGGCGAATACAAGCGAACGCTTACCGTGTTTGGCGAGAATACCGATAAGGGACGGGAGAAATTCCAGGAAGATCTGGAAACGACCCATGAGCTGTTCAAGAACTTCGTGGCACGTTACCGCCAGCAATTGTCCATAGACGACGTAGCGACCGGAGAAGTGTGGCTCGGGATCGCCGCGTTGGGCAAGCAGCTGGTTGATGAACTCAAGACAAGTGACGAATACCTGGCCGCACGTGCGCAGGAAGCGGACCTTTTCCAGCTGCATTACGCCGAAAAGAAAAGCCTTCCTGAGCGATTCGGCATGGCCGCCTCTGCAGCCATGGAGCAAGGGTTGCTCAAGGGCTGGACGCGACTGAACGAACAACGATTCTGGCAATGAGGAGGTCACAGATGACAGACTTCAAGGCACTGCAAACCCGCGAAAACGCCGATGGCCGTTTCGAAACGAGCATAGTTGAGCGCACCACCGACGAACTCCCAGCGGGCGACGTGCTGATTCGCGTCAGCTATTCATCACTGAATTACAAGGACGCGCTCTCGGCCAGTGGTAATCGCGGGGTTACTCGCAACTTCCCGCATACGCCTGGGATCGATGCGGCCGGTACCGTGGCGGAATCAAGCGTGAGCGAATTTGCCGAAGGCGACGAGGTGATCGTCACAGGGTACGACCTCGGCATGAACACAGCGGGTGGTTTTGGCCAGTACATCCGGGTACCCGCCAGCTGGGTGATCAAACGGCCTGCCGGGCTTTCGTTGCGTGAAGCGATGATACTCGGCACTGCAGGCCTGACGGCTGCTCTGTGTGTCGACAAGCTGGAGCAGGCGGGCCTTGAGCCAGGCGGCGGGCCTGTGCTGGTCACCGGTGCAACCGGTGGGGTGGGCAGCATTGCCGTGGCACTTCTTGCGCGCCTGGGTTACACCGTGGCGGCCGTGACCGGCAAGGCAGACCAGGCTGATTTTCTGAGGAAGCTTGGAGCGGGCCAGATTCTAGAACGCAGCGTCGTCCAGACGGGTGCAGAGAAGCCGCTCCTCAAGGAGCAGTGGGGTGGCGCCGTGGACACGGTTGGCGGCGATATCCTGTTCAACGTCGTCAAGTCACTCCAGCGTGGTGCAAGCGTGGCATGTTGCGGCCTCACGGCGGGTACCGGTTTTCAAGCCAGCGTACTGCCTTTCATCCTGCGCGGCGTAAATCTGCTGGGTGTCGATTCGGTGGAGATTCCCCTCGTCGTGAAAGCATCCATGTGGGACAGGCTGTCGGTGCAGTGGAAACTCCCCAATCTTGACGAGTTGGTGCGCGAGATCTCGCTGCAGGACCTGCCGACCGAGATCGAGCGGATTCTGGCGGGGCAACAAGTAGGGCGCATGCTGGTGCGTCTGGACTAGCGAGGCCGTTTCGCCTGCTATGGCGTCCATAGCTACAACTGATTTCGCTGTTGCGCTTGGGTGGGCGATGCTGTCGCCACTCCCACCGACGCAACAGGAATCGGACATGAAGGCACTCGCAGAAAAGATCAAGGAAACCTTTGGCCGGAAACAGGGGACAGCACCGGCTCCGGTCGAGCATCCAAACTTCTGGATGTATCAATAGTAAAACCCGCCGAGACAGGCGGGTTTTTTTTGGAGCGCAGCTGCGGCTAAATCAGCCTTGCCGGCGACGGAACAGCGGCAAGGGCTCGTCAGCAGCGGATTGGTAGGTGACCGAGAAGTCCTTCAGGCCTTCCAGCGCGTCGTACGGGTCTCGATCCGGGCGAACAGCAAAAGCGTCGAAGCCGCAGCGGCTCATATAGAACAGCTGGTCCCGCAGTACGTCACCAATGGCGCGAATCTCACCCTTGTAGCCGTAGCGCTCGCGCAACAAGCGGGCGCTGGAATAATGACGGCCATCGGTGAAGGCGGGGAAGTTGAGTGCGACCACCTGGAAATGCTCCAGATCGTCGGCAATGTCTTCGATGGCTTCACTCGCTTCCAGCCAGACACCCAATCCACCGTCACGCACTTTCAGCGCGTGGGCATGGTCGAGCCACAGCTGCAACGGCACGATGAGATCGTCACAGTTGGACAGCCCTTCGAGCGTCACATCCTTCGGTAGGAGATGCCAGGTCTCGTCGATGACCTGACCATCTTTAATGATTCGCTGCATAGACGCGCTCCTTGAAGGGGTCGATGCCAATTCGGCGGAAGGTGTCCAGGAACTGTTCATCTTCGGTACGTTGTTCCACGTAGACGTTTATAACTTTCTCGATCACATCGGGCATGACGTCCTGTGCAAACGATGGACCGAGTATCTGCCCCAGGGTCGCGTTGCGCCCGGAGCTGCCGCCCAGCGAGACCTGATAGAACTCAGCGCCCTTCTTGTCCACGCCTAGAATGCCGATATGGCCCACGTGGTGATGCCCACAGGCGTTCATGCAGCCTGAGATGTTCAGGTCGATGTTTCCGATGTCGAACAAGTAATCCAGATCATCGAAGCGCCGTTGAATGGCCTCAGCAATGGGGATCGACTTGGCGTTGGCCAGCGAGCAGAAATCACCGCCGGGGCAGCAGATGATGTCGGTCAGGAGGCCAATGTTGGGTGTCGCTACACCCAGTTCGCGAAGCTCGGTCCACAGCTCGAACAGGCGGGCTTGTTCCACATCCGCTAGGATCATGTTCTGTTCATGGGAATTGCGGACCTCACCAAAGCTGTAACGATCGGCAAGATCGGCGATGGTATCGAGCTGCTTGTCCGTGACATCCCCGGGAGCGACGCCTGTGCTCTTGAGCGAAAGGGTTACCGCGGCATAGCCCGGCTTTTTATGCGCCACTACGTTGCGTTCACGCCAGCGCGCAAAGCCCGGATGCTCGGTATCGAGCTGGGCGAGAGCAGCACTCTGATCGTCCAGCGCCTTGTAAGCGGGATCGACGAAAAACCTGCTCAGCCGCTCGACCTCAGCTTCGGTCAGCGTGTTGGGGCCGTCTTTAAGATATGACCATTCGGCCTCCACGCGCTCGGCGAACACCTCGGGAGTCAGCGCCTTGACCAGGATCTTGATCCGCGCCTTGAACTTGTTGTCGCGACGGCCATAGCGGTTGTACACGCGCAGGATGGCGTCGAGATAGGTCAGCAGATGCTGCCAGGGCAGGAACTCGTTGATGAAACTGCCCACGATCGGGGTGCGGCCCAGGCCGCCACCGACCGAAACGCGGAAACCCAGTTCGCCAGCATCGTTCTTGACTGCTTCGAGGCCAATATCATGCACTTCGATGGCGGCGCGGTCGCTGACGGCGCCGTTCACTGCGATCTTGAACTTGCGTGGCAAATAGGCAAATTCAGGATGAAAGGTTGACCATTGGCGGATGATTTCACACCAGGGACGCGGGTCGATCAGCTCGTCCTTTGCTACCCCTGCGAACTGATCGGTCGTAGTGTTGCGGATGCAGTTGCCGCTGGTCTGGATGGCGTGCATCTGTACGGTTGCCAGTTCGGCGAGGATATCCGGCACGTCTTCCAATTCAGGCCAGTTGAACTGGACGTTGGTTCGGGTGCTGATGTGGGCATAGCCCTTATCGTAGTTGCGGGCGATTTCCGCCAGCTTGCGCACCTGAGTGGAGGACAGCAGCCCATAGGGCACGGCAATGCGCAGCATGGGCGCGTATCGCTGGATGTACAGGCCATTCTGCAAGCGCAGTGGGCGGAATTCCTCGCCACCGAGCTCACCCGCCAGGAAACGGCGGGTCTGGTCGCGAAACTGACGTACGCGATCCTCGATGATGTGTTGGTCGTACTGGTCGTAAACGTACATGAAGTGTCCTGTTCTCAGGGCTGGCTACAGCTTGTTGCGCGCACGGCCGCGCACCCATTCAGGGAGGGCGGCAAGATACCAGCTGGCGGTTATACGCAAAAGTGATGTTTGGGAATATGTTTAGAACGAAGCGTCAAAATCCAAGCATTCGGCCGCTGCTACCTTGAGGGACCGCCGCGTCTGGTCTTAACTGCTAGCAACACGAGCCGCAGCAACCAGGAGAGCGACCATGTCCGCACATTCCGATCCTCGCGGTAATGACAGTCGAGCCGATGCCGCCGCCATCTTCGTATTGATTTTGTTGGTGGTCGCTACCGCCGTTTTTTGGGTCAGCCAACAGTGAACTGACGGGTAGCGTTACAGGCCCGCTAGATAAAGCACCAGCTTGACCACCCCGAGAATGGCCAGCACGAACACCACCGTGAAGCCGAGACCCAGCATGATGAAATGGCTGGGCTTGCCGCGGTTGAAGTCGCGCTCGCGGTTCTTGCCACTCTGTACGCCCAACGCTCCGGCGATGGTGCTTTGCAGCATTTCCCGAAGGGTCAGGGATTTCCGCTCTTCATCGCTCATACCCACCTCGCTAGCTGGTCCTGCTGGAAGTCTAGTCCCGATTCGGGTCATGCACTCTCGCTGCGATCCAGCCCGCCCGGCGCTTGCATCTGGTGGACTTGTTCTCGCTTTGTCTCGGGGCCGGTAGGTAGGTTCGTGTCTTGGCCGCCAAATATCTGCATGTCCAACTGCCTCTCACCGGTGCCGCTTTCCCTGTCCGCCTGTTCGAAGTCATTGGCCAAAACAGTCAGGCCGATTGAATGCCAAGACCATTGTCCATGCCGATCGGTCTGAAGAAGATGAAGCAAGCAGGACCCGGCAGCTCGTCTGCCGCGATGCCTATTATCTTCTCGAGGTCGTGCAGTGGATATTCAAGACAAGACTTTCCTGATCACGGGCGGTGCGTCCGGCCTGGGTGCCGCGGCTGCCCATGCGCTGGTCTCGACTGGGGCCAGGGTGGTGCTGGCAGACATCAATGAAGCACTGCTGAACGAATGCAGCGAAGCGTTGGGCTCGAACGCCATCGGCGTGGTGACCAACGTGTGTGATGAGGGCGCCGCTCAGGCTGCCGTGAACGCGGCGGTCGAGCAATTCGGCGGGCTGCACGGCCTGGTCAACTGTGCCGGCGTTGCCAGCGGCGAGAAAATCCTTGGCCGCCAGGGCCCGCACGGGCTGGCGAGCTTCAGCAAGGTCATCAACCTCAACCTGATCGGCAGTTTCAACATGCTGCGCCTGGCCGTCGAGGCCATTGCCAAGGGCGAGCCGGATGCGAACGGCAATCGTGGCGTGATCATCAACACCGCCTCCATCGCGGCCTTCGATGGGCAGATCGGCCAGGCCGCCTATGCTGCCTCCAAGGGCGGTGTGGTAGCGCTGACGCTGCCGGCCGCGCGCGAACTGGCCCGGCACGGCATTCGCGTGATGACGATCGCGCCCGGCGTCTTCGAGACCCCGATGATGGCCGGCATGCCGCAGGAGGTGCGCGACTCGCTCGCCGCCGGCGTCCCCTTCCCACCGCGCCTGGGGCGAGCATCCGAGTACGCGGCCCTGGTTCGCCACATCATTGAGAACGACATGCTCAACGGCGAAGTGATTCGCCTCGACGGCGCGCTGCGCATGGCCGCGAAATAATCGGAGAAGCGACGATGAACAACGATCCAATCGTGATCCTGGGCAGCGCCCGGACACCCATGGGCGGCTTTCAGGGCGACCTGAAAAGCCTCAGCGCGCCGGAGCTGGGTGCCGCGGCAATTCGCGCGGCGGTAGAGCGCAGCGGCGTTGCCGCCGAACAGGTGCAGGAAGTGCTGATGGGCTGCGTGCTCCCGGCCGGCCTCGGCCAGGCGCCGGCCCGTCAGGCCGCGCTTGGCGCCGGGCTGGGCAAGGCAACCGCGTCCACCACGCTGAACAAGATGTGCGGCTCGGGGATGCAGGCGGCGATTCTAGCGCATGATGCGTTGCGCGCCGGCAGTGTCGATCTGGTGGTCGCCGGCGGCATGGAGAGCATGTCCAATGCGCCTTATCTGCTGGAAAAGGCGCGCGGCGGCTATCGCATGGGGCATGGAAAAGTGCTCGACCATATGTTCCTCGACGGCCTGGAAGACGCCTACGACAAGGGCCGCCTGATGGGCACCTTCGCCGAGGACTGCGCGCAGCACCACAGCTTCACCCGCGAACAGCAGGATGCTTACGCCCTGGCGTCGTTGCAGCGCGCGCGTGACGCCATCGCTGAAGGTCGGTTCGCCGATGAGATCGTCCCGTTGGAATTCACCCAGGGCCGCGAGCAACGCACCGTGCGCGACGACGAGCAGCCGCCCAAGGCGATGCCGGAGAAGATCCCGTCTCTCAAACCGGCGTTCCGCGAGGGTGGCACCGTGACGGCGGCCAATTCCAGTTCGATCTCGGATGGCGCTGCGGCACTGCTGTTGACGCGTCGCTCCCACGCCGAACAGCTCGGCCTCAAGCCGCAGGCCGTCATTCACGGCCATGCGGTGTTCGCCGACGCGCCCAACCTGTTCCCGACGGCGCCCATCGGTGCCATCCACAGGCTGCTCGAGCGCACTGGCTGGCAGCTCGGCGACGTGGACCTGTTCGAAATCAACGAGGCCTTCGCGGTGGTGGCCATGGTGACGATGCGTGAGTTGGGCCTCGATCACGCCAAGGTCAACGTCAACGGCGGCGCTTGTGCGCTGGGCCACCCGATCGGTGCGTCTGGTGCACGAATTCTCGTGACCCTGATCGCCGCACTGCGCGCCCGTGGCCTTCGCAGGGGCATTGCCGCCATTTGCATCGGCGGCGGCGAAGCGACCGCCATGGCCGTCGAACTGCTCGACTGAGGATTGCCCATGTTGCTCAACGAAGACCAGACCAGCATCCGCGACATGGCACGGCAGTTCGCTCAGGCGCGGCTCAAGCCGTTCGCCGCCGATTGGGACCGTGACCACCGCTACCCGGCCGAGGCGATTGCCGAGATGGCCGAACTCGGCTTCTTCGGCATGCTTTGCCCGGACGAGTGGGGCGGCAGCGACACCGGCTATGTCGCCTACGCCCTGGCGCTGGAAGAGATCGCCGCCGGTGACGGTGCCTGCTCGACCATCATGAGCGTGCATAACTCGGTCGGTTGCGTGCCGATCCTGCGCTTTGGCAACGACGAGCAAAAAAAGCGCTACCTGCAGCCGCTGGCCAGCGGCGCTCAGATCGGTGCTTTCGCGCTGACCGAACCCCACGCCGGCTCCGACGCCAGCAGTTTGCGCACGCGCGCCCGGCGTGACGGCGACAGTTACGTGATCAACGGCGCCAAGCAGTTCATCACCTCGGGCCAGCACGCCGGTACCGTGATCCTCTTCGCCGTGACCGATCCGGACGCTGGCAAGCGAGGTATCAGCGCTTTCATCGTGCCGACCGACACCCCGGGCTATCAGGTGGTACGCGTCGAGGAAAAGCTCGGGCAGCACGCGTCCGATACCTGCCAGCTGGCTTTCGAGGACATGCGTGTGCACGAATCCCAACGCCTGGGCGAGGAGGGTGAGGGCTACCGGATCGCGCTGGCTAACCTCGAAGGCGGCCGTACCGGTATCGCCGCCCAGGCCGTCGGCATGGCTCGCGCGGCCTTCGAGGCCGCCCGTGACTATGCGCGCCAGCGCGAGGCGTTCGGCAAGGCCATCAGCGAGCACCAGGCCGTTGCCTTCCGCCTGGCCGACATGGCTACGCAGATCGCCGTCGCGCGGCAGATGGTGCTGCACGCTGCCGCGTTGCGCGAGGCGGGGCAACCGGCGCTGGTCGAGGCCTCCATGGCGAAACTGTTCGCCTCGGAAATGGCGGAAAAGGTCTGTTCGGCGGCGATCCAGACGCTCGGCGGCTATGGCTATCTGAAGGACTTTCCCGTCGAGCGCATCTACCGCGACGTGCGCGTCTGCCAGATCTACGAAGGCACCAGCGACATTCAGCGGTTGGTGATTGCGCGCAACCTGGGCGAGTGAATCGTCTAGTTGATGTTCCGGCCCGCCCTCCGTAAAGACTACGCCCGACGGACGACCAGCATTGCAATGTAGGCTGGGCTTTAGTCACCGCGCACCATCAATCCCAGCCTGTCGCAGCCTGGTCTGAGTTTTTGATCGCGCCCGGCGTGCGTGAGAAGCG
Source organism: Stutzerimonas stutzeri (assembly GCA_002387205.1). Taxonomy (GTDB): domain Bacteria; phylum Pseudomonadota; class Gammaproteobacteria; order Pseudomonadales; family Pseudomonadaceae; genus Stutzerimonas; species Stutzerimonas stutzeri_N. The sequence continues at coordinate 407,489 of DGLA01000010.1, read as the reverse complement.
CGGCGCCGGGGCGGCGTGCAGGGCGCCGTCGATGTCGCGATAGACGCCACGCGCTTGCATATGCGGATGCTGTGCGGCTTCTTCTAGCGTGAGCACGGGCGCGAAGCAGGCGTCGGTGCCTTCGAGCAGTTCGCACCAGTCGGCCTGGGTCCGGCTGGCGAACAGCGCGGCGAGGTGTTCGCCCTGTGCCGCCCAGCGGTCCGGATTCCGAACGTCCTGAAGCAGGTTATCCGGCGCCTGGATGCGTTGCGCCAGTTCGCTGAGGAACTGTGGCTCGAGCGGCCCGATGGCGATGTCGCGGCCGTCGGCACAGGCGTAGCAGCGGTAGTGCGGCGCGGCGCCGGCGAGCAGGTTACGGTCGCGCTGAAGCGAGATCGCTCCGCTGGGCAACAGACCGGCGAAGAAGCTCATCATCGAGGAAACGCCATCGACAATGGCGGCATCGATGACCTGGCCCAGGCCCGACCGTTCGCGCTCCCACAGCGCCGCCATGATGCCGAAGGCCAGATAGAGCGAGCCGCCTCCGAAATCGCCGACCAGATTGAGCGGTGGCAACGGCGGACCTTCGCGCCCCCCGATGGCGGCCAGGGCACCGGTGAGCGCCAGATAGTTGATGTCGTGCCCGGCACTCTTGGCTAGCGGACCGGTCTGGCCCCAACCGGTCATGCGGCCATACATCAAACGCGGGTTGCGCCCGTGAACCTGCTCAGGTCCGAGGCCCAGGCGTTCCATCACGCCAGGCCGAAAGCCCTCGATCAGCACGTCGGCACCCTCTGCCAGGGCAAGGCAACGCTCGCGTCCGGCATCGGTGCGGATATCCAGCGTCAGGCGCTTACGACCGCGATCAGCGACCGGATTGGGCCAACCATTGCCGCCCTCGCGCTCGATGCGGATCACCTCGGCGCCGAGGTCTGCCAGCAACATCGCGCAGTGTGGACCGGGCCCGATGCTGGCGAACTCCAGCACGCGCAGGCCGAGCAGCGGGCCTTGGCGAGGGGTGGCAGTGGCGGTCGGCATAAGGCGCGTTCCTTTTGGTGATGAGGTCCATCGCGCCCCGTACATGCAGGCTTCCATGGGTATCGGCGCGGGCGGTTGTGATCAGTGGCATTAATGGCCGGGTTCACGGCTGCGCATGGATATGACGCGGTGAGCCAGTAAAACGGCGTGGTTCGTTAGATCCCTTGGGTAGGCAAGAACGGTGGGCTGAGGCCCACTTTAGGGGTCGCCAGTTATCTCGCTGGAGGAGGCGGGGTGTCTCCGCGAAACGGCGAAGCCCGTCGCCCCCAGATTCTGGGTCGCTATAGGCTCGCCACATCCGCTGCGCTTTCCTCGAGTTCGATCAGGTGATCGCGGTAGCGGTCGCGCAGGGTCTTTTTGTCGATCTTGCCGGTGGCGGTCAGGGGGACGGTGTCGATGATCACCGCATCGGGCATCCACCACTTGACGATCTGCGGTTCGAGGAAGGCGAGCACCGTCTCGCTGCAGATCTGCGCATCGTCGTGGGGTTCGATGATGAGTACAGGGCGCTCCTCCCACTTCTCGTGCGTCACCCCGACGACTGCGGCGATGCGCACGCCCGGGCAGGCCACGGCGATATTCTCGATGTCGATGGAGCTGATCCACTCGCCGCCGGACTTGATCACGTCCTTGCTGCGGTCGGTGATGCGCATGTAGCCGTTGGGGTCCAGGGTGGCGATGTCGCCAGTGTCGAACCAGCCATCGGCATCGACCGCGCTGGTTTCGCTGCGGAAATAGCGCTCGACCGTCCAGGGCCCGCGCACCAGCAGCGCTCCGGATGTAGTGCCGTCATGCGGCAACGGGTTTCCGGCCTCGTCGACGATCTTCAGCTCGATGCCAAATTGCAAGCGACCCTGACGCGTCCAGATCGCCTCCTTCGTCGCGGCCTCGCCTTGGGCCGCGAGCTTGGGCGTTGGGGTGGCCACCACGCCGAGCGGGCTGGTTTCGGTCATGCCCCAGAGCTGGCGGACGCTGACGCCGTAGCGGGTCTCGAACTTTTCGGCGAGCGCGCGGGGCACGGCGGACCCCGCGATCACCAGGCACTTGAGCGCTCCGGTCGTCTCTCCGGTGCGCTCCAGGTGGTTGAGGTACATGGTCCAGATGGTCGGTACGCCACCGGAAAAGGTCACGCCCTCGCTCTGGATCAGCTCCTGCAGGCTGGCGCCGTCCATCTTGTCGCAGGGCAGCACGAACTTGCAGCCGTTGATGGCGGCGGTGAAAGGCACGCCCCAGGCGGTGGCGTGATAGAGCGATGAGCAGGGCATGATGCAGTCGAACGCGGAGAAGCCGAAGGCGCCTGTGAGCCCGGCGGCCATCGCATGCAGCACCACGGAGCGGTGGCTATAGACGACGCCTTTCGGGTTGCCGGTGGTGCCGGAGGTGTAGCAGAGCATGGCGCCAGCGTTCTCATCGAACTGCGGCCAGTCGGTGATGGGTGGCTCGTTGGCGATCAGCGTTTCGTAGCTTTGCGCACCGATCTCTCCGGGTTCGGTGCGTTCGGCGTCGGCGAGCATGACGAAGGTATGGATGTGCTCCAGATGCGGCCGAACGCGCTCGACCAGGGCGAGGAAGCTGCGGTCGAAGAGCAGTACGCCGCTTCCGGCGTGGTTCAGGGTGTAGATGATCTGCTCGTCCGACAGGCGTGGATTGGCCGTGTGCAGCACCGAGCCAATCCCGGGCACGGCAAAGAACAGCTCGAAGTGACGATGGGTGTTCCAGGCCATCGACGAGACCAGGTCGCCAGGTTTCACGCCCAGGCTGCGCAACATGCTGGCCGCCTGCCCGGCGCGTTTCGCCAAACCTGCGTAGTCGTAGCGCCAGAGAGGTTCATCCACCAGCCGCGAGACGATTTCGCGCTCGCCGTGGGCGAGGGCGGCGTGGGTCAGGATGCCGCTGATCATCAGCGGGGTCTGCTGCATCGTACCTTTGAGCATCGTCGTATCCTTCTTATTGTTGTCGGATGGGGCTCGCGCCGCCGCCATCGGTCGTTCGGAATACTGCTTCGAGGTGGTTTATTGAGCTTCCCGATCCCGTTGCGGGCCTCCTGTCGATCTCGGGAAAAGCTGGTGTCGTTCCTCGCCGTTGCCGCGGTTGATTACAACCCGTAGTTATTCAACTCCCGTGCGATCAACAGCCGCTGAATCTCGCTGGAGCCTTCATAGATCTGCGTGATGCGCGCGTCGCGGTAGTAGCGCTCGACCGGATAGTCCTCCAGATAGCCGTAGCCGCCGTGGATCTGCATGGCTTTGGAGCACACGTGTTCGGCCATCTCAGACGCGAACAGCTTGGCCTGGGAGGCTTCGGACAGGCACGGCAGGTTGGCGCTGCGCAGGCGCGCGGCGTGCAGGATCAGCAGCCGCGCAGCGTTGATGCGGGTGTGCATGTCCGCGAGCATGTTCGCCACGCTCTGGTGCTCGATGATCGGCTTGTCGAACTGGATGCGTTCGCGCGCATAGCCCAACGCCGCTTCGAATGCCGCGCGGGCGATGCCGAGGGCCTGAGCGCCGATGCCGATGCGACCACCTTCCAGATTGGACAGGGCGATCGCCAGCCCCTTGCCGCGCGGGCCGAGCAGGTTGGCCTCGGGAATGCGGCAGTCACGCAGGGTGACGCCGCAGGTATCCGAGGCTCGGATGCCCATCTTCTTCTCCATGCGATCGACGACGAAACCGGGGTTGTCGGTGGGCACGAGAAACGCGGAGAGCCCTTTTTTGCCCAGCTCTGGATCGGTCACGGCGAAGACGATGGCGATCTTGGCGCGCTTGCCGTTGCTGACGAATTGTTTGGCGCCGTTGATTACCCACTCGCCATTGTCCAGCACGGCGCGGGTGCGCAGGTTGTGCGCCTCGGAGCCGGCCTGGGGCTCGGTGAGGGCAAAACAGCCGATGGCGCGCCCCGTGGCCAGATCTGGCAGCCACGCATCCTGCTGCTCCGGCGTGCCGTATTTGAGTATCGGGCCGCAGCCGACCGAGCTGTGGATGCTCATCAGCGCGCCGATCGCTCCGTCACCCGCCGAGATTTCCTCGACGGCCAGGGCGTAGGCGACGTAGTCAATGTAGGTGCCGCCCCATTGCTCGGGAACGATCATGCCGAGCAGGCCGAGCTCGCCCAGCTGGCTCACCGTCTCGTCGTCGATCCAGCCGGCCTGTTCCCAGTCGTGTGCCTTGGGCGCGATCTCGGCGCGGGCGAAGTCGCGCGCCATGTCGCGAATCATCCGTTGTTCTTCGGTCAGTTCGATGTCGTGCATGAGGTTGTCCCTCTGTCAGACGCCAGCGAAGAAAGCGGCGACGCGCTCGGGCGTCACTTCTTCCAGCGTAGGCGGGTTCCAGCGCGGATTCTTGTCCTTGTCGACGATCAGCGCACGGACGCCTTCGATGATGTCGCCCTTGTCGAACCACTGGCGGTCGAGGTGCAGCTCCATGTCGAAACAGTCGGCCAGCGAGCGCTCGCGTCCACGACGGAGCATTTCCAGGGTGACGCTCATCGACAGCGGTGAGCGGCTATCCAGCGTCTCCAGCGTTTCGGCGGCCCATTCGCGGTATTCGGCACGGGTCTCCCCGGCGAGCGACTGGCGAATCGCGGCGACGCTGTCATGCGAGAAATGTTCGTCGATGGCTCGGCTAAGCGTTTTGAACGGCGCATCCGGCAGCTCGGTGCGGCCCATCGACACCAGCAGGTTGGTCAGCGCGTGCCGCGGCGGCACGGACCAGTCCTGCTGGTCCAGGCAGCGTTCGAGGTCGGCGAAGCTGTCATAAGGCACGCAGTAGTCGGCAAGCCCGGCATAGAGCGCGTCGGCCGCGCCGACATGGTTGCCGGTCAGGCCCATGTAGACGCCCAGGTTGCTCGGCAGCCGCGACAGAAAGTAACTGCCACCGACGTCCGGAAAATAGCCGATGCCGACTTCCGGCATGCCCATGCGGGTGCGCTCGGAAATCACCCGCAGCGAAGCACCCTGGACCAGTCCCATGCCGCCACCGAGCACGAAGCCGTTCATCAACGCCAGGAGCGGCTTGGTGTAGGCGTGGATGTATTGGTCGAGCGCGTATTCCTCCTCGAAGAATTCCCGGTGCAGGCTGTCACCGCGCTTGTAGCTGTCGTACAGCGAGCGGATGTCGCCGCCAGCGCAGAAAGCCTTTTCGCCGGCACCACGCAGCACCACGGCGACGATGCCTTGATCGTCCGCCCATTCCTGCAACTGGCGGTGCAGCGTCCGCACCATCGGCAGGGTGATGGCGTTGAGCCCGGCGGGGCGGTTGAGGGTGAGATAGCCGACGCGGTTGCGTACTTGGATCAGTACCGGCGCTTCTGCCTGGGTCATGCCTGGTCCTCTTGGCGGTAGAGTTTGATGATCGCGGAGAAATCCAGTCCGCCATGGCCTTGCAGGCTGAAGGTCTGGTAGAGCTGCTGCGCGAGTGCGCCGAGGATAACCGGCTGGCGGACCTGCTTGGCCGCTTCGCTCGCCAGGCCAAGGTCCTTGAGCATCAGGTCGGTGCCGAAGCCGCCGCTATAGCCGCGAGACGCTGGACTGGTCTCCACCACGCCGGGGAAGGGGTTGTAGATTTCGCTGCTCCAGCAGCATCCACTGGATGAATTGATCACCCCGGCGAGGACCTCCGGTTCCATGCCCAGGGCAACACCGAGCGACATGGCCTCGGCGGCACCGATCATGGAGATGCCGAGCAGGAGGTTGTTGGCGACCTTGGCGACCTGACCGTTGCCGCTGCCACCGCAATGGACGATGTTCTTGCCCATCGTCGCCAGGATCGGCTGCGCCGTCTGGAAATCCGCTTCGCTGCCGCCGACCATGAAGGTCAAGGTCCCTGCGGCAGCGCCGCCCGTGCCGCCGGACACCGGTGCATCGAGCATCGGGTTGCCGTTGTGAGCGGCGGCGGAAGCGACTTCGCGAGCGGACAGCGGGTCGATGGTCGAAGAGTCGATCAGCAGCACACCCGCCGAGACATGGGCCAGCAAGCCGTCTTCACCCAGATACACCTGCTTCACCTGAGGAGCGGCGGGCAGCATGGTGATGATGACGTCGACATCCGCCTGGGCGATTGCCGCCGGCGATGTCGCCTCCTTCGCGCCGGCTTCGACGAGGCCGGACACGGCCGCCGCGGAAAGGTCGAAGACCGTGAGTTGATGGCCCGCCTTGAGCAGGTTGCGCGCCATGGGTCCACCCATGTTGCCGAGCCCGAGAAAACCGATATGCATGGCCGTTTCCTTCTTGTTCTGATTGCCGGCTCGCGTGGCGCCTCACCTGGGCAAGACGCCACACCTGGTCACTTGAGGTTGATGGTGGTGTTCACCGTACCGCCGACTTCGTTCTCGTCGAACCAGCGCTGGGTGACCGTCTTGGTCTGAGTGTAGAACTGCACCACCTGCTTGCCGTACGGGCCGAGGTCACCAAGCTTGGATGCCCGCGAACCGGTGAACGAGAACATGGGCACCGGCACCGGAATCGGTACGTTGATGCCGACCTGTCCAACGTCGATCTCTTCCTGAAAATGCCGCGCCGCCGCGCCGGAACGGGTGAAGATGGCGGTGCCGTTGCCGTTGGGGTTGGCGTTGATCAGCGTGATGGCCTCGTCCAGGGTGTCGGCCGCCATGACGCAAAGCACCGGGCCGAAGATTTCCTCGCGGTAGATGCTCATGCCCGTGGTCACGCCAGAGAACAGGGTTGGGCCGACGAAGTTGCCGCGCTCGTACCCCGCGATGCTCGGGTTGCGGCCGTCCAGCTCGAGCCGGGCGCCTTCCTGAATGCCGCGTTCGATCAGGCCGCTGACGCGATCCAGCGCGGCGCAGGAGACCAGCGGGCCGACATCGGTGCCCGCCTCGACGCCGGCACTGACCTTGAGCGTCTTGGCCTTGGCCACCAGATCCGGGATCCAGGCCTGTGCTTCACCCACCAGCACCACCACCGACAGCGCCATGCAGCGCTGGCCGGCTGCACCGAAGGCGGCCCCGGCGATGGCGTTGAGGGTCTGTTCCTTGTGCGCGTCGGCCAGCACGATGGCGTGGTTCTTCGCGCCCATCATGCATTGCACGCGCTTGCCGGCCTGGCTGGCCCGGTTATAGACGTGGGTGCCGACCTTGGTCGAGCCGACGAACGAGACGGCCTTGATGTCCGGGTGGTCGCAGATCAGGTTCACCGCGTCGGCGCCGCCATGCACCACGTTGAGCACGCCCGGCGGCACGCCCGCTTCCAGCGCCAGCTCGGCGAGACGCATGGTCACCATCGGGTCCTGTTCGGACGGCTTGAGGACGAAGGTATTGCCGGTGGCGATGGCCATCGGGAACATCCACAGCGGAATCATCGCCGGGAAGTTGAACGGGGTAATACCAGCGCAGACGCCCAGCGGCTGCAGCAGGGTGTAGGTGTCGACGCCCGTCGCCACGTTGTTAGCCAGCTCGCCCAGTTGCAGGTTGCCGATGCCGGCCGCGTGCTCGACCACCTCCAGGCCGCGGAACACATCGCCCTCGGCGTCGGCCAGGGTCTTGCCCTGTTCGGCGGTGAGGATGGCTGCCAACTCTTGCATGTTTTCGCGGATCAGTTGCTGATACCTGAGGAAGATGCGCGAGCGTGCACCGATAGGGGTCTTGCGCCAGGTCTTGAAGGCGTCCCTGGCACTGGCGACCGCCGCGTTCATTTCTGCCTCGGTGGCGAATGGCACGCGGGCCAGAACCTCCTGTGTGGCCGGGTTGACGACGTCGCGCCATTCGCTGGTAGACGATTCGACCAGCTCGCCGCCGATCAGGAGCTTGACTGTGGGTATGGCACTTGACTGGTTCATGGCGTGTCCTAGCGGTTGCAGTTATTCGATAGGCAAGTCGATTGAGCTGTCCTGATCCTAGAGTGCAATTTTGTCTGCTTCAATGCGGCTCTCTGCATAGATGGTCTGCAAAAATACACACCGATGCAGAAGCGCACATATCGTGGCCCGCTGAGACTCAGCGGCTCGCCTGGTTAGGTACACTTCGCTTGCTGGAAACCCTCTATTGACAGGTCGTAAAAAGGAAGAGATGCATATTGCAAACAACCCCGGCGTGGACACTGCCACCAATCTTCTGTCGGGTTCGTTGCGGTTCGATGATCCAGTCCTCGATGTAGTGCCCATGGGCGTCTGCATGCTCGACGCCGACGGCACCGTGCAGCGCTACAACCGTATGGCTGATCAGCTATGCGGCGGCGGCCTCGCTGCTCAGGGTCGCCTTCGCTTCGTGGATAACGCTGGCGAATTCGAATGTCTGGCCGATACCTGTCTTGGCCATACGATCCGCACCGGACGCCCGGCTCACGACGTGGCGCTTATGATCGAGCGCCCCGATGGTGTTCCAGCCGCAGTTCTGGCCAATATCGAAGCAGTGCGCAACGACGCGGGGCAGATCACGGGCGCGGTTGTGTGCTTCCGGGCCAGCTCGCCGGCGCGGCTGCCCAACACCGATCGAAGAGGTGATCTCGATTGGCTTAGCGCAATCCTTGAGAACACGCCGGAGTGCGTAAAGGTGGTAGAACGCGACGGCACCCTCGTGCAGATGAATCCCGCTGGCCTGCGGATGTTGGCAGCCAGCAGCCCGGACGAAGTAGAAGGCGGCTGCGTATTCGATCTGGTAGCGCCTGAGCATCGACAATTCTGGCAAGAGCAGCACGGTCGGGTCTGCGATGGTGAAAAGCTCAACTGGGAATTCGACATCATCAACCTCGCCGGAAGCCGGCGACACATGGAAACCCATGCGGTGCCTATGCCCCTGCCAGACAACAGCAACGGGGCCAGGGGCGGTTTCGTGCAGCTGGCAATCACGCGCGATATCACCGAACGCAAGCAGCTGGAGACAGCCAACCGGGACGCTGAGCAACGCATGCGAGACCTCCTCGATGCGCTGCCGACCGCTGTCTACACCACCGATGCGAATGGCAAGCTCAGCTACTTCAACAAGGCATGTGTCGAACTGGCTGGGCGTGTGCCGGTGATCGGTGACGATGAATGGTGTGTGTCGTGGCGCCTGTACTGGCCAGACGGCGCACCCATGCTCCATGAGGACTGTCCCATGGCGAGGGCGTTGAAAGAGAATTGTGCAATCGAGGGCGCGGAGGCCTTGGGCGAGCGCCCTGATGGCACCCTCGTGCCGTTCCTGGCGTATCCGGCGCCACTTCGCAATGGTGCCGGTGAGCTGATCGGCGCGGTCAACATGCTGGTGGATATCACGGAGCGTAAGGTCGCCGAAGACCATCGCCTGCTGCTGCTCAACGAGTTGAACCACAGAGTCAAGAACACGCTGGCGACGGTACAGTCCATCGCCGCACAGAGCTTTCGCCGTGACGTAGAAAACCAGAGCTATCAATGGTTCGAAGGTCGATTGATCGCCCTGTCCAAGGCGCATGACGTCCTTTCCAGAGAGAACTGGCAGGCAGCCGATTTGCGTGAAGTCATCGAGCAGGCAGCTGCTCCGTTTCAGGTCAGCGGCCGTCAGCGCTTCGTTACCGAAGGGCCCGCTCAGCGCCTGAAACCAAAACAGGCACTGGCGTTGGCAATGGCGCTGCATGAGCTGTGCACTAATGCCGCCAAGTACGGCGCGCTTACCAGCGACACGGGACAGGTCCATATCGGTTGGAAGCATGGGCTGCGCGAGCAGGTTGCTGTCTTGCACTTGCGTTGGGAGGAGGTGGGCGGACCTGCCGTTTCGCCACCAGTGCGAAAAGGCTTCGGCTCGCGTCTCTTGGAACGTGGGCTGGGCGGCGAGCTGGGCGCGGAGGTCCGCCTGGCCTTCGCGACAGGTGGCGTGATATGCGACATCGAGGTGCCGCTGCAATGAATATTCAATGCGCGCGGGTCCTGGTGATCGAGGATGAGGCGCTGGTGGGCATGCTGCTCGAGGACATGCTGCAGGATATCGGGTGCGGGGCCATCGAGCTGGTACCCCGTTTCGCCGAAGGGCTTGAGGCTGCGGAGCACGGCGACTTCGACCTTGCGATCTTGGACGTCAACCTGGACGGTGTGAGCAGCTTCCCCATCGCTGAACGTCTGCTTGCCCGCAACATCCCGCTGGTCTTCGCCACCGGCTATGGCTCGCTCGGTATGGATCCCTGCTACGCCCAGGTTCCGACGCTCCAGAAGCCATTCTTTTTCAGCGATCTTGAGCGCGTCGTGCGCCAGGCTTTGGCCGCGGATTAACTGCTGGCAAGCGAACGGTATCCGATCTCCGCAGGCAGGTTTGCGCGGTTAGCTGGCAGCTCTTCTCTCTTTCCGGGTGACGTAAGCCGAACTGTCGGGACCGTTCTGTCCTTTCGTGCATGTCGTTGCCCTGGAGGTTCTTGCCGACACGAACAGCGTCTTGCCCGGCTCGAACATCAACGCATCAGGTCGGGACCGGCACGTCTTCGGGGAGCAACTGCTTGGCTTTCAGCGCACGCCAGAAGTCGGCAGGAATCACTGTCTCGAACTGCTGCACATACTGCGCCGGGCGTTTCGGGTTGCTGGTGCCGGGAATCGCTGACAGCACAGCTGGGTGGGCCAGGCAGAACTGCAGCGCAGCAGCACGCAGATCCACACCGAACTGCTCGCAGACCGCTTCTATCTGCCGGGTCTTCTGGCGAATCTCATCAGGTGCCTGGGCGTAGTCGTAATGCTCTCCACCGGCCAGCACGCCTGAATTGAACGGCCCCCCGACGACGATGCCGACGCCACGTTCCACGCATTGCGGGAACAGCGTATCCAGTGCTTCGCGATGATCGAGTAGGGAGTAGCGACCCGCGAGCAGGAATACGTCAGGATCGGATTGCTCGAGGGCCATCCGGCACGGCTCGACGAGATTGACGCCAAGGCCCCAGCCGCGGATGACTCCTTCATCGCGCATCTGCGTCAGCGCTTTCGCCGCGCCCTGCATGGCCTGCTGGAAAAACTCGGTCCACTGCGGCCCCCATTGGTCCTCGGATACGTCATGGATGAAGGCGACGTCGATTCGGTCGACACCCATCCGTTCCAGACTGTCTTCAATTGAGCGACGCGCACCATCGGCCGAGTAGTCAACGACGCGTTTGTTGGGCAGCTCATCGACGAAAGGCTTGGCATTTTCCGGCGCGTTCGTTGGCCGCAACAGGCGGCCCACCTTGGTGCTCAGCACAAACTCGTCGCGCGGCTTCTTGCTCAGCAAGCGTCCGAAGCGCTGCTCGGCGAGGCCGGCGCCATAGTGTGGTGAGGTGTCGTAGTAGCGGATGCCAGCCTCCCACGCTGCCTTGAGGGTAGCGTCGGCGGTAGCTTCGTCGAGCGGAGTGAACATGTTGCCCAGCGGCGCGCCGCCAAAGCCGAGACGTGGAAGGGTGATTCGCATGTAGCCTCCTCGGATGCAGTTGGTGCCGGATATCGGCATGGCTTTGCATGGGAGGGCATCCGGAACGGGATGTTCCAGAGGGGGCGTCTGGATGTGCTGGGTTGGCAATCCGGTGCGCATTATGCGGGTCCGGGTGGGTGCTTGAGTCGCTTTGGGCACTGACCTGCCTGCCCAATGGAAGCATTCAGCTTTAGCAGAAACGATAGGGCGCACAGCAGGTCAGGCTAAACAGTGGCTGGTTCGAATTGCCGTACAGACTGGAATCCGCTCGAATTTATCTGCCTGGCGATGGACCATAGACAGCTGAGGCTAATGCGGCGCTTTCCCGGCGCTGCCAACTGAAAGAGGAACAACATGAACACCAAGATCGTATTCATCACTGGTGCCACGTCCGGATTCGGACGTGCCACTGCACGTCGATTTGCCGAAGCGGGCTGGTCCCTGGTACTGACTGGTCGACGCTCCGAGCGGCTGGAAGAGCTGAAGCAGGAGCTGGGCAACAAGGTGGCGGTCCATGTTGCAACGCTCGACGTGCGCAGGAGCGAGGCCGTCAAGGATGTGGTTGCCAAGCTGCCCGAAGCCTTCCGCGCGATCACCTGCCTGGTCAACAACGCGGGCCTGGCACTGGCGCCGGAGCCCGCGCAGAAGACCGATCTGAACGACTGGCACACCATGATCGACACCAATATCACCGGCCTGGTCAACGTAACCCATGCATTGCTGCCAACACTGATTGAAACCGGCAAGGGTGCCAGCATCGTCAATATCGGCTCGGTGGCAGGTCAGTGGCCCTATCCCGGCAGTCACGTCTATGGCGCAAGCAAGGCCTTCGTCCAGCAATTCAGCTATAACCTGCGCTGCGATCTCGTCGCGACGGGGGTGCGCGTGACCGACATCGCCCCAGGCATGGCGGAGACGGAATTCACCCTCGTTCGCACCAAGGGAGATCAGGCGGCTTCCGATGCGCTCTACAGCACCACCACACCGCTGACGGCTGAAGACATTGCCGAGCAGATTTTCTACGTTGCCACGCTACCGGCGCACATCAACATCAACCGGCTGGAAATCATGCCCTCACGCCAGGCCTGGGCAGGGTTCGCGGTGGACCGGGACAAGTAAGGACGAGAGCCAGCCATCGTCAGGGTACGGTTGGTGTCGATTGCAGCTGGCGGAGCTGCAGGGCAACACGCTGTGGCTGGCGAGTGCGCGATTCGGCGAGACGTACGGAAACTGCGGGTGTCGGGCTGCGGCGGGAAATAGCGGGGCGGTGCGGGCATCAAGCAGGCGCTGCGTCCGCAAGGACGTCAGCGGCCCGGTATCCAGAAAGCAGTGACTCAGTTCACTGCGTCCTTCAGCGACTTGCCCGGCTTGAAGCCTGGCAGCTTTGCTGCGGATATCTTGATCGTCGCGCCGGTCTGTGGGTTGCGGCCGTCACGTGCAGCGCGTTCCTTTACTGCAAAGGTGCCAAAGCCAACCAGCGTGACGCTGTCGCCGTTCTGCAGACTGTTGGTGACGCTTTCGGTGAAGGCATCAAGAACGCGCGTTGCGGTGCTCTTTGGTACATCAGCGGAGGTGGCGATCGCTTCAATCAACTCGGCTTTATTCACGGGTGTGGCTCCAGATTGGAATGGGGGGTCAGTATAAGCAGCGTCTCGCACGATCGCCTGCGGCAAATTTCCTCTTTTTGGAAAAATAATGGTTCCAGACCGATATGGCAGGTGATGCGGCTGCACTGGACGCTTCAGCTCTGGACAGCCCCTCAAGCGCAACAGTTCAGTGGCACCCCGACCATCGGCAATGCTGTCTGACGTCATGTGCGGCCTTATGCGTCTGTCTGCAGCAGGGCGGAACGGCTACGCTTGCATATCGGTATACAAATAAATATATTGTTTTCAATGTAATTGAGGTGATTTCATGAACGCGACACCGCCGGTGCTTGATATTCCACAGCTCAAGCGAAGCGCCGATGAAGCAAGTCAGCTGCTCAAGGCCCTGGCCAATCCGGATCGCCTGTTGCTGCTCTGCCAGCTCACACAGGGAGAGCGCAATGTCAGCGAGCTCGAGAGGCTACTCGGGATACAGCAGCCGACCTTGTCGCAGCAGCTGTCTGTGTTGCGTCGTGAGGGGCTGGTCTCGACCCGCCGTGAGGGCAAGCAGATCTATTACCGAATCAGCAGCTCCGAAGCGTTGGCCATCATCAATACGCTCTATCAACTGTTCTGCGAGGACAGCGGGAAATGACCATCGACTGGCTGCAATTCAGCCCATGGGCTTCGTTGGCCGGTGGTGTGCTGATCGGTCTTTCAGCTGGCGTCTTCGTTGTGCTCAATGGGCGCATCGCAGGTATCAGTGGGTTGCTGGCCAGTCTTGTAGAGCGAAACGCCGAAGGCCGTAGTGAGAAGTTCCTGTTCCTTCTCGGGCTCGTGCTGTCGCCGGTCGTATGGCTACTGTTCGGTGAGCTGCCTGCAGTGCGTATCGACACCGAGTGGCCGGCGCTGGTGATCGCGGGTGTGTTGGTAGGGCTGGGGACGCGCTACGGCTCTGGTTGTACCAGTGGTCACGGCGTCTGTGGCATAGCCCGGCTTTCGTCACGCTCGATCATTGCCACGCTGATGTTCATGGCGTCCGGCTTTGCCACCGTGTTTGTCGTGCGTCATCTTCTGGGTATCTGATATGCCGAGAATTACCGCTTTGCTTGCCGGGCTGCTGTTTGGTATGGGGCTGCTGCTTTCGGGCATGTCCAATCCGCAGAAGGTGATTGGCTTTCTTGATGTCGCCGGTGACTGGGACCCGTCGCTGGCCTTTGTAATGTTCGGTGCGATCAGTGCCGCTATTGTCCCGTTCAGCTGGGCAAAGCGGCACTCCCGGACGCTCCTCGATACGCCAATGCGGTTACCCGATGCGCGCAGGGTGGACCGACGTTTGATCAGCGGCAGCCTGTTGTTTGGCATCGGCTGGGGGATTGCCGGTCTCTGTCCCGGGCCGGCGCTGACAGGTTTGTTGGCAGGCTACTGGCAGACCGGATTGTTCGTCGTTGCCATGCTTTGCGGAATATGGCTGTTCACTGCGCTGGATTCCCGGCGCGCAGCATGACCTGGAGGTCAATCATGAAAGCTAATGTCGGTACTGTTGATCGTTTGATGCGCATCACCCTGGGGGTGGTTCTGATCGGCTTGACGCTTGCCGGCCTCATCGGTGTGTGGGGATGGATCGGCATATTGCCGATTGTCACCGGTGTATTTCGCTTCTGTCCGGCCTATCGCCTGTTGGGTATCAACTCCTGCCGCCTGCGCAGCTAAGTGCAACCGGCAGCCAGCAATGGCTGCCGGTTTGCTATCAGTAGCGGATGTCGATCTCGATCTGGCTGGGCGTGTCGGTTGCAACCGAGAATTCGCTGTCCTCGAACGAAGGTGGGCCCATCACCTTTGGGTTATTGGATAGTCCGTACCCCTCCGTAGGAAACATGCCGAAGCGCAGGTCCAGTTTGCCGTTGGCGTTTTCGTCGTGGTAGACCATGACTGCGTACTGGCCGGCTGGAACCTCTTCGAACGTTAGCGTCATGGTGCCTTTTTTCGCAGGCACCTGATGGGATGCAAATGCCTGATCTGCCTTGCGGAAGCTTTTCGCATTGGCAAACAGCGCGACGCGGATCTTGCCCTGCTCATGTTCGATACCCTTGAGTTCTATCCTCAGTGTCTGCCCATCGGCCAGGGCCGTTGCGCTGAACATCACCATGGCCATAAGGGCTACCGCTGCGCGCATATTCATTCATGGACTCCGGTGGAACGTCGGTTGACGTCCGTACGTGATTAAAAACGCCAGGCCGAGCTCTAGCAGGGCTGGCGATGCCAGTGCGGGGAGAATGGAGAAATATTGCACGCGGCGCTACCGTCGATCCCACAAGGCACTAACCTCTGCTTGCAACAGGAGATACCAGCAGGCATGGCACCCGGCTGATACCGATGCCATGCTGCGCACCTGTGCATTCACAACCCACGAGAACGCATGAACAAAACCCAAATCCAGGCGCTGATCATTGACCGGCTGCAGGCTGACCTGATGATCGCCAAGGATGCGCTTGAAGCTTCCCGCGAGGCGGCAACTCACGCCGAAAGCAAGGCGGAAAACAAGTACGACACCCGAGGGCTGGAAGCAGCCTATCTCGCCGATGGCCAACGCCGTCGCCTGACTGAGATCGAGACGGCGTTGAACAGCTATCGCAACCTGACGGTACGACCAGCTACCGACGAACCGATCAGGGTAGGGGCGCTGGTATCGCTGGATCAGGATGGCAGCAGCCGCTGGCTGTTTCTGGGACCGGATGCAGCCGGGCTACGGATCAAGGTCGGGGGTATCGATGTATTGGTCATCTCCCCGCGTTCGCCCCTTGGCCATGCACTGCTGGGGCGCAGCGAAGGCGATGAAGTGCAAGTGCTGGTCGACGGGCGCCGCCAGCACTACGAGATACTGGCGGTCTACTAGACCCTGCTGGTGAAAGAAACGCAGATTGTTCTGCTACTGTGTTTTTCGCCCTTACTCCGCATCGTCGCTTATACCTAGCGCGCCCAGGCATCTCAGACGGTGCTTGCCGTCGTCCAGCAGCCAGCTGTCTGTATCGATGAGGTACTGGGCTTCCATGATCTGGTTGTAGCTAAAACGCCAACTGCGGCGCTCGCGCCCGTCGACGCACTCGACAGTCAGGACGACGTCCTCGCTCGCGAATGGCTGGTCGGCTGCGGCGGCTGCATCGGCCTGGTCGAGTACCGCTTCGGCCAGTATGAATTGCCAGGCATGCAGGCCATCGATCTCCAGCATGTCTGCAGTTTCCAGCTGATCGAGCAGGTAAGGCGTTTCGATAGACATAAGGTTTTTCGCCTGCGAGGTCAGGAATGAACAAGGCGGGCCGCTCACCCGCCTTGTCTGTCAGTTGTCGTAACCCAGATTCGGCATCAGCCAGCGTTCGGTCACGGCAAGCTCCTGTCCTTTGCGCTTGCTATAGCGCTCGGCCTGGTCCTTGTCGATCTTGCCGACTGCAAAGTACTGAGCCTTGGGATGGGCAAAATACCAGCCGCTGACTGCTGCCGTGGGGAACATCGCGTAGTGCTCGGTCAGCGTCACCTGGCTGACGCCATCGGCGTCGAGCAGCTGGAACAGGGTGCCTTTTTCGGTGTGATCCGGGCAGGCGGGGTAACCCGGTGCGGGGCGGATACCCTTGTACTGTTCCCTGATCAGCTCGTCGTTGCTCAGCTGCTCCTCGGGGTCATAGCCCCACCAGCTTTTGCGAACCTGCTGGTGCAGCCATTCGGCGCATGCCTCGGCCAGACGGTCGGCGAGAGCCTTGACCATGATCGAGTTGTAGTCGTCTCCGGCGTCCTGATAGGCCTTGGCCACTTCCTCGGCGCCAATGCCCGCAGTCGTGATGAAACCCCCCACGTAATCGGTCACGCCGCTGCTTTTCGGGGCGACGAAATCGGCCAGCGAGAAGTTTGGCTTGCCGTCGGTCTTAACCGTCTGCTGGCGCAGATGGTGCAGGGTGGCCAGGGTTTCGCCGTTGTCGTCATAGACCTGGATGTCGTCTTCGTCGACCTGATTGGCTGGCCAGAAGCCAAACACCGCACGGGCTTTGATGAGCTTTTCATCGACCAGCTTGTTGAGCATCGCCTGGGCGTCGTTGAACAACGAAGTGGCGGCTTCCCCGACAATCTCGTCGTCGAGAATGCGTGGGTATTTACCCGCCAGATCCCAGGAGATAAAAAAGGGCGTCCAGTCGATGTAATCGACCAGGGTGCGCAAGTCGATGTCTTCCAGCACCTTGCGGCCGGTGAAGGTCGGCTTCACGGGTGAGTATTCCGCCCAGTCGAACTTGGGCCTTACTGCGATGGCTTCTTCGTAGGTCAGGCGCTCGGTACGTGCGCTGCGGTTGGCGGTGCGCTCGCGAATCATTGCGTATTCTTCGCGCGTCTTCTGTACAAAGACCGGTTTCAGCTCCTTCGACAACAATGTGGTAGCGACCCCGACAGCACGGGAAGCGTCGGTCACGTACACCACCGCATCGTTCTTGTAATGCGGGTCGATCTTTACCGCCGTGTGGGCCTTGGAGGTGGTCGCGCCGCCGATCATCAGCGGCAGATGAAAATCCTGACGCTGCATTTCGCGCGCAACGTGCACCATCTCGTCCAGCGACGGCGTGATCAGGCCGGACAGGCCGATGATGTCGCACTTCTCGGCGATGGCGGTCTGCAGGATCTTTTCCGCCGGCACCATGACGCCCATGTCGACCACGTCGTAACCGTTGCAACCGAGCACCACGCCGACGATGTTCTTGCCAATGTCATGCACATCGCCCTTGACCGTGGCCATGAGGATCTTGCCCTTGGCTTCGGGCTTGTCGCCTTTTTCGGCTTCGATAAAAGGAATCAGGTGCGCAACAGCTTGCTTCATCACGCGGGCGGATTTGACCACCTGAGGCAGGAACATCTTGCCCGAGCCGAACAAATCGCCCACCACGTTCATGCCGGCCATCAGTGGTCCTTCGATGACTTCGATGGGGCGCGCGCACTGCTGGCGGAACTCCTCGGTGTCCTGAACGATGTGGGTGGTAATGCCCTTGACCAGCGCGTGCTCCAGCCGCTTCTCGACGGTATAGCCGCGCCATTCCTCGGTTTCCGCTTCCTTGACGCTGCCGTCGCCCTTGAATTCATCGGCGATGGCCAGCAGCGCCTCGGTGCCGTTAGGGGTGCGGTTGAGCACGACGTCTTCGACCGCATCGCGCAGCTTCTTTGGAATCTCGTCGTAGATTTCCAGCTGGCCGGCGTTGACGATGCCCATCGTCAGGCCGTTCTGGATCGCGTAGTAGAGGAAGACCGAGTGGATCGCCTCGCGCACCGGGTTGTTGCCGCGGAACGAGAAGGACACGTTCGACACTCCGCCGGAAGTGAGCGCGTAGGGCAGGTGGTCGCGGATGTAGGCGCAGGCTTCGATGAAGTCCACGGCGTAGTTGTTGTGTTCTTCGATGCCGGTGGCGACCGCAAAGATGTTCGGGTCGAAGATGATGTCTTCCGGCGGGAAGCCCACTTCATCGACCAGGATGTCGTAAGAGCGCTGGCAGATCTCGCGCTTGCGCTCGGCGGTATCGGCCTGGCCGGCTTCGTCGAACGCCATGACCACCACGGCCGCGCCGTAGCGCTTGCACAGGCGTGCATGATGCTTGAAGGCGTCGACGCCTTCTTTCATGGAGATCGAGTTGACGATGCCCTTGCCCTGAATGCACTTGAGGCCCGCTTCGATCACCTCCCACTTGGACGAGTCGATCATGATCGGCACGCGCGAGATGTCAGGCTCACCGGCGATCAGATTGAGGAAGGTCACCATGGCCTTCTTCGAATCCAGCATGCCCTCGTCCATGTTGATGTCGATGACCTGCGCGCCGGCCTCGACCTGCTGCAGGGCGACTTCCAGGGCTTCGGTGTAATTCTCCTCGCGGATCAGCCGGGCAAAACGGGCGGAACCGGTGATGTTGGTGCGCTCGCCCACGTTGACGAACAGCGAGCTGCGATCGATGGTGAATGGCTCGAGGCCCGACAGGCGACAGGCCTTGGGAATGTCAGGTATGACGCGCGGGGCGTACTTCGCTACGGCTTTGGCAATCGCCTCGATATGTGCGGGTGTCGTGCCACAGCAGCCGCCGACGATATTGAGGAAGCCGCTGGCAGCGAACTCCTCAACCACCCGGGCCATTTCCGCCGGGCTTTCATCGTACTCACCAAAAGCGTTGGGCAGGCCGGCGTTAGGGTGCGCCGAGACATGGGTTTCAGCCTTGTTCGACAGTTCTTCCAGGTAGGGGCGCAGCTCTTTCGCACCCAGCGCACAGTTGAGGCCTACCGAGATGGGCTTGGCGTGGCGTACAGAGTTCCAGAAGGCCTCGGTCGTTTGGCCGGACAGGGTGCGGCCGGATGCGTCGGTAATGGTGCCGGAAATCATGATCGGCAGCTCGAAACCGATCTCTTCGAAGACTTGCTGCACGGCGAAGATCGCCGCTTTGGCATTGAGCGTATCGAAGATGGTCTCGATCAGGATAAGGTCCGAACCGCCTTCGATCAGGCCGCGGGTGGCTTCGGTGTAGTTCTCCACCAGTTCGTCGAAGGTGACGTTGCGGTAGCCCGGATTATTCACGTCGGGTGACAGCGAGCAGGTGCGGCTGGTCGGGCCGAGTACGCCCGCGACAAAGCGCGGCTGGTCCGGCGTCTCGGCCGTCTTCGCATCAGCAGCCTCGCGGGCGAGGCGGGCGCCTTCGACGTTAAGCTCGTAGACCAACTCTTCCATGCCGTAATCGGCCTGGGAAACGCGGGTGGCGTTGAAGGTATTGGTCTCGACGATGTCTGCGCCGGCGTCGAAGTAAGCCTTTTCTATAGCGCTGATGGCGTCCGGTCGCGTAAGGATCAACAGATCGTTGTTGCCCTTGAGATCCTGCGGCCAGTCGGCGAAGCGTTCGCCACGGTAGTCGGCCTCTTCCAGCTTGTAGCTCTGGATCATGGTGCCCATGCCGCCGTCGAGAATCAGGATGCGCTCCTTGAGGGCCTGCTGGAGAGCCTGGAGACGGGCGTTGCGGTCGAGCATGGGGACTACCTGAAGCTGGTTACAAGGACCGGGCATGATAGCAAAGCTGCACGCTTTTTGATCATCAGCTGATCTGCATGAGCGGCGCTCATGTGGGGCCGTCGCTCGCGTAGCCAGACAATTGTTCAGCTATCCCAAACGAAGCCAACGCATAGCGCAGTCTTCGGCTGCCGTCTTATCTCCTACTAAAACGCTAGGACTTTATCCGGGCCAGTGGTTGGCGTACACTGCCTGGCATGTCTGAGAGGAGTTCCCATGAGCGCCATAACCATTACCGAAGCAGCACACGATTACCTGGCCGAGTTGCTTGAAAAGCAGAACACCACGGGTATCGGTATCCGGGTCTTCATTACCCAGCCCGGTACGCCCTATGCGGAAACCTGCATTGCCTATTGCAAGCCGGGCGAGGAAAAGCCGGACGATATCGCGATTGCCTTGAAGAGCTTTACCGCCTGGGTCGATGGGATCAGCGAACCCTTCCTGGAAGACGCGGTGGTCGACTACGCCACAGACCGCATGGGCGGTCAGCTGACCATCAAGGCGCCCAATGCCAAGGTGCCGATGGTCAACGAAGACAGTCCGATGAACGAACGTATCAACTATTACCTGCAGACCGAGATCAATCCGGGGTTGGCCAGCCACGGCGGGCAGGTAACCCTGATCGACGTAGTCGAAGAAGGCATTGCGGTGCTTCAGTTTGGAGGTGGCTGCCAGGGCTGCGGTCAGGCTGACGTAACCCTGAAGGAAGGCATCGAGAAAACTCTGCTGGAACGCATCCCAGAGCTCAAGGGTGTAAGGGACGTTACGGACCATACCAATAGGGACAATGCCTACTATTAGTAGTAGCCTCTCAGGCCGCAACGGCCTGATGAAGGGACGTTCGGGACAGCGTGGGGCAAAATGCCACTATTTGTTCCGTGGCTCCACCACAGCGCCCGCTCACTGATATAAGCTGTCCCGGTTCCCAAGGGCTGGACAAAAGAGCGAGCGCTGCATGTCTGCCGTTTCCCTGCTGATCTGTGATGATTCGAATCTGGCGCGCAAGCAGCTGTTGCGTTCGCTGCCTGCTGCGTGGCAATTGGAGATTCATCAGGCATCCAATGGCCGTGAAGCGCTCGACCGGGTGCGGCAGGGTGGTATCGATGTCCTCCTGCTAGATCTCACCATGCCGGAGATGGACGGCTATCAGGTGCTTTCCGAGCTGCAGGCGGAACGCATCGCCTGCAAGGTAATCGTGGTTTCGGCAGATATTCAGGAAGAAGCGGTTCGGCGTGTGCTGGAGCTGGGCGCGCTGGCGTTCATTCGCAAACCTGCCGATCCTGTTCACCTGCAGCAGACATTGGCAAGCCTTGGCCTTATCGGCACCGAACTGCCGATGCTCGGCGACCGAGAGGCGGGAGAGCCTGTCAGCCTTCGTGACGCCGTACGTGAAGTAGTGAATGTCGCCATGGGCCGTGCTGCTGCGCTGCTCGCTCGGGTTCTGGGGGTTTTCGTGCAGCTGCCGGTGCCCAACGTCAATATGCTCGAGGTTGGGGAGTTGCATATGGCGCTGGCCGATGCTGCTCAGGGTGACAAGCTTACGGCGGTCTGCCAGGGCTATATCGGCGGTGGGATAGCCGGCGAAGCGTTGCTGATCTTTCATGACTCGGAGGTTGCGGACATGGCGCGTCTCATGCGCGCCGAAGACTACCGCGAACTTGAAATGCTGCTGGACCTCTCCAGCCTGCTGATCAGTGCCTGTCTGAGCGGGATAGCCGACCAGATCGACGTGGTGTTCTCCCAGGGCCACCCGCAGGTGCTAGGTCAGCATGCTTCCATCGATGAACTGATCCGTGTCAATCAGCAACGATGGAAAAAAACCCTGGCCGTAGAGATCAGCTACAGCCTCGAAGGGCACGATATTCATTTCGACCTGTTGCTGCTGTTCACCGAGGATTCGGTTGAGCTACTGTCCCGCAAACTTGCGTACCTGATGAACTGACATGTCTGACTCCCTCGAGCTGAGCGAACTTCACTGGCTGCTGGCAATTGTCCAGAACATCGATGTCGGCGTCGTTGTGCTGGACCGCGACTACCGCGTCGATGTCTGGAATACCTTCATGGAGAATCGCTCCGGCCGGCTACCGGAGGACGCACGGAAGAAGTCATTTTTCGAGCTGTTTCCCGAAGTGGATGAAAGATGGTTTCGTCGAAAGGTCGAGAATGTCGCCACCCTGGGGACGCCTTCCTTCACCATCTGGGAGCAGCGTCCGTACCTGTTGCGCTTCAAGAACTACCAGCCGATCACCGGGCTTGAAGATTTCATGTACCAGAACACCACCATGCTTCCGTTGAAGGGGCTCGATGGCAGCATCAAGCAGATCTGTCTCATCATCTATGACGTGACCGATGTGGCCACCAACCGCCGTCAGCTCCAGGCCGCGAACCAGGAACTGCAACGACTCTCCAGTACCGATCGGCTGACCGGGCTGTTCAATCGTGGCCATTGGGAAGAGATGCTTCGTCAGGACTATGCGCGCCATCGGCGCTATGACACCAACACCGCACTGGTGATGTTCGATATCGACCACTTCAAGAAGATCAACGACACCTTCGGACACCAGGCCGGAGACAGCGTTATCCAGCAGACTGCCGACATCGTTCGGCAGAACATGCGCGACTCGGACGTGGCAGGGCGGTACGGCGGCGAGGAATTCGTGGTGCTATTGCCCGATACCGATCGGCAGGGCGCTCTGATGTTTGCCGAACGCTTGCGCCAATCTGTCGAAGCGCATGAGGTCCGCCACGAACATCATCGTATTCGGTTTACCGTCAGTCTCGGGGTCGCTGACCTGAGCCTGCCCACCAGCGGTTATGCACAGTTGATCGAGTGGGCCGACAATGCGCTCTATGCGTCCAAGGCGGGCGGGCGCAACCGCGTGAGTCTCCACCGCGACTGACCACTACTGCTCGGCATTTCGTGCGTTGAGAAACCTGAGCAACGTGGCTTCTTCAGCAGTCATCCATTTGCGGTTGCGTGCCTTCGGGAACTGCTCAAGTGCTCCATCGAGGAATCCATCCAGTACCGCCGGATGGATGTAGCACTGACGGCATACGGCTGGCGTGTTACCCAGCTGGCGGGATACGTCCTTGACGACTTCGACCAGGTTGCGTCGCGCTGCCGCTTCGGGTTGATAGTCGCGCCCACGAAGACTGGCCAATGCCAAGGTGCTGCCGGCCCAGGTTCGGTAGTCCTTGGCAGTGAAGTTTCCGCCGGTCAGTTCCTGCAGGTACTGGTTCACATCGCCAGAGCTGATCCCATGACGCTCGCCATGTTCGTCCAGGTACTGGAAAAGGTCCTGGCCCGGTAGCTCCATGCAGCGTCGCATGATGCGAGCCAGCCGCTGATTCTTGAGCGTCACCCGATGCTCGACACCACTTTTACCCCGAAAGTGGAACCGGATGGCTGCTCCTTTGACGTCTACGTGGCGGTTGCGCAACGTGGTAAGCCCGTAGGAGCGGTTCTCCCTGGCATACCGTGAATTGCCGACGCGAATGAGCGTCGATTCCAGCAGTTGCACCACCAAAGCCATGACCTTTTCCCGTGGCATGCCGCGTAGCGCCAGGTGGTCTTCCAGCCTGGCGCGCAGTTTCGGTAATGCGGCACCGAACGCAAGGATGTGTTCGTACTTG
Source organism: Stutzerimonas stutzeri (assembly GCA_002387205.1). Classification (GTDB taxonomy): domain Bacteria; phylum Pseudomonadota; class Gammaproteobacteria; order Pseudomonadales; family Pseudomonadaceae; genus Stutzerimonas; species Stutzerimonas stutzeri_N. The sequence continues at coordinate 383,858 of DGLA01000010.1, read as the reverse complement.
TTGCCATCACGTACTTCACGCCAGCGCGGATGGTAGCGATACTGCTTGCGGCCACGGGCGTCCCGCCCGGTTGCCTGCAGGTGTCCCATCGGGTCGGGGCATATCCAGACATCCGTGTAGGCAGGTGGAATGGCCAGCTTGTTGATGCGCTGGATTTCGGACACATCGTTTATTCGCTCGCCGCTGGGCATGAAATAGACGAACTTGCCCCGCGATAAGCGGCGGCTGATACCCGCTCCGCTGTCCTCGACATAGTGCAGATCGGAAGGCAGCTCGGCGCACAGCGAGGTGCCAGTGTCAGGTTGCTCATCGGCAGGCACCGGTCGGACACCCTCCGCCAATTGAAGGTTGGCGTCAGCTCCCTGGTCGATCAGCATGTGCAGAACCTCGAATGCGCGTCTCGCGCTGGAACAGAATCTACCGCACGGATTAACGCCCGCAGCGACGGCATGCCACGCTTGGCATCCGTCGCGTCGAGACGGTCCTGGCTAGTCTTCCCGCTCGCTGCTGTTGCGCATCAACAGGCGGATGGCTGCAACCAACTCGTCAATTGATTCCCGGTAGATGGCCGGATCGGCCTTGGTTTCGGCCTGGTCAGCCAGTTGGCGTGCGGATTCCAGGTGGTCGTTGATAGCTGAGTAGTCGCCGATCATAGGTAGGCTCCTTGGTCTGAGGGAAACGCCTGCGCAGGATGTGCCGCACGGGCCCGTCTATCTAATGACCGGTGACGACCGGTAGGGTTCGCGCCGCGCATCAGCGGATCGGAAGGCGGCCCTCCATGCCGCCCGCCAGGTTGCTTGTTGGACCGCGTTCCAAGCACGCCACTATGCGTCACGCTGGCTGGTTCGCCGCGGAGACGTCAAACACCAGGTCGATCCCGTCACCGCTGCCATCACCCACAACCGAGCCTGCAACTGGCTTAGCGGTTACCTGGCGGCCTTTGTAGAAATCTTCGAGGCGCTTGAGAACTCCTTCGCTGATGTGGTTGATCAGGCCTGTCGTCTGTGCGTCACGTGGAATGACGTATTTCAGCGTGACGCAGTGGCTGTCAGGCCCTTGTGGCAGTTGGGCCATGCCACTGCTGTGCCACTGATCGTTGATATAGGCTTCGGCGCCCTTCATGACGTGCTCCTTTTCAGTTTGCGTATCGGTTGAGACCGTGAATCGAGCCAATGGATCAGTCGATTACCGGGGCACAAGCGGGGGACGCTAGCTGGACCGGCTACGCTGTACCGGAGTGTGCCTGGAAGGGCCTTTTGCGCTTGTAGAAGCGCCGGGCGTAGCGCTGGCGAGCCGTGCAGGCACGGCCGCTCACTGGAGGTCACATCTCGGACTCCAGACCAACCGACAGGCGGTGCCGGCTGGTGTCGCCAATTGCGCAAGAAATGGTGACCGGTAGGCCGGGGTGCATCGTCTGTTGTGCAGGCGCTGAGACCGGCGACTACGTCGTTAGTCCTAAGCGATCTGACGAACGAAACGGATATATCAAAACCCCTGGCTATACTTTCGTCGTATGCGCACCGCGTGTGCGATTCGCCACCCCTCGCAGAGATCACATCAGCCTCATGGAAACGCTTTACCTGATTTTCCTGCTGCTTCTTGCTGTCGGTGCCAGCCGAGTCCTGGCGAATATCGTTCCGTTGCCCCTACCGATCCTGCAGATCCTGATGGGAAGCGCGCTTGCGCTGCCGCCGTTCGGCATGGGCGTGGAGCTGCAGCCGGAAATATTCATGTTGCTGTTCATTCCGCCGTTGCTTTTCTATGACGGCTGGAAGATCCCGAAACGCGAGTTCACCGAGCACGGCGCCGAAATGACGGCCATGTCGCTGGTGCTGGTACTCATCATTTTGGTGGTGGTGGGTTACTTCATTCATTGGTTGCTGCCCGCCATTCCCTTGGGTGCGAGTTTTGCGCTGGCTGCGATCCTTTCGCCCACCGACGCGTTGGCGGTTATCGCCATCGCCCAGGGTCGTCTTCCGCGTCACATGGCTCACCAGCTGGAAGGTGAGGCGATGATGAATGACGCGACAGGTCTGGTTTCCTTCAAATTCGCGCTGGCTGCTGCCATAACCGGAACCTTCTCGCTGGTCACCGTGACCGGGGAGTTCTTTGTCATTGCCCTGGGTGGCCTGGCCATCGGCGCAGGCTTGAGCTGGGCGGTGGGCAAGGCGAAGCAGTGGATGACTTCGCGGGACCTCTTCGACCCATCGACTTATGTGGTGATGATCCTACTGTTGCCGTTCGCGGCATTTTTCCTGGCCGAGCATGCCGGGATGTCCGGCATTCTTTCAGCGGTTGCGGCGGGCATGGTGCAAAGCCGGATCGATATGCTGCCGGTTAAAACGACCACGCGCATTCTCAACCGCAGCATCTGGGAAATGCTCGATTTCAGCTTCAATGGACTGGTGTTCCTGCTGTTGGGCCTGCAATTCCCCCGGATCGTCGAGCGGGTCTGGGAGGCGGCAGGGCACCAGACCTACAGCATGCCGATGCTGGTCTTCAGTGCGCTGGCGATCATGGCGTTGCTGCTGGTCGTGCGCTTCGCGTTCGTCTATGCCTACCACTGGGGTGAGGCGCGAGTGCGCGGCATGTTAGGCAAGGCGGTCGAGCCCAAGCCGCTACGGTTGTTCTCTGCATTGAGCGCAGTCGCGGGTGTACGGGGTGCGATTACGCTTGCGGGTGTGCTGTCTATTCCGCTGATGATCGGCGACACACCTTTTCCTGGACGGGATCTGATGATCTTCCTGGCCGCAGCGGTGATCATTCTGTCGCTGCTGGTCGGTGCGCTAGGGATTCCTTTTTTCCTCAAGAAGTTGCCAAACAACGATTTCGAAGAGCATGAAGAAGAATTACAGAAGGCTCGGCGGATCGCGGCACAAGCCGCCGTCAGCTGGCTGGAGAACTGGAAACAGGCCAACCCCGTCGACGATCCGGACAAGGCGCTGCTGCACAGCGAGGTCACGGCACGGATTACCGAATCCTATCGGCATGACATCGAAGCCCTGATGAACCATCACGACCGGGTGAATCAGGCTCGGCAGACGCGGCACCTGGAGCGGGACATCCGGCTGCAGGCGATCGGCGTACAGCGCAAGGAGATGTACCGGATGCGCAAGCGCCACCTGATCGATGAGCAGATGCTACAGACGCTGCTGCGCGAACTGGACTACGAAGAAGCCGCGCTGGGCGCTCGGGAAGCGGTCTAGCTCCCGGCCAGGTCCTGCTGCATTTCCGGCTCAAGCACAGCGATTTTCTGATCGCTTTGCTTGAAGGACACCAACGCCGCAAGCCAGGCTTGTAGCACCACGGATTTGCCCTTCTGGTTGCGCATGGCGATCGCCAGGATTTCCCGGGCAATGGTCACCATCGCACTCTTGCTGCCAAGAAAATGCCAGTTGAACCAGCCATCACCGTAGGTCCAGGGTGTGGACTGGCCGTGGGCCAGGGGTATGTAGACCTTGATCGACAGATCGAAGAGCACCTCCGGTTTGGAGATGATCACCAGTTTTACGTCCGTTACCTTGCTCAACCAGTAACGGTGATCGAAGCGGCCTCCGGTCAGCTTCGCGGACTGACTCAAGGCATCGTTGATCAGCGCTCGGTTATCTATGAGTTGCACGGTGTTGGCTTCCGTCAGCAGTGGTGCGATACCGCGTCGTGTGCCTTTGCGAGCAATGACGCAGCGCAGCGAGACCGGTGGTAGAGCGGGCGCGGCCCGACTCTTTCGGTTCTCGGGCGTGCCTCGCTTGGCATGCCGGGTTATCGGTTCATCTGCGTTTTTGTTTAGCGTGCGCTGCTAAAAAATGTCCGCATTCAGCTTCGATTTGCATAGCTGCGGGCGTTGAAGCTTGGTTGAACCGTTCCGGCAGTAATGCCGTCGGCAGGCAGAGCACGGAGGACAGCTGATGGCGGCGAGGTCGAGCGGCTGTGGCTATGCGCTACAGCAACATGCGAGAACGGCGTTGCACCCAGCGGCGTTTCCAGGCGAACACGGCGACAGAGAAAAACAACACGGTACTAAGGTCGATAAGCCAGCGGAGCAGGGCATGGCCACTTGCCGACCAGTCGCCGTTTGCCAGCGCAACAGCGCTTATTGTCATTGCCGGGACCAGCGCCAATCCAGTCATGACCCCTGCCGTGAGTACCGAGCGGTTGGTAGCGATGAGCACGGCCCCGGCAATGGCCGACATCACGCTGACGACAGTCGATGTGAACGACAGGTTTGTCCAGTACCGCAACAGTTCCCCCTTACCCAAATAGCCCGGCTCGGAAGCGAGCGGATCCACTCCCATCGCGAAAAACATCAGGGTTGCGGTCAACGCGCCGGCTATAAGCGCGAGGTAGAGGCATCCAAGATCCTGCAGTCCTCGACGCCAGGCAGCACTGTGCGCAACAAGGCCAAGCCCTATGCGGCTGATTGGCTCAAACCCTGGTGCGATCAGCATGGCGCCAATAACTACGTGCAGGGCGTTGGTGGAAATCCCTATGGTTGCGATGATTCCGGCGCAGAACATCAGCACCAGGGTATTCGGCGTCGTATTGCTCTCTTTCAGAAGGGACGATTCCATCTCCTCCCATGTCGCTTCCGTGCGTTCACGCGCCAAGAGCCCCGCTGAAGGCCAGGAGATGCTGCTGAGCATTTCCGTGCTGGATATGGAGGACTCATCGCTTTCCCCAAGAGAATGCGCTCCGAGACGCTCCATCAAGCGCAGCTGGGCCGGGTTCGTCATGTCGGCACAGACCACATCCCCGGGTGGTTTCAGAGATATCCCGCGTTCCACCCGAATGCCGGTAACACCATCCAGATCCTGCAGCTCGCCTACGATCGTATCGGTGAGCCGGGGCGGCAACGTAATGCGGACGGTTCTCGACATGGGACAGCCTCGGGCTCGGGATCGCTGGTGGTTTCCAGTTGGACATGGTTGCTCGTCATTCATTCTGGCTGGTGTAAACAGGGCGACCGGCGTCCGGGGTTCGTTGACTGACCCTGGCTGCAGAGTATCGAGGAAGCGTGGTGGAACGATGGCTCGGAGGATCATTCAAAGCTCAGTCAGGACTGTTGCGGCCACGCTTCCTGACGCCGCTTTAACCGTGCCAATGATGCAATCCATGCGTCATGCAACCCAACAGCCAATTTTCCAGGAGAACGGACATGCTTCGTCATCTTGTGTTCGACGTGAATGAAACAATGCTGGATGTCGCCGCCCTCGATCCTCTCTTCGAGCGCCTGTTCGGCGATTCGAATATCCGCGTCGAGTGGTTTCTGACTCTGGAGGAGGGCTGGCTGACCTCGACCCTTGTCGGCGCCTTCAAACCCTTCGCCGAGCTGGCGCAGGCCGCGCTGGTGATGGTGGGGCAACGTCGAGGCATAGATGTGAGCGAGGCCCAGTGCGAAGAACTGGTCAACGGAATGAAAAGCTTGCCTGCCCACCCAGACGTGCGCCAGGCGCTGGAAGCGTTGCGCAGCGAGGGATTGCACCTTACTGCCTTGAGCAACGGCAGCCTTCAGGCGGTGCGCCAGCAGTTGGAGTCATCCGGTCTAGGCGACAGTTTCGATGCCGTTCTGTCGGTGGAGCAGGTGCAGCGTTACAAGCCAGCACCTGAACCCTACCGGATGGTCGCCAGGCAACACGGCATCGAAACAACGCAGATGATGATGGTCGCCGCTCATGCCTGGGACATCACCGGGGCGGCGGCGGCTGGCTGCCGGACCGCCTTCATTGCGCGCCCAGGTAAGGTGCTCAATCCGGCCGGGAGCCAGCCGGATCTGCATGCTGAGGATCTGCAGGATTTCGCCAGGCAATTGCTTGCCTGGCGCCAGAGGTGACGCACGCTCACGCCGAGCGTTATTGCTCCGTCTGCTTGCCGCTGAAGGCGGTGATTGGTTTTTCCGCTTCCTTGTCCAGGCCGCTGGCGAAGGTCTTCAATCCATCGATGATCGGCATCAGCGCCGCCCAGAGCTCGTCGTCATGCAGCATCTTGTAGGCCCCGGTCACGCCGGGCGCCTCATCATGCTTGTCATCCGGCTTGTAGCGCCCGACCGCACCGAAGGCAGACTGGAAGGCAAACACGATCTTGTAGAACTGTGCCGGCTCGATACGGGACAGCGCCATGCCGAGGATCGACAGGTTCTGCATGGCATTGAGCGAGCCTTCTTTGCTCAGCCCGTCAATGAGTACCTTGAGCACCTGGTGCTGCGAGCCGGCCAGGTCGTTGGCGAAGCGCAATACTCCGCCCTGGTGCAGCGTTTCCAGCAAGGTGTCGAGCTCTTCCCGAGCAGTGGGGCCGATCGGGGTGGGCTTGACCTCGTAGTTCAATCGTTGGGCCATCAGAATCTCTCCGGATGCGGGGCTTGGGCGGGCGGCGCGACATAGTCGTCGCGGTACCACTTCACCTCTACGGGCACGCCATCGTTCGGGGTGCGCGTGGCGTGGCGGAAGTTGTTCGACGGTAGCGGCGGTTCGCCTTTTTTCGGCAGTACCTCAAGCTTCACCGCCGTTTCCTTGTAGGCCGGCGTGTTCACGTCGGGGTCGTGGTGCTCGCCGGTAAGCAGGTTCAGGCCTGGCTTGCCCTGGTGGATGGGCATGAACAGCGTCTTGCCGGCGACCCGGTCGGTCACCGTCGCGCGCACTTCCACCGAACCGCGCCGTGAGGTCACGCGGACCCAGGTGCCATCTTCAATGCCGCGTTCAGCAGCCAGCTCTGGGCTGACCTCGACGAACCAGTTCGGCGCCTGTGACCAGATGCGTGGCCCGCGACCGGTCTGGTTGGTGCCCTGGAACTGTTCGAGCATGCGGCCATTGTCGAGCATGATGTCGTACTCGCTGTCGGCGGATTCCGCCGGTTGCTTCCATTCCAACGGGAAGAGTACGGCCTTGCCGTCGTCGGTGTGGAAACGCTCGGTATAGAGCAGCGGCGTGGTGCTGCCGTCGGTCTGCATGGGCCAGAACAACGACTGCCAGCCTTCCAGGCGCTCATAGCTGATGCCCTTGAACATGGTGGCGATGCCGGCCACCTCGTCCATGATCTGGCTCGGGTGGGTGTAGCCCCAGTCGTGACCCATGCGCTTGGCGAGATCAGTAAGAATCTGCCAATCCGGGCGGCTGTTACCGAGCGGCGGTAGCACCTGGTAGAAGCGCTGGATGCGCCGTTCGGTGTTGGTAAAGGTGCCGTCCTTTTCCACTGAAGGGGAGGCGGGTAGCACCACGTCGGCGAACTCGGCGGTACGGCTCATGAAAATGTCTTGCACCACCATGAAATCGAGGCTTTCGAAGCCGCTGTGCACGTTTCGGCTGTCGGCATCGGAGAACGCGGTTTCCTCGCCGATGATGAACATCGCCTTGACCGAGCCCTCGTCGGCGCCCTGGACCATGGTGAAGTTGTCGTTGCCTTTTTCCAGCGACAGTTTCTCCTTCGGCACGCCCCATGCCTCCGCCCACTTGTCGCGGTTCTTTTCCTCGGTGACCTTCTCGTAGCCGGGGTACATGTTCTTCAAGCAGCCAAAGTCGCTGGCGCCCTGCACGTTGTTGTGGCCACGCATCGGGTAACCGCCAGTGCCGGGGCGTCCGTAGTTGCCGGTAACCAACAGAAGGTTCGACAGCGCTGTACTGGTGTCCGAGCCGTGGCTGTGCTGGGTAATGCCCATGGCCCAGAGCAGGCAGACGCTTTTTGCCTGTCCGATCAGCTCGGCCGCCTCGATCAGTTTTTCTTTCGCAATACCGGTGACCTCGGCCGCGAACTCCATGGTGAAGGGCGCCAGCGACTGCTTGTATTCCTCGATCTGGTTGACCCGCGCGTTGAGGAATTCCTGATCGGCGTAGCCGTGCTCGAACATGTAGCGCGACAGTGCCGAGGCCCAGACCATGTCGGTGCTGGAGTTCGGTCGCAGGTGAATGTCGGCGCGCTCGGCCATTTCGTGTTTGCGCGGATCGAAGACCACCCACTTCTGGCCTCGGTGTTTCTTCTGCGCCTTCAGTTTGGAGGCGATCACCGGGTGGTTCTCGGATAGGTTGCTGCCCACGATGACAATCAGATCGGCTTTCTCCATGTCCTCGATGGTGCCGGCATCGCCGCCGTAGCCAACCGTGCGGAACAGGCCTTTGGTCGCCGGGTTCTGACAGTAGCGCGAGGAATTGTCGACGCTGTTCGTGCCGATGATTGCGCGGGCGATCTTCTGCGTGAGGTAGGCCTCTTCGTTGCTGGCCTTGCTCGAGCCGATGAAACCGATTGCGTCCGGCCCGTGCGTATCGCGGATCTGCAGTAGGCGATGGGCGACGAGATCAAGCGCCTCGTCCCAGCTGGCCTCGCGAAACTTGCCATTGTCGCGGATGAGCGGGGTGGTCAGGCGTTTCGGGTCGTTGACAAAATCCCAGGCGAACTTGCCTTTGATGCAGGTAGAGATGCCGTTGGCCGGCGCATCGACCACCGGCTGCACCTTGAGGATGTGTCGATCACGGGTCCACATCTCGAACGAACAGCCCACGCCGCAATAGGTGCACACCGTCTTGGTGCGCTTGATCTCCGGCTGCCGCCAGTGCATATCCATCTTAGAGATGGCGGTGATCGGCCGCGCACCGATGGTTTCCTCTAGCTTCTTGACCATGTCGATCATCGGCCGCTTGACGTTTTGCGGAATCGACGTGAACGGGCCTGCGTCTGGCTGCATGGTTTTTTCCAGCAGCGCGTTGCAGGGGCAGACGGTGACGCAATGGCCACAGCTCACGCAGCTCGAGTCGTCGATCGGTTTGCCGCCGTCCCAGAGCACGCGCGGGTGTTCCATGTTGAAGTCGATCGACAGCGTTTCGTTGACCTCGACGTTCTGGCAGGCCTCGACACAGCGCCCGCAGAGGATGCACTGGTCCGGATCGTAGGTGTAGAAGGGGTTGGAGTGGTCTTTCTCGTAGGGCTTGCGCTTGAACTCGTAGCGCTGGATCGGTGGATTGATCTGCGCATAGGTGTTGTGCAGCGTGCAGTCGCCGGTGTTGTGCTCGCACAGCGTGCAATACAGCTCGTGCTTGGCCACCAGCCGGTCCATCCCTTCCTCGCGTGCCGCCTTGGCTTCGGCGATCTGGCTGGTGATCTCCAGCCCGTCGTGCGCCTTCAGTGTGCAGCCGCGCACCAGTTCGCCGTCGACCTGCACCCAGCAGACATCACATGTTTGCGGCGAACCCAGCGCGCGGTGATAGCAGACATGGGGCAGGTCAATGTCATGGCTGGCCAGGAAGTCGATTAGCGGGGTATCGGCGTTACCGCTCAGCGGCGTGCCGTCGAAGTGGATCGTGCAGTTGGTCATCAGGCCTCCGTCAGCGCTATTGGGTTGGAACGTTTGGCGCTCCTTGGCCTGTGCCGGCACGGTCCGACAATCCTCCCGGATGCACCTTTCCGCGACTCGCGTGGCGCCGCCTGCAGTCCGGATTCTTCGTCTAAAGATGACTAGATCGTGCCTGGAAATGTTCCCTCTCAATTTGTAGGGAAATGGCCCTGCCGCCAGCCTTGGATGAAGCGTGGCTATCGCGACCCATCGGAATCGTGTGCGCTCGGATTTACATAACACCCTGAATAGATACACATGCGAATTAAAAGGTGGACAATATCCGTAACTGTACTAACCTGTGCCTTAGTGCAGGCAAACAGGTGAACTCAGATGAAGCTCGAGCAGGCAGTCAGCAAGCCCGACATAACCTCGCCAGACGCTGGCCGAGTGGCGCTGACGTTCTTCTTCAACCTCATGGGGTTGTGGAAGTGCAGCGCCGAGCAGCAGCGGGTGCTTCTGGGATCGGTGGGCAATACAACCTATTTCAAATACAAGAAGCTGCCGGAAGTGCGCTTGCCACGAGACACGCTCGAGCGGATCTCTTATCTGATGGGTATTCACAAGGCGCTGCGGATCATCTTCAGCAACAAGACCGAACGCGCCTACGAGTGGGTACACAAACCCAATGACGCCGCGCCGTTCAATGGCAAGAGCGCGCTCGATTACATGCTGGGCGGCCAGGTCGTGGATCTGGCGGATGTTCGGCGCTATCTGGATGGGGTCAGGGGCTGATGCCGCCGCATGAGGTCTTGCCGGGTTGGCGCAAAGCGTATCGATTGATCAACAGTTCCTTTCCGCCGCTGGGCGTGTTCGAGGACACCCTTGACCCAGGCGATCTGGAAATGGCCTTTGCGATCGAGTCGATGACCAATGACCGCCTGCGCGAAGAAGCGGGATTGTTGCAGCGGGTGGCGCCCGGCGACCGGGTCAGCGGGCCGGGCGCAACTGCGGTGATGGCGGCGTTTACTCATATTGGCAACTGTAGCCGTTTCAGCGACGGCACCTATGGCGTCTATTACTGCGCCAGCTCCATCGATGCGGCCATCGCGGAAACCAAGTTCCATCAGGAGCGCTTCCTCGCAGCGACTGGTGAGGACAATGTCGAGATCACGCTGCGCGCCTATGTGAACAAAGTGATCAAGCCGCTGCTGGATGTACGTGACCGGCCTGAGCTGCATCAGCCAGAGCTCGATACCTACTTGGCCACTCAGGCCTTCGCCCGTGCGCACCGCGACGGCAAGACCTGGGGGCTGCTTTACCGAAGTGTTCGGCTGGTGGGGCACGAATGCGTCGCCGCGTTTCGTCCGCAGGCGGTTTCGTTGCCGGTGCAGGGGCCTCACTTTCGTTATGTATGGGATGCCAAGGCCGGCGCCATCACCCATGTGATGGAACTCACTGAAGTGAAGGTCTGATCTGCTGCTCGTGTCGCGGGCAGTTGGGGCGTTCTTGAGTCTGGTCAAGTTCATCGCCTTCTGACGTGTTTAGCCTGACGGCCCACACTCACGTACAGATCGAGGCCGACCATGGCCAAGAGATTCCCGCTGAACCCTCCGCACCCGGAACGAATCTGCTGGGGGTGCGATCGCTACTGCCCTGCCGACTCGCTAGCCTGCGGTAACGGTGCCGGACGGACCCAGCATCCGGCCGAGATGATGGGTGATGACTGGTACGAGTATGGTGATTGGGGCGACCTTATCGCCACCGACAAGGCTGCCAAGACCGAGCGGTAACGCGGGCCGGAGGAGGCCGCAACGATCAAATCGCCTGGCTGGTCGCCACGTCGAGCATGGTCCGCACCTTGCCGAGCAGATCACCGATCTGGAACGGCTTGATCACCATATCCATCCCTGCGACGAGAAAACGATCGCGACGCACCGCGTTTTCGGCGTAGCCGGTCATGAACAGGACTGGCAAGGTAGGGCGGTGAATACGTGCCGTATCGGCCAGCTCCCGACCCGAAAGCTGTGGCAGGCCGACATCCGTCAATAGCAGGTCAACGCTGGGATCTTCCCGCAGTACCGCCAGCGCGGTGGTTACGTCGCCTGCTTCGCTGCATCGGTAACCTGCTTCACCCAGCATTTCAGCGACCAGCATGCGAACCGCCGGCATGTCTTCGACGATCAGGATGTGTTCCCCGCCGCCCATGGGCATGTCATTGGCAACCGTTGCCGTGATGCCGGTCGCGATGGCAGCTGGCAAAACGAGCGAAACCTCGGTGCCCTGTCCGACGACGCTGCTGAGCCTCGCCCCGCCACCCGACTGCCGAGCGAAGCCATAGATGGATGACAGGCCAAGGCCGGTACCCTGGCCAAGCGGCTTGGTGGTGAAAAACGGATCGAACACCTTGTCGACTATTTCAGGCGCAATGCCAGTGCCATCGTCTTTTACCGTGAGCACCATATACTCGCCATCGGCCAGGTCGGCATCGCCCCGGGACTGCAGGGCAGCAGTGCGTATGGTGATGGTGCCGCCGCTGGGCAGTGCGTCCCGCGCATTGATCACCAGGTTGAGAATGGCGCTTTCAAGCTGGTTGGCATCCACCTGGGCCACGGCACTGTGCTCGCATAATTCCAGATTCAACGAAATATGTTCGCCAATGGTTCGCTGCAGCAACTCTTCAAGGGAGCGGATCTGCTCGTTGAGGTCGGCCGGTCGCGCATCCAGCGGCTGTTGGCGAGCAAACGCCAGAAGACGGTTGGTCATTGAGGCGGCGCTGCGGGCAGAATTGAGTGCTGTGTCGGCAAAACGCAGGACGGCCTCGGTACGACCTTCGTGCACCCGCTTCTTGAGCAGTTCGATGCCAGTAATGATGCCCGTCAGCAAGTTGTTGAAGTCATGCGCGATGCCGCCGGTCAGTTTGCCGAGAGCGTCCATTTTCTGCGCCTGCATCAGCTGGGCTTCGGCACGGACACGTTCGGCCACTTCCCGAGCCAGTTCATTGTTGACGTTGTCGAGTTGCTGCCGTTGCGAGCGCTCGCGCTGGCGCTGTTCGGTGATGTCTTCAATGACCACCAGGCCGAGCTCGGCGGCCCGATAGGGTGACACCTGCCATTTGGTCTCACGTCGATTGCCGCCTACCTGCATGATCAGCATGTCGTGCCAGCGAGCCCCACTTGCGATGCTGTCGTGCAGCGATTGCAGTTTGGCGTGCTGCCCCTCGGCAAGGCTCGCGCTCAGGGCTGTGGGCTCCGGCTGGTCACCCAGCAGCAGGGACAGGGCACGGTTGCTTTCATGGATACGCAGCTCGGGATCGATGACTGCTATTGGCGCGGCGACCTGGGAGAAGATGTCGCGGAAACGCGCTTCGCTTTCGCGCAGCGCATGCTCGGTATCGCGGACCCGCAACAACGTGCGCAGGGTGGCCAGCAGCACGTCCGGGTCCACTGGATGGATCAGGTAGGCGTCGGCGCCCGCATCCAGGCCGGTGATGATGTCGCCGGTCTGGATCGACGCGGCGGAGACGTGAATGACAGGGAGCAGCCGGGTCCGGTCGTCGGTACGCAGCTGCCGGACGATATCGAAGCCGCTCATGTCGGGCAGGTTGACGTCGAGAATCAGGGCGTCTATCTCTTCGCCCGCAATCAGTCCCAGCCCTTCGGTGCCAGTCCCGGCTTCGAGCACTGCATAACCGTGCCGCTCCAGCACCCGGCGGATCGCGTAACGCGTTGCGGCGTTGTCATCGACGATCAGCAGCCTGCTATTGGTTTCCATCAACCGGCTCCGTGGAAATCGCGACAGGAATGATCACAAAGAACGTCGACCCGACACCTGGAGTACTGTCGACGCCCACGCGCCCACCTAGCAACTCGGCGAAGCGTTTGCACAACGATAGCCCCAGACCGGTGCCACGCAAACGTTTCTGCAGGGGCGTGTCGATCTGGACGAAGTCCTCAAAGAGGTTGCCGTGCATGTCTTGCGGTATGCCGATGCCGGTATCGCTCACCGCGAAGCGCACTTCTTGCTCGCCTTCGGGACGCACGGAAATGCGCACCTCTCCGCTCTGGGTGAACTTGAGCGCGTTGGAGATGAAGTTTCGCAGGATCTGCGCCAGCTTCTTGTCGTCGGTGTAGAGCCGCGGCATGTCCTGCGGTTCTTCGAAGATCAGGTCGACCGCACTGGCATCCACGATAGGGCGAAACATCCCACGCAGGGCGGCGAACAGATCCAGCATGTCGAACCAGGCTGGCGAAATGGTGATTCGCCCGGCTTCGATCTTGGCCAGGTCGAGGAGGTCATCGACCATGTCGCTGAGTTCGGTGGCCGCGCCGCTGATAAACAGGACCTGCTTGTGCTGTTCAGCGCTCAGCGGACCGTCCAGTTCGTCACTCAGCAGGCGGGTGATACTGCGAATCGAGCCCAGGGGCGTCCGAAACTCATGGCTCATATAAGACAGGAAGCGGCTCTTCAGGTCCGAGGCCTGTCGCAGCTGTTCGGCCTGGGTGTCGAGTTCGGCGTACAGCGCCAACACACCCTGATTGGTTTCCTCGAGTTCGGCGCGTAGCGACTCGTTCTCGCGGCGCAGTCGTTCGGTTACATCTAGGTTCGAATCAGTCACGGACTGCCTCCAATGCAATCACCAGAACAGTCACATCGTCCCGGCCTCGACAGAAATCGCGGTGCAACAGGGCCGCAATTATCGCCGGATGTCGATGGATCAGGCCAGGGTAGTCGCGCAGGTTCCAGCGCGATTGAAGACCGTCGCTGTACATGATCAGCAGCTGGCTTTCCTCGATTGGATAATCGAACACCTGGGCCTTGCGATACTGGGACCCGACTATTCCCGGATGCGAGGCCAGCCCGCGGCTCTTGTCAGCAGTGATCAGGCAGGCACCGATGTTGCCTACGCCTGCAAAACGAAGATTGCCGAGGCCGGGGTCGTACAGGGCAATTGCGGCGGCGCCGCCCCGGGTCCCGTTCATTGCCTGATGCATGTCCTGCATGCTGCTGGCAGGTTCGGCAAAGGGCGCGGTGGCAAAGACTGCCGCGCCGGCCAGCCCGGCGCGTTCGGCTTCTTCCCCGTGACCGATACCGTCGATCACCAGTGCGCTGATCTGCGATCCTTCGACAGCCAGGTGCCAGACGTCGCCACAAGCTGGATCGTCTTTCAGCGAATGCTGACTGACACCAAAGCGAAGCGGGAAGGGCAAGACGTGGCGTGGAAACAACTGGGCAAGGATCACCGAACCTCGGCTGTCGGAATAAAGGTCAAAGACCTGCGCCTGACGGGTTAGCGCGCCGAGACCGGTGCCCTGGGTGCCGCCGGTTGAAAAACCGTCGGCCAGGCAGCGGGTGGCATCGAACCCCGGTCCACGATCCACAGCGATCAGCTCTAGACCACTGCCGCTTTGAGCAGGTATCTGACGCACGTGAAGGGCGCCATGCAGCGCATGCTTGAGCAGGTTGGTGGCCAGCTCGGTGGCCACAATCGCGACGCGGCCTGCGTCGACCTCGTTGAATCCCAGCTGGTTGGCCAGTGCTTGCGCCACGCGCCGGGCATGGCCGACCTGGCTGTCGTCCTCGATTGGCAGGACAGTGGTAAGTGCGCCGTGAAGGTTCATGACCATTTGGTGATGCTGATCCGTGTACCGATACCGGGCGCGCTTTCCAGTTCGAATTCATCCACCAGTCGCCTGGCGCCTGTGAGCCCCAGGCCCAGACCACCTCCGGATGTCCAGCCGTCGGTCAGTGCCAGCTTGATGTCGGCGATGCCTGGGCCTTCGTCCCGGAAGGTCAGGCAAAGACCGGTGCGTGTGCCCTCGTCGACGATGCTCCAGTCCATATCGCCGCCTCCGCCGTAGACGACAGTGTTGCGAGCCAGCTCGCTCACCGCGGTGACCAGTTTGGTCTGATCGATCAGGCGCATGCCGCAATCCTGCGCCAGTTTGCGGACCGCCTGCCGCGCCATGACCACGTCCTGCTCGATGCGCACCGCAATACTGCCGCTTGCGCGCACGGTCATTTATCAGCCATCCGCTTGTGCAGCAATTGCATGCCTCGCTCGACGTTCAGCGCCGTGCTGACTCCCTGAAGAGTCAGGCCGAGTTCGACAAGAGTGATCGCAACGGCCGGCTGCATGCCAACTACGACGGTTTCCGCGTCCATGATGCTGGACAGACCGGAGATGGAGCTGATCATCCGGCCGATGAACGAATCGACCATGTCCAGCGCAGAGATATCGATCAGTACGGCACGAGCCGAGGTAGCGCTGATGCGCTCGGCCAGGTCGTCCTGCAGTGTCATAGCCAGCTGATCGTGCATATCGACCTGAATGGTGACGAGCAGAAACTCGCCCATTCGCAAAATCGGGATACGTTCCATTTAGACGGCCTTGGTGACAGTCAGCCCGGAGCGACGCAGCGCGAGCGCCAGCGCATCGGCGAGGGAAGCCTTGGTAACTATGCCTTGCAGATCGAGCCCGAGGTGCACGATGGTTTGAGCGATCTGGGGACGAACGCCGCTGATGATGCAGTCTGCACCCATCAGGCGAATGGCCGTAACGGTCTTGAGCAGATGCTGTGCAACCAGCGTGTCGACCGTAGGAACGCCGGTGATGTCGATGATGGCAATTTCCGAACCCGTGTCGACGATGCGCTGCAGCAGGGATTCCATGACGACCTGGGTGCGCTGCGAGTCGAGCGTGCCGATCATCGGCAGCGCGAGCACGCCGTCCCAGAGCTTGACGACAGGCGTCGAGAGCTCCAGCAGCTCTTCCTGCTGACGCTTGATCACGGCTTCCCGGGATTTCTGATAGGTACGGACGGTATGCAGTCCAAGCTGATCGACCAGTTCGGACAAGGCCCAGAGCTGGTCGGCAAGTGCGCCTGGCTCGTCGGCGAATTCCGCTTGCAGTAGCGGCATCAGTGGGCGCTTGACGGAGAAGACAAAGCCGGCAGTCTGCTGCGAGTCGAAACCCAGCAGCACCCGGCTGTGGGTCAGTTTTTCCAGGAAGGCCCGCATCTCATCCCAGCCGGATGCCCTGAGGTCGGTAGAGTCGGTGCTGGCAGCGCCTGCGATCAACAGACGCAGGAACTCGGCGCTCTGCTGGCGAAACTCGTCCGGCCTGACGCTGCGGTACTGGCCGCTGGCTTCCAGCTCGCTGACCCAATTGTCGAGCAATTCCTGCTCTCTGCTGGCGATGATGGAGAAAGTGCGTTGTTGCAGTGTGGCCATGGTGCGGGTCCTTGTTGGCAGGGGCAGCGTAGTCGGGTTTGACGCAAATCGCTTGTAGGTGTTCCAGCGGCGCGGAAGTATTCAGGGTGAAGCAAAAGGTAGAGGGGCGAGGCAACGCCTCCATAGCGAACCAGAGGGCGGCTTTGCGAAGGGCATAGATATCCGGGCGGTCATGCCACCGGTTACTGATGGCTCTATTCGCTCCGGTCGCCCTGGCGTATGGCAAGCTCGCCATCTCCGACCCGCAGAGCGGTAGCATTTCGCCTTATGTTGCAACGCGGGTCAAGCGCCGTCTCCCCGCGCCGGCGTGCCGCTAGCATTCGGGGTCTTCAGCGAGGCATTTGCCCAACTGGGCGGGGTAGGCTGAATGGATCGTCGCAAACCGCTGCTCCAGCCACGACAGGACGCCTGGCCGATACCCGCTACACCGGTCCAAAGCAGGATCAGCAGGAGGCGGCTGTACGATCGATAAGGCGCCAGGCATGCGCAGCCCGACGCACCGATTTTCCCCAAGGTCGATCTGCGGGTGCGTGCGGTTGTCAACCGGCTCAGGCCGCCCTGGGCTAGTAGCAGTCAGAACCAGCGGTCGTTGCGCTTGCGGCCCCGGGTCATGGCGGGAAGGATCAGCCCTACAAGCAGCCCGGCGCCGGCGATGCTGCCGCCGTACACCATGTAGCGCATCAGCACCTGATTGTTTTCGTCACCCAGGCGTGCCTGGGCGTCTCGCAGGTCCGACTCGGTGGCAGTGAGGGCTTCGTCCAGTGCCTTGCGACGTGCTTCCAGCTCATCGATCAAGGCCTTGCGTGAGTCCAGGGTTTCCTGCATGCCCTGAACGCGGGCCTCCCAGCTTTCATTGATGGTCCTGAGTTCTTCGCTGAGTTCGGCAACCTGCTGTTCGAGCTGTGGCAGGCGTTCGGCCTGGCCGGGAACCTCCTGCAGGTCGCTGCTGCGAATCCAGACCCGATCGCCGTTCTCGCCGCGCACCTGGCTGTAGTCGCCCTGGGTATCGAGCAGCTCGACCTTCTGTCCGGAGGTCAGGCTGCCAACGATCCGATAGCCATCGGTGGGGCCGCTGCGTACGTAGGTGTTCAAGGTGTCGCTGACCCAGCGGTCATTGGTGGCCTGCTGGGCCTGGGCCGGCACGACAAAGGCCAGCAGCGTGCCGAACAGACCGGCGCGAAAGGCGCTTCGCTGGGAGGCAGACCAGGAGATGCGGGATAGCAGAGCGAGAAGATGACGGGATAAGGGCATGGTGTTCTTCGCGTTGACTGAAGATGAAGGCCCTGGTGAACAGGCCGAAACATAAGCGGATCCGGTGCTGGCGCCGCTGCTGCTTCGTCGCGTCGTGCAGCAGGCTTGCCGGATGTGCTGATTGTGAGCGGGAGGATCAGTGCTCCCCGGAGGAGCCATGGCCCCTGCAGTACTGCAGACAGGACTGACAGCGTAAATCGTCGTGGGTTCATTCAAGGTTCATGGGTTTGTGCTGGCCAAGAGCTGCCGAGGTTGGCGTTTCGCTGACACGCCTCGTTCCGGAGGCACCACAATGGCGTTCCAGGCGCGAAAGTTCGGCTACAACATTTCGATCAGGTGCGCTCGAATCAGCACCTGCTCCTGCCGAAAACGGGTCTCCAGCGAGGCGCGGTAGCGCTGCCACCAGTCGCGATCGATATCAGGAGCCATTACCTCGTAGATGATCAGCTCGTCGCGTACGGCGTGGCTGTTTTCTTCCTTCCACAGCCCGCTCACAGGCGCGCGGGTGTGGACCGTCAGTCCACCAAACTGCGCCATGAGTTCGTCGCGGACCTCGGTAAACAGCGTTTTGGGCAGGGGCTGTTGCTGGTTGTCATACAGCGGAAGCAGCAAATGGATCAGATGCATGCGGGTTGCTCCAGATACCGGGGGCGTCGTCATGGATGGGACCACAGGGACGGACCACCTGCGCAATAAAGCGGATCGATAGTTGGCGGCCACGGTCGACTCAGGACAGCCAGGTGAGCCGCTGGAGAAGCCAGCCATGGACATGAACGATGAAGGCGAAGTAGCAAGGATTCCTGACGCCCCTTGGCATCTGCAAGGCGCAGCGTGCCTGTCGCTGTGGCGGCTTCCTCGCGGCGAACTCGGGATGCTCGCACCGCATCCGGACCTGCCCTTGCTGACTCTCGGTGAAAGCGTCGTTGTGATCACCATATGGGCGCAATATTCCGGCGGTACGCTGCGCTATGACGAGCTGGCGGCTGCGGTACTGGTGCGCGGCAGAGGATTGTGGCTACCGGCAGGATCGGTAACCGCCATTTGGGTCGACGATGCCGTCTCGGCCGAAGGCGGGCGTCGGCTCTGGCATATTCCGAAGGCGCTGGCGGAGTTCGACCGGTTTGCGGTCGATAAAGAATTTGCCGGCAAGATGAGGATCGATGGTCGTCAGGTGGCGGCCTTGCGCTTTCAACCCGGCCGGTCGATACCGGGACGGCCTGGCGTGAGCGGCTTTGTCATTCAGCCCGGGCGCGGCGGGCCGTTGCGTACCCGATGCAGGGTCCAGGGCTCGCTATGCATAGGTACGGCGGAGTGGGTGTTTGATTCGACCGGTCCACTGGCTGTCCTCCATGGCCGGAAGCCTCTGCTGAGTCTGGGAGTCCATGAGATGGAGGCCTCCTTCGGAGTCTAGAATCCGTCGGAGCCATCAGCGCGCCTGAGCCAGCGCGTCAGGCCGCCGGGCACTGGTGTGGGTAGCGCAAAACGGGTCTTTACGCCGCGCTCAGCCAGCACCTGTTCGGCAGCGAGCGCGCCGGCGCGCGTGGCGCTTTCCATGCAGAAAGGCAGTCCGGTATCGACCCAGTCACCGGCGACGAACAACCCCTGTTCCTGACATACCCGAGGTCGGCTGGCTTCGATGCCCGGTATGGCACAGGGAACCGACATGGGAATGTGATGCACGACGGCATCCACCAGGCGAGCCTGTCGAGCACAGGGCGCAAAGTCAGCGATTTCACTGAGCGTCGCCTCGATGATCGCCTGATCGGATAGCTCGGCTGCCCGATGGCTCCAGATGATGTTGGTAGCGATCATCGAGCCAAGGCCAGCCCCGTCATCCCGTATGTTCGACAGGTCATAGAAGTCGGTGTTGAAGCACTCCGCAGACCAGGGACGGGCCCAGAAACGGGCATCGGTCAGCTTGCGGTCGAACCACAGGTAGCAGCTGACGTAGGGGCTGGGCTCGAAGAGGGCGGCGGTCGTGGTCAACGCATGATTGCGCGGCAGCACCGAGTCGATGGCGGTGGGCTGGACGGCAAGCACCACGGCAGAGGCATCGATCCTCGAACCGTCGGTGAGCGTCACGCCGGCTACATGCTCACCGCGCCGATGCAGGCCGTTGGCTGCCTGATTGAAGCGGATCTCGCCGCCGTTGCGCTCAAGCAAGCGAATCGCAGGCCAGGCATACAGCTCGCTGAGCCCGACCTTGGGGAAGCCAAAGGCCAGATCGTTGTGCCCAAGACCCTGCGCCAGCAAGCGCATCAGCGAGGCCGCAGAACAGTGTTCGACCGGCAGATTGAGGATGGCCATGGATGCCGAGGCCCAGAACCAGTCGACGAAGCCAGGGCTGACGCCGTTGCTCAACAGGTGGTCGCGGCCGTTGCGGTCATCGAGCGCCATCAGCTCCTGTGGCGAACTGCGCATGGTCTGCCATCCCAACCGAACGTTACTCAGCAGGTGGCGCAGCGGCACATTGCGCAGTACCTGCGGCAGGTTGCGGGCATAGTGCAGCGGTGCGGGCAGGCCGCCGACCCTGAATCTCAGGCGTTTGCCTCTGTCGAGTACCGTCAGCAGCTCCTCGGTCTGCCAGCAGACCTGATCGGCGGTGCCCAGGCGCTCGAGCAGCGCCAGCATGTTCGGATACTTGTTTAGCAACACATGCGGGCCGATATCCACTTCGATGCCGGTACCCGGGTCGACCCAGCTTCGAGCCCGACCGCCCGGGACGTCGCTGCTTTCCAGCACCAAAACGCGCAAGCCTGCATCGGCCAGGCGGGTGGCGCACGAAAGTCCGGCGATGCCCGCGCCGACGACGATTACGTCAGCTTGGCTGGTTGAGGGGGCGGGTGTCAGGGTCAAGGGTCGTGCCTCGCCGAAGGGAATCGATGCGGACATCGAGACTGATCCTGATCTGGCAGCTCAAACAGCCGGGACGTTCCGATGAGGAGCCGAACGGCACTTTGCGAGCATTTACATGCGAGCTTCCTTTGCAGGCGGGTCGGGTGATAGGCGGAGCCGAATTCACCGGCCCAGCGGGACTCCAAGTCAGACAAGAACTCATTGGAGGTAGTCAGAGATGGAAACGTCGAACCCGTCTATCAGCGCGTTGCAGAAGGCGCAGGACATCACGTCACGCTGGGCCGATGGCGAGCTGGGCGCAGAAGAAGCGCAGCATTCGCTCAAGTCCGTTTTCGATCGGTGGCAGCCTGGCGATCCAGCCACCGAGGCTGAGCAGATCGCAGAGCAATCACTGACCGCTGCGCGTATTGCCTTTCAGGATTGGCAACAGCGCGGCGAAAACTGCGATGATCTGGTCACCCAGCTGCGCTGGATTCTCGACCCCTCGAAAGACGGCATCAGCGATCCGGCACTCAACGTCTACGCGCCGCAACGTCCGGAATAATCCAGACCGCTTAGCGAAGCAGCAACATGACCACCGCCACGGCCAGCGCCAGCGACACGCCTTTCCAGAACAGCACCGGGTTGCGTTCCATCAGCGGAGGTCGGGCCTTGTTCAGAAAGGCCTGGCTGGGCTGGCGCAATTCGAAGATGAATTCAGACAGTTCCTCGTAGCGCTTGCTTGGATCGGGATGCAACGCCTTGCGCAGCACATCGTCGATCCATGCCGGCACCTCACGGTCATGTTCACGGATCGATTTATAGATCAGCTTGTTTTGCGCCGCCCGGGTGCGACAGCGGGCGACCTTGGTACCGTAGGGCAGGGCGCCGGTGAGCATCTGGTAGGTAATCACCGCCAGTGAAAACATATCCGAGCGGGTACTGCCGCCTTCGCCGAGGAAATACTCTGGCGCAGTGTACTGGGCGGTGCCGAGCAGATCGTTGCGTTCGATAGGCGACGCGATTTCCATGATGCCGGCGACGTGGGTCGAGCCGAAGTCGATGATCTTAACCGTGCCGGTGGCGTCGATCATGATGTTCGCCGGGCGCAGATCCTGATGGAGCATCTCCAGTCGGTGGAACGCGCGCACGCCCTTGGCAATCTGCTCGATGATGCCGCGAACGGTTTCCAGATCCGGCCGGGGGTGGTCGATCATCCACTGCGTCAGTGTCTGGCCTTCGATGTATTCGCTGACGTTGTACAAATAGTTGCGCTTGCGGGGTTGCGGACATGGTTTGGCCACATGGGGGCTGTTGATCCGTCGTGCTACCCATTCCTCGGTAAGAAAACGCTCCAGATGATGCATGTCCCCCCGCCGGTCAACCGACGGCGCCTTGATGATCACGGGCTTCTGGCTGTCATTGTCTGTGGCGAGATAAACATGGTTGCGGCTGCTTGCGTGTAGTTGGCGAACGATGGTGTAGCCATCGAATACCGCACGGGCTTCCAGGACGGGCGGGAAGGGCAGGTCAGTCAGATGCTGATGCAGCTCGTCCGCTGCGTGAAGGGGCAATGCTTCAATACGCAGGATTTGCACTGTCAGGTTGTCGTCGCTGCCCTGGTCCAGCGCCTGTTCGATGATGGCGCGGGCAGCGGCGTCAAGATCGTCCGGATGGTTCGCGATGGCGCCAAGCATCGACGCCGCGCTGATGTACTCGTAGACACCATCAGTGGCGAGGATGAAGGTATCGCCGACTACGATCGGCTCGACGTGGTAGTCAAGTTCCAACTGCGGGTGGATGCCCAGCGCCCGGCTCAGGTAACTCTGATCTTGTGAAATCCAGATCCGGTGGTCATTGGTCAGCTGTTCCAGTGCAGTGCCCTGAACGCGATAGATGCGTGAGTCGCCCGCATGGAAGAGATGCGCGGTCGTCGACTTGATGATCATGGCGCTGAAGGTGCAGACGTAGCCGCGATCCGGGTCATAGCGATAGGGACTTTGCTGCCCTTGCGCATGCAGCCAGGAATTGGTTGCCATCAGCACACGTTGTGCGGACGTTTTGACCGACCAGGCATCGGACGTGCAGTAGTAGTCGGCGAAGAAACCGGTGACTGCCGACTCGCTGGCGATGTGGCTGACGGCGCTGCTGCTGATACCGTCGGCCAGTGCAATGGCAATGCCCTTGCTGCTCAGTTGTGGCTCTTCGGGAATGTATACGCCGTGGAAATCCTGGTTGGTTTCCTTCGGACCCTTGTCGGTGTGTTGGCCCACCGAGACCGCTAGTTGGCTATTCATGGCATGCGAAGCCCGATCGAGCCGGGCTATTCCAGTCATGGATCAGCGCACCAGCGCACGCTTCGCGCCCGTCCTGACGTGGGTGGTGTAGAGCGTCAGGCCGGTGAAGGCCAGGCCGCCCACCAGGTTGCCCAGCGCGGTGGGGATCTCGTTCCAGATCATGTAATCCATGACCGAGAAATTGCCGCCCATGATCATGGCCGAGGGGAACAGAAACATGTTCACCACCGAATGCTCGAAGCCCATGAAGAAGAACAGCATGATCGGCATCCACATGGCGATCACCTTGCCGCTGACCGAGGTGGAGATCATGGCGCCGACGACGCCCATCGAGACCATCCAGTTGCACAGCATGCCGCGCAGGAAGATGGTCAGCCAGCCGGCAAGGCCATACTCGGCGTAACCCAGCGTCCGCGCTTCGCCGACGTGGGAGATTTTTTCGCCGACCGGACCCGGATCGGTGGAAAAGCCCATGGTGAACATGAAGGCCATCATGAATGCGACCAGCAGCGCGCCGCCGAAGTTGCCAAGGAACACCAGCCCCCAGTTGCGCAGAACGCCGTTTACGGTCACGCCCGGCCGCTTGTCCAGCAGTGCCAAGGGCGCCAGGACGAAGACGCCAGTGAGCAGATCGAAGCCCATCAGGTAGAGCATGATGAAACCGACCGGGAACAGCATCGCCCCCACCAGTGGCGAGCCGGTCTGCACCGTGACGGTCACGGCGAACACGGCGGCCAGCGCCAGGATCGCACCGGCCATGAAGGCCCGGATCAGGGTGTCACGTGTGGACATGAAAACCTTGGACTCACCCGAGTCGACCATCTTGGTGACGAATTCAGAAGGAACGAGGTAGGACATTTTCGATCTCAATGTGTGTTGGCTGATGGCCGATGATCGCGGCCTTATTGATCCGAGTTAGCGCTTCTGACGCTGTGGCCGAATGAATTCGGCCTTCATGCCCCGCCCACTGAAGCGATTTCCACCGCATCGCCATTGAAGCGTACTGGCCAGACTTGCAATTGCTGTTCCGGATATTCCAGACAACTGCCATCGGCCAGGCGGAAGTGCTGCTTGTACAGCGGCGAGGCGATCACCAGGTCGCCCTTGAGTTGCCCCAGGATGCCGCGACCGATGACGTTGGCGCCCGATTTCGGGTCCTTGTTCTCGATGGCGAATATCTGCTCCCCCACCTCGGTGTCAGGCAGATGAAACAGCGCAATCTGCTGGCCTTCGAACCAGGCGACCACGCCTGAATTGGCGACCAGGTCTAGGCGGCTGCATAGGGCCCGCCAGCTGACAGACTCATCTGATTGCTTGCGTACGGCGTTGGGCTGGCTCATCAGAGCACCTCCTCGGTGACGGGAATCAGGTGGAGTTCGGACGCGCGCACCGGACGGCGCTGGCCACGCTCCTTGACGAAGTGGATGTCCGGGTCGCCGCGCCTGTCGTTGACGAAGGTGCGGAAGCGCTTGAGCTTTTCAGGGTCGTTGATGGCGTTGGCCCATTCGCATTCGTAGCGGTCGACCACCAGCTGCATCTGCGCCTCGAGCTCGGCGGCGAGGTTCAGGCTGTCGTCGATGATGACTTCCTTGAGGTAGTCGAGGCCGCCTTCCAGCGATTCGCGCCACACCGAGGTGCGCTGCAGCTTGTCTGCGGTGCGGATGTAGAACATCAGGAAGCGGTCGATGTAGCGCACCAGGGTGTCGTCATCGAGATCGGTCGCGAACAGCTCGGCGTGACGTGGGCGCATGCCGCCGTTGCCGGCCACATAGAGGTTCCAGCCGTTCTCGGTGGCGATTACGCCGATGTCCTTGCTCTGCGCTTCGGCACATTCACGGGTGCAGCCGGAGACGCCGAACTTGATCTTGTGCGGCGAGCGCAGGCCCTTGTAGCGATCCTCCAGGCGCAGCGCCATGCCGACGCTGTCCTGCACGCCATAGCGGCACCAGGTGCTGCCGACGCAGGATTTCACCGTACGCAGGGATTTGCCGTAGGCGTGGCCGGTCTCGAAGCCCGCCTCGATCAGCTCGCCCCAGATGTCCGGCAGCTCGTGCAGCTGGGCGCCGAACAGGTCGATGCGCTGGCCACCGGTGATCTTGGTGTAAAGGTCGTATTTCTTGGCGACGAGACCCAGGGCGATCAGCTTGTCCGGGGTGATTTCACCGCCGGCGATGCGTGGCACCACGGAGTAGGTGCCGTTCTTCTGCATGTTCGCCATGAAGGTGTCGTTGGTGTCCTGCAGCGGGATCAGTCCCGGATCGGTGATCGGCTGGTTCCAGCAGGAGGCGAGGATCGAGCCCACCGCTGGCTTGCAGATGTCGCAGCCGGTGTGGCCGCGACCGTGCTTGGCGAGCAGTTCCTGGAAGCTGATTATGCCTTCGACGCGGACGATGCCGTACAGCTCCTGGCGGGTGTGGGCGAAGTGCTCGCATAGGCTCTTGTCGACTTCCACGCCGCGCGCGGCCAGCTCGTGTTCGAAGACCTGCTTGAGCAGGGCCGAGCAGCCGCCGCATCCGGTACCGGCCTTGGTCGCCGCTTTCAACTCGCCGAGGTCGGTGAGGCCAGCATCGACCTGGCAGCACACCGCGCCCTTGGTGACGTTGTGGCAGGAGCAGATGGTCGCGGTATCCGGCAACGCATCGGCGCCTAGCGTGGGTGCGCCATCGGACAGCGGCAGGATCAGGCTGGACGGATCGGCCGGCAGCTTGATGCCGTTCTGCGCGTACTGCAGCAAGGTGTCGTAGTAGCTGTTGTCGCCAATCAGCACCGCGCCGATGACGCGCTTGCCATCGTCGGAGAGCACCAGGCGACGGTAGCTGGCGTTGGCTTCGTCGATGAAGCGATAGCTTTTGGCGCCGGGCGTGGTGGCGTGGGCGTCGCCGATGGAGCCGACGTCGACCCCGAGCAACTTGAGTTTGGTGGACATGTCGGCGCCGCTGAACGGCTGGTGCGGCTGGCCGCAGAGCAGGGCGGCCAGGTTGCGGGCCATGGTGTAACCGGGGGCGACCAGGCCGAAGATCATGCCGTTCCAGGACGCGCACTCGCCAATGGCGAAGATCGAGGGGTCGCTGGTGCGGTAGTCGGCGTCGATCACGATGCCGCCGCGCGGCGCGATCTCCAGTTCGGCGCTGCGGCCCAGCGCATCCTGCGGGCGGATACCGGCAGAGAAGACGATCAGATCGGTTTCCAGATGGTCGCCGTCGTTGAAGTTCATCCGGTAGGCGTATTCCTCGCCGATGACTATCTCTTGGGTAGCACGCGACAGATGTACGCCGACGCCCAGCGCCTCGATGCGGGCCTTGAGCGCCTTGCCGCCTTCCTCGTCCAGCTGCACCGGCATCAGGCGTGGGGCGAACTCCACCACATGGGCTTCGAGGCCGAGCGATTTGAGCGCATTGGCCGCTTCCAGGCCGAGCAGGCCGCCACCGACCACCACGCCGCGCTTGGCGTTGCCCGCGGCGGCGCGGATGGCGTCGAGGTCATCCAGCGTGCGGTAGACCAGGCGCGAATTGCCTTCGGCACCCGGGATCGGCGGTACGAAAGGGTAGGAACCGGTAGCCAGAATCAGCTTGTCGTACGGCTGGCGGCCTTCGCGGGTGACCACTTCCTTGCGTTCACGGTCGATTTCCAACACCTGGATGCCAAGGTGCATATGCACGCCGTGGGCGGCGTAATAGTCGGCATCGCACATGGCCAGTGAGTCGGCATCGCGGCCGCCGAAGTATTCGGACAGGTGCACGCGGTCATAGGCGCGCTGACGCTCTTCGCCATACACATGGATCTGGTACTGGCCCAGCGCGCCGCGCTCGATCAGCTGCTCGACGCAGTGATGCCCCACCATCCCGTTGCCGATGACGACCAGCGTTTCGCTCTTGATCGGGGTGACGATTGCGTTCATGACCGGTTCCTCCGTCGAAGCCGATTGCGGCGTCGTCGTACAAAAACAAAAAAGGCGCCTGGAGCTGTCGTGCAGCTCCAGGCGCCTTTGCCTGGTATTAGGATGTGTGGGGTGCTGGCGAGCGACGTTGCCCGGTGCACCCGTCCCGTGCCACTCGTGGCTGATGGTCTTCGTTGACCGCGGGAGACGCTGCCGAATCGGTCGGCAGGCTTTGCATAGGCCATAGCAGGTTGCGTGCCAGCGAGATACGAGATGCGGATTGGACGGTTCGATGCCCCGCGGTTGATGGGGTGGCAGCGGGCTGACGCTCGCTCTGCAGACCGGTCGGCCTCGTTGGGTGAAGTACAGGCCACCCAAGAGGCTGAACCACAAGGGTGCGGTGTTGGCGGCCGGCTCCCTTTTTTGGGGCGATTCGCCAAGCGTTGCGATCAGGGAGCAGAACCTTGCGTCCTGGGACCGGTCAGTACACGACCTTCCGGTCGCGGCATCGTTATCTTTGCGGCTGGCCTCATCCCCTGACGAAACTGGAGATCACTTGAACAAGGTCGTCGAACAACCTCTTTTGCTGGGCATGATGCGCCTGATGCAATACCCCGAACTGGCGCAGCCGCAGGCGCTGCTGGGCTTCATCGAGCGCTGTGTGGATCGCGGCCTGAGCGGTTTCGATCACGCCGATATCTATGGTGCTGGTGAGTGCGAGGCGCATTTTGGCGCCGCGTTGCAACTGCGCCCGGCGTTGCGCCAGCATGTCCAGCTGATCGGCAAGGCCGACATCGTGCCCGCTGCGCAGGACAGCTCGCGCTGGCAGGTCAAGCACTACAACACTCAGGCGGCGTACCTCACCGAGGCGGTGGAGGGCTCGTTGAAACGGCTCGGGGTGGAGCGCCTGGACGGCTTTCTCCTGCACCGCCCCGATCCCTTGCTGCGGGTCGATGAAGTCGCGCGGGCCCTGGACGATCTGGTCGGCAGCGGCAAGATCGGCTGGCTCGGGGTCTCCAATGCGGAGTTGCTACACTGCCAGACCTTGGCGCGGGAGCTGCCGCTGCGTTGCAATCAGATCGAGCTTTCACTGCAGGCGCAGGACGCCGCGTGGGATGGTCGGCTCCACGCCATGGAGAGCGAAGGGCTGCATGTACTGGCGTGGTCGCCGATGGGCGGCGGACGTTTCGGCCCCGAGTTGCAGCGCGCACTTGACGACGTCGGCGCTGCGTTGAATGCCACAGCCAATCAGGTCGCCCTGGCTTGGCTGCGCAAGCTGCCCGGCAAACCGGTGCCGATCCTCGGTAGCCTGCGCTGGGAGCGAATCGAGGAAGCGCTATTGGGTGCCGAGCTGCAGCTTGATACTCAGACCTGGTTCTATCTCGCTCAGGCGGCGCGAGGACATGAGGCCGCATGACGCGCTTTGTGGCCTAGCCTTACGGTGCTTTTCGCCGAATGGTGCCGGCGGAATGACGCTTATTCAGCTATAGCCATATTCCTGACACAGTGACTTTCTAAGGTGGTTCTCCGGTGCCAGAGTGCCGCGCATGTCGCACGGCGCAGGCTCCAGACGGATGGAGACACCCAACATGCGAATCCCGAAGCCGCTGGTCGTGGCCCTTGCCGCTGCGATCTCCGCCCCTGCCATGGCCGCTACCAACACTCTGGTGGGCTGGGCGATGATGCCCTCCGATACGTTCTCCGACGGCCCAACGTCGGGTCAGATGGCCAACGCGAACCCCTACGGCACCTTCGCGCCACCCTATGAAAACCGCCAGCCGGTACAGGGCTTTTCCGCCGTGCTGCCGGGCGCAGATGAAAACAGCTTCATATTCATGACCGACAACGGCTTCGGTGGGCAAACGAACTCTGCCGATACGCTGTTGCGACTCTACAGCGTGCGGCCGGACTTCCGCACCGCCAGCGGCGGCAGCGGCAAGGTCATCGCCAGCGACTATCTCAGCGGCGCGCCGCTGGCTCGCTTCACTCATCCGTCGCGCCTGACGCTCAACGACATCAATCAAAAGCTGGAACTGCCGATCCAGGCCGACTACCGCTTCTATTACAACGACGGCTCCAAGCCGCGCGTAGACAGTGCCATCGATTTCGGTCGCCTGCTGACGGGCGCCGACCTGGACATCGAGTCGGTGCGCCGCGACAAGAACTGCGCCATGTGGTTTGGTGATGAGTTCGGTCCGTACCTGGTGAAGACCGATGCCTCCGGCACCGTCACCCGTAGCGCCATCTCGCTACCGGGCGTTTACGCGCCGCAGCACGCGGACGTAGTGGCTGGGCGCGCAACCGCCAATCTGGGTGGGTCAGGTGGCTTCGAAGGCATGGCGATCAACCCGCGCGGCGATCGGCTGTACGCGCTGCTGGAAAAGTCCGTCAACGGCGATCCAGCCGGCACACTGCGGATCAACGAGTTCGACATCGATCAGGAACGCTATACCGGCAAGGTGTTCTTCTATCGCCTGCAGGCGCCGGAGCACGCCATCGGTGACATGACCGCCATCGACGAGACACGCTTTCTGGTCATCGAGCGCAATGGCGCTACCGCTACCAATGGCACCCCGTTCAAGAAGATCTACCTGATCGACATCCGGGGTGTCGCCAGTGGCGGTGCCGTGCAGAAAACCGAAGTGGTCGACCTCATGCAGCTGGCCGACCCCGACGACCTGAACGGCGACGGCCAGCGGTCGTTCACCTTTCCCTACGTGACCATCGAAAGCGTGTTGCCGCTGGATGCGCGCACCTTGCTGGTGACCAACGACAACAACTTTCCATATGGAGGAGGGCGTGGCCTCAACGCGGACGTCACCGAATTTCTGAAGATTCGCCTGGCCAACCCGATCCCCGGCGTGCGGCCGCCGCATTTGCAACAGGCGAGGGATGCGCGCCGCTGCGAAATGTCGGCTGGGCTGGGTCAAGGCTGAGCTTGCCCGACATCGCTTGATGTCTGAGTGTGGATCGCGAGCGAGCTCGCTGCCACGAAAACATTCGGTTTCGCTGGTGCAGCTGTAGGCGCGAGGGGAACGTCGAGTCCTTGCTCGCGAAATTGAGGCGGCGGCTGCCTGCTGAAAGTTGGGCGCCGCCGACCCCTGCTTCGGCGGTTGAGCGGGGCGGGCGTCGTTGCGCTTCAATCCACCAGACGAGCCGTGCTTTCAGGTGTCGATGGCTTGAAAGACGTTAGACCTCGCCAACCTGCACGACCAGTTTCCCGAAATTCTTGCCTTCGAGCAGGCCGATAAACGCCTCGGGCGCATTTTCCAGACCCTGGACGACCTGCTCGCGGTATTTGATCTTGCCCTCGGCATACCACGCGCTCATGTCCCGGGCGAACTCGTCATAGCGATGGCCATAGTCGTTGAAGATGATGAAGCCCTGCATGCGCATGCGCTTCTTCAGGATGGTATCGAGTAGCAATGGCAAGCGGTCCGGACCGTCTGGCAGGTCGGTGCTGTTGTACTGCGCGACGACGCCACAGACCGGCACCCTTGCGCTGGTGTTGAGGAGTGGCAGCACGGCATCGAACACCTTGCCGCCGACGTTCTCGAAATACACATCGATCCCGTCTGGGCAGTTCTCCGCCAATTGCTGTGCAAAACCTTCGGCGCGATGATCGATACAGGCGTCAAAGCCAAGCGTTTCGACAGCGTGCTTGCATTTTTCAGCCCCACCGGCAATGCCTACGACCCGGCAGCCCTTCAGTTTGCCTATCTGGCCCACCGTAGCGCCGACCGGGCCGGTGGCTGCGGCCACTACAAGCGTTTCGCCGGCCTTGGGTTGGCCGATATCGAGCAAACCCATGTAGGCGGTGAAGCCGGGCATGCCCAGCACACCGAGGGCATGGGAAGGGTGCTGCATGTTGGGATCGAGCTTGATCAGCCCTTGTCCACTGGACAAGGCATAGTCCTGCCAACCATTGGCACTGAGCACCCAGTCGCCGTCCCGGTAGTCAGGATGACGCGACTCGACGACCCGGCAAACCGTACCGCCCACCATCACATCGCCCACTTCCAAGGGCGGCGCGTAGGACGGCCCGGCACTCATGCGGCCGCGCATGTAGGGATCGATCGAGAGATAGACGGTGCGCAGCAACAGCTGTCCGTCTTCGGGGCTCGGCACCGGCCCGGTTTCCAGCCGAAAGTTGTCTGGAGTGGGCGCTCCGTTCGGACGCGAGGCCAGGTGAATGCTGCGGTTTTGTTGTTTCATGCGGTTACTCACAGATGTGATCGATGCAGATGTTTGTGGGAGCGCGCCGACCACGGAGCGTTCAACTTCCTAGCCGAGGACCACTAAAGCCACGGGCATAGCGCTTTGGAAACAGGACCACCCCCAATGAAGGGGGCGGCAAGGTCGCGTCTTATCCGGACCGCAACGTTACATATCGAGCCAGCCCTTTTCGCCTGCGTCGTCGCGGAAGCTGTTGTACTCGTCTTCGTTCCAATCGCCGCTGTTGTCGCGGTCATAACTGTTATAGACACCCTGACCGTATTCCTCGTCAGACAGCAAGCCGTCCTTGTCGGTATCCCAGGTTGTAAACAGGCCGTTGTTATCGAAACCTGTGTCCCACTCGTTGTACTCCAGAGTGCCGGACTTGTTGGCGTCCCAGGTCCTGTAATCCATGTCTGCCGCGTAGGACATGCTCGAGCCGCCTGCAAGCACCATGGTCACGGCAATGCCGCCCACAGCGTTGTGCCATTTCATGTTCATGCTGCTTCTCCTCTGCAAGTGTCTGGATAGTCATCACCAGAGGATGGCGCTGACCTTGTTTTCGTAAACAGCCTGCATGTGGAGTTCCCGAACAGTCGATATGGCGATCGCTGGAATCCCGGTGGCCCTGATTAGGCGAACCCCTGTCTACTATTGGCCAATGAGGTTGATCGTATTGTTGATGGGCATGTCTTCGACCGACTGCGCCTGTGCGAGCAGCTGCGAAATCATGGAAAGCACCGCGCCAGACTGACCTCCCTCTGGTCCGCTGGGGATCCAGTAAGGCTCACCAGCGAATTCGATGCTGACGACCGCATCGCTCGCCGGGCCGGTTTGCACTCGGATAATCGGCTTCGGCCCCAACGGTGTCCTGACGGTGAGCAACGACCCTCGATCATTCTGCACGCGGACATATTCACCAAGGTAGTCAAACACTTCAGCCAGCGATCTCGTGCGCAGTTCCACCTTGCCGATGCCCTTGGCTTCAAAGTACACACGTCCGCCGCCGACGCTGCCGAAGAAATCAGCGTCGCCAAGCTGAAACTCCTTTCGACTCTCCAGCTTGCAGCGGGCGCGCTTGAAGAGTTTTTCCGAGGGGCGAACGAAACAGAACCGTGCGCTCTCTACTGATTCGGTCAGCTGGTAGCGGTTGCGGCCGCGGGTGCTGATGGCTAGGTTTTCCTTGCGCGCGGCAATGAGCTGGTCAATGGAAGGGGCTTGCTTGAGGTCGAGTTCCGGCCCGTAAGGGCTGACGAGCGAGGCCGTCTCCATCGTGATTCCCTGGTCGACGAGGCGGTTTATCAGCTGCTGGAATCGATTGAAGTCGGCAGTCTTCGAGGGGTTGTTGTAATAACGCTCCATCTCCCCAGAACGCTCGATATGCGCGCTTTCCAGGAATAGGGAAAGGATCAGCTCGGGCGCATAGTCCTGCCGCAGCATTAACGCCAGTGACGTTGTGCTGATCGGGGCGACATATCCGCGATAGAACTCCTGGTTGTCCTGGGTTGAAACGTCGAAACCCGGTCCTTGCTCGACGGACATATGCGGATTGAAGCTGAAGTCCGACGGCGCCTCGCCGCCGAACGGTAGAGTCAGATTGGCTCCGGCGAAGAACCGACTACGACCTCGAATGGTGGTCACGGTCGTGAAGTGCGCAGGTAGCGAGGCACTTCGGCGCACAATGTTGAGCAGCAAGGCTTCGTCCTGTAGCTGGCTGTAGTCCTGATTGATGCTTGCCATAGCCGAATCGAGGCGTTCGGTTCCGGCGCAGCCTGCCAGTAGGCCGAACAGGATGCTGCCCACTAGTCGTCCTGCTCTAATCGAGCTGCTCATTCAATCAACTTTCCACATTTGGTTCGCGTCTTGTAACGGCGAGCAAGCAGCCGGACACGCCGACCGCAATCGGGTCGATGGCCGGCCTCCTGAGCTGCCAGCGACATAAGCTGACATTCGACGCGATTGACTTTCCCTTTTGGTTGCCCTGTTACGGCGGTCCGGCGCTATTCGATTTCCCCTGGGGTTGCAGAAGCGTGAGGTGGGTCCTCGGTGACTGTTTCCTGTTCAGTGCGGTGCATGTTGCGGTTGGGTACCGTGTCGCTCTCAGGCATTCCTTTCACCACACGACCGTCCTCGGTAACTATCTGGCCCCGTTCATTTCGGTGGGTTTCCAGCTTTTCCATTGGCGTCGGGTTGCCCATGGGGCTGGGACGTGCGCCGGTGTCTTCCCGTGGGGTCCCTGCCGGCCACTGAGCAAGGGCAGGTTGGGCACTGGCGGCGAGCACTGTGGCAATGGTCAGTGACGCTAGAAAGGATTTGTTCATGACGATCTCCTGGTTCGGATAGGCGGGGACACGTTTAGGCTTCTTCCAAGGTCAGCGACCCGGGACGCCTTCGGGCTTGCACACCAGCAGGGCAATCGGCCCGCCGCCCGAATACTTCCCGGGCACACGCATGACGGATTGCTCATTGGGGTTGATCGAAGCTGCGGGAGCCGCGGTCATGACGGTTTCTTCGGGCAATGCATGGAACTGGCACGATGCAATTTCGTTGCTGCGGTTGGTTACCTTGATGGCTGGCACACCAGTCAGGTCGACCTTTTTGGAAGACACCCCCGGCACACCCAATTCTTCGATCTCGAGGTTCATGCCGTTCAGGCGAGTCGCTACCAAGGGCTCCTGTCCGAATGCAGGGAACGCGAATGCCAGGCTGACCAGTACCAATAAAGGTTTTTTCATCCTGCTTCTCCAGTTCTGCTGTTCAACTAATGTGAACAGGAGGGGAGCGCTGAGTTCGGTGCTGCTGTTCTGAGCAGGGTGGGTCCTGGCCCTGCCGAACCTCCGCCGGCCGTGACGCTCGCGGTTGCTTCCGGCTGCAACCGCGAGCCTCCATCCAACTAAAGGGGCAGGACTGAGCTCGAGCAAGGTGCACCTGGTCATATTTCGTTGCACTTAACTGAACCTCGGCCAGGGCCTTGGGTCAGAGCTGAGCATTATGGCCACTACCCATCACGACTCCGCAGCGTGCTCCTGCCGCGGCTGACGCGATCAGGATGTTGTCCTTCTGCCAGATTGGACTCCCACCGCTTCTTCATGAAATGCCGAGCGCCTCAATGGATCAGATATACGCAGTCGTGCTGTCGTACAAACGCAAGGAATTGCTCAAGCGCTGCCTTGACGGCATCAATGCACAGAGCCGTCAGTGCGACGGAATCATCGTGGTCGACAACGCCAGCAATGACGGCACCGTAGAGATGCTGTTGCAGTCGCAACTGCCCAACCTCAAGGTCCATGTGCTGTCGCATAACACCGGTGCGTCAGGAGGTTTCAGCGCAGGATTCCGGATTGCGTACCAGCAGGGCGCGGATCTGATCTGGATGATGGACGATGATGTCATCCCCGAACCGGATGCCCTGCAGCAGTTGCTTGATGCAGGCGATCGGCTCCAGGGCAAAGGTCAGCCCTATTCATTCCTGATCTCCCGGGCATACACCGAAGATGGCCTGTTGACCAACGTGCCAGGCGTAGACCAGCGGACCAACGCCAGCGATTATGAAAACTGGCCGGCACTGCTCGACCTTGGGGTGATACCGGTGCGCCCGGCGACCTACGTGTCGATCCTGGTGCCTCGTGCTTCGCTGCAGCGCTATGGATTGCCACTGGCTGCCATGTTCATGTGGGGTGACGATACCGAATACACCCTGCGCATCAGCCAGGAGGCGCCAGGCTATCTGGTTGCGGCAAGCAAGGTCTGGCATCTGCGAAAGGTCAGCGGATCGATCAGTATCCAGCGTGAGCTCGATCCCAACCGAACGGCCCTGCACCGGCACTTTGTTCGCAACGAGCTGTTCATCGCCCGCCGGTATCACAGCCGGCGGCGAGTGATGACGGTATTCCTATCGCGTCTGATCCTGGCTATGCGGCTGTTCAAGGGTGGTCAGGGCGCAAAATCCCGAATCGTTCTCAAGGGGCTGCTGGAAAGTTTCCGGTTCAAGCCGGCCCCAGAGCCCGCCGACGCTCCGGTCGAGGCGCTCGGCGTCACTGTGCAGGTATTGTCCCCAAAGCCGGCGCGCCAGACGAGGGATGATGTCCGGCCGGCCGAACCCTTGCAGACATCGGATGCCGACACGCCGGAGCAGGCAACCCCCATGAACCCACGCCCCAATATGCGGGTGCTGGTCTGTGGCGCCAATGGGCAGGTTGGCCATTGCATCGTCAACCAGGCAGCGAGCTTCGGGCTGGAGGCGATTGGCCTGTCTCACGAGGCGCTCGACATCACCTCGGCAACGCAGGTGCAGAAGGCGCTGGAGCGCCATCGGCCGGCGTTGATCATCAACGCCGCAGCCTATACCAACCTGGATCACGCCGAAGCCGAGTTGGCCAAGGCCGAGGCAGTCAATCGAGACGGGGCGGCGAACCTGGCCGAAGCTGCCAAGCAGTTCGACATTCCGCTGTTTCACCTGTCCAGCGAGTACGTTTTTGCTGGGGACAGTACCGAGCCGTACCGCGAAACGGACCAGCCGATGCCAAACAGCGTTTACGGCTCGACCCGCCGCGCGGGGGAAGTTGCCATTTGCCAGACGCTTGATCGCCATCTGATCTTGCGGACCAGCTGGATCTATGGAGAGCGGGGCAATAATTTCGTCAACATCATGCTCAATCTGGCGAGCAAGACGGAAGAGATCTCTGTCGTCAGCGACCAGATCGGCTGCCCGACGCGGGCAAGAAGCGTTGCTCGCGTGTTGATCGAACTGGCGCTGCGCTACTGTCGGGACGGCCAGCTGCAGTGGGGTCTGTATCACTACAGCGGTTCGTCTCCCTGCAGCTGGGCTGAGTTTGCCGAACAGATATTCCGCGAAGCGGAACGGGCCGGGCTGCTCGAAAAAATCCCCCGTGTACTGCCTGTATCTAGCGAAAGCCTGCCAAGGGCAGCCTCCCGGCCTGCCTGGTCGGTGCTCGACTGCTCGCTTATCGAGACGACTTTTGGCATTCGCCAGAAATACTGGCGCGACGAATTACGCCATGTAATCCATCGGATGAGCGACATGCCGACCGTCCCGTTCGGCCCTGCACCCAGCAGGGTTCCGTTCAAGGCTTATCCCATCAGCATCGCCGACGAGCCGTCGAGACTGATGATTAACCAAGTGGCCAATCAGAACTGATTAGGCCGGACAGCTGATTCAAGAATCTTTTCCAAATGTTACGGTCCGATGGCCAGCCAAACAGCAAGGGAACCGCGATGACAGACGCAACGGTAAAAAGGGTAGGCGTGTCAGGAACAGGGATGATTTCGCATTGTTTCGTCCGCCTGATCATGCAGCACTACAAGGACATGAAGATCAGCCGAGTCCTGACTCGCAGACGAATCGATACCATGAGCGAGTTTCCGCTGCGCGAGGCGCTGACCAACTCCATCGACGAGTTGCTCGACAACTCGGACATCATTGTCGAATGCACGGGCGATGTCTT
Organism: Stutzerimonas stutzeri; assembly: GCA_002387205.1. GTDB lineage: Bacteria > Pseudomonadota > Gammaproteobacteria > Pseudomonadales > Pseudomonadaceae > Stutzerimonas > Stutzerimonas stutzeri_N. The sequence goes on along the minus strand of DGLA01000010.1, from coordinate 347,435 downwards.
CTTTGGCACGGAAGTGGTCGAGCGCGCATTCGAAGCCGGCCTGCCTGTGGTCACCATCAACGCCGAGCTACAGGTAACCACCGGTTCGCATCTGGCAGGCAAGGGCTTCCTGACCGAGGCAGAAGGAGACCAGCCAGGCTCTCTGGCAGCGCTGCATGAAGACGCCTTGCAGATGGGCTTCAAGCCGCTCGTATACGGCAACATGAAGGGCTACCTCAATCACAATCCCAGCCGCGAAGACATGGCCTACTGGTCCAAGCGTCAGGGCACCAGCATCGACCAGACGACGTCCTTTACCGATGGGACCAAGGTGCAGATCGAACAGGTGGTGGTGGGCAACGGGTTGGGCGCGACCATTACCAGGCAGGGCCTGGAGGGGCTGGCTTCGACAGACCTGAACCTCAGCGCAAACGTCCTGGGACTGATTGCAGACGGTGTCGGTCAGCCTATCGTCGACTATGTGATTCCGAGCGGTTATCCCGCCGGTGGCGTGTTTCTGGTGTGCCGTCACGATGAAAACCAGGCGCCGGCGATCGAGTACTTCAAGCTGGGTCCGGGGCCGTATTACGTGCTGACGCGCCCGTTCCACCTGTGTTCGCTGGAAGTTGGCAAGACCGTGCGGCGCGTGCTCGCCGGGGGCGGTGTGCTGTTGAACAACGCCGTGGAGCCTACCCTGGGTGTCGCAGCCATTGCCAAGCGGGAGATGAAGGCGGGGGAGACGATCGGTCGCGGCATCGGCGGCTTCGATGTACGAGGCGAGGCGATACGGCTGGCGGACGAGCTTGATCACGTTCCCATTGGTTTGTTGCGCAATACAGTACTCAAGCGGGCCGTAGAGCCCGGCCAGCTGCTGAGGCTTGATGATATCGAGATACAACCGAGCAGGGTTTTCGACATCATCGACAAGCAACGGCACAAGCTGGCCCAACAATCGCAGGCTGTACGCGACTCAGGAAACCTATTGCTGCAGGCACAACGGTGATCCAGGCGGATGACGAGGCTGAAGTCTGGGCCGATGGCTACAGCTACATGGAATTCGAGCAAACCGGTGCAGGCCTCGTTCCGTTTCACTATGAGTCCAGGCCGTCTCTATCGCTGCCAGAGCCCTTGACCGCCATGGCCGAGCGAGACCCTGCGGCGATTCGTCAGGATAGTCATGCAGATTCGCAGTGGACCCTGACGGCATGATGCCGTTGCGACAGCAACAGAGGACTCGGCGGGGCCGCGTTATCAGCCGCGGCTAGCCGAGACCGTTATGTGGCTCTCCTGCGTTGGCGCACCGTGGAGAAAAACCCGGTCAGCTGGTTTGCGCTGACGCGTCCGTATCACATAGCGCCGTCCAGACGTTTCGAGCCAGCTGGACCACTGCGCCACCGAAGCTGAGGGCTTCGTTCTGGGCGTCCTGCTCGCTATCAAACATGGCCAACACGCTTCCATAGGAGTAGACAACTCCCCACTGCGCGGCGTCTTTCCTATCCACTGTCGTTGCGTCCATTTAGGCCCTTTCCGTTTGTGTTTCGAGTTGTGACGAAATTAAGGCGCATAGATAGCACGCCGTCAAATACTCGACAATCGCCGTCCAGCGGAAGCCTTCGACTGTGGCTCCAAGAGCACGCTTTGGACTCTGACAGCTCCAATAGCATTTCGTAGAGAAGGAGCAGTGCGGTCGGCGCGGGCATTTGCCCGGTCAGCGCGTTTCGGTGCGCTCAGCAGGGTGCGTTTCGTGGCCCATGGGTGTGGTATCTGGCAGGGTGACAGCTGGCTCATCGAAATCGGGGCTGTGCACTTCCGAGTCGAGAGGCATATGGGCGTAACGTTGTTTTTCCATGGCATCGGACCGTGACCGCTGCCGCTGCTCAGGTTGACTGGCGGTCAACATTCGCTTCGCCTCGCAGCGCCCGCTGACGCCTCGCGCAAGAGCCATCCCGCCCAATGCCAGCTGCAGCATGCCGCTCAGCCCACCACGACGCATGCCTTTACCCAACAGCATCAGACCGCCCGCAAGCGATGCGGCGCGCTCCCAGCCGTGGACGTTCTGTGACCTGGTCTTATCGATCAGTGGATTCATGACGATTGCTCCTCGGTGAATGTTCCTCTGCCGCAGCGTCATAGAACGCGTGGGATGTCTGGCCTGCCTTATGACATAGGATCACCCCAGGGGGCTTTCACTGTAATCCTCGCGTTCATCGGTACCAGAGGTGTCGCCTGAGTCCGGCACATCGCCATATTCGTCGTAATCCGGAGGGGTTGGTTCTTCGTCTGGGTGTGTTTCGTTGGTATTCATGATCGACCTCGCTATGTATGTATGTATGCCGTTGGGCAACAGGATTCGTTGATTCGTTCTAGACAGCTCATCGCCTACGCCTTGCGAGGGTGACCGAAGCAGTCATCAGCCCGATCAACCGGTGTGTTCTGCCCAACCGCCGTTGCTCAGCTTATTTTGAAGGCCTGGTTAACCAGGTCGGGAAGCTGCTCTCCCGCAGGCCCAACCAGAGCGAACTCCCGTTGCCTGTGGCTTGTCTGTGGTTGCGGATTGACGTGCACCACGGTTGCACCGGCACGCCAGGCCAGTTCCGGAACTTCAGCCGCCGGGTAGACCACTCCTGAAGTGCCGACCGAGAGCAAGACATCACAATCCCTCGCTGCTTCGTAGGCAGCGTTCAAGGCATCGACAGGAAGGCTTTCGCCAAACCAGACCACCCCTGGACGCAATGGCCCCTCGCACGCCGAACAGCGCGGCGGCTCCAGGCGGCGACCACCTTCTGGTTCGTCCGGTGTGCCCAAAGACGTTGCCGGGGCCTTCCCGCATCGGAAACAGCGAGGCGTATGGAGGCTGCCGTGCAGATGGATGACGCCCGGGCTGCCGGCGCGCTCATGCAGGTCGTCCACATTCTGGGTGATCAGGGTCAGGCGAGGTACATGCCGGGCCAGTTCGGCGATGGCCTGATGAGCGGGATTGGGCTGCGCCTGTAGCACCTGCATACGCCGCCATTCATACCAGCCCCAGACCAGTGCCGGGTCGGCCTGGAATGCTTCCGGTGTGGCGAGCGATGCGGCGTCGAACCGCTCCCAGAGCCCGGTGAGCGAATCACGAAAAGTCGCGATGCCGCTCTCGGCCGATACGCCCGCTCCTGTGAAAACCGCGATATGACTTGCGGTGCGAAGGGATGCGATGAGTGAGGCTGGCATCATGGGAGGACTCCGTCCGGCGGCAAAGCCCACAAATAGCATTCGATACGATTGAGAACCAGCGTTCTGGGTCCGACACTCATTCAGGCGTCACGATCAGCTGACCGCGAAACGGCCGCTCAAAGTTCCGAGACGTGAAGCCAGACTGTTCAAACCATTGCTGTCCTGGTCCAGCTGGTTGGCATTAACGGCGTTCTGCTCAGCGATCTGCTGGACGCTCCGCAGATGGCTGGCTATATCAGCCGAGACGGCGGTCTGCTCATGGGTGGCTGCCGCAATAAGCTCGTTCATACGACTGATGGCTTCGATTTCATGAGCCATCGACTCCAGAAGAGCAGTGGTCTGCTGGCTGTCGCTGACGCAGCGAGCAACGCTCTGACGGCTGTCCTGCATCGAATCGGCAGCCTTACGGCTGCTCTGCTGCAGGCGACTGATGATGGCCTGGATTTCGCTCGTTGAAGTGGCAGTCTTCTGGGCCAGATTTCGCACCTCATCGGCAACCACGGCGAAGCCGCGACCTTGCTCGCCGGCCCGTGCAGCTTCAATGGCGGCGTTAAGCGCCAACAGGTTGGTTTGTTCGGCGATGCTGCGGATCACTTCCAGTACGCGACCGATCTGCTCTGATTGCATGGCCAGATCCTGCATCACCTCGTTCGTACCATCGATGCGATGCGCAAGCAGTGTGATCTCCTCCCGGCTGGCGGCGACTGTTGCCCGGCCTTCGCCTGCCTTGGCATTGGCTGCCTGCGCGGCCTGGGCCGCCCGGTCGGCATTGCCGGCGACTTCTTCGATTGCAGAAGACATCTGCTGCATGGCATCGGTCATCTGCGCCGTTTCGCCCAATTGGCGATCGGCACCGTCGCGGACATGCCGGGTCGCCCTGCTCAGGTTGCCCGCGGTGTCTTCGAGCCCTCGGGCGTCACCAACCACGGCGCCAACCAGTTCAGCGAGCTGGTCGAGCACGTGATTGAACCGATCGCCGACCGGCCCGCTGCCGGGACAGCGTTGATGCAGATCGATCCTATCCGGATTGCGGGTGATTTCGGCTGCGGTACCCAGGAGCGCCTCACCTTCACGGGCTTCCGCATTGGCTCGCACTGCCAGGTAGACGAGGATGGCGCTTTCCAGCACCACATAAAATGCATGCAGGAACACCTCACCCCAGTCGCCTTGCGGCATGAGGAACACACCAGCGCTTTGCTGCTGCAGCGCGAAGAAGGCCAGATGATGGACCGCGATGGTTCCTGCAGCTACCACGATCGGCAACCAGTCGCGGTAGTAGACAAGAAAGGCCAGCAGGGCAAAGATGCCGAAGTGCATTTCAAGCATGCCGTGCTGCTGGTTGATATGCAGGGCGGCCATCACCATGAACGCAGCGCCGATCAAGCATCGCATCAGGCGTTTACCAGCAATCAGTGCGTGAAGCGCAGTCATCGCCAGCGCCGTGCCGCCACCCATGATGGCTGCCTGCGCCCAGGTTCCACTGAACCCTGCAACAGCGAATGCGTAAGCAACAAGAAACCACAGAACGCCCAGCATGATCCGGTCGGCTTTGCGGTAATGGTCCTGCAGGGTGGAGGTGACGTTGCTCATGGGTTATCTCGAAGGGCACGTTGGCGTGCATTGGTATATCGGCTGGTCTGTTCATGCGGCGCACACCACCTGTCTGAATCAGACGATGCCGAATACGGACAGGCTAGGCCTGTTGGATATGCCTGGCTCAGGGCGCGCCGCTTGATTCAAACGAAGGGTTTGGCTGGTGCGGGGCGAGGCTCACGGAGCCTCGCCCAGATTCCGGAACGCCGACAGGGCACGTTCGCGGCTCATCGACAGATCGGTCATCGGCGGCGGGTAATCAACCGTTGCGAAGAGGTCGTTGAGTTTCGTCGGGCTATGGATATCGCGCTTGTCGAGGTTGACTAACTCCGGCAACCACCGGCGCAGGAATATGCCTTCGGGATCGAAGCGTGACGACTGGCTGAGCGGGTTGAACAGGCGGAAGTAGGGTACCGAGTCGGTTCCGGTTGAAGCGCTCCACTGCCAACCACCGTTGTTGGCTGCCAGATCTCCGTCGATCAGATGCTGCATGAACCAGCGCTCACCTTCGCGCCAGTCGATTAACAGGTTCTTGCTGAGAAACATGGCGGTGATCATGCGCAAACGATTGTGCATCCATCCGGTGGCCAATAGCTGACGCATCGCCGCGTCGATGATCGGAAATCCGGTGCGCCCCTGCTGCCAGGCCGCCAGCTCATCCGGAGCATGGCGCCACGGAAGCGCTTCGGTCTCACGGCGAAACGCCCGCCCCATGGATACCCAGGGATACCCCACGAGGATGTGTTTGTAGAACTCGCGCCACAGCAGTTCATTGATCCAGGTAACCGCACCGGGGCTGCCGCTCTCCAGCTCCCCCTGATTCGCTGACAGCGCCGCATGAAGGCATTGCCTCGGCGAGACCACGCCAGCTGTCAGATAGGCGGAAAGCTGGCTGGTGCCGGGCTCAGCCGGAAAATCGCGACGCTGCTGGTAGTCGTCCAGATCATCCTCAGCGAATATAGCCAGGCGCTTGCGGGCGAAGGATTCGCCGGCTGGCCACAGGGAGGGTAAATAGTCATCCGGTGGAGCAAAACCCCGGACAGTCGTTGGCACCGGATCGCTGGCGATGGACAGCGAAGCCTGGCGCGGCGGAACGGGTAAGCAAGCCGGAAGCGAGTGGTTCAGTCGCGCATGGCAGACCTTGCGAAACTGGCTGAAGACCTTGAAATAGCCGCCTGACAGGGTGGTGATCGAGCCTGGAGCGAACAGCAACTGATCAAGGTGACGGCGCAGAGTGGAGGATGTCTGCCTGAGCGCCAACGCTACGGCCTCGTCGCGACGTTGTTCGTTGACGCCATATTCATCGTTGACGTGCACCGCAGCGATGCCATGGGTGCGGCACAGATCGCTGATCTCGGTGGGTGCGGCTTGCCAATCTTCGATGTAGCGAATCAGCAGCGGCACGTTCAGCTCGGCGAGACGTGCCGACAGTTCGGCCAGATTGCGCAGCCAGAAATCCACCTTGCAGGCCGCGTCGTCATGAGCCAGCCACTGGCCGGGCGTGATCAGATAGAGCGCAAGGGTTGGGCCTGCGTTCATGGCTGCGGTCAGGGCCGTGTTGTCGGTGACGCGCAAATCGGTTCGCAACCAAACCAGCTGATTCATTCGAGGTAACCTTTAGGTCCGTCGAGCACCGCGCTGGCCTGCAGCGCTTCGAGCGCAGCAAGCGGATCGACAGCGAGGGTCAGGCCGGCAATGTCGCGCAACTCGGATTGGTGGATGCTCGCGGCAGGGCCAACCAGCAGCAGGGGCATGGCGTCCGGATCGGTCAGTCGCGGAAGCTGACGTTTAAGGTAACCACTGTCCAGCGACTGGCTGGCATAGAGCAGCAGGCCCCGGGGGGCGATACGTTCCAGCGCCAGCGGCAGCTGCGCAATCGGCACCGGCCATTCGATGACCTCGACCGGACAGCCGGCACTGGAGGCGAGCCAGGCACAAAGCCACAGCCCGGGCTCGAAGCGCTGGTCGCACAGGCTCACCATCAGCAGCGGCGCGCCCGGGTGCTGTCGATTGCTGTGGTACAGACGAGTTCCCAGCTTGGTGCGCAGCCAGGAATCGAACAGCCCGCGTTCCAGATCCGCTCCGAACTGGTTGCTCCAGCGCTGCTCGAGGTTCACCAGCAGCGGCAGCAACAGGTGCTTGCACAGCGTGCGGGGCGGGTACAGCGACAGGGCGCGATTGAAGCAGTCGTCGAGCTGGCGCTCAGCGAGCCCTGCGATGGCTTCGAGCATCTGGTCATGCAGACCGGCCCACTGATTGTGCTCGGCCAGGGTGATAGTCTGCCGGGCGTCGAGCAGCTGCTTGACCTGGCCGACCGCAACGCCGCGGTTGAGCCAGCTCAGAATATTGTGAATGCGCTGGATGTGGCTCTCGTCATACAGACGGTGCCCCTTGGGCGTACGGCGAGGCACGATCAGGCCATAGCGGCGTTCCCATGCTCGGAGCGTAACCGGGTTTACCCCGGTCAGACGCGCCACATCTCGGATTGGTACCCAGCCGTTCAAGCCTGTGGCGTCAAGATCGTCATCAATGATTTGGGTCATGTATCAAATGCCGTTGCGCAGGCTGAGGTCTTCGGGATGCGGCTGCAGATATACCTGGTTGGCCACGTAGCGATCGGGATGGCGGCGGAAATGATGCTTGAGCAAGGTCATCGGCACGACGAGCGGAACGATGCCCTGGCGGTACTGGCTGATGAGGCGCTGCAGCTCCTGCTTGTCTTCGCCACAAAGGTCGTTCTTCAGATAGCCGCTCAGATGCTGCAGAACGTTGCTATGGGTACCGCGCGAAGCCGTTTTCCTGAGCGCGGCCATCAGCTGACTGAAATAGGAAGGCGCGAAATCATCCAGCGGTTTGTTGCCCACGGTTGCCACCAGCCGACCAAGCGCCTTGTATTGCACCGGATCGGTCGCCATCAGCTGGTACTTGTAGCGCGAGTGAAACTCCACCAGCGCCTTGCGTGTCATGCCTGCTTCGAGCAACCGCTGCCATTCGGCATAGGCGAAGATCCGGGTAAGAAAATTTTCCCGCAGAACCGGGTCGTTGAGCCGGCCGTCCTCTTCGATGGGCAGGTCAGGGCGCGCCTGCATCAATGCATGGGCAAAGAGACCGGTGCCACCGCCTTCGATGGGATGCCCATTGGCCTGATAGACCTTCACGCGCTCCATGCCGCAGGACGGTGATTTCTGCATGAGGATGTAGCCACTGATGTCCTGCAGCTCGGTAGCGATCTGCTTGCCATACGCGGTCAGCGCCTCACTGACATCCAGTTCAGGGTGCACCGTGCCGACGGCGCGTGGGTAATCGGGATCACCTACCAGGCGGATCGGTTCGCGTGGCGTACCCAGACCAATGGCAACCTCCGGACAAACCGGCACGAACTCGAAATGCCTGGCCAGGGTCTCGCTGCACAGTCGTGACTCTTTGTGGCCGCCATTGAACCGCACCGGATTGCCGAGCAGGCAGGCGCTGATGCCGACCTTTATAGGGGAGCGGGAGGTGTGGGGCATGGGGTTGACCTCTATGCTGACTTGTACAGGAACGATAACCTGTACAATATGAGGCCATATTAGATGTTAACTTGTACAAGTCAATAGCGATGTACAGGTTGCTCTGCCATTGTTCCTGGTTTGTACAGTAATGGGGCGCTGGCTAGCGCCAGCCTAGCAACCATTGCTGATCGTCGCGCAGGATGCGCCAGTCCACCCACTCGCTGCGCCGGCTGTGGACGGCTTGCAGCTCGACTTGCAGCAACGTTCCGAGCTCGTCATGCAGCAGTTCGGTGACGAGAAAATGCTTTTCCTTGTTCGTTGGTAATGCGGCAGTCCATTTCGACAGCAACAGCTTATTGGGGTTGAACCGGTTCATAAGTGTTGCAGCAGTTGACGGGCTGCGGCCTGGCCGCTTAGCCAGGCGTCCTCGACGCTGCCGGAGAGGCACCAATCACCGCATGCGTACAGGCCCGTTTCGGGTGACGCCAGGTTTTGCCAGAGGTGCGCCTGGGTCGGCTGGGCATAAAGCCAGCGATGGGCAAGCGTGAACCGAGGCGCCGGCAGGGGAGTGCCGATTATCTCGGCAAATGCGTTCAGCAGCTGCTCGATGATCTGCTCCTTGGGCGAGTCGAGATACTGCCGTGTCCAGCTGTGGTTGGCCTGTAGAACCCAGGTATCAAGCGCATCGTCCCGGCCAGGCTTGGAGCTGTTGCGCAAGGCCCAGAGGAGGGCGCCTCCTTCGGATGCTTCGATGCAGTCACCGGTGAACGACAAGGGCGTACCGAAGCCTGCCGCGACAGCCCAGGTCGGCTCCATGCTGACGCTTGCGGCGATAGCGGCCAGACGAGGGCTGGCTGACAGTAATCCAGCTGCCTGAGGCGCCGGAGTGGCGACGATGACCTGGCTGAAAGGCCCATGGCTGGAACCCTCGGCATCTAGCAGTTGCCAGTGTCGATCGCCGCGTATGACTTCAGTGATGCGGCAGTTGAAGGTCGCGGGAAGTTCTCCCAGCAAACCTCGTGTCACGGCGCTCATGCGTGGTGAGCCTACCCAGGTCAAAGGATCCTTTGCCGCCGCGCTGCACGCCCCGTCCCGGTAGTTGTACAAACGGGGCGTCCACGGGGCGATCCAGCCACTGGAGTGCCAGTCTTCCAGCATCGCCGCGAAACCTGCATCAGAGGCTTTGAAAAACTTCGCCCCCAGGTCCAGTGAGCCAGATTCGTTGCGCTTGCTGGCCATGCGTCCGCCGCTGCCGCGGCTTTTGTCGAACAGATGCACCTTCTGTCCGGCAGAGTGAAGGCTGGTTGCGGCGGATAGACCGGCCATGCCGGCACCGATAATGGCGATGGGAAGGTTTTTCATGGCTGCCTCATGTGGGGTTGCCCATAGGCTACGCTTGAAGTACAAACCTATACAAGATTTTAGATATGTATAGGCGTAACATCGATAACCTCCGGCTGGCCTGCTCGACACGAGCCAGCTCAGCAAGCCATACGAGGCCGTACCATGAACATTCTTATCACCGGCGGAACTGGCCTGATCGGGCGAGAATTGTGCAAGCACTGGCTGGCGCAGGGGCATAGCCTCTGGGTCTGGAGCCGCGCACCGGAAAAGGTGGCGAAACTGTGCGGCCCTAAGGTGCAGGGCGTAGCGGCGCTGCACGAGCTTGACCAGGTGCCTCTGGATGCGGTCATCAACCTGGCCGGTGCGCCTATTGCCGACAGGCCGTGGACAAGATCACGCCGGGACTTGCTCTGGAATAGCCGCGTCGCTTTGACCGATAGGCTGGTCGAATGGATGGCGCAACGAAACGAGAAGCCAGGACTGTTGATTTCCGGTTCGGCCGTCGGCTGGTATGGCGATGGAGGGCAGCGCGAGCTCACCGAGGATGACAGCCCTGCCAGCAGCGATTTCGCCAGCCAGCTTTGCCAGGCCTGGGAGCAAAGCGCGCTGCGTGCCGAGCAGTTCGGGACCCGGGTAGTACTGATCCGCACCGGCCTGGTGCTGGCTCGGCAAGGCGGCTTTCTCCAGCGCCTCAAGCCGCTCTTTGCGCTTGGCCTGGGCGGGCGTCAGGGGGATGGTCGGCAATGGATGCCCTGGATCCACATCGATGATCAGATCGGGGTGATAGATTTTCTGTTGCAGCAGCCGGGCGCAGGCGGCCCCTACAATGCGTGCTCACCGGAACCCGTTCGCAATGCCGAGTTTGCCAGGGCTTTTGCGCGCAGTCTTGGGCGCCCGGCGTTTCTGCCGGTGCCGGCGCTGGCCCTCAAGGTCGGCCTGGGCGAGCTATCGGGCTTGATTCTCGGTGGACAGAAAGCCGTCCCGCAGCGGCTGCAGGCCGCCGGTTACGCGTTCCGCTTCGTCACACTCGATGCAGCCCTGGCGGATCTGCGCAAAGCGTAGCGGCTGTGTGAAAATGGCGCCGCCTGCAACCCGTTGCGGCGCGATCCTTTAATCAAGTAGTCAGGAATGTGCATGTCCGAGCAGGCGTTGTTGTTGGTCAATCTGGGTTCACCGGCCTCCACTGAAGTGGCCGACGTGCGCCGCTATCTCAACCAGTTTCTGATGGACCCGTACGTCATCGATCTGCCATGGCCGTTGCGCCGGCTGCTGGTGTCGCTGATCCTGATCAAACGCCCCGAACAGTCCGCCCACGCCTATGCGTCGATCTGGTGGCCGGAAGGATCTCCGCTGGTCGTGCTCAGTCAGCGCCTGACCGATGCGGTCCGTCCCCTTTGGAAAGAAGGCCCTGTAGAGCTGGCGATGCGCTATGGCGAAATGTCCATCGAGAGGGCTTTGCTCAAACTGGCGGGGCAGGGCATCCGGCAGGTCACGCTTGCGCCGTTGTATCCCCAGTTTGCGGATAGCACCACCACGACGGTAATCGAAGAGGCGCGCCGGGTGATCCGCGACAAGCATCTGGACATCCAGTTGTCGATACTGCAGCCGTTTTTCGACCAGCCGGAATACATCGACGCGCTGGTTGAAAGTGTCAAGCCATACCTCGCGCAACCCTTCGACCATTTGCTATTGAGCTTTCACGGGCTGCCCGAACGTCACCTGCACAAGACTGATCCAACCGGTTCGCACTGCTTGAAAACCACCGATTGCTGCCAGCGCGCAGAAGGTGCCGTGTTGGCAAGCTGTTATCGCGCTCAGTGCATTCAGAGCGCTGCGGCCTTTGCCGAACGCGCCGGGCTGTCGCCGGAGCAATGGTCGGTGTCTTTCCAGTCGCGTCTGGGCCGTGCCAAGTGGATCGAACCCTACACCGAAGCGCATCTTGAGGAACTGGCGGCCAAGGGGGTGAAAAAGCTGCTGGTGATGTGCCCGGCTTTCGTTGCCGACTGCATCGAAACACTGGAAGAGATCGGCGACCGTGGCCGTGAACAGTTCATTGAGGCAGGTGGCCAGGAGCTGCAACTGATCCCCTGTCTGAACACCCATGAACACTGGGTCCAGGCACTCGCCACGCTTTGCCGCCGAGCGCCGCAGGCACTGTGACCGCAGTCCTTAGCTGCCCTGAGTAGCTGGTAAGGACTGCAGCATCGTTCGCCTGGATCAGGCCAGCGCCACCTCAAAGTCCAGCGCTTCGAACTCGGCAAGCGGGACAGGGCGACTGAACAGGTAGCCCTGGAACATTTCGCAGCCGTTTGCCAGCAGCAGCAAGCGCTGGCCTTCCGTTTCGACACCTTCGGCGATTACTTCGAGGTTTAGTCCCGCGGCGAGCGCGCAGGTGGCGCGAATGATGGTCTGGCTGCTGGCGTCCTCGACCAGCTTGCGGACAAAGGACTGATCGATCTTCAGCTGGTCGAGTGGCAGTCGCTGCAGATAGGCCATGGAGGAATAGCCGGTGCCGAAATCGTCGATGGAAAAGCGAATGCCGTGCTGTTTGAGGCTGTTCATCCGGACAATGGCTTCATCCATGTCGTCGAGCAGCAGTGACTCGGTGATCTCGAGCTTCAGCAGGCGAGGGTTGGCGCCTGTGCGTTCAAGCAATTCGAGCAATCGCGCCACGAAGTCGGCCTGGTACAGAAGGCTGGCGCTGAGGTTGACTGCCAGTGTCAGCTTGGCCCGCCGTGGCTGTCGGGCCCATCTGGCGAGCTGTCCGCAGGCTTGCGTCAGCACCTCGAAGTCAAGCGCTTCGATCAGTCCCGCCTGTTCCGCCGGGCCGATGAACTGAGCGGGAGCGAGAAGGCCTCGCTGTGGGTGCTGCCAGCGTACCAGCACCTCGGCGCCGACAAGGCCCCTGCGTCGTTGTATCTGTGGCTGGAAGTGAAGCACGAACTCACCGGCTTCGAGTCCGTGGCGCATCTCGTCTTCAAGGTTCAACCGTTCCTGCACCGCCCGCTGCATGCGAGGGTCAAAGAAGCGCACGGCATTCTTGCCCGCTTGTTTGGCTTCGTACATGGACATGTCGGCGCGCTTCATCAGCTCTTCGACATCGCCGTCGTCGGCGCCGAACAGCACCACGCCGATACTGGCGCTGCTATGCAGCAGCAGTGAACCGAGGCTATAGGGTTGGCTGAGCGTCGACAGGATTCGATCGCCGATCTGCTCGGCCTGGGCGGCGGCATATTCGGCTTCGACGCTCAGATCCTCGAGCATCACCACGAATTCGTCACCTCCGAGGCGGGCAATGGTATGGCTGCCGTCGACTTCTCTACCCAGGCGCTCGGCTGCGATACAAAGCAGCTGATCGCCCGCCTGATGTCCATGCAGATCGTTGATGTTCTTGAAGTTGTCCAGATCGATGAACATCAAAGCCCCGAACCGGCGGCTGCGAACGCTGACCGTCAGCGCCTGGCGAAGGCGGTCGAGCAACAGACGGCGGTTCGGCAGGCCGCTCAACGGATCGTAGAAGGCAAGATTGTGGATTCGCTCTTCGGCGGCCTTGCGCTCGGTAATGTCAGTGAATGCCGCGACGTAATGAGAAACCTTGCCGTGGGTATCCATTACCGTACTGATCGATAGCCACTCGGGGTAGATCTCGCCACTCCTGCGCCGATTCCAGATCTCGCCCTGCCAGGCACCACTCTGTCTAATGCTGCGCCACATCGTCTCGTAGAACTCCCGGTCATGCCGACCAGACGCGAGCAGGCGAGTATCCTGACCAATGGCTTCGTCGGCGCTGTAGCCGCTGATCTCGGTGAAAGCCTGGTTCACCCGCAGGATGCGGTTCTCTGCATCGGTAATGATCATCCCTTGCTGGCATTCAAAGGCGATCGACGCGATCCGGCGTTCCTGCTCGGCCTGGGCGCGCTCAGTGATGTCACGACTCAGGCAGACCACTGCCGGCTTGTTTGTCTGCACCTTCGCCAGCCGTTGTGCACGCACCTCGAATACCTTCAAAACGTCCTGGGTCTGCCCGGCGTACTCCATCAGTTGCGGCGAATCGCTTGCCAGGGTGACCCGGATGAAATCCCGAAAGCGCTGGGCCTGCAGGGGTGGCATCACATCGTCGACGGTCTTGCCTACCAGTTGCTTGCCGTTGGTGGTAACGATTGCGGACTCGTTGGCGAGCACCTCGAGAAAGCGTCCATCTTCGTCAAGCACCAGCAACACATCGGGAACCGCCTGGGTTATGGCCCGCAAGCGGGCTTCGCTGAGATGCATGGCACGTTCGATCTGGTCTCGCTTGAGCAGATCTGCCAGTAATAGGCCAAGCAACGTGACCGCAGCGGGCAAGACCAGCAACATCGGAAGCGCCACCTGCTCAAGGGTTGCAGTCACCAGCGATGGTGGTAACAGCAGCAGTGAGCTGATGACCGCCGCATGCAGCAGCAGACCAAACAGCAACAGCTGCCAGGGCCCAACGCTAACCTGCCCCCGTCGATGAAGGTGCCGGTAGCACAGCCCCAGGCCAATCGGCAGCAGCACGTTGAGCAGTCCGACCCAGACACCGGGCCCGCCGAGCCACAGGCGAAAAGCGCCAGCCAGCGCTCCGGCAATACCGGCAACTACCGGCCCGCCAAAAAGAGCGGCCATGCTCAGCACGACGCTGCGCGCGTCGAAGATCACGCCCGAATCGAAAGAGATGGGCATCAGCATCCCCACGACGCAGGCACAGCCGAACCAAAGACCCGCGATGCGGTGTGCTCGTGATTGGTCGCTCTGCCCCCAATGACGCGCATTGAAAGACAGCATCCAGCAGAGCGCGAGCAGCACCGCTGCGTTTTCTATGAAGGCATAGGAGGTCAAGAAGGAGAATCCAGGTGCTGTCGCCGTCCGGATTGGCGAGAATTCAATAGCAGATAGCTATTATTCGCATTTTTCGCTCCACATGCAGCCCCAGGCGACATTTTGAACCGCAAGAGAGAGGCCGACAGGTTGAGAAAGGCTTATCGGCCGTGATTTGCCGGGCTTGAGGGGCACAGCTTGGCGAGCGAGAGGATCAGGGCTTCAAAGCAGCGAGTTGCTGGCGAAGTTGCTCTACTTCGGCTTCGAGTTCGCGGACACGCTGCTTTGCTTCGACTTCAGGAGTCACGTCCTTCTGGATACCGATGTAATAGGTCAATTGATCGCCTTCATTGAATACAGGCGTAATCGATAGCTCGTTCCAGAATGCACTGCCGTCCTTGCGGTAGTTACGGATGATCTGGCGGCAGGGTGTGTTGCTGTGCACGGCTTTGCGGATGGCGGCGAGGCCTGGCTGATCCCTGTCACCTGCCTGGAGGAACCTGCAGTCCTGATAGAGGATATCGTCCACCGAGTATCCGGTAAGGCGCTGGAAGGCAGGGTTGGCATAGATGAGGATGTTATCGTCGCCTTCCTGCTCGGCTACCACGATTCCGTCGTTGGAGGCTTCGATTACCAGTTGCAGCAGCTTGGCATTGATCATCGGCTTGTCTCATGTCCGTTTCGCGGCATTCTAGACCAACTTCCAGAGCCTCGGCACGACGCATCTTTGTTGCCTTTCATGTGCTGCCGGGGGCAGAGTTGCCTGGCGTGCGGCAGCAACTCTTGGGCCGAGCACCAGGCGTTCCATTGCCCTGGATTGATTCCCGCCCACCGTGCTGATGAGTCAGCGGCTTGCAGCCAAGGTGATCGACACCGATTCGGCAAAGCGCAGCGCGTGCGGCTTGTCCACTTCGACTTCGGCATATTCGGCGCTGGGACGGCTCATCACCAGATCGAGAATTTCCTGAGTGAGACGCTCAAGCAGGCTGAAGCGATTGCCTTCGACGTGTGCAATGACCGCCTTGGTGATGGTCCGATAGTTCAGTGCGTTGTCGATATCGTTGTCGCGAACCGCATCGACCGCCTTGTAGAACACGGTCAGGTTGATCAGCACGTCCTGCTTGTTCAGGATTTCGTCTTCGTTGATGCCTATATAGGTGCGCAGGCGCAGGTCCTTGATGCGGATACGCGCCATGCCGGGTTCCAATCTGGGCATCAGCGACCTCCACCGATCAGCTGCAAAAACTCCATCCGCGTGGTGCACGACTCGCGGAACGCGCCAAGCATTACCGAGGTGTTCATCATGGAGTTCTGCTTTTCCACGCCACGCATCATCATGCACATGTGCTTGGCCTCGATGACCACCGCGACGCCCGCAGCCTTGGTGACTTCCTGGATCGCCTCGGCGATCTGTCGGGTGAGGTTTTCCTGGATCTGCAGACGGCGTGCATACATATCGACGATGCGAGCGATCTTGGACAGCCCGAGCACCTTGCCGGTCGGTATGTAGGCGACGTGCGCCTTGCCGATGAAGGGCAGCATGTGATGCTCACACAGCGAGTAGAGCTCGATATCCCGGACGATGACCATCTCGTCGTTGTCCGAGGCGAAGAGCGCGCCGTTGACTACTTCCTCAAGACTCTTTTCGTAGCCGTTGCAAAGATACTGCATGGCTTTGGCAGCGCGTTTCGGTGTGTCGAGCAGGCCTTCGCGCTGCGGATTTTCACCGACACCCAGAAGGATCTGGCGATAGTGATCAGGTAACAGGTTCATGGAGCGGTCCTTCATTGGCCATCGGAAGCTCAGCTGCGTATCTCAGTCGGCGCAGCAAGGCAGAATCCGGTTAGCGGGGGTTGAGCAGCAAGGTAACTTGAGCAGAAGTTATACCAGAACACTATCTTGTACAAGATAATTGCGGGCCGCTTTGCCATGTTTCTGCCATCATCGATCAGGTTGCATGAGGGGGCGTTAGCTCTCTCAAGGGCAAGGAAAGGCAGATCGACGCCATCCGCCGCTTTCAGCCGCGCTGGCTAAGGCTCGGGATCCAGGTCGCAGCCTTCGACGCAGCGTTTGCTCCCATTGGGATGAGGAAGCCAGTCGAGGTGGGGGCGAGCCTTGCTGAACAGCCAGTAGCCAAGGAGAAACAATGGTCTCAGTGGCTTCCAACCCAGCGGGGCGGCCCATCGGCCAAGACCTGCAGCGCGCCAGCTCCAGTAGGTCGCATCGAGCCCCGTCAGCCATTGCCCATCGGCACTGCGAGCGTGCAGTTTGCTGCGCAGCTGCTCCAGTGATCGGCTTTCACTGACAAATCCAGGTGCGCTGATGTCCATCAGGTGTAGACGAGCCGGTGTGGCGTGGCGTCGCAGCCAGATGATCTCTCGCGCGCAGAGCGGGCAGGCGCCATCGACATAGAGGGTAAGCGGCAGTTTCGGATGCATTGCACAGAGCTCGCTTTGTAGAGGTTTTGTACAGCCTATGCTCGCGGGGCCTGAGTTACAATGCGCCCATTCCTTTGCATGAGCTGACTGCGTCATGACCGAATTCGCCCGTGCTTCCAAGCTGCTTTCTTCCGGGTCGCTCAAACAGGAAGAACTGTTCCCCATTCGCGAAGTGTCACGCCTGACCGGCGTTAATCCCGTGACGCTGCGCGCCTGGGAGCGACGCTATGGCCTGATCCAGCCGACCCGCACCGAGAGTGGCCATCGCCTGTATTCCATGGCAGACGTCGAGGCAGTGCGCAGCATTCTGGCCTGGACAGAGCGTGGGGTGGCGGTAAGCAAGGTTGGCAGCATTCTGTCACGCACCGCGGCGACCCGGGCCGCTGCGCCGCCCGAACAGCAGGAAGCGGTCGCCGGCGAGTGGGGTGAATGGCAGGAGCAGGTGCAGCGTGCCGTAAGCAGTTTCGACGACAACCGTCTGGATCAGGTCTACGGACAGATTTTTTCCACGTACCCGCTACCGATTGTGTTCCAGGAACTGTTGTTGCCGTTATGGCAGCGGTTGCTGGTGCGCCAGGATGAGTTTGGCCAGGTCAGTGAGTGGTTGTTCCTCGATAGTTTTTTGCGGGCTCGCGTGCTGCAGCGGCTCCAGCTGGCCCGCGCCCAGCCGCAGGACCGGGTGCTGCTGGCTGCGGTGCCTGGGCAATGCCGTGAGCTGGAGCTGCTGGTGGCTGGCTTGCTGCTGTCGAGCGACAGCGTGGCGGTCAATGTGCTGTCGATCGGTCAACCGCTCGATGAGCTGACCCTGATCTGTGAAAAGGTCCGGCCACGAGCCCTGGTGCTCTATTCCAACGTCCCGCCAAATGCGCTGTTGCTGCGCCAGTTTGCCAAGCTCGCCCTTGGCCTGGACTGCCCGTTGGCGATGGCGGGAGAAGCGGCAGAATTCTCCCAGGAGGGCCTGCGCGGCTCGCCGATCGCCTGTCTGGGTAATGCGGGAAGACTGATGCAACGCCGCCTTTTGCAGTTCCTCGATGGACATCTGGACACCTGACGCAGGGTCCCGCTGCGCTGCAATCTTGTCCCAGGGTCGGCCTGGCGCGATCCTGCCATCCACCAGCCTGAGCATATCCCTATGTCGCTAATCGATCCGTCCAGGCGGCCGCTGCTCGAAACCCTGCCAAGGGGACTGCACATACGGTTGCTCTCTCTACAACCGAGCACAAGGGCAGCGGCGCTGGTACGGGTGCATGCCGGATCACACGATGCGCCGGCTGAATATCCGGGGCTGGCGCATTTTCTCGAGCATCTCTTGTTTCTCGGCAGTCGGGACTTTGCCGTGCAAGACAGCCTCATGGCGTTCGTCCAGGGCTGCGGTGGGCAGCTGAACGCATCGACCCGGGAACGTCATACCGATTTCTTCTTCCAGGTGCCGGCAGATCAGTTCGAAGAGGCTCTGCTTCGCTTGCTGGACATGCTTGCCAATCCCTTGCTCGATGTAGCGGACCAGCTACGCGAGCGCGAGGTCTTGCACGCCGAATTCATGGAGCGTGGGCAGGACGCCGGGACGCTGTGCGACGCGGCTCTTGGCCTTGCATTCGACACAAGCCATCCGTTCAGTGGCTTTCACGCCGGCAATCGTGAAACCCTGCCGGTCGAGGAGGAACAGTTTCAGCAGGCCCTGCGCAGCTATCACCGACGCTTCTACAGGTGCGGGCAAATCGAATGGCTGCTTGCCGGCCCGCAAGATGAAACCGAGCTGCGGCGACTCGCGACCAGGGCTGACGCCTGTCTTCCCGAAGCAGCTGACGCGCCAACACGGATGGCTCCAGCGCTGCACTGCAGACGCGATGCCTGGCTGCGGTTGCAACTTGATCAGGTGCAGCCGCAGCTGCATCTGGCGTTCACCTACGAAGAGCTGTCGAACGACTGTGTGCCTGCGCTGGACTACCTTGGCATCTGGATCGAATCCGAGGCACCGGGCGGCTTGCTCCAGCGCCTTCGTCACCAGGGACTGTGCGAGTCATTGCGGCTGAGGGTGCCGTACGGCTACGCAGGGCAGGGGCTCGTCGTCATCGAGGCGAGTCTGACCCACGGGGGCCTGGCCGACCGCGGCGAGGTCGTCTCGGCAATACTCGACTGGCTGCGCTTCTTTGCTGACGCATCGCTCTGGCAAAGCTGCCGCCCGGAGTACCTGCGCATCCGCAGGCGCAGCCTGCAGGTCGCCGGGCCTCTGGCACGGCTGCGCCATTGGATCGAGCCCCAGGCCTGGGCTGAAGACAGCGATGAGATCCGAATAGCCCAGACGTTCCATATGCTTCTGGAACGGATGCTAGGGGCGGGTCCGCTGGTGCTGACTGCAGACAGCAAGGCATGTGCTCCCGTCGAGGGCAGTGGATTTCCGCTGCGCATGGCCTTTGAGCGGCCGATGCCTTCCAGGCCGAAGAACCGGGACTGGCAGCGCCCGTCACCCAACCCCTGGTTGCAGTCCGCTTCGGCCAAAGCCGGGTCGCTCAGCGGCAGCCTGGCAATCGACTGGCAAGGGCCGGAGCATCCCGCAGGGCAGGGCGCCGTGTTTCTGTGCTGGCAGTTTGACCAGGGGCGACCTGCGGCCCGGCTGTGGCATGCCGTCTCGCATGCGCTGACGTCATACGTCTGGGCGGCTCAACAGGCGGGTGTCGCGCTACGTTTCGAGGACCTCGGCGACCGCTGGAGCCTGGGCCTGTCGGGCTATGCAGGTGCGATACCGGCGATCCTTACCGATGTCGCCTCCCTCCTGGCCGAGCTGCCTCCTGCTTCGCTAGAGGCCGGGGCGGTACTGGCCGAACGCGCCCGCACGCTTGGCAACGAGAACATGCTGATCCGCCAGCTGCTCATGCGTTTGCCGTCTGTACTGGCTGGGCCGGGGGCCGCACCAGTCCAGTCGACACTGGTTGCGCACCTGCAGGCTTCCCATTGGCAGGGGCTGGCTGTGGGATTGCCGTCAGGGCTACAGACTACGTTGAGTCAGGCCCTGCTTTCGCTCCCTGGCATACCTGGCATGGCTGCGCTGGGATCATCGGCGCCGGCTTCGAATTATTGCTGGCATACCGTTGACGGGGCGGCGGAGGCCGAGACCGCGTTGCTGTTGTTCTGCCCGCTACCGACACGCGACGCACGCTGCGAGGCGGCCTGGCGGGTGCTGGCTGTATTGATGGAAGCTGTGTTCTTTCGGCGCTTGCGCAGCGAGTTGCAGCTGGGATATGTGGTGTTCAGCCGCTTCTACCAGGCTGGCAGTCATCCCGGCCTGCTCTTTGGTGTGCAGTCACCCACCGCGACAGGACAAGAGATCCAGGCACATATCCGGGCGTTCCTCGAAGACTTCGCTGGGACCCTGGCGGATCGAGACGATGAAATGCTTTCCAGAACAGTGGAAGACATGAGCCGCCGGCATGTCATCGAGCAGGCTGATTTTCAGGCCCATGCCGAACAGGCCTGGCACACGCAGCTGGCTGGCCATGGCCGTGACCGCCCCAACCGTGTGGCAGAAGCCATGCGTGCCCTGACCTGCCATGACCTCGCCGTTGCCCTTGACTCGCTGCGCAACTGCAGCGGTGGCTGGGTTGTGCTGAGCAACGCAGCCGCGCCGGACCTGCGCCGGTCCTGATTACTCGTGATTCAAACCGCCAGATGCTCATCCACCTCCGTTTGCGGGCAAACGCGCCTGTCTCCACCAAAGCGCAACGGTGTAAGACCTAAGCGCTGCTTCTTCCGGATCAGTCGCTACCTGCTTTGAGTGCAATACACCACTCCCGCCAAAAGCAGTAGCAGATTGCCGCCATCGCAGCGTATGAGCCTGCCGACACGCTTTCGATAATCCGCTCCGACACGACTGCCCGTCGTCACATCAGCGGAGAGCGCCATGCACAACAAGAAGAAAGCGGTAACCACCCTATTGCCACTGGCCCTGGCCAGCGCCATTGCCATGACCCTAAGCCAGTCGGCCGTTGCCGAGATCAAGCTTTACGACAAGGATGACACCACGTTTTCCGTTGACGGCTACTTCAACACCTTCTACGTCAGCAGCGATGTCGATCGCGCCGGGGAGCAATTCGACCGGGATCAGTCCCGCGTGAAGATGGGCTTTCTGCCCAACTACATCGGCTTCAATTTCGGCAAGCAACTAGATGACCTGAAGATCGGTGGACGGTCCTCGTTCTGGGTCACGATCAACGACAGCGACACCAACGGCACCGAAACCGGCATCGATGTGCGTCAGTTCTACGGCACTGCGTCCAATGACGCGTGGGGCGAGGTGCTGTTCGGCAAGGACTTCGGTCTGTTTGGCCGATCCAACATCTTCCTCGACGAATTCCTCGCCGGCTATGGCCAGGTCAGCGACACCCTGGGACTGGTCGACTTTGGTGGCGTTTCATTTGGCAACATCGGTACCGGCTACCCTTATCCGTTTCCCACCTCGCAGGTCACCTATCGCTCGCCGGTCATGAATGGCCTGCGTATCGCTGCCGGCATCATGGATCCGGTGGACACCACCAGTGACGCCAGCAGTGCGCTGGATGAGGCCTACCAGGACAGCCCTCGCTTCGAAACAGAGATCACCTACCAGTTCGATCTCGCCGGCGCTCAGTTCTACTCCTGGGTGAACGGCATGCAGCAGACTTCGAAGAACACCGACAGTACGGTGGAAGAGATCGACTCCAAGGGTATCGGCTACGGTATCCAGGCCAAGATCGCCGGGTTCTCCCTGACCGCTTCGGGCTTCCAGGCCGAAGGCATCAACCCGTTCTACACCAACAACGCGGGTGAAGCGCAGCTTCGCGATGTGGACAGCGACGGCTACCTGCTTCAGGGCTCCTATACCTTCGGCAAGAACCGCATCGCGCTTTCCACCGGCAAGACCAAGGATGATGGCAATGGCCTGGGCACGGCTGCCGATTACGAAACCCGTGGAATCGCCTATTTCCGCACCATCAACGACAACCTGAAACTGGTCGCCGAGGTGAATCAGTTCGAATTGTCGGGCCGCGATACCGATGCGCTTGACGAAGACACTCGCACCTATGCCATCGGCGCGGCGTTGAGCTTCTAAGCAGCGTCTCTGCAACTATCGGCGGGCGCCTTTCGGGGCGCCCGCTTTTTTCTTTGGCGCTCAGCGCAAGGGCAAATTGCTGGGCTGCGATCTTTCGTCGCTTTGCTACCTTGGCAGCCCGCAGCCGGTACTGAAGTAGCATTTTCGTGCTCTATGCCCTGCCCAAGAATGGGGTCATACGATAACGGTGTATGGGGTGCGGTGCGTGGTCGATCAAGAATCCGTAGAAGTGCGCACCGCGATGTCGGAAGCCCGGGACGCCGAGACGGTGGCTCAGGACCTGGCGCGCCAGTTGATCCATCCCCATCTCGGCTTCGTGCTGTTTTTCTGTTCTGCGGAATACGACCTGCCCGCGCTGGGCGATGCGCTGCATCAGTATTTCGGTGGTGTGCGCATGGTTGGCTGTACCTCGGCTGGCGAAATCACGTCTCAGGGCTACGGACGCAGCTGCGTGACCGCAGTCGGTTTCGATCACCGCAGCTTTTCCATCGCCTGCGAACTGATCAATGAAATGGATCGCTTCAGCCTCATCGACGCCCAGCAACTGGTCGAGCGCCTGGGCAGTGACTGCCGCAGCAACTCATTGGCACCGATCAAGGATCACAGCTTTGCGCTGACCCTGCTTGATGGCCTGTCCAGCCGCGAGGAAATCGTCCTGTCGGCGCTTAGCGCAGCCTTCGGCAGCATCCCGCATTTTGGAGGGTCGGCCGGCGACGACAACCATCTGACCGACACCCACGTCTACTACGACGGCAAGTTCCACAGCGGTGCGGCCGTCGTGGTGCTGATCAACACCTGGCTCGATTTCGAAGTGTTCACCACCCATCACATGTTGCCGCGTAGCGAGAAGCTGGTGGTGACCCGGGTGGACAGCCATGCCCGGCGCGTTTTCGAGCTCAACGCCGAACCCGCCGCCGAGGAGTACGCACGGCTTATCGGTGTGCAGGTCAGTGATCTGGACCACCGCCTGTTTGCGGCGCACCCGCTGGCCGTGCGAATCAACGAGCAGTACTACGTTCGTTCGATTCAGAAGGTCAACGACGACCTCAGCCTGACCTTCTATTGCGCAGTCGAGAACGGCATTGTGCTGACCGCGATGCACCCCGGCCCGCTGATGCCGAATCTGGAGGAGCTCTTCCAGCGCCTGGAGCAACGCCTCGGTGCACCGTTGCTGACCATCGGTTGTGACTGTTTTCTCCGGCGACTGGAGATCGAGGGCAACGGCTCGACGGACGACACATCCAGATTCCTTCAACGCCAGCAGGTGATCGGCTTCAACACCTATGGAGAGCAGTTCAATGGCATGCACATCAACCAGACCTTCACCGGCGTCGCCATCGGCCGGCCTGGAGGGCGGCCTGGAGACAAGTGTGCTCGCTGAGCAGTTCGACAGACAGGCCGAGCTGGAACGCGAAAATCACAAGTTGCGTCGCATCAATGCCGCGCTGATCGAGCGTATCGAATCCAGCGGCAGCGGCCGCGACGCGTCCTACGCCGCATTCCAGCACTCTGTGGAGCTGGCCGAGCAGGTGCGCGAACGTACCGACGCGCTGAATCAGGCGATGGCCGAGCTGAAGGCCAGCAACCGCTTGCTGAGCGACGCACGCCTGCGTGCAGAAACGGCACATCAGCATCTGGTCGACGCCATAGAAAGCATCTCCGACGCCTTCGTGCTGTTCGACAAGGATCAGCGCATCGTGCTGTTCAACAAACGTTTCAAGTCGCTCTGGAGCCGCACACGGGCGCGCATCAACAGTGGTACACGGTTGTCGGAGCTGAAACGGCTGGCGGAAAGCAGCGGCATGATCGCCGAGGAGCACCGTGGCAAGGCCAACGAGCCAACGGTGTACCGCCTGCACAACGGGCGCTGGGTGCAGCTCAGCGAACGCCCGACCCGCGAGGGCGGGCTGGTGATGCTCTATACCGACATCACTGAGGTAAAGATCAGCGAGACCATGCGCCGCGAACAGGCGCTGGCACAGAAGTCCCGGTTGCTGCAGCGCGCCGTGGACAACCTGTCCCAGGGCGTTGCCATGGTCAGTGCCGACGGCAGTCTGGAATTATGGAATGGCCGCTTCCTCGAACTGTGCGGGTTGGCGCCTATCGAGGCACATCGTCCGTTCGAGGAAGTGATGGCCGACAGCGAACTGAAGTTGCTGACGCCCGATACCTTCGATGCCAACGGCCAGCCTCTGGCGGAGCTGGAACAGCACCTGTTCGACGGTCGCACGCTGGAAATCCGCACTCACCCCTTGCCCACCGGCGGCTTCGTCAACACCTTCACTGACATCACCGAGCGTTACCGCCATGCCGAAGCGCTGCGTGAAAGCGAGCGCTGGATTCGTCTGATCACCGACCATGTACCGGCGCTGATTGCCTATGTGTCGGCGGACCTGACCTACGAATTCACCAACAAGGTCTACGAAGAATGGTACCGCTGGCCCAGTGACGGCATGCTTGGTCAGTCCCTGCGAGAAATCCACAGCGGCGATCACTGGAACCAGCTCGAGCCCTACATCGACCGCGCTTTGTCCGGGGAAAGCGTCAGCTTCGAAATGGCCGAGCGCAACCATTCCGGCCAACAGCGCTACATGCTGCGATCCTATGTGCCCAACCGCCAGGCCAACGGGGAAGTCGCCGGCATCTTCGTGCTGATCCAGGACATCACCGATCGCCGCCGGACTGCCGAGGCGCTGCATCAGGCCTACCAGAACCTTGAACAGCGAGTGCGCGAACGGACCGCCGAACTGACCAGCCTGAACGACCAGCTGCTCTGCGAGATCGACGAGCGCGCCCATGCCGAGGCCCGGCTGCGCGAGGCCAAGCGCGAAGCCGAGCTGGCCAACCTGTCGAAGACCAAGTTTCTCGCTGCCGTGAGTCATGACCTGCTGCAGCCGCTCAACGCTGCGCGGCTGTTCACCAGCGCACTGCTGGAGCAACCCACATCCACCGGCAGCGGCCTGATCCGCAACATCAGCAATTCACTGGAGGACGTGGAAAACCTGCTTGGAACACTGGTGGATATATCCAAGCTCGATGCCGGCGTGATCAAAGCGGACATCGCGCCTTTTGCCGTCAGTGAGCTACTGGAAAACCTGGCCGCGGAGTTCCACCAGATCGCGGGCAGCGAACAGCTGACGCTGGATTACATTCCCTGTTCTGCGCTGGTGCGCAGCGACATCCAGCTGTTGGCGCGGATCCTGCGCAACCTGCTGACCAACGCCATTCGTTACACGCCGAACGGGCGGGTCATGCTGGGCTGCCGTCGTCGCCGGCAGAGCCTTTCGATAGAAGTCTGGGACACCGGAATCGGCATTCCCGATGACAAGCTCGAAGAGATCTTTCATGAATTCAAGCGCGGCGAGGGCGTGAGGCCTCAGCAGGACCGTGGCCTTGGCTTGGGATTGGCGATCGTCGAGAAGATCGCACGCATTCTCGGCCATCGGATCGTTGTCACTTCGGTGCCAGGCCGTGGATCGAAATTTGCCGTCGAGGTCCCCCTGGCCAAGCGGGCGCCAAAAGCCAGCGCCGAGCCTGCCACGACGGATCTGCTGCTGGAACGGCTCAAAGGTGCGCGGGTCTGGGTGCTGGACAACGACACCTCGATTTGCGCGGGCATGCGAACGTTGCTGGAAGGCTGGGGTTGTCAGGTGGTGACGGCGTTGTCGGAGCAGGATCTGGCCGGTCAGGTGGACAATTTCCACGCTGATGCCGACCTGATCATCGCTGACTATCATCTGGACAATGGCTGCAACGGCATCGACGTGGTCGAGACGGTCAATGCGCGGCGGGCCAGCCCGTTGCCGGCACTGATGATCACCGCTAACTACAGCAACGAGCTGAAGCAGCAGGTCCGAGAGCTGGGGCATATGCTGATGCACAAGCCAGTGCGGCCGATGAAACTGAAGACCGCCATGTGTCACATGATGGATCAGGGTCACGCCTGATGGCGGGTGGTCCCGATCAGCGCCGCAGATAGGCCGTAAAGTCGATATCGCCGGCTGAAAGGATTGCCTGTACCCGGTTGTGCACGTTGAGCTTGCGAAGAATCGCCGAGACATGGGCCTTGACGGTGGTTTCGGCGATATCCAGGTTGTAGGCGATCTGCTTGTTGGATTCGCCCTTGGTCATGCGCTCCAGTACCAGCAGCTGCTTGCGGGTCAGGGCCTGCAGCAGTTCCGGCGGAATGCTAGGTTCGCTGTGCTGAAAGTGACGGGTATTGGCCTTCTGACTGCGGATTATGTCGGAGGGCAGGTAGACGTTGCCGTTGAGGATCTGCTCGATGGCGTCAGTCATCTGTGCACGGGGCGACGACTTGGTAATGAAGCCACAGGCGCCATAGGTAATGGCTTGCAAGACGACCTGCTTGT
The DNA here is from genome assembly GCA_002387205.1 of Stutzerimonas stutzeri. GTDB lineage: Bacteria > Pseudomonadota > Gammaproteobacteria > Pseudomonadales > Pseudomonadaceae > Stutzerimonas > Stutzerimonas stutzeri_N. Next base: position 321,085 of record DGLA01000010.1, on the reverse strand, counting down.
CCTGCTCGGCGGACACAATCACCACGGGAATGGTTGGCGCCTCGTTGCGCAGGTTGATCAGGCCATTGAGCCCGTGCATCCCCGGCATGTTCAGATCAAGCAGCACCAGGTCCAGGTCATCGTGTTCGAGCGTGATGCTCAAGGCGCTGTCCAGGTCGGCGGTTTCCAGAATCTCACTACCCGGGAAACCATCCTGGATCACGTTGTGGATGGCCTCGCGAAAAAGCGGATGGTCATCAGCAATCAGTATCTTGTACAAAGCCGGTCACCTCATTGTTGTGATTATGCTGGGGCGAATCGGTAGGGCTCCCTGCTGTACGACCCGGTGTGGCTTCGCGGCAGCTGCTGTTGGCGCGGTCGAACAAAGAGGGTCGTTCAGTTCGGCGGACGCCGATTATTTTCGCTACTTCGATCGGCACATTACAGTCCAAGGCGCATTGTTTTTAAATCCTACGATCGGCACGAGAAGCAGCACCAAAGTAGTAAAGCTTTTTCAGGCGGCACGCCGAAGCGCGGCGTGCTGCGGGTTGAAGCTTAGCACCGACAGCAGACTGAACAGCAGCGTCAGCCCGAGGCAGACGCCCAGTGCGAGCGGGCTCAACCGCTCGTAGAGCGCATAGCGCACCAGTTCCACTGCATGGGTAAACGGGTTGATCGAGCAGATCCAGTACAGCCATTCACTGGCCTCGCGCATTTTCCAGAGCGGGTACAGCGCGGAAGAAAGAAAGAACATCGGGAAAATCACAAAATTCATCACCCCGGCGAAGTTCTCCAGCTGGCGGATGCCGTTGGACAGCAACAGCCCCAGCGCGCTGAGCAGCAGGGCGACCAGCAAAAGCGCCGGCAGTGCCGTGAGCAGGCCGGGCAGCGGCGGCTGCACCCCGTACACCCAGGCAATCGCCAGAAAGGCATAGACCTGCAGCAGTGAGATCAAAGCCGTCGCCAGCAGCTTGCTGGCCAACAGAAAACTGCGCGGCAGGGGGCTGGTCAGCAATACCCGCATGCTGCCCATTTCCCGGTCGTATACCATCGACAGCGAGCCCTGCATGCCATTGAACAGCAGGATCATGCAGGCCAGGCCAGGCACGATGTAGGTCTCGTAGGTGATATAGGTGTCGTACGGCTCGATGATCGCGATGCCCAATGCCGCACGGAACCCTGCGGCAAACACCACCAGCCAGAGCAGCGGGCGGACCAGGGCGCTGAAGAAGCGCGAGCGTTGCTGAACGAATCGCAGCCACTCTCGCGAAACGATTGCCCGCAGGCATTCCCAATAGGGACTCATGGCGTGGGTTCCTTATTGCTGGCGGTGCGAGGCATCAAGCCAACGCCGGGTTGTGAGTGAGGCGGGCAAAGGTCTGTTCCAGGCTGCCGTCGGCATGCGCCAGGGTATCGGCTCGACCCTGCGCCACAAGGTTTCCCCGGTTGAGGATGATCAGGTCATCGTCACCCCTCACTTCATCAAGCAGATGGGTGGTCCAGAGCACGCTCATGCCTTCGTCACGGCACAGGGATCGCACATGAGCGTTTAGGCCCTGGCGACTGGCCGGATCGAGCCCGGCGCTGGCTTCGTCCAGCAGCAGCAGACTTGGCTTGTGGAGCAGGGCGCGGGCGATCTCCACGCGCCGACGATGTCCGCCGTTGAGCTCGCGCACCCTGCTTTTACGACGTTCCCCCAGCTGCTGGCGATCCAGCTCGATGTCGATCCGGTCAATGGCAACCTTGCGTGGCATGCCGTGCAGGGCAGCGTGGTAGCGCAGGTTCTGTTCGACGCTGAGGTCGAGATCCAGCGTGCTCTGCTGAAAGACTACACCGAGTCGCCGCAATGCCTCGCGCGGCTGGCTGCGCAGACTGAACCCGGCGACCTGGATATCTCCCCGCTGCAGGTCATACAGGCGTGTCAGCAACGCAATGAGCGTCGACTTGCCCGCCCCATTGGGGCCGAGCAGCGCAGTGAAGCGTCCCGCTGCGGCACCGAAGCTGACGTCTTGCAGCGCCTGGCGTTCTCCGTAGGCGAAGCCGACCTGCGTAACCTGCAGCGCGGTCACGGTGCCACCACCACACCCCATGGGTAACGACCGACTTTGATCGACTTGACCACCTTAAGCGAGCCCACGTCGATTACCGAGACGTCGCCGCTGACGCCATTGGTGGTCAGCAACCGGCTTTCGTCCGGATTGAATGCCATGTGCCAGACCCGCCGACCCACCAGCAGGTAGTCGAGCACCTCGTAGGTCTTGGCATCGACCACGGCAATGTGATTGGCCGGACCAAGGGCGACGAAGGCGTACTTGCCGTCGGAACTGAGCTTGATGCCCACCGGTTGCACCTTGTCCGGATGTACGCCCTTGATCTGGAAACTGAGCGTCTTGATGATCTCCCGCTTTTCCACGTCGACAACGCTGACCGTCCCGCCGATTTCGGAGGAAGCCCAGAGCAGCTTGCTGTCCTGGCTGAACTCGACATGCCGCGGGCGCTGGTCCACCAGGGTGTTGTCCACCAGTTGGTTGGTGCTGGTATCGATCCAGTGCAGCATGTTGGTGGTCTCGCTGGTGTTCACCGCCCACTTGCCATCCGGGCTGACACCCATGCCTTCGGGCTCGACACCTACATCGATCTGCGCCAGCACCTCTTCGTTGTCTACATCCACCACCGTGACCAATGCATCGTCCTCGTTGGAGATGTACAGCCACTTGTTGTTCGGGTGCAGGGCGAACTGCTCCGGGTCGGCGCCCGAAGGGAGCTGCTTGATGATCCTGCGGGTCGCCAGGTCCATGACCTGCACGGTGTCCGAGTCGCTGGCGCAGATGTAGAGCAGTTTGTTGTCGCGGGAAAGGGTAAGCCCGCGCGGTCTCTGGCCTACCTCCAGGGTCTCGACCGTTTCGAGCGTATTCAGGTCGATCACGCTGATGGTGTCGTCTTTTTCGTTGGAGACGTAGGCGGTTGCCGCCAGCGCGGAGGCGCTGGAGCAGGCAAGGATGGCAGCAGCGAGAAGCGTTCGGGTCATGGGAAAAATCTCTTGTTGTTGTGTTAATCGCTCAGGGGGCGGTTCGATTCGCTGGCTGGTCCATGCGCAGCAGGTATTCGTCCGCTTCGCTTTGTCCGCCTTCAGACGCCCGCTGCAGCCACATGCGCGCGGCCTTCACGTCTTTTTTCACGCCGCGCCCCTCGGCTAACGCCGTACCCCAGTGATATCGGGCCAGGCTTACATAGCTGGCCTCATCGGGCTGATTGGCGCCGCGCTCCATGAGGGCAGCGGCTTTATCAAGATCTACCGGGACGCCAGAGCCCGACTCGTACATCTGCGCCAGCCAGATCAGCGAATACACGTCGTTCCAGCGCGCGATGCAGTCCTCGAATATCTGTTTGGCGGCTCCGAAGTTTCCGGTCTTGGCCGTGACGTAGCCGTACATGCATTTGATTCGCTTCGGGCTATCGATATAGGCGTCATACCCGAGCTCGCTGGCACTTGCGGTCTGCACCACGCCGGCAAGAAGCAGAGCGGATACGCAGCGGGAAAGGGCTTTCATCGGGTCGCCTCGCTCAGCCGGCACTGGCTTTCGGGGCGGTCAAAGCCGAGGGTGTCCAGCTCGCTGGTCGGGTGGAGAAACCCATCCTGAGGTGAGTTGGTTACCAGACTACGAGGATGCACCAGAGGGATCGGCTGGCGCAGCTGGCCGTTCCAGGGCCGGAATGTCAGCTTGCGGCCCTTGAATCCATCGATCGGCAGCGTCTCGCTCAGCGAGATCTGGCGTATCTCTTCGGGGTCCGTGTTGCCGAGCCTGGTGACCGCGGTGGCCAGGCTGCGCACGCCAATCCAGGCGGCGAAGTCGCGATCGTTCATCCAGCGGTTGGCGTGGATTTCGAAGCGTTTTTGCAGCTGCGCCGCGCCATAGGTTTCAACTGTCTTGTGCCAGCCCGTGGGGGTCAGCCCCTGCGTGCCAACCACAGGTCTCGGCAGCCAGGTGTGGTACGGCACATATTCACCGAAGTCGCCGCGCTCGTCGGCAACTACGACTACGTCGTACTCGGATGCTTGGGTAAACAGGGGCATGTCGGCCTGGGCCGTGCGACGCTGGTCGTTATCGAACGACCAGGGTTTCTCCTCGATTATCTTGTGTCCGAATCGCTTGGCGGCGCGTTTCAGCGCCTGGGCATAGGCCTGGTCGTCCTCGGTTGGCCCGCTGATGAGCAACCAGCGGTTCCAGCGTCGCACTGCAAGGAACTGCGCCAATGCGTCCGCCAGCATGCTGCGGCTGGGAAGCGTGTGCAGCACATTGGCCAAGCAGCGGGACGTACGAAGATCATCGCTGGGGCTGCCGGCGTTTATCAGCAGACTGTCAGGCATGGCTTCGGAGAGCTGCAGCAAGCTTTCCGCCGGAGCGTTGACCACGAACAGCCGCAGCCCTTTTGCATGTAGCGCCTGAGCAGCTTGCTGCAGCTGCTCAGAGCTATCGGCGTTCACGCTTTCCAGTTCATAGCTGTGCTTCAGGAAGCGACCCGTGGTGTTGCTGTCCGTGATGGCGAGCTCGGCACCGCGCAGGCCGGCATCGACCGGTTCCGGGATCACATTGGACAACAACGGGCCGGGGTCCGGGCGGTAGCCCAGATAGCCGATGCGGACCGCCAGCGTCTCTGGCTCGGCGGAGGCAAGGGGGACGCTGCAGGCGAGGGCGATCAGTAAACCAGCGCGTGTACAAATACCCATGGACGGCTCCTGTGGCGTTGCGGCCAGCATAGGAAGCCTTCGCATGTGGGGGAATATGCAGAAAGTACCAGTCGCTGTGTACCAAGGTAGTAAACCAGGCCCGGCGGGCTGCTCCTAGGATAGAGGTACCGATAACAAGAGCGCGCAGACCATGCCTCCATTCAAAGCACTGACCCTTAACTTCCTGCTGATCGGCAGCCTGATCGGTTTTGATCAGGTATTGGCCGCAGGTGATCTGACCCGCCGCACCCAGTCCTTGCCAGACCTGAAATTCGGCTCCGAAGAGAGCGATTACGCGGTTTCGCAGAAGGAATACCAACTTGAAACCGGCGTCGCGTATCAGCTCAAGGTCATTGCCGACGGCCAGAAGGAATGTGCATTCCAGGCGCCCGAATTCGCTCATTCGATCTTTCTGCGCAAGGTTGAAGCGGGTGGTGTGGAAATAAAGGCGGTCACTCTCGTCGAGCTGGAGTTCGAGGAAGCAGGCGAGGCAGAGATCTTTTTCCTGCCGATCAAGCCCGGCACCTACCCCTTCTACTGCAAGGGCTTGCAGAACAAGGGCATGGAAGGGACTTTCGTGGTCAAGTAATCCCTTGGCCTGTTGACTGTTTTTCAATGGGGGCGAGGCATGTCTGCACTCTGGCGAATCAGTCTGCTGGTCTCGTTGTTCTTTGGGCTGGTGGCGGCGGTTTGCCTGGCGGTGCTGCTGCGTCAGGCCAGTCATGATGTGAGCCGTGAGCTGGATGCCGCAGGCGCGGTACTCAGCTACCTGAAGGAGGTTGCTGAGCGCGATCCGGCGGCCCTGGAGCCGGGTCTCACGAGCCATTTGCGCCACGTCAAGGTGCGCTGGCTTGACGGAGGGGCGAGCGTGCAGGCACCGACGCGGCTCACCTGGCTCGAGACGTTGCTGTACCCAGGCCAGCTTGCGCCGGCGCTGACGGTAGCCTTGTCGGATGGGGGGGTGCTCGCGCTGAGCGTCGATCCGCAGGACGAGATCGACGAAGTGCAGGACTCGCTGCTACAAATGCTGGTGCTGTTCGGCATCGCGTTGGTGCTCAGCCTGCTGGCGATTCGTTGGGCCGTCCTACCGGCGCTGGGCGTGTTACGCCGATTGCTGGCAGCCTTTGACCACGTCTCGCAGGGGCAGCTCGACACCCGTCTGGCTGACCATCCGATGCTTGAGGCGCGGCTACTGGCCGGGCATTTCAACCTTATGGTCAGCTCGCTGGAAGCCACGCGGCGAGACAACGATGAGCTGACGCAGTCACTGCTGGCGTTGCAGGAGCGTGAGCGTACCCAGCTCGCTCAGGCGCTGCATGATGATCTTGGCCAATATGTGGCGGGTATTCGCGCTCAAGCCTGTCTGCTACAGGCGGTAAAGGACCAGCCACTGCTGGTCGCCAGCACCGCTCGTCGCCTCGATGAACACTGCCAAGGGTTGCAGGACGGCTTTCGTCGGCTGACCCGCGAACTCTATCCGGTGATGCTCGACCATTTGGACCTGCCGGAGGCCATCCGCCTGCTGACCGAGCAATGGCAAAGCGCACAAGGCATCGAGGTGCGCTTGCAGATCGATCGACGTCTTCCGCGCTTGCCGCTGGCTGTCAAGGAGCATCTGTACCGCCTGCTGCAGGAGTCGCTGACCAACGTGGCCAGACATGCCTGTGCCACCGCGGTGTGCGTGCGATTGCGCGCGAAGGGGGAGGGTCTGAGGCTTTTGGTCAGCGATAACGGGGCGGGCCAGCCAGGCGCACGAAGGCACGGTATCGGTCTTCGGTCAATGCAGGAACGAGCCCGGGCGCTGGGTGGGTACCTAGTTGCGTCGAGCCGTAGAGGCAATGGCTGGGTCGTCTACCTTGATGTGCCTTGCAGGGGGGCGCTGGTGTCATGAAGATCCTTCTAGTCGATGATCACGCCGTGGTACGTCAAGGTTACGCCGCGCTGCTGCGCGTCTTGCTGCCGGCGGCCGAGGTAATCGAAGCCTGTGATGGCGAGCAGGCCCTGACCAGGGCGCTGGAAACACCACCCAGCCTGGTGATCATGGATGTCGGCTTGCCTGGCATAAGTGGCTTGGAAACCGCACGGCGGCTGCGTCAGCGCTTGCCGCAGCTGCGCGTACTCTTCTTCAGCATGCACGACGAGCTACCCTTGGTGCGCCAGGCCCTGGATGCAGGGGCCATCGGATACATCACCAAGAATTCATCACCCGAGGTGCTGGTCGATGCGGTACGCCGCACTTTGGCCGGCCATGCCTATATTGAACAGCCATTGGCCATTCAGCTGGCGCGCAATCCGGCCAATTTCAATGCGCAAGATTTGCGCTTGCAGGGGATGACGCAACGCGAGTTTGAAATCTTCGTGATGATCGCTAGGGGCGTTCCGGTGCGACTGATCGCCGAACGCCTGTGCATCAGTAGCAAGACCGTTTCCAATTACCTGACGCTGCTCAAGAGTAAACTACAGGTCAGCTCCCATGCGGAGCTGGTTCATCTGGCTATTGATACCGGCGTCGTGCGGGTTGGCGATCGGGCGGCCGGATAGTGCAACGCCTAATTGCGGTCATAGGTGAAATATTGTCGCCCACCACACCCACAGCTTTTTCTGTGCAGGCACTACGCTTGTAAAGTTGCATCCAATATCAAATCAATCGCTCTCTACCAGGAACCAGACATGATCAAAGTCAGCGTGATGTATCCCAATACGCCTGGTGCACGATTCGACCATGACTATTACCGCGACAAGCATCTGCCCCTGGTCAAGTCACGCATGGGCGATGCCTGTCTGTATTACACCATCGACAGGGCCTTGTTCGGCGGAGCTCCTGACATACCCGCGCCCTATGTCGCGATGTGCCACATCTACAGTGAGTCGTTGGCAGCGTTTCAGGCCGGGATTGGCCCGCACGCCGAAGAGATCGTCGCCGACATTCCCAACTACACCGATCTGACTCCGGTTCGGCAGGTCAGCGAAGTGGTGGTTGATCGCTGATTTACGCATTCGGTAATCACCCATGCGGGGACCCCAAGATCACGGTCTGCTGCCACAGGACATGGCTGACTGTAACGTGCTTTGCGGTAGTGCATAGCCGGCTGCGCTGCGCTGGTGTCTCGCGGCTGATACCTTTCCCGCTGACCATCCGCGCGGTGGCGCGCTTCATTTCTGACGTACTGCCTCATACGAACCGGTCAGGTCGTGAACTTCCAGGGCTGGGTTTCTTTCATAACCCAGGCACTCATTACTTATAAGCGACACGGCATCCCCTTATGGCTTTTCTGATTCTTGGCATCCTGCTGTTTCTGGTTACCGCAATCGATATCACCAAAACCACACTTTCCAGCCGCGGCGGTGGGCTGTTGACCAATGGTGTTTCGCGTCTGGTGTGGTTTGGCTTTTTTGCCGCAGCCCGAAGGCGAGGGGGATCGAAACTGCTGGAGTACGCCGGCCAGACCGTATTGCTCTCGGTCCTGCTGACCTGGATTGCCTGCTTGTGGATGAGCCTGTTTCTGATGCTCGCGTCGGATTCCAGCTCCGTGGTCAACAGTACGACCAAGGTAGCGGCCGACCTTTGGGAAACCTTTTATTACGCCGGATTCACGCTTTCGACCCTTGGCGTGGGGGATTACGCGGCAGCGGGCAACGGCTGGCGGATACTCACGAGCGCCGCCGCCTTCTGCGGCCTCACCTTCATAACGGCGGCAATCACCTACATCGTGCCGGTGGTCTCTGCGGTGAGCTTGCAGAACCAGCTCAGCCTGCTGATCACCAGCATGGGCAGGACGCCCCAGGACATCCTGATCAATAGCTGGAACGGCTCGGATTTTTCCCGGTTCTATGACAATGCGAGCGACCTGCGCCAGATGCTGGTCGAACACACGCTCAATCACCATGCCTATCCAGTGATCCGTTGCTTCCACAACAGCGATGCGAGCAAGAACGTCATTCCCGCCGTGGCCACCCTGGACGAAGTGCTGCGGTTGCTCGATAGCGTCTCGGCTGAGGTACCGCAGGACGGTGAAGCGCAGGATGCTCGGGGCGGCGCTGGACCAGCACATCCAGATGCAACGTTCCAGGTATCTGGCGAGGGTTCGCTCGGAAATGCAGCCGTTAGCGATAGACACCAGTTCACTGATAGAAGCTGGCATACCCATCCACGAAGCTGTCAGCCAAAGTAGGGACGAGCGCCGGACAGTCTTGAGCGATCTGCTTGCAGCGGATGGCTGGGACTGGAGTGACGTCTATGGCGATGCCAAGGAGCGGTGAGATTGATCCCGTGTTCATCAAGCTGAAAGCACAGAGCCCGACACGGCCCCGCGCCTTCGCTTATGTTTAGTTGTTGAGTTGGCTCGCAAACTGACCGACCGCGCTGACCACACGCTGCGCGCCGTCCTGGATCTCCACGATCACCGCTCCGGCCTGGTTCGCGAATTCCAGCCCGCTTTCGGCCTGGCTGCGGCTGGTCGACATGCTGCGCACAGCCGCCTGGGCCAGGTCCTGGTTCTTGCCGACCACGCCGACAATTTCTCCGGCCGCCTTGCTGGTTCGGGCGGCGAGCTGCCTGACTTCATCAGCGACAACGGCGAATCCTCGACCCTGGTCACCCGCACGTGCCGCTTCAATCGCGGCGTTCAGGGCCAGCAGGTTCGTCTGGTCGGCAATGTCGCTGATGGTTTTGAGGATCGCGCTGATCAACTGCGATTGCTTGTCCAGCGCCTCGATGCCGTTTGAGGCGTCTTGCATCTGCACGGCTATCTGCCGCATCACATCCACCGTCTGTTGCACTACGTTGGCGCCTCGCTGGGCACAGAGATCCGTTTGCTGCGAGGTGCCAAAAGCAATGGTGGCTGCTTCGGCAACGGCTATTTCACGGTTGACCTGATCGGTGATGACAGTCGCGAACTTGATGACCTTATAGAGTTTGCCGTACACATCGAGTACCGGGTTGTAGGACGCTTCTAGCCAGACCACATGACCGTGGGCATCGATTCGCTTGAAACGCTCGGCGACGTATTCACCCCGATTCAGACGAGCCCAGAACTCGCGATAGGCCGTCGATTCGCTTTCAGCCCGCTCGCAGAACAGGCTGTGATGTTTGCCCTTGATCTGCTCCAGCCGATAGCCCATGGCATCGAGAAACTGTTTGTTGGCGGTAATCACATTGCCGCGCAGGTCGAACTCGATGACTGCGGTCGAGCGCTTCAGGGCGCTGATCACGCTGTCGTGTTCGCGTGAGGTGGCTATTGTGCGGGTGAGGTTGCTGGCGCACATGCCGAAGTGAAGAAGCGAGCCGTCGGATGCCTTGATGGGCTGCCAGATGGAGCGCAACCAGGCTTCCTCCCCGCTGGCCGTGAGCAGACGAAAGGCGCCGCTGAGGTGTTCGCCCCGTTGCATTGCGTTTTTCAGGTTCGCGTAGTTGGGTTCTCTCTTGAATTCGTCAGTAAAAAAGCTATCCACGTGACGACCCACTATTTCATCCAGGCGAAAGCCCATCTCGCTGAGGAAAACCGGGTTGGCGTGCTGGACACGGCCTCGTGGATCAACCTCCAGCACCATCATCTCCCGGTACAGGGATTCCTTGATCTGCCGCATCGTCGCGACTTCTTCGCGCAGTTCGGACAATTCTTGTTTGAGCTTCTTGTTGAACATGTGGATTTACCAAGGAGAAGGAGCGCTGGGCCGGTCTCCGAGTTCATCGGCATCCACGGATCTTTCTGCAATGCCGTTTATCCAAAAAACGCAGTGCGACGTCGCGATGCTGCGGGACGGCGGCCCAACGTTATACCTGGATATCCCGCGGGCCTGGTGTCATCACGCCCGAGAGGCTCGAACGGCTGTCGCCTGAGCCCTTACTGACCACGCTGAAGCTGCCATCGGTCTCCAGAATCACGGCCTCCACCTCATCTATCGAAGCGATACCGCTGGTACGGATCGCGGAGCGTATTTCATCCTCGGTTACCCGCGCCGCCCGCATGGCTGTGCTCAGCATCTGGCCCTGATAAAGCAACAACGCAGGTTCGCCGGTGACGAGCTTCTTTACCCAGCTGACCCGCACGCTGGTCCAGGTCACCAGATATTGCAGGCCTATCAACAGCGCCAACGCCAGGGTGCCCTCGGCCAGCGATACGTTTCGGTTCAGCAGGATCGTAGCGAAGGTCGAGCCCAGCGCCACGGTGACGATGAGGTCGAAGGCATTCATTTTCGAGAGCGTTCGTCTGCCAGAGATGCGCAGCAGGACAATCAGGTTGACGTATGCCAACACGCCGATCACCAGCGTACGCACCAGCGTCGACCAGCCACTGAAAAACATGCCTTCCACAAACACCTCCCGGTTGGAATCGTATCTGGGGTAGACGTTGATTAGCGCCTGGGGTTGCATGCAAGCGGCGGGCGGTCGGCTGGTCGAAGCCTGACTTAGCGACGATAGCCCGGGGTTGCGCCGTCCTGCATCGACATCTGGACCCGTCCGTCCAGGGCGAGAAACACCATGAGTGCAGCAAAGGCATCGTTGGCGGCGTAGCGCTGCTGGGCTTCGGTCAGTTGCCGGTTCGCCCAGTTGGAAGTCGACACGCTGCGCGACTTGCTGATCCTCGCGCCCAGCACGGCTGCCACCCCACCGCGCAGCCCGACCTGTCCTTTCTTGCCCTGGTAACGCAATGCCGAGCCGAGATCGAGGCTGTGCCGCAGTTCAATGCCCAGCCGGGTACGCAGTCGGCTACGGTCGGATGAGAGGCCGAATCCAACTTTAAGTACATGGGCGGCTTCCAGGATGCGCTTGGCGGCGTCGAGGCACCCAGGCTGCGCAGTCTGGAACAGATAGGCTCGATCTTGCGTGGCGAACTGGATCAGATGCGGCCCGCTGGAGACCTCGCCGACTTTGAAGGTGGGCTTGGACTCGGTATCGAAGCCGATCGTAGGAGTGGCGAGGATGTCCTCGGCAGCTTGGCTGAACTGCTCAACGGTCGCAGGTACGAAGATACGGTCCGGGGTCAGGCTCTCGAAGCGGGGCAGGCTTTCAAGCTGCGCCACCATGGGGATACGGATGATGATGGGGCTCCTTTAGAGTGGGTGGCGATCGTTGCATGATGAAACGGCTGCGCACCGCTCATTAAAGCCCATCGAGCGGCATTTGATTACTTCTCCCAGTCGGTCGGGCAATCGATGCAGCCCTCCATGTTCGTGCCCTGGAAGGTCGCGTAGTGCCGCCGCGTGCCGGTCATGGTGGCGTTCCCAAGATTCGCCTCGCTGAGTTTGCTTTCCTGCAAGTTGGCGTCGGTCAGATCGGCATGATCCAGGTCGACCTTACTCAGCCAGGCCATCTCCAGATTGGCCGCGGTCAGGTTTGCGTTGTGCATCTTGGCGCCACTAAGGCGTGCGAAGTCCAGGTTGGCTGCGGTCAAGTCGGCGCCGTTGAAACGTGCGGCTTGGGCGAACAGGCCCCAGCCCTGAATCGCCACCAGTCGGGCATCGGTGAAATTCGTCAGGCGCAGGTTGGCTTGTTGCAAACTGGCGCGGGTGAGGGTGGCGCCGGTCAGGTCTGCCTTTTCCAGATTGGCCAAATCCAGATTCGCGTGACGCAAGTTGGCGCCAGTAAGGTCGGCACCGGCCAGGTTCATCTTGCGCATATCCTGATTGCTCAGGTCAGCGCCGCGAAGGTCAGCGCCAGCGCAGTTACTGTCGGGCTGGATGACACAGCCATTTATAGCCAGCGGCTGATCCTCGTCGGCCTGTAGCGGCGTACTAAGGAACAATGCAAGGGATAGCAGCAAACGGGAAGGATTCATGACGATTCCATGTGCTTGATGGGGGTCAAACAGCCGATGGCGTTGCCTCGTGGGCGAGGCGCGGAGCGTCACCTGCACGCCCCACCGTAGTGGCTAGCCAGCGGCTGGTTAGCAGGGCGATGCGGCGACTGCCGCAAAGCCTCGTTCAGCGCCTGGCGGTCTGCTTGTCCCAACTGGGAATGCGGAATACCCAGAACGAGCCGCCTTGCGCGACCGGTTTGGTCAGTGCCGCCATATCACCGCCCCACAGGGGGACTGCGCCGCCATAGCCGACCGTCACGCCGATAAACTGCTCGCCGTCCTGCTCCCAGGTGATGGGCGGGGCGATGATTCCGCTGCCGGTCTGAAACTTCCAGAGCTCGTCGCCGGTTTTCGCATCGAAGGCCTTGAGGTAGCCGTCACCCGTACCGGTGAAGACCAGGTTGCCCTTGGTGGCCAGCACTCCGGCCCAGAGCGGCAGTGGTTCCTTGTGTTCCCAAGCAACCTTGCCGGTGACCGGGTCCATGGCGCGCAAGATGCCGACGTGATCGTCGTACATGCGCTTGATGCGGAAACCCTGCCCGAGGTAGGCGTTGCCCTTCTTGTAGCTGACCTCCTCGGTCCAGTAATCCTCCTTCCAGTGATTGGCCGGCACGTAGAAAAGGCCGGTGTCCTGGCTGTAGGCCATGGGGTTCCAGTTCTTGCCACCAAGGAAGGGCGGCGAGACCTCCACAGACTTTCCGTGCGCTTCGCCGGGCTCGGGCTTGGGCGGACGCTGGCCTTCGTTCTCCACCGGGCGGCCGGTCTTGAGGTCGATGTGGCTGGCCCAGGTGATGTTGTCGACGAAGGGGAAGGCGTTCTGCAGCTTTCCGTCCGTGCGGTCGACTACGTAGAAGAAACCGTTGCGGTCGGCATGCGCGGTGGCCTTGACGGTCTTGCCATCCTTGTTCTTGTAATCGAACAGCACCAATTCGTTATTGCCGGAGAAATCCCAGGCATCGTTTGGTGTGTGCTGATAGAACCACTTCACCTCACCGGTCGAGGGGTCGACGCCGACCTGGCCGGAGGTGTAGAGGCTGTCGTAATCCTTCGGGTCGCCGCCGTCTGAGGTACGCTCCCAGCCATTCCAAGGGGCTGGATTGCCCGCGCCGACAATGATGGTATTGGTTTCCGGATCGAAGCTGGCGCTCTGCCAAGGAGCGCCACCTCCCTGGCTCCATGCCTCTTTCTTACCGGTGGGCGAGTTCGGGTCATCCGGCCACGAGGGTGCCTTGATGTTGCCGGTCGGGGTGCTGTCCTTGCCATGCAGGCGGCCCACATGGCCTTCCACGAAGGGCCGCATCCAGACCTCTTCACCGGTGTCAGGATCGCGAGCGAACAGCTTGCCGACAATGCCGAATTCGTCGCCGGAACTGCCATGAATCAACAAGACCTTGCCGCTTTTCTGATCCTTGATCAGGGTCGGTGCGCCGGTCATGGTGTAGCCTGCGCCGTGGTCGCCAAACTTTTTCTTCCAGACGACCTTGCCGGTGTCCTTGTTCAGTGCGACCACTTGCGCATCCAGGGTGCCGAAGTAGATTTTGCCGCCGTAAATCGCAGCGCCGCGATTGACCACGTCGCAGCACGGACGGATGTCCGCGGGCAAGCGATGGTTGTAACTCCATAGCCGTTTCCCGGTGCGAGAGTCGAGGGCGAAAACCCGCGAGTAGGAGCCGGTCACGTAGACCACGCCGTCATGCACGATGGCCTGGGATTCCTGCCCCCGTTGCTTTTCATCACCAAAGGAAAAAGACCAGGCCGGCGTCAGCTTGAATACGTTCTTGTCGTTGACCTGCGCCAGCGGGCTCCAGCGTTGCGCGTTGGTCCCAAGGCCATACTGCAGCACGTTTTCGGTCGAAAGGTGATCGTTGGCAATGTCTTCCCAGGTCACGTTGCCTGCTTCTGACAGGCCGCTGAGTGCGAGTCCGCCGATGAGCACGGCAATAGCGAGAGGGCGTTTGCTGCCCATGGTTGATCTTGTTGTCATGGTCGGTATCCCTTGATCTATTCGGACGAGGCCAGGTGCTGTTCGCCGGGTTAGCAGCTGAGTGCAGCGATCGGCTGGCCAGGCGATTCGATTATTGGGAAGGCCTCGCATCGGCTGATATGGAAAATCTCCCGCTGTTTTCGGGAGAACTTCCCAGACGGCCGGTGTTTTCGACTTGCTACCTGGGTGCTGCGGATCAGGCGCACTAGGCCCTACTACCAAGGGAGGAGAATCCGGCAACCAAAGCAGGATTCTGCCGCTGAGGTGCAATCGCCAAGATGACCAGCATGCGTCCCAGGTGGGGCAGCCTTGCTCAGGTATCCGAAATCAACGGTGGTCGTCATGAATAATAAAATTGCACTGCGCGCTCTGTTTACTGCTGGCCTGATGGGGTTTGCGAGCCTGGCACTGGCCCACGGCGACGTCACACCGCAAAAGGTCGAGACCAAGGGCCTTACTCCCTTGGGTGAGGAGTGGGTGGACGAAAATCCCTACCGTGCACCCAGCGAGGATCACGACAAGGCGGTGCAAATCGGATCGTCGGCCTACAACCAGAACTGCGCGCGCTGCCATGGCCTCGAGGCGATCTCCGGTGGCATCGCGCCTGATCTGCGTGAGCTGGAAGCCAGCTATGACGGTGACGAATGGTTCAAGGAGCGCGTGATCAACGGTGCGGTCCGTGACGGCGCCGTCTACATGCCGCGCATGGCCGACTACCTCAGCCAGGAAGCACTGTGGGCCATCCGTACCTACATCGAAAGCGAAGCGGCCAAGCGGTGATCAGCATGCGCCAGTTCCTCGCGGGTCTCTGCCTGGTGATGTCGTGCGCGCTGGCGCAGGCGGACATAACGAAGGTGCGCGCCTTCGATGACATCATCGAATCGGGCGTACTCAAGGTGGCGGTGTACGAGGATTTCCCGCCTTACAGCTTCGCGGCTGACGGCGAGGCGCGGGGAGTGGATGTCGAACTGGCGCGCAAGCTGGCCGCTGGGCTGGGTCTGAAAGTCGAAGTGCTATGGGTCACGCCAGACGAGACGCTGGACGATGACCTGCGAAACTTCATCTGGAAGGGCCATTACCTGCGTCCGGACATTCTCGCAGACGTCATGATGCGTGTGCCCTACGACCGTGAGTTCTCCTACAAGCAGAACGAGATGGGCGAGCTGATCAACGAACTGGTGGTGATGTTCGGCCCCTATCAGCGCGAGCGCTGGCAGTCGGCCTATGACGATCGGCGTATCGAAGATCTCTCCAGTGTCGCCGTGTTCCGCTACCACCCGGTTGGAGTGGAGGTGGAAAGTGTTCCTTCGTTCTATCTGTCATCGGTATTCAACGGCAGCATTGCCAAGATGCTGCATCACTACCCGACGGCGCAGGCAGCGTTTGCTGCAATGCAGGCGGGGGAAGTTGACGCGACCATGGCCATGCGCGGTGAGATCGACTGGATGCTGAGCCAGGCCAACGATAGTCATCTCAAGGCCGCTCAGAACGCCTATCCAAACATGGGCAAACAGGTCTGGGACCTTGGCATGGCCGTGCATGAATCCAACCGTCAGCTGGCTTACGCGCTGGAAGGCGAGTTGGAAAGCCTGATCAAGGAAGGCGCTGTCAAAGCCATCTATGAAGGTTACGGGCTTCAATATGAGCTGCCGGAGCTGTACCAGGTGCAGCTGGGCGAGAACTGACGCCCAACGGTAAGAACTGTCCGTTCGATTGGTCTCGCCGCCCTCACGCCTCTGTACAGCCGCTTCAGCCGGATGCCGCCAGGTGTTGGGTTTAAGCTGCGCATAAGCACATTCGGCCAGGCCGATGCGCGTGCATGAGCACCAGCCAAGTCAAAAAAAAAATACGCTTTTTTTACGCCGCTGCGCTGAAGGCGCAATCGAATCTTTACGCCCCTCGCTCTGAAACTCTCCGTACCGCACTGATGTGACCCTACGGAGCTGATCCCCATGACACTTCTCGACGGGCTATCGCTGGCCTTGGCCATCGCCCTGTTCATCTACCTCCTGGTTGCGCTGTTGCGCGCCGAACGCAGCTAGGAGAGCCAATGAACACTCACGATTACTGGATGATCGCGGCCTTCTTTGCGCTGGTCCTGATACCTGCCCCCTGGTTGGGGCGCTACCTGTTTCGAGCCATGGAGGGTGAGCGTACGTGGTTGACGCCTGTTCTCGGCCCCATCGAACGCCTCTGCTACCGCTCTGCAGGGATTGACGAGCACAGCGAGCACGATTGGAAAACCTACAGCCTGGCGTTACTGGCGTTGACTGCTGTGAGCCTGGTATCGCTGTTCACGATTCTCATGTTGCAAGCCAGTCTTCCGCTCAACCCGCAAGCAGTGCCGGGCATGACGTGGGATCTTGCGCTCAATACCGCTGTGAGCTTCGTGACCAATACTAACTGGCAGGCCTACAGCGGCGAGGCCCAGCTCAGCTATTTCAGCCAGATGCTCGGCCTTGGCGTGCAGAACTTCGTCAGTCCGGCAGTGGGGCTGGCTGTGTTGGTGGTGCTTTGTCGCGCACTGTCGCGCCGTTCGGCGAACGCCATTGGAAATTTCTGGGTCGATCTGACCCGAGCGGTGCTTTATGGCCTGTTGCCGTTCTGCGTCGTGCTTGCGCTGGTCTTGGTCTGGCAGGGGGTGCCGCAAAGTTTTGCGAGCTACGTTCAGGCCGTCACGCTGCAGGGCGGCGAGCAGAGCATTCCTCTAGGGCCAGCGGCCAGCCAGATCGCAATCAAGCAGCTGGGGACCAATGGCGGCGGTTTCTTCGGCGTCAACTCGGCGCATCCCTTCGAGAACCCGACCGCCTGGAGCAACCTGTTCGAGATGGTCTCGATCATCCTGATTCCCGCTGCGTTGGTCTTCATGTTCGGCCATTATGTACGTGATCTGCGGCAGAGTCGGGCCATTCTTGCCTGCATGCTGACCGTGTTCGTTCTGGGACTCGGCGTCACGCTAGCCGCCGAGCATCAAGCGAATCCAATGCTGTCCAGTCTGGCGGTGGAGCAGGGCGGGTCGATGGAGGGCAAGGAGAGCCGATTCGGTATCGCGGCTTCGGCGCTGTGGGCAACAACCACAAGCGCGGCGTCCAATGGCTCGGTCAACGCCATGCATGACAGCTTCAGCGCGCTGGGCGGCATGGTGCCTCTGGTCAATATGATGCTGGGTGAAATCATCTTTGGCGGCGTCGGGGCCGGGCTGTACGGCATGCTGCTGTTCGTCCTGATCACGGTGTTCCTGGCTGGCCTGATGATCGGGCGCACGCCGGAATATCTCGGGAAAAAACTGGAGGCTCGCGAGGTTCGCCTGCTGGTCGCAACGCTGCTGGTGATGCCGGTGGGTGTTCTTGTGCTCACGGCTCTCGGCGTCAGCCTTTCAGGCCCTGCCGAGTCGATCACCAATCCGGGGCCGCACGGCCTCAGCCAAATCCTTTACGCGTACACCTCAGGCACTGGAAACAACGGATCGGCCTTCGCCGGGTTTGGCGCGGCCACGCCTTACCACAACCTCATGATCGCGTTCGCCATGCTGTTGGGCCGCTTTGGTTTCATCCTGCCGGTGCTCGCCATTGCAGGTGGCCTCGCGGCCAAGAACCGTGCGCCGGTCGATGCAAACAGTTTCCCCACCCACGGGCCGATGTTCGTGATCCTGCTGACGCTGGTGATTCTGCTCGTCGGCGGGCTCACGTTCTTGCCTGCGCTGGCACTCGGGCCGGTCGCCGAACATTTCTTGCTGCAAGGCTTCTGAGGAGCGTCATGATGAACGTCCATCAAACGGCACTCGAGGGTGCCGAGCAAACCACCGCCACGTCCTTCGCTTCGCTGTGCAAGCCTGCGCTGCGCCAGGCCTTCATCAAGCTTGATCCACGGACGTTGGCACGTTCACCGGTCATGCTGGTGGTAGAGCTCACCGCGGTGCTGACCAGCGTGCTGTGCCTGCTGCCCAACGCGGCGGTCAGCACGGGTGTCGCTGTGCAGATCGCACTCTGGTTGTGGTTCACGGTGCTCTTTGCCAACTTTGCCGAGGCGCTGGCTGAAGGCCGCGGCAAAGCCCGCGCGGATAGCCTGAAAGCGGGATCGCAGGGGCTGGAGGCGCATTTGCGCACGGAGACCGGCGCGTTCCGGAGCGTTGCGGCCGGCAGCTTGCGCCGCGGAGACGTGGTGAGAGTCGAGGCCGGTGAACTGATCCCTGGCGATGGCGAAGTCATCGAGGGCATCGCCGCCGTCAACGAGGCAGCGATTACCGGTGAATCGGCCCCGGTGATCCGCGAATCCGGCGGCGACCGGTCGGCGGTCACCGGCAATACGCGCGTGGTCTCCGACTGGTTGCTGGTACGTATCAGCAGCGATCCAGGCGAGTCCACACTGGACCGTATGATTGCGTTGGTGGAAGGCGCCAAACGACAGAAGACGCCCAACGAGGTCGCGCTCGACGTTTTGCTGATCGGGCTCACGCTGATCTTTCTTGTCGTGGTTGCCACGCTGCAACCCTTTGCACGGTTCGCAGGCGGGGATCTCCCTCTGGTGTACCTGGTGGCGCTGCTGGTCACGCTCATTCCTACCACCATTGGTGGCCTGCTTTCTGCCATCGGGATCGCCGGCATGGACCGGCTGGTGCGGCTCAACGTGATCGCCAAGTCTGGACGAGCAGTGGAGGCCGCCGGCGATGTTCAGGTGTTACTGCTAGACAAGACCGGCACCATCACCTTTGGCAATCGTCGTTGCACGGCCATGTTCAAGGCGCCAGGCGTTTCATCGACCGAGCTCTCATGGGCTGCGCTGCTGTCATCGCTGGCCGACGACACGGCAGAAGGCAAATCCATCGTTGAATATCTGCGCGGCCTTGACCCGGTAAAGGCGCCGGCTGGGCATGAAGTGGCCGGTATCCCTTTCACTGCCGAAACCCGTTTGTCGGGTGCGGATCATGAGGGTCACTGCTACCGCAAAGGCGCTGTCGATGCCGTGCTGGGTTATCTGGGGCTTGTGCGCGAGCAGATTCCAGCTGTGCTGGCGAGAGAGATTCAAACGATTGCACATAGCGGGGGGACGCCCTTGCTGGTATGCGCGGATGACCGCCTGCTCGGCGCGATCCATCTCAAGGACGTGGTCAAGCCCGGCATCAAAGAGCGCTTTGCCCAGCTTCGCCAGCTGGGTATACGGACCGTCATGGTCACCGGAGACAACCCCCTGACGGCCGCTGCAATTGCCGCCGAAGCGGGCGTCGATGACGTGATTGCCGAAGCAACGCCGGAAAAGAAGCTGCAGCGGATTCGCCAGGAACAGGCCGATGGCAAGATGGTTGCGATGTGCGGTGATGGAGCCAACGACGCGCCTGCGCTGGCTCAGGCGGACGTGGGCATGGCCATGAACGATGGCACCCAGGCAGCGCGCGAGGCTGCGAATCTCGTCGACCTCGACTCGGACCCGACCAAACTGCTGGATGTGGTGCAGGTGGGCAAGCAACTGCTGGTAACCCGAGGCGCACTGACCACGTTCTCGATTGCCAACGACGTGGCGAAGTACTTCGCCATCCTGCCGGCTCTGTTCATTGGCCTATACCCGCAACTTGCCGCGCTGAATGTGATGCAGCTTCACAGCGCATCAAGCGCGATCCTGTCAGCCATTGTCTTCAACGCACTGATCATCATTGCCTTGATTCCGCTGGCGCTGCGTGGCGTCAACGTCAAAGCAGCCGACTCGGCCAGCCTGTTGCGGCGCAACTTGCTGGTCTATGGCCTGGGTGGGCTGGTCGCGCCCTTTGTTGGAATAAAGCTGATCGACATCCTGCTGACCGCGGTGGGTCTGGTCTGAACGCTGCCGCGCCTGACGGCGCGGCTTCTGGAGAAAAAACATGTTCAAACACATTCGTCCGGCGCTTGCAGCGCTGATCCTGATGACGCTGATAACCGGCGTGCTCTATCCACTGTCTGTTACGGCCGTGGCGCAGTTGGCGTTCGCCGAGCAGGCCAACGGAAGCCTGGTGCGCGACCGGGAGGGGCAGGTGAGAGGCAGTGCGTTGCTGGCCCAGCCTTTCGAAGGGCCAGAATGGTTTCACCCACGTCCGTCTGCCGCCAACTATGCAACCGTTGCCAGCGGCGCGAGTAATCTGGCCCCCAGCAACCCGCAGTTGGCCGACCAGGTCCGCGAGCGCGTCAGCGAGTGGAACGGCACGGCTCAACGCCCCGTCCCTATGGAACTGGTGACGACGTCTGGCAGCGGCCTGGACCCGCACCTCACCTTGGCCGCCGCGAAGTTTCAGGCTGTCCGTGTCGCTGCCGCTCGAGGGATCTCTGAGCAAGCACTGGATCGGCTGATTCAGGCGCAGCTGACAACGCCCCTTGTAGGCCCCGCCATCGTCAACGTACTGGCTCTAAACCTCGCCCTGGCGGACAATCCGCAGCCTGATTCCGCCGAGTGAACTGAATGAGCGACGCTCAACGTGCCGATGCCTTGCTTGAGGACGCGCCCCGGGAAGGACGCGGGCGGCTCAAGGTATTCCTCGGCGCGGCACCTGGCGTAGGCAAGACCTACGCGATGCTTCAGGCCGCACAGCGCCAGCGACAGCTAGGGCGCGATGTGCGGGTAGGGGTGGTCGAGACCCACGGGCGTACAGAAACCGAGGCGATGCGGGTCGGATTGGCGGAACAGCCGATGCGCCGCAGCGAGTATCGAGGCGTGACGCTGTTCGAAATGGACCTCGACGGCCTGCTGCAAGTGCAGCCAGGTCTTGCGCTGGTTGATGAGCTGGCGCACAGCAACGCGCCCGGCAGCCGGCATGCCAAACGCTGGCAGGATGTCCTTGAGCTGCTCGAAGCGGGTATCGATGTCTACACCACCGTCAACGTTCAGCACCTCGAGAGTCTCAACGATCAGGTGCGCGGTATAACCGGTGTGCAGGTCAGGGAAACGGTCCCGGACTGGGTGCTTCATCAAGCCGACGACATTCTGCTGATCGATCTGCCTCCGCGTGAGCTGTTGGAGCGTCTTCGTGAGGGTAAGGTTTACGTGCCGGAGCAGGCGCGTGCCGCGATCGATGCCTTCTTCACTCAAACCAACCTGACCGCGCTCCGCGAATTGGCGATGCAGACCGCAGCGGCGCGAGTGGATGCAGACCTGTATCGACGTCACCGGTTGCAGGGGCAAACCGCTCCGGCAGTCCGTGGCCGCTTGCTGGTAGGGATCGATGGTGATGCATATGCGGAAGGGCTGGTCAGGCATGCAGCCCGGGTCGCTGAGCGCCGGCATCTTCCATGGTCAGTCGTGCATGTCGACACCGGCGCGAGTCGAGGCGAGATTCAGCTGGGTTATCTCCAGTCCGCCCAGCAATTGGCCGATCGCCTTGGTGGAGAGGTTGTGCAGCTGCGTGACGAGCGGGTGGCGCGAACGCTTATCCAGCATGCCGTTGAGCGTCGCGCCACCCTCGTGTTGGTGGGCAGCGGCCGAATGCGTCGGGGTTGGCTGTTCTGGGTACGCAGATCGGTAGCTGAGCAATTGATCAAGGGTGGGAGCGGACTGGAGATCAGTGTGCTTGGCCAAGAGCCTGCACTGGCGGCAACTCCCGTGATAACCACCGCCACTCTGGATTGGCGTCAGTATTTGCTTGCTGCGCTGGCGACCTTGACCGCCACAGGCGTGGCACTGATGTTGTCCCGCTATCTCGCGTTGCCTAACATTTCGCTGGTATTCCTCGCGGCCGTGCTGGTGGTTGCCGTGCGCAGCAGTCTGGGGCCGGCACTGGCATGTGCGGGGCTGTCGTTTCTTCTTTACGATTTCCTGTTCATTCCACCGACGTTCACGTTCATTGTCGCGCGTCAGGAGGATGTCCTGACGCTCCTGTTTTTCCTGTTGATGGCGGTGCTTGCGGGCAATCTTGCCAGCCGCCAACGGCGACAGCTTCAGGCGTTGCGTCAGACTCAGGCGGAAACCACCGCTTTGCTCGATCTCTCGCGGCAGTTGAGCGCTGCCACCGATGTTCAGGCCGTGGGCGCGGCCGCTGTTCGCCAGTTGCAACTGGTGGCGAAGCTGGAAGCCGTCATCGCGACGCGCGGCAAGCAGGGCAAATGGATGTTCATCGGGTCTGAGCCGCTGCTGGCCGAGCAGGAGCGGGGGGCGGCTGAATGGGCGTTCAAGCATGGTCAGCCAGCGGGGAAGGGAACGGATACCTTGCCGAGTGGGCAATGGTGGTGGTTGCCCTTGAGTGGTGACGGTCAGCCGCTGGGCTTGCTGGGCATTCGCCAGCTGGGCGCAGACCAGGCAGGGCTACAGAAGCGTCGCCTGATCGCTGCGCTCGCTCAACCCTTGGCGCAAGCACTGGGTCGCGCCACGCTGGCCCAGGAGTTGGAGGCGGCCCGCCTGCATGGTCAGACGGAGGAGCTGCGCAGCGCGTTGCTTGCTTCCGTGTCCCACGATTTGCGTACGCCGCTTACAGCCATGCGTGGCTCTATCGACAGCCTGGCGAGCCTGGGGCACAGCATGAGCGAGGCGGATCGGCAGGAGCTGCTTGAGGCGACGCGTGACGAAGCCGAGCGCCTTGACCGCTACATTCAGAATTTATTGGACATGACGCGCCTCGGTCACGGCGGCCTGAAGCTGATCCGTGACTGGACGACACCTGCCGACATCATCGCCAGTGCGCTACAACGCCTGCACCGTGTGCTGGCAGAGCTGCGGCTTGAGGTGCTGGTACCCGATGATCTGCCGCTTTTGTACGTCCACCCTGCATTGGTCGAGCAGGCGCTGGTCAATGTGCTGGAGAACGCGGCCCGTTTTTCTCCACCTCAAGGCAGGCTGCAGATTGCTGTCTCGACAGGAGCCGGCAGCCTGCGTTTCATCGTCAGCGATGAGGGCCCAGGCGTGCCCGAGGCCGAACGTGAACGCATTTTCGACATGTTCTATACCGCAGCGCGCGGAGATCGGGGCGGGCCGGGCACCGGGCTCGGCCTCGCCATCTGCCAGGGCATGATCGGCGCGCATGGAGGACGGGTGTTCGTTGCAGACGGGCTCGGCGGGCGAGGCGCGAGCGTCACCCTGGAGCTTCCGCTACAGCCTCAGCCTGAGATGGAAAGGGACCTCACGTGAGTCAGCAAACCAGCATATTGATCATCGACGACGAGCCGCAGATCAGGAAATTCCTTCGCATCAGCCTCGGCTCGCAGGGCTATCGCGTGAGCGAGAGTGGAGACGGTCAGGACGGTCTGGCCTCGGCAGCCTTGAACAAACCTGACCTGGTCGTGCTCGATCTGGGCCTCCCAGACATGGACGGCCAGACGGTGCTGCGCGAATTGCGCGAGTGGAGTCAGGTGCCGGTGATCGTGCTGTCGGTACGGTCGAGCGAGACCGAGAAGGTCATGGCGCTTGATGGCGGAGCGAATGACTATGTGACCAAGCCATTCGGCATCCAGGAGTTTCTCGCCCGGGTGCGTGCACTGCTGCGTCAGAACCAAGGGGCATCGAGCGGGCCGGCGCAGGCGATGTCAGGTCCGCTATGCATCGACTTCGCGTACCGACGGGTCAGCGTGGACGGGCAGGAGATCAGCCTGACTCGCAAGGAGTATGCGGTACTGGCCGAGCTTGCCCAGCACAGAGGTCGGGTCGTCACGCAGCAGCAGCTGCTCAAAAACATATGGGGACCCAGCCACAGCGGCGATACCCACTACCTGCGCGTGGTCGTCGGGCATCTGCGGCGCAAGCTTGGCGATGACCCGTCCGCGCCGAGGTTCATCATTACCGAGGCGGGAGTGGGCTACCGCTTGGTCGCCGACTAGGCGTTCCGGGGTGCACTGCCGCTCGTTGGCCTGGGTGTCGGTTCGCAACGTGATTCGTCAGGCTGGCTGCATCCGCGGATGGCGGAAAAACCAAAACGCCAGTGGCGTGGCAAGTGCGATGACTATCCAGCCCAGCAAACTGATTGCCACAGGCAAGCCATAGTGGTCGGCGACCCAGCCGACGCCGAGCAACGGCACGATGCTGCCAACGTAGCCGCATACCAGGTAGGTTGAAATCAGCCCCGAACGCTCGGCGGGGCTCGCGATACGGTTGACCATGCTGATGCCGGCCAACAGGCACATGCCATGACCGGCGGCGGCAGCACAGACGCCAACGATGAATACCACCGAAGACCCGGCCGTAAAGTTGAGTACCAGCATGGCGTTGCTCAATACCACTGATAGCAGGCCTAGCAGTCCGCACCAGCGCAGGCCCATCCGGGCGCACGCCAGTTGGATCATGGCGGAAGCCAGCAGAATGACGCCGATAGAGCTGCCGCTCACCACCGGGCCATGCCAGGGCAGCATCTTCTCCAAAAACAGTGGGGCCATAGACGCATAGGTCCCGAACACGCCAAAAGCGAAAAAGGGGCAGGCACAGGTCAGGAAAAATGCCGATGAATCACTGCGGCTGGCCCATGCCAAACGAGGGATGAACGCGCGCAGCCCAACGGGTGCGGCTGCGTTGATCTCTGGATGAGGCTTGAGTTGCACCCGCAGCAAGGCATATACGGCCAATACGCCCAGCAGCAGGGTTGGAATGTAGGTCGTCTTCAACGGCTGCGCGAACCACTGGCCAATTACGCCCCCAGTAAGCGGACCTAGGCCGAAGCCCAAGGCAAGCAGGAAGCTGGTGATCATCGATATCCGCTGCGACGCGCCATCACGGGAAATCTGCACCAGACCTACCGAAGCGCTGGTAACAATCAGGCTTGAAGAAAGCCCGACTGCAAAGCGGCCGATGTTGAGGCTCGGCAGGTTCCACGCCAGCATCGTCACCAGCGTCCCGCCCCAGCCGAGCAGCAAGCCGGTGAGCATGACCTTGCGAAAGCCCAGGCTGTCGGACAGGCGGCCCATGAACAACAGCCCTAACAGCGCACCCGCCATGTAGACGACATAGATCAGTGAGATGTCGCTGGTACGAAGCTGCCACGCTTGTTGATACAGCGGATACAACGGGGAAATGAGTGCCGTACCCATGACACCGACGCACATGGCGAAGCACACCCAGGGAAACGGGGACCACATTTGTTTCATTGACAATCCGAATCTGGCTTGAGAATGGCGTAATCCCTGAGCTGCCCAGCGTGGGGGTGACGCCCTGATCGATAGGCGCCTACAGTATCGGCTCGGCATGATCTCCGCGCACTTATTCGTTCCGTGATTAACAGCCCATTAAGTCAGGCGCGCCGACCCGCAGCCCTCTTGCCAGCAGACGTCAAGGCAATGTGCTAGCGCAAGCTCAGCTCGTCACCGCGTTCTTCCTGCCACTCGTCAAGGCTCGGAGCCGCCGCTTCGCCATCCATGCGATGGATGATATTGAAGTAGTCCTGTTTGAAGCGGTCCTGCATGATCTCGCTGCGAGGCCTTACTCGGACGGCATAGATGCTCTGCACATTCTGGTGGTCGAAGCCACGCCAGTGCTGCTCGTCCTTGAGCAGGCGATAGCGATGGTTTTCCAGCGCAGCGATGACTGGCTCGCTATCGATGCTGCCAGCTCTCTGCGCCGCCGCTGCCCATTGTCGAACGATGCCGTATGCCGAAGCGGCCGTGCTGCCAGGGTAACTTTGATGCTGGTCGATGTAGGCGTTGACGAATGCCTGGCCTTCCTCGCTCTTCGTCTGCTCGGGAAGGCGCCAGTTCCAGGCTTCAGTGCCGATCACGTTTTCCATGACATGCGGCCCAGCCTGCTCGACGATGCTGGCGGTAAGGTTTGGCACTATGACCTGCACGTTGCGATTGAGCTTGAGGTCGTGTGCCAGGCGCATGGTCTGGACCAGATCCTGGCCAAGCAGTACCACGACCAGCACATCGGCGCCGCTGGCGGCAGCCTTTTGCAGTGCAGCCAGATAGTCTTCGCGCCGTGCGCCACGTGGGCTGATTCTGGAGTATCCATGACGGGCGCGGTCACGGCTTTTGGTCGATTCACGCAACGCCTGCTCCATGCTGTGGCCCCAGGCGTCATCCAGGCTGATGTAGTAATAACGGCGGTTGGGCAGGTGCCAGGCAAGGTATTCGCCGAGTACGCGAGCGCTCATCCAGGCGCTGTTGGATTCGCGGAACAGAAAGCGCTGACCGTCGCGTCCCGTGATCTCATTGGCGTAGCCAAGGGTGGGGAAATACAGCAGCCCATGCTCGCGGGCTCGTTGACCGGCCGTCAACGCCTCCTCGCTGGTGGCGCCGCCAAAAACCATGGCGACGTTCTGCGCGGCGAAACGGTCCACGTTCGCCCGGGCTTTCTCCTCGCGTGCCGCGGTGTTGAGACTGATCAGCTCCAAAGGCCTGCCAAGCACGCCGCCTTGTCTGTTGATGGTGTCGATGGCCAACAGGGCACCACGCCGCAATTCCAGGCCTTCGGACTTGTAGTTACCAGTGCTCGGGTAGTTCAGGCCAAGGCGAATCGTCTGGTCGGCCTGGCTGTCGGCAGTAAGAAGCAGCAGCAGGGCAAAGCTGAGGGAGCGAAGCATGGCTCATGTCCTTGTGAGCAGAGGAGGCCTAGTTGTACGGCTTGCGGTTGGAGTCTGGAATTGTCATTTCGGGCCGCCGGGCTTCGACTTCAGTGCAGGGCTTGGTCATGTGACAACCAGCAGGGCGCCGTAATCGCAGGCTTTTAGATACGGTATTGCTACCAAGGGAGTAAGGAAATCGGTACTGCGGGCAATTGTTGGCGAAGGGCCAGAAACGAAGAATCGACAACAGACCGGGAAATCTTCCCGGCGACGATAACAATGAACCCGTAGAGGTAGCCGCAATGAAGCACACCGGTCTTCGCAAGCCCTTCGCCCTGACAGCGCTGTGCGCCGCCATGGCGATGTCCAGCGTGTCGGCCTGGGCAGTCACTGATCAGGAAATCCTCAATGACGCCAAGTCCACCGATCAGATCGTGACCAACGGCCTGGGCCTGCAAGGTCAGCGCTACAGCACGCTCGACACCCTCAATACCGAGAACGTCACCCAGTTGCGTCCCGTCTGGGCTTTTTCGCTGGGGGGCGAAAAGCAGCGCGGCCAGGAAGCGCAACCGCTGATCAAGGACGGTGTGATGTACATCACCGGGTCCTACTCGCGTGTATTCGCGGTGGATGCGCGGACCGGCAAGGAATTGTGGCAGTACGACGCACGCCTGCCTGACGGAATCATGCCGTGCTGTGACGTGATCAACCGCGGTGTGGCCCTGTATGACGATCTGGTGATCTTCGGCACCCTCGACGCCAAGCTGGTCGCCCTGAACAAGGACACCGGCAAGGTCGTCTGGAAGAAGACCGTGGCCGACTACAAGGCCGGTTACTCAATCTCTGCTGCACCAATGATCGTCAAGGGCAAGCTGATTACCGGCGTGGCCGGTGGCGAATTCGGTGTAGTCGGCAAGATCGAAGCCTACAACCCGAAGAATGGTGAACTGCTGTGGAGCCGTCCGACTGTCGAAGGCCATATGGGCTACGTGATGAAGGACGGCAAAAAGGTCGAAAACGGCATCTCCGGTGGCGAAGCCGGCAAGACCTGGCCTGGCGATCTGTGGAAGACCGGTGGCGCAGCGCCCTGGCTGGGTGGCTACTACGACCCGGACACCGACTCGCTGCTGTTCGGCACTGGTAACCCGTCGCCCTGGAACTCTCACCTGCGCCCGGGTGACAACCTGTTCTCGTCATCCCGTCTGGCTCTGAATCCCGATGACGGCTCCATCAAGTGGCATTTCCAATCCACACCGCATGATGGCTGGGATTTCGACGGCGTCAACGAGCTCATCTCCTTCGACTACCAGGACGGCGGCAAGACGGTCAAGGCTGCCGGTACGGCGGATCGTAACGGCTTCTTCTATGTCCTGGACCGCACCAACGGCAAGTTCATCCGTGGCTTCCCCTTCGTGGACAAGATCACCTGGGCCAAGGGCCTGGACGAGAGCGGACGTCCGATCTACGACGATGCCAACCGTCCTGGCGCCCCAGGAGAGGCCGACAAGGGCAAGTCTGTCACCGTTGCACCGTCCTTCCTCGGTGGCAAGAACTGGATGCCCATGGCATACAGCCAGGATACCGGACTGTTCTACGTACCGTCCAACGAATGGTCGATGGACATCTGGAACGAAGGCGTAGCCTACAAGAAGGGCGCGGCCTACCTGGGTGCCGGCTTCACTATCCATCCGCTGAACGAAGACTACATCGGCGTGCTGCGGGCGATCGACCCGAAGTCCGGCAAGGAAGTCTGGCGCTATGAGAACTACGCACCGCTGTGGGGTGGTGTGTTGGCAACCAAGGGCAACCTGGTGTTTACCGGCAACCCCGAAGGCTACCTGATGGCGTTCGACGCCAAGACCGGCAAGAAGGTGTACGAATTCAACACCGGCTCCGGCGTGATCGGCTCTCCGGTCACCTGGGAGATGGATGGCGAGCAGTATGTCTCCGTGCTTTCCGGTTGGGGTGGCGCGGTACCGCTGTGGGGCGGCGAAGTGGCCAAACGGGTGAAGGACTTCAACCAGGGGGGCACGCTCTGGACCTTCAAGCTGCCGAAGGATCAGACGGTAGCTCAGCGATAACCCAAAACAATCGTGGGGCTGCAATAGCCAGCCTCCACGAGTGTGCAGACGAAGCCCTGGCCAGCGGTCAGGGCTTCGTCGTATCAGCCGGTTGAGCGTGGAGCCCCGGACCATGCTCTGGCATCTACTACCAAATGAGGAACGCATCCATTCCTTGGGCGCATTCCGGCAATGCTGTCACGCTGCCTAAGATCCTTCCATGTCCTGTCCATCTTCCGGCCAGGCTCCTACAAGCAGAAAAACAGAGAGGCCGCTCATGATCTACGCCCAACCCGGTACAGAAGGCTCCGTCATCTCCTTCAAGCCACGCTATGGCAACTTCATCGGCGGTGAATTCGTTCCGCCGGTCAAGGGCGAGTACTTCGTCAACACCTCGCCGGTCAACGGTGAAGTCATCGCCGAATTCCCGCGCTCTGGCGCCGAAGATATCGAACGCGCCCTGGATGCTGCGCATGCCGCCGCGGATGCCTGGGGACGTACTTCCGTCCAGGCCCGTTCGCTGATCCTGCTGCAGATCGCCGACCGCATCGAAGCCAACCTGGAAAAGCTCGCTATCGCCGAGACCTGGGACAACGGCAAGGCCGTGCGTGAGACGCTGAATGCCGACGTACCCCTGGCGGCCGACCATTTCCGCTATTTCGCCGGCTGCATCCGCGCCCAGGAAGGCAGCTCCGCCGAGATCGACGACAAGACGGCTGCCTACCATTTCCACGAGCCGCTGGGCGTCGTTGGCCAGATCATTCCCTGGAACTTCCCGCTGCTGATGGCGGCCTGGAAGCTGGCGCCAGCGCTGGCCGCCGGCAACTGCGTGGTGCTCAAGCCCGCCGAGCAGACCCCACTGTCGATCATGGTGTTTGCCGAGCTGATCGGTGATCTGCTGCCCGCTGGCGTGTTGAACATCGTGCAAGGCTTCGGCAAGGAAGCAGGACAGGCACTGGCCACCAGCACCCGTATCGCCAAGATCGCCTTCACTGGTTCCACCCCGGTCGGCTCGCACATCATGCGCTGCGCTGCCGAAAACATCATTCCGAGCACCGTGGAACTGGGCGGCAAGAGCCCGAACATTTTCTTCGAGGACATCATGAACGCCGAGCCTGCGTTCATCGAGAAAGCCGCCGAAGGCCTGGTGCTGGCGTTCTTCAACCAGGGTGAAGTCTGCACCTGCCCGTCGCGTGCGCTGATTCAGGAATCGATCTTCGAGCCCTTCATGGAAGTGGTAATGAAGAAGGTCCATGCCATCAAGCGCGGCAACCCGCTGGATACCGACACCATGGTCGGCGCTCAGGCGTCCGAGCAGCAGTTCGACAAGATCCTGTCCTACATGGAAATCGCTCAGCAGGAAGGCGCGCAGATCCTCACCGGCGGCGCTGCCGAGAAGCTGGAAGGGGGCCTGGCGACCGGCTATTACGTGCAGCCGACCCTGATCAAGGGACACAACAAGATGCGCGTGTTCCAGGAAGAAATCTTCGGACCTGTCGTGGGTGTTGCTACCTTCAAGGACGAAGCCGAAGCGCTGGCGATTGCCAACGACACGGAGTTCGGTCTCGGTGCAGGCGTCTGGACTCGCGACATCAACCGCGCCTATCGCATGGGCCGCGGCATCAAGGCTGGTCGCGTCTGGACCAACTGCTATCACCTGTATCCGGCCCACGCCGCATTCGGTGGCTACAAGAAGTCCGGTGTCGGTCGCGAGACTCACAAGATGATGCTTGACCACTACCAGCAGACCAAGAACCTGCTGATCAGCTACGACATCAACCCGCTGGGCTTCTTCTAACCCTGCAGGCGTAACTCGGTGGACCCGGCGCGTTCGCTCCAGCGCGCCGGCTTGTTTTGCTCGCACCGCCAGTGCGGGAGCCACAGACCGGTCGGCGTGGGGTCACGGTGGCTTATCAACGCAACGCGGCCCGTCAGGCCGCTTTTTTTTTGCGTCAAACCGCCGGAACAGCGTCCCCGGCGAACTCCAGCGCCGGTTACACCTCAGATTCAGCACGACCCGTGCTTCATGAGGATTGCTGATGCCCCAATTGTTCGAACCCGTACAGCTCAACCAGCTGCGCCTGCGCAACCGCACCGTGCTGGCACCGATGACCCGCGTCAGCGGCGAGCCAGAGGGGCAGGCCAATGAACTGATGCGCGACTATTACCAGGCCTTTGCCAAAGGTGGTTTCGGCCTGCTCATCACCGAGGGTACCTATACGGATACCGCCTACAGCCAGGGCTACCTGAACCAGCCAGGCCTGGCCACCGAGGTCCAGCGCGACAGCTGGGTGCCGCTCGTCGAAGCGGTTCATCAGGAAGGCGCTGCCTTTATCGCGCAACTGATGCACGGAGGTGCCCAGACCCAGGGCAACATTCATCATGCGCGTCACGTCGCGCCATCCGCCGTTCAGCCCGGTGGCCGCCAGCTGAGTTTTTATGGCGGCGAGGGCCCCTACGCCACACCAGCCGAGATGACCGAAGAGGAGATCCAAGAAGCGATCGCCGGTTTCGTACAGGCGGCGATTCATGCGCGCGAGGCCGGCTTCGACGGCGTCGAGCTGCATGGCGCCAATGGCTACCTGCTGCATGAATTCATGACCGCGGAATTCAACCAGCGCACCGACCAGTGGGGCGGCGATTACAAGGCTCGCCTGGCGCTGCCGCTGGAGGTTATCCGAGCGGTACGCAATGCAGTGGGCTCGGGCTTCGTGGTTGGCATGCGCTTGTCACAATCCATGGTGACCGACAGCCGTCTGAAATGGGACGGCGGCATCGAGGCAGCCCGTGACCGTTTCGCCAGCCTCGCCGCAGCGGGGCTTGACTATATCCACGTTACAGAGCCCGACGCAGGCGCACCGGCTTTCGAACAGGGCCAGAGCTTGGCTGCGATCGCCAAAAGCGCCATTGACATCCCGATCATCGGCAATGGAGGCATAGCCACTGGCGACCAGGCGCAGCAACTGCTGGAGGCCGGCACGATGGATTTCGTCGCGATCGGCAAGGCAGCGCTGGCCAATCATGACTGGCCGTTGCGTGTGCAGGACAAGGCGGCCCTGACAGAGTTCGACTACGACATGCTCTCGCCCATGGCGACCGTCACCAATGAACTGGCCTGGCGAGGCACCCAGGGCCGATCGGCTGTGAGACAGGATTGATAATCACCGAAACATGGCGTGGCGTAGTGAATAGACGACGCGAGGCACTACCAACGCAGAGCGCTGTCTCCTTCCAAAGTACCATTCCGCTATTGGCGGACAGGGGTGCTTAATGGGTCGCCGGAATACATCCGGCGCCAATAAGAGAGAGGAATCAGCCATGTGGACTAAGCCTGCTTTTACCGACCTGCGCATTGGTTTCGAAGTCACCATGTACTTCGCCAATCGCTGATCCATCTGCCCCGGCCCCGGTCGGGGCTCCGCTTTTTGGGAGCTGCCCATGTTCATCCAGATCCTCGGTTCGGCTGCTGGCGGCGGCTTTCCACAATGGAACTGCAATTGCGCCAACTGCGCAGGCCTGCGAGCCGGCACGCTGCGAGCCCAGGCCCGTACCCAGTCATCCATAGCCATCAGCGACAACGGCCGGGACTGGATCCTGTGCAACGCCTCGCCGGACATTCGCGCCCAGCTCGAATCCTTTCCCAAGCTGCAGCCAGCGCGCGCGCCGAGAGACACCGCGATCGGTGCGATCATCCTGCTCGACAGCCAGATCGACCACACCACCGGCTTGCTGACGCTGCGTGAAGGCTGTCCGCATGAGGTCTGGTGTACCGAGATGGTCCACCAGGACCTGACCACCGGTTTCCCGCTGTTCAAGATGCTTGAGCACTGGAACGGCGGGCTGCGCTGGAATCCCATTGCGCTGGAAGGCAGCTTTCGCATCCCGACCTGCCCAGATCTTGAAATTACTCCGATCCCGCTGCGTAGCTCGGCGCCACCGTATTCGCCGCACCGCAACGATCCGCACCCGGGAGACAACATCGGCTTGTTGATCGTGGACCAGAACACCGGCGGCAAGCTGTTCTATGCGCCAGGCCTCGGCAAGGTCAGCCCAGAGTTACTGGAGCTCATGCGAGGCGCTGACTGCCTGCTGGTGGACGGTACGCTCTGGCGCGACGACGAAATGCAGGTGCGTGAAGTGGGCACCAAGCTGGGCTCGGAGATGGGACACCTGCAACAGAGCGGGCCTGGCGGCATGATCGAAGTACTCGACGGCATGCCCGCAGTCCGCAAGATCCTCATTCACATCAACAACACCAATCCGATCCTTGATGAAGACTCCGCCGAGCGTGCTGTACTCCGCGAGCACGGCATTGAGGTCTCGTTCGATGGCATGAGCATCGAGCTGTAGCGTATCGACCTATTTCGAGCGATTCGAATCTCCACGCGGGCGTCGAACAATGCAGGCGCCTCGATCTGCCCGAACAGTCCAAGGAAGCCGTATGACCCTCCCAGCCATGACTCCCGCCGAGTTCGAAGCGGCGCTACGCGCCAAGGGCGACTACTACCATATTCACCACCCGTTCCATCGTGCCATGTACGAGGGGCGCTCAACCCGCGAGCAGATACAGGGCTGGGTGGCGAACCGCTTCTACTATCAGGTCTGCATTCCGGTGAAGGATGCGGCGATCATGGCCAACTGCCCGGATCGCGACACGCGGCGCGAGTGGGTGCAACGCATCATCGATCACGATGGCGCACCCGGAGAGGAGGGCGGCATCGAAGCCTGGCTGCGTCTGGCCGAGTCGGTGGGGCTGGATCGCGATCAGGTCCTGTCGCAGGAGCTGGTATTGCCCGGCGTGCGGTTCGCCGTCGATGCCTACGTCAACTTCGCTCGCCGTGCGGTCTGGCAGGAGGCAGCCAGCAGCTCCCTCACCGAGCTGTTCGCACCGACCATTCACCAGTCCCGCCTGGATGCCTGGCCACAGCACTACAGCTGGATCGATCCGTCTGGATACGACTATTTCCGCAAGCGTTTGAAAGAAGCGCGCCGCGATGTCGAACACGGGCTGCGCATCACCCTCGAGCACTACAGGACACGGGAAAGCCAGGAGCGCATGCTGAACATTCTTCAGTTCAAACTCGACGTGTTGTGGAGCATGCTGGATGCCATGAGCATGGCCTACGAGCTGGATCGCCCCCCGTACCACACGGTGACGAGCGAGCGTGTCTGGCACAAGGGCATCACCCTTTGAACCTGGACTTGAATGCACCGGGAAATATCAAGGAGCAGGCAATGACTGACATGCTGACCCAGGTCCCGGCCTTCCGCCGTGGCTTTCGCTTTCAGTGGGAGCCCGCGCAGAACTGCCATGTGCTGTTGTATCCCGAAGGCATGATCAAACTGAACGAGAGCGCATCGGCGGTCCTGGGCGAGGTGGACGGGGCACGCACAGTAGGTGCAATCGTCGCCGATCTGCAGAGCCGCTTTCCCGATGCCGAGGGCATCGAGGAAGATATCGTTGCATTCCTGGAGGTCGCCGTTGAACGGTTCTGGATCGAGCTTCGCTAAGCCGGGTTTCGAGCCTGGCCCGCCCCTGTGGCTACTGGCCGAGCTCACTTACCGCTGCCCGCTGCAATGTCCGTATTGCTCGAATCCGCTGGATTTCGCCCGCAGCCAAGATGAACTAGGCACGGCCGAGTGGATCGAGGTCTTTCGTCAGGCACGAGAAATGGGTGCAGCGCAGCTGGGTTTTTCCGGCGGCGAACCACTGGTGCGCCAGGACCTGGCCGAGCTGATCAAGGCGGCGCGTGACCTGGGCTATTACACGAACCTGATCACCTCCGGTATCGGCCTGACCGAAGAGAAGATCGCCTCGTTCGCCAACGCTGGGCTCGATCATATCCAGATCAGTTTCCAGGCAGCTGACGAGGAAGTGAATAACCTGCTCGCCGGCTCGAAGAAGGCCTTCGCACAGAAGCTTGCGATGGCGCGGGCGGTCAAGGCGCACGGCTATCCGATGGTGCTTAACTTCGTTACCCACCGGCACAACATCGACAACATCGACCGCATCATTCGGCTCTGCCTGGAGCTGGAGGCGGATTTCGTCGAGCTCGCCACCTGCCAGTTTTACGGCTGGGCCGAACTCAATCGCGCCGGACTGCTGCCAAGCAAGGCGCAGCTGGTGCGCGCTGAGCGGATCACCAATGAGTGGCGTGACAAGCTCGCGGCGGAGAACCACCCTTGCAAGCTGATTTTCGTCACGCCCGACTACTACGAAGAGCGCCCCAAGGGTTGCATGAACGGCTGGGGCAACCTGTTCCTCGACATCACGCCGGACGGCACGGCGCTGCCTTGCCATAGCGCCCGTCAACTGCCGATCAACTTTCCCAATGTCCGTGAGCAGAGCATCGAGCAGATCTGGAAGCACTCGATGGGCTTCAACAAGTTCCGCGGTTTCGACTGGATGCCCGAGCCGTGCCAGTCCTGCGACGAGAAGGAAAAAGACTTCGGCGGTTGTCGCTGCCAGGCCTTCATGCTCACCGGTGATGCGGCGAATGCGGACCCCGTATGCAGCAAGTCCGCCCATCACGACAAGATCCTGGCCGCTCGCACCGAGGCTGAACAGGCCCCGCGCGGGCTGGATGAGCTGACCTTTCGCAACGAGAAGGCCTCGAAGCTGATTCTCAGGGTGTAGGTCCGTTATGCGGGGTATGCCTGACTGACCGGAACCAGACGAATGACTAAAACCGAAACACGTTATGGCTTCTGGCACAGCGAATGGGCCGCTGAAAAAGCCGCCTCGGCCAGCTGCGACTTTGCCGAACTGCGTGCAGGGCACGGCGGCCTGTTCTGGATCAGGTACGACCCCTCCGATGCGCGTTGCACTCTGTGGTATTGGCGCGACGGCTGCGCAGAGTGTCTGACGCCGGCCGAGTTCTCCCTGCGCAGCCGCGTGTACGAGTACGGCGGCGGCGCGCTTTGCCTGACCAACGATGGCATCGCCTTTGTCAACGAAAGGGACCAGCAGGTCTACGTCCAGCAGCTTACCGACAATGCCGGGGCGGGCCGGCCAACGGCGCTCACTGCGAAGGCTGGTTGTCGCTACGGCGATCTCCAGTTTGACCCGCTTCGGGGCGCGGTAGTCGCTGTCGAGGAGTCGGTGGCTGATTCGGCGGTCGAGCATCGGCTGGTCAGCGTTTCGTTGACCGGTGAGTTGAGGGTGCTGGTCGAAGGCGCCGATTTCTATGCATCGCCCACGCTGCACCCGTCCGGAGATAGCCTGGCCTGGATCCAGTGGCAGCGCCCCGAGCAGCCCTGGACCGCCACCACCCTATGGAGGGCATCCTATTTGCCGGACGGGCAGTTGGGACGTGCCGAGTGCCTGGCGGGCGCAAGCGGCGAGGAGTCGCTCCAACAACCACGTTTTGCTACCGATGGCAGCCTGTTTTGCCTGAGCGATCGCACCGGCTGGTGGAAGCCCTGGCTGGTTCAGGATGGCGAACTGAGGCCGTTACAAGACCGCTTCGCCAACAAACGTTTCGACCACGCGCCGGCGCCCTGGCAGTTGGGTACCAGCAGCTATCTGCCGCTGGCCAACGGGGCCTTGCTGCTAACTCGGCTGGTAGACGGCTACGGTTTGCTGTTCCAGCAGGATGCGGAGGGTAACGAACGCCAACTGGCTTGTGAGTACAGCCGTTGCAGGCAGCTGGCGGCAGATGATCAGTATTTCTATTGCATCGCGGGATCCCCGAGCCAGGCGGCCGCGGTGCTTGCAATCAGCCGATCGGCCAGTGAGGTCAAGTTGCTGGCCGGCGGCGAGCGGCCATTGCCGGATGAGGAACTGTCCAATGCGCAACCCTTCAGCTTCACAACCGGGCGTGAAGAGACCGCGCATGCCTTCTTCTATCCGCCGGTCAATGCCCAGTGCTGTGGCAGGCCGGAAGAAAAGCCTCCACTTGTGGTGTTCATGCATGGTGGGCCGACCTCTGCGAGCTATCCCGTATTCGATTCACGCATCCAGTACTGGACCCAACGTGGTTTCGCTGTGGCGGACATCAATTACCGGGGTAGCAGCGGCTTCGGCCGGGCTTATCGGCAGCGCCTGCGGGGCGAATGGGGAGTGGTCGACGTTGAAGATGCCTGTGCGGCAGTTCAGTCGCTGGCGATGCGTGGCCAAATAAACCCCGCGTATACCTTTATTCGCGGCTCCAGCGCCGGCGGCTATAGTGCGCTTTGCGCGTTGGCGACCAAATCCGGATTCTCCGGCGGTGCCAGCCTTTATGGGGTCAGCGATCCGCTGGCGTTACGCCGCGTGACCCACAAGTTCGAAGCCGACTATCTGGACTGGCTGATAGGCGACCCGGAAGTCGACGCCAAGCGCTACCGGGAGCGCACGCCGCTCACCAACGCAGCACGAATCACTGTGCCAGTGATCTTTTTCCAGGGTGGGCAGGACGCCGTGGTGCTACCCGAGCAGACCGAGTCCATGGTGACGGCGCTTCAGGAGCAGGGCGTCCCGGTGGAATACTGCCTTTACCCGGATGAACGTCACGGCTTCCGCCAAGCCGCCAATCTCGCCGATGCCCTGGAGCGCGAGTGTCGTTTCTATCAAGGCTTGTTGGGCTGAGCTGGGGTCGGCCTCGATGATTGCTATCCGCCTTTTTTCGCATTGCTTTGATGCCGGAAAGCAGTAGGCTTGCGCGACAACGTTGAAGACAATAACGAGAGGCCGTCGTATGAGCCCCAATCTCAGCCAGCAGCGAAAGTTCGTGTCGCCTGAAATCGTGTTTGGTGCGGGCTGTCGCCACAGTGCCGGCAACTATGCGAAGAATTTCGGTGCTCGAAAGGTTTTGCTCGTTTCCGACGCGGGCGTGGTTGCGGCCGGTTGGGTAGGGGACGTACAAGCGAGCCTGGCGCGTCAGGGCATCGAATACCAGCTGTTTACCCAGGTCTCGGCCAATCCCCGTTCTGAAGAAGTCATGCTCGGCGCGGAGCTCTATCGCAGCGAAGGGTGTAACGTCATCGTTGCGGTGGGTGGCGGCAGCCCTATGGACTGTGCCAAAGGTATTGGAATTGCAGTGGCACACGGCCGCCATATCAACGAGTTCGAAGGCGTCGACACGCTGCGTGTGCCAAGCCCCCCGCTGATCTTGATACCCACGACCGCAGGCACCTCAGCCGATGTGTCGCAGTTCGTGATCATCTCCAACCAGACCGAACGAATGAAGTTCTCCATCGTCAGCAAGGGCGCCGTACCGGACGTGTCGCTGATCGATCCGGAAACCACGCTCAGCATGGACCCGTTCCTGTCCGCCTGTACCGGTATCGACGCACTGGTGCACGCCATCGAAGCCTTTGTTTCCACTGGTCACGGCCCTCTTACCGATCCCCATGCGCTGGAGGCGATGCGACTGATCAATGGCCATCTGGTAGAGATGATTGCCAAACCATCGGATATCGCCCTGCGAGAGAAAATCATGCTGGGCAGCATGCAGGCAGGCCTGGCCTTTTCAAACGCGATTCTCGGCGCTGTACACGCGATGTCCCACAGTCTGGGCGGCTACCTCGACCTGCCGCATGGATTGTGCAACGCGGTGCTGGTCGAACACGTGGTCGCCTTCAACTACGATGCAGCGCCTGATCGCTTCAAGCTGGTCGCCGAAACCCTGGGCATCGACAGCCGAGGGCTGAATCACCGCCAGATTCGCGAACGGCTCGTACAGCACCTGATCAGTCTCAAGCAGGCCATAGGCTTCAATGAAACACTGGGGCTGCACGGGGTCGATCTGTCCGATATTCCCTTCCTCTCGCAGCATGCGATGCAGGACCCGTGCATCCTGACCAATCCCCGCTCGTCGACCCAGCGCGACGTCGAAGTGGTGTATGCCGAAGCGCTCTGAACAGGATGAGGCGCTCGCCGGCCTCCTCGGGTTGGGCACCCATTCTGCGCGCAAAAGCCACTACCCCGAGCTGGTAGCCCGTCTTGAAGAGCTGGAAGCAGAGCGAAACCGCTACAAATGGCTGTTCGAGCACGCCGTTCACGGTATTTTCCAGGCCAGCTTGCAGGAGGGCATTCGCGCAACCAATCCTGCCCTGGCGCGAATGCTCGGCTATGAAAGTCCGGCCGAAGCGCTCTGGCGGCTGACGGATCTGTCGCATCATCTTTTCATTGGCGGAGAGGAAGAGCTCCGAGAGATTCGCCATACGCTTGGTCGCCAGCAGGGTCTGTTCGGCTATGAAACCCGCCTGCGGCGCAAGGACGGCAGCGCCATCGATGTGATGATGAACCTGCTGCTCAAACCTGAGGAGGACGGGCTGGTGGAAGGCTTCGTCGCCGACATCACCGAACGCAAGCTGGCCCAGAAGCGCTTGCTGCAGCTCAACGAACAGCTCGAACAACGCGTCGCCGAGCGGACCCTGGAGCTGCGCAAGGCCCGCGACGCCGCAGAGGCCGCCAATCACAGCAAGGACAAATACCTGGCTGCTGCCAGCCATGACCTGTTGCAGCCGCTCAATGCGGCGCGCTTGCTGATCTCGACGCTGCGCGAGCGCGGCCTGGCGGACAGCGAGCGAAACCTGGTGGAGCGGGCACATCAGGCGTTGGAAGGCGCCGAAGACCTGCTCACCGATCTGCTGGATATCTCCAAGCTTGACCAGCAGGCGATCAAGCCTGACCTCGATGTGTACCGTCTCGATGAGGTATTGCTACCACTGGTGTCGGAGTTTCAGTCGGTTGCCGAGGCCGAGGGGCTCGGCTTCGATCACTACATTCCGGCTTATGCGCTGCGCAGTGACTTCCGCTTGCTGACCCGTATCCTGCGCAACTTTCTCAGCAATGCCTGCCGTTACACCGATAGCGGCCGGGTTCTGCTGGGGGCACGCAAGCGTGGCGACCAGCTGCGGATCGAAGTCTGGGATACAGGCCGAGGCATCGAGGCTGACCAATTACAAGCGATCTTTCTGGAATTCAATCAGCTCGGCGTGCAGCGCGCCTCCGAACGGGCGGGTGTCGGCCTCGGCCTGGCCATCGTGGACCGGATCGCCAGCATGCTCGATTACCGCATACTGGTGCGCTCTCAGCCTGGCCGAGGCTCGGTTTTCAGTATCGACGTGCCGTTGGCCGACATGCCGAAGCGATTACCCGTCACTGGGCAGACAGCCGCGGCCGTTCCGGGCGATCCCTTGCCTGGTCGTCGACTGCTGGTGATCGATAACGAGGCGAGCATCCTGCACAGCATGGCGG
The DNA here is from genome assembly GCA_002387205.1 of Stutzerimonas stutzeri. Lineage (GTDB taxonomy): Bacteria > Pseudomonadota > Gammaproteobacteria > Pseudomonadales > Pseudomonadaceae > Stutzerimonas > Stutzerimonas stutzeri_N. The sequence continues at coordinate 280,916 of DGLA01000010.1, read as the reverse complement.
CGCTACTCGAACAGTGGGGTTGCCACGTGCTGACCGCAACCGATGAGATTGCGGCTATGGCTGTGCTGGGTGGGCAACCACCCGAGCTGATCCTTGCTGATTACCATCTTGACCAGGGCCTGACCGGTTGGGATGTGGCACAAGCGCTGCGCGCGCACTTCGATTCGCAGATTCCCCTGGTGATGATCACCGCTGACCGCAGCGACCAATGTCGCCGCGAACTTCAGGGTTTCGGTGTGCCCGTGCTGAACAAGCCGGTCAAGGCCGGCAAGCTGCGTTCGGTCTTGAGCCATCTGTTGGTCGGTGAGCGGTAACCTAGGGAGCCCCATCTCTGGGCGTGCAGGAGGCTTGGTGTCAGATGCCAGCCTGGTCATGTCGGGGCAGGCCGACCGATATGATTGCCGCTAGCAACACGAACGCCGCGGACACCCAGAGGCAGGCTTCAAGCCCCTGTGCCTGGTAGACCCAGCCGGACAACAGCGTGCCAACAAGGCGTCCCAGTGCGTTGGACATGTAGTAGAAACCAACGTCCAGTGATACCCCGTCTTCCTTTGCGTAGGACACGATGAGATAGCTGTGCAGTGACGAGTTGATCGCAAACACCGCTCCGAACAGCAACAGACCGCCGATCACCACAACCTGCGGGGCCAGCTGCGTGCCCAAGGCAAGCGCAATGGCTGCGGGCAACCCTGCAAGCAGGAGCGCCCAGGCGAACGCGGCGCGACCATCGGGAACCTGTCCGCTTTTCTTGCCGGTGATCGCAGGCGCCAGAGACTGGACGATGCCGTAGCCGATGACCCAGGCGGCTAAAAACCCGCCGACCTGCCAGAAGTCCCAGCCGAACACCGTCGAAAGATAAACGGGAAGCGCAACGACGAACCAGACGTCACGGGCACCAAACAGAAACAACCGAGCGGCCGAAAGCACATTGATCGCGCGGCTTTTGGACAGCATTTCACGAAACTTAGGCTTTGCCTTGGCTCTGCCCAGATCCTTTTTCAGCAACACCAGGCTTGCCACCCAGACCAGCGCCAGCGCGGCGGCCATGCTGGCCAGTGCGGCGCGGAAGCCGATACCGGCAAGCAGGGCGCCGCCCAGGAAAAAGCCGACACCCTTGAGTGCGTTTTTCGACCCGGTAAGCAGTGCTACCCACCTGTACAGGCTGCCTTGTTGATCGTCTGGCACCAGCAGCTTGATCGAACTCTTGGCGCTCATCTTGTTCAGGTCCTTGGCGATGCCGGACAGCGCCTGCGCGCCCATCACCCAAGGAATGCTCAGCCAGGCGACCGGTACCGTCAGCATCAGCAGCGCGACCACCTGCAGCGCCAGGCCAATGTTCATGGTGCGGTTCAGCCCGAGCAGGGCGCCCAGATAGCCGCCAACCAGATTGGTCACAACGCCGAACACTTCGTAGAACAGAAACAACGCGGCGATCTGCAGAGGGGTGTAACCCAGGGAATGGAAATGCAGCACAACCAACATGCGCAGGGCGCCGTCAGTCAGGGTAAAGGCCCAGTAATTTCCCGTGACGATCAGGTATTGGCGAACGGCTGGAGAGAGCGGCATAGCGTGCCTCTGAACAAAGTAACAACGCCACCCGGCGCGACTGGCGCGCCAGACAGACCTCAGGCAAGGCCGACCTTGCGGGCCAGTTCTGCGGTGCGATTGGCGTAGCCCCACTCGTTGTCATACCAGGCGTAGAGCTTGACCTGGGTACCGTTGACCACCATGGTCGACAGCGCGTCAATGATCGAGGAACGGGGATCGGTACGATAGTCGATGGACACCAGTGGCCGTTCCTCGAAGCCAAGGATGCCCCGGAGCGGTCCCTGTTCGGCAGCCGCCTTGAGGAGGCGATTGACCTCTTCGACCGTGGTCGAGCGTTCGACCTCGAACACGCAATCAGTCAACGAGGCATTGGCCAAGGGCACTCGAACGGCATGGCCGTTCAGCTTGCCGCGCAACTCGGGGAAGATTTCGGCGATGGCCGTGGCCGAGCCGGTCGTGGTGGGAATCAGGCTCATGCCTGATGCCCGGGCGCGGCGCAGGTCCTTGTGCGGCTGATCAAGGATGCTCTGGGTGTTGGTCAGATCATGGATAGTGGTGATCGAACCGTGGCGAATGCCCAGCTGCTCATGGATCACCTTGACGACCGGGGCCAGACAGTTGGTAGTACAGGAGGCTGCCGTGACGATGCGGTGCTGCGCCGGGTCGAACAGCTGGTCGTTGACGCCCATGACGATATTGAGCGCCCCGGCTTCCTTGACGGGGGCGCTGACGATGACGCGTTTCACACCCTGGTCGAGATAACCCTGAAGCACGGCGACGGTCTTCATCTTGCCACTGGACTCGATCACCAGATCACAATCCGACCAGTCGGTGTCCGCGATAGCCTTGTTTGCCGACACCCGGATTCGCTTGCCATGGACCACGACACAATCGCCATCGCTGCCAGCTTCGTGTTGCCAGCGGCCGTGTACCGAATCGAAGTTCAGCAGGTGGGCGTGGGTTGCCGCGTCACCAGCCGGATCGTTGATCCGGACGAACTCCAGCTCAGGCCAGTCCCAGGCCGCGCGAAGCGCCAGGCGGCCGATGCGCCCGAAACCGTTGATACCGACTTTGAGGGTCATGAGGTGTCCTCGATAAAAGGTGAAATGATCAGCCGTGACGCGGCGCGAACATGATGATGGCCATTCCCAGCAGGGCGACAGCCGAACCCAGCAGATCCCATCCGGTGGGGCGAATCTTGTCGACCAGCCAGAGCCACAGGATCGCTGTGCCTATGTACACGCCACCATAGGCCGCATACACGCGCCCGGCAGCGGTCGGGTGCAATGACAGCAGCCAGGCGAACAGACCGAGCGACAGCGCAGCCGGCAACAACAGCCAGGCGCTCTTGCCCTGGCGAAGCCACAGGTACGGCAGATAGCAGCCGACGATTTCTGCAACTGCGGTAAGGGCGAAGAGGGCGAATGTCTTGATCATGGCTATGTCCTGGCGACTGAAGCGCCACCTTCGTAGGGCAGTCGTCAATCAGAGCGAACGTTGATTGACCCGCTGTGATAGCGCCTGCGCCGACTCCTTGCGCTCGGAATAACGGTCTACGAGGTAGTCCTGGCGGCCTCTCAGGAGCAGTGTGAACTTCACCAGCTCTTCCATGACATCAACCAGACGGTCATAGAAGGCCGACGGCTTCATGCGACCGTCATCATCGAACTCAAGAAATGCCTTGGGCACCGAGGACTGGTTGGGAATGGTGAACATCCGCATCCATCGTCCCAGTACCCGCAGCTGATTGACCACATTGAACGATTGCGAGCCGCCACAGACCTGCATGACCGCCAGTGTCTTGCCCTGGGTCGGTCGAACCGCGCCCATAGCCAGCGGCACCCAGTCGATCTGTGCCTTGAACACGGCGCTCATCGAGCCGTGCCGTTCGGGTGAGCACCATACCTGCCCTTCCGACCACTGCATCAGATCGCGCAACTGCTGCACCTTGGGATGGCTGTCCGGCTCATCATCCGGTAGAGGAAGACCCGACGGATCGAAAATACGCGTCTCGGCACCAAGCTGCTGCAGCAGCCTTGCGGCTTCCTCGACAAGCAAGCGGCTGAAGGAACGCGCTCGAGTGGAGCCGTAGAGCAGCAGGATGCGTGGCGCATGAGCCGCGTCACCGGGCTGTTCCAGTCGAGAGGGGTCAGGCAGCTCGAACAGCTGCTCATCGATATTGGGCAGTTTTGGCAACAGGGGGCTTTCGTTGGGCATGGGTTCTCCTCGAAGTCAGCTGCAGATACCGGTGCGTCCGGGGCGGCTGCGCATCGCTGCCAGACGCTCGCAGCTTGGGTCAAGCCACCCTGTATTGGCGGCCAGGGTGGTCTGAAGAATCTTTGCTACCCAGTCCGGTAGATCCGGATGCAGTCGGTAATAGACCCACTGGCCTTGGCGGCGGTCCAGCAACAGGCCGCAGGCGCGAAGCTGCGCCAGGTGGCGGGACACCTTGGGCTGGGCTTCCTCAAGGGCAGCCGTCAGCTCGCACACACACAACTCGCCCTCGCGCGCGATCAGCAAGGACATCCTTGCGCGGGTTTCGTCTGCCAGGCATTTGAAGACGATGGTCGGTGTCAGTTGCTCGCTCATTGGCCAGTACAAATGGATAGATATGGTGTTCCGAATATATGGATTGGCGAATATGATGTAAAGCATGCGTGGCAGCCGATCGCCTCGCGCCAACGTTGCATGCTGCCTGAGCAGCCATCAGCAATCGTCATGGGCCCTGTCTCCAGGGCACGGCGTATCCAATCACCGAACAAGGTCGTCTTCTCATGTCCAATCATTGCAAAAGCGCCTGCAATACAGCGTCCGAGGGATCACCGCTCGGCTTCTTCGAGCGTTACCTGACGCTGTGGGTGTTTCTCTGCATCGGTGCCGGAACCCTGCTCGGGCTGTACGCGCCGGCAGCCGCCCGGGCCGTGGGAGCCCTGGAGGTCGCGCATGTCAATATCCCCGTCGGGCTGCTCATCTGGATCATGATCATTCCGATGTTGATGAAGATCGACTTTTCTTCGCTGCGCGAGGTGTATGCCCAGCGTGCAAGCATGGGCATCACGCTGATCATCAACTGGGCGGTGAAGCCCTTTACCATGGCGGCCCTTGGCTGGCTGTTCATCAAGCACGTCTTCGCCCCATGGCTACCTGCGGGGGAGCTGGACAGCTATATGGCCGGGCTGATCCTGCTGGGCGCAGCGCCATGCACGGCAATGGTGTTTGTCTGGAGCAATCTCTGTCGCGGCAATGCCAATTTCACGCTCACCCAGGTCGCGCTGAATGACCTGGTCATGGTGTTCGCCTTTGCTCCCATCGTGGCCCTGTTGCTAGGGGTTTCATCCATACCGGTGCCCTGGGACACGCTACTGCTGTCGGTACTGATGTACATCGTCATGCCATTGGCCATCGCCCAGTTCATTCGCGCACGCCTGCTGCGAGTAGGGGAGGCGGCATTTCAGGCAGCGCTGGCCCGGAGCACGCCGTTTTCAATCATTGCGCTGTTGGCGACGCTGGTCCTGCTGTTCTCTTTCCAGGGCAAGTCCATCGTCGAGCAGCCTCTGATCATTGCGATGCTGGCAGTGCCGATTTTCCTGCAGACGCTGTTTATCGCCGGGCTCGGCTATTGGCTGAACCGCAAATTGCAGGTGCGTCACGATGTCGCCGGACCTTCGGCAATGATTGGCGCGTCGAACTTCTTCGAGCTGGCAGTGGCGGTGGCGATCGTGCTCTACGGCTTCAACTCCGGCGCGGCGCTCGCCACCGTGGTGGGTGTGCTCATTGAAGTGCCGGTCATGCTCTGGCTGGTCAGCGTCGTCAACCGTAGCCGTGACTGGTACAACCGAGGTCTAGCGCACTGACCGCCGCTATCATCCATTCTGAAAGCTGAGCAGCAGCACGGAGTAGCCAAGTGCACCAGACAGAAACGCCCCGAAGTGGCTGTTCCGTTCTTCCGGCAGCTCCTCCTTCAGAACATTGAGGATGATCGATCCGCCGACAAACGCAGTCAGCGCCGATACGGCCAACTCTGATACTTCCGTTGCCATACCCAGCGCCCAGCCGGCCAGCGGCATGGCTGACAGAAGCCAACGTCCTCGATGGCTGAACAATGCCTTGTGGTCGCTCTGCAGCGCAAAGTCGTTGACCAGGTAATGCAGCCCCATCGCGATGCAGTAGAGCACCAGCGTCGTGGTGGTATTGCTCTCGCCATGGACCAGCAGGTAACCAATCAACGCGTTGTAGACGGCAAACGCCGATATGTGCAGCCAGAACACCCCCGCGTGGGGCTGTTCCTGATCCTTCAGCTTGCGCCGATGCTGCTTGATCAGTCGTTCCAGCCCGTAGAACGCCGCGAGACCCAAGAGTGCCAGCAGATAGGCGTGGTGCTCGAGAAAGCTGAGAAACCGAATTTCGCTGCTGTCGATCACCTCCTGGCCGCGCGCCAACTCAGGCAACAGGTGCACAAACACATAGGCCACCGATACCCCGCCTGCCATCGAAAGCCAGCGGCTTCGGGGCAGGCGGTTGAGCTTGCGCAGGCGCCCTGCAACCATATGCACGGTGGCCAGGACAAGGGCGGCGATGAAACTCTCGATCAAGGGCGATACCACTTATAGCGACTGACTTGATTGGTGTCAGACTCGCGTGTAGCCAACTGCGTTCAGACTTCTGGCATGCAGCAGTATGCTGGCTTGATTTCAATTAACCGCGCCTGATGTGCGGTCTGGGTATGGCGGTAAGTATTTGGTAAAGTTCGCCGCTTATGAAGCGAGCAGCCAGCCAGCTTTGAATTTGCACTGAAAGAGGTGTCTGCTTGATTAGGGTGCTGGTGGTCGATGACCACGATCTGGTACGCACAGGCATTTCAAGAATGCTTGCCGACATCGATGGCCTGCAGGTAATCGGCCAGGCGGAATCCGGCGAAGCCGCGATCAGGAAATGCCGCGAACTGAAGCCGGACGTAGTACTTATGGACGTCAAGATGCCCGGCATCGGCGGTCTCGAAGCCACACGCAAGCTTTTGCGCAGTCACCCGGACGTCAAGGTCATTGCGGTGACCATCTGCGAGGAAGATCCGTTCCCGACCCGGCTGCTCCAGGCGGGCGCTGCAGGTTACCTGACCAAGGGCGCTGCGCTGGAGGAGATGGTCCAGGCGATCCGCATGGTATTCGCCGGGCAGCGCTACATCAGCCCGCAGATCGCCCAGCAACTGGCGCTGAAATCATTCCAGCCCAAGGTCAACGGCTCACCGTTCGACCTGCTGTCCGAGCGGGAAATTCAGATCGCGTTGATGATCGCCAATTGCCAGAAGGTGCAGACCATCTCAGACAAACTTTGCCTGTCGCCCAAGACGGTCAATACCTATCGCTATCGGATCTACGAGAAGCTTTCGGTAACCAGTGACGTCGAACTGGCACTGCTTGCCGTCCGGCACGGCATGGTCGACACCATCAATTGATGACTGGCTTCGACTCATCTGCATTTCTAGCCTCCTGCAGCGGGCGCCCCGGCGTCTACCGCATGTTCGATGCCGATGCCAAACTGCTTTATGTCGGCAAGGCGAAGAACCTCAAAAAACGTCTGGCCAGCTACTTCCGCAAAACCGGGCAGGCGCCGAAAACCGCCGCGTTGGTTGCCAAGATCGCTCAGGTCGAAACGACCATCACGGCCAACGAGACCGAAGCGCTGCTGCTCGAGCAGACACTCATCAAGCAGTGGCGACCGCCTTACAACATCCTGCTGCGCGACGACAAATCCTACCCCTACGTGTTTCTCTCAAGCGGAGACTTCCCGCTCCTGAGCATCCATCGCGGTGCGAAGAAAGCACCGGGACGGTATTTCGGCCCGTATCCCAGCGCCGGTGCAATCCGCGAAAGCCTGAGCCTGCTTCAGAAAGCGTTTTTTGTCCGTCAGTGTGAAGACAGCTATTACCGCAATCGCACCCGACCCTGCCTGCAGTACCAGATCAAACGCTGCAAGGCACCCTGCGTTGGTCTCGTCGAGCCAGAGGAATATGCCGAAGACGTCCGGCATTCGATCATGTTTCTGGAAGGGCGCAGCAATGCGCTGGCTGATGAGCTCTCCAGAAGCATGGAAACGGCGGCGATGGAACTGAACTTCGAACGCGCCGCAGAGATCCGCGATCAGATCGGCATCCTGCGACGCGTGCAGGATCAGCAGAGCATGGAAGGCGGCAGTGGCAACGTCGATATCGTATCGGCGGCGGTCAGTCCGGGTGGTGCCTGTGTACATCTGATCAGCGTGCGCAGCGGCCGGGTTCTTGGTAGCAAGAACTTCTTTCCACAGGTCGCCATCGAGGAAAGCGTTGCAGAGGTGCTACAAGCGTTCCTGGAGCAGTATTACCTCGGCTCGATGGAGCGTGATCTACCGTCCGAGCTGATCGTCAATGCTGTCCACGAGGACTTTGACACCCTGATCAGCGCTGTCAGCGAACTGCGGGATGTCGAGCTGACCATTACCCACCGTGTGCGTGGGACCCGTGCCCGCTGGCAGCAACTGGCGCTAACCAACGCCGAGCAGGCGCTCGGCGCGCGACTGGCGAACCGACAACACTTGGCCGCCCGTTTCCAGGCGTTGGCCGATGCGCTGGAACTGGAAGAACTGCCGACCCGCCTCGAATGTTTCGACATCAGCCACTCCAGCGGGGAAGCGACGGTCGCTTCCTGCGTGGTGTTCGGACCCGAGGGTCCGCTGAAGTCCGATTACCGGCGCTACAACATCGAAGGGGTTACCGGCGGAGACGACTATGCCGCCATGCATCAGGCGCTATCGCGGCGATTCAGGAAAGCCGCCGAAGGCGAGGGGAAGCTGCCCGATATCCTGTTGGTGGATGGCGGCAAAGGGCAGTTGAACATGGCTCGGGAAGTGCTGGAAGAGCTGGCCGTCCCCGACCTGATCCTGCTTGGTGTAGCCAAGGGCGTGACCCGCAAGCCGGGCCTGGAAACCCTGTACCTGAATGATGCGGCTCACGAATTTACCCTCCCGGGCGACTCGCCCGCGCTTCATTTGATCCAACAGGTGCGCGACGAGGCACACCGTTTCGCAATCACAGGTCACCGCGCACGACGCGGCAAGGCACGGACTACCTCGACACTGGAGGGAGTCGCGGGCATCGGACCGAAACGGCGCCGCGAACTGCTCAAGCATTTTGGTGGTCTTCAAGAACTGTGCCGCGCAAGTCTCGACGAAATAGCCAAGGCGCCAGGCATCAGTAAAAAGCTTGCCGAGTCGATTTATGCCGCTCTGCACAGTGAGTAGAATCACCCCTAATTTCGCTGATCAGTGGTATCGATGAACATCCCAAACATCCTCACGGTGATACGCGTACTGCTGATCCCGATCATCATTCTGCTGTTCTATCTTCCCTTCAAATGGAGCTACCTGGCGACCAGTGCCGTCTTCACGATTGCAGCGCTTACCGATTGGCTGGATGGTTACCTGGCCCGCCGACTCCAGCAGAGCACGCCGTTTGGAGCCTTTCTTGATCCGGTCGCCGACAAGCTGATGGTCGCGGTGGCTCTTGTGCTGCTGGTTGAAGAGCACGCCAATATCTGGCTGACCCTTCCTGCGGCCATCATCATCGGTCGTGAGATCGTGGTGTCGGCTCTTCGCGAGTGGATGGCTGAACTTGGCGCCCGGGCGCAGGTAGCAGTGTCCAACCTGGGCAAATGGAAAACTGCAGCGCAGATGGTGGCACTCATCATCCTGCTGGCAAACCCACCGCTTGCTTCGCTCTGGGTAACCCTGGGCTATGCCTTGCTGATCGTTGCGGCAGCCCTCACGCTATGGTCGATGGTTAATTACCTGATTGCCGCCTGGCCTCATCTGAGCCCTGCAGAAAAGAAATAAAGACTTTTTTAATCAAAGGCTTGACGGGGCGTTTGGAAACTATAGAATGGCGCCCGTCACCAAGACGACGCGGGAATAGCTCAGTTGGTAGAGCACGACCTTGCCAAGGTCGGGGTCGCGAGTTCGAGTCTCGTTTCCCGCTCCAGTTTGTTGACGATGACGCCGCTGCATGCGGCGTCTTCGTTTTGAGGCCGGTTGGCAGAGTGGTTATGCAGCGGATTGCAAATCCGTGTACGCCGGTTCGATTCCGACATCGGCCTCCATTAATAAAGAAACCGCAAGCGCAAGCTTGCGGTTTTTTTATGTTTTCAATTTTCCTAACGCTCCCACGGTCTTTCTGCTGGTTGTCAGCGGCACCGGTTCGCTCTGGCCCGGAACTGTATCGCCTCCGTCGGTGACTGAAACATGGAGAGTCTACCAACGGAGCATTCCATGTCAGACGCGATGAGTTACCTCGCAATTGCGCTAGTCGGTGCGGTGATTGTGCTGGATCTGCTTGCAATCATAAGCGTGTTCAAAAGCGAACGGACCGTTGGGGCCAAAGCCCTTTGGGCGTTAGGCATTGCTATTTTCCCCATCCTTGGGCTGGTGTTCTGGCTGATTGTCGGTGTGCGTCGGCGCCATTGATGTCCTCCGGCCTCGCTGCGGTTAAGCATGGCGGTCATGCTCCGCCAAAGCTTCACAGAGGCTAAGCCTGCCCGTTCGGGTTGCGCCTCGGCCAGTGGCTGGTTATAGTCCTGCGCCGCGATTCCCATCGCGCATCCCCGTCCCGCCCGGATGGCGAAACTGGTAGACGCAAGGGACTTAAAATCCCTCATCCGAAAGGGTATGCGGGTTCGATTCCCGCTCCGGGCACCATCGGGACATGCCATAAGTCTGTATCGAAAACCGGCAATCGCAGCCGGTTTTTTCGTTTAACGGCATCTGCTGGCAACAGTGACGCATTGTATGTGACCAGTGGCCGCGCATCGTCGTGAACGCAGGGTCGCAACACACCTCTTATCCATAGGCATTTCGTTGCGCGGAGGAGATGAAACGATGGGCAACCAACCAGAAGATCTAACCACCCGGGATAATGACGCTTCGGAAGCCGTACGTCCCGGCCCAGATGATGTGGTTATACCCGGCTCGCCACCACCACTTGGATCCGAGCGGACGGATGTCAGTCCTGGCGATGAAGCTGGCGTCGACGAGTTACCTGGTAATAATGGTACTCCGCCCCAAGACAATCCGGAGGATGGGGAGGTGATGAAGGGCGTGCCTGACGTCGATCCTGATAGTGCGGAACTGGATGACGCGCCGAACCCGCGTTAGCGACTGTGCAATAAAAAGCCCCGTACGTGGCGGGGCTGTAGGCGTCTAGCCAGTCGTTCCGTTGTCCTTCAGATTCGCATTCCTGCGAATGATCCTTAACCGGCTTCCCTATCCAGCTGCGCATCCTGCGCTACTGGTGAGCAAGGTAAGCGAAGCACGAGCTAGGCGAAATCATCCGAATTCGCCACAGCGGGTCAGCTAGGGCTTACACGGGGTAGGCAACTAGCGCATCGGTGTTGCACGTCGAGCGAGGCGATAGCCAATGAACAAAACGCTTTATCACATTAGCGTTGCTGTAGGAGCCGTTCTGACGCTGGTCGGCTGCAGTGCTTTCGAAGTCGTCCGACCGGCGCAGCAGACCGACGAGTACGTTCTCGCCTGTGACAAGGTAGAAGGGCGGCCAGGATGCAAGACTCGGGCGAATGAAATCTGTCCCGATGGTTACGACACCCTTAGCAGCGAGGAGGATTTCGAACGAAAGGAGCTGAGAGTCAGATGTTCCGGCGGGGCCAACCCACCCTAGCGCGGACGGCCAGCATATCGCCGGGCCGTCCGATGGCTACGGTTATTGCGCGGAGTCGAGCAACGCCTGTGCCTGCTCCAGAACCTGAAGTGATTGAGCGTGATCGCCTGCTTTGTGAAGCTGCTCTCCTTCCGCTCGTAGATCCTTTACCTTCTCCAGCGTTGCCGGATCGCTTGGCGGGTTGCTCGCTAATTGCTTGTCGATCTTGGCCATGTCCATCGGGCAATGCATTGCCCAAACAGGCGCTGCGATCGCTGCGGCTGCAACAAATAGAAGTATGCGGTGCATGATTCATCTCCGAGTGGGTGACCCGGTGAGTATAGGAAAGGGCTGGGAACCATGAGGTATCTGGATGAATGGTTAGGCCGTGTCAATGAGGGGGCTTGCGATAGTTATCGTACAACCGCTTGGGCTATGATAGGCATCAGTCCGCTTCATAGAGATCAATGTGTCCATGGAAAACCAGATCGCCCAGCCACGTGTCCGCCGTAAGCACCGCAGCCTCGCACAGGAACTGGTGACCGAGCTATCGCAGCAGATCCGCGACGGCGTCATCAAGCGCGGCGACAAGCTGCCGACGGAGTCAGCAATCATGCAGGCCCAGGGGGTGAGCAGGACGGTTGTACGTGAGGCAATCTCGCGTCTTCAGGCGTCTGGCCTGGTTGAGACTCGCCATGGCATTGGTACCTTCGTACTCGATACTCCAAGCACGACTGGCCTGCGTATCGACCCGGCCACCATCGGGACGCTACGCGACGTGTTATCGATACTCGAATTGCGGATCAGCCTGGAGGTCGAGTCCGCCGGCCTCGCGGCACAGCGGCGGACACCCGAGCAGCTAAAGGCTATGCGGGACTTCCTGGATTCGCTGCAAAGAAGTGCAGCGCTTTCCAGTGAAGCCGCGGTGTCTGATTTCCAGTTTCATCTGCAAATCGCCGAAGCCACGGGGAACCGCTACTTCACCGACATCATGAACCACCTGGGTACGGCGATCATTCCACGCAGCCGGCTTAACTCGGCGCGGTTGGCCCATGACGATCAGCCGCATTATCAGCAGCGCCTCGGCCGCGAGCACGAGCAGATTTACGATGCCATTGCACGTCAGGATGCAGAGTCCGCCCGAGCTGCAATGCGTCTGCACCTGACCAACAGCCGTGAGCGCCTGCGTCAGGCCCACGAAGAGGCCGAGACGGACAAGGGCAACTGATCTACGCTCTAGATTCGAACCACGCCAGTGGGCCACTGTGTCATGGACCGTTGGCAACTGCTGGGCCCATGGCTGATGCCCGGCCCCGCGCACCTGCCGCTGGTGCGCTTTGCTCAGTTCTTGCGATAAGCCAGCAGGACGATACCGCCCACCACGATGAGCCCGCCCAGTATCTGCAGGGGGGCCAGCAACTGGCCAAGCACCAACCAGCCGAGCAGCATGCCGGCGACCGGCTCCATGTTCATGACGGGTGCATTGCGGGCGATGTTCAGCCGCGGCATGCAGATGAAAAGCGTGGAGAAGGCGGCGCCATACAGAAGTACCAGGCAACCCAATGCGATCCAGCCGACAGTCGCGCTGGGCAATCCTAGCCCACCTGGTATAAGGCCGCTTGCGCCGAGCATGGCAGAAGCGCCAAAGACCAACACCAGCGTCAGCATGCTCCGCACCGACCCGGCCATGCTCGAGAGCTTATGCTCGGTGACCCACAGCGCCAGCGCGAATACTCCCGCTGCGGTAAGGCTGAACAGGATACCGGCGGTCCATTGAGCATCAGGCGCCTCGCTGGTCATTATGCGTGTGGGAACGTCCAGCACCAGTACGAGGCCGACCAGAATCACGCCCATGATTGCCAGCGCGTGGCGGGTCGGTCTCGGGCCGCCGAGCGCCCACGTGAGCAATGCAAGCAGGATGGGCGAAAGGTTGACCACCAGTAAAGCCAGCGCAACGGGTATGCGGGCTACCGCCGAGTAGATGCAGAAGCTCTGAATCGTGATCAGCAGCCCTAGCAGGATTTGCCAGCGCCACGTAGCACCGCTCAAGCGAAGGGACTCGCGCCGCCAGAACACAAGCGCAGCCAAAGCCAGCAACGTGACCCCTGCTCGACAGAGCATGGCCAGCAACAGACCGGTGCCGTGATCGAAGGCAATGCGCGCGGCGATATGGTTGGCCGCGAACGAGCAGGCCAAAGTGGCCAGGATCAAAGCAGCGATATGGCGTGGAAAGGGTGCGGCAGTGTGCATCGGGTCAATCCTGTCCTAGGCGACATCACAATGAATGGGCGCCGGCTGCAGTAGCAGTGGTGTTTGTTCGTCGTTTCGTTGCATGAATCGTTCACAGGCTTGTAAAGCAAAACGCCGCCCGGGTGGGGCGGCGTAGCTACGCGTGATGACTGCTAGAGCACCAAATTGGGCAGCCAGAGGGAGATTGCCGGAATGTAGGTGACGGCCAGTAGCACCATGAACAGGGCGACATAGAAGGGCAGCAGCGCCTTCACGGTGTTTTCAATCGTAACCTTGCCGATCGCAGCGCCAACGAAAAGTACCGCGCCCACCGGCGGGGTGATCAAGCCGATGCCCAGGTTCACCAGCATGATCATGCCGAAGTGCACCGGATCGACACCAATTCCAGTGATGACTGGCATCAGTATCGGCGTCAGGATCAGGATCAGCGGTGCCATGTCCATCAGGGTGCCAAGCACCAGCAGCATCAGGTTGATGCACATCAGGATTACGTAACGATTGTCCGACAGGGTCAGGAACAGCGTGGTGATCTTCGATGGGATCTGCATGAGCGTCATGATGTAGCCGAAGCTTGCAGCGAATGCGATCAGGATCATCACCACGGACAGGGTCCGGACGGTGCGATGCAGGAGCTTCGGCAGCTCGTGCCACTTGTAGTCACGGTAGATGAACATGGTCACGAAGAATGCCCATACGACCGCGATCGACGCCGACTCGGTCGCCGTGAACACGCCCGACAGAATGCCGCCCAGAATGATGACCATGGTCATCAGGCCCCAGAGCGCCTCGACGCAGATCTTCAGCGCCTGCCTGAGCGGGATTACGTCCCCTTTGGGGTAGTTGCGGACCCGGGCGAAGATCAGGCACATGGTCATCATCACGGCGCTCAACAGCAGGCCGGGCCCGATGCCGGCGATGAACAAGGACGAGATCGACACGGTGCCGCCAGCGGCAAGGGAGTAGAGGACCGAGTTATGGCTCGGCGGAGTCAGCAACGCCTGCACCGATCCGCTCACGGTTACCGCCGTGGAGAATTCACGCGGATAGCCCTTCTTTTCCATTTCGGGAATCAGCACCGAACCGACCGATGCGGTATCGGCCAACGAGGAGCCGGAAATCGCGCCGAAGAAGGTCGAGGCCATGATGTTGACCAGCGACAGACCGCCGCGCACAAACCCGACCAGAACCCCGGCAAATGCCACCAGCCGGCGCGACATACCGCCCTCGGCCATGATCGCCCCAGCCAGCACGAAGAACGGAATGGCCAGCAGAGAGAACTTGTTCACGCCGCCGGCGACCTGAATCATCACCGCATCGAAGGGGATGTCGATCCACCAGGCGCCGATGAGGGCGGAAAGGCCTAGCGCGTATGCCACCGGCATCCGCAGTAGAAACAGGACGGCAAAGCTGCCGAGAAGAATGAGCGCGTCCATTTACACGGCCTCCTTGCTGTCTTCGACCAGCTCGTAATCGACCGCACGACGATGGCTTTGATCGCCAAAAACGAGGCGTTCGAGTACGAACAGCAGCGTGATTGCTCCGCCGATAGGAATCGGGGAATAGGTGATGCCTACGCGAAGGGTCGGCAGGGTGCTCATGAACTGGTTCCAGGTCGCGATGCACAACTTGATGCCCCAGATGGTCATGAACAGGCAGATGGTGCCCATCAATAGCTGGACCAGCAGCTCCACGTGGCGATGCAGGAACTGCGGAAGACGGTCGGTGAACATAGTCACCGCCATATGCGCCCCGGCGCGATAGCTCGCCGCAGCGCCAAGAAAAGTAAAGATAACCATCAGCAGGATAGCCACGGGTTCTGGCCAACCGGCTCCGGTGCCCAGCACGTAGCGCGCGAAGATCCCCCAGGGGATGATCATGGACATGACCACGATGGCCAGCCCCGCGACCCATATACAGGTCTTGTAGATCGCGTCATTGACGCGCAGCAGCGTGTTTTTCATCAGACTTCACCACAAGCGCGGCGACGAGAGCCGTCGCCGCGAGGTTTTTCAGAGGGAGCGATTTACTGGACGGCTTCGATGCGCTGAATCAGCTCGGCATAGGGAGCGCCGTACTTTTCACGAACCGGAGCGGTCGCATCGTAGAAGGGCTTCTTGTCCACTTCGATGAAGGTGACGCCTTCTTCCTTGAGCTTGGCTTCGCTGCTGGCGGTCTTCTCGTCCCACAGCTTGCGCTCTTCCATCTGGGCTTCCTTGGCGTACTTCTTGACGATCTCCTGTTGCTCTGGGGTGAGCTTGTTCCAGGTCGTCTTCGAAATAACGATCGGCTCTGGAAGAATCAGGTGACCGGTCAGCGAGTAGTTCTTCGCGGCACGGAAGTGGTTGTGCTCAAGCATGGTCGGGGGGTTGTTTTCGGCACCATCGACAACACCGGTTTGCAGGGCGCTGAAGATCTCACCGGTGTTCATCGCCACACCCTGTGCGCCCATGGCGTTCAGGGTATCGATGAACAGCGGGTTGCCCATGACGCGAATCTTCATGCCCTTGAGGTCTTCGAGGTTGCGAACCGGCTCCTTGGTGTAAAGGTTACGAACGCCGCCATCCATCCAGGCCAGACCGACCATGTTGAATTCGGAGTTGGTGATCTTGTCGAGGATCTCCTGGCCGATCTCCCCGTCGATGACCTTGCGCATGTGCGCATGGTCACGGAACACGAAAGGCATGTTGAATGCGTTGACGTCCGGTACGACCGGGCCGAGGGTACCGAGGCTGACGCGGGTCATCTGCACAGCGCCAATCTGGACCTGCTCGACCACCTCTTTCTCTGAGCCCAACACGCCGCCTGAGAACATGCGGAACTTGAGCTCGCCATTGGTGGCTTCTTCGATCTTCTTGCCCATGTTTTCCTGAGCCACGACGGTCGGATAGCCGGCCGGGTGAATCTCAGCGATCTTCAGGGTCATTTCGGCATAAACCGAGCTGGACAGGCAGAAGGCGAGGGGAAGTGCAGCGATGAGCAGCTTGCGTTTGAAGTTCATGTGAATCTCCGTCTTGTTGTTGTGGTATGCAGCGTCGCGAGCGTGTAGACCGGGCCACTGCGAGCCCTGTCCTTGGGGTGAAGCATTATCGGAAGCGGGGTTCCTCCAGTCCGGCAACGCCGGCCTGCAGGGCAAACACACCGCCAGCCAATGGCTGTTCGGAGAGATCACCGCCAGGGCGAATGGAGGTTACGAACAAGGTGTCCAGGCCAGGCCCACCAAAGGCGCACATGGCTGGTTTCTTAACCGGGACCTCCAGGGAACGATCGAGGCGGCCGTCGGGCGTGAAACGGTGCACCAGGCCGGCATCGTTACCGCAGATCCAATAGCAGCCATCGACATCCACCGCTGCGCCATCGGGGCGGCCAGGATGCTGGTGCATGTCGACGAACAGGCGCCGGTTACTGGGCGTACCACTGTCGATGTCGTAGTCGAAGGCCCAGATGCTTTGAACGCTGGGGTGCGAGTCGGAGAGGTACATGGTGCGGCCGTCCGGGCTGAAACCCAGGCCGTTAGGCACGATGAAGTCGCTAAGCAGGGCGGTGAGGGTATCGGTACTGGCAGCGCCATCTTGCCGGTACAGCGCGCCTGCTGAGATACCTGCAGCCATATCCATGACCATGGTGCCAGCCCAGAAGCGGCCCTGACGGTCGCAGCGGCCGTCGTTGAAGCGCATGCCGCCGTGACCATGCTGGACGCTGGACAGACGGGTAGCGCTGAGCGTTCCGTCATCCTGCGGGACGATATCGAAGATGCCGTCCTCCATGCCTGCAACCCAACGATCGGAGTCACCCTCGCGGCGAGCGATGCAGGCGATCATCTGTTCGCCCGTCCAGCGCGTCACCGAGGCGTCCGACGCCTTCCAGCGGAGCAGCTGGCGGTTAGGGATGTCGACCCAATACAGCGCCTGCTCGGAGGCCACCCAGACGGGGCTTTCTCCGGTAGCGTTTCGTGCATCGACTATCAGTTCTGCTTTTGTTGCCATGGCGATTCTCTTGTTGTTTTTCGCGGCGTGGCGGAGAGCATCAGTCGTCGAACGGACCTGCCTCGCAGAAGGCGCCCCCCTGGTAGATCAGGGCCGGGTCATCGGATGCATAAGGTGGCTGCAGTTCAATTTTCTCGCGGAACACTTCGGAGGTGTCCTGCGGCTCGAAGCCCAGGTGCGCAGCCATGTGGTTATCCCACCAGCCGTCACGGTTAGCCGACGCGCCATAGACGACGGTGTGACCTACATCCGGAGTGAACAGCGAACGCTCGATCAGGTTCGTCAGGTCGCGGTAGCTGAGATAGGTGGCCATCATCCGGCGGTTGAGCGGCTCGGGGAACGAGGAGCCGATGCGGATGCTGACGGTTTCGATGCCGTAGCGGTCGAAGTAGAAGCTGGCGACGTCTTCGCCGTAGGACTTGGACAAACCGTAGTAGCTGTCCGGACGGCGGGGAGCACTGGCATCAAGCTTCTCGGTTTGCTTGTGGAAACCAATGACATGGTTGGAGCTGGCAAAGATCACACGCTTGATGCCGTGCCTGCGTGCCGCTTCGTAAATGTGAAAAACGCCCTTGATATTGGCTTCTAGGATCTCTTCGAAGGAACGCTCCACCGACACGCCGCCAAAGTGGGCGATGGCATCGACGCCTTCACAGAGCTTATGCACGGCTGCTTTGTCAGAGAGATCGCAGGGTATGACTTCTTCATGTTCTCCGACAGCGGGCTCCATGGGAGCAATGTCGGAGAGGCGGATAATCTTGGCATAGGGGCGAAGCGTTTCGCGTAACACCTTGCCCAATCCTCCTGCCGCGCCTGTCAGCAGGAGGCGATTGAAGGGTGTGGGAGTGGTTGTCGTGCTTGTCATTGTGGTCTGCCCGTCGCTTGTTATTCTTAGTGTCATCGGTTGTCAGATGACTTGGATTGATTATTTCCGCCGGGTTGCAATTTTGTCAACCCGTGGGGTGATCTTCTTCGTATTGCAGGACCCGACCACTCGACGCGTGTCCATAGCCCTATGCTGACGCTAAATCCCCGTAGATTTATGGTTCCAGAGCCTAACCAGCTCTCGGACCTCGACGGTATCTAGCGTCAGGCGCTATTCACATACCACTAAAGTCGAGTATCAAGGCAATAGCCTGATCCGTCCGACATGACTGCCAGACCACCTGTGGTTGTATGATGACATGAATCGGCGGCATACGAGTTGACCAGGACACGAGGCGAACAATGACCAGGCAAGCGAATGATCACATCTGCTGGATAAGGCTCCGGACAGTCAACCTGCCGCTTCGCAGCACGGTCAGCGATGCGAAGGTACTGACCGGTCGGCAGAAGCCGCTGAATGGAGTCCAGCTCTTGTTTGCCGAGATCGAATCCGGGCAGGGGCATGCCGGTCTTGGTTTCAGCTACAGCCTGCGCACTGGTGGGCCTGCTCAGTATGCCCATGCGCAGGAGATCGCACCGCTTTTGATCGGTGAAGATCCCAACGATATCGCCAGGCTCTGGAGCAAGATGATCTGGGCCGGCGCATCGGTAGGGCGCGGCGGGGTTGCAGCACAGGCAATTGCTGCAATCGACACAGCACTCTGGGACCTCAAGGCCCGACGTGCCGCCTTGCCGTTGTCCAAATTGCTGGGGGCGCATCGCAGCGCCGTGCCTTGCTACAACACCTCGGGCGGTTACTTGCAGGCATCGATCGAGGAAGTCCTCGACAAGGCCACACAGTCCCTCGAGCACGGGATCGGCGGGATAAAGATAAAGGTGGGCCAGCCTGACCGGCGTCTGGATCTCAAGCGCGTCGAGGCCTTGCGCAAGCATCTGGGCGATGACGTGCCGCTGATGGTTGACGTTAACCAGCAATGGGACCGCATCACTGCACTGCGCATGGGGCGAGAGCTTGAGCAGTACCAGCTGGAGTGGATCGAGGAGCCGCTGGACGCGCACGACATGACCGGTCACGCCGCGCTGGCAGCCCAGCTGGACACGCCCATCGGTTCGGGCGAGATGCTCACCAGCGCCACCGAAGCCCTGAGTTATGTCGACACGGGTGCCGTGGACGTGATCATGCACGACGCCCCGCGCCTGGGCGGCATCACACCGTTTCTCAAGGTGGCGCATGCCGCAGAACAGCGCGGTATGATCATGGCCCCCCACTTCGTCATGGAAATTCACCTGCATCTGGCGGCTGCCTATGAGCACCAAACCTGGGTGGAGCACTTTGAATGGCTGGAGCCTGCCTTCAATGAGCGCCTGGAGATACGCGACGGGCAGATGATTGTTCCGGACCAACCCGGCTTGGGGCTGAGCCTGAGCGACCAGATAGCGGGCTGGACGCAAGCCCAGGTGGAGTTCGGCAAGCGCGCCTGAACGAAAGACCGCGCCCTCAGGCGCGGTTCGTATCGCTAAGCTAGCCTCATCCCACTGGGCACATCCGACTCAGGTTTCCTGCAGCCTGGCTGCAGTCGCTTTTCGGCTACGCAGCGCACTGAACAGGTGCCAGGCCACCGACGCCAGCGCCAGGAACAGGAACACTGCAGAAATGGGATTGCTGAGAAAGCCCATGAAGTTGCCGTCAGACAACATCAAGCCACGCCGCAGATTGGTTTCAGCCATGGGACCGAGGATGAAGCCGATGATGAACGGCGCTGCCGGCATTCCGCCTTTGACGAAGCCATAGCCAATCAGGCCGAACAGCAAGATCGTCCAGACGTCGAACACCCGGCTGCTCAGACCGAAGGCACCGACCACGCACAGCACCAGGATGATCGGCAGCAGGATGTGCTTGGGCACCGCCAGCAGCTTGATGAAGATGCGCAGGCCGTAGAACTCCAGAACCAGCATCATCACCGAGGCGAGAATCAGCGCGGCGAAGATGGTGTACACCAACGCACCCTGGCTGATGAACAGCAGCGGGCCAGGCTGGATGCCATGAATCATGAAGCCGCCGAGGAGAATCGCGGTCACGGTGTCGCCTGGGATGCCGAGCGTCATCAGCGGGATCATGGCGCTGCCGATGCCGGCGTTGTTGGCGGTTTCACTGGCGACGACACCTTCGACGGCCCCTTTGCCGAACTGCTCGGGATGCTTGGAACGCTTCTTCGCGATGATGTAGGACACGATGTTCGAGGTGCCCGCACCGATGCCCGGCAAGATGCCGATCCCGA
Organism: Stutzerimonas stutzeri; assembly: GCA_002387205.1. Taxonomy (GTDB): domain Bacteria; phylum Pseudomonadota; class Gammaproteobacteria; order Pseudomonadales; family Pseudomonadaceae; genus Stutzerimonas; species Stutzerimonas stutzeri_N. Next base: position 260,292 of record DGLA01000010.1, on the reverse strand, counting down.
TACCGATCAGTCCAGAGCGAAACGCGTTGGGAATCTGCCCGAAGAATTCCTTCAGGGAGAAACCAAAGCCTTTCACGCCCTTCATGCTCACCGAGGCGATCTTGCTTTTGTGTGCCGCTCTGCCGGTCTCGGCGATCTTGATCACTTCCGCCACGGCAAACATGCCGATCATCACCGTCAGCATGGCAAAACCGCCGTTGAGGTTCGGCGAATCGAATGTGAAGCGGCGGATGGCATCGACCGGGGCGATGCCCACCGTGGAAAACGCGAAGCCAAGCGTGCCAGCGTAGATGCCTTTGAGCAGCGAGCCGGTGGACAGCGTGGCGATCAGCGTCAGCGAGAAAATTGCGATGGAGAAATATTCATGGGGCCCGAAGCGCAAGGCAATCTTGGCCAGCGACGGCGCAATGGACATCAGCGCAACGATGCTGAAGATGGTGCCTAGAAACGAAAACACCACACCGACGCCCAGCGCCTTCAAACCTTCGCCTTTTTCCATCATCGGACCGCCATCGAAGGTCGTGGCGATGGAGGCGGGCGTGCCGGGAATCTTCAGCAGGATGGCTGAAATCAGGCCGCCGGAGGTTGCGCCGATAAACAGCGCCACCAACAGTGACAGACCCGCTGCCGGCCCCATGGTGTAGGTCAGCGGCAAGCACAGGGCGATCGCCATTGTCGCCGAAAGCCCGGGAACCGCACCGAAGACGATGCCAACGGCAACGCCAAGCGTGATCAGAATGAAGATGTACGGCGAGAAAACCGCGCCAAAGCCGGCCTGCAGTAATTCGAACATGGCCGTCTCCTAGATTTTCAGAAAGCCGGTTGGGAGCATCAGATCGAAGCCCTGCCGGAAGAGGTAAAAGATGGCCGCAGAGGTCACGACGGCGATGATGATGTAGCTGATGTGGTTGACCTTCTGCTCACGGGGCGTGATGACGAGAAACTGCGCATACAGATAGAGCACGGTCATGATCGGGAAACCGACCTTTTGCAGCAGGGCAACATAGACCGCGATCAATCCGAGCGTCTTTAGCACGGTGGGATAGTCCGGTGGCGTTGCAGCAGACGGGTCGGCGTCCGCATCGGCATCGGTTGGTGGCTGGGTCGCCTTGGTCGCCGCCAACAGCTGCAGAACGCCGAGCAGGCACAGCCCAACGGATAGCACGTAGGGCACGGTGGAAGCGTCGATAAAACCTTTGCGCGGAAGATTGATCGTCAGGAACAGGTAGAACAGGCCGGCACCCAGCATCAGGGCTCCAACCAGTAACTCCTTTCTCTTGTAGGTATCCATGGGACAGCTCTCGATTCAGAGGAAAGGCTGCCGGGCGCAGCGGCTACACCCGGCATCGTGGCGCGGGCGTTACTTGCTCTGACGCAGTTCGTCCTTGTACTGCATGAACTGCTCACGCGTGTTCTTCAGGCGGTCAACCGACTGGTTGGTGTCGAAATAGCTGACAGGCTGCTTGAAGGTCTTGCGCAGTTCTTCCTCGTATTCAGGCATCTCGGTGATCTGCTTCACGATGCCAGACATCTTCTCGATGATCGCCGGATCGGTGCCGTCCGGGAACGCCACGATGTAGGGCTTCTCCATGACGAAGTCGACGCCTTGCTCCTTGAACGTCGGCACGTCACCGAGCAACGGATTGCGCTCTTCGTTGGGCTGGCCCAGGGCAACCATCTCGCCGCTAGTCACATAGTCCTGCACCGAGCCGTAGCTGATGGCGGCCAGGTCGATACGGTCACCCAGCAGGGCGACGACTTTCTCGGAGACTGTGCCAGCGTCGACCATTTTCAGCTTGGTGTCGGTCAGGCCTTCGAACATCAGGCCCTGCAGGTGGGAGTAGCTGCCCATCTCGGTGCCGTAGGTAACGCTGCTCGGCTCGGCCTTTGATTTGGAGATCAGGTCTTCAAGAGACTTCAGGCCTGAGCTCTTCGAGGCGACGAATACAGTGCCTTTGTCCACACCCGCGATGCAGCAGATGTCGAAGGCGTCCAGGCTGTCTTCGGTCAGGCCGGCTACCTCATTGACGATCATCTGTCCGGTATGTGTGAAAAGGATAGTGTTGCCGTCCGGATCGGCCTGCTTGACCTGCTCGGCCGCCAGCGTGCCACCACCACCCGCGACGTTGGTGATAACCATCGCCTTGCCGGTGAGCTTGGTGAAGTATTTGGCCATGGTGCGGGCGTTGAAGTCGGTGTCGCCGCCAGCGTTGGCGATGACGACGACCTGTACCGGGCGAGTGGGCCATTCGGTTTCAGCAGCGAATGCGCCGCTGACGGCAGTGGCGAGAAGGGCGGAAACGAGGGAGGCGCTGAGTGCTTTTTTCATTGTATGTCTCTCCGGTGGTTGGGGTTGCGGCGCTTCTTTGGTCTTCTTGTTAGCGACCCAGGCTTGGTTGCTTGGGGTCGTACTTCCAGCCAGGAACCAGGTACTGCATGGCCATGGCATCGTCTCGGGCGCCGGTGGCGACCTTGTTGTATAGCTCATGGGCGGACATGATCCGGTCAATGTCCGGTTCGATGCCAAGGCCCGGCTTGTCCGGTACCTGAACCGCGCCATCCACGATCTGCAGCGGTTCACGGGTCAGGCGTTCCTGGCCTTCCTGCCAGATCCAGTGGGTGTCGATGGCAGTTATGTTGCCCGGAGCTGCCGCCGCAGCATGGGTGAACATCGCCAGCGAAACGTCGAAGTGGTTGTTGGAGTGCGAACCCCAGGTGAGGCCGAACTGCTCGCACATCTGAGCGAGCCGCACCGAACCCTGCATGGTCCAGAAGTGTGGATCGGCCAATGGGATGTCCACTGCTTCGAGGCGCAGCGAGTGGCCCATCTGACGCCAGTCGGTTGCAACCATGTTGGTGGCGGTGGGAATGCCAGTAGCGCGCTTGAACTCGGCCATGATCTCGCGACCGGAGTAACCATTCTCCGGGCCGCAGGGGTCTTCCGCGTAGGACAGGATATGACCCTGGCCTTTGCACAGTGCGATGGCTTCGGCCAGTGACCAGGCGCCATTGGGATCAAGCGTGACGCGGGCATCAGGGAAGCGCGACTTGATGCCGGCAATCGCCTGCATCTCTTCGCTACCACGCATGACACCGCCCTTGAGCTTGAAATCCTTGAAGCCATAGCGCGCCGTAGCGGCCTCGGCCAGCCGGACGATGGCGGCCGGAGTCACCGCTTCCTGATGACGAAGGTGGTACCAGTCATCAGCCGAACCGTGACCGGCGAGGTACGGCAGGTCGGTGCGGTTGCGATCTCCTATATAGAAGAGGTACGCCAGCATCGGCACGCTGTCTCGCTGTTGGCCGCTGCCGAGCAGCTCGGCAACCGGCACGTCGAGGTACTGGCCGAGCAGGTCGAGCAGGGCGGCTTCCACTGCGGTAACGACATTGTCCAGGCGCAGATTGATCTCATGCGGCTGCTTCAGGACCGCCGCTTCCGCTTCCGAGGTGACCTCATGCCGGGTCGCCTGCGGACCTTTGCCCGCGTTGCCAGCGATATTTCGACGAAGGGCGTTTAGCACGGCGTTGTAACGCCCGATCGGCTGGCCGATTACCAGGCCCTTGGTGCGCTCAAGCGCCTGACGAATGCCCTCACCACCTGGTACTTCACCAATACCGGTACGCCCCGCAGTGTCCTTGAGAAGCACCAGGTTGCGGGTGAAGTAGGGCGCATGCGCGCCACAGAGGTTCAGCAGCATGCTGTCGTAACCTGCCACCGGAATGACCTGCATCTCCGTGACTACTGGCGTCGCCGTTTGTGTGTCTTGCATCTGCTGTCTTGCTCCTGTTTTTTGTTGTGAGCGAAAGAGGCCAAGCAATATCTATGAGCGTTGGATATCCATCTGGCGCAGCAATGTGATTGATGCGCCGGGAGCTGGCCAACTGACTGGCGCCCTGGTCGGCAGCATCGGTGGTTTGCTCTGTGGGGGATTGCCTTCCACAGCAGCAGTGGCTGCCAGTTGGCTCGCTCGTTTCGGCTGAGCGCGAGAACAAGGCAGAGGTGGCCTGTAAGTCGGGTAACAGGACTGTGCGGCGTTAGTCATGGCTTTTAGGGCTCTGGTTGTTTTGTGTCATACGTTGTCGTATGACTAGGCTGGATTTTTATCAGTGGTTTCGACGGAAGTCAAATCACTGAAACAATCCGACCGGCATCCGATGACCAGCCGGTCACAGCTACAACCCTGTGTCAGAAACTGAATCAATACTTACTGAACCGTGGCGTTTCAACATCAGGCCGTTGAGCCCAGAGTATTTTTCGGCTACCTGCATCGACAGGGACGCAGGCGCACAAAACTTCGACAAAGAGGTGGCGCACCCAATCGTTGTACGATAACGTATCTCCAAGGCCCAGGCCCTACTTCACATACTCTCCGTTTCACAGGATGCTCGAACAATGAACCCACAAGAACTGAAGGCCATCCTCTCTTCTGGTCTGCTGTCCTTTCCGGTCACCGACTTCGACCAGCAGGGCGACTTCAGCCGTGCCGGCTATATCAAACGACTGGAATGGCTGGCACCTTATGGCGCAACAGCGCTTTTTGCTGCGGGCGGTACGGGCGAATTCTTCTCGCTGACGCCGCAGGAATACCCGGACATCATCAAGACTGCCGTCGACACCTGCGCCGGCCAGGTACCAATTCTCGCAGGGGTAGGCGGCCCGACTCGTCAGGCCATTGCCTACGCTCAGGAAGCCGAACGCCTTGGTGCCAAGGGCCTGCTGCTGTTGCCGCACTACCTGACCGAAGCCAGCCAGGAAGGTGTTGCGCGCCATGTTGAAGAGGTCTGCAAGTCGGTCGACATCGGTGTCGTGGTCTATAACCGCAACGTGTGCCGCCTGACCGCACCGCTGCTTGAGCAGCTGACCGAGCGCTGCCCTAACCTGATCGGCTACAAGGACGGCCTGGGCGATATCGAGCTGATGGTGTCCATCCGCCGACGCCTCGGTGACCGCCTGACCTATCTTGGCGGCCTGCCGACTGCGGAAGTCTACGCAGCGGCCTACAAGGCGCTGGGCGTACCGGTCTATTCGTCGGCTGTATTCAACTTCGTACCGAAACTGGCCATGGATTTCTACGGCGCCATCGCCCGTGATGACCACGAGACCGTTGGTAAGCTGATCGATGATTTCTTCCTGCCGTACCTCGACATCCGCAACCGTTGCAAGGGTTATGCGGTCAGCATCGTCAAGGCCGGCGCAAAGATAGCCGGTTATGACGCCGGACCGGTTCGCGCTCCGCTGACCGACCTGCTGCCTGACGAGTACGAAGCGCTTGCCGCGCTGATCAAGAAGCAGGGTGCTCAATAAAGGCCCGACCCGACCCATCATTCGCCCCAACCGCTATTGCAGCTGGCCCGCTCCGTAGAACGTGCCACTGCAGGCGGACCTCACGAAGGAGAAAGTCCCCGTGGCAGACGCACAACGTTATGACAACTACATCGATGGCCAATGGGTAGCTGGCAATAATTACCAGGCCAACATCAATCCGTCCGACCTCTCGGATGTGATCGGCGAATATGCCCAGGCAGACGCTTCGCAGGTCGAAGCCGCCATCGCCGCAGCACGCAAGGCATTCCCGGCGTGGTCAACGTCCGGCATCCAGGCACGTGCCGATGCACTGGAAAAGGTAGGCCTGGAAATCCTCGCTCGCCGTGAGGAGCTGGGCAACCTGCTGGCCCGGGAAGAAGGCAAGACCCTGCCGGAAGCCATTGGCGAAGTGTCCCGTGCCGGGAACATCTTCAAGTACTTCGCTGGCGAGTGTCTGCGTCAGGCTGGCGAAACCCTGCAGTCGGTGCGTCCGGGCGTGAGCGTCGAAGTCACCCGCGAGCCGCTGGGCGTGATCGGTCTGATCACTCCCTGGAACTTCCCCATCGCCATTCCCGCCTGGAAGATTGCGCCCGCGCTGGCCTATGGCAACTGTGTGGTCATCAAGCCGGCTGATCTGGTGCCCGGTTCTGCCTGGGCCATCGCCGAGATCATTTCGCGCTCCGGTTTCCCAGCCGGTGTGTTCAACCTTGTGATGGGCAAGGGCCGGGAAGTCGGCGAGGCTATCGTCAACGACAAGCGTGTCGATGGTGTCAGCTTTACCGGTTCGGTGGGCGTGGGCCGTGGCATAGCGGCTACCTGCGTTGGTCGCCAGGCCAAGGTACAGCTGGAAATGGGCGGCAAGAATCCGCAGATCGTTCTGGACGATGCGGATCTCAATACCGCCGTAGAGCTGGCGACGCAAAGCGCCTTCTATTCGACCGGTCAGCGTTGCACTGCCTCCAGCCGCATCATCGTGACCGAAGGCATCTACGATCGCTTCGTCGAAGCCATGATCGAGCGCATCAAGAAGATCAAGGTGGGTTCGGCACTGGAGCAGGGCGTGGATGTCGGCCCGGTGGTTTCCCAGGCCCAGCTGGACCAGGACCTGAAATACATCGAAATCGGCAAGCAAGAGGGCGCACGCCTGGCCTGCGGCGGCGAGCGAGTCAGCTGTGGCACCGAAGGCTACTACCTGGCGCCGACCCTTTTCGTCGACAGCACCCCGGACATGCGAATCAGCCGTGAAGAGATCTTCGGACCGGTGGCCAATGTGGTGAAGGTGAAGGACTACGACGAGGCGCTGGCGATGGCCAACGACACCGAGTTCGGTTTGTCTGCAGGCATCTGCACCACCTCGCTGAAGTACGCCAACCACTTCAAGCGTCACTCCCAGGCCGGGATGGTGATGGTCAACCTGCCGACCGCAGGCGTGGATTACCACGTGCCGTTCGGTGGCCGCAAGGGCTCGTCCTACGGCCCGCGTGAGCAAGGTCGCTACGCCCAGGAGTTCTACACCACGGTGAAGACTACCTACATCGGCTGATCTTACCTGCCGTTCAGGGGCGCCACCTGCCAGCTGTATCGCACGGCAGCTGGTGCCCTGCCACGATGCACCGCACCCGCGGACCATAACAACAATAGAGATACGCTCATGAACAACTCTGCTAATCATGGCGCACCGGTCGTCACAGAACTTCGAGTGGTTCCGGTCGCAGGGCAAGACAGCATGCTGCTCAACCTGAGTGGCGCCCATGGTCCGTACTTCACCCGCAACATCCTCATTCTCAAGGACAGCGCTGGCAACATCGGAGTCGGCGAAGTCCCCGGGGGCGAGGCGATCCGCCAGACACTGGAGGACGCTCGCTCCATTCTGCTCGGCCAGTCGGTCGGCAACTTCAACGGCCTGCTGAACCAGGCGCGCAAGGCTTTCGCTGATCGCGATGCAGGTGGTCGCGGCCTGCAGACCTTCGATCTGCGTATCGCCATCCACGCCATCACGGCTATCGAGTCAGCCCTTCTCGATCTGCTTGGCCAGCACCTCGATGTGCCGGTTGCTGCGTTGCTCGGTGACGGGCAGCAACGCGACGAAGTCGAGATGCTCGGTTACCTGTTCTTCATCGCCGATCGCAACAAGACCGACCTCGGCTACCGCGATGAGTCGGATGCCAGCGATAACTGGTTCCGCGTGCGCAACGAAGAAGCACTGACGCCCGAGACGGTTGTGCGTCAAGCCGAAGCCGCCTACGAGCGTTACGGCTTCAAGGATTTCAAACTCAAGGGCGGTGTGTTGCCAGGCAGCGAAGAGGTCAAGGCGATCCGGGCCCTGGCTGAGCGCTTCCCAGACGCGCGCATCACCCTCGACCCCAACGGCGCCTGGTCGCTGGCCGAAGCCATTGATCTGTGCAAGGACTTGCACGGCGTACTGGCCTACGCAGAAGACCCATGTGGCGCCGAGAACGGCTACTCCGGCCGTGAAGTAATGGCCGAATTCCGCCGCGCCACCGGTTTGCCAACGGCAACCAACATGATCGCGACTGACTGGCGGCAGATGGGTCATACGATCCAGTTGCAATCGGTGGACATCCCGCTGGCCGATCCGCATTTCTGGACCATGAGCGGTTCGGTACGCGTCGCGCAGATGTGCCATGAATGGGGACTGACCTGGGGCTCCCACTCGAACAACCATTTCGATATCTCGCTGGCGATGTTCACCCACGTGGCGGCTGCTGCACCGGGCAAGATCACCGCCATCGATACGCACTGGATCTGGCAGGACGGCCAGTACCTGACCCGCGAGCCGCTGCAGATCGTCGGTGGTAAGGTGGCAGTACCGGCCAAGGCGGGTCTGGGTATCGAACTGGACGAAGATGCCCTGCAGAGAGCGCACGAGCTGTACCTGGCCAAAGGCCTGGGTGCGCGCGACGACGCCGTCGCAATGCAGTATCTGATTCCAGAGTGGACGTTCAACAACAAGAGACCCTGCATGGTCCGTTGACCTATGCAGCTCGCGATCAAGACCGCTCCCACGATGCACCGCACCCGTGGGGGCGGTCTCGACCGCGACGCCTTTAAGTCAGATACATCATTCAGAACGGGTAATCGCGAGAAGGCCCCGGACACTGAAGCACTGGCCCAAAAATGCGCCTCTTAATCCACACCAGACAACAACAGCCGGCCTGACCGGAGACCGATATGAACGAAACCGTGCAACTGATCCAGCATCAAGATTCACCGCGCTGCATCCGCCTTAACGATGCGGACAACGTAGCCGTGGTGGTCAACGACGGCGGCGTGCCGGTCGGTGCGTCCTTCGAGGAAGGCCTGGTGACTGTCGAAAGCATCCCCCAGAGCCACAAGGTCGCCTTGCTCGACATTGCCGAGGGCGAGCCGGTGCGGCGCTACGGTCAGATCATCGGCTACGCGCTCGAACCGTTGCCGCGCGGCAGCTGGATCAAGGAAACACAGTTGAAGATGCCCAGCGCGCCGCCGCTCGACAGCCTGCCGCGTGCCACGGCCGTGCCTGAAAAGCTCGCTCCGCTGGACGGCTTCACCTTTGAGGGTTATCGCAACGCCGACGGGACTGTCGGGACCCGCAATATCCTCGGCATCAGCACCACGGTGCAGTGCGTCACCGGCGTGCTCGAGCATGCGGTCAAGCGCATCCGCGACGAACTGCTGCCCAGGTATCCCAACGTCGACGACGTGGTCGCGCTGACCCACAGCTACGGCTGCGGCGTGGCGATCAACGCCCGCGACGCCTATATCCCGATCCGCACCGTACGCAACCTGGCGCGCAACCCCAATCTGGGCGGCGAGGCGTTGGTCATCAGCCTGGGCTGCGAAAAGCTCCAGGCTGAGCAGGTGATGCATGAGGGCGATCCCTCTGTGGATCTGCGCGATCCCTGGCTGTATCGGCTGCAGGAGTCCAATACCGGCTTTGGCGAAATGATCGACCAGATCATGGTCATGGCCGAGGCGCGGTTGAAGAAGCTCGACCTGCGCCGTCGTGAAACGGTGCCGGCTTCTGACCTGGTGCTGGGCATGCAGTGCGGTGGAAGCGATGCGTTTTCCGGGATCACCGCCAACCCTGCGCTCGGCTATACCGCTGACCTCCTGGTTCGCGCTGGCGCCACCGTGATGTTCAGCGAGAACACTGAAGTCCGTGATGCGGTGTACATGCTGACGGCCCGTGCAGAAACCCCTGAAGTCGCAGACGCCCTGATCGCCGAGATGGACTGGTACGACAGATACCTGGAGCGCGGCGCGGCAGACCGCAGCGCCAACACCACGCCGGGAAACAAGAAGGGCGGGTTGTCCAATATCGTCGAGAAATCGCTTGGCTCCATCGTCAAATCAGGCAGTGGCGCCATAAACGGTGTGGTAGGGCCCGGTGAGCGAGTGGATCGAAAAGGGCTGATCTTCTGTGCGACGCCTGCCAGTGATTTCGTCTGCGGCACCCTGCAGCTCGCCGCTGGCATGAATCTTCATGTGTTCACCACGGGACGCGGCACGCCTTATGGCTTGGCCATGGCACCGGTGGTCAAGGTGGCGACACGTACCGAGCTTGCCGAACGCTGGCCCGACCTGATCGACATAGATGCCGGTCGGATAGCCAGCGGTCGAGCGACCATCGAAGAACTGGGCTGGGAGCTGTTCCACTATTACCTGGACGTCGCCAGCGGCCGCAAACAAACCTGGGCCGAGCGGCACAGGTTGCACAACGACATCGTGCTGTTCAATCCGGCACCCATCACCTGATTGCGACCGACCACTGCGCCCAAGGCAGCCCGGCAGTTTTTGACGCAATGAGGCGGTGCCCTGCGATGAAACCCATGGGCAGAGGATGCGATGACTACATCGGAAGCTTTCATCAAGCAGGTCGCAGCAGTTGTAGGAGCTGCCGGGATAGTCCGGGATCCTGAGCTGCTGGACGCTTACCTGAGCGACTGGCGCAACGCCTACCGAGGTGAGGCTGCGCTGGTGGTGCGCCCGGCGAGCACGGAAGAGGTCGCCGCGGTGGTACGTCTGTGCCATCAGCACCAGGTCGCGCTGGTGCCACAGGGCGGCAACACCGGCCTGTGTGGCGGTTCGATACCAGACGCCAGTGGCACTCAGGTGGTGCTGTCACTGACCCGGATGACGCGTATTCGCGAAATCGATCCTGCCAATGAAACCATCACGGTCGAGGCAGGGGTGATTCTTCGGAACTTGCAGGAGGCAGCGGCTGAAGCAGGGCGGCTGTTTCCGCTGTCGCTGGGCGCAGAGGGCAGCTGCACCCTTGGCGGCAACCTCGCTACCAATGCCGGGGGGACGGCCGTGCTTCGCTACGGCAACATGCGCGACCTCACCCTGGGGCTGGAAGTCGTGCTGCCTGATGGGCGTATCTGGAACGGCCTGCGCGGCCTTCGAAAGGACAATACCGGCTACGATCTCAAGCATCTGTTCATCGGCTCGGAAGGCACCCTCGGCGTCATTACCGCCGCCGTGCTCAAGCTCTACCCGGCTGTGCGCTGCGTGACCACCGCCTGGGTGGCCTTGCCCAGCGTTCAGGCGGCAGTCGAGCTGATCGGACTGATCCGTGGGCTGTGTGGCGACCGGTTGACCGGCTTCGAATTGATGTCGCGGCAGAGCGTGGAATTCGTGTTGCGCCATGTAGCCGGGTGCAGCGACCCCTTTGCCGAGGCGCATCCCTGGTACGTATTGATCGAGCTCAGCGATACGCAATCCGACGCACCACTCAATGACTTGTTGGAAGCCGGAATCGGCGAGGCACTGGAACGCGAATGGGTGGCCGATGCCGTGCTTGCCAGCAGCGAAGCGCAAGTCGCCGCCTTGTGGGCCATGCGAGAGGGGATTTCCGAAGCCCAGAACCATGAAGGCCCCAGCCTCAAGCACGACATCAGCGTGCCGGTGAGTTGCATTCCCGAATTCATCGAAACCACAGATCGGCGCCTGCTCGAGCGGTTCCCCGGCGTGCGCATCGTGTGCTACGGCCATGTGGGCGATGGCAATCTGCATTACAACATCAGCAAGCCCGTCGGGACCGATGATGAGGTCTTCAAGGCGCAGCAAGAGGCAGTCATGGAGTTGATCTACGATGCCACCACAGGCCTGCAAGGCAGCATCAGCGCCGAACACGGTCTGGGCCAGGCCAAGCGCGCCGCCGCCAGGCACTACAAGAACCCGCTGGAACTCGAGCTGATGCGCGCCGTCAAGATGACCTTCGATTCCAAAGGAATCATGAATCCCGGCAAGGTGCTCTGAACCGAATGGCCATATCCAGTCGAGGTATCCCGTGACCTGCATCCTTCAGCTTGGCCCCCTTACCGATCGTTTCAACCGCAACCTGGCAGCCGAGCATGAGGTGCTCCGGGTCTGGGAGAACGAGGCCGACGCCTTGCTCGATCAGCATGCCCAGCGCATCGAGATCGTGGTCACCTCAGCACGCTTCGGCTGCACGGCGCATTTGATCGAGCGGCTGCCGAACCTGCGAGCCATCATCAGCTTCGGTGTCGGGTTTGATGCCATCGATGTATCGGCCGCACGGGCACGGGGCATTCCGGTGAGCAATACCCCGGACGTACTCAACGACTGCGTGGCGGACCTGGCCTTCGGCATGCTGATCGACAGCGCCAGGCAGATCTCCCGTGCCGATCGCTTCGTCCGCGCGGGCGAGTGGCCCTCGGGAGGCTTGCCCCTGGGCGCCAAGGTCAGCGGCAAGCGCCTTGGCATCGTCGGCCTGGGTCGTATCGGCGAGGCGGTGGCCAAGCGTTCCAGCGGTTTTGACATGCAGGTGCGCTACCACAATCGCCGGCCCGTCGAAGGCTGCGAGTATGGCTACGAATCCAGTCTGGTCGAACTGGCCCGCTGGAGCGATTTCCTGGTACTGACCTGCCCGGGCGGGGAGAGCACCCGCAACCTGATCAACCGCGAGGTGCTGGATGCGCTTGGCTCCAAGGGCACGCTGATCAACGTTTCACGCGGCACTGTGGTGGATGAGCCTGCCTTGGTCTCTGCGCTGCTAGAGGGGCGTCTGGGTGGCGCTGCCCTCGATGTCTATGCGCAGGAGCCGAAGGTGCCCCAGGCTCTGTTCGAGCTGCCCAACGTGGTCTTGCTGCCCCACATCGGCAGCGCCACCGAGGAGACTCGGCTGGCCATGGAAGAATTGCTGTTGACCAACCTGCGCGCATTTCTCGCACGCGGCGAGGTGCTGACCGCTGTCTGAGCCAACCTACCTGTACGCTACAGAGTGCAGGCGGCCCCAGCCGCCAGGTCCCTCAGCCACAAGCTCTGGGCCAAAGCTATTGCAATCCACTTGGGCGTTGCCGCACCGCTTGCCACAAGCACATCGGTAAGGCGCGCCACTTACGCTCACAGCCGCGAGCGTGTCCAGCTCGCCGAGGACGTCGACAATGCCCGACTTTCAATCGAATCTGGCCGAAACTGAACTTCAGCATGGCCGGCTGCGGCTCTCGGTGTGTCCTGATCTTGGAGGCGCTATCACTCGCCTGAGCATCGATGGCCATGACGTGTTACGCCCCTGGGATGGCTCCGACAACGTCCGCAAAACCGGGTGCTTCGTTCTGGCACCGTTTTCCAATCGTGTCGGAGACGGAGCCTTCGAGCATGACGGCAAACGTTATCCGCTTAATAGGCTGTCGCCCGATTTTCCGCTGCCCATCCACGGCGTTGCCTGGAAGCGTGCCTGGACGGTGTTGGATCAGGGCTCGGATACCGTAGTGCTAAGCCTCTCCCATATTCCCGAGGATGCGCCGGTAACAGACTGGCCGTTTGCCTTCGAACTGGAGCAGCGAATACAACTAAACGAGGAGGGTGTTTCGCTCGTGCTGACCCTGCGCAACAGCGATACCCGTTCTGCCCCTGCGGGGCTTGGCTGGCATCCGTATTTCCTGCGCCACGACGGTTGCGAACTGCAGTTCAGCGCAGCGTCGGTGTGGCAAAACGATGATCACAACCTGCCGTCGGAGCTGATCGAGACTCCGGCTCAGTGGGATTTTTCGCGCATTCGCCCCCTGCAGGAGCCAGGATTGGACAATTGCTTCGTGAGTCGCACGGGCGCGGTTCACATGCACTGGCCTCGACAGAGCGTAGAGCTGACGCTGTCTGCCAGCGAGGCGCTGGATCATCTGGTGGTATTCACGCCGCCCGCCGAGATGGGTTTCTTTGCAGTAGAGCCGGTTTCACACGCCAATAACGCGCTCAACATGCAAGATCCGGTGGCCAACGGAATGAGGCTACTGGCGCCCGGCGAAACGATGCAGATCAGCTGTCAGCTGACGATCAGGCGCACTGGCTCTGACGCCTGATCATTGCTGGAACATGCCCGGGGTCGCACCGTCGCAGCCAGCCTGCTGTTGATGGCGAGAATGGTCCGGAAGCTTGGGCACGCCGTAAGCCCCGGCTTGCTCGAGAGACACGTCGGGCCTTTTGCCTGCACCAGGCATCGTCGGGCAATTGCCACTGGTGCATCAGGCAAAAAAATGCCCGTCAGGGACGGGCGAAAGTTTCCGCAACAGGAGCGAGGAGTGTTGCGTCCCGCGTGGTGGATGACGCTTACAGGATCGAGATCGGGTAGTTGAAGATCAGACGGTTCTCATCGAATTCCGTAGAGCTGTAATCGCGGCGCAGGCTGGAGTTACGCCATTTGATATTGAGGTTCTTCAACGCACCGTTTTGTACGGTATAAGCCAGCTCGGACTCACGACCCCATTCCTTGCCTTCATCACCGCTCGTGGTGGCGATGTTGTCGCCGCTGATATAGCGGTTCATCAGGACCAGGCCGGGGATACCGAGGCCGGCAAATTGTAGTCGTGTCGCACCTGCCAGGAACGTTCATCCGCTGCGTCGTAGGCGGAGTTGAAGCTGTCGTTGGCGACCGAGCCACCACTGGTACCGTTAACGCGCATCCATTGGTTGCCGCTGACTTTCTGCAGGCCGACATAAAAGGTGCTGGCACCAGCTTGCAAGCCGAACAGAGCGGAGTAGGTCTTGTTATCCAGGTCGCCAGCCAAGGCGCTCCCTTCATCCTTGCCGTTGAAATAGCCGAGGTTGGCGGTAAGGGCGAGATCCTCGCTCAATGGCTGGACATGCAGCAGCTGTACATAGCTCTGCTGGTAAATGTCTTCCAGCCGGGCATGCCACAGACCGACCTTGGTCTTTTCATTGAAGGTGTATTCGCCGCCTACGAAGTTGAAACGGTCCGACGTAGCGGTGATACCGTTAAGGCCATCCTTGTAGACCATGTCCTCCATGCTGGCGTCGTCACGGGTGCTGTTTTGGCGCATCTGGCCACCAAAAAGTGACAGATTGCTGATTTCTTTGGATGAAATCATGCCGCCCTGGAAGGTCTGCGGCAGCGAACGACCGTCATCAGCACGCAATACCGGCACAACGACTTGCCACTCACCGAGTCGTAGTTCCGTTTCCGACAACTTGGCCTTCGCCGCTACGGCCACGCGGCCGAAGTCGTCTGGAAGATGCCTATTGTTGCCCGTGCCGTGAACAGGCAACAGACCTGTGCCGTAGGTACCAGCACCGCCGTCCAGCTTGACAGCCAAACCGGCTAGGACATCGACACCAAAGCCGACCGGGCCGGGTGTGTATCCGGACTGTGCGTTCAGAATGAAGCTTTGAGTCCATTCTTCAGCCTTGCCCTGGCCGCCGTTATAGGTCGGATCGACGAAGTTACGGTTGATGTAGAAGTTACGTGCGTTCAGCGTAACCTTGGCGCCTTCAATAAAGCCGTCGGCTGCCTGAGAAACCGCAGGAATGCCAAGCGCCAGCGACAGAGTGCCCGCAAATACCGCAGCGGACAGGGGGTTGCGTGGGGTCATTGTTGTTGTGCTCCCTTTTTTTAGAAAGCCGCTCCGGGCGGCCAGGGCCAGGACGAGGCGGGATGTAGCGCAGCCGCGTGTCGAACGGGGCTTGTCGCGAATTGATTGTTATCAGTTGTCATACGACGTACCGGATTATGGCTCTCGCTTCGGCCTTGTCAATTCAATTTCTAAACAATTGTGGCCTTTCCTACTTTGGTCTAGTGCTCGACAGTACTAGGTTGTAGGAAGTCCTGATATCTAAAAGCGGTGGGTGTTTGCCGGCTTTTATGGAGCAGAGGAGATACGATGACCTCGCAAGGTCAGGCTGAGGTGTGCCACCACTTCGGTAATAGGCGCTGGATATTCGAGCGGGCGAACCGGTCGTCGATAAGGTGAATGACGCCCCTATCGTCTACCGTTCTGATCACCCGGCCGGCCGCCTGTACGACCTTCTGCAAACCTGGATACAGGTAGGTGTAGTCGTACCCCGCGCCAAATATCCGGTCCATTCGTGCTTTCAGCTGTTGGTTCACCGGATTGACCTGTGGCAGGCCCAGAGTGGCCACGAATGCGCCGATCAGGCGTTTCCCAGGGAGGTCGATGCCCTCGGAAAAAGCGCCGCCCAGAACCGCAAATCCAATGCCGCGGCTGGTTTCGGTAAAGCGGTCGAGGAAGGTAGTTCTCGCCGCCTCTTGCATGCTGCGAGTCTGCTCCCAGAAGGGCAGATCGGGATGCCGCATGCGCAGCCGGGCGGTCACCTGTTGCAGGTAGTCGAAGCTGCTGAAAAACGCCAGGTAGTTGCCCGGATGGGCCTGATACTGCTCAGCAAGCAGGTC
The DNA here is from genome assembly GCA_002387205.1 of Stutzerimonas stutzeri. Classification (GTDB taxonomy): domain Bacteria; phylum Pseudomonadota; class Gammaproteobacteria; order Pseudomonadales; family Pseudomonadaceae; genus Stutzerimonas; species Stutzerimonas stutzeri_N. The sequence goes on along the minus strand of DGLA01000010.1, from coordinate 244,315 downwards.
TACGATGGCGTCCAGCGAGGCATGGCGGTCCTGATAGCGAGTCGAAATCTGCCGGGCCACCCGGATCTCCAGCTGCTCGGCTCGGAACGGTGACTCGACGTCGATCCAGATATGCGGGTTCGGCATGCCCAGCATGTCGGCATAGAACCGCTGGGGCATCAACGTCGCAGAGAACAGTACAGACGAGCGCGCCTCGAGTAGCCGAGGCGTGAGGAACGGCGCAGGAACCACATTGCGTACGCAGAGGCTTGATGCACGCCCGCCCTTGCGCTCCCTAGATGGATGCAGTGTGCAATCGATCAAGGAGTGATCACCGAAGCATTCGGTAAGGCGGCAAAAGTGCATCGCATCGAAGTAGGCTGACTGCAACGCAGATTCAACCCCAGCCGGGTTCTCGCCAAGGAATTCCGTGATCGCACTGACGGCCTGCTGCAAGGCGTTGACAAGCTTGTGCGGCAACTCAGGCAGGACGTGGTAGGTCTCGCTCTGCAGGCGATGCACATCGCCCCAGCAACGCAACACCCGTTCAATTGGCTTCTTGATAACTGCCGGAGCAGTTTTTCGTAACGCCCTGAAATCATTGATATCGAGCTCGGCGCTGTACATGCTCCTGCCGCGTTCGAGCAGGTTATGAGCTTCGTCCACCAGGATGCTCACGCGCCATTGATTGAGCAGTGTCAGGCTGTAGAGCAGGGCGCTCATATCGAAGTAATAGTTGTAGTCGCCGACAACTGCGTCGGCCCAGCGCGCCAGCTCCTGGCTCAGGTAGTAAGGGCAGACCTGATGGACCAGGGCTACCTCACGCAGGGTGGCCTGATCCAGACAGGCTCGGCTGATGGCCTCAGCGCGGGCTGCCGGAAGTCGATCGTAGAATCCACGAGCGAGAGGGCAGGCTTCGCCATGACAGGCCTTGTCAGGATGCTCGCAGGCCTTGTCCCGGGCAGTCAGCTCCAGGACACGAAGAGGTATACGGTCGCCCGCGAGCTGGGCGAGGGCATTCAAGGCCAGTTGCCGACCGGATGTCTTCGCGGTGAGAAAGAACAGCTTGTCCAGTTGTTGCCCGGCGAAGGCTTTCAACTGCGGGAACAGCGTTGCCAGCGTCTTGCCGATGCCAGTCGGCGCCTGAGCCATGAGATGAGTGCCGGTGCATGCAGCCTTGTACACCGCTTCGGCCAGTTGCCGTTGACCGCGGCGAAACTCACCGTAGGGAAACTTCAATTCTCTCAGCGCCTGGTCACGCTCGGCTCGATGGGTTAGCTCCTGCTCGGCCCAGGCGATGAAGAGATGGCACTGCGCGTCGAAGTAGGCTTGCAGTTGCGCGGCGCCAAAGGTCTCTACCAGCAGCGTTTCCTTCTGGCTGACCACATCGAAGTACACCAGCGCGATATTCAACGATTGCAGTGAGCGCGCCTGGCAAAGCAACCAACCATAGACCTTGGCCTGTGCCCAGTGCAGATGACGATGGTTGACCGGCTGGCGGGTCAGATCGCCACGATAGGTTTTGATCTCCTCCAGCTGGTTTTTTGCCGGATCGTAGCCATCGGCGCGGCCGCGAACGCAGAGGTTGCGATATGTCCCCTCGAGGGTGACTTCGCGTTCATAGCTCTCACCCCGGCGTGCCGTCACCGTGCTGTGCCCGGCGATGCCCTCCAGCGCGGTGGGTGAAGGCGTGAAGCGAAGATCCAGGTCGCCCTGTTTGGCGGTGAATTCGCAGAGCGCACGGACCGCAACCCGATAGCTCAAGGTGCAGCCTCTGCCCATTGGACGTAGCAAACTGCAATCGGCACCTGATGCCTCATGGCGAAATCTATCCAGCGCTTCTGGTTGTCCTGCAACCGGTCGCCAGGCCCTTTCACTTCGATCAACTGGTAACGTCGCTCACTGGGCCAGAACTGGATGAGGTCCGGCAGCCCGCTGCGATGCTTGGGCACATCCAGCAGGATGCGTTGGAAAAAGGCGCGCAAGTGATCCGCCGGGATGCAATCGAGGGCCAGCTCGAGCAGAGTATCGTCGAACAGCCCCCAGCTGACGAAGTGCGACTGCACGCCAAATTTCTCCCGGTACACCCTGCGTATGCAGTCCCGGTATTCGCCGGTTCCCAGTTTGCTCAGGCATTCATCGAACAGGCTGGCGCGACGCGCATGGAAATCCGGTCGCGCGAGATCCGCCGGCCCCGCATGAAAGGGATGGAAGAACGCTCCTGGTAATGGCGCGAAAATCGCCTCCCAGCAGAGCAGGCCGAGCAACGAGCTGATCAGCGCGTTTTCGACGTAATAGACGGGCGCATCAGCTCGCGACAGATGCTCGCGCACCGCCTGCTCGACGCTTATCCACTCTGGCTTCGGCAGGATCAGGTCCACTCGTTCTGGTTCGGCACTACCAGCTCGACGCGCAGCGGGCTGACCCAGGGACCTTCTCAGTCGCGGCAGGATGCGCTCGAGCTGCTGGGCCTCGTGTTCGCTTTCCGGGGCCGCCTGTGCCGTCAGAGCCAGCTGCAACGCCGCTTCAGGCTGCGCACAACGCTCAAGCACCCTGATGGCACGTTCACGTGCGCCTGGATATCGGTTCGCCGCGTGGAGCTGCAATGCCCGAGGCAGGTCACCCTCGCGCTCACATTGCCTGGCAAGGCTCAGCAGCAACTTGCCGCGCCGGTTTTCCAGCCATTCGTTGGCATATGCGATGGCAGGCACGTCCGCCAAGACCGACGCCACCGCCTCACCGGCTTCGAAACGCTCACGACAGCGATGCAGATGCAGATAGGCATCTACCTCAGCACGTGCATGGAAGGCCCGGGAAGCGGGGGAAAAGGCGACTTGTTCATAACGAAAGATGCCGAGATCGGCGAGCACGAATTCGGACCAGTCCTGATGGATATTGCCGAAGAACATCAGCCGCAGTCGATCGCACAGATCGCTGATCGTCAGGCCGAACGCCGCATCCTCGAGTCCGTTGCACCAGCTGGAAAAGGGCTTGGGTTGGGAGTGCTCGACAAGCATGGCCTGAAGCAGATCGGCCTTGCGCTGACTGCCCGTCACGCTGCCGAATACGGTTTGTAACTCGTCCTTCTTCAGCAATCCGAACAACTGGGAGACGTCCAGCGTCGGGTTGGCCTCGACCCAGCCCTGATCGATGAGGGCGGTCGAGGCCTGAACGGGGCAGCCAATCTCCGTGTAGCGTAGTTTGCTGGCACGGAACAGCTCGCCCTTGCGCATCACCATGCGCACCAGAAGCGCTTGCGAGGCCTGCGGGATCAGCTCAAAACGATCAACGAATCGACGCTCGTGATCGTCCAGCAGATCGCCATGACGCTCACCAATCCAGGCGAGCACCTGGCGAAAGTTGTCGAGGTAATAAAAGGGGTTTTCGAGAGCCTGGCGCATCGAACGTCCGGTTCGGTCATACGTGGGCGCAGCGGCCCGCAAGGCTGGCTATTTATACAGTTGTAGCGAGTTTTGGCAATGCCCCGACGATCAGCGGCGGGGCGTTCGGACTGATGTTGCTAACAGCATGCGTGTGCTGGAATTGCTGTGTTCGACCCACCCGGCGGACAGGTGGATCGGTAAATCAAACGGTGCGAGAGAAACGGCCACGCTGTTCGCCGCCCAGGTAGGCATCGAATGCCATGGCGACGTTGCGCATCATCAGATGGCCCTGGGGAAGCAGGGTGACGGCACCTTCTGTGATCTGCACCAGGCCATCTGCCACATGCTCGTCCAGCTTGGCCAGCGCATCGCCGAAATAGTTTCGGAAGTCGATCCCGTAGCGCCTCTCGACGTCGGCAAAGTCAACGCGGCCATGACACATCAACGAGATGATCACATCGCGACGCAACCGGTCGTCTTCGCTGAGCTTGTAGCCGCGCTGCACCGGCAACATGCCTTCGTTCAGCCGGGCGTAGTACTGGGAGAGCTCCTTGACGTTCTGGCTGTAGCTGTTGCCGACCTTGCCGATGGAGGAGATGCCCAGGCCGATCAGGTCGCAGTCGGCGTGGGTCGAGTAGCCCTGGAAGTTGCGCTGCAGCGTGCCGTTTGCCCGTGCAAGGGTAAGTTCGTCATCCGGCAGGGAAAAATGATCCATGCCGATATAGACGTAGCCAGCGTCAGTCAACCGCCTGATGGTCAGCTCCAGCAGCTCCAGCTTGCGCTCAGGTGGTGGCATGTCTTCCGGGCGGATCAGCTTCTGCGCGCGAACCAGATCCGGCAAGTGCGCATAGCTGTAGGCCGCGATCCGATCCGGGCGGATGTCGATGATCTTGTCCAGCGTGGTGTTGAAGCTCTCAACTGTCTGCAGAGGCAAGCCATAGATCAGATCCACGCTGATCGATTTGAACCGAGCATCGCGAGCAGCCTGGACCAGCTCGCGGGTCTGCTCTTCGGTCTGGATGCGGTTGACCGCGATCTGTACCTGCTCGTCGAAGTCCTGCACGCCGAAGCTCAGGCGGTTGAAACCGAGCTTGCGCAACTGATGAATCTGCTCGGGGGTTACGGTGCGCGGGTCGACTTCCAGGGAAAACTCGTGGTTGTCGCTGTCATCCAGGTTGAACGCGTCGTGCAGTGCGGCCATCAGGTCGGCCAGTTGCTCGCTGGTGAAATAGGTCGGCGTGCCACCGCCCAGATGCAGCTGGGTCAACTTGCGCGAGCGGTCGAACAATGCCGCCTGCATCTCGATTTCGCGCTTGAGGTATTGCAGGTACTCAACGGCACGATCGGTCTTGTGGGTGATGATCTTGTTACAGGCGCAGTAATAACAGAGGCTCTTGCAGAACGGGATATGGATGTACACCGACAGTGGCTTGGGCGTCGCAGCCTCGTTGGTCTCCTGCGCGGCGCTGCGGTAGTCATCGATGGCGAAGGCCTGATGGAACTGGGGAGCGGTGGGGTAGGAGGTATAGCGAGGACCGGGACGGTCATATTTCTCGACCAGGGCGCGGTTAAAGCTCGGCGTTTGGTCCATGTACGGATTCACCTTGATTGGATGAGTGAAAAAGGGCCGGATGGGCCTGCGACATCTTGGCGCGAATTATCGCGTTACCTCACCCGCTGTCGGCCTGTCCCAGATCAAGATTAGGCCAGACCGATCAAGAGGGCGCCAAACGGGGCGGCTCGCCATAGGCAAGGGCGAGCCGGAACCTATGGTAGTCGGCGCCAATCAACCTTGACGAATTACAGCCGGAACTGTCCGACCAGACGATTCAGCTCAGCGGCCAGTTGCACCAGCTCTTCACTGATCCGGGACGTCTGGGATGCGTCGGCAAGTGTGGTGTCGGCAATTGCGCTGATGGTAGTGATGTTGCGGTTGATTTCCTCGGCCACTGCGCTTTGCTGCTCGGCGGCCGTTGCGATCTGAGTGTTCATGCCGTTGATGGTATTTACCTCGCCGGCAATCACATTCAGGCTTTGTGCCGTCTTGGCGACGCAATCGGACCCCGTCTGAGCGCGGGTCTGCGCGCCTTCCATCGCCTGCACGGCGTTGCGAACGCCGCCTTGCAGCTGCTCGATGGTGCGCTGGATTTCTTCGGTTGATTTCTGAGTGCGCGAGGCGAGGGTACGCACCTCGTCGGCGACCACGGCGAAGCCGCGACCCTGTTCCCCGGCGCGCGCGGCCTCGATCGCCGCGTTCAGCGCGAGCAGGTTGGTCTGCTCGGCGATACCGTTGATGACATTGAGCACCATGCCGATGCTGGCACTGTCCGTTTCAACCTGCTTGATCAGCCGTGCAGCGTTCTCGATATCGCGAATCAGCACCTCGATGCCCTCCAGCGCTTCAGTGGCAAGGGTGACGCCCATCCTCGACTCCGCATCTGCGCCCCCCGAGGCCGACGCGGTCTGATTTGCGTGGCGTGCTACCTCCTGGACGGTTGCGCTCATTTCATTCATTGCAGAGGCGACCATGTCGGTCTCGCTGCGTTGCGCCATGACGGCAGATTGGGTCTTCTCGGCGACGTTCGATACGCGGTCCGATACCTCACCCAACTGGCGTGTCACGGCAGCGACCGCTTCAAGACTGTTGCGGAACTTGAAGATCATGCGGTTGAAAGCCTGACCCATGGCGCCAACTTCGTCCTGCGCATGCACGGCGACTGTACGGCTGAGGTCTTCATCTGCGGTCATCGCTTCCATGGTGTGACGCATGTCGTTGATGCGGCTGATGATCACCCGACGGATGATGTAGCCCATCAGAACCAGGCCCACGACCAACAATAGCGCCTGGATCGTAGCGGACAGCAGGAGATTTCGATCCACCTTGCCGTCCAGGGCAGACAGATCGTAGCTGATGCGCACCGCGCCCATTACCGTGTCCGGGGGTACCTGATGGCACGTCAGGCAATTGGTACCGCGATAATCCTGTTGTGCGTGGATCGGGTTGATCACCGTGAGCACACGACCATCCTTGCCTTCGCTCACCTCGATAGTGGCTTCGCCAGCGAGTCCCCGCTCGTCCAGCTTGTCCATCGGCCGCTGATGCTCGAACCCGGGGCCGAACACTTTTGTCACCGGCTCGCCGCGTACGATGCGCGCGTCGATCACGCCCGGGCGCGCAAGGATCTTGTTACGCAGCACTTCGCGCTGGGCCATGGTACCGGTCAGCATCATGGTATTGATGCTGTCGAAGTAGGAGTCAGCCGTGTCCTTGGTTTGCTGCTCGACGACCTGGAGGATCAGCTGCTTTTCAGATCGTGAGGAATAGAAAAGCGAAGCGGCCAGAACCAAAGCGAAGACCAGCAGCAACGCCAGGTTGATCTTTGACTGAACGGACATCTGCCGAGCTTCAGGACTACTGTTCATCATTTTCCTTAACTGCTACTTCGCATCGCGAACTCACCTGAGGCGCCGCCGCGTTTTTAGCCGGCCACACGGCGCCTCGCCTGTCTCGATCTATCGGCCGAAAGCCCCGACTCTTTACAGATATACGTGAGATGGCGCGTACAGGCACAAGGCCATATCAGGGCGGCGATATCCTAGTCGCGGTTGCCTGTCAGCCCGCAATGGCTTGCGACGAAGCGGCGTTTTTCTGGACTTTTACTGATCTGGATCAGCGAAACGCGTGCTGTTTGGCGAGGTTTTGCGGGTCTTTCGGCAATAGATCACAGGTTTTATCGGACTCGGATCAGGCGCGTTGACCATACGCAACCGTTACGGGCTCGCCAGGGACGCGATTTCTTTTTCGTGGGCCTACTTGGCAATTGGCCTGGCTCGCATCAACCTATGCACCAGGCCTATGTCAACGGCCATCGGTCGGCTTGTTTGGGTTTGATGTATTCGCACTGGCAGCGGTCGAACCCCTTGTCGTTTCGGTGGTCGTAGCCTCTAGTCAGCCGCTGTCGGCGGGACGAGCAGGGTATGGCTGTTGACCGATCCAGGCGCAGTGCATCAACTGGAACCTTTTTATTCAAGGACTCACATGATCAAGAAATGCCTTTTTCCCGCGGCCGGATATGGCACGCGCTTTCTGCCTGCGACCAAGGCCATGCCCAAGGAAATGTTGCCGGTAGTCAACAAGCCCCTGATCCAGTACGGGGTTGAAGAGGCACTAGCCGCAGGGCTTTCCCAGATCGCGATCGTTACCGGACGCGGCAAGCGCTCCCTGGAAGATCACTTTGACATCAGCTACGAACTTGAGCACCAGATCCGCAACACCGACAAGGAAAAGTACCTGGTTGGGATTCGCAAGTTGATTGACCAGTGCAGCTTCTCCTACACGCGTCAGGTAGAGATGAAGGGCCTGGGTCATGCCATCCTCAGCGGTCGTCCCCTGATCGGTGACGAACCCTTCGCCGTGGTCCTGGCGGATGACCTCTGCATCAACCTCAACGGTGATCCGGTCCTGGCGCAGATGGTCAAGCTGTACAACCAGTTCCGTTGCTCAATCGTCGCAATCCAGGAAGTACCGCCGGAAGAGACCAGCAAATATGGCGTGATCGCCGGCGAGATGATCCGCGACGATATTTTCCGCGTCAGCCACATGGTCGAGAAGCCGAAACCGGAAGACGCCCCGTCGAACCTTGCAATCATCGGCCGTTACATTCTGACCCCGGACATCTTCGACCTGATCGAACAGACCGAGCCGGGCAAGGGTGGCGAGATCCAGATTACCGACGCCCTGATGCGCCAGGCCCAGGACGGTTGCGTGCTGGCCTACAAGTTCAAGGGTCAGCGTTTCGATTGCGGAAGCGCGGAAGGCTATATCGCCGCCACCAACTTCTGCTATGAGAACTTCTACCTGACCGGTAAAGCGTTCTAAGCGACAAGGCGTCTGCACGAAGCCACCTTCGGGTGGCTTCGTTCGTTTCATGGCACAGGCATATCCTGCGAGCCTGGCCCGAGTGGTTGACCGTAGCTGAATTCGACGTAGTTCCCCGCCGGGTCACGCACGCCGCAGTAATACCCAACAGGGTAGGGCTCGTCACGGGGAGCCCATATCAGGCAGCCGGCCTCGCGCGCTTTATCGGCTATCGCATCGACTTCATCCCGGCTGTCCAGCGCAAAGCCGAAATGGCTGTAGTCATTGTCCGCCAGCGCACGGTCCTGTCCGCCGGGCATGATCACGAAAATAAAGCCGCGTTCACGGCCCGGCTCAGCCATCCAGACAATGCGTGCACCCTTGCCGGGACGTTCGTGAAATACGTGCATGCCACAGAACCGCTCATAAAAGCTGATGCAGGCGTCCAGATCCGGCACGTGCAAGGCGAGATGGGTCAGGGTAGGGCGCATGCGGTACTCCTTCGATGATCAGGTGAAACGCCTGGGTTATGCTGTGCGTTCTATAAGGGAGACAAGAGTTCATGGCTTACGACTTCGATCTATTCGTCATCGGCGCAGGGTCCGGTGGCGTCCGTGCCGCTCGTTTCGCGGCGGGCTATGGCGCTCGAGTGGCGGTAGCCGAAAGCCGTTACCTGGGCGGTACCTGCGTAAATGTCGGTTGCGTGCCGAAAAAACTGCTGGTCTATGGCGCGCACTATGCTGAAGACCTTCACGAAGCTGAAGGTTACGGCTGGACCGTCGATGGCGCCAGGTTCGACTGGAAAACACTGATCAGCAACAAGGACCGTGAAATCCAGCGCCTTAATGGGATCTACCGCAACCTGCTGGTAGACAGCGGAGTCACGCTGCTGCAGGCCCATGCGCGGCTGGTTGATGCGCATACCGTTGAAGTCGACGGCAGCCAGTACAGCGCGGAGCATATCCTGATTGCCACCGGCGGCTGGCCATTCGTACCCGACATCCCGGGCCGCGAACATGCCATTACCTCCAACGAGGCCTTCTACCTGGAGGCGCTGCCGCGCCGCGTCCTGGTGGTCGGCGGAGGTTATATCGCCGTCGAGTTCGCCTCGATCTTCCACGGCTGCGGTGCCGACACCAAACTGCTGTACCGCGGTGAACTGTTCCTGCGGGGCTTCGATGGCTCTCTGCGCGATCATCTCAAGGATGAAATGATCAAGAAGGGTGTCGATTTGCAGTTCAACGCCGACATAACCCGCATAGACAAGCAGGCGGACGGAAGCTTGCTCGCCACGCTGCTGGATGGTCGTGTCCTTGAAGCGGACTGTATCCTCTATGCGACGGGGCGCAGGCCCATGCTCGATGGGCTAGGGCTGGACAAGCTTGATGTGGCGCTGGACGAGCGAGGGTTCGTCGCGGTTGATGAGCAGTTCCGCACATCAATACCCTCGATCCTCGCTATCGGCGATGTGATCGGTCGGGTTCAGCTCACGCCCGTGGCGCTTGCCGAGGGCATGGCCGTGGCACGTCAACTCTTCAGGCCCGACGAGTATCGACCCGTCGACTACCACAACATCGCCACAGCGGTATTCAGCCTGCCTAACATGGCAACGGTTGGCTTGACCGAAGAAGAAGCGCGGGGGTCGGGGCACAAGGTGGTGCTGTTTGAAAGTCGCTTCCGCCCCATGAAGCAGACCATGACCGACAGCCTAGAGCGAAGCCTGATGAAACTGGTGGTTGACGCCGATACCGACAAGGTCCTCGGTTGCCATATGGCAGGACCTGAAGCGGGCGAAATCATCCAGGGTCTGGCCGTCGCGTTGAAGGCAGGGGCAACCAAGCGGATCTTCGACGATACCCTAGGGATTCACCCGACGGCCGCTGAAGAGTTCGTCACCATGCGGACCCCAACCGGTATCTGACGAGCCAGGCAGGTATCTGCCAGTGACGAGGAGGGGGCTGCTACCGCAACCCCCTTTGTTTGCGCCCGCCGGCCCAACTCTGGATCAATGGTGCATGTGTTGCTGTCCGCTAGCCTCTGGCGCTTGATCCTGGATACTCACTTCTACCGTGACGTCGCCGGCACGCTCGAACTCGAGCGTCAGCGGAAACCGCTCTCCAGCCACGAGTGGCTCGCTCAGCCCGAACAGCATGACGTGACTGCTACCGGGTTTGAACTCAACCTGGCCGGCCGCTGGCACCTTGATCGACTCGATCTGTTTCATGCGCATCATCTCGCCCTCATGGACGTGAGTGTGCAGCTCAGCTTTACTGGCACGCGGCGTCTTTACCCCTACGAGCCGATCCGCCTTGTCGCCTGGGTTCTGGAGCACGAAATAGACCGCGCCGGTTGGAGCAGTGGGCGGCATTGCCCGCGACCAGGCCTGAGTGACGGCTACTGCCGTGCTCATCTGGTGGTGGGTGTGATCCTGATCCGCTGCGATTGCGGACAGGCACGTCGTGCCGAAAATGAAGGTGGTGACCAGACGAAGCAGCATTGAAAGTCTCCAGGTTGTTAAGGTAGCGGCACATTAACATGGGGTTCGATAAGTCGTTGCGGCGCGGATGCCGCGCTTGACTCTACGCAGCGCGCGGCATCCGGTAATCCAGTGCCGCCGTGGTTGCTAACGGACCCTGCAGGCTGTCGCTATTTCTGTTTGAATGGAGCTCGCCCCCCCTTGATCGGAGATGCATTACCCCATGGAACGCAGTCGCTGGAGTCACAGGTTGCTGGCTGGCGGAAATGAACCCGATCCGCGCTTCACGCTGGCCAATGAAAGAACCTTTCTCGCCTGGATTCGCACATCGCTGGCCTTGCTCGCCGGTGGGGTGGCGGTCGAGGCTTTTGCCAGCGGGATATTTTCACTGGAGATACGCAAGGTCCTGTCTGTTTCCTTGCTCTTGCTGGCGATGTTCATCAGCTCGACGGCCTGTGTCCGCTGGTTGAGCGTCGAACGGGCCATGCGACACAACGGCCCTTTACCGTTTCCGTTGCTGATTCCTATCCTTTCCCTCGGCGGAACCCTGGTGACTCTGGTACTCATCGCCTTTGTTGCGCTGCGTAACTGACGACGATGCACATCTCCTTTCGGCGGCGTCTGGAACCTAAACCGCCGCAGCTTCCGCTGCACGAAGATCCGGGCCTGCAGCCGGAACGAACATCGTTGGCCTGGGGCAGGACCCTGCTGACGATGATTACTGTCAGCGCATTGTTTCTGCGCTGGATGCCGTACCACGGTGCTTTCGTTTCGATACTGGTAGCGCTATCCCTGGCCACGGCGCTTGGGATCTGGACAACTCAGCGCCGACGCTACGCTCGCAGCGCTAGCGGCGTACGCAACGGGCGAATCCAGGCTGATGTGCTGTCTGTCCTCTGGATAAGCGCATCTGTCTTCGCGCTTGGCAGCCTTGGTCTATTCACCGTAATTTTCCTGCCCATCAGCAGCTAGGCAGCACCTATATAAAGAGGCTTTTGATGACGACCTCCAATCAGCAGTTCGCCAGCGACAACTATTCCGGAATCTGCCCGGAAGCCTGGGAGGCCATGGCCCGGGCAAATCAGGGCCATGAAAGAGCCTACGGCGATGACCAATGGACGACGCGCGCGGCCGACCACTTTCGCCAACTGTTCGAAACCGATTGCGAAGTCTTCTTCGCCTTCAACGGGACGGCAGCCAACTCGCTGGCATTGTCAGCCCTGTGCCAGAGCTATCACAGCGTGATCTGCGGAGATATCGCACATATCGAAACGGACGAATGCGGCGCCCCGGAATTTTTCTCGAACGGGTCCAAATTGCTGGTAGCACGCACCGAACAGGGCAAGCTGACGCCGGCAGCCATTCGTGAAATAGCGCTCAAACGCAAGGACATTCATTATCCCAAGCCGCGCGTGGTGAGCCTGACCCAGGCGACGGAAATCGGCACGGTTTACCAACCGGATGAACTCCAAGCCATCAGCGATACCTGCAAGGAGCTCGGCCTGCACCTGCACATGGACGGTGCGCGTTTCGCCAACGCCTGTGCACATCTGGGCTTGTCGCCCGCCGAATTGAGCTGGAAGACGGGCGTGGACGTGCTCTGTTTCGGCGGCACGAAAAACGGCATGGCTGTAGGCGAGGCCATCCTGTTTTTCAACAAAGCCCTGGCCGATGATTTCGAATATCGCTGCAAACAGGCCGGCCAGCTGGCGTCCAAAATGCGTTTTCTATCCGCGCCCTGGGTGGGCTTGCTGGAACACGGCGCCTGGATGAGATACGCCAAACATGCCAACAGCTGCGCACAGTTGCTCGCCAGGCTGATCAGCGACGTACCAGGCGTAGAGCTCATGTTCCCGGTACAGGCCAATGGTGTGTTCGTCAGCATTCCACCGACCGCACTGGAAGCACTCAGGAGCCGCGGATGGATGTTCTACACATTTATCGGCGTTGGCGGTGCGCGATTCATGTGCTCATGGGACACCAGCGAAGAACGAGTGCGGCAGCTGGCCGATGACATACGTAGCGCTGTGCAAGAGTACGGGTGATAGAAAAAACGCCGCGGTTATCGCTCAAGGGCGGTAGCGCGGCGCAGCGTGTGTAAGACAAAGAAGCGTGTGTAAGACAAAGAGAGGTGATGTGGCGTCTACTTAAAAAACGTAGGCAAATTTATCCAGATAAATCAACTACTTAAGTCGATTACAATTTAAAAAGTAGATTGCAGTGGCGATAATTTTGGCCATGGTCTACTTTTTTATCATGCGCTCTCAAGCATAACTTGAGGCTGCGCACTGTTGGAAATTTACGCGCTTTTTACATCTGCGTTGGGCTATGCCGTTGAGCTAGTTAACGCATTTATATGTCGGATATAACTTATGACCGACCAGCTAGTTTCTGGAGAGCTTGTAGTTGCGAAGGGAAAGCTTGCCACAGTTAAAATGGTATTCAGTGACAAGCATGTTAGGGTAATTATTAGTGCTTCTGGCGAGGCACTGATCGTTTCTAGGCGCGATATCGAGCGGATTGCAGGGGTCGCCGATAAACTGAGCGTGGCTAATGAAGTTCGTTTAAATGTTAATGACTATACAGAAGATGAGCTATCTCTAGCCGCTGAACGCTATAACGTAATTAAAAAGTGGAGATTAGCGGAAGTAACGGTAAGTCAAGCTTGTCTGTTACTAAACGTATCACGGAGCTATTTCTTCCAATTGGCCAAGAAGTTCGACGAGGACGTTGGTCCGTTGTCTTTAGTTCTTCAGAAGCGGGGGGTAAAGGAAGGTGTAACCCGGTTGGATGAATCAGTCGAAGTGGCAATTTTTGAAGCGACGAAAAAAGTGTACGCGTCGAGAGGGGCTAGTTATAGCAAAGTTTGGGTGGAAGTTGATGTTAAATGCAAAGAGCAGGGTCTTCCTTCTCCTTGTAAGGATACAGTTTTGCGGCGCGTGCGATCAATATTGTCAGAAAAAAACAGATTAAAAATAAAGCGGGGCCCTGACGCGGCAGCCCAAAAGTTTACAGCGCGAGCAGGTAAGAAAACTGTCCAAAGACCGTTACAGTGGGTGCAAATGGACCACACATTGGTCGACATCATTCTGCTAGCGGACGATCGTGTCCATGTGATTGGCCGCCCTTGGTTAACGGTAGCAATTGACGTATACACACGAGTAATTCTTGGGTACTACCTCAGTCTTCACGTGCCGTCGGCTGTTTCGGTAGCTTGTGCACTTAGCCAGAGTGTGCTTCCTAAAGTAGGTTTTGCCAGAGCTGTAGGCATAGATTCTGATGATTATCCCTATTATGGCAAGCCCGAGGTTCTGCACATGGATAATGCCGCAGAGTTTACAAGTGCAAAATTCAAGGCTGGATGCGAAGCATTTGGAATACATCCTGCGTACCGGCCAATTGGACAAAAGCACTTTGGCGGCCATGTGGAAAGATTGATTGGTACGTTCATGACAACCAAAGTGCACTTATTAAAGGGCACTACGATGTCGAACTCGGTTGCGCGCCGGGATCTCAATAGTGAAAAGAGCGCCACCATGACCTTCTCCGATTTTTTTGGCTGGTTTGCGCGCGAAGTGGTTGTCTACCATTCTACGATACATAGCGCTTTGAAAATTAGTCCGCGACAAGCATGGGCTGACTATTTTGCACCGAATGGGGGTACTCCTTATCCTCCGAAACTCTCCGACCCCGAGCAGCTGAAACTTTGGTTCATGCCTCAAGAAAGTCGTAAAGTTAACCCGGATGGTATCAAGCTGCACGGCCAAGTTTATTGGGATCCTGTACTCACACCTTTTGTTGGTACAAACCATGCAATAGTTAAGTCTGATCCGTTCAATATGAATCAAGTGTGGGTGAAGCTGAATGGCCAGTTTTGCCCTATTTCGCTAGCTGACCTGACGGGACAGGCACCCAGCTATGAAGAATATCGTGCGAGTAAGTTCCATCCTCAAGCAGTGCGCGCTGGGGCTATCGATGATGATAGGGGGCGCAAAGCGTACAGGGCCAAGCTAGAGATTGAGGCGGAGAGTACAAAGTTAACTCGTAAGGCGAGACGCCGCCATGCCGCAGAAAAAGCTTATTCCGATGCTTATCCAGCGCCTGCCAGCGATAATTCGCTAGTTAAGTCCGATAAAAATAAACCTGACTATTCTACCCCTCCAAAGAAATTCATGCCTGAGGACCTAAAATGAGTGGCGAGCACGTTCGACAGGATATGCAGAAGTATTTAACTGCTAATACTGAAGCGCGAATAGCTGCAATTCATCAAGAGCTCTGGGTGGATAATAATTCCAGCGAAGCTGTTTTTCGAATGATGAATAATATAGCAACCGTCCCAGAGCGTATGAATGCGCCAGCGTTGCTCGTGGTTGGTCCAGGCGGGTCCGGTAAAACCGCGATTATCTCGAAGATCCCTAAGCGAGTTAGAAACAGCGACGGATTGGCTATCCTCTCAATGGCGGAATCGCCCGAGATCAGCGTAAAGAAGAGCCTTAAAACCGAGCTTGCGCTGGCACTTGGTTTGCCAATATCCGAATCGAGGCCTAAAGGCGGCGCGGATATCCCGAACGAAATCAGAGAAGTTATCAAACTCAGAAAAATTTGGGGTTTGGTTATTGATGAGTTTCATGATGCGCTGTTGCGCCCAAAGCAGGAGCAACGAATTAACATGTCTATTCTGAAAAAACTGCTGGGATCAGAGTATGGCTTGAAGCTGTTCTGCTTTGGCACAGCTAGCGCACGGAATGCCCTACAGTCAGGTGATGAATTTAAAAGACGGTTTCATGAGGTCGCTCTTGCGGATTGGAAAGAAGATGAGGAGTTTAGATCCTTTTTGCTAGAGGTCGAAGAGTCATTACCTTTACAGCTGCCTTCGCACTTGTACTCTGAGGAAATAGTAATGGAAATAATTCATCTCACCAATGGGAGGATGGATAAGACTCTCGAGTTGATTAGAGGTGCGGCGTGTTATGCGGTAAAGCTGGGCGTTGAAAAAGTTGATCTAGACATGCTGGGGCGCGCTAAATCAAATCCTTGGGGTTACTAGATATGAAGTTACACCCTCTGCCTAGGCCGGGTGTTGACGAGACGTTATCGTCATGGCTTTTCCGATGCAGTTTCCATCGCCATACAGTAGATATAACACGATTGGCATTGAGTGCGCGTCCATCGCAATGGTGGGAAGGGTTAGAGATACAGTATGCTGACCCGGATAGCGACTTCTTGTCAGCCAGCAAGCGTATAAAACTTAGGGGCGAACATATTGAGCCTCGATTCCTAAAAGAGTATTTTTGTCTGCGAAACGGATCCGTTGTTGACTGGAGGTATCGTCATTTCTTTTGTCCAGACTGTTTAAGAGGCGACGTGGCTAGTGGTCATTTGCCCATGTGGCGAAAACATTGGTGTTATGTTAATTCAATTATGTGCAACGTGCACGGTCGAGATTTAGTAATGCTATCCGATGCGTCTCACTATTCGAAGGCTTGGAATGCTTTTGTTCAGGAGTGCAATTCGAGCTCAGGGAGTATAACTGCTAAAGGTTCAAAGCTCGCTCGTTTTCGTCTTACCACGCTAAGCAAGATCGAGCACCTATTGGCATATAAAAGACCCAATCAGCGACACATTTGGTTTGGCTTGTTTAATAGTTTGTTTGACATATTGCTCCAGTCCCCCTTTCATGGGAGCAGAGGTGGAGCAGCGAGGATTTATTTTCAGTCCAAAGTCGGCCCTCGATTTGCTGATCCGGGGTCCTTTGAGCTGAGCATCTTAAAGGGTCCATCTACAGCGGACCCGCCAAGCAGATTTGGAAGCATGTTATTGGCAGCCTCACTACTAGGCGTACTTCCTCCATCTAGGTTTTCAATGTTCATTAAGGCATGTGAGGACGCTGAAACGGGCTTGCTTTTACCCAATGACCTGCATAAGGCAGCGGCTTTTCCTCATGTCGACAAGGCTGGGTATCGGGTCCTACACCAATACTTGGGTGCGTTCCCAAGAAAGGACTTTCCGTTATTGGATCGCCATTTGTACCTTCAGGAGGCTCGATATGCTCGCGAAGGCGTGGTTGGTGCGCACCGATTTGGAGCTACTCATAACTAGAGGTGCTGGCATCAACGAAGAGTGCTTGACCAGTAAGTTGACGTAACAGTGCGATTATACCTCCAATGCCATGCGCATCCATTCGGCACATAAGCATCAAAAGCAATCAAGCAGCTGTTGCCGGTAATGCTTGGAGAAACTGACTTGATGGTTCGACTGAGTTGAGAGGTCCTTAGAGGTAAAGATGCTTGTGGCTCCTCCTTCAAATTTCAGCGGGGAGAGAGTATCCATGTGCGTTTTGGCTTGGTCTTCATTTCCTACAACCGAAGCTCGACCAGGAACTGAATCTAGAGCCGAGCCTGGCGCAGGCATCGGCACCCTGCTCAGTACCGCCAAGTCCTCCGGAAGATCATCTGCAATCCTCTCCGCTAAGCACTGTAACGTTGGTTCCGCTAGCATGAACAGCCAAGCCTCGTCATCGGACTGCCCGGTACGACGAAGCACTCGCCCAAGCACCTGTCGGTAATGCAGCTCGGTACGAATACGGCTGAGGTAGCAGCACACTTGGAGTCGGGGGATATCCGTCCCTTCGCTGATCATTCCAACAGCGATGATCCATTGACAGTGGCTGCGTCTGAATAGATTTATTACCCGCTGCGCATCTGGGGTTTTGTTGGTCACGAGCTGGCAACTTTCACCCTTTGCTTTCAGAGCTTTCGCAACCTGATGGGCGTGCACGATATCAGTGGCAACTACCAGGCCAGCCGCATCAGGATCGAGCAGGCGAAGCTCATTTAACTTGGCGCGTGCAAGATCAAGTAACTGATCAACAACCTCATCATGGCGCAACAGCTCTTCGTAAGTGACAGGGGACTCGCCCAACAGCGTAGCGATGTTCGGGAAAGTTCTGACAATGTTTTCTGTGTCCAACTCCTCGGTAAACCTCACCTTTTGGTTGTCGAGTAGGACAATTCGAGGGGAGCGGCATACCCCGTCTGCCACAGCCTGCTGCATCCCGTAGCGGTAATCACAGATCAGTCGCCCCTCGGGCGAGGAGTAGCGGGCGAGTGCGATGGGTCGATCATCCGATCGCCACGGCGTGCCGGATAGAGCCAATGTAAAAGCGGCCTTGTCCTGTATTCGCTGAAGTATCTGCTGGCCCCATGCGTTGCTCAGGACCATGTCGTGGCCGGCGCAGTGGTGAATCTCATCAAAAACGGCAAACACACGATAGTCATCAAGCAGCGTCCAGAACGCCTCACTACGGTATTCCATCGCCTGATAGGTGAACGCTGCCCCCACTGCGCCGAGTTGACCATCGAAGCGCCTACCAAGAACAGTGCAGAAAGACGAGCGAAGGCCTTCGACAACCTGGCAGGACGGTGCAAAGCAAAGCACCAGATCGATTCTGTCTTGCTCAAGCAGCCTGCTGGCCAATTCGGCGGCCATGCGCGTCTTGCCGGCGCCTGGCGTTGCCTGGCAGAAAAAGTGAGACGCGCGCAAATAGTGCTCTAGCGCCGTGTCGACGCATTGGCGCTGCCAGTTTCGCAGTTGTTTGTTCATTGCATGGACGAAAGAGTTTTGAGTGTTTTTTCGATGGCGCGGAGATGACCCAGTAGGCGTGAGCTGCGATCTCGGGCGTCCAAATAGTCGCCTTGCACCGTATCGCGGAGGTGCGGCATTTCATCGATGAGCAGCTTGTACCGCTCCGCCTCACCCATGGAGGTCAGGAAGTCCAGCCTGATTTCTTTAAGAAGCGCCTCTAGGTGCTGGTCTGCATCATCTGAGGGGTGAAGCGGTGCAAGCGGATCGGTGGTCTCTGATTGCATCTGCTCTGGCTCAGCCTTACGGTAGTTTTCGAACCCATTGTCGATTAGGTCCAGTTGCAGATGCGCAGGGACGGGCAGCAGGTGGTAGACCTGTCCCCGGACACGACGCTCTTCGTCAAGTACTATCCAGCCTACGCGCAACATCCGGCGTATTTGTTCGTATACATAGCGGCGTACGTCATTGATGCGGAAACTCATGCCTTCCAGGCGCTTGGCATAGGCGTCACGCAGTTCACGTATCGTGAATCGCGTGCGGCCTTCCTTCTGAAGCAGCTCGTACAGCCGCCTATCGAAAATGAACGAGGCTGATTTCATTGCAATACCAGAGGGAGTAGCACGTTAAATACGGATTATAGTCCGTGGCCTGACCGTCCGTAAACGCATGATATTGCCGTCTCGATGAAACTGAGACGGTCATGGAATATTTGGCGAAGGCCTTGGGCGAACGCATCCGAGCGCAGAGAAAGGTTTGCCACATTTCTCAGGATGCACTCGCGCTGGCCTGTAGTATCGACCGCAGCTACATGGGGCGGATCGAACGTGGTGAAGTAAGTATTACCGTAGAGAAGCTTTATCGGATCGCAGACCAGCTTGCTTGCGATCCCGGTTATCTGCTGCCTACTCAGTCCGAATTGCAACGACCCTGAACTACCCTTTAGCTTAATGAGTAGGGCAGGAGCTGCTTCGGAGTGGTCTGTCCGAGAAGGGTTGCTGACCTAGGCGCTTGGTCCTTTTCTTCTTTTTGCTGGCAGAGGTGATTTCTCTGCAGCGCCAACTATAAGCTCAGTCCGGCGCGGCTTTTGGCGGCTGCTCTGCCTGATTTTCGTCTTGCTTAAGCTGTCCAGTTTGGTTTGTAGATCGTAATTTCGTTGCTCATAAGCTAGCTTGACAGCTTCTGCCACATTGAGCTGGTTCTGTAAGGTTTCCCGGGCTTGAATGTTCTGATCGAGCAGGCGCTGCTGGGCCTGTTGATCCCTCTGCAATAGTCTTGCCTCGGTGAGCAGACGTTCGTTGTCACGATTCAGCTGGGTTAATTCGTCCTGCTTGACGACTAGCGTCTGTTGCAATTGACGTAGTTCAAGCTGAGATAGCTGTAATTGTGATTCATTTCGGCGCTGGTCCTGTTCGCGATGTTCCTTGCTGGCCTGACGGTAGTGTTCCAGGGCATCACGCGCATGCTCATGCTTTTCCTCAAGCGAACAAATCTGCGCGTCGCGATCCTTGAGCCGCTCCTCCAAGTCCCGATTAGCTTGCTGTAGACGGGAGGTTTCGATTTCGGCCTGCTGGCGTTGCCTGCTCTCCAGCAGCAACTCGTTTTCGGCTTTTTGACATCGTTCGACGCCTGCAGCTACCTGGTCTTCCAGCTGCTGCACGCGGCTTTCGGTCTGTCGAATTCTAAGGTGGTAGTCGGCCCGCTCCCGGTCAAATTCCTCTCGCTCACCAGCAATGGCTGCTTGGGCTTCTTCCTGCAACTGATCGGCCAATTGATTCACCAGGTTGGCCAGTTGCTCGCTTAGCGTGATCGGCCCACCTGCTCGGTCGTTTTTGGTGGGTTCAAGCTCTTTAAGGTAGCGGTGAATGGTGCTCTTCGAGCCTGTGTTTCCGAGCTCGACCCGTACTGCATCGATGCTTGGATGCTCGC
Source organism: Stutzerimonas stutzeri (assembly GCA_002387205.1). Taxonomy (GTDB): domain Bacteria; phylum Pseudomonadota; class Gammaproteobacteria; order Pseudomonadales; family Pseudomonadaceae; genus Stutzerimonas; species Stutzerimonas stutzeri_N. Next base: position 224,109 of record DGLA01000010.1, on the reverse strand, counting down.
CGCGGGCGAGAAGGGCGGTGCGTGCCTTTTGAACAACCACCTTATTAATTCCGCCTCGCGCCATTTTAATCTCCTACGATTTCGTACCGTATTACATGCTATGCATTTACATTCTATCGAAGATCAGATTTGGCGCTAGGTTAGAGTCTGATATAGGATTGGATAATCTAGAATTATCCAAGATGAAGCGGTATTTTCGTCGTTTGCCTGTTGATCACCGGTACACCAGAGGATGCGCTCCGATGAGCCAAGACATCGAGCGGTACCTGCAGGCCAGCATTCGGGCCAACACTCGGCGCAGCTATAAGCAGGCGCTCGATCACTACGAAGTCACCTATGGCGGCTTTCTGCCGGCGACCAGCGATGCCATCGTGCGCTACCTTGTGGATCACGCGTCGACACTTTCCAGTAACACGCTCAAGCTGCGCCTCGCGGCACTGGCGCAGTGGCACGTTAGCCATGGGTTCCCCGATCCGACCAAAACCCCACTGGTTCGCCAGATCGTCAAGGGCATCCGTACGCTGCATCCCCGCCAAGAGAAGCAGGCAGAGCCGCTGCAATTACGTCAACTCGAACAATGTGTGCAGGGGTTAGAGGTGGCCGAGAGGAGAGCGCGAGCGGAGAACGACTGGCCGCGGTTGCTACGCTGTAGTCGTGATCGCGCGCTGGTCCTGATTGGCTTTTGGCGCGCGTTTCGCAGTGATGAGCTGTGCCGCCTACGAGTCGAGCACATCCAGGTGCGGGCCGGGGAGGGTATGCAACTGTTCCTTCCCTGGAGCAAAGGTGACCGGGATAACCATGGCCAGACCTTTAGCGCGCCAGCATTGGCCAAGCTGTGCCCGGTGCAGGCCTACGTCGACTGGATCAGCTTGGCGGGCATAGCTCGAGGGCCTGTATTTCGCGGCATTGATCGCTGGGGGCACTTAGGTGAGCAGGGCTTGCACCCAAATAGCGTTGTCACTCTCTTGCGTGGCGTACTGCAGTTGGCTGGATTGTCTCCTGAGTTTTACAGCAGTCACTCGCTGCGTCGCGGTTTTGCCACCTGGGCTACCCGCAGCGGCTGGGATCTCAAGACGCTGATGCAGTACGTAGGCTGGAGCGATGGTAAATCTGCATTACGCTATGTCGATAGCATGGGCGGGTTCCCTGGGCAGTTGAGTGCGCTACAACTCATCCCCGGTCGCCCGGAGCGACTTCCATAGACGTCCCTTAGGAGACAACCGAAAGGCCGCCCACTCAGTGGGCTTTCTATTGGCGCGATCCTCATCGGCCTGCCTGTGACCCAGCTGCTACGACATAGGCGCGCTACGGCAAGGCGTTTCCCTAATATTGAATGCCACACTAAAGCTTTCTGTTATGAGGGTACCGTTATGGACACACCTGATAGCTGGCGCGTTGTCTGCCAAGATCCAGGAGACGGCAGCGGAGACGTTATCGTTGAGCTTCCATCCGAGCTACTTGTGTAGTGGTCAACCCATCCCGGACAGTGGGTTAAGTTTCTCTTCGGCCACCGCTGGTGGTAGCCCACCGTTGAATTGATGCGGTCTGATCCAGTTGTAGCGGTGCATCAGGTAGTGGCTGATGTCCCGCTGAGCTTCCTGTGCCGTCAGGTAGCCAGTTGCCGGAATCCACACTGACTCTAAGCTGCGAAACAGGCGCTCCATCGGCGAATTGTCCCAGCAGTATCCTCGGCGGCTCATGCTCTGCTGCATCCGGTAGCGCCATAGCCGCTGCCGGAACAAGCGGCTGGCGTACTGGCTGCCCTGATCCGAATGGAACAGCACCTGCTGTGGCTTGCCGCGCTGCTCGTAGGCCATCTCGAGGCTTTGATTACCAGCTCGGCATCCGGTTTGGCGGAGAACGCCCAGCCAACCACCCGACGCGTGTGCAGATCCAGCACCGCGGCCAGGTAATGCCAACGACCTTGCGCCCAGACGTAGGTGATGTCGCCGCACCACACTTGGTTCGGGCGCTGGACAGCGAAATCGCGGTTCAGTCGATTCGGGATATCCGGGCGCTCAACCGTGGCCTGCTTGTAGGCGTGCGAGCCCGGCTGCTTGCTGACCAGCCCCAACTCACGCATCAGTCGACGCACACGGAAACGGCCAATCGTCACGCCGTCCTCGCGCAGCATACCCAGGATGCTTCGGCTGCCAGCCGAGCCTCGGCTTTGGCTAAACAACTCGTTGACCCGACTACGTAGCGCGACGCGACGAGCATCGACACGGCGACGTCGAAGGCGATGGGCGTAGTAGCAAGACCGCGCCACATCGAAGGCTGAACAGACCACTTCTACCGGCTCCTGCTCACTCAACTGGTCTATCAGCGCGTACGATCGAGTTCGTCCGACATCAAGAGAGCGGTAGCCTTTTTTAATATCGCTTTCTCCCGCTCCAGCCGATTGATCCTGGCCTCTAGCTCCTGGATCTTCCGTTGCTCGGGTGTCAGCGCTTTGCTCTTTGGGGTAACGCCCTGGCGCTCGTCTTGGAGTTGTTTCACCCAGCGGCGTAATGCCGAGTCCACGACGCCCAGCGAACGGCAGGCCTCGATATGGCTGTAGCCCTGATCTAGTACCAAGGCAGCTGCCTCTCGTTTGAACTCGGCGGAAAACGTACGTCGTTGCTTGCTCATCGAACACCTCTTAATGGCGAGGATTTTCGCCTAAATCGGTGTCCGGGATCAGTAGACCACTACATAAAAGGGGCGGCTCAAGTTCCTTCATCACGCTGAGCGTAGGGTGGATGATGATGCTTTCATCCACCGGCTTTTTTCGGAGCGCAGGGTGGATGGATGAAGCATCATCCTCCCTGTGAGGATGATGGATCCGCTGGTCGGCGCTGTGGATAGAAGCACCACCACGGCCAAGGCCAACGTAGGGTGGATGACGCTGTTTTCATCCACCGGCTTTTGCGGAGTGCGGCGGTGGATGGGTGAAGCGTCATCCACCCTACGCTCATCCGTTTCAGAGGCACGGCCCACAACAAGGGCGATCCGGACTCTGTCACGGATCGCCAGGCCTGACTTGCGAGGCGTCATGAACACGCTACTCAGAGATTTCTCCCTCTCGGCCGTGGTTGCGGGCTTCATCGCGACCGTGATTTCTTACGCCGGGCCGCTTGTAATCATCTTTCAGGCGGCAAAGGCAGGTGGGTTGCCCCATGACATGCTCTCGTCATGGGTCTGGACGATTTCCATCGGTAGCGGCGTGCTCGGCATTGTGCTGAGCCTGCGCTACAAGGTGCCAATCATCATTGCCTGGTCCGCTCCGGGCTCGGCGTTGCTGGTTACCATGCTCCCCGACATCAGCATGAACCAGGCAGTTGGCGCCTATCTAGTGTCCAGCGTGATCATTCTGCTGGTCGGGCTTTCTGGGGCGTTCGACAAGATCATCCGCAAACTTCCAGCAGCCATTTCGGCTGGCATGCTCGCGGGCATCCTGTTTCGCTTTGGCACGGGACTGTTCGTTTCGGTTAAAGAGCAACCCTGGCTGGTATTGGCAATGCTTGGCACGTACCTGCTCTTCAAGCGAATGATGCCGCGCTACGCCGTCATGGCAGTGTTGGTAGTCGGCGTAGCCATAGCGGTCGCTAGTGGTGAACTGCACAGCGAAGCGCTGGTGATCGGACTCGCGACGCCAGTCTGGATCACCGCGGAGTTCAGCTGGCAGGTCATCCTTGGCGTTGCGTTTCCGTTGGTGATGGTGTCACTAACTGGCCAGTTCGTGCCTGGCATGGCCGTGCTGCGCAACGACGGCTACCCGACGCCTGCGAGCCCGCTGATCAGCAGCAGCGCGCTGGGCAGCCTGCTACTCGCGCCCTTCGGTTGTCATGGGTTGAACCTGGCAGCAATCACGGCAGCGATCTGCACTGGCAAGGAATCCCACGAAGACCCTGGCAAGCGCTACATCGCTGGTATTTCCGGTGGGGTGTTCTATCTGCTGTTGGGTATCTTCGGCGCCACGCTGGTTTCGATATTCACGGCGTTTCCCGCCGCGCTGATTGCGGCATTGGCCGGGCTTGCACTGCTGGCCGCCATCGGCGGTGCGCTGAGTACGGCCATGTCAGTGCCGGAGGGCCGAGAGGCGGCGTTGATCACCTTCCTGGTCACCGCGTCGGGCATGTCGTTGCTCGGTCTGCCGCGGCATTTTGGGGACTGATCTTCGGCCTCGCCGCGCATCTGCTGCTGACGATGAAACGGGCGCCCGGGTCCTTGCCGGTCAGCTCTTCCGTGCCACTCAAAGAGAAGCAGCCCGCCCGCTGATCTAGGCTGCAGCGGTTGGCCTTCACCTATTGTCGTTTCGCAGGCCTGCGCCTGCGGAACGACGGCTCGCCGTTCAAAGGACAACAAAGCCCAAACCCATCAAAACAGCGGCATCCAACTGCTGCCACCGACGTGCAAGAGATCGGCAGTCTCGCCTTTTAGCTTATCGATGGGTTGCCTGCAGGCCCGGCCAGTTCCATCCGGCCGCGTGCCCAACGAACCCGCCGACCACAAGGCGCGAACGCCGCGTTGCACGCTACGAAATGACAGGGCTAACTGCTGTGTCGCGGTAGTCGGTTTGCAAACATCTAACCCAACCAGCGGGACCGGTCCGTTACCAAGCTGAAGCTGTCCAGGTTGTGGTCATCCTGCCAGCGCTCGGTTGCCATATTTACCGGCGGTGGTGCTAGAGAAAGGAGGTGATATCTAGTAGTCGTTGCAGTCAGCGCCCTGGCGCAGGTAAGTCATTACATGGGTCTCGCCGCGAGAATCAAGATAGGTCATCGTGGCTTCAACCACTGAACATCCACCGTTGGGCACATTCACGGAAATGACCTTAGCGATGTCGAGATCGTCGCCATAGTGGTACGGCGTAGCTTGTGGTGCGGCAGCGGCCAGTTGTGCGAACAGAGACAAACTGGCAATCCAGATAAGTTTTTTCATGGTGACCTCTTCGTAAGTTGAGGCACGCCAGAGGTTTCTGGCGTGCGCTCGGAATAAAACAGGCTGCCAACGAGTGAGGCAGCCGAAAGGGACACGTGTCGGACGATTTAAAGGAGCAATCAATCGCACGACTTGTAGCGGGATTAAAAAAATCAACCGCGTCATGTCTCTGAAACAAATCGTAAAGTTTGGCGGGGGGCGGAAAAATAGCGGCCAGCGAGAGGAAGCCTTACCGAATCTGTAACAATGATCAGGCCCAGTATTCAGGGTTCTGCAGCACCTTGTGGTAACCCTCAAAGGCTTGCGGTAGCTCCTGCTTGAGGAAGTCCACCCAGGTCTTCACCTTGGCGTCGAGGAAGCGCCGCGATGGGTAGAGCGCATAGATGTATTTTTCATGCAGATGGTAGTGAGGAAGCAGTCGCACTAGTGAGCCGCGTTGTAGCGCAGGGACGGCGACATAATCTGGCAACATACAAATGCCCATTCCCGCCTCGGCGGCGCTGCTCATTGCCTCTGCAACGTTCACCTTAAAGGTATTGCCGGGCCAAACAGGCAGCTCTGCATCGTTAACGATGAAGTTCCAGCTATCGCTGAACACCGGATCGGCAAGGCGAAGGCATTTGTGATTCTCAAGATCGGCCGGTGCCTTCGGCGCGCCATGTTGCCTGAGGTAGGCGGGCGAGGCACAGACCACGTGGAGCACTGTGCCCAGCTGCTGCGCGATCAGCTCGGAATCTGGCAGTTCGCGCGAGAGGGTAATGATCACATCGAGGTTGTCTTCCAACGGATCGGGTTGGCGCTGGGACAGCAGCAGCTCCAGGTTTACGTTGGGGTAAATCTCGTTGTAACGGCCGGCGAGTGTCGCTAACAGCTGAATACCAAGGCCAATGATCGAGTGCACCCGTAGGTGACCTTTGGGTATCAGGTGCGCACCGCCTGCTTCGGCTCGCGCCTGTTCAACCTGATCGAGAATCGCTCGGCATTGCTCCAGAAAGCGCTCGCCCGCTTCCGTCAATGCCAATCGCCGGGTTGTGCGGTGCAAAAGACGCGCTTGCAGATGATTCTCCAACTCTGAAACCAATCGAGAGACCTGAGCGGTTGACGTATCGGACTGCAGCGCCGCCGCAGTGAAACTACCAGCGTCAGCGACCCGAACAAACGCCCTCATCGCATGCAACATGTCCATTGTGTTTCTTACTCTCTGTGCCGAGCGGTCAGGTCCCGCATGTCCAGCCTGAGCGCGAAAGGGGATGTGTTCTGGCTTGATACCAGTCGGTGAAGTGGGAAAGCGCGAAAGCGTAGCGTCGGTGTTCTCTGCATCTCCGGGCACATTACGGGTCAAGCCATGCATCGAGGCACGCATCCAAGCGAGACGACTAGGGGCGTTCCGCTAGGCACGGCCGCGAGCCATAACTGTTATTGCGTGCGACGTAACGGTGCTTTATCCGTAGCTGCCTGTTTCCAATTCCGGGGAGGTCCTAAGCTTGCCTTACGTTCCACGCCACAGCGCACCGAGAGGCAACTCATATGACCCGCAATACCCTATCCGCAGCTGCGCTTGCCGCTTGCGCCCTGATACTGTCGCCCGTTTCCTTTGCTGAAGAATCGCCTGCATTCGTCGCTCATTTTTCAGCGCTACAAGATCAGGCTCATAACGCCGCCACTGAGCGGGCCGTCGTCAATCAGGCATCTACCGACTCACATCGGGCCCACGCCACGGTAACGTCAGAGCAACGCAAGGACAGCTGAACTCGGCTGGTTGCGTTTCGACGATCGATGCGTGACACACCTTTGAAAATGTTCCCTTTGCCGCTTGATACATGCGCGGCTTTTTTGCGTTTGCACGGTCAATACTCGTACGGGGTCGCCAGTGTCAGCTTCTTCGCTACGCACCCTGGTTGCGGCACGCCTTTGTGTTAGGGCAAACGGTGTCTTGCTCCATGCAGGGCGCGTCCAGACTCGAAGTAGCGCTTCAAACGGGCCTACTATCCATCCAAGCCCAGAGGAAACTTCCATGCGTACTTCCATGCTCGCAACCGTATGCGCTGTTGGTCTAACGCTGGCCGGCAATGCTTTGGCCGAATCGGCGCTGAAGGTCCTCGGCCAGGACTACAATTTCCCCAACAAGATCGACGGTTTGCCTTCCAAACTCTCGGACTTCCAAGGGTTGCAGATCAATTCATTCACTACCTCTGACGATGTCAGGATCTCCTATTGGGAGGCCGGCGAGGGCGAGCCGTTGGTATTCGTTCCGGGCTGGTCGGCTAATGGCGCTGAATACATCAATGTGATGTATCTGCTCAGTCGGGATTACCACGTCTACGTGATGGATCCGCGCAACCAGGGCTTGTCCCAGCGCGTGGAGCACGGTGGCCGGATCTCGCGATTCTCGATGGATCTGAAAGAGCTATCCGATCATCTCAAGCTCGATAAGGCCAACTACGCAGGCTGGTCGATGGGCGCCTCGGTGCTGTGGGGTTACATTGATCTGTTCGGTACCTCCCGCATCGACAAGGCAGTCTTTGTGGACGAGCCGGTATCGATCTACTCGCACGTGGACTGGTCGGAGCAAGAACGACTGGATGCGGGCGGCACCACCACATCGCCGGAGCGCATGGTCGATGGTTTCACCGGCGGCAAGCCGCTCAATGCCCTGGTCACTGATCTGGTGCCGTGGGAGCGTGCACCGCTGATGGATTCGCCCTATTACGAGAACTCTGCAAGCTTTGCACAACACTTCATCAAGAACGACCCGAAGGCGGTGGGCCGGGTATTGTTCAACCACATCGTCAATGACTGGCGCGATGTTATCCAACACAAGATCGACGTCCCGGTGGCAATTTTCTCGGGCGACTACAGCAACAATCTGCCAAGCCAGCGCTGGATCCACAAGACAGTCCCTCAGTCGCAGTTGTTCGTCTACAGCAAGGCCGAGCAGGGCGATCACTTCTTGATGTTCAAGAACCCGGTCAAGTTTACCAGCGATCTGCGCGGCTTCCTCGAACATTGATCCAAAGCCAATCTGGCTTAAACTGTGCATTCCTGAGCTTATCGACCGCGCTTTTGCCTCGGATCCACAGGACAGCGCGGGCTTATATTCTGCAAATTACTGGGTACATCATGCCGAAAGGAGCGCGGCTCTGAGCGATCTATCTATTGAAGACTGCAGGCCATCTTGGTCTGAGCTCGGCGGTGTTTTCCGGTTCGCGTTCGGACAGGAAGCGTCCAATGATTACTAAAAGCGTCTGCATTCTCCGGTGAGGCGTGGCGTTAGCGCGGCACCACCGGCGAGGTAAAATTGATTCGACGGTGGGACCAACCGCCACCATCAATAGCGCGGTGCCGTGTTGTTTCAATCCTGCGAATTAGAAAGCACGAAATGAGGCTCGGCCTAATGCGACATGACGCCGGCCAGGCTGGTTGCAGGACTGCTGGCACGGATGACCGCAATATCAAGACCGATTGTCACTCAAGCTCATATTGATGCTATTAGCGGTTTGCTGCAAATGGTCAAGAAGTTCATCCAAAACTCCAGGTTCAGCTGCGCGGCTCGGAGCCATTGTTAAATTTATAGCAGCAATGGTCCGATTATCGTGACTCTTGATAGGGACGGATATACCGCACATTCCTTCCTCTAGCTCTCGATCTACGACAGACCAGCCTTTCGCTCCGTCTTCCAATATCACACGGCGCAGTTCATCTTTGTCGGTGATCGTAAACCGTGTATAGCGGCGCAGATCTACTGAGTCAAGATAACGATCTAGCTCATCCTCCGATAAAGCCGCCAGCTGGATGCGTCCAAGAGAAACCACATGGGCCGGAAGCGTGCTGCCAACGTTCAATGTGCTTTTCAATAGGCGTCGCGTCGGCACACGCATCACATAGTAGACATCGTAGTTTTCCAATACAGCGATGGAGCACGACTCGTGAACACGCTGGACCAAATCCTCCATATAGCCCTGCGCAAATGACCAGATCTCCATAGACGAAAGATATGAAAAGCCCAGCTCCAGAATCTTTGGAGTCAGCCAGAATTCCTTGCCGTCAGTTTTGACATAGCCGAGCGCACAGAGCGTGTGGAGAAGCCTGCGGGCGCTCGCTCGAGTAGTCCCCGACCTTTTGGCTGCTGCTGAAAGCGTCAATCTTGTCGCCCCCGCTCCAAAGGCCTTGATGATGGCTAGCCCTCGAGCAAAGGAGGCCACAACCAGATCCGAGCTGGTCTCATCCATATCTCTCAATCGCTCCTCTCAACGTGTTTCCGCTTGACAAACCCTGGCAAAGGGTCTTTTCTCTACCGTGTTCTCAGTGAGAACGTCGTGTGCGCACAGCGAACAATACTCCAATCAAACAGAGTGCGCAACGGACACAAAGGAGAAACACACCATGCTTACTAACAATAAAAAATTTGCTGTGATGGCTGTCGGTGCCGCCCTGACTGCAAGCATAAGCGTGTCGCCCAGTGCAATGGCTCGCGACCTCACGTATGCAAGCTATCTTCCTCCGCATCATCCAACCAGCCTTGGTATCAAAACCTTTATCGATAAGGTCCAGTCTGAAACAGACGGCAGCGTATCGTTTAAGTTGTTCCCCTCTGGTGCTGCTGCTTCTGGCCCAACGATGCTGACGGCGGTCCGTGATGGCCTGATCGATGCTGGCTTTATGGTTAGCGTCTATTTCCCAACTTCCATTCCGGCTAATTCAATCATCAGCGATTTGTCGTTTTGGAATCAAAATTCCCTCGTGACTGCCGCGGCTGCGGTTGACACAGTGCTCAACGGCTGCGAACAGTGTTTGCAAGAGTTTAGCGAATATGACGTGCGCTTTTTGTCGAACTATGCAACTCCGCCATATCAGGCAATGTGCAAAGGTGAATTCCCTAACGGATTTGAGCCTAAGGGTTTGCGGATGCGCGTTGCCGGCGAGGAGATGGGTCGCTGGGTTGAGCAAATCGGGGGCGTGCCTGTAAATATTCCGAACAATGAGGCGTACGAGGCAATGGAGCGTGGTCAACTGGACTGCGTAATAGGCGCAACCAGCTGGCTGAAGTCGCTATCGCTAAATGAAGTGGTGGATAGCGTTATAACGTTGCCGATGGGCGCGTTCCAGGGTGGGTCAAATATCAATGTTCGCGATGGGCTTTGGCAGGATCTCTCGACGAGCGAGCAAAAAGTGTTAGTAGACGCGACGCCGATTGCGCTTGCCAGGACCATTTTCGCTTATGAAAGTGAGGAGGCGGAAGCCAGAGAGGCCGCACAAGAAAATGGCATCAAGTTTGTCGAAGTCTCCCCCATGTTAAAGCAGACGCGCGATGAATTTATGCAGTCCCAGCTCGCGCGTGCAGCTGCCACTGCTAAAGGACGTGGAGTGAGCGAGCCTGAGCAGATAGTTTCTAATTTCATAAACAATCTTGAGAAATGGGAAAAGCTCGTTGCTGACGGGAATATCACCGAGGAACAGTACGCTGAATTATTGCGCACCGAGATATACGATAAAGCTTCTCTTTGAGAACTATGCCGCGCGCAGTCGGTGCCTTTGGATATACCTGAGCAGTGAATAAAATGAACAAAACAAGCAACGAGTTTCTACCTTTTCAAGGGGTACGCGTACTTGACATGAGCCAGGGTCTGGCTGGGCCCTATGCCGCCGAGATGCTCGTTATGATGGGGGCCTCTGTTATTAAAGTGGAGCCCCCCCAGGGCGACTGGGGCCGTGTTATGGGGGTTGGTCTCAACGGACAGACCTCTCTCAGTGCCCCTGTGAATTGGGGGAAACGCGCTATTTGCGTTGATGCCCGCCAGGAGGCTGGTCGCAAAGTGCTTCATCGCTTTGTCGAACAATCCGATGTCGTCCTTGAAAGTTTTCGTCCGGGGATTCTAGACAAAATCGGCTTAGGCTTTGACGTTTTGCAGAAACTCCGCCCGGGTATCGTACTAGGTTCGATAAGTGGTTTCGGGAGCGCTGGCCCTAACGCTTCTCGACCCGGGTCTGACAGCATCCTGCAGGCGGCGACCGGGATGGCTTCCATGAATCAGGATGCCGACGGCAAACCACGACGGGTAGGCATGCTAGCAGTCGACATGATAGCTGGCTTATATGCGGGCTTTGCGCTTGCCGCTGCAATCAGTGAACAAAGGCAGAGTGCCTCAAGCCCGGGGCGCCACTTGGAGCTCTCGCTCCTTGGCGCAGCGTCTGCGTTTCAGGCCACACCGATGTTGGAATCGTTTCTGCAGAATGGCGTTCGCAATCGACCTGTAACCGTCCCGTCCGGGAACTTCGCTACGCTTGATGGCGAAATTGCTGTGGTGTGCCTGCGTAACGAAATGTTCAGATCTCTCGCTGAGGTTCTTGGGCATCCTGAATGGGCCGAGGACCCGAGATTCGCCGATAACGCAGCCCGACAGGACAACGCCGAGGCGATTAATAGCCTTCTGGAAAAGATTTTCCTAACTCAGCCCCGCGACCATTGGATCGAAAAACTGAATGAGACTGGCGTCCTATGCGGTCCGATGAATAGCTACCAAGACTTGATTGAGGATCCGCAGGTGCAGTACTTGGGTTTATTGCCCATGGTGAACCACGAAGTGTTGGGTTCGTTTCCAATGCCCAGAATGCCTGGCTCCCAAATTGACCCGCGTACCTTATGCGCAGCCCCCGCCCTTGGTGGGCAAACAAGGGAGTTGCTAATCGAAGCCGGTTTCGATGCGGCCGAGATTAACGAACTCTTGCGTAATAACGTCTGCATCCAATCGTCGGGGCAAAGCATTTAGACGACCGTTAGGAGCCCACTGATGCGTGCAGTGATATGTGAAAGCTTTTCTGGCTCACAAGGTCTGGTATTCAAGGACGTGGAAACGCCAGGTTTAGGAAAAGGGCTCGTCAGAATTCGTGTTCATTATGCGAGCGTAAGCTATGCGATCACATTAATGGTCGCTGGACAGTACCAGCGTAAATTCGCTTTGCCTTTTGTGCCCGGCACAGAAGTCGCGGGGGTCGTTCTTGAATGTGCGAATGATGTTGGCAATGTGAAACCGGGCGATCGTGTAGCGGCGATCTTGGACTGTGGTGCATTCGCAGAAGAGGCTGTGGCGGATGCGTCCAACGTCTATCACATACCGCATGGATTCCCGCTGTCCAAAGCCGTCGGTATCCCTCTGTCGTTTGGCACCGCCGCCACTGCCCTGACCAAGGCTCGACTGGGCTCTGGCCAAACGATCCTGGTAACCGGTGCTGGTGGTGCGCTAGGCAGTGCTGCGATCCGGGTCGCCAAGACGAAGGGCGCTCGGGTCATCGCGGCTGCAAGCAGCGCAGACAAGTTACGAGCCGCAATAGCTGCTGGAGCGGATTATGGCGTCAACTATCTTCAGGAGGACCTGAAGGCAAAGGTGAAGGCCATAACTGAAGGTCGGGGTGTCGACATAGTCTTCGATCCCGTTGGGGGAGAACTGTTCGAGACACTTATACGCAGCACAGCAGTTGATGGCGTCGTTCTGTGTCTAGGCTTTGCAAGCGGCACAATCCCCAAAGTGCCAGCGAACTTGTTGCTCCTTAAAAATCTGTCACTTATTGGGGTCAACTTTTCAGAATACATCGGTTGGGGCGCTTCTGATCGGCGTCATGAGTTCGCAGGACAGGTGCAAGGACTGATGAGTTGGCTCTTTACTGAAGCCAGTAACGGAGCTATCGAAGTTCCAGAGCCGCAAATCTATCAATTTGATGAGGTAATTTCAGCTCTGGGAAGCATTGCCGACCGCCGCGCCATTGGAAAGATAGCAATAAAAATAAATTAGGTAGGAGATTCTTTATGTTCAGGTTCCTTTGGAGGCTGAGCGACGCCGCTGCAGTTGCGGTGGGTGTGCTCGTAGTCATGATGATGGTTCACATAACCTTAGAGGTGTTCTTGCGGCTCATCTTCAAGCAGCACTTGCCCGGAACCATGGAGGTTGTAACCTATTATTATATGGTTGCATGCATATTCGTCGGGATATTCTCCTGCACAATGCGAGATGCCCATATACGGGTAGACGTATTTGCGCAGTTTTTCAAAGGAAAGCTCCGCTCTGCGGTGGATATTTTTGGCTGGTTGGTTATCGCAGGTTACTTTGGGATTTTCTCTTTCGGTCTCTACCGCCAAGCCGACCGGAGTTGGCAAAAAAATGAGACGGTCGACGCCATATTGTTTGAGCTCCCGATCTGGCCCGCCAGGTGGCTGGCGCTTATCGCGATTACCCTGGCCGCCATAGCCGCTATCATAGTCTTGGTTCATTATTATGCCCCTTGGGCAGCGAATAATAAAAAGGATGGTTGACTCATGACCTCTATACAAATTGGGCTGTCCTGTATTTTATTGCTCGCTGCACTGCTCTCTTTGAGACTGCCAATCGGGGTGTCCCTCGGAGTTTCTGCCTTCACCGGTATCTTTATTTTACGAGGGTCGAACGCAGCATTCTCATTGATGGGCTCGACCACGTTTGATTTTATCGCTCACTGGTCGTTGACCGCGATCCCGATGTTCATACTGATGGGCTCAATTGCATTTCATACCGGTCTTACACGGACTCTTTATGATGCCGGGCGCGCATGTCTTGGGTTTTTGCCAGGCGGGCTAGCCATAGCAACTAACGTTTCAAGCGCTGGTTTCGCTGCGGCGAGCGGCTCCAGCGTAGCTATGGCTGGGGCCATGTCAAGGATCGCGGTTCCAGAAATGTTACGTGCCAAGTATGACCCGGGGCTTGCAACTGGCGTTGTCGCTGCGTCCGGCACGCTAGGTGCATTTATACCTCCAAGTATCCCTTTCGTGCTGTATGCAGTGTTCATGGAAGCGTCAGTTGGACAGTTGCTGTTAGCTGGGATAATCCCCGGGCTGCTGACTATGGTCATGTATTCAGCACTGATTGTCATACGTGTCAAATGCAACCCTGGCCTGGCCCCAGCCACCGACGAAGAATATAGCCGTTCGGAAAAGGTCAGGCTTTTGCTTAAATCTTGGCCGTTGCCATTTATCGTCGCGGTAGTTGTCGGGGGTTTGTATACGGGAACCGTAACTGCAACAGAGGCCGGCGCATTCGGCGCGTTCATCGCGATACTGGCGTCAGTAGCTCAGCGAACATTTACCTTAGCTGCTATGAAGGACGCCATCGCCGAGACCGTTAAAAGCTCGGCTACCATTTTTCTCATCGCACTTGGCGCTGTTTTGTTTAGTCGTATGCTGACGCTGAGCCAGATCCCCATGACTATCGGGCTCTGGGTAGAAAATTATGCTCTAGCGCTTTGGGTATTCCTCATATTTGTTACGATTTTCTATATAGTCCTTGGTATGTTTCTCGATCCGATTGGGCTCATGCTCGTGACTCTCCCCGTGCTTGCACCATTTGTAATAGCCTTTGACATCAACGTGATATGGTTCGGGGTATTGGTTGTCAAGTTTATCGAAATCGGATTATTGACGCCGCCCATTGGGTTGAATCTGTTCGTGGTGAGTGCGGGGGTAGGGGACGCAGTACCTTTCGCGACTATAGTTAGAGGGACGTTATGGTTTTTGGCGGCTGAGGCTGTAGTGTTGGCGCTGCTAATGTTCTTCCCGCAACTATCCCTATTTCTGCCGTCCTTGATGTATTAGTTTGTGTCGGATTCTTCAATGTTTGGTAGTAGCCTGGTGTCTATAAAGGCAAGCTCCCTAGCGTATCAATAAACATATGTATACGGCTGGCTTTTATTCAGCGTTTTAGGTGAAAAGGAATTGGTATACTTCGCTGCGGGTATCTGGCGAAGCATTGTCTAAGACAGATTAGGTTCACTGAGGTTGTATGATGGAGAACATTCATTTCTACGAACCAGCCAAAGGGCATGGGCTGCGGCATAATCCGTTTAATGCGTTAGTCGCGCCACGGCCGATTGGCTGGATTTCTTCGCAAAGCGTTGAGGGGCATTTAAATCTTGCGCCTTATAGCTTTTTTAATGCGTTTAACTATCACCCGCCGATTGTCGGATTTTCCAGCGTCGGCTTTAAGGACACCTTGCGAAATATACAGGAGACTGGCGAGTTCGGATGGAATCTTGCGACACGGAGTCTTGCTGAAGCGGTAAATATAAGTAGCGAGGCGACAGCGCCTGAGATAAATGAGTTTGAGCTCGCAGGTGTCACTCCGGTGAAGTCCAAGCTGATTTCTGTCCCGAGAGTCAAAGAAAGTCCGGTTTCTTTTGAGTGCCGCTTGACACAGGTAGTGCAGTTAAAGGGGGTCGATAACTGTCTGGTAGACACCTGGATGGTGTTTGGCGAAGTCGTTGGGGTTCACATTTACCAAGACCTGATCGTTGATGGTGTGTATGACACAGCTTCTTCTCAAACCATAATGAGAGGTGGCGGTCCAGCCGATTACTTCGAAATTGGCGCGGAGCAGCTTTTCAGGATCTACCGCCCCAAGTAAGCAGAAGAAGGATAGTCGTGCTGGAATACCGGCTTGCTTTACGCTCTTTTCCGCTTCGTGGACTAGGCAAATGCAAGCGATCCGTCGCAAGCGTTTTATCGCGGAGATAGAACAGGCTGGTGCTATCGGCTGGCCGTGACCGAGCCGTTTCTACCGCCAAGGCTGGCGATAGCGCATGGTGCGACAGGCCGTCGGTGCGCTGGTCCTCAAAGAACAGTTGGCCGGAGGCACGCGCAGGAGCCGGTGGTCCGGTTGAACAGGGTGTATTTGCCGGCCTGTAGGGAGTCGATCAGTGCGACCACCTGTTCGGTAACCGCTCCATAAACCCCACCTGTTAAAGACGGGGGTTCAACGCTCAACATGGTTTGGCGGCGAGCAGTTCCATGGCAGCAGTGGTTCGTACTCTTCCACGCTTTTTGCTGTAGACAATGGTCAAGCACATGCCTTAGCCAAGCATAGGGTTCTTAGCCGTTGGCCTTGGCGGTTTCGATCAGGCTTTGGATCTGTGCGCTGGCGGTGGCGCCCTTGGGCGTGTCGCTGAACAGCCAGTTCTTGCGCCCGATGACGAATTGGTCGATGGCGTATCTCGGCACGGTTGTTGTCGATAGGCAAGTGTCGCCCCTCGACGTAGCGTGCGAGTTTGTTCCAGTACTCGCCAGCTAGTTCACCGCTTTGCCAGCGCGGTCTGTCCGGCAACCTGCGGTTGGGTCTTGTCCAACCAGGCTTTGAGTTGAGCGAGCGTGGGCATACTGCGTTGGGCAACCACAAGCTCAGCCACTTTCGCCCAGCGTTCCGAACTCTGCCGCTACCTTTACATAGAACACATGCACGCGCTGTTGGGTTAGATGCTCGAAGAACATTTCCGCTTCCGCTTCGGTAACGACCAATGTCACTTGGACGGGTTGGTCCGAAAGATCAAACAGGTTGATTGCGTGGATGACGCCGTCGTGACCCAGTCCCTCCACGGCACCGCTTAAAGTGGCACCGCGCAACCCTAAGCGCCGAGCCTCCTCCAACAGCCACTGCCCGGCGGGAAGATTGCCGATCAAGCGATCCTGCTGGGTAAAAAACGTTATCTGATAGCCGTTCATGACGAGCCTCACAATGGCGACGGGATCTATTAGGACTCGGCCTGCACTGCCGCAGTGGCAGGCGTAGGTTCTTGAGCCGAAGCAGCATTGGTGTGGACGCTTGGCCTCACAGACATGCCCACACGAAGCCGCCGAGCCTGCTGTTGCCCTGAGTCCACCTGGATTCGCACTGGCAGTCGCTGCACGATTTTTGTGAAGTTTCCTGTTGCGTTGTGCGGCGGCACCAGCGAGAAACTCGCGCCGCTTGCCGCACCTAGACTTTCGACATGCCCTTTAAGCTGAACGCCCGGTAGCGCGTCTATCTCGATATCAACCGGCTGGCCGACATCCACGTTGGCTAACTGGGTCTCACGGAAATTGGCCTCGATGTAAATGTCATCCAGGGGGACCAAGGTCAGTAACGGCTCGCCTTGGCGCGCATAGCCGCCTACCCGGGCATGGCGCTGTGCGACGACGCCTGCGACCGGTGCTGTGATATTGGTGTAGGACAACATCAAGCTGGCGTCCGCCTTGTCAGTCATGGCTTTCTCCAGGTCGGCTTGCAGGATCGCTGTCCGTTGCTCGGCCGAACGCAGCCCAGCGCGATCACGTTCATAGGCCGCATGTTGTGTTGCCCATTCCGCCTCGGCCCGCTCCAGCGCTTGCACTGTCCCCGATCCATCACGGGCCAGGTTTGCCGAGCGTGTAAGATTTCTTTCGGCAAGCTTGAGCTTGGCGCTGGATGCAGCCACTACCGCGCGTGCCTGCTCAATCAGGCTTTGTTGAAGTTCCAGTTGCGCTTGGAGCCCGGCGATCGTGGCCGATGCAGCGACCAGTGCAATGCGCAGCGCTCTGTCGTCGATGCGCAACAGCGGATCGCCGGCTTGCACCTGCTGGTTGTCATCTACCGTTACCGCCATGATGACGCCTGAAACCTGAGGTGCGATCACCGTCAGGTCGGCACGCACATAAGCATCATCGGTGCTCTGCACGGATGACTGTGCTTCGGGACGATTGAGGATGAAAATTGCCCCCGCGACGGTTGCGGCAGCGATCGCTCCGATTACGATTTGGTAGCGCAGTTTATTGACCATGGAATTCGTACTAGCTCAACTCAAGAGGCCGCTCCAGCCGGAACGGTGGCTGGGGCGGAAGGGAAATTTCGGGGCACCACCGGTGCCGGGATGTATTGAAATCTCAGGACGAGTGGAATCAGCAAGAACGCCAACAGGCCAATTGCCCGATAAACGTCGGCGGTAGCAAGAACACTCGCCTGGTTGGCAACCTGCTCGATCAAGGCGCCTGGAGGAAAGTCAAATCCAGCCCAATGCGGAAGCAGGTTGCCCGCCTGATCCCGCAGTGATTCGAAATGGAAGCGGCCTCGAACTGTGCTCAACTGACCAACGAGCGCGCCGGCCACGACTGTGCTGAGTACCCGCACGATGTTGACCAATCCTGCAAGGAACGGCCCCTCGATCGGCTGCACCGTGCTTACAACCAGAAATAGCAGGGAAACCATCGCCATCGGTTGCCCAATTACGTGAAGAAGAGTCGGCCATAGAAACTGTCGCACCATCCATTCATCCGTAATGGCCGAAGCCAGCCAGCACGCCGCTGACATGCAGGCCAGCCCGGCGGCAAAGACGTGGCGGGCATCGACCCATCGCTGATACAGCAATAACGCTACACAAGACCCAAGCACCAGTTGCGGCAACCCTACTGATAGCCCGAGTCCTGCGCTTTGCTCAAGCCGGAAGTTATGAAGACTACCCAATGTGTTGGTTGGAAGATTCACGGCTGAGGACATGACGACCAGCAATCCGGCGAGCGAGATGAAGCCTAGCCAGATGTTGCGCCGGTTCAAAAGTGCCAACCCCACGAACGGAGCCGGATGAAGCCATTCGCTGATCAAAAACAGGCTGGTTAGGATCGCGCCCGTGCCAAGGGCGGCAACGATTATTGGTGACTGAAACCAGTCCAAGCGCACCCCCTGATCGATGCCAACCACCAAAAGCATCAACCCAGGCACCCCCAGCAACAAGCCGAACCAATCTGCTTGCTTCAGACGCGGCAGCGCTGGGGGCATCTTGGGAATTCCCCAGCCGACCATCCCCATCGCAATCAGCCCCAGCGGCAGCATGTGCCAGTAGGCCCAACGCCAATCATCTAAATGATCCACGCTCAGAGCCGCAAGCCCTAGGGCGACGTTAGGCGAGAGCGTGGCTGTCATGGCGAATAACGCCAGACCGTGCAATCGGATGGATGTAGGCAGAAACCGCAGAGCGGCCATCATGAGAACCGGAACCAGCGAACCGGCACAGATACCGTGAAGAAGGCGCAAGGCAATTAGCACATTTAGATCGCGAACGAACGGCAGGGCAGCAGCCAGCAACAGCGCTGCGGCGAGCATCGTCATGTGGAAGCGTCGCATCGAGAACGTGATCGCGAACCACGCGGCAAACGGCATCGCCGCCAGCTCGCCTGCCGAATAGGCGGTCGTGAGCCAGGATGCATCATCTTTGGCAAACCCTAGCGCGCCTTGTAGGTCGACGAGCACCAAAGCTGGGACGCGGCCACTCAGCCCCGCCACCATCGCTGCCAGCAGCACCCCCAATAGACCGACGGCGAGACGCATTGTGAGCACAGGCTGTTGCGGCGAGGCGGGTGCGGCAGTGCTCATGAAGAAGCCCCGATCGTTGCTGCTTCGCCCGCCCATTGTTCTGACCAGCCGCCACCCAAGGCTCTATAAAGCGAGACAACGGCGAGCGCGGAGGCAGTCGCGCAGTCGCTTAGTTCGGCTTGATTGGCGAGCAGGCTACGACGAGCAACCAGTACGGCCGTGAAATCTGCGGAGCCTTCCTGGTATGAGCGTTGTGCTACGCGCAGGGCTATTTCGCTTTGTTTCAACGCAAGCTGCAGCTGCTCGTGCCGCTCCAGTTCGCTGGCATAAGCGCCGAGGGCATTGTCCACCTCGTGCCAGGCTCGCAGCACCACTCGCTGATAGGCGATACCAGCCAGACGATGGCGGGTTTCACTCAAGGCCAGCTGGCTATGGAGCCGCCCACCATCGAAGATCGGCAAGTAAAGTGTGGGGCCTACCGAATAGTGCCTGGATCCCCAGCTTCCCAGATCAGAGAGGTCGAACGCCTGCGCGCCGAGTGTGCCGGTGAGACCGATACGTGGGTAGAAATCGGCTTTTGCCGCGTCGATATCCGCCACTGCTGCTCGCAGCCCAGCTTCTGCCTGCAGGATATCTGGCCGATTACGAGCCAGTTCGGAAGGCACCCCGATAGGCAGGCGTGACGGCATTGAGGGTAGTTCGGCAAAGGTGAGACGTTCATCCAGTTCGCGCGGGGGTTTGCCAAGCAGTAGCGCCAGCGCGTTCATCAGCGTATCTCGCTGGTGATTCAGCTGGGTTAAGCGGGCTTCGAGTCCGGCGGCATCGGCACGCGCCGAGGCAGCATCGAAACGCGTGGCGGCTCCATTGCGCTCACGGCTTTCGGCCATGCGAACCAGGTCTCGTCCGATCCGAAGGTTCTTTTCCACCAACGAGGCCTGCGCCTGCACACCGCGTAGCAACAGATAGTTGCGCGCTACGTCCGCCGAGACCGAGGTAATGACGGCATCCTGCCCGTAATAAGCCGCGTCCAACCTGGCCTGCGCAGATGCTTGCGTGTGGCGAAGATAACCCCAAAGGTCGAGTTCCCAGCCCGCTTGCAGGCCCAACGACCACATGTCCTGACCGTTTGTAGGTGCCCCCAATCGATGCGACGGCGAATTCTCACTGATTGCCGAGCGTGAGTAGCTGCCGGCTAGGGCCAGCGTCGGATAACGGGGCGCATCGGCCAACCCCAGCTGAGCACGGCTTTCCTCGACACGCAGCGCAGCCGTCTGGATATCCAGGCTCTGGCCAAGCTCCGACTCGAGTGCCGATAGCGTGGAGTCATTGAACAACTCCCACCAGCGAACGGGCGTCTGTGATTCGCTCAGAGCAGATTGGTCGTCAACCTGTGCTTGATAGGACGCCAGCGCTGCGGATGGATCAATGGACGGCAACTGGACCGCTGTTACGCTCGCGCAGCCCACCAGCAGGGTGGACGCCAAGGCAAGGAATATCCGGGCGAAACAAAGGCACGACGCAGCTTTCATTCGTATTCTCAAGCAGAGGCAAAGCGGGCAGGTCTCAATCATCGGTACGGCTTTGGAGCGAGGAGGCAAGCGATAAGATGGCGTGGAAACCGATCGGTATTCTAATTAGCTAAAAAACATTCAGTCAAATAATTAATGGCTAATCTATTGGGATTAAGCTTTGCGAGCGGAAGATACCGGCCGGTATACTTCAGCAAAACAACAGACCAGATTTTTCTATGAGCAAGCCTGACATTCAGTTCGACAAATCCGTCGCAATTCTCGATGCTGCGACGACTGTGTTCCTGACCCACGGCTTCAGCGCTGCGACTACCGATATGATTCAGCGCGAAGCAGGCGTTTCGAAGAAGACGATGTATGGATGCTTTCCGAGCAAAGAGGCCATGTTTGTCGCGGTGATCGAACGTCAATGCGCGTCGATGGCATCAACCATCCATGCGATACAGCCAGCCCCGGGGGATATCAGGAAAACCCTGGAGGACATAGGGCGGGCCTATCTCGACATCGTGCTGGCTGAGGTCGGGGTGGCGCTTTTCCGCGTGGTCGTGGCTGAGGCGCCGCGTTTTCCAGATGCCGGTCGCAGGTTTTACCTGGCCGGCCCCAAAGTCGTCATTGCGATGGTGTCGGAGCGTCTAAGTGAAGCCTCGCAAGCGGGTGAAGTTGACGTCCATGCTATCGGTGTAGAGGCGGCTGCTGCGCTGTTTATCAGCATGGTCCGCACCGAAGGGCAGATGGAATGCCTGCTGCATCCCGGTACACGGCCTTCTGCAGAGCAGCTGGACCGTTGGGTGCGATTAGCAGTAGATGCATTTGTCGGAAGGTTCGCCGTCCGAAATCAAACAGCTGGCGGACACTAACTGGTATTGCTGCCACGGCCTCTCGCCGCAGAACATACGCGCCACATGTGGAAGCTGCGGCCACTAGGGCCACGAGACTGACAAAGGCTCGAACCTCATGCGACCCTTGCCACGGTTGGCCACTCGCCACGTCAGGCGGGAGTCAACACAGACTCCAACCATCGGACAAAATCAGTCACTTCTTCGGCTGTTATCTCATGGCCCATGTCATACAGGTGCGTTTCGTGCCGTACGTCCAGTTGGGTCAACCAAGAATCAGCTTTCTCTGCCCAAGATACGGGGAGTTTATTGTCTGCACGGCCATGGGCGACAAACGCCGACAGAGAACGCAACGCCTGCGAACTCGCAATATAGGGCTTCAGCTCCGGCAGAATCCGGCCGCTGAGCAAGCCAAAGCCAGCCACGCAATGCGGGGCACTGAGCCCTACACTGGAACTGAGAATGCCGCCCTGGCTAAAGCCAGCGATCACGGTGGGCAGCTTAGGTAGCGCTTCTATAAAATTCACCAGGCATTGGCGACTGGCTTCGGCTTGCTCTTCGTTGATAACCGGGCCGGTGCTGGCGAAACTTACTTGAAACCAAGCGAATCCTTCAGCCGCGATCTGCAGTCGGCTACGTACCAGCAGGACTTCGACGTCGTCGGGGATGGAGTTGGAAAGGCCGGCGAGGTTGGTTTCATTACCGCCGACACCGTGCAACAGCAGCAAACGCGCGCGAGGTGTGGTCGTCCCGATCAAGCGGCGAAACAAAAGACCGGATTGCGGCTCTTCTTGAAGCTCTGGCATCGCCAATGGGTTACTCATACCTGAGTGCCTTCCTGGGTGAGAGATACCGTGGATGGGGTGCGGAACAAGTAGCTGTCCATTGCGAGTACACCGTGGGCGATTCCGCCTTCCAGTACCTCCATTTCGTAGTGCTCGCCGGCGGCGCCAAGCGCCAGGAATAGCGGCATCAAATGCTCGTCACTTGGGTGTGCACGCTCGGCGTCAGGTGCGTTTCGACGGTAGTCGAAGAGCGCTGGCATATCAGCGGCGCGCAATGCCTGACTGAACCAGTCGGCAAAATTCTTCACATATTCGGCCGGATCACCGTCGTAACCGCGGAACTCATAAAGGTTATGCGTCAGGCTTCCAGAACCAATGATCAAGATTCCCTGTTCACGCAACGGCTTGAGCGCCTGGCCAAGTTGCCAAGCGTCAACAGGAGTGAGCGGATAGGGCATGGAAACCTGAACCACCGGGATATCAGCGTCCGGCATCAAGTACAGCAGGGGTACCCAGGCACCATGATCCAAGCCCCGGTTTGACTCGGTGCTCGCTGAAATTCCCGCGCTGTTTAGCAGACTATTTATCTGCTCGGCCAACGCGGGATTGCCGGGGGCCGGGTAATGCAGGCGATAAAGCGCCTCAGGGAACCCACCGAAGTCATGAATAGTTCCAGGAGTCTGGCTGCTGCCAACACGTACGCCGCCGCGTGTCATCCAATGAGGGGAGACGATCACAATTGCGGTAGGGCGTGGCAACGCTCGTCCAACCTCAGTCAAGCGCGCGCCGGCCTTGCCGGGTTCAATAGCAAAGGTCGGGGCGCCGTGGGAAACGAATAGCACTGGGTACGCCTGGCTCATATTTGTAGTCCTGATGAGATGAGAGGCCGCAGCAGCAGAGGATTTGGTACTTACCTATGTCGTGCTGGTCCGGCTCGGGATGGACGAAAGTCTATAGAGCCGAGCGAAGAGATAAAGTCGCCGTAACTCAACAAACTGTTCCTAGAATTGGAACATTGAAGATGTCTGCCGTAATGCCTGGCTTATGCAGGCAGTTTAGAATTCGAGCCTTATATGCGGCATGACTGCGGTGACCGTAGCGCTGATTTCTACCTACTGGAGAACCCAGGTGCGTTTTTCGCTTGGTTCTACTTGGTTAGCATGGTGTACGCCTGCTTCCCCGCACCCCTCGTTTGGGGTCCTTTGCCGCTCCAGTAGATAGCCCCATGCCATTAAGAAGCTCGTCACTGACACCAATTCTGGTCGCCTGTTGCCTTGGCTTTCTTGTGGTTCAGCTTGATGTCAGCGTAGTGAATGTGGGGTTGGGCGCCCTTAAAGAGGCGTTCGGTACTGACCTCACCGGATTGCAGTGGGTCATCAATAGCTATGCGTTGATCTTTTCCGCTCTGCTTATTCTTGGCGGCGCTTGCGGTGATAAATGGGGAGCCAAATCCACTTTCACCGCAGGCTTTGCAACGTTCACCCTGGGGTCTATCGGTTGCGGCCTATCCGATAGCATGACGATGCTCGTCGCCATGAGAATGCTGCAGGGGGTGGGGGCCGCCTTCCTGGTTCCAACCTCGCTCACGCTCATTCGCTTGTCCTTCGCTAATCCTGACCATCGAAGATCAGCGGTTGCCCTGTGGGGCGCTTGCGGGGGGATCGCCTTAGCAGCTGGTCCAGTAATCGGTGGCCTGCTGATCGATTTTCTAGGTTGGCGCAGCGTTTTTTTGATCAATGTGCCCATAGGGATTTTGGCAATTGTCCTGATTAGCCGCTATGCACCTGCATCGCCTCGTATGGACAAAAAAGTTGATGCAGGCGGCCAGGTGAGCATCGCAGTAAGCCTGGCAGCCCTGACCTACGCATTAACCGAATCCAGTGGCCAAGGCTGGACGGCGCTAACCTTATCGTCGCTAGTAGGCGCAGCGTTTTTCCTGCTGGTGTTCGTGCTTGTTGAGCGACACGTAAAAGCGCCAATGCTGCCCGCGCACCTCGCCAAAAACAGAGTATTGGTGAGCATGTCGTTGGCCGGAGCGGTGATCAATCTGACGTTCTACGGCACGGTGTTCGTTTTCAGTATCTATTTCCAAACGATACTTCACTACGATGCCTTCAAAACCGGATTGTCGTTCGTTCCTTTGACCGCGGTGCTGACGCTGTCGACCCTGATGTCGTCGCGGATTGCTCGGACAATCAGCGCGCGGCGCATCATCATCACCGGTTTCATTATTCAGGTCATTGGCTTCCTCGCGCTCTCGCAGATCGGTACACAACCGTCGTTTTGGATACTCAACGGCGCGCTGATGCTGGTCGGAATAGGCAGCGCATGCTCAGTCCCGTCTATCACAAACTCGATGTTGGCTGCGGTCACTAGGCACGATGCGGGGATTGCGTCCGGTCTAATGGCTTCTGCCAGGCAACTCGGCGGGGTCATTGGAGTGGCGGTATTCGGCACTATGATTGCCACTACCGACGCTGAGAGCTTCGCTAAAGGCATGTCGAACGCAATGCTGCTTTCAGCGCTGACGCTGGTGGTGTGCATAGGCGCTATTTTATTGCTGACCCGTCATCCAGTGGCTGCTCTGGATGCTGAGCAGGCAGTGCGCCGGGACTCATAGGGATAGCCCGCCGGCATCGGTTAAAACCAGCCCGTTTTTATCGGTTGAGCGCGGCTATGGCGAGTAAGTGTGGCCATGTAGTTTCAGCAGCTCATCAACCAGATAACGGATTTTTGGCCGCAGGTGATTACTTTTCGACCACAAGGCATGGACCTCTACGGGGGTAGGCTCGAACGATTCGAGCAGCGGCAAAACTGCGCGCGCTTCGATATCTTTTTCAAACAGGCATAACGGCATCTGGCAGATCCCGAGGCCCGCTCGAGTAGCCTCGATCATGGCTTCCGCATCGTCAAACTGGTATGTCGGTGGGGGCGAGAACTTCACCGCCTGCCCCCCACGACTCATTTTCCACGGCATCAGACTTCCGCGGCGATACCCTACGATAGCGCGATGCTCAGCCATGTCTTCCAATGTCAACGGCGTGCCATTTTCTTCGAGGTAGCCCGGCGATGCACAGGTCACCCACCGGTGTGCGGTAAGCCGTCTGGCGACTAATCCAGGAACGCTGTCGACGCTGCCAAAGCGAATGGCTAGATCGATGCCTTCGTCGGTCAAGTCCACCAGTTGGTCGCTGAAGGTCAGAGTCAGCTGCAATTGCGGGAAGCGCTTGCTCATCTCCAGCAGAACCGGCAATACCACCTGCTTACCGAAGGCAACCGGTAAATCCACGCGCAGACGCCCGGCCGGTACGCCGAGCCTGTTGCCGAGGTTGCTCTCGGTGGCCTTGATCTCCTCCAGCGCCGCGGACCATACCGTGAAGTAGGCTTCGCCGTCGGGGGAGAGGGAGAGTCGTCTCGTCGACCGATAAAACAAGCTAGCACCCACTCTCGCCTCCAAGCGGGCGATCGCCTTTCCCACCGCGGACTTGGAGAGGCCCAGACGCTCGGCTGCCTCGGTGAACGTCGCAGAACGAGCAGTAGCTAGGAAAATGTGGATGCCGCTGAACGAGTCTTCTGAGGTCATTGCAATTTCCTGGTAGCTTGAAATGCTACCTATATGTGATTTGCAGGCTGTTTATCGACGTGGGGCTCTACCTTAGCATGATGTCCAACCTAGCGGCGCTCTCGTATTCCAAGCGTAGCGTCAGCTTTTTTCACGACGTGAGGACAGACCATGAAAGACGAAGTCATCAACATTTTTACCCTCAGCCTGGCACCCGAGAAATTCCAAGAGTTCAAGCAGCTGGTTACTAAAATCGTCGCAGCGACGAGCAAAGAGCCTGGCACCCTAATGTACGAGTACAGCGTCAATGACGACCACACAGTTGTGCACATCATCGAGCGTTACCGAGCGGACGCGGTTGTAAGCCATATCGAAGAGACCTTCGCACCTTTCGGCGAGAAGTTTCTCGAGCTAGTAACGATCACCAGCCTTCTGGTTTATGGCACTCCGGACGAGCCTACCCGTAAGCACCTGGACGCTTTCGGAGCGGTCTACATGAATTCATTCGATGGCTTTACCCGTAGCTGAGGCCGTGTTTCCCATAGCCAGTGGCTGGGGCTTCAAATTTATAGATAGGCCAAATCGACCTACCCGGCGAGAGCCGGCGTTATAGGGAGCGAGTATGCACATCAATCTTTCTGGCAAGACCGCACTGATTACCGCCTCTACAGGTGGCATTGGCTTTGCCATTGCGAAAGGTCTGGCGCTGGCGGGCGCCGAGATCATCATCAACGGCCGTAGCGACAGCTCAGTGGAAAAAGCTTTGGCGCGCCTGCGCGAAGCTGCACCACAGGCAAAACTCAGCGGTATCGCTGCGGATCTTGGCAATGCCGAGGGCGCGGACGCTCTCATCGCAGCGCTGCCAACGGTAGATATCTTGGTCAACAACGCCGGTATTTATGGTTTGGCAGATTTCTTCGAGGCCGATGACGATTGCTGGGATGACTACTGGCAGACCAATGTGATGTCGGGCGTGCGCCTCAGCCGCGCGCTGGTGCCGGCTATGGTCAAACGGGGTTGGGGCAGGGTGGTGTTTATCTCCTCTGAGTCAGCCCGCAATGTGCCTGCCGATATGGTTCATTACGGCGTATCGAAGACTGCTCAATTGTCGTTGTCTCGCGGTTTGGCCAAGCGCGTGGCGGGTAGCGGTGTGACGGTCAACAGTGTGTTGCCAGGACCCACGCTCTCGGACGGGCTGGCCGACATGCTTGAGGAAGAGCGCGCCCGATCCGGAAAAACTTTGGAGGCCGTCGCGGCGGAGTTCGTGATGAGCCACCGCCCGACTTCGTTGATACAGCGCGCGGCAACCGTAGACGAAGTCGCCAACATGGTGGTTTATGTCTGCTCCACCCAAGCTTCAGCCACCAGCGGCGCTGCGCTGCGTGTCGATGGAGGGGTGGTAGACGATATCCTCTGACGCATTGCCACGTGCTGGCTGCGGAGAGCGACCTCAGTGCGCCCTCCGCAGAGCTGTCAGCGAGTCAGCAGGTCCTCTATCGATTCGGCGGCAAGTTGATAGGAGCGGCAACGCGCAACCGGATCGTAGATGCGCGCATCAATCATCAGTTCGTCCACGCCAGTGGTGGAGATGAACTCCCGCAGCCACGCACCCACCTCCTGCTTGTCACCGATAGCGGTATACGCCATGGCCTGATCCAGTCCCTGCCGATCCCTGTGAGTGATCTGTGCCAGGTAACCTTCCTCTGGAACCGGTAGAAGCGCTGGGCGACCGGCGTGAAGCTCAACCACCCACTGTTGATGGGAGCTGGCCAGGTAATGCGCCTCGGCGCGGGTATCGGCCGCAATCACGTTGACCCCTGCCATCGCGTAGGGCTTGTCCAGGTAAACGGAAGGGCGGAAATTTTCCCGGTAATGCGCCAGTGCGCGCATCAGCATCTGAGGGGCGAAGTGTGAGGCAAAGGCGTACGGCAGGCCCATTCGGGCAGCCAGATCGGCGCCTTGCAGGCTGGAGCCCAATACCCAGACCGGCACATCATGCTGGCCAGGCAGCGCGCGTACCGGTTCCTTGCCGTTGTCCTCCAGGTAATCAAGTACTCGCTGTACATCCTGAGGGAAGTCCCGCTCCTGGCTGATACCGCGAATGGCGCGTACGGTCGGCCCGCCACTGCCTGGGGCACGACCGACGCCAAGGTCGATGCGGCCGGGGAATAACGTGTGCAAGGTGCCAAACTGTTCGGCCACGATCAGTGGTGAATGATTGGGCAGCATTACGCCGCCAGCGCCTACGCGCAGCGCGCTGGTTGCCGCCGCCAGGTGTTGAATGATCAGCGGTGTGGCCATCGAACCGATGCCCGGCAGATCATGGTGCTCGGCTATCCAGTAGCGGTTGTAGCCATGCTGTTCAACATGGAGCGCCAGTTGACGAGCGCCATCAAGGGTATCGGCAAAGCTTTTGCCTTCGCCGATCATCATTAGATCAAGCACGGACAGTGCAGTCATAGGAACTCCAGTTCGATAAAGCGCGAGCGCTGCGTCAACCGCAGCGGCGCGCAGGGTTAACGGTTAAGCGGGAGGTTCGCCCAGCTTGGGTGAGTTTCCAGGCGCTGCTGGATACCGCGCATGGCCTGTAGGGAACGTTGCAATTTCAGGTAAACGTCGCCGCCGTAATCCCAGCCGAGCACGCCGATTCGTCCGGCGTAGCCCATGCGTGACAAAGCGCTCAGCGGGGCGAAATTATCCAGCTCGCCCCGATCGGGCGGCTCCATGGTGGCCACGTCGCCCCAACCTAGCGGCGAGAGCGCCGAACCCGACGTGGTGACCTGCATGAGCCAAGGACGCATGGCATCCAGCCGGCCCTGCAAATCACCTTCCTGGCTGGCGTACCAGTGGTAGCCGTTGAACACTGCGCCCAGCTGCGGATGGCTGTAGTAGTTGCACAGCTCCACGACCTGAGAGGTGGTTTGCGTGACGTGGTTGCGGTGCGGATAGAGGGCCAAGCGCAGACCGCGGCGTTCGACGATAGGCAACAAGCTGTCGATCACCTTCAAAATCGCCGGCACGCCGTTGACCGAGGTTTGCACCGCCAGCTCGATGAGCTCCACGCCGTCGACCGACGCGACGAGCCGCCGAACCAAATCATCGTTGCGCCCTTCATGCAGCACCAGGTACAGCGCAGCGATATCCAGGCCGTGTTTCGCTTTGACGTGCTTCAGTTGCGATAGGTCGGTAAGCGGTTGCCCGCCCCAGGCCGCAACGGTAATGGCGTCGTAGCCAACCTCCGCGACCATCTCGCACTGGGCCTGGAAGCTATAGACGCCCATGGACGTGTAGAAGAACGAGTCCAGGGCATGGATTGGGTTTCTCATCGGCTCATCCATTACTGCGGCTTCAACGGGGGAAATCCGTCATTAGCGCCCAATGAGGATTGCGCACCAGGCGCTGCTCCATGGAACGGAAGGCGGTGAGCGAGCGATGGAGATTGCCATGCACATCGCCGCCCATGCTTTCCCAGCCGAGGAAACCTACATGCCCTGTATAGCCGCGACGTTCGAGCGCGCCCATCAACACGAAGTTGTCCATTTCACCCTCATCAAGCGGCTCGATGGTCGCCGCGCCACCCCAGCCCAACGGCGAGAGCCGGCAGCCGGCGATGTTTACCCGTTTAAGCCAGGGCCAAAGTGCGTCCAGACGCTGCTCCAGCTCGCCTTCCTGGTTGGCGAACCAGTGATAGCCATTGAACACAATGCCCAGGCGCGGGTGGTTGAAGAGCTCGCACAGCTGCACCGCTTCGGTAGTAGTCTGCATGCCGTAGCGGATATGGGGGTACAGCGCGATTTGCAGGTCGCGACGCTCGCAGATCGGAAGCAAGCGCTCGAGCATTCGGACATCCTGTTGCTGAACCTTGTCGCCCGAATGCAGGGCCAGTTCGATCGTGCTGCAGCCTTCGATGGACTCGAACAGGGTGATCAACCAGTCCTCCAGTCCCTGGCGGTAGATCGCATAAATGCCGCCGACATCGAGCCCCCAATCTGATTTAACTTTGGGCAGCTCTTTGAGCTCCGGGCTCCAGGACGAAACGGTCATGCCCTGGTACCCAAGTTCGGCGAGCATTTCGCACTGTACCGCCAGTGGGTAGGTGCCGAGCTTGGTCTGGAAAATGAAATCCATGGCGTGAGCTGCGTGTGGCATGTCAACGACTCCGTTGTGCGGATGGGGGCGTCAGGGACGGCGCCAGGCTGGGGAAATGCGGCAGGATGTACTCGCCCATCTCGTCGATGACCTCTGAGGCGGGGCGGCGCTGCGGCTTGAAGTTCAAGGCTACATGCGCGACGCCCTGATCCTGCTGGCGACGCCACAGGTCGATCAGGGTGTTGCGCCCGGCTCGCATCACGCGGCCGGGTTGCAGGCGTAGGTCAGGGTCGGCGTCCAGATCGAAGAAGGTGCCGTAGCCGTAGGGCTTGAAGGGTTGCCCCTGGCTTGCCAGGTGCCAGCGGTTGACGATGTCGGGAATCTTCGCCGGATCGGTGAGGTACCACAGCACGCCGTCGGTGTTCTGTGCGATCCAATCCATGGTCTGGCCCGCCATGCCCACAACCACCGTCGGCAGGCGCGGTGCCGCTGGCTTCGGTACCAGATCCAGGTTGCCGGTCAGTTCACCGTAGTAGGCCGAGCCATGAACGGGCCAGGCGCGCTCGGTGGCGGCACGCACCACCGCCAGGGCATCGCGGAAGCGCTCGGCGCGGTTATCGAAGTCACTGCCGAATGCCGGGTATTCGATCGGTCGATCGCCGGTGGCCAGGCCGAGAATGAAACGGCCACCCAGTAACTGGTCCACGCTGGCGGCTTGCTTGGCGACAATCAAAGGGTCGCGCAGCGGAAGAACGATGCCGGCGGTGCCGATGGCGATGTTTTCCGTGATGGCGGCCAGGTAACCAGCGTACACCATAGGGTCGATTATCTGGCCGACGTCACCGA
The DNA here is from genome assembly GCA_002387205.1 of Stutzerimonas stutzeri. GTDB lineage: Bacteria > Pseudomonadota > Gammaproteobacteria > Pseudomonadales > Pseudomonadaceae > Stutzerimonas > Stutzerimonas stutzeri_N. The sequence continues at coordinate 193,425 of DGLA01000010.1, read as the reverse complement.
AGTTGGGATCGTAGAACGGCACGTCCCGCAGCCAGATGGCCGAAAAGCCGGCCTGGTCGACTTTGCGCGTCACGGTGCCATGGTTCGCCAGGGTGGGGCCGGGGCTGTCGGGGTAGCTTTCCACTGGTGCGATAAAACCGAAAGTGAGATGCCCAGGTTGGAACACGCGGGCATACCCGCGGTGATCGGCAAGCTCCTTGGGTAATGCTGGATAGGAGGCGGTGGGCGGCATGAAGACCTCGCAAAAAGAACGAGCGACCCACGGCAATGCGGCCGCGGATCGGGATGCCGGGGACTATAGGCGTCCGGAAACAAAAGAAAAATAAGCTAGAATTCCGAACATTAAGGAGCAGAAGGATGTAATCCATGAGTGCCAAAATGGACCAGCTTGGTGCGCTGTCCGCTTTTGTTCACGCCGCCGATGCGCGCAGCTTCACCGAGGCGGGGCGACGCTTGGAGGTGTCTTCATCGGCAATCGGAAAGGCCGTAACCCGTCTTGAGGAGCGCCTTGGGGTGCGGCTTTTCCATCGCTCAACTCGGGCAATCACCCTTACCGCCGAGGGCGCGTTATTCCTGGAGCGCTGTCACCGCATCTTTGCCGAGTTAGAAGTGGCGGAGCGCGAACTGACACAAGCAGCCGGCAATCCACAGGGCAAGCTACGCATCAGCTTGCCGCAACTAGGCATGCGCTTGATGCCGCATCTCATAGCCTTCCAACAGGCGTATCCCGCGGTAGAGCTGGAGTTGGATTTCAGCGACCGCCTGGTAAATGTGATCGAAGAAGGCTTCGATGCAGTGATGCGCATCGGCGAAGTTCAGGACTCACGCTTGATGATGCGCAGGCTCAATGGCTTCAGCCACCGGCTGGTCGCCACGCCGAACTATCTCGAGCATCGTGGCACGCCCACGGTTCCTGCGGACCTGGCAGCGCACGCCTGCCTTCACTACCGCTACCCGTCTAGCGGCAAGCTGGACGCATGGCCACTGTTCGTCGACGACAAATACCTGAACCTGGATCTCCCGCAGACCGCCGTCACCAATGCGGTGGACCCCCTGCTGGCGATGGCTGAAGCCGGGCAGGGCATTGCGTGCCTGCCGGACTTCATCGTGGCTGAGGCCATCGAGCAACAACGTTTGGTCCCGTTGTTGGATAGCTATATCCAGGACCGACGTACGCTCAGCATTCTGTGGCCCTCTAGTCGTCAACCGCTGCCGAAGATCAAGGCCTTCGTGGACTTCATTGCGGCGCGGTTGGCATCCGGCTGAGGTCAAAAAGCAACCGCGCGCCTATCAGCCTGTGCTGACGTGTATATGTTGGCTACTACCATAGGCGCCATCATGGGCTGCGTGTTTCCAACGGCCCAAACGTCCTTGCGTATTAAGGTCCAGCCAGTAGCGGCGCGGCAGAGGTAGTGAGCAGCCCCAAGAGGAGCTGCCATGCTTAAGTTTCTGTAGTGAGGGTAACGTTATGACGACACCTGAAAGCTGGCGAGTCATCTTGCATTCGTTACTGGCCGCTATAGCGACCGCTCGTAAGCATTAGCTCGCCGACGTAGCAAGCGGGGTTTGCGACGGTAATGATTGAGTGGCGGCTCGGCTGGTATGCGTTTGTCACAGATGATCGGCCAGCACTTGGGAGCATCTGAGTTCACTCCTGTCATAATGCGGTACGCACTGTAAACGAATTCATCATTCGCAACGGATCGGGGCCGCCTTCCGATTGTGGGGCTTGGTAGGTGCCTGTCGATTGATTTACTGAGTCAGTTCCAAGCTCCGGTCTGATTGATGATCGGCTGCGGAATGCTATTCATCATTCGGAATACTGTTCACGCTTCGCAGGTTTGCTAGGGAACAGTGCTCTGCTGATAAAGCGTGCGGTTTGATTCAGGGCTTCCCCCATAATTTCCAGTTCCGCTCGCGTGTGCTGCGCCTCGATCCCAATGCCTGAAATCACAAAACGGGGCTGGTCGTGTTGGTCGGCAATCGCGCTGGCCACCAGGCTCACCCCTCTATAGAGATTGCCCTCGTCGATGGCCCAGCCGGTATCGAGCGACGTCCTAGCATCTTTGGCATAGGTTGCGAACGGAGGTGGGTTCTCCCAGTGCAGGCGTGCGAATCGCCGGCGGAGCTCGTCTTTCGGGAGATTTCGTAAACCCGCGATGCAGCGGCCGCCGGCGCCGATGAGTTCCGGTAGCCGCGAGTTCAGCCGAACATCAACATGCGCTGAGTTTGGTATCGCACGCGACATGGCCATGATGTGGTTATCCCCGGTCACCTGCCAGAGGACCACAAGGATTCGATGATTCAGGCTCAGGCGCTCGAGTTCGGGCTGAATCAGGTCGGTATAGCTATAGCCGATGAAGCTAACCGCTAGCTCCGAGAGGCCAAGTCCTAGTCGGTAGGACTTATTGGTCCCGTCAAAAGACACCAATTGTTCGTTCGTCAGCGTTCGCAGGATGTTGAACGTGGTGCTTGCGCTGATCCCAGTTGCGCGAGCGATTGTCGCGACCCCCTCAGCATCGGCGCTGTGGGCGAGATGGCGCAGGATCTGGATTGCATTGACGACGGCGCCTACGTCCTTGCTGCCGGGGCGGTTTTTTTGAGTATCGCTATCTACTGTTTCCATATTCACTATTCGGATTGACATTCAGTATTCGGAATGTATGCTGAATTTCGAGTCTTGCATACGGCGCCTTGGATTTTTCACGGCGACATAGTAGGGGCATCGCTCCGAATAACAACAATCTGGAGGACGGCCATGATAGGTCCGCTCACAGCTTCCGGCGAAGTTGGCCCCGAAGCACGCTATCTATCCTTTCTCGCTGAGGGCCGATTCATGCTTCAGCGCAGTCGTTCTAGCGGTAAGTACGTGTTCTATCCGCGCGTGGCAATACCCGTTACCGGTGAGACCGATCTCGAATGGGTGGAGGCCAGCGGTCTGGGTACGGTTTATGCGATTACCGTGAACCGATCACGCCAGGGCAATCATAACGTTGCGCTGGTAACTCTTGATGAAGGCGTGCGGATGATGACGCGGCTTGAAGGCTGCGAGTCCGCGCCAATCGGTACTCGCGTGAAGGCTGAAATTATGATCCTCGACGACGCTCCGGCTGTCGTTTTCCGACCGCTAGCGGGGGAAACGGCATGAGCACACTTCGCGGTAAAACCGCCATCGTTGGAATTGGCTCCGCTGGAATCGGGGCTGCGCCGGGGTTCTCGGCAATCGAGTTACTTGGCCAGGCGTCGTTAGCGGCCATCGCCGATGCCGGGCTGAGTCTTGGCGACATTGACGGGATCTTCGCTGCGACGAGCTCGCATGCCTTCCCGACGCTGTCGGTGGCGGAGTATCTCGGCATCCGCCCTTCCTTCTTCGATGGCACGAACGTAGGAGGGTCGAGCTTTGAGATGCATCTCCTTCAAGCCACGCTGGCGCTAGAGGCCGGACTCTGCAACGCCGCGCTGATCTGTTACGGCTCGAACCAGCGGACCGCTGGCGGGCGCCTGGTGTCGATGAGCGAGCCGCAGTGGCACGAGACGCCTTACAAGCCTCGCCATCCGATCACCGCCTATGCCTTGGCGGCCAGCCGTTACATGCACCAGTACGGCGTCACCCGTGAAGACCTTGCCGAGGTTGCCGTGGCGGCGCGTGGCTGGGCCAATCTGAATCCGGAAGCATTTGCGCAGGGCCCGCTGAGCATCGAAGACGTGCTCAGCTCTCGAATGATCAGCGACCCACTCAGCGCAGCCGACTGTTGCCTGGTCACCGACGGAGGCGGCGCCTGCGTAATGGTGCGCGCCGATCGAGCGCGGGATCTCCCGCAGTCACCGGTCTATTTCATGGGGGCGGCAGGTGCCCAATGGCACCGGTCGATCGTGGCGATGCCGGATCTGACCGTGACTGCTGCTTCGGAGAGCGGTCCCCGGGCAATGGCTGCCGCGAACGTAGCGCATGCCGACATTGATCTGGTGATGCTCTACGACGCGTTCACCCTTAATACGTTGCTGTTTCTGGAAGACCTCGGCTTCTGCCCCAAAGGCGAGGCGCGTGAGTTCGTCCGCGGAGGACGCATCGCACCGGGCGGGGAGCTGGCCGTGAATACCAATGGCGGTGGCCTGTCGTGTGTCCATCCCGGCATGTATGGAATGTTCCTGATTATCGAGGCGGTCAGGCAGATCCGTCGGCAGGCAGGGGCCAGACAGCTGGACAAGGCTGACATCGCCTTGCTGCACGGAAATGGCGGAACGTTATCCAGCCAGGTAACAGCCGTTCTCGGAAGCGCCGCGGCGCTTTAACTCCACACTCAGCAAAGGCGTGAAAGGCAATGCAAGAGAGCAAGAACCAAGCGTCCGGGATGCGCTTCGATAGCCTGACGTCGCTACTACAGCCTCGCTCGGTGGCCGTGGTTGGCGCATCGACCGATCCTACGCGAATCGGCGGGCGGCCCGTTTCCTACATGTTGCGTCAAGGGTTCAGCGGGCGGCTGATGCCCGTCAATCCCAAACGCGAGCAGGTGCAGGGCATCCCCGCATTCGGGCATGTCGATGACCTGCCAGAGGCACCGGATACGGCGATTGTGGCGGTGCCGGCTGCGCAGGTGCTTGCGACCATCGAGGCGTTAGGGGCGAAAGGAGCGCGCAGCGCACTGATTTTCTCCTCGGGGTTCAGCGAAGTCGGGGGGGAGGGGGTCGAGCTGCAAGCGGCGCTGGTTGACGCGGCCCGTCGTTGGAACATGCGTTTGCTCGGGCCCAACACGGCCGGCGTATTCAACGCGAACCATGGATATTACGGTACGTTCGCATCCGGCCTCGAGCGTGGCTTCCCGCTGCCGGGCCGCATCGGCATTGCCTCACAGTCGGGGGCTTACGGCGCGCATCTGCTCGGATTGGCCCGGGCGCGCGGGCTCGGCACGCCCATCATGGTCGCCACCGGCAATGAGTGCGACATTACCCTGGGCGAATCGATTGGCTGGCTCGTGGAGAACCCAGACATAGATGTCGTCACAGCTTATGCCGAGTCGGTGCGAGATGTAGACAGTTTTATCGCTGCGCTGGAAGTGGCGCATCGGGCCCGCAAGCCGATCATTTTGCAGAAGGTAGGACGAAGCTCGCTGGGGCAAAGAGCTGCGCTTTCGCATACCGCGGCGCTTGTAGGTGATGACAAGGTCTTTGACGCCATCCTGGCCGACTATGCGGTTATAAGAACCAACAGCAGTGCCGAACTGCTGAATATCGCTTATGCGGCGACACGCCGGATCTATCCGGTGAACAACAGCCTCGGAATGGTCACGATCAGTGGCGGAGCCGGCATTATCGTCAGTGATGCCGCCGAGGATATCGGGCTGCCCATGCCATCGATGCCCGAAGCGTCGCAGGCCAGGCTCAAAGAGCTTCTGCCTTTCAGTTCACCGATCAATCCTGTGGATTTCACCGCTCATGTGCTGAATGATCTGGCGCTGGCGAGCCGGTTTACCGAAAGCTTGATCACGGACGGCGGCTACGCGTCGGTGCTCGCGTTTTTCAGCCAGGCCGGCACTGTTCCATCGATCGCGCCGCGACTGTGCGAGGCGTTCAAAACCGTCAAACAAGCGCACCCGGAGCGCTTGTTCGTTATCTCGCTCATCGGGGATGAGGATCAAGTCGCCCCCTACGAGGAAGCAGGCTTCGTGTTGTTCGAAGACCCTACCGAGGCGGTCACTGCGATCGCTGCGATGGGGCGCCTTGGCGATGCATTTGCCCGACCGTTGCCGGAGCCGCAAACCTTCGAGCCTATCGAACTGCCCAACGGCGCGATAAGCGAGGCTTGCGCCAAGACCCTTCTCAGCGATTTCGGCATCGCTTCCGTACCGGAGCGTGTAGTCAGCGACGCCGGCCAAGCCGAGCGCTACGCCGCTGAAATCGGTTTTCCCATTGTTATGAAGATTGCTTCCGCCGATATTCCGCACAAATCAGAGATTGGTGGCGTGCTGCTGAATGTCATGGGGGCAGCCGCGGTACGCGATGGCTTTGAAACCCTGATGGCCCGTGGTCGGGAGCGGGCGCCTGATGCCAGGCTGGATGGGGTGCTGGTGGCTCGCCAGATATCCGGCGTCGAGTGTTTCATGGGCATCAAACGAGACCCTCTTTTTGGACCCGTCGCCGTGTTTGGTCTTGGCGGGATTTTTGTAGAAGTTCTCAAGGACTTGGCGTTTCGTCGATGCCCGTTCGACCTAGCAGGCGCTCGTGAACTCATCTTGTCCATCAAGGGAGCGCCGTTGCTACTGGGTGCCCGGGGCAGGGCGCCTGTTGATATCGACGCGTTGGCCAAAATGCTGTCTGAGCTGTCGATCTTCGCCTGTCGTGCTGGTGTCCGCCTGCAGTCAGTCGATCTGAACCCGGTCTTCGCGCTGCCGACAGGCCAGGGCGCGTTTGCTGCGGACGCCGTGATTGAGACCACGGAGGTGGCCGATGCCGCTAGATCTTGAACGGCTCCTGCGCTACCCGATTCCAGACGTTAGACATCATCTGGACCGTCACAGCACGGCGTTGTACGCGCTTTCGGTAGGGCTTGGTATCGACCCGTTGGATCGCCAGTCGCTGGACTTCGTGGATTTCAATCGTCCGGGTTTTCAGGCACTTCCGTTAATGGCCGTCGTCGCGGCTTATCCGGGCTTCTGGCTTGGCAAGCCCGACACCGGCGTTGATGCGACACGCCTGGTACTTGGGGAGCAACGTGTCGAGTGGCATCGCCAGCTGCCAACGGAAGGTGAAGTGATCGGACGTACAAGGGTTACCGGAATCGTCGACAAGGGCCCAGGCAAGGGCGCATTGCTCTACAGCGACAAGGAGCTCATCGACCCGGTGCGCGACGAGTTGATAGCCGTAACGTCGAGCACTACCTTTTTACGTGGCGATGGCGGTTGCGGCACGCTCAGTGGCCCGGTGCCGACAGCCCATGTGCTCCCCGAGCGCGAGCCGGATCGTTCGGTCGATTTGGCTACCCGGCCAGAGCAGGCGCTCTACTACCGCCTCAATGGCGACGACAACCCGTTGCATGCCGACCCTGACTTCGCTTTGAAAGGCGGCTTTCAACGGCCAATCCTTCATGGACTGTGCACGTTGGGCGTGGCGTTTCATGCCCTGCTGAGCGAACTGGCCAGTTATCAATCCGCCCGCATACGTTCGTTGACCGTGCGTTTTTCAGCGCCGGTTTTTCCAGGCGAAACGATCCGAACCGAGATGTGGAACGACGGCTCCTTTCGGGCTCGCGCGGTTGAGCGAGACGTTGTGGTGCTGAGCAATGGGCATGTCGGCCTGGCGAGTCAGTCGTACTGAGCCAAGCGGACTTCAAACCACTCACTCAGAGAACAAGAACAATGAGCGTTGAACATCTTTCTCTCAGCGACAGCCCGGCGTCAGGCGACTCAGCCGTTGCTCCAGGTACCAGCGATGTCGTCCGCGGAAGTTCGGACCGTTCTGTCGAACCGGCTCGCGTAGCGGCAGACCTCGCCGTCAACAGCGGCCCTTTTCCAACCGGGCGTTACACGTTTCAGGAATTCCTTGGGCTGGAGCGCTGGGTCGATGGAGACGTCGTACGGATTCGCCTCAAGCATCGTCCCGAGTTGATGAATTACCTGGACCACTTCCACGGCGGCGTGCTGATGACGGTACTCGATGCAGCTATGGCCGGCGCCATTCGGGCGTTCACGCCCGCCAGTTCGATGGTGACCATCGAAATGTCGACCCACTTCATGGGGGCATCACGAAGCGAGCTCAATGCAGTCGGTCGCGTGATTCGGCGTACCCGGACGCTGTGCTTTTGCGCAGCGGAGATTTTCGACGAGGCGGGCACTCTGATCGCGACTGGCGCAGGCAGCTTCAAATATCGCCAGGCGCAAGAACCACAAGAAAATGGAGCACAGCCATGACCGACATCGCTGAAATCGCTCGTGAGCGAGATGAGCGCCTGCAGCTCATACGCAACAGTGCAGCGTCTCTGGTTCCGCGACACGGCGGGCTAACCCGGGTCCGGAAGCAGCGCTTTGCGAAGCAAGCCGTAGACCGGGATACATGGTCGCAGGTGTGCTCGATGGGTTGGCCTGGGTTGTGTCTGGCTGAGGAGCTGGGTGGCAGTGGTCTCGGCATGGCGGAATACGTGGCACTGCTCGAGGAGCTGGGGCAGGGCCTCTTGCCTGAGCCGTTGATCGAAGCGGGTTTGGTCGCGCCGTTACTGCCAGCCAAGGAGCGTGAAGCGCTGCTTTCGGGTGAGCTTCTGGTGCTGCCAGCCGGGATCATGTTCGAGTCGAAAGAGGCGCTGCCTTCGCTCCCTGACGGTCGGCTGACCGGTACGGTCCGGCATGTTGTTCTCGGAGGCGCCGCCGATGCCTGGCTGGTCGCCTGTGATTCAGGCCTGGCCATGGTGCATCGCTCAGCGGAGGGCGTTGACGTAATTGAAGAACCGACACAGGACGGTGGCCACCTTGCCCATTTGCGGTTTCGCGGTTCACCGGCGCGCCAGATCGACGCGCCACCCGCGGCGCTTGATAAAGCTGCCCTGGGCTGCGCCGCTTATCTGGTTGGGCTGATGGATGCAGCGTTAGAGCGTACCCGCGAATACCTGAACGTACGCCGCCAGTTCGGCCGGCCGATTGGCGGGTTCCAGGCGCTTCAGCACCGCATGGTCGATCTCAAGATCCAGGTTGAACTGGCCCGTGCAATGGTCAGCGAGGCGGCAATGGCCGTCGACGCCCATAGATCGCCAACGGAATGCGAGCGCTTGGTTTCCACGGCCAAGGTCAAGGCGGCGGAAGCGGCAATGCTCGTCACGCGACAGGCGATCCAGTTGCACGGCGGCATTGGCTATACGGATGAAGCCGACATCGGCCTATTCCTGCGCCGGGCCATGGTGCTGCTCAACGCGCATGGGTCGGTCTCCTTTCACAAGCGCCGGTACTTCAGGTTGCTCGAGTCCGAGGGCGCGTTATGAGCGATCTCCTGCTTCAGAGCACCAACGGAACCGTGCGCACGCTGTGCCTGAACAACCCGGCGCGGCGCAATGCCATGTCGCTGCCGATGCGCGTTGCGCTGCTTGCCGCTTTGGAAGATGCCGACCGCGATGCTGCGGTTCGTAGCGTGGTGATCGCCGGGTCGGCTGAAGTCTTCTGCGCGGGGGGCGACCTCAGCGGTATGAATGTCGGCAACCTGTCGGAAGGGCGAGCGCGAATGCAGCAAAATGCACGCCTGGTGCGGCAGATGACGCACATGGGCAAGCCCTTGATAGCCGCTATCGAAGGCTGGGCTGTTGGCGCGGGACTCTCGCTTGCTCTGGCGTGCGACAGCCTGGTCTGCAGTCGCACAGCACGCTTTGCAGCTTCGTTCGGGAAGGTGGGGCTGCTTCCCGATCTCGGGTTGCTGCACAGCCTGCCTGCCCGCATTGGCGTTGGTCGGGCCAAGCAGCTGCTGATGTTTGGCGACGTCGTCGATGCATCGGAAGCCTATCGGATAGGCCTGGTGGATGTGGTGTGTGACGAGAGCAAGGCCCTCGACATAGCGCTCGAACGAGCAGCCAACGTTGAACACCAGGCACCCCTGCCGTTAGCCATGACCAAAACACTGCTCGGGGATGGGATGGACCTTCTTTTGGAGCGTGAAGGCGAGCTTCAAAGCCAGCTCTTTCTGAGTGCGGACCATGCCGAAGGCAAGGCCGCGTTTCTGGCCAAGCGCGCGCCCACTTTTAGAGGACAGTGACATGACTGACTACAACTCGATGGATGACGACTCGTTTCGTCAGACCGTCCGCCAGTGGATTGCAGCAAATTATCCCGACGAGATTCGCAACCCGCCGCGCCGGCTCGGTCGAGAAGAGACCCAGGGCTGGTATCGCGCTTTGTCACGACAAGGGTGGCTGTGTCCTGGCTGGCCCGTGCAGTACGGCGGGATGGGGCTGAGCACCGGCAAGCAGCTCATCATGATCGAAGAGATGGAAGGCTACGGTTGCGCTCGCCTGCCAGACAGCGGCATCACCATGCTGGGGCCGCTGCTCATTCGATACGGGACCGAGGCGCAGCGGGAGCGTTTCCTGCCGCGGATCCTCAGTGGTGAAGACATCTGGTGCCAGGGCTATAGCGAGCCCAATGCCGGCTCGGACCTGGCCAGCCTGCGTACCGAAGCGGTGCTGCGTGATGGTCACTGGATCATCAACGGCCAGAAAACCTGGACGACCATGGGCACGGACGCAAACTGGATCTTTCTGTTGGCGCGGACAGAGCGCGGCGCCAAGCCCCAGCAAGGCATCAGCTTCATTCTGGTTCCGATGGACAGCCCCGGCATTGAGGTTCGTCCAATCCTCAACCTGGAGCTGCACGGCGAGTTCAGCGAGGTCTTCTTCAACGACGTGCGTGTGCCGCAGGACCACCTCGTCGGGGAAGCCAACAAGGGCTGGGACATGGCCAAGGCCTTGCTGGGCTTCGAGCGCATCTTTCTCGGCTCTCCCAAGCAATCCACCTTTGCATTGGAGCGACTGGCGCGTCTGGCCAAGGCGTTGGGACTGTGGGGCGAGCCTGTATTTGCCGATCGGTTCACCGCTCTGCGCATGGATCTGGAATGCCACAAGGCGCTCTATTCACGCTTCGCAGAGCGACTGAGGCGCGGCGAGACGCTCGGCGCTGAGGTCTCGATGCTGAAGATATTCCAATCCGAGCTGTATCAACGCATCAGTGAGGTGGGGCTCGAAATTGCCGGCCAGGATTCGGGCCTGCTTGAACCTTTCCGGGACGACCCGGAGCTCCATCCGGCCGGGATCTTCATTCAAGCGCGCCCCACGACTATCTACGGCGGCACTAACGAGATTCAACAAAACATCTTGGCGAAGAGCCTGCTCGGCCTCGCGAGCTGAACCACGCCTAGAGCGCGTGTCGCCGACTACCCATCCATAACGAACAATAGGAAAGGGCAATGACTGAACGACTGAACGAAGGCAAGGTGGCGATCGTAACGGGCGCCGGAGGCGGCATCGGTCGCGAGCTCGCCGTAGCACTCGCTCAAAGCGGGGCGAAGGTACTGATCAACGATATTGGCGTGTCTCTTCAGGGGGCGGGCGGGTCTGCCACACCGGCCGAGGAAACCCTCGGCTTGATCCAGCAGGGCGGTGGCGAGGGGGCGATCAACACCGATAGCGTTTCCGAGTGGGACGGGGCGCAGCGAATCGTGGCAAGCGCGCTCGATGCGTTCGGCCGGCTGGATATCGTCATCAACAACGCAGGCATTCTGCGCGACGCCATTTTCCACAAGATGAGTGCCGACGATTGGCTGTCGGTCATCAATGTGCATCTCAACGGCAGTTTCTTTGTGAGCCGGGCCGCAGCCGAGCATTTCCGCGCACAGCAAAGCGGCGCCTTCGTTCACATGACCAGCACCTCGGGGCTGATCGGCAACTTTGGTCAGGCCAACTACTCGGCGGCTAAGCTCGGCATCGTCGCTCTGTCCAAGTCGATCGCGCTCGACATGCAGCGATACAACGTCCGGTCAAACTGTATTGCTCCATTTGCCTGGAGTCGCATGACGGACTCCATTCCTGCCGAGACGCCAGAGCAGAAGGCCCGTGTGGAGAAGCTTCAGCGCATGACTCCCGAGAAAAACGCCCCATTGGCCGTTTACTTGGCGTCCGATGCGGCCCGCGAGGTAAATGGTCAGGTCTTTGCGGCCCGCCACAATGAGCTGTTCCTGATGAGCCAAAGCCGACCGTTGCGCAGTGTCCACAGCGATAGTGGATGGACACCGGAGCATATTGCCGGGCATGGCATGCCGGCTTTGCGCGGTAGCTTCATGGGGCTGGACCGGAGTCCGGACGTTTTTGCATGGGACCCGATCTGAGGAGCCGCTCATGGCTGTGCTGACAACCCGCTTTACCGAAACCTTTGGCATTGAACACCCGGTCATGCAGGGCGGCATGCAGTGGGTAGCCCGCGCGGAGCTGGTAGCTGCGGTGGCCAACGCAGGAGCGCTGGGCACGCTCTCGGCGCTCACGCAGCCAAGTCCTGAGGCGCTCTACAAGGAGATCGAATGTTGCAGGCAGCTGACCGATCGGCCTTTCGCGGTCAACTTGACGGTGCTTCCGACGGTCAAGCCCGTGCCCTATGCCGAGTACCGAGCCGCGATCATCGAAGCAGGCGTAACAATTGTGGAGACCGCTGGAAGCAATCCTCAGGAACATATCGCTGACTTTCGTAGCCACGGCGTCAAGGTGATCCATAAGTGCACCTCGGTGCGGCATGCCTTGAAGGCGCAGCAGCTGGGCGCGGACGCGGTTTCAATCGATGGGTTCGAGTGCGCAGGGCATCCCGGTGAAGACGATATCCCGGGGCTTGTTCTGATTCCTGCCGCAGCCCGGCGCCTGTCCGTGCCATTGGTCGCGTCGGGCGGGTTCGCTGACGGGTACGGGCTGGTGGCTGCGCTTGCACTGGGCGCAGACGCTATCAGCATGGGTACACGGTTCATGTGTACAGAGGAAAGCCCTATCCATCACCGCATCAAAGAAAGGCTCGTTGAGGGCGATGAGCGAAGCACCGATCTGATCCTGCGAACTCTGCGCAATACGGTCCGTGTGGCGCGTAACACCGTCAGCGGAGATGTCCGCTCACGCGAGGTGGAGGGTGCTTCATTTGACGAGTTGGCACCTCTCGTTTCGGGCCTGCGTGGGCGCATGGTCTACGAGACGGGCGATCCGGACCATGGTGTCTGGTCGGCTGGGATGGTGCAGGGACTGATTGATGACGTACCGAGTTGCAGAGCACTGGTCACTCGACTCGTCGAGCAGGCCGACACGGTCATCCGCGAGCGACTTGCCGGGGCCTGCATGCGCACCCCGGCGTTCGCTTACGAGTGAAAACGATCATTCGAGCTCTCTAGCGTCTGCGCAGTGAGCAGCGATGTTGGACGCCAAGCGAGAACGCGGCGGTGCAGGATCAGGGCAAGACTTGGCCGGTGAGCTATATGCCGGCCTTCACCAAAACAACAATATTGAGGTTCAGCCATGTTCACCACGTACCCTAAATACCTCCTCGGCAGCATTCTGGCGCTCGGCAGCTTCGTAGCGGCCGTAGGCGTACAAGCACAGGAGCTGCCGAAATCCATGACATGGGGCGCCTACGATGTAGGTTCTTCAGGCTATGCCGAAGCCTCGGCCATTGCCGACGCGTTCAGCCGTAAATTCGACACGCGAATCCGCATCCAGCCGTCCGGGTCGTCGATCGGCCGATTGCAGCCGCTCGTGCACGGCCGCACCGACTATGCGTTTCTGGCAACCGAAGCCTTCTTTGCCTCTGAGGCTATCTACGACTTCGCGTCCCGCAAGTGGGGACCGCAAAACCTGTGCGCACTGGCGGGGCGACCTGCCTCCGGCGGCCTGGTAACTGCAGCCGATGCAGATATTCATTCGGTTTCGGAATTGAAGGGCAAGCGTGTGGCGTACGTTGCCGGGAATCCATCGATCAACGTAAAGCTTGATGCTTTGTTGGCCTTTGGCGGCCTGTCCGGAGCTGACGTCGAGGCGATTTCGTTTCCTACGTATGCCTCAGCCATGAGTTCACTGGCCGAAGGCAAGGCCGACGCCACCTTTACCGTAACCACGCCCAGTCAGATGTATGAGTTGGCGGAATCGCCCCGAGGGATTCGTTGGCTGGATATTCCGCCGGACGATGAAGCAGGGTGGAAGAAAATGGGAACGGTTGCGCCCATATTCTCCCCATTCGCCGAATCGGTAGGTGCCGGTCTAACCAAAGAGCACCCGGTCAACATGGTCGCGTATCGATACCCGATGGTGGTCGTTCGCTGCGACCTGGATGACAAGGATGCGTATGCCTTCATCAAGGCGCTGGACGAGACCTATGACCTGTACAGGAACGCCACTTCTGTAATGCCGCGGTGGGAGCTGAGCCAGTCCGGCGTGCCTCCGTTAGACGTTCCCTTTCACGACGGAGCCATCCGATACCTGAATGAAAAGGGCGTCTGGAGCGAAGACGCGCAGGCGTGGAACGACAAGCGCATGGCGCGCTTGGAAGCGCTTAAAACGGCTTGGAAAGGAGCCGTTCAAGAGGGCAAAGACATGTCCGACGAGGCGTTCGACACGCTTTGGCAGGCCCAGCGCACTGAGGCCATCAACAAGCTCGACTAACGGTTCGCCCGAAGAGCCTCCATCTGCTACGAGGCGGTCTCATCGCTGCCCGTAGCAGCCTCATTAAAAATTTTTGTGGATGGTGATCTCATGGCTTCGAACCTAGATGCTGACACCGCGAACGAACTGCACAGTGGGCGGCTGTCAGGGGCTGCACTCTATCTGGCCATCTTTTTGGGTGGGGCGGGCCTGCTTACAACGATAAATCAGACCTTTTCGTTGAAGCTCTTTGGCTTCCAGCCTATGGGAAATGCCTACCTTTACTATCTGATTGGCCTGTTTCTGGCCGTCGCGTTTCTTTGCTATCCCGCTCGGAAGGCCGACGCTCAACACGTGCCTTGGTACGATTGGGTCCTTGTTCCGGTTGTGCTCGGAGTGTCGCTTTATTTGGGTTACAACGGCCAAACAATCATCGAGCAAGGCTGGGACTATCAGGCGCCGTTGTTAGCGACTGCGGTTGCTTCCGTTCTGTTGGTAATTGTCCTCGAGGCGCTCCGGCGATGCGCCGGCACCGTTGTCTTTTTCGTCGCGCTACTGTTCGGCAGCTACCCGCTGTTTGCTGGATACATGCCGGGTTTTCTGTGGGGTAACGAATACTCGCTGGCAGAAACCGTGCGCGCTCATGTCATGGGTGTCGAAAGCATCATTGGTATTCCGATGCAGGTGGTGGCGAATCTGGTCATCGGATTCATCGTTTTCGGAGCGACCCTAACGGTCACCGGCGGCGGTGAGTTCTTCATGAACTTTGCTACTGCGCTGATGGGCAGGAGCCGCGGGGGTCCAGCCAAGGTGGCTGTGCTGTCCAGTGGGCTGATGGGAAGCCTGTCCGGTAGCGCGATCTCGAACATCCTCTCCACGGGACCGATCACCATCCCGACCATGAAAAGGGTGGGCTATCCGGCGCACTACGCGGCTTCGGTGGAGGCTTGCGCGTCAACGGGTGGAACGCTGATGCCGCCGGTGATGGGCGCCGTCGCCTTCATCATGGCTTCATTCCTAGGCGTTTCGTATGCCGAGGTCATGGTGGCGGCGGTACTGCCCGCCTTGTTGTTCTACGTTGTGCTCGTATTTCAGGTCGATATTTACGCCGCACGTAACGGTTTGAAAGGCCTGGAAGCGAGCGAGATACCAAGCTTATGGAGCACGCTGACGGCAGGTTGGCCTTATCTATTTAGCCTCGTTGCGCTCATCTACATGATGCTGGTCATGCGCATCGAAGCCTATGCCCCTTATTTCGCGAGCTTGGTGTTGATCGCCGTTGCGCTGTTCAAAAGACATGGGCGACTCAATGCCAAAGGTGCGCTGACGCTGCTCAAGGAATTGAGCACGAGCGTCGCCAATCTCGTTGCGATCCTGGCCGGGATCGGGCTCGTCGTCGGTGGGTTGTCCTATTCGGGGGTGGCGGGAGCGTTCGCGCGTGAGCTCCTGCTGTACGCCGACGGCAACATCGCTTTGATGCTTATTGCCGGTGCCGTGACGAGCTTCGTGCTGGGAATGGGCATGACGGTGAGTGCGGTCTACATTTTCCTGTCGATCCTGCTGGCTCCCGCGCTGGTGGAGGCCGGGCTCAATCCGCTTGCGAGCCACCTGTTCATTCTCTATTGGGGAATGATGTCCTACATCACGCCACCGGTTGCGCTGTCTGCGATCACGGCTGCCAATCTGGCAGGCGCCGGCGCGACCAAGACGAGCTTTTATGCCATGCGCATGGGGGCCGTTCTCTTCGTTCTCCCATTTCTATTCGTCATCAACCCCTCCTTGATACTTCAGGGCGCCTGGCCAGGGATCGTTCAGTCCGCACTGACAGCTGTCCTGGCAATGTGGTTATTGGCCTCTGGGTTCGAGGGTTACCTTTACCGCATCGGTCACCTTGGCATCTTCGCGCGAGCAATCGTTCTGCTTGCGGGAGGGCTGTTCATCTACCCTGAGATCTACTCCGACATGTTCGGGCTGGCGATCGTAATAACCCTGTACCTGGGGCACACGTTGTCGATTCGGCGTGAGCGTACTCGCCGTAAGCTCGCTTAGGCCGGAGGCAAACATGACCAGACTAGATAGCGCCGTACCAATCCCTCAGGCGAACATTCCGGACAGCCGCGGGCTCAACCTTTACACAGTTGATCCCGCGCTGGGCCGGTTACTCGCCGTCTACCTTACGGAATCTGAGTTCGAACAATGGCGTCCGGTCATGGAGCGGTTGGGGGCTCGTGCAGGGGGGGAGCTTGACGAGCTTGCACTCTCAGCGGATCACAACCCGCCGGTGCTGCAGCATCGCAACCGACGGGGGGATGACCTTCAGGAGGTCCGCAAACACCCGGACTATGTTGCATTGGAGCAGGTGGCGTTTGCTGAGCTAGGGCTAGCAGCGATGAGCCATACGAAGGATGCGCCCTCGCCGTTGGTCAAATACGCGTTAACTTATCTGTTCGTGCAAGCCGAGTTTGGTTTGTGCTGTCCCGTCAGCATGACCGACTCGCTGACCAGAACGTTGCGAAAGTTCGGTGATCCCGAGCTCATTGCGCGTTATCTACCGGCGCTGACCGCTAGGGAACTGAGCGGGCTATTTCAGGGAGCGATGTTCATGACCGAGCGTGAAGCCGGCTCGGACATATCGGCGATCTCGACAACCGCCAGGTACGAGCAGGGCCAATGGAAACTCTCTGGTGAAAAGTGGTTCTGCTCCAATCCGGACGCAGATCTCGCAATGGTATTGGCTCGGCCCAAGAATGCTCCCGAGGGCATGAAAGGCGTCAGCCTGTTCCTGCTTCCCCGGGTTCAGGCCGATGGTTCTCCGAATGCCTACCGGATCGTCCGCCTCAAAGACAAGTTGGGCACGCGCTCAATGGCCAGCGGTGAGATCACTCTGGAAGGGGCGAACGCTTTTCTGATTGGTGAAATTGGCCGCGGTTTCCAGCAGATGGCCGATATGGTCAATATGTCCCGATTGTCCAACGGGGTTCGTTCGGCCGGGTTGATGCGTCGCGCCCTGACTGAATCGGTATTCATCGCCCGTTCCCGTCGGGCATTCGGTAGGCGCCTTGTCGACATGCCACTCGTTCAGCGGCAATTGATCAAGATGAGCCTGCCGACCGAGCAAGCGCGCTCCATGTTCATGCAAACCGCGACCTTGCTGGCCAAGGCAGACGCCGGGGACTCGCGCGCCCAGAAATGCTTGCGGATACTGACACCTCTGATCAAGTTCAGGGCGTGCCGCGACGCCCGCAAGGTAGCAGGCGACGCCATGGAGCTCAGGGGAGGGCTCGGTTACATCGAAGAGTGGAGCGATGCCCGTATCCTGCGCGACGCCCACCTTGGCTCGATCTGGGAAGGTACCAGCAACATCGTCGCGCTCGACGTCGTTCGAGCCTCCGTTCGCGATGAAGCGCTGATGCCTCTCTGCGAGCACCTTTCCAGCCTGCTCGCAGAATGCTCTTCACGGCTGCCGAAAGAGGGGATGAACCTCGCGTCGGAGCTTCTCGATCGCACCATAGCCGCGGTCGAGGGTGTGGCTCGCGCTGATATGTCTGCCGATATCCGCCGCGCTGCAACCGCCTTGTACAACCTGGCTAGTGCAGTCTTCATGATGTGGGAGGCGGTTCAATGTCAGGACTACCGTCGCCTGGGGCTCGCCTATCTGGTCTTGATCCATAAGCTGCTTCCAACAGACCCGTTGGCTTCGCCCGATGCTGCGCGTCGCCAAGCCGTCATTGCGCAAATAGCGGCTGAGGCCGAGATTACAGAGGATGAGGCCAATTCGCTGTTGCCATACTGAACGTAGCGTGGACGCGACCGCAGGGCGCCGTCATCGGTACATCCGTGTAGAGCGCAAAGCGCTGGAGCGGCGCGCCAAGCTATATGTTACGGATGAAAGCGGGACATCAGTGATAGGGCCAGGCAGTGGCATTGATGACCACTGCCTGGCCGGTTCAAACCGTAGTTTGCATACCAGAAACGGACACTAGACATACCTATCGCGTAGCCACGACGTACTTGAGCGGCTAAGGCGGTCATCTACTTACTCGAGGAGCGTTCGATGAAATCAAAGCCAGGATTGCGACAGATTTTGTCATCACTCTGGGAACGTAACTGGTATCACGGATGGAACATCGTTGCGGCCGCCACGCTCCTCACCTTGCTGACCGTTGGGATGCGCCTCGGCATCGGCCCGTTCTTTTTGCCGATGGCGGAAGACCTGGGGTTTAGCCGCAGTCTTCTCGCGACCATCGTCGGGATTGGCATGCTGTTCTATGGACTTGCGATGCCTCTGGCTGGCTATCTCGTTGGGCGCATTGGAACGCGCCGCGTACTGTTACTTGGCACAGCAATCGTCGTAGGCGCAACGGCCTGGACGGTTGTTGCGCGCACCCCATTCACCTTTCTCCTTTCGTTCGGTGTGCTGTTGTCCATTGGTCTTGCGTTCACCAGCCCCGTAGCCCTTACACCTGTTATTAGTCGCTGGTTTACTCGGCAGCGTGGTATGGCTTTGTTCTTCCTGTCCACTGGATCGATGGCAGGCATGGCGGTCGTTACACCATTGCTGACACTGTCAATCGAGTCATATAACTGGCAAACCAGTCTCGTCTCCTTTGCTGTTGCATTCGTGTTGATAACCGTACCGGCGGCGTTATTCATCATTCGCGATGAAGTGCCACAGAACTCGGATCTGCTACCGGCCAAAGCGGGTTCCCCGGCCTCCGCCAATGACGCTGCGGCGAGTGGACTTACATTGAATGCCGCCATGCATACGTCTCCGTTCTGGAAGATTGTGTTCGGCCTGTTCGCGTGCGGATACAGCATGAATCTATTGGGTACACATGGCGTGCCCATGCTGATGGATCACGGCTTCGATGCCATGACCAGCTCCTACGGCATCGGCCTGATCGGCCTAGTGGCGATTGCCGGGACTTTGGTGCTTGGCCGATTGTCCGATCGAGTGCCGCGTAGAAATATTCTGGCCGCCATCTACTTCATTCGGGGGTTGGGTTTCTTCGCGCTTCTGCTGGTCGGTACTCACTGGGAGCTGTACATCGCAGCCACCATTGGTGGGATAGTCTGGGCGGGCAGTATTGCAACCTCGTCGGCCATCCTTGCGGATGTATATGGCGTGCGGCTGGTTGGGGTTATGTATGGAACCGCTTACCTGGGCCATCAGGTGGGAGCGATGATCAGCTCATGGCTTGGCGGGTGGGGGTATGAGCACTTCGGTACGCACTGGGTCGCTTTTGGCAGTTCCGGCGTGCTGCTCATGTTCGCTGCAGTGGTCTCGCTTAAGCTGCCATTACCAGGTTTCAGGTTGGCGCAGCCATTGGCTGTAGCAAGAGCGTGAAGTCAGGACATCCGCACTGATCATGTGGCGCGCCCCGCGAGCCGTAGTCCTGAGCGCAACACACCCTGAGCCGCCTTTTATGCCCGCGCAGTGCACAGCTGCCGAGGCGGTTGAGAAGGGTAGCGGCACTCATCATTTGTGCCTACTAGGACGATGCTCAGCCAGCTGTTTCCCGCATATGCCTCAACCAGCCGCGCGGACCGCCTCCGACGAGAGCAGTATTTTCCGGTCGAAGGGGTCCCTACATCTCCCTCTGCACGAAACCGGCTAGCCCGTACAGATGCAACCAGGCGCCGTCACAGGCAAAGCTGGGTGACTTTCTCCACGAATGCAGAAGCAAGCGTTCCGGTGATGCAAGGATTCGAGCTGATTTCGCGGCTTTGAAGCAACCTTGTCGGATCCAGGAATACGCGGCACCCTCGGCTTATATTTGTCCCGACCAGATAGAGCAGAAGCTTTCAATGACTTGAATGGCATCAATATACGAGGAAGTCGACCGACCGCTTCTGGGCCGAAAGCTGCCCCTTTGATTTGAAACGGGTTGGTAGCTCATCCATCACGCTCAGCTTTGGCGCTAGAGCCCTAACTTGCATTGGTAGCGAGAACAAAAGTTGCGGGCTCGCTGTTCGCTCGGGTGCTTGATCTTTGTCGAACAGCTTCAGCCCGGTGAGGTTGACGTGGTCGTAGATGACGTAGATGGCAGAGCCGTCGGCTGTGGCCTTTGCTTCGGCGGCGAGTATGTCCGCGGTGCTGTCCAAGGCCACGCTGCCTTTAGCGGCGCAACAGATCTCAGCGGGATTACGACCGGGAGGCGCGTGGAGCCGGCTGACTATGGTTTGCACTGCCTCGTAGTCCAGGTCAGATGCTGCGTACGCGCGCTTGAGGTAGGATTCGCTGATCCAGGCGGCGAAAACCAGATCGGTGATATCCATGTCTTTTTTTCAGCAGGTCGTAGTCGTGCTTCATGGCCTCGACCAACTACGGCTTGATACCCGCTTCCATGTTCGAGATGCCGCCATCATTTGAAATAGAGACCTTGACGCCTGTACACCTGTTACTTATCCGGCCCGACAAATTTGGTGTCCTCGTCGCAGGGTCCAGATAAGGCGCTAACGGTTTTCGTTAAGGTAGATGAACTGCGGTAGGCGAAGACAATCATCGTTACCGGATCACCCTGCTAAAGTATCGCTCGTCGCGCGGCGGCTCCCATGCCATGCATGAACTAACCGAAGCCGCAGTTCAGCGAACCCCGGAACCTATATCCGCTCGCTCCCGCACGGTGCGACAGCCATACCGCTGGTTGAAGAGACGCCACTGCTTGAGCTAGCTCTGGCCTGGCATCCGGAAAATAACTCACCCGCTTTGAAAGCCTTTCTTGCGGCGTTTCAGAAGCAGGGAACGGACCCGCTGTCGCAGACACAGCGGTAATCAGCTGTTCGCAGGTAGGGAGCCCTTGGTTATCGACGATTGATCGATAACCAAGAGCGCTCCAGAGCACACTCGACGTTCCCTTGCACTGCGTTAACGCTGTGCTTCGCGGATCATGTTGCGGGCGATGATTATTTGCTGGATCTGAGTGGTGCCCTCGTACAGGCGGAACAGGCGCACGTCGCGGTAGAATCGCTCGATGGCATATTCGCTGACGTACCCGGCGCCACCATGGATCTGCACGCCTCGGTCGGCCACGCGGCCGCACATCTCGGTGGCGAACATCTTGGCACAGGATGCCTCGGTGCTGACGTTCAGGCCTTCGTCGCGCTTGCGCGCGGCATCCAGCACCATGCAGCGCGCAGCGTAAATCTCGGCCTTGCTGTCGGCCAGCATGGCCTGGATCAGCTGGAATTCGGCGATGGGCTGGCCGAACTGCTTGCGCTCGATGGCGTACTGCAGAGAGTCGGCGAGCATGCGCTCGGCGGCGCCTACGGAGAGTGCGGCGATGTGCAGACGACCTTTATCGAGCACCTTCATGGCGGTCTTGAAGCCGACGCCTTCCTTGCCACCGATCAGGTTTTCGGCCGGCACGCGAACGTTCTCGAAAATCACGTCGGCGGTATGCGCGCCTTTTTGGCCCATCTTTTGATCCCGCTTGCCGACCGTGACGCCTGGGGTTTGGGCTTCAACGATGAACGAACTGATGCCACCGGCGCCCTTGATTTCGCGGTTGGTACGAGCCATCACGGTGAAGATGCCTGCATGCGGCGCATTGGTGATAAAGCGCTTGGTACCGTTGATGACGTAGACATCACCGTCGCGAACGGCGGTGGTCTTCAGCGAGGCGGCGTCGGAGCCGGAGTCCGGCTCGGTTAGGCAGAAGGCGCTGAGGAAATCGCCAGCGGCCAGCTTGGGAAGGTACTTGGCTTTTTGCTCGTCTGTACCGTCGAGCAGGATTCCAATGGAGCCAATGCCGTTGTTGGTGCCGATGTAGGAGCGGAACGCCGGGGACGTGCGGCCCAGTTCGAAGGCAATGTTCACTTCCTCTTCCATGGTCACGCCCAGCCCCCCGAAATCCTCGGGAATGGTCAGGCCGAATAGGCCCATTTCCTTCATCTGCTCGACGATGTCCGCCGGCATCGAGTCGGTTTCGGCAACTTCGTTTTCGCGCGGGATCAACGCTTCGTTGACGAACTGGCGGATGGAATCCAGCAGGATTTGCAATGTTTCCGGATCGCGGATCATGTGTTACTCCTCGAGGGTCCGATGGTCGGACGCGTCATATCGACGAGGCACGACCCGCTTCTTCATCAGCGGGTGCTGGCCTCGATGTTGCTAACCATGTGGACCAGCCGCGGTCCGATGTCCTCTTCCAGCTTTTCGCGCGAGAGCTGAAAACTCGGGCCGCCGCAGTTGAATGCCAGCAGCCCGTGCTGCGCATGCGTCATGGGCACTGCAACTGCATTCACGTCCCGCTGCCACTCGCCGATCGACAGGCAGTAGCCGTAGTCGGCGTAGTCCCGGAAGGCCTTTTCCAGGCCTTTGCGGAGCTTGGGCCAGTCCTCGGGATGCCGGGTGCGAATACGGTCCAGTAGAAAATCGCACTCATTTTCCGGCAGCCCAGCCAGGCAGGCACGTCCCGCAGCGCTCAGATGCAAAGGCAGATGGGTACCCACTTGGCGCCGCATCGTGAGGTTGCCCTGGCCGTGCACCACGTCCAGATAAACCATCTGCAGCCGGTCCCGGGCCGCCATCGCCACCGCCGCATTTGCGTGGTTGGCCAACTGTTCCATTAGAGGATGCGCTACAGCCCGAATCGACAGATTGGAGAGCATCCCGTAGCCAAACGACATCACACCGACGTCCAGCTGGTATTTGCCTTGGGGCAGTTGCTTCAAATAACCCAGGCGCGTCAGCGTGTGAGTCAACCGGCTGACGGTCGGCCGAGGCAGGTTGGCCTTGCGGGCCAGCTCCTGATTGCTCAACACGCTTTCGCGCGGGCTGAAACAGCGCAGCAACTCCAGGCCCCGGGCCAGCGCGGTGACGAACTGGCGGTCCTTTTCCTCCTCATCGAGAGCCGATATCGGATCGAGCAGAACCCGTTCGGTCTCTAAAAGCGAGTCCTGATCCGGGGACCGATCCTTAATCCTGCGTTGCATGGTAGAGCCTCGTTTTTTATAAAATCAAGTTTTTCGAAATTGTATTCCGCATAGCGGACAGTCGGCAAGGGTTGCTTTGCCTGAACGTTTATTTTCGGTATAGACCGCTATCGCGACGGTTCCTTCGACAAAAGTCGTATGTCAGGGGGGTGACATTTAAAGAAAACAACGTTAAAACCTATCGCCCCACGAAAAAGCGAAATGCAGTTTCGCACAGCAGACATATCTGCGTGACCAATAGCGGAGCAGAGATGAGCCAACCACTCGATCCAGTCGTACTGCTGGAGTATCCCCATGACGGTGTCGCCGTCGTGCGTATCAGCCGTCCCGAAGCCAAGAACGCGCTCAATGCGAGCGTGCGTCATCAGTTGGCTGAGCACTTCCGCACGCTCGCCCGGCGTGACGATATTCGCGCCGTCGTGCTTACCGGTGGTGAGCAGTTCTTCGTCGCAGGTGCGGATATCAGGGAGTTTGCCAGCGCCTCGCCGATCGAGATGTATGGCCGTCATACCGAGCTGCTATGGGATCCGATTGCCCGCTGTCCGAAGCCGGTCATCGCCGCCGTTAATGGCTTCGCCCTGGGTGGTGGCTGCGAACTGGCGATGCACTGCGACATCATCGTGGCCGGGGAGTCGGCCCGTTTCGGTCAGCCGGAAGTCAAACTCGGTTTAATGCCCGGTGCCGGCGGCACTCAGCGTTTGATTCGCGCGGTCGGCAAGTTCCAGGCCATGCGCATCGCGCTGACCGGCTGCATGGTAAAGGCGCCCGAGGCGTTGGCCATCGGAATGGTCAGCGAAGTGGTGCCGGACGATCAGACCCTTTCGCGCGCCTTGGCCCTGGCCAGCGAAATCGCCGCGCTACCGCCACTGGCTGTGCAACAAATCAAGGAAGTGATGCTGGCCGGCGCCGATCTGCCACTGGACAGCGCGCTGACCCTGGAGCGCAAGGCGTTCCAGCTACTGTTCGATTCCGCTGATCAGAAGGAAGGCGCCGCCGCCTTTTTCGAAAAGCGCAAACCCACCTACCGCGGGGAGTAAGCATGGCTCGCTCGATTAACACCATGGGGCTGGTCGGCACCGGCGTAATGGGTGCAGGCATAGCCCAGATTGCCGCGCAGGCTGGCGTGGAAGTGCGTTTGTATGATGCCCGTGAGGGCGCAGCCGTGACTGCCCGCGACAATCTCGCGAGTACCCTAGGCAAACTGGTGGCCAAGGAAAAGATCACCCAGGCCTCCGCCGACGCTGCCGTGGCGCTGCTCAAGCCTGTCACCGCCATCGAAGAGCTCGCCGCTTGCGACATGGTGGTGGAAGCCATCGTCGAGAATCTGGATGCCAAGCGCGGCTTGCTGACTCAGCTCGAAGGCATCGTCGACGCCGAATGCATCCTGGCGACCAACACCTCGTCGCTCTCGGTGAGCGCCATCGCCACAGCCTGTCAGCATCCGCAGCGAGTCGCCGGCTTTCACTTTTTCAACCCTGTTCCATTGATGAGGGTGGTCGAAGTCATCGACGGCATCGCCACCGATCCGGCCGTCAGCGATGCCCTGCTGGACCTGGCCAGGCGCATGGGCCACACCGGTGTGCGCGCCAAGGACACCCCAGGTTTCATCGTCAACCATGCCGGCCGTGCCTACGGTACCGAAGCCCTGAAGATCCTCGGTGAGGGTGTCGCCCCGCAAGGCGATGTGGACCGCATCCTGCGCGAAGGCGCCGGTTTCCGCATGGGCCCGCTGGAGCTGTTCGACCTCACCGCGCTGGACGTTTCCCATCCGGTAATGGAATCGATCTATACCCAGTTCTACAACGACCCGCGCTACACGCCGTCCCCGCTGACCCGCCAGATGCTGGTGGCCGGCCGCGTGGGCCGCAAGGTGGGGCAGGGGTTCTACCGCTACCAGAACGGCCAGATGGTCGATGCGCCGCGACCGCAACCGGTGCCGAGCGTCGAGCAATTGCCGCCAGTGTGGGTCGCCACCGAGAGCGCAGACGATCAGCAGAAGCTGGCCGTGCTGCTCGATGCGTTGGGTGCGCAGGTGGAGGAAGGCGATCGTCCTTCCGAGCAGGCGCTGTGCCTGATTGCGCCGTACGGCGATGACGCCACCACCGCAGCCAACCGCTTCGGTGTGGATGCCGCCCGCACGGTGTGCGTGGACCTGCTGACCGATCTGTCTCGCCATCGCACTCTGATGATGACCCCGGCTACCCGTCCGGACATGCGCGCTGCCGCCCATGCGCTGTTCGCCCGCGATGGCGTGGGCGTCACCGTGATTCGCGACAGCGTCGGTTTCGTAGCGCAGCGCGTGCTGGCCATGGTGGTCAACCTAGCCTGCGACATCGCTCAGCAGCGGATCGCCAGCCCCGAGGATATTGATCAGGCCGTGCGTCTGGGCCTGGGTTATCCGCAGGGTCCGCTGGCCTGGGGCGACAGCCTCGGTCCGCGTCGCCTGCTGACCATACTCGAGCGCATGCTGAACGTGACCGGCGACCCGCGTTATCGCCCGAGCCATTGGCTGCGTCGCCGTGCCCTGCTGGGGCTATCGCTGCGCCTGGATGAGCCGTCCACCATATAACCCTTTCCTTTATAGGTATCATCATGCTGAACGCCTACATCTACGCAGGCCTGCGTACTCCCTTCGGTCGCCACGCCGGTGGTCTGGCTCCGGTTCGCCCGGATGATTTGATTGCCGACGTGATCCGCGAGCTGATTGCGCGCACCGGCGTTGACGGGGCTGCCGTTGACGACCTGATCCTCGGCAACACCAACCAGGCCGGTGAAGACAGCCGTAACATCGCCCGTCATGCCGTGCTGCTCTCCGGCCTGCCGGTCACCGTGCCCGGCCAGACCGTCAACCGCCTGTGTGCCAGTGGCCTGGCCGCGATCGTCGATGCTGCACGCGCCGTCACCTGCAACGAAGGCGAACTGTTCGTTGCAGGCGGCGTGGAAAGCATGTCGCGCGCCCCGTTCGTCATGGCCAAGGCCGAGAAGGCCTATAGCCGCGACTTCACGATGTACGACAGCACCATCGGCGCGCGCTTCCCGAACCCGAAAATCATCGAGCAGTTCGGCAACGACAGCATGCCGCAGACTGGCGACAACTTGGCCCTCGAATTTGGCATCAGCCGTGAAGAGGCCGACACCTTTGCCGCTGCCTCTCAGGCCAAGTTCGAAGCCGCGCGCCAGGCTGGTTTCTTCGCCGAGGAGATCGTGCCGGTGAGCGTGCCGACCGGTCGCAAGACCCCGCCGAGCGTGATCGCCGAGGATGAGCATCCGCGTCCGCAATCCGACATGGCCGCACTGACCAAGCTGCGCCCGCTGTTTGAAGACGGCGTGGTCACCGCGGGTAACGCCTCGGGCGTAAACGACGGTGCCGCCGCGCTGCTGATCGGCAGCCAGGCCGCTGGCGAGAAGCACGGCCTCAAGCCAATGGCACGCATCCTGTCCGCCGCCGTTGCCGGCGTCGAGCCGCGCATCATGGGCGTTGGACCGGTGGAAGCCATCAACAAGGCACTGGCCCGTGCTGGCCTGAGCCTGACCGATATGGACATCATCGAAATCAACGAAGCCTTCGCCTCGCAGGTGCTGGGCTGTCTGAAGGGCCTGCATGTGGCGTTCGACGACCCGCGCGTCAACCCGAACGGTGGCGCGATCGCCGTGGGTCATCCGCTGGGGGCTTCCGGGGCGCGCCTGGCACTGTCCACCGCGCGCGAATTGCAGCGCAGCGGCAAGCGCTACGCGGTCATCAGCCTGTGTATCGGTGTCGGCCAGGGCCTGGCCATGGTCATCGAGCGCGTCTGAGCAAAACGCCGTTTGCTCATCTGAACCAGGTCGGCGGAGTTTTGCGCCGGCCGTGTTGAAAAGGTAAGAGACATGGGTGCATTGAGTGGGATTCGGGTGCTCGACCTGAGTCGTGTATTGGCTGGCCCCTGGTGCGGCCAGGTGCTGGCCGACCTTGGCGCCGAAGTGATCAAGGTCGAACGGCCGCGTGTGGGTGATGACACCCGTGGCTGGGGCCCGCCTTACATGAAAACGCCGGATGGCGAGAACAGCATCGAGGCGTCCTATTACCAGTCCACCAACCGCAACAAGCTGTCGGTGGCTATGAACATCGCCACGCCGGAAGGTCAGGAGCTGGTGCGAGCACTGGCGGCAACCTCCGACGTGCTGATCGAGAACTACAAGGCCGGCTCGCTGGCCAAGTACGGGCTGGACTACGACAGCCTGTCGAATCTTAATCCGCGTCTGGTCTACTGCTCGATCACCGGTTTCGGTCTGACCGGCCCGCGCGCCGAAGAGCCCGGCTACGACTTCGTCATCCAGGGCATGGGCGGTCTGATGAGCATCACCGGCGAGAAGGACGGTGTGCCGGGTGCCGGCCCGCAGAAGGTGGGCGTGGCCGTGGCGGACGTAATGACCGGCCTGTATTCCACCATCGCCATTCAGGCGGCGTTGCTGGCACGTGAAAAGACTGGTCGCGGCCAGCACTGCGATATGGCGCTGCTGGATGTGCAGGTGGCGGCCCTGGGCAACCAGAGCCAGAACTACCTGAGCACCGGCAAACCGCCGGGCCGTCAGGGCAACGCCCACGTCAACATCGTGCCATATCAGGTGTTCACTGCCAGCGACATGGATTTCATCATTGCCTGTGGCAACGACACTCAGTTCGTAGCCCTGTGCGATGCCATCAGCCTGCCGGAACTGCCGCGGGACCCGCGCTTCACCAAAAACGCCGACCGCGTGCGCAACCGCGACGCCATCGTCGGGCTGCTGTCCGAGCACTTCCTCAAGGACACCGCCGACAACTGGGTCACCCGGATCCATGCGGCGAAGGTACCAGTCGGCGTGATCAACGACATCGGCCGCGCCCTGGCCGAGCCGCAGGTGCTGGCGCGCGACATGCTGGTCGATATCCCGCACGCCAAGAACCCGGACTTCAGGATGGTCGGGAGCCCGGTGAAGCTCTCGGGCACGCCGGTCGAGTACAAGCGGCCTGCGCCGATGCTCGGTGAGCACACGGAGCAGGTTCTGAAATCCGTCCTGGGGCTTTCAGCCGATGCGCTGGATGTTCTGAAAGACAAGGGGGTCATCGAGCAACTCACGTAACCCATCCAGTAACCGGTACTGGCTCACTGCCTGAGCTGGACGTAAGCCCGGTCATGTTGCGACATGCCGGGTCATCAAATACGCAACCACAAGAGAGATAATATGAACAAGTTGATGAAAATGCTGGTGGCGACAAGCGCTGCCGTGTTGCTTCCGCTGCTCGGTACGGCCGCCCAGGCTGCCGATTGGCCGTCCAAGAACATCACACTGGTCGTTCCGTACGCCGCCGGTGGCTCCACGGATATCCTGTCCCGTCGGGTGGCCGACCTTCTGGGCACGGAACTGGGTGTGAACGTTATCGTCGAGAACCGCCCGGGTGCGGGCACCACTGTTGCCACCGCGCAACTGGCCCGGGTTTCCAAGCGCGATGCCGATTACCGCGTGCTGATGGCGTCCCCGGGGCACACTGTTGGCGCGAGTCTTTATCCCCTGGCCTATGACCCGGTAAAAGACTTCCGCTTTATTCAGAACATTATTGATATCCCTAACGTCCTCGTCGTACCGGCCAAGAGCAAGTTCCAGACCTTCGAAGAGTTCGTGCAAGCCGCGAAGACCGAGCAGACCTCCTTCAGCTCGCCTGGTATCGGCAGCTCCATCCATATGTCGGGTGAACTGTTCAAAGCCAAGATCGGTGCGTCCCAGATGACCCACGTTCCGTTCCGTGGAAGTGGCGAGGCGCTTCCGGCACTGCTGTCGGGTGATGTCGACTTTTCATTCGAGAACCTGCCGACTGTCTATCCGATGATCAAGTCGGGGCAACTGCGGGTACTGGCTGTCAGCACCAGCGAGCCTTCGCCCTTCCTGCCGGACGTGCCGACCGTGCAGTCCGTTGGTGTTGAGCAGGGGCTGTCCGACTTTGCCACCTCCGCCTGGTTCGGTCTTATTGGGAGCGCCTCGATGTCCGACGAGGCCTACGGCAAGCTGCAGGCCGGCGTGCAAAACGTCATGCAAAGCCAGGCGTTCGAGGATTTCCTACCGCAGCTGGGCGCTGTCGCCGGCAAGGAATCCGGGGAAGCGTTCAAGTCCATGGTCGAGCGGGATATTAAGCAGTGGGCTGATTTGGTCGAAGCCGCCGGACTCGGCGAATAAGCCTCAATAGCTTCAAGGGGGCGTCGCCGCGCGGGACGCCTCTGCCTAACTGGATGGATTATGAAAAACACCGCCATTCGCCAGAGAGTCTCCAGGCTTGCCAGCGTCGATGCAGCTGCCGGTCTGGTTCTCATCGTGGCATCCCTTACGTTTCTGTTTTATCTGGTTCCAGCGTACATCGTTGAGCCTCGCAGGCTTCAGTCACCGCTGCTGTCGCCCCTGGTCCTTCCTCAGATCATGGGTTGGATGATTCTGTTGCTTGGTATCGGTCTGGTGCTCGGCGCGATGTTTGGCCCGAAGCGTGAGCGGGAAGAAAAATACACCAAACTGCGCGACTTGCCGCTCCATCAATGGCTGCTGCCGTTGCTGGCCTTCGCCGTTTACTACTTCGGGCTCGAGCTGCTGGGCGCGGCGGTCTGTGGCGTGCTGGCCACGATGTTGCTGTTCGTAGCCATGGGGGTCAGGCGCATTGGCATTTATCTGCTGGGTGTTGCGATGCCGATCGGTATCTGCCTGGCCTTCGACTATGGCCTGAATGTTCCCCTGCCTTACGGCTCGCTCTGGGGATATTGAGTACCCGCTTGATGAGATTATGAAATGGACCAGATGCTTGAGGTGCTCAGCCTTTTCCTGAGCGTGGAAAACATCCTGATGATCGCGGTCGGCGTGGTGATTGGCGTCGTGATCGGAGCCATACCCGGGTTGACCGCAACCATGGCGGTAGCCCTGGCGCTGCCGTTCACCTTCGGCATGGAGCCCGTCACCGCGATCCTGCTGCTGGTCGGTATTTACAAGGGCGGCATGTATGGCGGATCGATCACTGCCATTCTGATCCGCACACCGGGCTCGCCAGCGTCGGCCAGCACGCTGCTGGACGGTTACCCGATGGCGCAGAAAGGTGAAGCCAAGAAGGCACTGTCCATGGCGCTGTACGCGTCCTGTATCGCCGACTTCATCTCCAATCTGTCGCTGATCTTCCTGGCGGGTTACCTGGCCAAGCTGGCGCTGAACTTCGGGCCGCCGGAGTATTTCTGGCTGATCTGCTTCTCGCTGACCATCATCATTTCGGTTTCCGGTGATTCGGTGATGAAGGGGCTGGTCGCTGCTGCTCTAGGGGTGATCCTCGCGCTGGTTGGCATGGATCCGGTCTACGGTACCGAGCGTCTGACCTTCGACAATTACAATCTGATGGATCGTATCAACTTCATCCCGCTGTTGATTGGTCTGTTCGCCATTCCCGAGATTCTTGAGTTCTATCTGTCGCGGGCCCGGGAGCACATCCAGACCGCCGTGGCGGGTGCCGACGTGACTTGGCAGGAGCTCAAAGGCAGCATGCGCAGCATCATTCGAGGCAGCTTCATCGGTGTGATCATCGGTGCCATTCCGGGCACTGGCGCGACAGCCGCTTCGTTCATCTCCTATTCGGAGGCACGCCGCAATTCGCCCAACAGGGACAATTTCGGCAAGGGTGAAATCGAGGGTGTAGCCGCAGCCGAGGCGGGCAACAACGCGGTTGCCGGCGCGACCATGATTCCGCTGCTGTCATTGGGAATCCCCGGCGACGTGATCACCGCGATCATCCTCGGCGCTTTCATGATCCATGGACTGACTCCCGGACCGATTCTTTTCCAAGAGAACATGAATCTGATCTACGCGCTGTTCTGCGGCATCATGCTCAGCTCCGTGGTGTTGTTCGGTACCGGCAAGCTGGCGATCCGGTATTTTTCCCGGATTGCCGACGTTCCCAAGCGGATCCTGTTCCCCATCGTTTTGATGTTCTGCATCTACGGCGCCTACGCCGTGAACAACAGCACCTTCGATATCGCTGTCATGCTGGTGTTCGGCCTGGTCGGCTTCATTTTCAACCGTACCGGATTTGCCTCAGCACCGTTTCTGATCGGTTTCATCCTGGGGCCGATGCTGGAAGACAACTTCCGTCGTTCCCTGCTGATCAGCAGCAACAGTTTCGATGTGTTTATTCGTGGCCCCATCGACTGGTTCTTCATCGCGTTGACGGTGCTATCTCTGGGCTTTGCCTTGCGCCGCTACCTTCAATCACTACGCACCAATTGATCGCCGCCACCTCTGTGGTGCCTGCAATCGGAGACAATATGAAAATACTGGTAACAGTCAAACGAGTGGTCGATTACAACGTCAAGGTTCGCGTTAAGGCGGACAACTCCGGCGTCGACCTCGCCAACGTCAAGATGTCGATGAACCCCTTCTGCGAAATTGCCGTGGAAGAAGCCGTGCGCCTGAAAGAGAAGGGTGTCGCGAGCGAGATCGTCGTGGTTTCCATTGGTCCGACCGCTGCCCAGGAGCAACTGCGTACCGCGCTGGCACTGGGTGCAGATCGCGCCGTACTGGTCGAGTCGACCGAAGAGCTGAACTCCCTGGCCGTGGCCAAGCTACTCAAGGCCGTGGTCGACAAGGAACAGCCACAACTGGTGATTCTCGGCAAGCAGGCCATCGACAGCGACAACAACCAGACCGGCCAGATGCTGGGCGCACTGACCGGATTCGCTCAGGGCACCTTCGCGTCGAAAGTCGAAGTGGAAGGTGACAAGGTCAAGGTCGGGCGTGAAATCGATGGCGGCGCACAAACCGTTGCGCTGAACCTCCCGGCGATCGTCACCACCGACCTGCGTCTGAACGAGCCGCGCTATGCGTCGCTGCCGAACATCATGAAGGCCAAGAAGAAGCCGCTGGAAGTGCTGACACCCGACGCACTGGGCGTATCGACCACCTCCACTGTGAAGACGTTGAAAGTCGAAGCACCAGCTGCTCGCAGCGCAGGTATCAAGGTCAAGTCCGTGGCTGAACTGGTCGAGAAACTGAAGAACGAGGCGAAGGTAATCTAAATGACTATCCTGGTTATCGCTGAACACAACAATGCCGTTCTGGCTGCTGCGACCCTCAACACCGTGGCCGCCGCAAAAGCCATTGGCGGCGACATTCATGTGCTGGTAGCCGGCAGCAATTGCGCGGCCATTGGCGAAGCGGCTTCCAAAATCGAAGGCGTTTCCAAGGTGCTGGTTGCAGAAGATGCGGCCTACGCCAATCAATTGCCGGAAAACGTCGCGCCATTGATCGCGGGTCTGGCCAAGGATTACAGCCATGTCCTGGCGGCCGCTACTACCAACGGCAAGAACTTCCTGCCTCGCGTAGCCGCCCAGCTGGACGTTGATCAGATTTCCGAGATCATTGCGGTAGAAAGCGCTGATACCTTCAAGCGTCCGATCTATGCCGGTAATGCCATCGCGACTGTCCAGTCCAGCGCACCGATCAAGGTGATCACCGTTCGCGCGACCGGTTTCGATCCGGTCAACGCTGAAGGTGGTTCGGCTAGCGTCGAACAGGTTTCCGGCACGGGCGACGCAGGCGTTTCGTCATTCGTTGGCGAAGAACTGGCCAAATCCGATCGTCCGGAATTGACTGCTGCAAAGATTGTCGTCTCCGGTGGTCGTGGCATGCAGAATGGCGAGAACTTCAAACATCTGTATTCGCTGGCCGACAAGCTTGGCGCTGCCGTCGGCGCCTCGCGTGCGGCGGTCGACGCCGGCTTCGTACCAAATGACATGCAGGTCGGCCAGACCGGCAAGATCGTTGCGCCGCAGCTGTACATCGCGGTGGGTATCTCCGGTGCCATCCAGCACCTGGCAGGTATGAAGGACTCCAAAGTGATCGTCGCGATCAACAAGGACGAAGAAGCGCCCATCTACCAGGTTGCCGATTACGGCCTGGTAGGCGATCTGTTCGAGATTCTGCCGGAGCTGGAAAAACTCGTTTGAGTCAGAAGGGCAGCCGCCCTCGCGCTGGCTGAGCGGGAGGGTGGCATTCAACTATGGACGTCTAGTTATACGAACCCTTGCCGGGCATCTTAATGCCGTACTGATTCACGCGGCGGTAAAGAGTTGCACGGGAAATTCCCAGCTCCTGTGCAGCAAGTACCGGCTTCCAGCGATTGCGTACTAGTGTGTCGATCAGCGCTTGACGTTCCGGGTCTCCTGCTGACGTTTCCTCCCCGTTCACCGGGGCGCTGATAGCAAGCGTTACCGGCAAGTCTTCGATACCGATCACCTGGCTGGCGCACACCGCACAGGCATATCGCAGCGCATGATGCAGCTGGCGCATATTGCCGGGCCAACTGTAGTTCAACAGCATCTCCAAGGCCGCGTCACTCAGTTGGAAGCGCTCTGCGGATCGCGTGCATTCTTCGTCCAAGAGCTTATTGATCAAGGCCAGTTTATCGGTGCGCTCGCGCAATGGCGGGATATCGAAGCGCGCGCCGTTCAAGCGGAAGTACAGGTCTTCACGGAACGTACCTTGCTCGACCAGCGTCACGAGATCGCGGTGGCTGGCACACACGACCTGAATGTCGATGGCCTGTGGGCGTGAGGCGCCTAATGGCGACACTTGGCCTTCGCTCAATGCCCGCAGCAGGCGGGTCTGCAGCGTGAGCGGCATATCGCCGATCTCATCAAGAAATAGCGTGCCGCCATCGGCCTGTTGCAGCAGACCCCGCATGCCTTTACTTGATGCGCCGGTGAAGGCGCCGGCCGAATAGCCGAACAGCTCACTTTCGATCAAGTTTTCTGGTATCGCCGCACAATTGATGGCGACGAAGGGCTTGTCCTTGCGTTTGCTGGCTGCATGCAACTGCAACGCGAAGTGCTCTTTGCCAGCGCCTGTCTCACCATGAATCAATACCGGCAGCCCTCGGTCCTTGACGCGCACCGCCAGTTCAAGAGCTCGGGCAACCGTTGGATCGAGCGCTTCGACCACCTTGCCGGTTGCACGTGCGCTCGGACGGCGTCTTGGCGCTTTGAGTCGCACATGTAGGTTCAGCGCAGATAGGTAATGAACCGTGTCATCAGCGCGATCAGGAAGCCGGTCTGAAATAAAGGCTTCATCGACGGTATCCGGAATCCGGCCGTGACGCTGTAGCAGCAACCGCCGTGCGGCGGGATTGAGCGCCTGGATCACACCATCGCTATCCCATGCGAACAGGAACTGCGGTTGGCTATCGACATACCCGGGAAACGGATGCGCGCGCAACACCCAAAGATCCTGGGTGCTGTACATGAAGTACGCATTTTCGATTTCAGCGGCGCTTTGAATGACCATCTGACGGATCAGATGTTGGCTACGCCTGTCATCCGGCGAACGTATGGCGGATACGTCCAAAACGGCGAAAAGCTCGCCGGAAGGGGAAAAGACCGGGGCGGCAGAGCAGGTGTTGCCGATGAACGCTGCGCGAAAGTGATCCTGCTTGTGTACGGTGATCGGCTGCTTATCGATCAGAACCGCACATACGGCGGTGGTGCCTTCTTCGCTTTCCGTCCAGCACGTGCCGAGGTCGATGCCGGCACGTCGATACTCGCCGCGGATCGTTGAATCGATGCAGTAATCGACGGTGCATCCCAAGGTATCGGTGAGCATCACGCAATAATCGGCATCGCGCACTCGATGGTGGAGTCGACCAATCTCATTGCCCGCCAGCCTCAGGAAATCATCGATACGCTCTCGATGCTCATTGAGTTGGTGTGCTTCGAGCACTCGTGGGCCCTGCAGCGAGCCTGGATCGAGTTGGTGGTGCTGCACCGAACGGCGCCAGGAGTCGACGATGCTGCTCGGAACGGGAAGCGTCGGCGCGCTTTGGGCAGTGCGTAGCACTCTGCTCACGTGTTCCACATGAGCCTTTGAGTAACCAGAGGACATGTTACCTCCGCATGGTCAATTCTAATTTTTGTACAGCCATTTAATGCGTGTTGACCGGTGTCCACAAGCTGAATCGATTTGCGTTACAGGGTGAGACATAACGTCTCACCGTTCTCCCTTCGTCCCGCTCATCGCGAGACATAACGTCTTGATCGGCTGCGATCGCAATTCGCCTTTCGCGATGCTGGAAGCGCTCTGGAACGGTGCTTTGAGCTGATAGTTCTAAGATTGGCACCTGATTTGCTCCATCCGTCTCAGCGAACCGCCATGAGCGGTCGCATTCAACAACAATAATTAGAGGCATCTCATGAGCGAATCTACTGCTGTCGATTTTTCCCTGGTCGGCAAGGTTGCCCTGGTAACAGGCGCTGGCCGCGGTATTGGCCAAGGCATCGCCTTGAGCCTGGCAAAAGCCGGCGCTGATCTGGTACTCGCCGACTATGACCTCGGCATCGCTGAAGAAGCCGCCGCCCGTGTGCGTGCAATTGGCCGCCGCGCCATCGCCTTGCAAGTGGACGTGAGCCAACCCGACAGCGTTGGCGCAATGATCGAGCAGGTACGCGAGCACTACGGTCGCCTGGATGTAGCCGTCAACAACGCGGGCGTAGTGAGTTTGGGTAAGGTCGACGAGCTGCCAGTCAGCGAGTGGGACCGCATCATGAACATCAACGCACGCGGCGTATTCCTCTGTTGCCAGGCTGAACTGCGGCTGATGCGTGAGCACAGGTTCGGTCGCATCATCAATCTGGCATCGATCGCCGGCAAGGTCGGCTTCCCGGACCTGTCTCACTACAGCGCATCCAAATTCGCTGTCATCGGTTTTTCCAACGCATTCGCCAAAGAAGTCGCCCGTGAAGGCATCACGGTCAACGCGCTGTGCCCCGGTGTCGTGGGTACTGGCATGTGGCGCGGTGACGAGGGGCTGTCCAGCCGTTGGGCTGAGCCGGGTGAAACCGAGGAGCAATCTTGGGAGCGGCATCAGGCGGCCCTGCTACCACAAGGCGAAGCGCAAACCGTCGAGGACATGGGCCAGTTGGCGGTCTACCTCGCCTGCGCGCCTCATGTCACAGGCCAGGCAATCGCGGTGGATGGTGGCTTCTCGCTGTAAGTAAGAGCGGAGCGGGTCGGGCTGATCCGCTCACTTCACCTATCGAGTTTCGACACGCCCCCGATCTTGTTTTTGGGGGAGACGGTACCGGCTTGCCTGAAGATTCTCTTAGCGAACGAGCGATGACTTCAGGTGCACCGATCAATCAGGAGAACACAATGACAACTACAGTTCTGGCTAAACGCTCCGTTGGCACCAACGTGACCAACCTTGACGCGATCATCATCGGTGCCGGTTTTGGTGGCATCTATATGCTGAAAAAACTGCGCGACGAGCTTGGTTTGAAGGTGCGTGCCTTCGACAAGGCAGCTGGCGTTGGGGGCACCTGGTTCTGGAATCGCTATCCAGGCGCCTTGTCCGATAGTGAAACCTTCGTGTACTGCTTCTCGTGGGATCGCGAGCTTTGCCAGGAGTGGGACATCACCACCCGCTACGTCGACCAGCCGCAGATCCTGTCCTACCTGAACCATGCGGTTGATCGCCACGACCTGCGCAAGGATATCCAACTGGAAACGGCGATCACCTCGGCCGTGTTCGACGAACAAACCAACCGCTGGTCCGTCACCACTGATAATGGGCACCAGTACTCCGCCAAGTACCTGGTCACCGCGCTTGGTCTGCTGTCTGCCACCAACGTGCCGAAGATCAAGGGGATGGAGCAGTTCAAGGGCAAGATGTACCACACCGCCAATTGGCCAGCCGATGCCGTTCTGGAGGGCAAGCGCGTCGGCGTCATAGGCACGGGCTCGACCGGTTGCCAGGTGATTACGGCCATTGCGCCTACCGTTGACCATCTCACCGTGTTCCAGCGCTCCGCGCAGTACACCGTCCCTGTCGGCAATGGTCCGGTTAGCCGCGAGTACGTCGATGACATCAAGCGTAACTATGATGCGATCTGGCAACAGGTACGCTCGTCTCGCCTGGCGTTCGGTTTTGAGGAAAGCGACATCCCAACGATGAGCGTGTCGCCGGAAGAGCGTAAACAAATCTTCCAGCGTGCCTGGGACGGCGGTGGTGGATTCCGCTTCATGTTCCAGACCTTCAACGACATTGCGATCGACGAGCAAGCCAATCGGGCCGCTCAAGATTTCATTCGCGAGAAGATCGGCGAGATCGTCAAGGATCCGGAAACGGCGCGCAAGCTGATGCCGCGCGACCTCTATGCGAAACGTCCACTATGCGACAGCGGCTATTACGCCACTTTCAACCGGCCGAATGTCTCCTTGGTGGACGTCAAAGCCAACCCGATCGAGGAAATCACCGAAGCGGGCATTCGTACCGCCGATGGCGTGGAGCACGAGCTGGACGTGCTGATATTCGCCACCGGTTTCGACGCGGTGGACGGCAACTACAAACGCATCGATATCCGCGGCCGGAATGACGTCAGCATCAAGGATCACTGGAGCGAAGGGCCGTCCAGCTACCTGTCGGTGGCGACCGCCAACTTCCCCAACATGTTCATGATTCTCGGCCCGAACGGTCCGTTCACCAACCTGCCACCCACCATCGAGACAGAGGTGGAGTGGGTATCCGACATGATCGGCTTCATGGAAGAAAAAGAGCTGGCCTGCATGGAGCCCGATCCTGAATCTGAACGCCAGTGGGGCGTGACCTGCCGTGAGATCGCCGACCAGACGCTGTTCGCCAAGGCCGATTCCTGGATCTTCGGCGCCAACATTCCTGGCAAGACCAACTCCGTCTACTTCTACATGGGCGGTTTGGGCCCGTTCAGAGACATTCTCGCGTCGGTCCAGAACGAAGGCTATCGAGGCTTCAAGTTCACGAGCCTGAGCCCGTCCGGTAGCTACGCCCAAAAAGCCCAGCATTGACCGGAACATCAACGCGAAGAAAGCGCACTCGTTGCCGCCTCGCGAGGGCGAGTGCGTTCGAACGGCGCCCGAGAGGCGCCGCGTATCCGACGGAGAACATGCAGTGAACCTGAAAAAACCCGAACTGTTTCGTCAGCATGCCTATATCGACGGCGAGTGGATCGGTGCCGACAGTGCCGCCACCATCACTGTCGGCAACCCATCGACCGGCGCAGTGATTGGCCATGTTCCGCGCATGGGCGGGGCGGAAACCCGTCGCGCCATTGAAGCCGCTGATCGTGCCCTGCCTGCCTGGCGCGCCCTTTCGGCAAAAGAGCGGGCCATTACGTTACGCCGCTGGTACGAGCTGATCATCGAAAACCAGGATGACCTGGCCCGCATCATGACCCTCGAACAAGGCAAGCCCCTGGCCGAAGCGCGTGGTGAGATCGTCTTTGCGGCTTCCTATATCGAGTGGTATGCGGAGGAGGGCAAGCGCATCTACGGCGACGTGATCCCGGGTTCTGCCGACAAGCGCTTGCTGGTACTCAAGCAGCCCGTAGGGGTGTGCGCCGCCATCACGCCGTGGAATTTTCCCAGCGCCATGATCACCCGCAAGGCAGGACCTGCATTGGCCGCAGGTTGCACAATGGTGATCAAGCCGGCTTCGCAAACGCCCTTTTCGGCGCTGGCCCTGGTGGAGCTTGCCGAGCGAGCGGGTATTCCAAAAGGTGTGCTGTCGGTCGTGACCGGCTCGGCCGCCGAGATTGCCGAAGAGCTGACCAGCAACCCGGTGGTCCGCAAAATCTCTTTCACCGGCTCCACCGAGATTGGCCGCACGATCATGGAGAAGTGCAGCCATGACATCAAAAAGATATCCCTCGAGCTCGGTGGCAATGCGCCGTTTATCGTCTTTGAAGATGCCGACCTGGACGCCGCTGTAGAGGGCGTTCTTGCCTCGAAATTCCGCAACGCCGGCCAGACCTGCGTGTGTGCAAATCGCCTGTACGTACACGACAAGGTTTACGACACTTTCGTCGACAAGCTGGCCGTAGCAGTGGGCAGTTTGAAACTCGGAGATGGCATGGCCGAGGGCACCACCATTGGCCCGCTGATCGATGAGAAGGCGGTCGCCAAGGTGCGCGAGCATATCGAGGACGCCATCGAAAAGGGCGCCAAGGTGCTTCAGGGCGGTGCGGCGTATCAACTGGGAGGCAACTTTTTCCAGCCGACGATCCTGGTCGACGTGCCGGATATCGCTCGCGTATCGAAAGAGGAAACCTTCGGCCCTCTGGCTCCGGTCTTCCGCTTCTTCAATGACGCCGAAGTCATCCGCAAAGCCAACGATACCGAGTTCGGGCTGGCCGCCTATTTTTACGCGAGCGATCTGGGGCGCGTATTCCGCGTCGGCGAGGCGCTGGAGTACGGCATCGTCGGCGTGAATACCGGAATCATCAGCTCCGAAGCGGCGCCCTTTGGCGGCATCAAGGCGTCCGGCGTTGGGCGCGAGGGATCCAAGTACGGAATCGAGGATTACCTCGAAATCAAATACCTGTGTCTGGCGGGAATCTAGCTGACCTGGCTGAGCATTGAGGTCGGGCCACGCTCATCTTGCATTGATCGCTATTCCCCAAGCTGCAACGGCCCTGCCTTGCGGATTGGATAACGCTGTGTCGTAACCATAACAACAAGGACCAATCGACATGAATAACCTCTGGCGCCTGCCCGTAGGGCTAAGCCTTTTTGCATGCATCGCTTTTCCCGCTGCTGCTGCCGGCGACTCGTCCCGATGGGGTTTGGGGGACTGGGGCGGCACCCGCACTGAACTGCTCGAAAAAGGTGTGAATTTCACCATCGGCTACGTCGGTGAGGGCGCTGCCAATCTCAGTGGCGGCTATAACGATGACCGCACCGCCCGATACACCTCGCAATGGGCCCTGGGCGCCAATCTGGATCTGCAGAAACTCCTTGGCTGGAATGCCGCCGAGTTCCAGTTGCTGGTCACCGAGCGAAGCGGCAACAACCTGTCTAACGAACGCATCGGCGATCCACGTACCGGGCAGCTCAGCTCCGTGCAGGAGGTATGGGGGCGCGGGCAAACCTGGCGCCTGACCCAAATGTGGTATCGCCAACGGTTTTTCGATGAGGCGCTGGATCTCAAGATTGGGCGCATGGGCGTCAACGAGGACTTCAACAGCTTCCCTTGCGACTTCCAGAGCCTGGCATTCTGCGCCGCTCCCATCGGCAACGTAGCGGGGGATGTCTGGTACAGCGGTCCCGTCAGCCAATGGGCGCTACGTGCCAAATACAACCTGGATGACCACTGGGCGGTGCAGATCGGAGTGTTCGAGCAGAATCCTTCGAATCTGGAAGTCGGTAACGGCTTCAAGCTCAGCGGTAGTGGCACCCAGGGAGCATTGGTCCCGATAGAGGTGATCTGGAAGCCAACCGTGGGTACCCATGCGCTACCAGGCGAATACCGACTTGGCTATTACCACAGCAGCGCCAGTGCCAACGACATTTACGAGGACGTCGATGGCCGCCCGCAAGGAGTGACCGGTATGACCGCAAAAAGCCGCAGCCGCAAAAGCGGTTGGTGGGTCATGGGCCGTCAGCAGCTAACGTCGCGTAATGGCGATGCGTCCCGTGGCCTGAGCGTATTTGCCAATTTCACCTTCCATGATAGAGAAACCAGCAGTATCGACAGTTTTCAGAACATCGGGCTGGTCTACACCGGTCCGTTTGATGCTCGCCCCAAGGACGATATCGGTCTGGGGGTTGCTCGAATCCATGTCAACGATGACGTCACCAAGCGTCAGCGCCAGATCAACACTGCCAACGCCATTACTGATTATGACAACCCGCAGTACGTTCCTGTGCAGCACAGCGAATACAACATCGAACTCAACTACGGTGTGCATGTTACCGACTGGCTGACCGTCCGCCCGAACCTGCAATACGTCCGCCACCCGGGCGGTGTTTATGAGGTAGAAAACGCACTCGTCGCAGGCGTGAAGCTCCAGGCAAATTTCTAATCCCGCGAGATCCTGTGCGCAGCTGTAGCCGCTGTTTGATTTCCCATAACAATCTAGAAGGAAACCGGAAATGACCAAGTCCCAAGGAAAAGTTGCATTTGTTACTGGCGCCGGCCAAGGCATTGGTGAGGCCATTGCATTGCGATTGGCAACTGATGGCTTTGCGGTAGCATGCGCCGATATGAATATTGAGACGGCCAGCCAGGTTGTCGAGAGAATCAAATCGAACGGCGGCACTGCCCTGGCGATCAAGGTCGATGTGGCCGATCGCGATGATGTATTCAAAGCAGTCCAGCAAGCGGTCGATGGGCTGGGCGAACTACATGTGGTCATCAACAACGCAGGTATCGCGCCGATTGCCCCGATCGAAACCATCACCCCGGACATCTACCGGAAAACCTTCGACATTAACGTAGGCGGGGTCCTGTGGGGCATCCAGGCTGCTGTAAAAGCGTTCAAGGCATTGGGCCACGGCGGGAAAATCATCAGCGCTTCATCGCAGGCAGGCCATGTCGGCAATCCGGACCTGGCCGTTTATGGCGGCACTAAATTCGCTGTGCGAGGCATCACCCAAACGGCCGCCAGAGAGCTGGCCCACCTGGGTATCACCGTAAACGCATACTGCCCCGGTATCGTGAATACACCGATGATGCGCAAGGTCGCCCAGGACGTGGCAAACAATGCCAACCAGAGCTTTGAGTGGGGCATGGAACAATTCGCCCAACACATTACCCTGAAACGTCTGTCTCAGCCTGAGGACGTCGCGGCCTGCGTGTCATTCCTTTCCGGGCCGGATTCGGACTATATGACTGGGCAGGCGGTCATCATTGACGGAGGGATGGTGTTTAACTGAGTGGCGTTGAGCAGGCAGCTGCCTCTGCCAAGAACGCCTGTCGCTGAATAGTATGTGGCGCGTTTACCGGTCATTCTCTGAACCCGAGATGGCCGGTTTTTTTGGTTGGGTTTTGCTGGGTGTTTTCCGGCACCACGTTCCGAAGGCTGTGCATATAAGGCCTCACGTTCCGCCAGTATGAAAACTGGAATATCGATGCAGAAGAATACTGCCG
Source organism: Stutzerimonas stutzeri (assembly GCA_002387205.1). GTDB lineage: Bacteria > Pseudomonadota > Gammaproteobacteria > Pseudomonadales > Pseudomonadaceae > Stutzerimonas > Stutzerimonas stutzeri_N. Next base: position 151,435 of record DGLA01000010.1, on the reverse strand, counting down.
ACGCTGACATCTGAAGTGCCGCTGTCGGCCAAAAGCGGACTGCTCAAGACTGAAAGGGGCTCACAGGCGCTTCGGAGGTCCCTGCCCTATGGGTCTATGGCATCAGATCATTTTGCTGGAATGTATCTACCCGTACCGATGATGGTGAGGGACTTCGACCCACGTGTCATCGCGACATACAGATGCTTAGCGTCAAGCGAGTCTGCATCAAGGATGACGGCATGGTCGTATTCCAGGCCTTTGACTAGCAGCGTTGTCCCAATGAGCTTCCTGTGGCTGAGAGGCCGCCCCGTATGCCTCATTTCGCGCTGGTACAGGTTTGCGGCCTCTGAGAGAGTTGCTCCTTCTCCATCTATGTGTAGCTTCAGCACGTTGAGTAAGCGATACAGGAGGTCACGGCGGTAGGGCGATGTTTCTGGATTTGACTTCAGCGCAAGAAAAAACGACTTGAGGTGGCTGCTTGATGGGTTGCTGAGGTAGTCATTCGCTGCATGCAGGACTAGTGGGTACTTTGTGCTTTTACTAAGTTTCGCCACCTCGCCTCTCTGGGTTCCGGCAGTCAAAGCCTTGGTCACGCCAGTAAAACACTTTTTCGCAAAATCCAAGGCAAGAAGAAATCCCGCTTGGGCAGTCTTCGCGACTCCGAGCTTCTTGATGAATAAGTGAAGGTCTGTGCCTTCAACTTCCTCGATAGAAGAAAATCGACCTGCCATGCTTCGGGCCAAAAGGTGGGTCTTATTCTTGGACTTGGGATCCCCACAGTGCAGAGCAATCACGCTCTCGTTGTGCCCTAGCTGGTCGCACAGCGATGAATACTGTTTGGCCTCCAGAAACGCGGTAGCGGTTGCAACGCGAATCACGCTGCGTGGTAGTCCACCAACTAGATCAATTTTTTGCCCCAGCTCAATCTTCTTCCGCGCCTCCTTCAGCCAGGCGCCCAGCTCATGTGCTTCAGCCTGTTTCCAACGCCAAGGGGTATCTAGCTCGCCCAGGCAGTCGAAAGTGGGATACACGCTTGCGTTCCAGTCCACAGGCTTACCATCCTCAAAGTCAAAGATGGCCTGCAGGGGATCGCCCAGGATCCGGCAGGGAAAGAGATCTGCCAAGGCGCAGACCAGCGAGTGCTGTGAATCGGAGCAGTCCTGGTACTCATCTACATAGACTCCCGTGTAAGTGGCTGATACGACATGGCGAATGAACTGCTTCTTCAGCAATCCCGAGCAGCTTTCATAGAGCTTGCCCCACTGCTTGCTGGTCGGATTTTCAGTCGCCCAGCCGGAGCTTTTGGGGTAGGCCAAACAAAGGCGCAGCGCCCAGCTTGCAATCGTATCCACCTGATATTTGGAAGCAGGAACACCAAGTAACGTCATCTTGGTTTTTATCGAGTTCACGCCCGCAAAGGTGTGAGTCAGGATCAGTTGCCGGCCGCCAGCGGCCCGCACTGCCAACGCAATGAGGTGCGTCTTGCCGTATCCAGCAGGTGCGATAACGTACCCTCGGTTTGGGCAATTGCTGAGCTTGGTTGCTAGCTCCTCAGACATGTTCTGCCCATGCCCAAAGCTTGCCGAGCTCAAGTGCAAGGTTCTTTTGGGCGAAATCAGCGTCGAGGAAGGCTTGGCTTACCGCCTTAAACCATAAGTCACCCCTAGTGGTGTCCTTGAACCAGCAGGACTTCTTCGCCGCAACACCTATGGCTGTACGCAGCTCAGGACGATCTATCCAAGTGCCAGCGTCCTTGTCTAAATCTCCTGCAAGGAGCCTAGAGCGCACATGGTCGTACACAGGGAAGCTCAGCTCGTCTTGAGCGAGTTTTAAACTAGCTAGCACGCTTGGCCACGGAAGATCCTGAAAGGCCCTCTCCTCAAGTGAAAGCTTGTCGCTCCACATCAGAACTGGGATGTTCAGAGCCGCTAGCTCTTTCTCATCCTTTGGAGAGAACTGATCTTCGGCGTCACCATCAGCGAGCACCGTCACGTCATAGCCAAGCGATTTGAAGGCTTTCGCAAGTGCCTTTACCTTGCTGCCTCCCTTTGCATCTAGCAGCGCAACACCGTGGAAGGAAAACGGATCCTTCTTGCTCGCCATCTGGAAGTCGTCAAAACCCCTCAGGAAGCCGACCTCTGTTGCGCCTTCGCAAACCACCACCTTCTTTGCCAGAAATGCTTCGGTGCTTGATCGAATCTTCCCTTGAACCTCGTGATCCTCAAGGCCTTCTTTGGCAGCGGAAATGATCTGAACCACGCCGTCGGCGTTGTGAACCACATGAAGCTCATTCACGGTGAGTTCGCGCAGCACGGCTGGAGAGTGGGTCGTGAGAAAGTACTGCCCTCGTTCGTCATCTCTCACGTGCTTGATGAGGCGGGTGATCCGGTGCGGCTCTAGGCCAAACTCCACCTCATCAAACAAGGTGATGTGGCCTTCTTCTAGCCCCACAGTTTGAATGCCGCACAGAAGCATCCGGCGCGATCCAAGGCCCAACTGACGTAGCGGCATATCGCCGTCGTGCAGCGACAGCCCGCCCACTTTCAGATTTAGGGAGCTCAGATCAAGGTGAGCTTTGTAGGAATCCACCACAGGTACGCCGAGCAGCTTGGCCATCTCTTGTGATTTCGCCGCCGCCGCATCGAAGTTAACAAGATTGGCATCACGATCGGTGTCTAGCGATGTCCTGGCGTTTCTGGAGACATTCGCCAGCAGCTCGTTCAAGCTCTGTGCCTCCGTGATTTTGGCCAGCGCTGTTCCATTCGCCCAGGACAGTTGTTTCTCACTGTACGCACCGATCAGGCCCACACTGACTTTGTTTCTGTCAGCTTGCTTGAACGGTGTCCCCTCGGGGTTGCGATCACAGACCACGATCCACTTCGGCTCCAGATCCTTTTCGACCGTGAGCCGTACGGTCAAAACATTCTCTAGATGGTCGTCCGGCTCGTCCGTGAGAATTCGAGCAGCTGCGTCCCAGCCGCGGAGGTAGGGGCCGTACTTGTGTAGTGAGCAGAACTCTTCAGCCAGATTGCCAATCGTGACTTCTATGGTGATGGTGTTCTCGACCTTGCATTGATAGAAGTCTGAATCGCTGAGCGTGAGATTCCATTGGGGATAGAACGTAAATCGGATTGCCTCTAGGATCGTCGACTTGGAGGAGTCGCCCTTCCCTATGAGGCAGAAGATGTCGGATGCAGGAAGGGCCCAGTCAAGCTCTTTCACCCCACGAAAGTTCTTGATCGTAATTTTTCTGATTTTCACCGAGCAACGTTCTCCATAACTTCGTATATGAAACTGGGGGCTCTGCTCATGTCACAGTCGCCACAGCTCGTCCTTGGTGGTGCATTTGCCTTTTTACCCTCTAACTGCAGCATAAGACACCCGACATTGAAAAGAGCAATGTCAGTCCAGCAGCGGTTAGGCAAGACCATGTTCTGAAGGCTTGGGGTAGTCAGGTAATGGTGACAAGGCGAAGGATGCGGTCGACCGGGCGGTACTCCAGGGCCACAACTACACGTTCCGGGTGGCCGCCAACTCGCGGGAACTCAAGCAGGATGTTGAATTTGCTGAGCTGATGGGTCGGTTGGCTCACCCACTCGAGGTTGTACAGGTAGTTCATCCGCAGCTTGCTTCGGATTGCGGTTTCAAGCTCGGCCTTGGTCAGTTCTGCCAAGCCGGCCTTTCGCAGTTTTCCTAGTTTCGTGGTCTGAAGGTACTTCTCGAACTTGGCATCCTCAATGAGGACCGTGAACTCTGCCAGCGGTGCTACAGCAGGCGACATGGCCCTTACCGCGACCTCCAGGTCGTCGTCGGTGACATCGAGCAGCAGGCGTTCAGGCTTGTACGAGAGGAATGTGCCGAAGTAGATCGACTGAATGCTCCTGAGTCGGAAACCCTGTTTCACGTAGTCATTCTGGTGGAGCTTAAAGTCCTGCGTGTTCGGTCGATCATCTTCGTGCCCCATGATGACTGTACCGCCATGCTTGATCACATAATTCATCAGGTTCAGCGAGGTGAAGGTTTTGGCTGCGCTTGAGTAAGTGCACGGCAAGTAGCCTACGTAGGCAGGAAGCTGCTGGAGTTTGGTGTCGACGGCAGCAATAGCACCTTCGGACAGGTTGTTCACGTACAAGACGAAGCACGTATCGGGCAGACGGAAACTCGGTTTTATGCTGACTACTGCGGGATCCAGCAGCTTGCGCGCAAGCTGATCGCCTGAGCCGAAAAGCTCTCCACCCAAGATGCTTTGGGTCGTTTGGGCATCCAGCGCGCTAAATAGCGCTTCGGCGCACTCCACTCCAGGCACGAAGCTCCGGGCACAAAGATCCGTATCGAAAAGGAACGCCGCCTCGTGCTTTGTTGGTTGCGGGGTCAGGGCTGTCCTGAGCGAGGCGTAGTCGATCCCCTTGGCTTTAAGGATACCGACGCACTCGCCATGAAAATTCTGTATTTCAGCAAAGGTACGTGCATCGCTGAGGGAAAAGCACTCACGCATTACAGGGAGCAGAATGTTGCCGCGAGCGTTCAGGGTATGAATTGAGGGCATGTCGTAGTACCTACAGCGCGAGTTCGTAAGCATACGCGTTCAGGCATCCCCTTCCGGAAGCTTTCCCCCGTTACGAACAGGCAGCTATTGGCCGACTGCTGCCTTTCACTGTTCGTTTAGGCAAAAGCCTCAGGAAGTTTTTCGCGTCTCCTTCCACCCGTTAATTTCTGGACGCCTTCGCTTCCCCGAGAATTCTTCGTGCGTCGCTGGCAGGAGGGAGGCCAAACACCCGCGCATAATCCCGGCTGAACTGTGTGGGGCTTTCATAGCCCACCTCGCATGCCGCGGCCGTGACGCTTCTGGCGCTGGCCACCATGAGCATCCGCGCCTGAAGCAATCGCACACGTTTTTGATATTGCAACGGACTCAAGGTCGTCACCGCTTTGAAGTGACGGTGAAAGGCCGAGACGCTCATCGCCGCTTTTTGCGCCAGACTTTCAACCCTGATGGGCTCCGCAAAGTCTCGGCGGATCCACTGAATGGCCAGATTTACTCGAGCCATGGCGGTATCCGGCGCTGCGATTTCCCGCAACATCCAACCATGGGGGCCTTGCAACACGCGAAACAGAATCTCGCGTTCGTACGCTGGAGCGAGGGCTGCGATGTCATCCGGGTTGCCCATCAATCGCAACATGCGCACCCAGGCATCCATCAGCTCTGGCGTAACGGCAGCTACTGAAAAACCGGGGTCGCTTTCATGATGCCCGACGGGTTTGGGCAGGTCCGCCAGCAGGGTGGATAACACAGCGGGGTCAAGCGTCAGGCTGATGGCCAGATAGGGCTCGCCTGATTCCGCAGGGTGCACCGTGCCCACTGCGGGCAGCTCGATGGACATGACGAAATAGGTCGCCGGGTCATACCGCAGCGTGCGATCGCCCACGGTCATGGTTTTGCTGCCCTGCAGGATCAGGTTGATCATCGGGTCATAGACCGCCGCCAGCATGTGTTCGGGAATCTTGCCCTGGACCATGGCGACGCGAGGAATGCCCGTCTCCGTGCGGCGGTTTTCGGCCTTGGCGGCGAGGATGCGGAGTTCGTTCAGTTGATCGTTCATGCCGGCCATGCTGAATGGCGAAGCGCGAGCAGCGCAAGCAAAAAGCAGAAACAGGCAGGTTTCGAGTAGGAACGGCTGCGTTCGCCATGGCGATGCTCATTACTGTGGAGGCTCATTCAAAAGTCAGGGAGCACGTCATGGGCGTTATCGTCATTACCGGAGGCAGTCGAGGGATTGGTGCCAGCGCAGCGGAACACGCCGCCCGGCGCGGCATGGGCGTCATCCTCACCTACAACCACCATCCAGACGCCGCCGAGGAGGTGGTGCGACGCATCGAGCAAGCCGGCGGCGAGGCCGTTGCGCTGAAGCTCGACGTAGGTGATGTCGGAAGTTTCGAGGCGTTCCGGGAGGCGGTCCTCGCTGCGCTCCATCACACCTGGGGTACGACTACCCTCGCAGGTTTGGTTAATAACGCCGGTTACGGCCTGTTCAACCCGTTGGCCTCGGTCAGCGAGGCGCAGTTCGATGGACTGTTCAATATTCATCTCAAAGGTCCTTTCTTCCTGACGCAGACATTGCTGCCGCTACTGGAAGAAAACGCCAGCATCGTCAACCTGACCAGCGCCACCACACGCGTGGCCACGGCCGGGGTGGCGCCTTATGCGGCGTTCAAGGGTGGGCTGGAAGTGCTTACGCGCTATATGGCCAAGGAGTTCGGTGATCGGCGTATCCGGGCCAATGCGGTTTCCCCAGGGGCGATTCGAACCGAGTTGGGCGGCGGGCTCAATGATGAGTTCGAAGCGATGCTGGCCGCGCAAACGGCGCTGGGCAGGGTCGGTGAGCCCGAAGATGTGGCTCGGATCATCGTCATGCTGTTGTCGGAAGAGGGCGCTTGGATCAATGCCCAGTCCATTGAAGTCGCGGGCGGCTACATCATCTGAACGATTAGGAGACGTTGCCATGCTGGATCATATTTTTCTGTCTGTGAGCGAGATCGAGCGCTCCATTCGTTTCTACGAGGCGGCCTTGGCGCCGCTCGGCATCACTGCTCGCCTGGACTACGACGGCAAGGACGGCCCGCCTGGGCATCCGGACCTGAAAGGATTCGGCGCCAATGGCCGGATGTTTTTCTGGTTGCGCGAGGGGGACGTTGAAGGGCGCGCTGTGCATGTCGGTTTTGTCGCAGACAGCAAAGCCCAGGCTGAAGCTGCCTATGCGGCCGCATTGGCCCACGGCGCGGTCGATAACGGCGCACCGGGCGCACGGCTGCATTACGACCCGAACTACTACGCGGCCAATGTTCTGGACCCTGACGGGTACAGCCTGGAATTCGTCTACAAGAACTGGCAGCACGTCCAATGAAGACGTTAATGATCTATGGCGCAACCGGCTACATGGGGCGCATGGCGGCCGAGTATGCCGTAGCGCAGGGACTGGAAATCGTCATTGCCGGGCGCAGCCACGACAAGCTGCGCGTGCTGGCTGCCCAGTTGGACGTTCCTTATCGCGTGTTCACGCCCGATGCCCGAACAGCCGAATCCCTGGAGGGCATCGGCGTACTGGTGAACTTTGCCGGGCCCTTCGTGCAGACCGCCGATGCCTTGATGCGGGCCTGCATCAAGGCTGGCGTCGACTATCTGGATATCACGGCCGAGATCAATGTGTACCGGTTGGCTGAGCGATTGGGCGGTGAGGCGGCCGAGTCGGGTGTCATGCTGCTGCCTGGCGTTGGCTGGGACGTGGTGCCGACGGACTGCCTCGCGGTGTATGTCGCTCGCCGTGTGCAGGATCCGCAGTCACTTAGCATCGCACTTCAGGTCGCGGGTTCCATGTCGCGTGGCTCCGCCATGAGCGTCAGCGAGATCATTGGAGCGGGGCTCCTAGCACGGATTGACGGGCAGCTTGTGGCAACACCCGATGCGCAACCGCGACACTTCGATTTTGGCGATGGCCTGGAACTGTGTGCGCCGCTGTCCTTCGGTGATCTGGTCACCGGCTGGCACTCCACCGGCATTCCCAACATTTCAATGTTTGTGCATTTTTCCGGCGAACCCTTCCCAGAAGGAAACCTCTCACAGGTCCCCGAGGGTCCGGACGCGCAACAACGTGAAGCTCATCGCGCCCGAGCAGTGGCCGAGGTGACCGGCGCTGACGGCACTGTCGCGCGTTCAGTGATCGAAACCGTCAATGGCTACACCTACACGCCGCTTGCGGCAGTAGAGGCGGCACGCCGGGTAATGAGTGGTGAACGACGGCCGGGTTTCGAGACGCCAGCAAAGCTGCTGGGCGTCGGATTCGCCGAGAGCATCGCCGGTACGGCTATCACTGATCGCTGATTCTGCCGGGGTAGCGGCCATGCTCGGTGGCTCCGGAATCCGCAGCACTGTCGCTTGCCTCGAGCTCATGGGCAAGCAGCCTGCCGGCAATCCGCGCCACGTCCACCAGGCGCTCACTGGACATGCCACTGCATGCTGCCGCAGACAGCCCCCGCAGGGTGATCAGCATGTAGTCAGCCAGCGCCTGCGCGGCGTCCGGGCATACCTGATCCAGGTAGCGGCGGATCGCCTGGATTCCGGCGTCGCCGAATTTCTCGGCCGTGTTTCGAGCGACCGGATCGTCCGCGCGCATGCCTTCGGTGATCAGGCAGCCACGCAAAGCGCTATCTCGCCCGTACTGCTGCGCAGCAGCAACCAGTAGAGAGGTTAGCGCTTCTGCGGGAGGGCGATCCGGTGCCAGCAATCTGTCCATCGGGAGCGCGTTTTCACCGGCGTAGCGATGCATCGCGCGCTCGAACAGCTCGGCCTTGCTGCCATAGGCGGCGTAAAAGCTTGGCGGCTTGATGTTCATGGCCTCGGTCAGGTCGGCCAGGCTGACCGCGTCGAAACCACGCTGATGAAACATTGCCTGTGCGATGGCTATACCTCGCTCCCGGTCGAAGGCGGGGCGGCGCTGCCTGGGTTTTTCGTTCATGGCTGTCTCTCGAGGTTGATACGACAACTGTAGCGATCGCTACATACAAGTTCAAATACGTTCTTGCCTGGTCGATTGAATTTAGTGATCGCTAAATAGTTTGCGGATAACCATGGCTCCATGTAGTGTTCGCTACATATTCACTCGTTGAGGTATTTCTCATGCAATTCAAAAACAAGGTTGTGCTGGTCACTGGCGGTTCTTCGGGCCTCGGCTTTGCGATCGCCGAAGCGTTCGCCAGCCAGGGCGCCGACCTGATCATCACCGGGCGTCGCCAGCCTCAGCTCGACGAAGCCGTGAGCCGCCTCGGTGGGAATGCGTCTGCCGTGCGGACCGATATCTCGAATCCTGCCGACCTCGCCGAACTGTTTACGCATATCAGAGCGGTCCACGGCCGTATCGATGTGCTAATCGCCAACGCCGGGATGGGTGAAGTCGAGCCTCTGGGGGCAATCACTGAAGCGGGTTTCGATCGGGTGTTCGCAACCAATGTCAAAGGCACCACGTTTACCGTGCAGGGGGCGTTGCCGTTGATGGGCGAGGGGAGCAGCGTCGTCATCATCGGCTCGACTTCTTCGATCAATCCGGGGCCTGGCATGAGCGTCTACGGAGCCACCAAGGCAGCCTTACGCGCGATGGTGAGGAGCTGGATTCTCGACATCAAAGGCTCGGGCGTACGCATTAACTTGCTCAGCCCGGGGCCAGTGGACACCCCGTCCCTACGCGACGTGCTTGGCGAAAACGCTCAGCAGGTGATCGATGTGTTCAACGAGAAGAGCACGCTCGGAAGGATCGGCCAGGTGCACGAGATCGGGCAGACCGCGCTCTTCCTGGCGAGCGATGCGTCGAGTTACATCAACGGCGCCGAGCTGTTCGCCGACGGCGGCGCCTCCCAGGTCTGATCGGCTAGGAGTAGCCGCTTTGCCCCTCGCTAATCTCCATAAAACCTAGGAGAACTAGCCTGCTCCTAAATACGGCCGCGCCGTGCTGTCGGCGATGCTCGCTGTAGGTAGCGAATTTACGAATCTGCCGAACAATCGGCGCCTTAAGGAGTTACCTGATGAGTGAGTTTGCTGGGTCGGCAATTGATCACATGGGCATCAGTGTGTCGGACATGTCGCAGGCGCGTGATTTCTACGAGCAGTCGCTTAAGCCGCTGGGGATCACATTGATGATGAGCATTGATGCCGATCCTCCACGATCGAAGCCTCGGCGCCTGGGGTTCGGATCTGCAGGTAAGCCTTTTCTCTGGCTGCAACACGCGGCTATCGCCAGTTGCGGGGCGCACATAGCGTTGATCGCGCAGAGTCATGAGGCGGTCGACGCATTCCATGCGGCTGCCATTGCCGCTGGCGGGAAGGACAACGGAGCGCCGGGGATCAGGCCCCGTTACCACTCTGATTATTACGCGGCCTATGTACTGGGCCCTGACGGAGTGAATCTGGAGGCTGTTTGCCAGCTGTCGACTTGAGCGCCAGGGCCCACATCGAGTGCCTAACGGGCGTAGTTCTTGGCCAGCGATGCGGCCAGCCATATCAACGCGTCGAGCTATTCGCCGAGGGGGGGCTTCCCAGAATTGAATCCTGTTTACCGACATTATCCTTGGAGTATTTGATATGACTGATAGCACCAACCAGCGGGATCTCGTGGCACGCCTGGATGCCGAAAGCGCGATCCATCGCCTCCACGCCATCTATATCCATCGTCTCGACAACGGTGACTTTGAGGGCGTGGCAGACGTTCTCAAACATGCCGTTATTCATGTGCTAGGCAACGAGGCATCGACTGTCGAAGGACTGCTGGCGTTTTTCAACGCGGGTCTGCAGGTCCATGGGGATGGCACTCCGCGTACGTGGCACTCCATTACCAACCAGCTCATTGACGTGGACCCGTCCGGTGAAAGGGCGAGTTCGGCAAGTTACTACACGGTTCATCAGCAGGTCGATGACTTCCCGTTACAGCCTATCTGCACCGGCAAGTACCTCGATCAGTTTGAGCGGAGTGATGGGGAATGGCGCTTCACCCGGCGGGAAGTCACGCTGCGTTTTGCAGGGGTCCTTCAACACCACGTCAAAGGGGCTCAGAGGGATGCGGTAGCGCAGACCGCCTGATTTAGCCCCCAACGACCGATGAATACGCATGGTGTCTAGGCTAGCTACCGGCACCAATAAGGGCGTAGGTCTTGCCTATGCCAGGAGGCTGGCAGAATTGGGCTTTTCAGACTCAGGCCGAACTACCGCTGTCATTGAAAAAATTATTCCGAGCAACGAGTCCGAAATCTCTGAGATCCTGGTCCTCATCGCTGAACATAAAGTTCACCATGCGCTCTCGTCTGAGGCCGGAAATCGTTCTGAAAAAGCAGGGCTCGCAAAGGTGGACCTCATAGCGCTCGCCATCGTGGGTCGAGCCATAACCCCAACTGGCGCTAAGAGTGCCGAATTGCAATCCATACCCTTCAATACGGGTGCTGTCGCCACAAACGTCGCATAGAACATCGCTGACCGATTCAGTCTGCTCCATAGCTGTGATCTTCATTGGCAACCTCCGTCTTAGTCTACGTACACCATCGCTTATCCGAAACACACTACTCCAGCGAGACCTTGCTCGGTGGGGAAATAGTACGCGAACACGGCCTTTCTTTACTTTGGAAGCGGCAGAACGCAGCAGCGATTTCACACAGTGTGACCTGCCCCCAGTTTTAGTACCGCTGCCTATTTAGTAGGCCCTGGGGTCGATATTAATATTTCCTGTTGCGATTGGTGCTGGCTCGCTCGCCAATGCGCAGCGAATTCTGCCGGGTTGCTATTACCGATAGCGCTGTGCGGTCGGTGTTCGTTGTAGTCCCTTCGCCAGGCCGCGATGCGGATTCTGGCCTCGGCCAGTGAGCAGAACCAGTGCTCGTTCAGGCATTCATCCCGAAACTTGCCGTTGAATGATTCGATGAACGCATTCTGTGTGGGCTTGCCAGGCTGAATCAGCTTCAGCTTGATGTCGCGCTGATAGGCCCATTGATCAAGTGCCTTGCCGGTTAATTCGGGACCCTGGTCGGTGCGGATTGCCTTGGGGTAACCGCGGAATCGGGCCATTTCATCCAATGCGCGAGTAACGCGAAAGCCGCTGATGCCGTGATCCACAAGGATACCCACCGCCTCCTTGGTGAAGTCATCGACCACCGTCAGACATTTGATCCTCCGCCCCGTACTGAGTGCATCGAAGACGAAGTCCATCGACCAGACCTGGTTCGGTGCGCTCGGCAGACTCAGACGTTCGCGCCCCACCGCGACGCCATGGCGACGCCTGCGCCGCTTCATCATCAAGCCAGCAGCTCGATACAGGCGGTAAATCCGCTTGTGGTTGACCTGCATGCCAGCCCGCCGCAGCAGGATATGCAGGCGGCGATAGCCAAAGCGCCGACGCTCCTGGGACAGCTCCACCAACTGGGCTTGCAGATCGGTATTTTGCGCGTTGCCTCGCGGTTGGTAGCGCAACACCGAGCGGGACAGCCCGATCAACTGACAGGCACGGCGCTCGGAGATGCCGGTTCTGGCCTGCATCTCCTGCACCGCCTCCCGCCGGGTTGTCGGGCTTACCCTTTTCCCCGGGCGACCACCTTCAGTGCCTCGATATCCAGATGGGCTTCGGCCAGCAGCTTCTTCAGCCGGCTGTTCTCCAGTTCGAGATCCTTGAGCCGCTTGGCGTCCGGCACGGTCATGCCACCGAACTTGGCACGCCAGGTGTAGAACGAGGCATCACTGAAGCCGTGCCGCCGGCACAGCTCCTTCACCGGCACACCGCCCTCGGCCTGCTTGAGGAAGTCGAGAATCTGTTCTTCGGTAAAACGCTTTTTCACTGCCGTCTCCTGCTCGGAAAACGGACTCTACTAAGTTCAGCGTGGTACTGAAATCGGGGGGCAGGTCAAGTGGAGCAAAGCGTTAGAGTAACTCCACAACGAACTATTGCCCGTTCCGTAGAAAGGTTACCAATGTCCAAACTTGCAGAATACAAAGCGTTAGAGGCCCAGCTCGCAGAACAACTTAAGCAGCTTGATGCTCTGAGAAATGACAAAGAACTTGAGCGCGAAATCGAGTTCGAGGAAAAGCTCCGTAATCTGATGGCCGACTATGGTGTGGGCTTACGCGACATCATTTCTCTACTGGACCCGCAAGCAGGTCGCCCGAATGCCGCTCCGGCTGCTCGCGGGCCGCGGAGACAGCGCCAAGTCAAAATATACAAACATCCCGAAACCAGCGAGATTGTGGAGACAAAGGGCGGTAACCATAACGTTCTGAAGGCTTGGAAAGAGAAGCACGGTGCTAAGGTTGTCGAGGGTTGGCTCCAGTAACCCCTGTGGTCTATCCCGGGTTGAGTGGACTGACCAAACCAGACAAGGTTTACCGAATCCTGAAGAGAACCGGAACTCCCGGTCCGTCGTCGACCAGCTGGCACCGATCGACATCGCCGAGTCACTCTTCGGCCAGCTCCTTCAGCGAAGGCATCTTGTAGTCTCAGACTAAGCAGGGAAGGTTCTTCATGATGCGATTGAGCTCATCGCCTCTTTGCCATTGCTTCCCTGAGTAATTCTGAAGCCTACGTCCTCAAATACCTGGTTCAGAATCTCGCAATCAACTGCTCATCATCGACTATCAAGACGGTGATTATCGGTGGAAAGACTAATCGACCATTAGCGATCTTACCGAGCGAATGTGCCGCTTGATGTTAGTGAACTGCCCGAACGCTATGTGCTCGTTGAGAATGATCGCTACAGCTTTAGTAAATGAAAAACTTCGTCGATGCCCGATTCGGGCACACTTGGTCGGCCGGGCAACAAGGCCGACCAGGTTAACGTTACAGAGGCTGGTTACGTACCGAGCGCTTCAGCGCAAAGGCACCGTCATCCAGCAGAGCCAAAGCCAGAGCAGTGAAGGCCAGAAACACCGGGTATTCCCAACCGCCATTGGCGTTAGTAAAGCTCCACCCGTTGCCGAAGTGCACACTTGCTGCGACCAGTAGTTGCACTGTGGCTATGGCTGCTACCCAGCGCGCATAAACTCCGAGAATAAGAAACAGGCCGCCGACCACTTCGAAGGCAATAACCGGGTACGCAAGAAAGCCTGGGAAACCGATGGACTCAAAGAAACCTGCAGTGCCAGCCGGGGTAAAGACCAGCAGCTTGGTCAGGCCGTGGGCGAGAAACATCACGCCGAGGATCACGCGTAGAACCAGAGCGGCATAAGGGAGGGTGCGATTTGTGGCGGTCATGGGAATTTCCAATAACGTATGAGTGTGGGTTGCCAAGGGCCACAGCCGTTTCGGCCGTAGCGCCAGGCAATGAATAAATGGAATTAACGATTGAGCCAGGTCGGCGCGATTTGGGTGCCGAGGCCGGCGCCATAGCCGAGATAGATGTTCAGTCCGGCCAGCGCCTCGAGATAACGAGCGTTGACCAGACCGCCAGCATCCACGGTTTGCCAACCCAGGCTTTCTGCCAAGGCGGCAGCGTTCTGTTTGGCCCGCGCGCTGTCGCTTGCCAGGAATACGCTGCCCTGTTGGCCGTTGGCAAAGTTGGGGCCGGAGGCCAATACCTGAGCGAACAAGGTGTTGAAACCTTTAACCAGCTCTACGCCGGGCAGCGCCTTGGCAATTTCCTCCGCTGCACTGGTGCTGTGGCCAATGGTCAGGCCCATGTAGTCGGCGGTCAGCGGGTTGGTGATGTCGATGATCACTTTGCCGTCGAGCCTGCCCAGGCCACTCAGTGCGGCTACCGCGTCCTGGTAAGCAGTAGCGACAATCACTACTTCGTTCTGGCCAAGCGCCTGGTCGGCGGCGAACGCTTCGACGTTTGCATGCTGTGCTGCGACGGCGCGCGCCTTGTCCAGATCACGTCCGGTGATGCGAACCTGATGGCCTGCCTGGGATAACTGTTGAGCAAAAGCCGAGCCCATGTTGCCGGTACCGATAAGGGTAATGTTCATGCGGGTATCTCCTGGTGTGCGTTTTGATGGGCTCAGTTTAAAGGTTCGTTAATCGAGATAAAGCTGCTTTAATGTGATTTATAGTTCCGAAAAGTGAGGCAATAATGGATCGAGCACTGGAGATGCAAGTCTTTTGCGCGGTGGTCGACAAGGGGAGCTTCGTCGGCGCCGTTGAAGCGTTAGAAATGTCTAAAGCCGCGGTTTCCAGACACGTGAACGCGCTGGAGGAACGTCTGGGCGTGCGCTTGTTGCAACGCACGACACGACGCTTATCGCTTACAGAAGAGGGGCGGGTTTTCTACCAGCAAGCGCGGGAAGTGTTGGCGTTGATGGGGGAAGCGGAGAGCGCGGTTTCGTCCGGCTCTCATGAGCCTGCTGGCGTCTTGAGAGTGAATGCGCCGGTGAGCTTTGGGGTGTTGCATTTGGCACCGCTCTGGACGCATTTTTTGAGCCTGCACCCAAAACTTGAACTGGATATCAGCCTGAACGATCGTCAGGTCGATCTGGTGGAAGAGGGGTATGACGTCGCAGTACGGATTGCGCGGATGGAGAGTTCATCGCTGGTGGGACGGCGTTTCGCGAGCACTCGGATGCGTCTGTGTGCATCACCGGACTATCTGGCAAACCATACGCCGATGAAAAAACCAGAAGACCTGATTGATCACCGAGTGATTGCCTATAGCAATTTTTCGAGCGGTAGCGAATGGAGTTTTAGCGGGCCGGATGGCGAGCACAAGGTCAGCACACGGTCAGTCATTCGCTGCAATAATGGTGATACCTGCCGAGCCGTTGCGTTGAATGCTGGCGGGATCCTGCTGCAGCCCAGTTTCATGGTTAGCGAGGACATTCGCGAGGGCAGGCTGGTAGAGCTACTACCGGCGTATCGATCCATAGAGCTGGGCATTTATGCGGTTTACCCGACCCGCAAACACTTGGCGTCCAAAGTGCGTGCATTCATCAATTTTCTGGTCGAGCAATTTGAGCACGTCGATTGGGAATCGGACGCCCCCGTGAGGAAGAGTTGAAGTACGGGCTACGAGAACTGATGTCTCGCAGCCCGTTGGGTTTAAGGCGGGAACGTCAATTCTTCTCAGGATCGGCGCCAAACAGCTTGCCGGCTCCTGCCCAGTCAGATGGGGCCACGTCTTCAAAAATGACATAGATATAGTTCGGGTCGGTGCCGGTGTTTTTTACGATGCTTTGAGTGATTTCAGCCGCGACGGCTTCTTTCGCGGCGTGGTCTTTTCCTTCAAACCAGCTAACTCGTACAACAGGCATGGGGTGATCCTCTTTTCAGGGTGGGTGACTCTTCAGCAGGGCTGTCCGCGCGGTACTCCCGGCTAGTCGATAGCAACGCTGAGCACTAAGAAAAGAATAGAAGAGATCCTGATGGCGATAAACACGCTGCCAATCGCCTGTATGTAGAGATTTATTCTCCAATCAGGATCCCTACTAAAGCGCTGGATATGGCCCCGCGAGAATCACACTCCGAACGCACGGTGCTGCTCGGTCCATGCCGAACTGATTAGAGAGGAATGGTCAATTTCAACCAGTAAGCCTCGCCCTCGGCCCGATTACGCACAGCTTGCTCGCGCTGCCATTTGGCAGTAACGAACCAGCCGCTGTCTGCGCTGTATTTAATCGACGGACCGATTGCGAATGCGCGGCCTTTGTTGTCGTTTACGGTGTCGCCAGATTGTTTGTCATCCGTTACCTGGCGATAAACGTAGCCGCCAACGCCTACGACCCAGCCGTTACCAAATCCCCAACCGGCCGAATAGTCGGCATGCGCTTCCTGTCCTGAGCGGTATTCGGTGTCCGGGTTACGGAAGTTGAAGTCGTACATCAGCTTCACATCGAAATTCAACCCAGCAGGATCGACATAGGACAGGGCGGCCAGTGGCTGTACTGCCCAATAGTTGCGTCCGATATTGGCCAAGTCATCCCTGTCATAGCGCCCGGTAGGCGCGAAGAAATCGACCGCATAGATGGCATGCAGCTTGTCGCTGTAGTGATAGCCGAGAGAGGGACCGAAGATAATGTCGCCCATTCCACGACGTCGCTGACTCCGCTCGTTGACCTGAACCTTCAGATCCACGAACGGCACATTGATGTGAAACGCCAGGTCGCCATCCAGGACCTTTTGTTCGGTGACCCAGATCAGTCGTGGCGCCACGACTGCGGCGTCCAGATCGAAATGCGCCACAGCGCTACGACCATCATCATCCCGAAGGCGGTCAGCGCTATATCGTTGTGCGAATACTTGTGTGTAGAAGCCGGGCGGCGGCATCGCTCCGGTCATATAGTTTTCGGCACCCATCGGGTACGAGGAACCGCCGCCTTCTGTGGCGAAAGCGACGGGCGACAGCAGGGCAGCAACGGTGCCTGTCAACAGGCGCGAGGAGGGGTTGTAATGGGCACGCATTACGGAGAGAAGATCGTTCATATGCACCACTTTATTGTTGTAGTCGGTGACGTATCGGTAATCGCACTTGAATCGCCGACGTAGCGGCGAAGGCCGACACTCGTGCCGGCCCGAATCGTAGAATCAGAACGGGTAGGGCTGATCGGAAGGTTCTACCGTGACCCACTTGACCTCGGTGAACTCCTCGATCACGGCGCTTCCGTCGAAGCGTCCGTAACCACTTTTCTTCATGCCGCCGTAAGGCGCCTGCGGCTCGTTCTGCACGGTTGCACCGTTGATGTGTACGCACCCTGCGTCCAGGCGCGCGGCCAGATTGAGTGCCTTGGTGACGTTGGCACTGAAGATCGAGGAGGAGAGCCCGTATGCGGTGTCGTTGGCGACTTCCAAAGCCTGCTCTGCGTCCTTGACGCGCACGATGGTGGTTACCGGGCCGAAGGTTTCCTCATCGTAAATGTCCATGTCCCGGGTCACTCGGTCGACCAATGTCGGAGCCATCAGAGCGGTTTCTGCCAGGCCTCCAGCAACGATCTGCGCCCCTTTACCAATGGCGTCGTCGAGCAGCTGATTGATACGCTGCACGGAACCCTGAGCGATCATCGGGCCAATCACACACGCCGCGGATTCGCTGGGCACGTTGGTTTCCAGCGCAGCCACTCGCGCCGAAAAGCGCGATACGAAATCGTCAGCAACGCGCTCATCGACCACGAATCGCTCGGTCGACATGCAGATCTGCCCCTGGTAGAGAAACGCACCGAATACGGCAGCGTTCACTGCGCCTTCGATATCGGCATCATCCAGCACGATGAAGGGCGCCTTGCCCCCCAGTTCCAGCAGGCAGCGCTTCAGATGGGTCGCGCAGGTCTGCGCGATCATTCGCCCGACCTTGGTCGAGCCGGTGAAGTTGACGCGGCGAACGCTGTCATGGGCGACCAGCGCTTCGGTCACGGCTGCCGCGTCTTCAGGTGCGCTTATCAGGAAGTTCAACACGCCCGCCGGCAAACCCGCTTCATAGAAGGCTTCCGCTAACAGCGCGTGGGTACGCGGGCTGTTTTCCGATCCTTTGAAAATCACCGTATTGCCACAGGCCAACGGGTACGCAATGGCCCGAGCACCGAGTATGACCGGGCCGTTCCACGGCACGATGCTCAACACGGTGCCTACCGGCTGACGCAACGTCATCGACAAGGCGCCAGGTTTGTCGGTTGGAATGGTTTCACCCTTTATCTGGGTAGTTAGCGCCGCGGCCTCCCGCATCAAGCCTGCCGAGGCGCCTACGTTGAACTGGGCCCATAGCTGCGACGCACCGATTTCTTCCGCCATAACCGTGCAGAAGTCGGCCATCTTGGCTTCCAATGCATCGGCGGCAGCTAGCAGGATGCGGCGGCGCTCAGTAGGCCCTGTGTTCGACCAGGTGCGAAATGCACGCGCGGAGGATTCGGCTGCTTGTAGTGCATCTTCAACGCTGCAGGCGGCACCGACGCTGACAGTCTTGCCGTTCAACGGATCGATCCGCTGAAAGGTCTTGCCGTCAGAAGCATCACGCTTGCTGTTATCAATGGTGAGTTGAACGGTCATGAAGGTTCCTCGGAATGAATAGGTGGGTCAGGCGGTAGTGGAGCTGGGCATGCGAAGGATCGGCTTGATCGTCACGCCGTTCTCGCTGTCGGCCATTGCCTGATTGATTTCGTCGAATGGGTAGAACTTGCAGAGCTTGTCGAAGGGGAAGCGACCCTGCAGGTACAGGTCGACCAGCTTGGGAATGAACGCCTTGGCCACGACGTCGCCCTGGACTATTCCCATGATCCGCTTGCCCGGAATCATCACGTCATTGATGTTGAAGGACACTTCGGTACCCATCTTGGTCGCGCCAACGATGCCGCAGGTGCCAAGGATGCTGATCGAATCGATCGCCTGACGGAGCACTTCGGCACGACCGGAACATTCGAGGCTGTAGTTGGCGCCGCCATCGGTAATGGCATGCACACGCTGTACCGCGTCTTCCTCGCGACTGTTGATGATGTGGGTAGCGCCGAGCTCGAGGGCCAGCTCCAGCCGACTGGGCGTCACATCGACTGCAATGATCGTGGTAGCGCCTGCGACTCTTGCTGCCATGATTGCAGCCAGGCCTACAGCGCCCGCGCCAAAGGCGACGAAACTTGAGCCAGCCTCAACCCTAAGGGCGTTAAGCACTGAACCTGCCCCGGTTTGAATGCCGCAACCCAATGGCCCTAGCAGCTCCAAGGGCGCCTCTTTGGGAACTTTCACCACGTTCCGCTCGTTTGCCATTGCATGAGTCGAGAAGGACGACTGGCCGAAGAAGTGATCATGGATCGGATGTTCATCGGCGCAGGCTGCAACTGGAGGTGCTGCCGTCGATCCGACCGCCACCGAAGTTGAGCGGATGCATATGCGAGCAATGCGCTGGATGCCCGGTTTCGCAGGGCGAGCATAGGCCGCAGGACATATACGTCATCACTACATGGTCACCGGGGGCGACGGTGGTCACTGCCGATCCTACGGCTTCCACGACGCCGGCCCCTTCGTGGCCAAGGACGATCGGCAACGGCGTGGGAAACAGCTGATCCCGCACCACCATATCGGTATGGCAGACACCGGTAGCGACCACGCGCACGCGGACTTCGGTAGGTGCAGGAGCGCCTAACGTGGCGCTTTCGATTTGCAAAGGAGCGCCGGCTTCGCGAAGAACGGCGACTTGAACGGTTAACGGCTGAGCGTTGAGCTGGGACATTGTCTTTTCCTCAGGTAATGGGCGTAGGCGGTCAGCTTTTCTGCTCAATCCTGTAAGGCGCGCGGCCGCTGGCTGCGCTGGGTGGCCTGCTCGCTGCGCGCTGGTCGCAGCTGGAAGTCAAAGTTCATCTCGGCAAAGCGCCCCTCCACATTGCGCTGAGCACTTTGAGCGGGGTCTTCGATAAAGCGTATTTCGCCAATCAAACCGTCGCGGGTCGCGTAGGCAAAGTCATCCCAAAGATGGTCGTCATTGGAAAGGTTGATCTGCGTGGTGAGGTGCTCGAAGCCTGGCGCCGAGATGAAAAAATGCACGTGGGCGGGTCGTTGACCATGTCGACCGAGCTGGTCCAGGCAGGCTTGGGTCGGGCCGGCGGGATCACAACCATAACCGGACGGTACGATGCTACGGGCGCGGTAGCGGCCTTCGGCATCGGTCAGAATCCGGCGACGCAGGTTGAAATCGGATTGGCTCTTGTCGAAGTACGAGTAGTTGCCTTTGGTATCGGCCTGCCAGAGGTCGACAGTCGCGCCGGCGATGGGGTTTCCTTGCATATCCAGGACGCGACCTTCGAGAAACATCACCGTCGCAACACCGTCCTCGCTTCCGTCATCCATCCGCACCTCGCCTTCGGACAGCGGCGCACCGGCAACATATAGCGGACCTTCAATCGTCCGCGGAGTACCGCCGGAAACACCGGAAGCCTCGTCGCGTGCATCGGCCAACAGATCAAGGAAATGCTCGACGCCAAGGCCTGCAACCAGCAACCCGGCTTCGTTGCTTCCTCCCAGGCGATTCAGATAGCTGACCCCGGCCCAGAATTCGTCATCTGTGATCTGCAGGTCTTCGATAATGCGTGCGGTTTCCTGCAGGATCCGCAGGACGATCTCTTTATTGCGGGGGTTACCACCGGTGTTGTCCAAACCGGCCGCCTGGCGAAAGAATTGCTGAAGTTCAGGCTGATGAGAGATACGAGTTGTCATGAGCAAAGCACCTGTTGTTTTTATCGGTAGTTTTGAGGGCAGGCGGACGGCAGGCCTGCATCGGAATCGACTTCAGTTGCTGGGGGCCCTACCAGCCCAACTGCGCGCGCGCCGACTGAAGGTCTGATTGCATGTCGTGGCTCCATAGCCAGTCGAAGCGTTCTGCCAGGGTTTTTCCGAGCAATGCTTCGTTATCTGCTACAGCGGGGTCGCGAAATTCATAGAGTTCGCCGGCCTGCCACGACGTTCGCTGCACGCGGCACGCTCGCGGCCGACGTATCGAGTCGTAGGCGTTGAGGACATCAGCGGGTGGGGAGCTAAGAATCTGCGGGTCGCTGAGCAAGCGAGCCAGGAGCCAGGCGTCTTCAAGGCCCTGACCGGCGCCTGCGCCTTGGTGTGGCAGCATCGCATGTGCAGCATCACCAATAAGGCCGACCTGCCCATGAACGTAGCCCGGCAATTCCTCGAGGTCGTGAAGTGCCCACAGGGTAGGGTGGGGGATGGACTCCAGAAGTGCGCGAGCGGCGTCCCCCCAGTCTGCGAAAGCCTCCAGCATCTCCTGCTGGGAAGCATTACGCACCCAGGGTGCGTCGCTCGGCCATACTGGCTTGTCGCTACTGCGGTCGGACACAAAGGCGACGACATTAATCAGTCGGCCTTGCTTAACCGGGAAGGTCAGGATGTGCGCGTCGAGCCCCAAGTACATCTGCGGAACATTGACCAGGTGCTCATCCAGACCGCGTGCACGATAGGTCTCGCGCAGTTGCTGGCTATCGATCATGCCCCTGTAGGCGCACGTCCCGCTGAATCGCGGTGACGCCATGGGCTGTCCGAGGCCCTCCAGGACGTGGTCTCGTATGGAGGACTTGATGCCATCGGCAGCGATCAGGATGTCGCAGCTGTGGCTGCTTCCGTCAGTAAAAAATACGTGAGCCTGAGTACCGTCCTGCTCGACCCGAACGGCCCGTTTGCCGAACTGAGCGATGCCATCAGGCAGCTCGCTGGCCAATACATCCAGGAAGTCTGCGCGGTGCACTGAGGATTGCCCGACGCCTGCTGCGACGCTGGCACCGAGGTAACCGGCGTCTCGGCCTTTGCGCCATTCGAACCAGATGTCCTGCCAAGGAGCAGGGGTGCGGTCGGCTACTCGTTGGTAGGGCTCACCGATACCCAGCCCTTTAATCGCTTGAACCGCGTTGGCGCCAAAGGAGACGCCAGCGCCCACTTCGCCGAAGGCTGGGGCGGCCTCGAAGAGCTGTACGTGAAGGTGGGAATGACGGCATAGATCTAGCGCAAGGGCGACGCCGGCGATGCCGCCACCAACGATGCCAATACGCATCGCAGGAGGAGAAGACAGGTGCATAGCAAGGTTCTCATTGGATTTATTTTGTTGGAATGCCTCCACTATCTGGTCGTGTTGCGCGCCCCGTAAATACCGCAATGCCTATGTTGAATATGCCGGTTGTGAATATTGCTTGGTGTTCGTCCTGGAAGAGGTCAGGTTTTGTCGACGCAGAGATGCCTATAAAAATTGGGCAGAGCTTTCGCTTACTACGCGGTGGGAGTGGCGAAGGAACGCTGCAGATCAGGTGGTCTAACAGAGGGTTAAAACGCGTCTGCCAAAGGATTGACGTAGCTCTACCGTCGGCGACGGAACGCAACAGGCGAGGTCAGGCGGGTGGTTACGCGGCCGAGTCTGAAAACAGATCAAACATCAGTTGGCGAATCCAGCGATTGGCCGGGTCCTTGTTGTACTTGGCGTGCCAGAACAGATTGATCGCAATTTCTGGCAAAGGCATAGGTGGAGGTAACAGCACGAGGTCGAACGGTCCGGCACAACTGCTGGCGAATCGCTCCGGCACGGTCGCAATCAAATTGGATTGCTTCAGGATATGTCCCACTGCAACGAAGTGCGGCACCTCGAGGCGGATATTGCGCTGGGCACCGGCACGCTGAATGAACGCATCGGCCTCGCCATGCCCTGTGTTCGCCGCGACGACCCTGACATGCTCATAGCTTGAATAGGCTTCCAGGGTGAACGGCTGTTTCGTAGCTGGGTGATCGCGTCGGCAAAGGCAAACATACTGGTGGTGGAACAATCTACGTTGGAAAAAACCCGCTTGAAGATTCGGCAGGAGGCCGACGGCTACGTCAACAGCGCCGCTCTGCAAATCTTCAGCCAGCGTATCGGTGTTGCTTCGCACCGTACTCACCAAGCAATGAGGCGCTAAGCGAGAGAGTGCGTTCATCAGCTTTGGCATGAAGTAGATCTCGCCGATGTCCGTCATCGCCAGTGTGAAGGTGCGCCTTGCCGTCAAGGGGTCGAACTGCTCCTCATGCTTGAATGCTTCACGCAAGGTTTCTATGGCGAGGGTGATCGAGTCGGCGAGTTGTAACGCGTAGGGGGTGGGCTCCATACCGTGATGGGTGCGCACGAAAAGTTCGTCGTTCAGCGCTTTGCGCAATCGCTTCAACGCATTACTTGTCGCGGGCTGCGTGAGCCCAAGGCTGTCGGCAGCAGTCGACACTCGGCGGTCAATAAGCAGCTGGTTAAAAACCAGCAAAAGGTTCAGGTCTAGGTCGCGTAGTTCCATTATTCAACCTGCATCAATTTTCTGCATTTATCGGATCGATGTTCGGGTTACGCCCGCTTTGTGCATTGATAACTAACCTACGGCCTACGGCCTACGTCATCGACATCAGTTTGAGGCAGCGCTGGACGATGTTGCTGATATCGCCAGCGCGCCGGCTGAGGATGATTGGAGACACCGCCTCCCTTTCCACAATGGCTGCGTAGGCGATATCAGCGCGGTGCTGTTGTTGAACACATGCTGGCACCAGTGTCACGCCGAGACCAGCCGCCACAAGACCAATAGCGGTTTGCAATTCATTGGCCCATTGCGACACCTGGATACCCATCCCGTGGTTGGCGAACAATGCCAGCACGTGATCGGCATAACTCGGTCGCGGATTTGCGGGATACAGAACGAAGGGTTCGCGGGACAACCGGTCAAGCGTGACGGGTTGATCCAGCAAACGGTGCCCAACAGGTACAACGGCTACCAGACGATCTTCACTGAGAACCTGCTGGTGAATAGCTGGGCCATCGAAATGAATTCGCCCAAAGCCGATATCGATACGTCCACTTTTGAGGGCTTCAATCTGTTGTAGCGTGGTCATCTCGTGCAGCCCCAGCTCGAGATCGGGGTCTCGACGCAGATCCCGTATCAATTCAGGAAGCGCCGCATAAAGTGTAGAAGGGGCAAAGCCTATACCCAGCCACTGGCGTTTCCCCTCACCTATACGCCGAGTGTGCTCGCATACCTGCTGAAATTGGCGTAGCAGCGTCCCGCTCTGCTCATAAAAGTAACGGCCGGCTTCGGTTAATTGGAGAGGGCGACTGCGCTCCAACAACTCCGTCCCCAAAAACTCTTCAAGCTGCTGAATCTGTCGACTCAGTGGGGGCTGGGCGATGTTCAGGCGCTCGGCCGCGCGGGTGAAGTTCAGGGTTTCGGCGACTGCTTGGAAGTAGCGCACATGCCGAAGCTCCATGATACCTCCTAGGTATAGTACGAGATAAAAACGATATTGGACCTTGAATACACGGTAGCGGGATTCTAACCGGCCTGAAAACAAGATTCTTCAGGTATCAAGCATCGTTTCTTGGACCGCTATTTCATAGCAAACGGAAGCCAAAATGACTTCACCCCGAATCGTGAGCCTCGAGTCGATCATCGTCGACTTGCCGACCATCCGCCCGCACAAGCTGGCGATGCACACCATGCAGCAGCAGACGCTGGTGATCATCCGCCTGCGTTGCAGCGACGGTATCGAAGGCATCGGCGAGTCCACCACCATCGGTGGCCTGGCCTACGGCAACGAAAGCCCTGAAAGCATCAAGCAGAACATCGACAGCCATCTTGGCCCGCTTCTGGTGGGTCAGGATGCAGCGAATATCAACGCCGCCATGCTGCGTCTGGATAAGGCTGCCAAGGGCAACACCTTTGCCAAGTCCGGCCTGGAAAGCGCGCTACTCGACGCCCAGGGCAAACGCCTCGGACTGCCCGTCAGCGAGCTGCTGGGTGGCCGCGTGCGCGACAGCCTGGAAGTGGCCTGGACCCTGGCCAGCGGTGACACCGAGAAAGACATCGCTGAAGCTGAACAGATGCTCGACATCCGCCGCCACCGCATCTTCAAGCTGAAGATCGGTGCGAACGAGGTGAACGCTGACCTCAAGCACGTCATCGCGATCAAGAAAGCGCTGGGCGAGCGCGCCAGCGTGCGTGTCGACGTTAACCAGTACTGGGACGAATCCCAGGCAATCCGTGCCTGCCAGATTCTTGGTGACAACGGCATCGACCTGATCGAGCAACCGATCTCACGGATAAACCGCAGCGGGCAGGTGCGCCTGAATCAACGCAGCCCGGCGCCGATCATGGCCGACGAATCCATCGAAAGCGTCGAGGATGCCTTCAGCCTCGCAGCGGACGGCGCGGCCAGTATCTTCGCCCTGAAGATAGCCAAGAACGGCGGGCCACGTCCCGTGCTGCGCACCGCGCAGATCGCCGAGGCGGCCGGGATCGCGCTGTACGGCGGGACCATGCTCGAAGGCGCCATCGGCACCCTGGCTTCGGCCCACGCATTCGTCACCCTGAACAAACTGACCTGGGGCACCGAGCTGTTCGGGCCGCTGTTGCTCACCGAAGAAATCGTCACCGAGGCGCCGGTCTATCGCGACTTCCAACTGGAAGTGCCGCGCACGCCGGGCCTTGGTCTGACGCTCGATGAAGAGCGCCTGGCGTTCTTCAGCCGCACGTGATTGGAGGTTCGAAAAATGCTGTTCCACGTAAAGATGATCGTAAAACTGCCGGTCGACATGGATCCGGCCAAGGCCGCGAAACTCAAGGCCGACGAGAAGGAACTGGCCCAAGGGCTGATGCGCGAAGGCAAGTGGCGCCACCTGTGGCGCATCGCCGGGCAGTACGCCAACTACAGCGTCTTCGATGTCGCCAGTGTCCAGGAACTGCACGACACACTGATGCAACTGCCGTTGTTCCCCTACATGGAAATCGAGGTCAGCCCGCTGTGCCGTCATCCGTCCTCAATCCGTGAGGACGACAGCTGATATTTAGCTAGGGCCTCAAACGAAGCAAGTAAGCATTAGATGGCTGCTTTAGAAGGAGCCGGCGATCACTACGGCCTCACGTCGAATCAGTTTTTCGTCGTGTCGTCGTGAGCAACACTGAAACCTGCGCCAGTGGCTACACCGTTGCAACGGCGATAGCTGCTCATTAATAAAAACAAGAGTCTTCGAAATGAATCAGCCAAACGCGATTACGTCCCACGGGAATACTGAAAGCTCCGGCTTGAAGCCGCTGTCGCTTGTCATAGGAATAGCCATAGCTCTCGCCGCGGCCTTGCTGCTCCCCGATACCCTCGATACCAACGCCAGGGTAGTCGCAGGCATTGCGATATTGATGGCGGTATGGTGGATCACTGAAGCTATCCCAATTCCCGTGACTTCTCTGCTCCCACTGGTGCTTTTTCCGCTTCTGGGCATCACCTCGATCAACGACGCTGCAACGCCTTACGCCAATTCGATCGTGTTCCTAGTTCTGGGGGGCGTATTGCTAGGGCTAGCCACGCAACGCTGGAATTTGCATCGTCGATTCGCTCTGCTCACGGTTCTGTCGGTGGGTACCAAACCTGCGCAAATCGTGTTCGGTTTGATGGCCGCAAGTTGGTTCATCACCATGTGGGTGAGCAACACGGCGACAGCCGTGATCATGATGCCGATTGGCGGTTCGATCATTCTTCTCGTCAAATCGCTAGGAAATGAAGACGCGACCCCAAAATTCTCGGCGGCGGTTTTGATTGGTATCGCCTATGCAATCACCATTGGCTCGATGGCAACCCTGATTGGCCAGCCTCCAATGGCGCTCATGCGCGCCTATTTGGCCAATTCGCATGGGCTAGAGATCGGGTTTGGGCATTGGATGCTATTGGGTGTTCCGTTTGCTCTGGTCATGCTCCTAATTGCCTGGCTGGTTCTGACCAAAATCATATTTCGCTCGGAGGTGAGTGATATTAAGGGTGGCCGCGACATGATCGAGGCTGAATTGAAGACTATGGGGCCGTTATCAGCCGAAGAGAGCCGCGTGCTGATGGTGTTTTCAGGTGCCGTCTTCTGTTGGGTATTCCTTCCGCTGCTGGCACGGATTCCGCTGATTGAAGGGGCACTTCCATGGCTGACTAATGTTAACGACACCAGTGTGGCGATTCTGGCTGCCGTGCTTATGTTCGTGGTTCCAGCAACCAAAGGGCAGGGAGCTCTGCTCAACTGGTCAGCGACGCGTGATGTTCCTTGGGGTGTCCTGATCTTATTTGGCGGCGGTTTGACCTTGTCAGCGCAATTCACAGCCACAGGTCTGAGCGTCTGGATAGGCGAGAGCGTTTCCGGACTCGCCGGGTTACCCCCGATACTTATCCTGATCGTGACCGCATTAGTCATCATCCTTCTCACCGAACTTACGAGCAACACAGCTACCGCAGCGGCATTCTTTCCCATCATGGGCTCGATTGCGGTAGGACTTGGTATCGATCCGCTGCTGATGACTATTGTCGTTACGTTTGCAGTCAGCTGCGCCTTCATGCTGCCCGTTGCCACGCCATCCAACGCCGTCGCGTTCGCCACAGGGGACCTGCCTATCCGGCACATGATTCGAGCTGGTATCTGGATGAACGTCATCGGGTTGCTTCTGATCATCGTCGCGCTTTATACAATCGTACCGCTGGTCTTTGACGTCTCGTTTTGATGGCCGGCCCGTCCTAGTAGGATGGCTTGAGATTTTGCCCTGGCCGTATGATTGCGGCTGGCGGTGGTCTTATAACCGATGGTCTATCCCCTTCTGAGTTGTGGGGACCTCGGCTTTGTTTGAGGGGGTTAGACTTGCAAAGTGGAGTTGCTGGCCAGGATACCGCCGGTGGGTAAAGTACGGCTTCCTAACAGTAGGTGTAGCTAACGGATTCGGCTCGCTATACTGACGCTTGCGCTTGGGGCGGTCACCGTCTCCCCGCTGGCAAAATAATCCGGGAGCATTGCCCCTATGAGCTTGGTAAAAGAACGTACCGCCGCCGTTGTGCAGACACGAAATTTTCTTCTTGAATTGTCTAGAGAATCATCTCTACCTGAATCCTTACGTCGTCAGGCAAAACATCTATTGAGGCATTACCCCACCTCTGATGATGT
Organism: Stutzerimonas stutzeri; assembly: GCA_002387205.1. Classification (GTDB taxonomy): domain Bacteria; phylum Pseudomonadota; class Gammaproteobacteria; order Pseudomonadales; family Pseudomonadaceae; genus Stutzerimonas; species Stutzerimonas stutzeri_N. Next base: position 123,568 of record DGLA01000010.1, on the reverse strand, counting down.
TTGGCTAGCTGGTAGGGCTGAAGAACGGCGTCGATACGAGCTACGACTGTTAGAGGATAAGCATGGTCCTCTGCATCCGTCGCTCGGCCTTTGGCTTGTCGTAGATCCGATGTTTTGTGACGAGAGCGCTGATGCGAGCTCAGCCACACCGTAGGTGACGTAGCAGAGTCCTCGCGCTGGGTAAGGGAGTGCCTGCAACGCGGACTGATTTGGGAATATCAGTTGAAAAATGAAGCTGAAAGTAACGCTGGATAATGCAGGCGCAGTGCACCAGATCAACGCAGAGGCAGTGTAATGAAAATCGAGCCGATTCGTAGCGAAAGCGACCTGGCTACGGCTTTGGCGCGCTTGGAGCACCTGTGGGGCGCGCAGATCGGTTCGTTAGAATGTGATGAACTGGAAGAGCTCGCAGCGTTAATTGAGAAATACGAGGAGGCGCATTATCCAATGCCGCCTTCGGATCCCGTCGAGGCCATCAAGTTCCGAATGGAACAGCAAGGACTGGGCGAAATCTAGCGCGACCTATAGCGAAGAAAAAATCATTGAGCGAGCGAGTTGCTTCAACTACTGGGTCTACTATGGCGTTATCGAAGTCAGCCCGAGTAAGAATGCCTGTTAGCGGCTTTAGTCCATCCGCGCGCTAGCCAGCGCCATCGCCTGCGCCTCGGTTAGCGCGACGGGCATGGAGGGGGCGGTTGGCAGCGGGCCGCTGATGAATGCTGCATTGGCCGATTTACGCCCTGCGCGGCCAGGTGCTTTCAGCTATAGATCAATGAGTATTGCGAGGCGGCAAGAGTTTGCATCTGGTGTTTAGCGCACTCGGATCGTTCGAAGCAGGGCCTAAAGCCGCTTCATTCACAAGAAGCAATGCCGATCGCATCCATACTGGCATTTTACAACCTTTTAGCTTACGCAACTCTTCGCTACTCATGGCTTTTGTGATCCTGGAAATGACCTGCGCGGACAACCCCTGTTTTCCGAGGTAATAGAGCGCGGTGAGCACCGTTCCTATCTTCGTTCCGGCGTACTGCATGCGCGCATTAGAGACATGCCTGAGGCGAACCACCGCATTGCCAGCTTTGATCACGCGGGTAGTACCGCTGGTGTAGTAGGTCGGCACAACCTGCATCTGCGTACTGAGGCCCAACCTCCTAACAGCCTCCGCCCCGTGTATTTGGATCGTCTCGCCGTTCGCCTTAGCAAGAACCATCATAATGTCTATCGGACTTGGGCGTACCCTGCAGCCGGTGTATATGCTCATCTTTGGGCGCATATAGACGCCGCGAGCGACACGCTCCAGAAGGCCTGATTTCACTAAGTTTGAAAGTGTCTTATCAACCGCAGCTCTTGAACCTACCTGCGCGAAAACGTTGCGTGAAAAAGGCCTCCCTTTTCGCATGTGCTTGACTCGGCTCCAGACAGCTTTCGCGACAGACATGAGTACCTTTGAATGGTTTACGTCAGATAGGAAGGTGGAGCAATCCTTCAGCCGCGAGCTAAGGACTGTTACTTGCAGTTCGTGCTTGAGCCCGATCGCGCAGCTGGCTCACTGATAAACCCCGTACTCAATGCGCTCTAGGCAGTCGTTTACTACCTGAAACCCCACAGGATTGCTGACAACGTCTAGAGGTATTTCGCCTTCCAGATATCTGCAGGGCCGACCCAGCCATTCTTCGGCTAGCATTTGAGTACCGAACACTTTGGTAGCGCGCTCCAGGAGCGTAGCAAATTGAAAGGCCACAGCGCTCTGCACAGAGCTGAGGCGCACGGTTTGATTTCCCTTGCTCTGTCGTTGAATCGTCCTAGCGGATTTGCCCACGATGCGGGTAAGGACCTTCTCCGCCGAGTAGAGATCGGAAATCGAAAGCATGTCTTGCACATCTTTCATCTCGAACCCCTCGGCAGTCAGTTTGTAAACCATAGTTGGACTGAGCAGTCCAGGGTCACTACGGAGGAGGTACTCCGTAGGCTTGCGGGCGGCGAGTGCCGTTTTATCGGCACGCCTGGCGGCGTTAACCATAAAGAGCTCCTCCATATGCGACCGACAAACCTTTGGCTCCGCTTGATCCACACTGCGCTTAGCATCAAAAGCTGCATCGGTATGTAGTATTGCTCTGCTCAAAGCCAGTGTCGATCACGGTGTCCATCTGACGCATCCGCTTAGCGTGCTTTGAAAACGTTGTATGTCCAGTTTCCGGTTTTATATTTTTTAAAGGTTATTGATCGCAACGTTAGCGGCTGGCTCATCGCCCATTACTATCCTTCGGAGGCGGAGCGGTCATTGCTAAGCTGGTGGCATGCGCCGCGGGACTTTGCTGGTAGTGGCTCGCCGCTGCCTCCCCCCTGCGCACATCTATTCCGACTGTTTCTGGGGAATCGCGATGACACAGCGTGTGAATATCGAGGACTAGGACGACGACTGCACTATGAGATTGACCGACGAAATTCTGCTAATGATGGATGCCGACGTGGGGGTGCTTTACCTGCTTGAGGAATATGTAGGCACGACCCGCTGCCTAGTGCTTAGCAAGACTAAACACATTCCCGATCGAATCGATGACCTGGTCCGTCGCTGGGGTTCGTTCGGTAAGATAGCAGCAGATTTAAACGGGAAGGACGAATGAGCGCCTTGAGCTGATGAGACGGCCGAAGGTTACGTGCTGCCATTGCCCTTCGAGCCTATCTTGTCGGTATGCGTAATTGTCCCACCTGCTAGGGCAGAGCTCTCTATCTTATTAAAGGCTTCGATTGCCTCCGCGTTGAAAAAGCTGTGGTAGCGCGGTGATCGCTGCAGCCGACGAATTTTGTCTATGGCATCCGAGCGGATTTTTGATAATGAATTTCCATCGTCATTTGACATGCATGAGCCCCTACTATCAATCAATTGTCTCGGAAGCTAGAGCTTCAGACGGCCCGCAGAAATTAACAAGCCTACACTCTGGATGATGTGTCTTCTACCGTCCAGTGAAGCGGATCTGAAGCTACCGAAACGGCGACACGCTGGATTGCGTTGTATTCTCTTACTTCCATAGAACCGTGAGTGTAGCCCGTGAATTAGCTGGCAGCGCGTTCCCTCGAGAAGTGACTGGTAGGATTTCCCCGGAGGTTAGAGGGCTTAGCCGCTCAGCCTGATTGGACTGTCCTGGCTGTTGAGAGCGGGCTCGAGCAGCGATAACCTACTTTTTTGGGGCTACTGTTTTACTTTTAGCCCCTTTACGGAGTGAGCGCGCTGCTCATCTAGCGAGTTGTAATAGGTATTCTGGGTGGTACTCATACTGTTGTGACGAAGGTTGGCCTGGAGATCCTTCATGTCACGGTGCGGTGCATCGAAAGTGGCGGATGTATGGCGCAACCAATGCAACGACGCCGAGCGCAGCTGATCAATCTCGTCATCGCTCCAGCCTTCCTCAGACATGCGCGCCAACGAACGATCAAACAGTTCCTGTAGCAACAATCGAATGTGGCGGTCAGAAAGCCCAGCTCGACCTTTTAGTGAGCCAATTAGCGGAGTGCTCTCATGAGCGGAGGGCAGGGGAGGAAGCCCGAGGTGTACACGGTAGCGCACCAGGTAGGCGTGGATGTAATCATCCCGGACGCTGATTTTCGCAGCTTTGTTGCCTTTGCCCACCACATGAAACCACCAGTTACCCATGCTGTCGCGACGAATATCGCCCATCGTTGGCGTCCAGTTATCGCGTCCGACTAGATCGGAGACCCGCAGGTACATAGAAAACAAGGTGGCAACAATAAACAACGTTCGCTCATACAGTGCATCCTCCGCAGCCATTAGCTCAGCGGTTTCGATCACGTAGCTCCATTGCAGCTGGGTCAACGAGCGAGAAGCGACATCCACCGTATTGCGTTGCTTGTAGATCCACTTTTGCTTCACTGCGCGAAACGGGTTGACCTCAGTCAGCCCCTCATCGATGGCGTGTTGGAAAAAACTGCCACACACAGCAAACACCTGACCGACGGAACCCTGGGACATCCGATAGACCCGGGAGGGAAGGGGCCCCGCGGATTCCGCCGCGATTTTGCGCTCCCGCTTAGCGACTGTATAGGTGAACGGACGCCAGTCTTGGTTGATCATAAAACTGTCCGTTTCCAGCGGCTTCCTGCCGCCAATACGTAAAAACCTCGATTTAACTACCGGTCCCACCCAGTCGGCAGGTGGGTTTAGACAGAAGTCCATGAAGGCCTCGGCATCGCGGCGCCTCAAAGCCAGAAGAGGCTTACCGGCCAACAAAAGTGACCACAATAGGAGCCGCTCGGCGTGCGTTCGATAGGAGTTGAACGTGGCTTCGTTGCCTACGTAGGACTTCAGAAAGCCTCTGACTGCCATATATCCCTCTGTGGCCTGAAGCTCCCCAGGAAAGTCCAAAAGGAAGTCGCACACCAGAGGCAGCTCGCCATGCAGGTGTAGAAAGTTGAGTCCGTGGAAGCGCTCAAAGGTCTCGAAAAGTGGCTGTGGGCGCTGCGACATCCTGTGTTAATGATCCGGACGGAGTTAACTGGAGGTGTATAGACTGACTCTTTCAGCGTATCTGTGCAATATCCGGGTCTGGTGATTATCGGATATTGCTGTGTGGAACGACGGTCCGTCACGGTTAATCCTGATAATACCTACCATAGGTATATGCGAGACTCGTAATACGTAGATCTTGTTTCAGTTCGGCGGGCAGGCGGGTTTGAGCGCTACTCCTTGCGCCACTGTCCCTCAGTAGCCTCGGGTTTGACGCAAGTAAAATGTCCCAATGACCGCCGTTTTCTTCCTCTAAAGTAATATCCGCATGCACCTGTCTGAGCGCTGCACGAACGACCTCTCGAATTTGGCGAACGCTAAGCCCCGGACGCCCGTGGCTAGTCTCTAGAAGCGGAACTCCGTCATCTTGTTCCGGCAGCGGTGATAGTCCTCTGCTTTTCCGGTATCGTTTCAAGTAGGGTAAAAATTTAGGGTTGACTGCGATCCTTTGCGGCTGGGTGCCTGGGATATCTAGGACCAACCATCAACTGCCGTCCTCAAACGAGAAACAATCCATACTTGGCCAGTACTCACCACTCGCTGCAAGATCAGTCGCGCGTAGGCACAAAAATACAGTCGCAGCTACAATGAAAAGAGCGCGCTCTCCCGCAGGGTCGCCTGTTGCACGAATCTCTAGAATTTGCATGACACGAAAGAGTTGGCCTGAAGTTAGGAAGCGTCGGGCGGGGTGATCTGCTTTGTCTGCACTCCCACTCTGCAATCTAGACGCGACGACTGGATTGACTGCGGCTGCATCCTCTGCATGTAGGAAATTGTAGAAGGAACTGCAGATGCTCTGTATCTGTCTCAATGTACCAGTGAATGGTCTGTAAGATTTTGACTCCGGTTGACTGCGGATGTTGAAAGGTCGCCAGCCTTCGTTGAACGTCCAATTACCGTCGCTTTGAGTGAATCGCGCCGAAGGTGCTACACCGACCCAAGGCCGAGGTGGCCTTTTGCAGAAACCAACGAATTGTTCAAATTCATTTCGATTTAATGTCAAAGCCGATTTACCAGCGAAGATCCAGCTCCATAGAAGCAGACGCTCCACAAAAGTACGGTAAATACCGTAGGTTCCGGCTGCACGATTATGGAGGGCTAGAAAACGAAGCCCCCCATTCAAAATCCTTCTCAACGTCAAACTCGGCCAAAAAACTCCTGAGATAGGCTGCGACGCAGGGGTAGCAAGCATAGTACTGCTTAAGGTCCAAAAGCATAGACTCGGGACCGGCAAAGAGCGGATGCGGGTCTCTGGTGTATGCTGGCATCGGAGGCTCCATCTACAGGTGGTAGCGTTCAAAGCTGCTTTCCGTAACCGTAGCAGAGACTTTTTAGTCTTGTTTTTATTTTTTTTGAACCGTTCAAAAAGCTTCTGGAGTCTGCTTTTTCGGCTGGATATCGGCGGGCAGTAATGGGCTTCCAGAACAAGACAGCCCATACCTCTCTGATTTTGCAGTATTTTTTTTGATCAGGTTTTATCTCTTTTACTGTCAGGAGCCACAGGTGAAGGACTGGTGCTGGTTACTAGCATCACCATTTCGCTAATTTAACATAATATAGATTATGCGAAGCGCCTAAGACGACATGAAAGGTTCACTAGAGTCGTCCGTTAGCATCCACCAGACGCAAAACGGCTCGATTGACTGAAGCCTGACACACGCATCGAACTGTGTCTCAACTTCGTCTTCATACTCGTGGCCGGGGTTATCGATCAACTCATAACTCAGGATCATTTCGTAATCTCCATTATGCGAAGCGGCCTAGTTGATCATGCTGTTGGGGTTGCCAACGACGGTCAGCTTGGGTTCGGGCAGTCGGTCAGGATCGGCTTTGCCGGGCACCTGCTGAAGCTGGCGTTGATCGCGGTTGTCTTCGCGAGAGCCACGGTCCGGGATGGCCGGATCGAAGTAACCGCGCTCGACGGCGGTCGCACAGAACTGAAAGTCCGTATCAACACGGGTGCCCTGTTGCGTGTAGCACTGGCAGACGGTGGGCACGCCGTTGACGACTGCGGTAGCCATGCCGCCGTAGTTGCGCCGGTAGGTCGCCTCGTCGGTGCTGCTCATGCAGTACAGGCGCGGATAGGCCTTGGCCTCGGTAAGCCCGTCATAGATGGGCGCAGAAGATGGCAGCTGTTCGATACGAGGCATGCGGGCCTGAAGGTATTCAGCCCTCGTAACAGGCGTGCCCATGCCTGAGACGCCAGCCGGTCTAGCGATGCTGGGCAGGACTGATCCAGCAGCCTCCTTGACCTGGGCAACCACATCACCAGTAGCAGCGGCATCGGCAACGCCGGAATATTTCGAGATAAGCGAATAGACGCCGATCGCAGCGACCAGAATGACACCAACCGCCAACACTGCCTTGCGCGATGGCTTGAACTTGAAATGGTGTTCGCCCTGGGAACTTGTGTAGACGCCAAACATTTTCTTATCAAGCGTGATGATCGTGCGGCTCGACTGGCTGAAGCTGCTGAGCTTTTCAACGTCATTGACCACACGCGGCGTCTCGTACCGGCTGACTTTCTGACTTCCGAAGATCCGCCAGTAGTGAATGTGCATATTGCAGAGACGGCGAATGTGCACATCGAGAAAACGTGGGTCCTGGGTGATCAGGTGGATCTGATGGCCACGGTGACGGACCGTCTCGAAGGCGGAGACATGAGGCGGTACGGCGTGGCGAGGGTCGCGGACGCCAAACATGGGTTGCGACTCGCTGCCCTGCGCCTCATCCACGACAATGATCGAATCTTTGGGGAGTTCATGCCACTTGAGCGGGTCCTCGAACTCGAACCACTGCGCCTTGAGCTTGGAGGGATCTAGGCCGGAGACGTTGTGGTAGTAGACCACCCTGCTTTCGGCCTTGGCCTGGGCGTCTACTTCCTTGATGGTGTTCAGGGTTTTTCCGTTGCCGGGCAATCCGGTGCGTAGAACGATCGGTGAGGACATGGTTTAGCCCTGCCCTGTGCCGGTCAGGAATTTATACCTGCCGATCTTATCGGTCTGGCTGAGGCCGTTGATCAGCATGCGGGTAACGATGGCGGCAAAGTAAATATTGATGGCGACGTCCACCTGGGCGAGCCCGAGCAACGCGCCGATCTCGGGCGGCAACGATCCAAACTTGCCAACGATGGCATCTTTGGCCTCGTTGATAACCAAGTTGATGCCGGTATAGGTAATCAAGCCGATACCAAGCAGGCGCAACACCGACTTGACCAGGGGACCGACAACGGCACTGAGCATCGAGAACAACAGAACAAATTGCATGGTTAACCTCCAACTCCACGACCAACATAGAGCGCAGCGAATAGCAGCGCACAGGAAACGATTACCGGGGCGATCCCTTCGGCAAACGAGCAGAACGGAGCAAAGTCCATCTCAACATTGGCACCCGCAAGCAAACTGACACGACGTGGCGCTGGGCAGCTGGAAGTCAGGAAGCGGGTACCGCTGGCGATGAACGATGGCGCTTCAATAACCTCTTCCTTCACCTGATATTGCTCGCCCTGCACAGCGTCGGTGACCTGTTGCTTGTTGCCTTCCCAATCCATGGCCTTTTCGGTCGCGCAGACCTCCTCCTTTTGCTGACGAAGGATGGCGCACTGGATGGCATCGCCCTGGCAGGCCACAGGCACATCACAGGCCTCACCAGTGACCTTGGTTTCTGCGCCCTCCTCCTCTTCGCGGTCCTGCTGGGTTTGACCATCACTGTCAGTACAACCCGAGCCTGTGCAACTTTCAGAAGTGCCACCGTCTGAACCGTCGGCATTGGTTTTGTTATTGCTAACAGTTGTGGTGGTCGTGGTAGTGCACGAACCTGCACCAATGCAATTGGTTGTATTGGTCGTGGTAGTGGTCTTTGTATCTTTGGAACCGTCCGAGTTTTCCTTAACTTCAATATCGGTCGTAACTTCCTTTTCAGTCATCTTCGGCGCAGGGGAATTTGGAACACATACCGCTTTTCCATCGACCGAACCGAAATCGCAATCAAGTTTGCCGGGGTCGGTATATGTCTCGGTTGCAGTGCAACTATAAGTGTATTGCTGACAGGCGCCGTTAGCGTCAGTAACTAAACAGACCTTGTTTGTACATTCTGATGTTTTCTGAGCTTCCGGCTTATTTTCACTGGGGGCATCGACTGGCGTTTCACCCGCCGCACAGCTAACGCCATCACCGAAATAGGAATAGGTCGCCCAGGCACCAGAGGGATCGCCACTCACGAAACGGTACGGCTTGCCGTCCATCTCGGGGTCGGAATACCGGCAGGAGCCGTCACAAACAGAGGATGGAGGCGGAGAATAACCAACGGTGCCCAGAACGATTTCGCCGAGTTTGTGGCGATGGCCGATTTTGTTGCCGGTGGTGGGGAGGCAAGGATCTGAAGCCGGTGGTTTGCAACCGCCAGACGCGGAATCATAAGTATGATCGGTGGGACAAGCGGTCCCAGCTCGATATACATATAACGAGGACGCCGAAAGCTCGGCATTATAGAAAACATTGCATTGGGCGAAAGTTTCATTCAGATATTTTTTAACACCCGTTGACGTATGGCCTTCACCAAAAACCAAAGGGGCGGAGGCTTCACAAGCAGAAACTGCTGATGGATATTTCAGGTCTGGTCTATTGCCGTGATACCAATAATAGTCAGATGAGAAAACAGCAGAACTAAATAGCAGCAAGGAGATAATGAGCAAAATGCGCATAGTCAAACACGCCCAAAGAACAAAAAAGCAAACGCCGCCGTTACAACGACAAGAACATATACATTCGGATCAAAGGTCATATATGCGGGTCCGTTTTGCGGGTTGCTCCTGCGTCGCTAACTCCGCAAAAACGGAGCCGCGATGCTGAGAAAAAAAAGGGCCACCGAGTTACCAGGGTGGCCCGCTGCGGATCGCCCTGGATTAGAGAGCGCGACGCAGGTACTTGAACGCAGCAGCCGCGATGATGACGACCAGGACGAGACCGCCAATGGTGGCAACGTCAGTCTTTGCATCAGCCAGAGCGGTAGTAACGTCAGTGCCAACGGCAGCAAAGGCCGGAACGACTGCACCGAAAACCAGTCCAGATACAACAGCAGAGCGAGCAGCAAAGTTTTGCAGTTTCATGGTTAGAGCACCTTTTTGATAACGAGAATGACGAAGACCGCGGCAAACAGGGCCACCGTAAGGCCGATGAGTTCGTTACGGTCTTCAGCTGAAAGCCCTGGTGATAACAGGGCGGACATCTCCTCGGATGTGTACTGAGTAAGCGCACCGGAGCAACCGATCTCACCGGCAGGCCCAAGCGTCCAGGCAGCATCACAGCCGAGAAAATTCATTGGCTCAGCTCGCAGCAGCAGCTAGAGGCTGCTTTAGCTGGAGGTTGAGCGGCTTACCCTCACCGGATAGCCAATAATCGAAACCGGCGTTGCCGGCCTTAGAGGCCCATGCCATAACGAACACAGGCACAGAAACCTGCTTGCCGTTGAACTGGTTCCACATGTTGTTCATGCCCTGCTCCATATGACGCTTGGAGAGCTTGACGGCGATTGTCTTGGTCTCGTTGAGGCCGTATTGATTCGGCTGTTCAACTTCGACAAGAACGGCGTTATCAGTGAATTGATTCTGGCCAACAGTGCGAGTGTTGGTGTGGAAACCACGGCAAAGACCGATTAGAGCGAGCATTGATTAACCTCACAGGCGTTTAATTGGGCATCTGCCCGGTTATCCGAAAACTCGACCAATTCGGATGCGTCGTAGCAATCGGGACATACAGCGAAATAAGGAGCGATGGCCATCCACGGCAAAGCAGTAGAGTCGGCGCGCTGGTTGAACAACTGGCCAATATCGCATTGGCAAAGATCACAGGTGACGCGATCAAAATTGATCATGAATAAAGGCCCTGCCGCTTGAGAGCTTGAAACCAACCACGCTCATATTCGTTGTAGTCGTAACTGCACAGCAGATAAGGGTTGCAATATATGCGGCGTGGACGGTAATCACGAAAGCCGCGCAAATAAGCCCAAGACAGAATCATGCTGCTTCCACCGATGGTTCAACGTACCAATCAGGACGTTGGGCACTGAAATCGACTTTGAGGAAACGCAAGATCGGAACGACGTTGTTTTTCTGATCGTCCATCTTCAACTTCTGGAGCGCGGCTTTTGAAAGTCCGCATTGGCAAATATCACGAACATGGTTATAAAAACTGGCTCGATTCATAGACGCCATAGTTTCTTCCCAGCCGTACTCTTTAAGGCTGCGATATGTACGGAATAGATTGAGCGCGTAGGCCTCAGACAACTTGCCGGACTTCGTTTCCTTGGTCCAACGTGCCTTAAGTGCGGCCAGCACTTTTTCATCGTTTATTACTCTCATGGAGACACCTTCAAAGGCCGCAAACAGTTCTTTTGTAACTTGTTCCCAACACCACTCGATAAAACATTCGCCCTGCGCTTCCTGCTGTTCCTGGTAGTCGCAGAGTTCCCAAAGATTGGTAGGGACTTTCCGACGCTCAAGCCAGCGATGCATAACAGTGGCTTCGAGGCGCAGTAGGTTTTCAGCCCACTCGATAAGAGCGGGGTTTTGCAGCACGGCCAAAAGCCGATGCGCTGCGAAGGCTTGGGACGGGACAAAGCTGGAGTTGCCATAGCAACGGGCCGCTTTGATAGCGTCGTCCAGCTGGCGGCGGAATTCGGGGCCTTTGAGATATGCCTTGAGGCGACGGAGGCGCGATTCTTTGGAACCCCAGTAAGCCGTTGTTTCGTAGTCATCGCCACGGTTGCGGGTCTGGCCGTTGCTCACACCGCGCAGCGCCTGGACAAGCTGTAGCGCTGTGCGGGAGTCAGGGAGACGAACCGAGTAAGTGCAGTCAAGGCAGTACACCTCAGCGTTCTGCCAGTCGAGCAGGCTATGCAATTTCGGGTAGGAACCGGCCAGCCACTTGAGCATGACTTCCCCGCCCTTCCGAATCGAAGTCGGACCAAAAACGTTATGGCCCTGGAGCAGTTTGGCCGGGCTGGCTTTTAGCTCTACGCCGGGTTGCACGCGCTTTCCCAAAGACTGGTGAAAGACTTTGAATGCCAGCGGCGTAAAGCCGGTGGAGAGGGATTCCCATGCGTGGCTGATGTCTTCGACCTGATAACCACCCTTCCCGTCCGCAAGGACACTGGTTGCGCGGAGCGGTACGCCCAACGATTCCAGATCGACCACCAACAGTTCGTTGCCGCGCTTACCTGTGCTGGTAGCGATGGCATCGACCCGAAACGGCACGAAAAGGTGGATTTTGTCTAGCACGCTGAAATCCCTGTCAATATCGGTATGCCGATACAATATGGACGGGATCATAAGATTAGGTGAAGGCGGAATGCAACCACTTTTGTATTGGTTAACCGGAACTGTACGGAACCCCAGTGGCTAGGATGCTGTCATGACGAAACAACAGCAGGAACGAGCCATGACAATCGCAAACAACCTGAAGAAATTCAGGGTGGCGAGAAAGCTCACCCAGCGCGAAGTTTGGGAGGGTGCAGGGGTCAGCAAGTCGAGCTACACCGCATATGAAGCGGGACGCTCGGAACCCACCGCCGAAACGATAGTGCGCCTTGCCGCAGTGCTAAAAATCAGCACAGACGAGCTATTGCTGAGCGATAACGAAAGGACGGTATCCGAAGACATGGCGCCGATCCTGAAACGGTTTGATTCACTACCGCCAGATATCAGAAATCAAGCACGGATAGCCCTAAAGGGCGTGCTGTTCGGATACGAGCAAGAAGCTATCCGGTAGCAGGCCAGAACGTGCAAAAGTCTAACCGTTAGACAAGAGTCCACCATTAGAGATGGTGGACCCGGCCGCTTCGCGACCGGCGCACGAAACACACCTCCGAGGAAAACGGATGCCAATCGGATCAGTGGGAACAACAGCATGGGCGCTGCTGATAACAGTAGCCGACCCTGTACCAAGCTCAATTCCATACGCAGATACCCCGCTACACATGGAGCAGGAAGAGCAGTGCCGAAGCATCGCCGACGCGATCAACGGAAAGGTTCAGCAAGCCGGAGTTAGCGGCAAGATAGCGGCACGATGTGAACAGATTGAATACATCGAGATACCAGCAGAGCTTGACGAAATGTTCAAGAAGCGCCGCTGAAAGCTACCGAATTACCATGACCTGACCGCCTCAGGTGTTGGCGGTCCTGGGAGAGTGCAAGGCGAAGCCGGAAGCTGACGAGGTAGCCAGTTTGGTTGATCAGCACGCGGGTTGAGTTTTGTGGGGGGACAGCAAGACGGGGACGCGAAAAAGCCCTCAGTTGCCGTATAGGCCGCTGGGGGCTTTTTTTGTGGGGCTGGGGTTGGGGCCGCTACGCGGGTGCCGTCGCAGAGACTATGCGGTACGTCAGGAAGGCGTGCCGGCGACTAATATGCCGCAAGCGGCATGGTCGAGGCTGTCAGAGATCGAGAATCGCACGACAGGCGCTCTGGAGGGCTTCGAGGCGATGATCAAAAGCGATCTGTTCTTCGTTGAATCCATCGAGCTGGCGGCGAAGCTGGCGAAGCTCTGCAACCAGTCGCGGATAGTCATCGAGCAGCCAGGTAACGGCGTCGGCTCCCTTTCGACCAGGAGCGAACAGCTCGGCGGTTTTGATGAGGCGGGTTTCGAGATCGAGAGCGCTGCGCATAATCGCCGTTACATTAAATCGCCCCTGGTGGCGCTGCCAGTTTCCAGAGCCGATTCAACGTAACACCGTCCATTATGCGAACTCATGACTGCTCGCCAGGCTATCTGGGCTCACCGGTAGTTTGAAGCCTATGGCGCTCTCTAATGTGGCGACGACAATCAGCATTGCACAAATATGGTACGCGGTATGGCGCGGAAACCCGGCTCAGGCGTTCAAATACGCCCTGTTTTTCGTTGGCATCGGTCTTGCTTTAACACTAACGCCAGGAAGCTGCGGCTCACGGACGAGAAAATTCGAAATAGCTGACTAGGGTTCCGGCTCGCATTGCGAGTGGCTGGTCCGAGAGTTGGCGACCTCCAGTGAGGTTACACGGCGGGATAAAAGCCCGGGAGACGGCGTTTGAAACGCAGCTCCTTTGCCATGTCCACTCACTGGAGGCTCCTTTATGCCACCGCTCGGATTCGACAAGACGACCGGCCAGCGGCAACTCTCCCAGATCTACAGGGAGATCGCTCTATGCGCCTGATCAACCGGGTGCCGGGCCGCAGCGGTTGGACGCTACTGGTCATCTTGCCCTTCGCGATCATTCTGTTCGCTTACCTGACCAGTTCGGCACAGCGGCTGGACACCAACCCCAACGACAAGCTCCTGCCTAGCTTCACCCAGATGTCCAGCGCTGTAGAGCGTCTGGCATTCACCCCTGACAAACGCAGTGGCGATTACCTGTTCTGGCAGGACACCGCCTCCAGCCTCAAACGTCTCGGCGTGGGTTTGGCGGTCGCTGCAGTCGTTGGCCTTTGCCTTGGCGTAGCGGCCGGCACCTTGCCGCTGTTCAGCGCGCCCTTGTCGCCGCTATTGACAGTCCTGTCCATGGTGCCGCCGCTGGCGATTCTGCCGATCCTGTTCATCGTGTTCGGGCTTGGTGAGTTGTCCAAGGTCATGCTCATCGTGATCGGCGTAACACCGGTGCTAGCGCGTGATCTGGAGCAGCGTGCACGGGAAATTCCGCCGGAATTGTTGATCAAGGCGCAAACCCTCGGCGCGAACACCTGGACGCTGATCCTGCGCGTGGTGTTGCCACAGATACTGCCGCGCCTGCTGATTGCCATGCGACTGGTGCTCGGCTCCGCCTGGCTCTTTCTCATTGCCGCCGAAGCCATCGCATCCACCGATGGCCTGGGCTACCGAATCTTCCTGGTGCGTCGCTATCTGGCGATGGATGTGATCCTGCCCTACGTGGCCTGGATCACCCTGCTGGCATGGACCATGGATTTCAGTCTGCGCAAGCTCACCGAGCTGGCCTTCCCCTGGTATGAAGGAGCCAAGGCATGACCGAATCCAGCATGAGCCAGGCCAGCGTACAGGCGAAAAAGCCCTTCATTCAGGTCAACAACGTCTGGCAGGAATACGGCGATCAGGTGGTGCTGGAGCGCCTGAGCCTGACCGTTGCCGAAGGCGAGTTCTGCACCTTGGTTGGCGCGTCCGGCTGCGGCAAATCCACATTTCTGCGCATGTTGCTTGGGCAAGAACGTCCCAGCCGCGGCGAAATCCTGCTGGATGACCAGCTCATCGCCGACGAACCGGATGCCAGTCGCGGCGTTGTGTTCCAGCGCTACTCGGTATTTCCCCATCTATCGGTACTCGACAACGTTGCCCTCGGCCTGGAACTGCCCAAGGCGCCGGTGCTGGGCCGACTGTTCGGCCAAGGTAAGCGTGATGCTCGCGACCAGGCAGAAGTCATCCTGCGCAAGGTCGGGTTGGGCCATTCGCTGGACAAGTACCCGGCACAGCTATCCGGCGGTATGCAACAGCGCCTGGCCATCGCTCAAGCGTTGGTCATGAAGCCTCGCGTCCTGTTGCTCGATGAGCCCTTCGGCGCGCTCGATCCGGGCATTCGCAAGGACATGCATGAGCTGCTGCTTGAGCTATGGCAGGAAACACGGCTGACCGTATTCATGGTCACCCATGACCTGTCCGAAGGTTTCACCCTCGGCACTCGCATCCTGGTATTCGACAAGATCCGCCTCGATCCCCATGCACCCGGCGCCTATGGCGCTCGCGTGACCTACGACATTCCGCTGAACGCTGACCGTCGAGTTGCCCGCGCCGCCATTGGCGATCTGTCGGCACAGCTCGGCCAAACGCATACCGCTAATCAAGGAGCCTAAGATGAGCGCTTCACTTGCAATCCGCCCTACCCTCTATGAAGAAACGCTTCCTGGCGGCGGGCATACCTCCTTCGTGCTCAAACGCGGGCAGCTGCTGCGCCTGACCGACATCGAAGGCGGCGCCAACGTCAGCATGCTGATGTTCAACGCCGCTGAAAAAAGCGAGCGCCTGAATTTGCCTGACACTCTTAAAGGCCAACATACCGCCAAGCTCACCACAGGACACTGCCTGTATTCGGATATGGGCCGTGTGCTGGCTTGCATAACAGCGGATACCTGCGGCTGGCACGACAGTTTTGGTGGCGTGCTCAACGCCGCTGAAGTCGCCGAGAAATATGGCCAGGGCCGCTACCAGGAACTGCGAAACGGCTTCTTTCGCAACGGTGCGGACAACCTTCTGGTGGAAATGGGCAAATGGAATCTCAACCTGCAGGACCTGCTCATGACCTTGAACCTGTTTAGCAAGGTCACGGTGGATGCGGTCGGCGGCTTCGCTTTTCAGCCCGACAATTCAAAAGCGGGTGATTACGTCGAGCTCTACGCCCCCATGGATGCGCTAGTGGTGCTCACGGCCCTGCAACACCCCATGGACCCATCTCCCGAATACGCGCCAAAGCCTGTGCAACTGAGCTGGCACCGGGTCGACAGTGACGGCATCAGTGTGCTCTGCCGCACCTCGCGCCCCGAAAACGGCCGCGCCTTTCATAACACCGAACGGCTCTACATCTGAGGAGGCGCCGCCATGACCATTCACGAGAGCAACCTTCACCCAGAAACCGCCGTGTTCCGCCATGTAATCCCTGCGGGCGAGCCTTACCTGTTCGAAGTAAAAGCGGGCCAGTCCTTGCGATTGCTGGATCTCGAAGGCAACCAGGCTATCGATACGCTGTTCTTCAGCGCGAAGAACCCACGTGAGCGTTTCGACCCGCAGCGCACGCTGCGCAAACAGAACAAGGTCTACCTTACCGCCGGCACGGTCCTGTATTCGAACCTGGGCAATCCGCTGCTGACCATCACCGCCGATACCTGCGGGCGACACGACACCCTCGGCGGCGCCTGCGCCCAGGAGAGCAACGTGGTCCGCTACGCACTGGACAAGCGCTACATGCACAGCTGCCGTGACAACTTCCTGCGCGCCAGCCTGCACGACGGGCGCCTGGAAAAGCGCGACATCGGCGCCAATATCAACTTTTTCATGAACGTGCCCGTCACGGTCGATGGCGGCCTTACCTTCGAGGATGGCATTTCAGCGCCCGGAAAGTACGTGGAGCTGAAAGCTGAAATGGACGTGATCGTCCTGATATCCAACTGCCCCCAGCTGAATAACCCATGTAATGGATGGAACCCTACGCCTGCCGAGGTGCTGGTGTGGGACTAAAAAATAGACAACTGGCGAGCCTTAAGCCCGAAACGATTCGACGGTGGCTCTTCTCGCTATGTCAGAGCCGCTCGGGCCAATGTCTTAGGCAACCTCCACTGTTCAGGTCAGATCCTCCAGCACGTTCGGCTGGCGACCGCTGAACCGGCCTCAATGAATCTGTTTTCCGCCATGGACGACCGTGGTGCAGACCCAACAGCGGCGGGACGGCCCGCCACCTTCGAGGGTTCCTCGAATGTTCGACAAACTCCTGATTGCCAACCGCGGCGCCATTACCTGCCGCATCCTGCGCACCCTGAAGGCGCTCAACTGCAAGGGTGTGGCCGTCTATTCCGAGGCTGATGCTGCCAGCCTGCACATTCAGCAGGCCGACGAAGCCCTCAGCCTGGGCGAAGGCCCGGCTTCGGGCACCTACCTGGCGGTCGAGAAAATCCTCCGTATCGCGCGGGAAACCGGGGCCAAGGCCATACACCCCGGCTACGGTTTTCTCTCCGAGAATGCGGGTTTCGCCGAAGCCTGTGAAGCCGCAGGCATTGCCTTCGTCGGCCCGACACCGGAGCAACTTCGGGTGTTTGGTCTCAAGCACACCGCCAGGGCACTGGCAAAGCAGCATGGCGTGCCGATGCTCGAAGGCACCGAACTCCTGGAAAATCTCGACGCCGCGCTGAAAGCGGGAGACGAAGTGGGCTACCCGGTGATGCTGAAAAGCACTGCCGGCGGCGGCGGCATCGGCATGCGCGTGTGCCGCTCGGCTGAAGAACTCACGGATGCTTTCGAGGCGGTCAGGCGGCTCGGGCAGAACAACTTCAGCGACTCGGGTGTATTCATCGAAAAATACATCCAGCGTGCCCGTCACCTCGAAGTCCAGGTTTTCGGCGACGGGGCCGGCCAAGTCGTTGCCCTCGGCGTACGCGACTGCTCGGTGCAGCGGCGTAACCAAAAGGTGCTGGAGGAAACCCCCGCGCCGAATCTGCCGGACGGCATGGCCGAGGCCTTATGCGAGGCGGCAGTAAAACTGGCCAAGGCGGTGAGCTACCGCAGCGCTGGCACCGTGGAGTTCGTTTATGACAGCGAGGCCGAGCGCTTCTATTTTCTGGAAGTGAACACCCGCCTGCAGGTCGAACACGGCGTCACCGAGCAGGTCTGGGGCGTCGATCTTGTGCGCTGGATGATCGAACTGGCCGCCGGCGACCTGCCTCCGCTGACCGAACTGATTAAAGGCCTGGAGCCCAAGGGCCATGCGATCCAGGCGCGCCTGTATGCCGAAGACCCGGGCCGCGACTTCCAGCCGAGCCCGGGCCTGCTCACCGTCGTGGATTTCCCCAAGGGCGACGGAAAGTCCCTGCGCATCGACACCTGGGTTGAAGCCGGCTGCGAGATCCCGCCCTACTTCGACCCGATGGTCGCCAAACTCATCACCTGCGGGCCCGATCGCGAGGCAGCCCGCGCCGCGCTGGATAGCGCCCTGGGCGATTCCGTGCTCTACGGCGTGGAAACCAACCGCGACTACCTGCGCCAGATCCTCGCCTACACCCCTTTCGCCAACGGTAATCCCTGGACTCGCTGCCTGGAAGGTCTGACTTACCGAGCCACCACCTTTGAAGTGATCAGCGCAGGCACCCAGTCCACGGTTCAGGACTTCCCCGGCCGCCAGGGCTACTGGGCGGTGGGCGTACCGCCGTCCGGTCCGATGGACAACCGCGCCCTGCGCCTGGGCAACGCTCTCTTGGGCAACCCAGCCGATGCGGCGGGCCTGGAAATCACCATGAGCGGGCCAATCCTGCGCTTCAACACCGACGCCGTAGTGGCGGTGACCGGTGCCGAAATTCCACTGAAGCTGGACGACGTTGAGCAGCCCATGTGCACCGCCCTCTTCGTCCCGGCTGGCAGCACCTTGGCCATCGGCACCATCGCCGGGGCAGGCGCACGCAGCTACCTCTGTGTACGCGGCGGCCTGCAAGTCCCCAAGTACCTGGGCAGCCGGAGCACCTTTACCCTCGGCCAGTTCGGTGGCCACGCCGGTCGAGCCCTGCGGGCCGGTGACGTGCTGCACCTGACCGAGCTGACCGATACCTCCGCCGATGCCAGCCTGCCGGCCGAGGTGTGCTCGGCCCTGCCGACGGTGAGCGAAATCCGCGTCATCTACGGCCCGCATGGCGCGCCGGAATACTTCACCGAAGGCTATATCGAGACCTTCTTTGCTACAGATTGGGAAGTGCATTTCAACTCCAGCCGCACCGGCGTGCGTCTGATCGGGCCCAAGCCCGAATGGGTCCGCGAGAGCGGTGGCGAGGCCGGGCTGCATCCGTCCAATATCCACGACAACCCCTACGCCATCGGCGCGGTGGATTTCACCGGCGACATGCCGGTTATCCTCGGCCCCGACGGCCCGAGCCTCGGCGGCTTCGTTTGCCCGGTGACAGTCATCGAGGCGGACCTGTGGCAACTCGGCCAACTGAAGGCCGGAGACAAGGTTCGGTTCGCGCCGGTGGATTTGGCGACGGCGCGGCAGTTGGCGAAGTCGCTCGACTATTCGCTCACCCCTCACCCTGGCCCTCTCGCCACTGGGGAGAGGGAACACACCCCCTCAGCCCAGGGACGGACCACCCCCATCGTCCTCGACCTGGGTGAAGCCGACACGCGCCTGGTCGCCCGCCTCTCCGGCGA
This sequence comes from Stutzerimonas stutzeri, assembly GCA_002387205.1. Classification (GTDB taxonomy): domain Bacteria; phylum Pseudomonadota; class Gammaproteobacteria; order Pseudomonadales; family Pseudomonadaceae; genus Stutzerimonas; species Stutzerimonas stutzeri_N. The sequence goes on along the minus strand of DGLA01000010.1, from coordinate 104,174 downwards.
CACCCACCTGCTGCTGGAGATCGGCCAGCCGGAGCTGGATCTGGTGCTGCGCTTCCGTGGCCATGCGCTGATGCAGGCGCTGGAGGCGAAAAACCTGGATGGTGTCATCGACCTTACCCCCGGCATCCGCTCGCTGCAGGTCCACTACCAGCCGGAAACCCTGCCGCTGGACAGGCTACTCGACACGGTAGCCGGCCTCTGGGACGCCGTATGCTCGGCGCAGGATCTGAAGGTCCCCTCGCGTATCGTCCACCTGCCGCTGTCCTGGGACGATCCGGCCTGCCAGCTGGCGATCGACAAGTACATGACCACTGTGCGCAAGGACGCGCCCTGGTGCCCGAGCAACCTGGAGTTCATCCGCCGGATCAACGACCTGCCGAACCTCGACGCGGTTTACGAGACCGTGTTCGAGGCCAGCTACCTGGTCATGGGCCTCGGCGATGTCTACCTCGGCGCCCCTGTCGCCACCCCGCTGGACCCGCGCCATCGCCTGGTCACCACCAAATACAACCCGGCGCGCACCTGGACTGCCGAAAACTCGGTCGGCATCGGCGGCGCCTACATGTGCGTCTACGGCATGGAAGGTCCCGGCGGCTACCAGTTCGTCGGCCGTACCCTGCAGATGTGGAACCGCTACCGCGCCGTCGAGGCCTTCGGCGGCCAGCCCTGGCTGCTGCGCTTCTTCGACCAGATCCGCTTTTACCCGGTCTCGTCGGACGAGCTGCTGAAGATCCGCCGCGACTTCCCGCTGGGCCGCTACCCGCTGCAGATCGAGGAGACCGAGCTGCGGCTGTCCGACTACCAGGACTTCCTGGTCCGTGAGGCAGAGGGCATCGACGCCTTCCGCCAGCAGCAGCGCGCCGCCTTCGACGCCGAGCGCCAGCGCTGGATCGAATCCGGCCAGGCGCATTTCGAGAGCGAGGAGATGGTCGCCGACCTCGGCGAGGATGCCCCGCTCGGCGCCGGCCAGCACGGCATCGAAAGCCATATCGCCGGCAACCTCTGGCAGGTGTCGGTGGCCGAGGGCACGCGGGTCGAGGCCGGCGACGTACTGGTGATCCTCGAAAGCATGAAGATGGAAATCCCCCTCACCGCGCCGGTATCAGGCGTCGTGAAGGAGGTTCGCGTGCAGCCCGGCTCGCCCGTGCGCGCCGGGCAGCGGGTGGCGGTGATCGAGGAAGCCTGACGCCGAACAACCGTAGGGTGGATCACGCTTCACCGATCCACCAACCGGCCCGCAGGGCCGGCCCGAACATCAACGGTGGAAAAGGCTGCGCCGTTTCCATCCTACGAAGGACACGAGCATGAACGACACATTCGACCTGCGCCTCGACACTCTGCGCGCCGCCTATGCCGCCGGTGAAACCACCCCGCGCCGGCTGATCGCTGGACTGCGCGACAAGGCCGCCGCCCTCAATCCCGAATTCAAGCTGTTCATCCACCTGCTGACGACGGAAGAACTGGAACCCTACCTCGCCACGCTGGATGGCAAGTCGCCCGCCGAGCTGCCCCTATACGGCGTCCCCTTTGCCATCAAGGACAACATTGATCTGGCAAGTATCCCCACGACGGCTGCCTGCCCGGCCTTTGCCTATACGCCGGACACCAGCGCGACCATTATCAGCCAGCTGATCGCCCTCGGCGCGATTCCCATGGGCAAGACAAATCTCGACCAGTTCGCCACCGGGCTCAACGGCACTCGCTCGCCCTACGGTGAATGCCGCAACAGTGTGCATCCGGATTACCCGTCGGGAGGTTCGAGCGCCGGTTCGTCTCTCGCCGTGGCGCTGGGCGTCGCGACCTTTGCCCTGGGCACCGACACCGCCGGTTCCGGCCGAGTGCCGGCGGCACTGAACAATCTGGTGGGCCTGAAAGCCACCAAAGGCCTGATTTCGACGGCGGGTGTCGTACCGGCGTGCCGTACGCTGGATTGCGTTACGTTCTTCACTGCCACCGCACTTGAGGCTAGCCAGTTGCTATCGCTGACGGCCGGGCTCGATCCGCGCGACGAATACAGTCGCACCAACTCACAGTGGAACGACGGCGCAGCGTTCGGACGGGTCAAGGCGTTCCGTTTCGGCGTACCGAAGCAGCTCGAGTTCCTTGGCTGTCCGGAAAGCCCTGCGCTGTTCGAGGCCTCCGTCGAGCACCTCAAGGCCATCGGTGGCGAACCGGTCAGCATAGAGTTCACGCCCTTCCTCGAAGCCGCCCGTCTGCTGTATGAAGGCCCCTGGGTCGCTGAGCGCTACAGCGTCGCCGGTGAGCTGATCGAACAGCAGCCGGACGCCGTGTTGCCGGTCATCAAGGCGGTACTGGAGAAGGCGCCGGGAACGACCGCCGTTCAGCTGTTTCGTGCCCAGTACCGCCTGCAACAGCTCAAGGCAATCTGCGATCGGATCATGAACGAGGTCGACTGCGTGCTGACCCCCGCCTACCCTCGCCCCGTGACGCTGGAGGAACTGCGCGCCGAGCCCGTCAAGCGCAACTCGGACCTGGGCTACTACACCAATTTCATGAATATGCTGGACTACGCGGCCGTCGCAACGCCGGCAGGCATGATGCAGAACGGATTGCCGTGGGGCATCACCCTGTTTGGCCGCGCCTTTACCGACCAATACCTGCTGAGCCTGGCCGATGCACTGCAGCGTCACACCGGCATCACGCTCATCGGCGGACAGTCGATCACCTCGTCGGCACCACAGAGCCCGGCTCGCGGCGACCGCGCTCGCGTGGTCGTCTGTGGCGCTCACCTCGACGGCTTGCCGTTGAACTGGCAACTGAAGCAACGCGGGGGTCGGCTGCTCGAAGCCACCCAAAGCTCGCCGGACTACAAGCTCTACGCACTCGCCGGCGGCCCTCCGTTCCGCCCGGGCATGGTCCGTGTGGACGAAGGCGGCGTGGCGATCGAGGTAGAGGTCTGGGAGATTCCGAGCAGTGAGCTCGGCTCGTTCATGACTGGCATTCCCGCCCCGCTCGGCCTGGGCAAGGTACAGCTCGCCGATGGCCGCTGGGAAACCGGCTTCATCTGTGAACCATACGGACTGCAACATGCACGCGACATCAGCGAACTGGGTGGCTGGCGGGCTTACATGAAGCGTCGCTCCTGACAGTCTGGGTTGTGGGCCGTGCTTGCATGCGTTTCGCCAGCAAACACGGCCTAAGAGCCCGTACCGCAGGACATCAGACCTATTCCGACCACCTCCGGCGCCTTACATCTTCTACGGAAATGCTGCGTTGAAGCTGCGCAACAAGCCTATCGCCTCATCTGCGGCTGGCGCAGCGCACCATCAGGAACGGCCTTGACCGGCTGGGCTGCGACCCTACCCAAATCACGCTTTATCCCGATGCCTCCAGGCCAATGAAACGTAATGAACCGAGTACTGCCAGCGAGACCACAGCGTCCGCGGCGCGGGCCGTGGCGTTAACGCTCATGAACCGTCGAATCTGCACCGCTTACCAAATATTCGATCAGCACCATCGCAGCGCACTCTTCACCATTTAGGCGCAGACAGAGGACAGGCTTCATTGACTGTCATTGACGGCTTTGCGACGTAAGTTGTTGAACGTGATAGGCAAATCAGGCGGTTGCCAGATGTGGCACGCAATCTGCTCAGCCCGTAGTGAACGGGATGAGTCGCGACACCACTCATGACGCTCGGCACACAGGAGCAACACCAAGGCGAACTAGGGTTCCGGCTCATGCGAATGGGCGGCTGGTCCGAGAGTTTTCCGGTCCTAAGGATAGGACTACACGGCGGGATAAAAGCCCGGGAGGACGCGATGTCATCCCGTGCCGGTTCTTCCACTGTGTAGGAGTTACACCATGACCGCTCCGTTGCTTCGTTCGCTGCACAAGACCCTGCTGGGCGCCACGCTTGCAGCAGCCACCGTTTTCGCGCCGATGGCCACACAGGCTGCGGAAAAGCTGAAGATTGGCACCGTTGTCTGGGCTGGTTACGGACCTTTCTACGTCGCGGACAAGAAGGAACTGTTCAAGCCTCACGGTCTGGATCTGGAACTCCAGTTCTTCAACGATCCGGCGCTGATTCCGACCGCCATGCTCAGCCGCGCACTCGACGGTGGCATGCTCACCTACGATCAGGTCGTTGCCTCCGTTGCCAAGGGGCTTAAGCATCGCGTTGTAATGCCAATCGATTTTTCCAACGGTGGCGATGCCATCGTCGCTGAGGCTTCGGTCAATTCCGTCGCCGATTTCAAGGGCAAGAAGGTCGGCTACAACCCGCTGTCCCCTTCCGACTTTCTGCTCGCTTATGCCCTGCAGCAGAACGGCATGTCCGAGAAGGACATCCAGCCCGTCAACATGACACCCGAAGGCATTCCCGGTGCCATGGCGTCGGGCAACCTGCCTGTCGGCGTGACCTACGAACCCAACGTTTCCCAGATACTGTCCATGGGCGGTGCCGACAAGTTCAAGGTGGTCTACTCGTCCAAGGACGCGCCGGGTCTGATCACCGACGTCCTTGCATTCGATGAGGCGGTGATCGAAAAGAAGCCCGCCGCAATCAAAGCGATGATCCAGGGCTACCTGGACGGCCTGGCCTATATGCAGGAACACCCCGAAGAGTCGGCGAAGATCATAGGCGAAGTACTGGGCGTAACTGCCGAGGAAGCCACCGAGCAGATTTCCGGCGCGTACAACATTCCACTCGCCGAGATGCAGAAGAGCTTCACTCCCAGCGACGACACCCACTCCTTCCACGGCAGCGGCGCGATCATCGCCAAACTGCTGATGAATAACGGCCAGATCCCTTCCATTCCGGATTTCAGCAACACCTACGACTCGCAATTTACCGAAGCGCTCACCAAGTGATGCGTGCCAGGGCGAGCAGTGCTCGCCCCGGCTGGAGAACGATATGCAAACCAGCAAACCGCTTTACCGTTATGCCGATGGCAAGCTGCCGAACACGCTGGCGATGAGCTATGCCCTGCTCGGCTACTTCGCCGGGTTGGCCCTGCTATTTCCCTACAACGGTTGGCTCAATGCGCTGGGTACGCTGCTGCTCGGGCATGCCATGATCATCGCCGCGTACCTGATCCATGAATTCGCCCATGGCACCATCTTCAGCGTGCCAAAGCACAACCAGTGGGCAGGCAGCGTCTGCAGCTGGCTGACCGGCAGCTGCTATGCCGAGTTTCAGGACCTGCGCAAGAAGCACATGCGTCACCACGTCGACCGTGCCGATGTCATCACTTTCGACAGCAAGGCCTTTCTCAAGGCACGCCCCGTCTGGTTCCAGAAGCTGGTGTTGGCGCTCGAATGGGCCTACGTGCCGGCTGTGGAGCTGATCATGCATTTCTACGTGGTCGCGCTGCCCTTCGTCACCGCCAACGAGAAACACCGTGCACGCCGTGGCAAGGTCGCCCGGGTCATGCTCGTGCGCGCCCTGTTGTTCGCCCTGCTTGGATGGCTGTCGCTAAAGGCGCTGGTGCTATATGGCGTGGCCTGGCTGTTGATGGTCACGGTGCTGCGCTTCGCCGATGCCTATCAGCACACCTATGACGCCTTCGCCGTACTTGAAGAAGGCAAGGTGCCGGAGAACAAACAACGCGATCGCGCGTACGAACAGCTCAATACCTTCAGCAACGTGGTCTCTGCACGCTGGCCGTCGCTGAACCTGTTGTTGCTCAACTTTTCCTTCCACAACGCCCACCACGAGAAACCGGTAGCGCCCTGGTATCGCCTGCCCGCGATGCATGCCGAGCTGTACGGCAGCACCTACAACCAGGTGATCCCGATGCGTGACCTGCTTGGCAGCTTCCATCGCTATCGCCTGCGTCGTGTGCTGGATGACGACTATGGCGTAGTCGGCGAAGGACCGCATAAAGCGGAGAGCTTCTACGGTGCAGTTGGCGTGTCTTTCCTCACGGCGGTGTGAAATGCATAAAGCCCTCGATTATCACGGACGTTGTGTCGTACTGACTGGCGCGGCGGGCGGCATCGGCCGGCGTCTGGCGCAGACCTATGCCGAAGCCCGCGCCACACTGGAGCTGGTGGATCGCGACGCCGATGCCCTTGGCGACCTCGTGGAGAGCCTGCAGACCGACGCCAAGCTGCATGCCACAACGCTGGAGCTGTCGGACTGGCATGCGGTGCAGCACTTCGCCGACGATCTGGCCTGTCGCGGCCGGTCGGTTGATGTGCTGGTCAACAACGCGGGCATGGAATACCAGACGCCGATCACCGACCCCACCGCCGAAGCAGACGCCTGCTGGGCACAGCTGCTCGACAACAATGTCTCGTCCATGCAGCGCCTGACCCGTGCCCTGCTGCCGCGGCTGCGGGCCGGTGCCAGCGTAATCAACCAAGCGTCCATCTGGGGGCTCAAAGGCGTGCCGGGCTTTTCTGCCTATGCGGCGAGCAAGCATGCGGTGGTCGGTCTGACCCGCTCGCTGGCCTGGGAGCTGGGCCCGCGCCGCATCCGCGTGAACGCCGTATGTCCGGGATGGATAGGCACCGAAGCGGCGATGCGCTCGCTGCGCGTGATGGCCGAGGAAAACGGCCGCACCGAGGCCGAAGAGTTGGTCGCGGTGCTGGCCGCCCAGGCCATCCCGGAACTGCTAACGCCGGCGGACCTGTCCGGCACCTTCCTGTTTCTCGGCTCGCCCCTGGCCGCGGCCCTTACCGGCCAGGCCTTGTCGGTCAGCCACGGCGAGGTCATGCACTGATGCTTGAAGGCAAGGTGGCTCTGGTGACAGGCGCGGCGACCGGCATTGGCCGAGCGACCGCGGTCGCGCTGGCTAACGCAGGCGCCAGCGTATGGATCAACCATCATGGGCAGGCCCAATTGGCGCAGCAGCTGTGTGAATCAATCGATGTGCCTGGCATCAGGACCCGGAGCGTGGAGGCCGACGTCAGCTCACCTTCAGCCGTTGCCGGCATGTTCGAGCAAATCCTGGCCGACGGCCCGCTGGATCTGCTGGTCAACAATGCCGGGATCATTCTCGAAAAACCTTTTCTCGACACCAGCGAGCAGGACTGGTCCCGGGTACTCGACGTCGATCTGCATGGCGTCTACCGCTGCACCCGGCACGCGCTGCGACACATGCGCTCGCGCGGTGAAGGCGCCATCGTCAACGTCGCTTCCGATTTGGGCTTTCTTGGCCGGAGCGACTACGCCGCCTACTGCACCGCAAAAGCCGGTGTGATCGGCCTCACTCGTTCGCTAGCCCGCGAATTTGCCGCTGACGGGATTCGCATCAACGCTGTCGCGCCCGGCCCCATCGCGACGGCCATGGTGTCGCCAGAACACATGAGCGATGAGTGGATGGCCAAGGAGCTGGATATCCCCATGGCCCGGCTCGGCACGCCTGAAGAAGTCGCCGCCGCCATCCTGTTTCTCCTCTCGCCTCACGCCAGCTACTTCACCGGACAGATTCTAGGGCCCAATGGCGGCTCATGGATGGGCGCGTGAGTAGCCTGCTACCGCAGATTCTATTGGTCACAGGTGCGATCGCCTGGGGCCTGGGCTGGCTGCCCCTGCACCATTTCGCCAGCCTCGGGCTGGTCGGCATGCCGCTGGTACTGCTGGTTTACGGTTTGCTCAGCTTCATTGCCCTGCCCGTGCTCTGGCGTGAACGCCGCGCATGGTTGCCGCAGCGCAACGGCCTGCTGGCGATAGCGGTGTGCGGCGGCGGCGCCACCGCCGCGCTGGTGACAGCGCTGGCCATTGGCGAGGTGGTGCGGGTCATGCTTCTTTTCTATCTCGCTCCCGTATGGGGCGTGCTGGGCGGCTGGCTGCTACTGGGCGAACGCCTGACGGTGCTGCGAGTCATCGCGTTGCTTCTGGCCATGCTTGGAATTGCGCTGACGCTCGGAATCAGCAGCGAATTGCTTCAGCCATTGAGCGGTAGCGACTGGCTCGCCCTCGCGGCAGGCCTGGGCTTCAGCCTGAACAACCTTGCCACCCGCGCCGCCGATCAGGTGCCATTGGCGAGCAAGACATTGGCGCCTTTCGTGGGCAGCGCCTTGATCGCAGCCGTGCTGTGCCCCTTGCTCGGCGAATATCCGCCGCCGCTGAGTTTCGATTTGAGTTGGCAGATCGCCCTCATGTCGCTCGGCTGGCTGCTGAGCATGGCGGCGGTGCAATACGGCGTCAGCCACATCGAAGCCGGACGGGCCGCCGTGCTCGTCGTGTTCGAACTGGTGGCCGCAGTGCTCTCCTCCGCCTGGCTCGGCGAGCAGGCCATTGGCATTCATGAATGGAGCGGTGCGGCTCTGGTGACCCTCGCTGCGCTGATCGCCAGCTGGCCGGAACGGCCGGCCCTGAACGTAATCCGGAGCCCCTCGCTATGAACAGCGTACACATGGATCAACTCAGCTGGGTCGAGTACGAACACCGCGTGCGTGACGGCGCCGTGCTCTTCCTGCCTTGCGGTGCCACCGAACAGCACGGCCCGCATCTGCCGTTGGGCACCGATGCGCTGTTGGCCAGTGCCATTTGCACGGACGTCGCCGGCCGGGTCGGCGGGCTCGTGGCGCCCGCCCTGTCCTATGGTTACAAGTCGCAACCCAAGTGCGGCGGTGGCCAGCATTTCTGCGGAACCACCAGCCTGGATGGCGCCACCCTGAGCGCACTGGTGCGCGACGCGGTCCGCGAATTTCATCGGCACGGGGTCAAGCGACTGGTGCTGTTGGTCGGGCATTACGAGAACCAGTGGTTTGTCACCGAAGGCATCCAGTTGGCGCTGCGCGAACTGGGGCCGGACGCGGGTATCGAAGTCATGCGTCTGGAGCACTGGGACTTCTGCAGGGAAGACACGCTGGCCGATGTATTCCCCGATGGCTTCCCCGGCTTCGCCCTGGAGCACGCGGCGGTCATCGAAACCTCATTGATGCTGCATTACCACCCAAACCTGGTGGCACTGGAACGCATTCCTGACGATGGCCCTGCGGACTTTCCCCTCTATAACATGTACCCCGCCCGAACCGAGTGGGTGCCGCCTTCGGGCGTGCTGTCCTCGGCCAGAGGCTCCACCGCAGGCAAGGGACAACGCATGGCTGAAGACATCGTCAGTGGCATAGCCGCCGCTGTCTGTCGGGAATTCGCCCTGGGGAATTTGCAATGAACCTGGCGCTGGAACACGCCGCGCTTCTAGTGATCGACATGCAGCGCGACTTCTGCGCGCCGGGTGGCTATGCCGACAAGGCCGGGTTGGACATCGAACGGCTGCGGGCACCCATCGAGCCGATCCGCCAGCTGTTGATCGCGGCGCGCCGCAGCGGGTTATTCGTCGTACACACCCGCGAAGGCCATCGCGCCGACCTCAGCGACCTCCCCGATACCAAGCGCCGACGCGCTGAAGCCAGCGGTGCCCCCATCGGAAGCCCCGGACCACTTGGCCGTCTGATGGTGCGCGGTGAATGCGGCAACGACCTGATCGACGAACTGAAACCCGAGCCCGGCGAACCGGTGATCGACAAGCCGGGTTACAGCGCCTTTGCCCATACCGATCTGGAACTGCTGCTGCGCAATCGCGGCATTCGCCAGTTGATCCTCTCCGGCGTGACCACCGAGGTGTGCGTGTCCTCAACGCTGCGTCAGGCGGTGGATCTCGGTTACGCCTGTCTCACGGTCGCCGACGCCTGCGGCTCTGCCTATCCGGCGCTGCATGCCGCGGCGCTGTCGATGATCGGCGTCGAAGGCGGACTCTTCGGCGAAGTCGTCACCAGCGATGCACTGATCGCCTTGCTGGAGATTCCCGCATGACCGATGTGCTCAAGCTCTGGCCGCTGCTGACCGCCACCCATCGCTACGACAAATCGATTTCCACCCGCAATCATGGACACGGCACCCTGATCGAGGCGCCAATCCTGGCCTTTCTGATCGAGACCCGGCAGGGCCGCATCCTCTTCGATGTCGGCTGCGACTACGCCAAGATCAACGACCCTGCACTCAAGGCGCGCTGGTTCGACCCGCTGGAATTCCCGATGGGGCCACCGGACATGCGAGAAGACCAGCGCCTGCCCGCCCATCTGGCCCGCCATGGGCTGACGCCAGCCGACATCGATCTGGTATTTCTCAGTCACCTTCATTTCGACCATGCCGGCGGGCTCTGCGAACTTTGCGGCTGCGAGGTGCATGTGCACGAGGCCGAGCTGACGGCCGCTATGGCCGAGGCCGACGATGCCTACTTCGCCGACGATTTCACTGGCCCCTTCGTTGACCAGAATCGCTGGAGTCTCCAGCGCGAGGAATACCAACTGGCGCCCGGTGTGCAAGCAATCAATACGCCGGGACACACCGCCGGGCACATGTCGCTGCTGATCGAACTGCCGCAGGGCCGGCCGGTGATCCTCACCGGCGACGCCGCGGATCTGGAAGAAAACCTCACCGATGAAATAGCGCCTGGCCTCTGCTGGCAGGACCGTGAAGACCTGGCGCTGGAGAGCATTCGCAAGCTCAAGGGATTGGCCGCCGACAGCGGGGCCCAGTTGTGGCCGAACCACGACATGGCCTTCTGGCGAACCCTCAAACGATTCCCGGAGTACCACGCATGAACAACGTACCCGACACCTACCTGGGCGTATGGCGCCGTCGCCTGTTGACCACCACCGACGGATGCCGCGACGAGACCAGCGACGTCTACTGGCTGCAGACGGCCCATTTGCACGCCGACGTGCGCATTCCCCATCCACCGACCACATCTGCCTCGCTTGCCACCTGCACCCATGCACAACAGCTGGCCCTGTGCGAACAGGCTGGCTTTGCCGGCTTGACCATGGTGGATGGCGACACTTGCCAATGGCATCGGCTGATCGACTACCAGCCGCCCAGCGGCTCACCCGACATCGGCCGCATGCGTTTCGAGGCTCCGGATCGGTTGCTCGAAGATGGCCTGGATGGCCGATATCACGAAGTCTGGCAGCGCCTACCCGAATCCGAAGGCACCAACTGGGGCCTGTGGCTGCGCTCGGCCGATGAACCGGAGCGCCAGGCCTGCTTGCTGGTTGCCGGGGATTACTTCATGTTCGCCGCCGACAGGCCCGTCACGCTGGACGCGGATGGCATCCACCTGCGCGATCAACTCGCCCGCGCCACTCCCGCAAAACGGCTCGAACTGCTCGCCTGCGAAATCTCTTTCGGCCGCCAACGCAACGGCGCTACACCCTGGATGATCAGCCACTCGACGCTGCCGGGGCGTGTCGGTGACAGCCTTCTGCCGAGCTATTGGAATTTCAGTCAACCGGCCGGGATACCCGAAGGGGACCTGGCCCGCATCGGCCAATTCCCACCGACCCTCGGCTGGGTCAGCGTGGCGAATCCGATTTCAGCTCTCGTTCAGGAGGTAGTCGCATGACGGCGCATTTGTCCCTTGGCGCGAACACGAACCTGGAGCCGCGCGCGGTGGTCGCAGGGCAACCGGTCAGCACAGAACCCGCGCCGCCCGTCGCCAAGACGCGCCGCGCCCGCTGGTGGCGCATTCGTGGCGACCTGCCGAAAGCCACGGTCTGGGCGCTGGCAGCCGCGGGCCTGATTGCACCCTTCATTCTCTGGTGGGCCTATACCGCGCTAGGGCTGGCCGACCCGATGTTCATGCCCAGCCCCGGCGCCGTGCTGGAGCGATTAGGCCGCTGGTGGTCGAGCGAGGGGCTGCTTACCGATATAGGCATCAGCGTCTGGCGGGTCATGGCCGGGTTCGGCGCCTCGGCTTTACTGGCGTTGCCGCTGGGGCTGTATATCGGCACCTACCGGCCGGTGCAGGCCTTCCTTGAGCCGCTGACCGACTTTATTCGCTACATGCCGGCGGTGGCCTTCATACCGCTGGTGATGCTGTGGGTGGGCATCGACGAAGGCTCGAAGGTACTGATCATTTTTATCGGCACTTTCTTCCAGATGGTGCTGATGGTGGCCGAAGACGTACGCCGTGTGCCCATGACGCAAATCGAGGCCGCACAGACCATGGGGGCCAGCCGGGGCGAAATCGTCAAGCTGGTGATTCTGCCGTCAGCGCGCCCGGCCATCCTCGACACCTTGCGCATCACTTGCGGCTGGGCCTGGACCTATCTGGTCGTCGCCGAGTTGGTCGCCGCCAACTCGGGCCTCGGCTACGCCATCCTCAAGGCTCAGCGCTACATGCACACCGACAAGATCTTTGCCGGCATCCTCCTGATCGGCCTGATCGGCCTGCTCACCGACCAGGCGTTCCGCTGGCTTTCGCGCCGCGCCTTCCCGTGGAGAAAACAAGCATGACCGAAGCCAAAATCCGCATTCAGCAGGTGGGCAAGACCTTCGTCAGTGACAAGCGGGAAATCGAAGCGCTCCAGTCGGTCAGCCTGGATGTCCGACCCAACGAGTTCATCACCTTCGTCGGCGCCTCAGGGTGTGGAAAGTCGACCCTGCTCCGCATCATCGCCGGCCTCGAGACGCTCAGCCGTGGCGAAATCCTGCTCGACGGCAATGCCATCGACGGACCGGGCGTCGACCGGGCCATGGTCTTTCAGCACTACAGCCTCTATCCCTGGCTGACGGTGATGAAGAACATTAAGTTCTGCCGTCAGCTCAAGGTAATTTCCGACACCGTGCGTGGTGACGCCGATGTCGAAACCGCCAGTGGCCGCGCCGATGCTCTGCTCAGCCTCATGGGCCTGACGAACTTCGCTGACGCCTTTCCAAGCCAGCTTTCAGGCGGCATGCAGCAACGCGTTGCCATCGCTCGCGCCCTGATGCCGAAGCCAGCCACACTGCTGATGGACGAACCTTTCGGCGCCTTGGATGCCCAGACCCGCGAAGTCATGCACGACCTGATCCGTCACGTGCACAAGCTCGAGAAGACGACCATCCTGTTCGTCACCCATGACGTTGAGGAAGCCATCTATCTGGGTGGTCGGGTAGTGCTGATGGCGCCAAGACCGGGGCGTATCGACTCGATTTATGACGTACCCCTGCCCTCCCAGCGTGACCAGGACATGAAGCTTTCGCCTGAATTCACCGCGCTGAAACGTGAGATTCTCGGCCGAATCCGGGAAACCTCCGGTATGCAGACCGACCTGGACCAACTGCAGAAACTGACGGCTATCGCCGGTTAGCACCGCCGTCTACGCGCCTGATGCAAATGCGGCGTTCCGGATCAGCCCACCCGATGAAAAATCCACGGTGGGCTGAAGCCCACAATAAGTCTGACCGCTATCGGCTGGCAGCAGCGCCGCCTATGCCTGAAGCGAAGAAGGGAGTTGTTGCGCTCAGCGCGGCATCATCCGCACGCCGGACAACGCGGCGAGCGGTCCCGGCCGACCCAGGTGGTAACCCTGCACGTAATCAACACCGATTTCCTGCAGGCACTCGAGGATTGCCGCCGACTCGACGAACTCTGCCACGGTACTCAGCCCCATTTCATGACCGATGTTGTTAATCGACGCGACCATTGCCCGCGCGATGGGATCGCGATCAACGTCCCGAACGAAACTGCCGTCGATTTTCAGATAGTCCACCGGCAGTGTCTTCAGATAGCCGAAAGACGACAAACCGGAGCCGAAGTCATCCAGTGCGAAGCTGCAGCCCACCGCCTTGAGCCTGTTCATGAAAGTCATCGCGCGACTGAGGTTGGCGATTGCCGCGGTTTCGGTGATTTCGAAGCACAGGCAATTGGGGGGGATTCGATGACGTTCGATAGCCGAGAGCACGAAATCGAGAAAGCTTTCCTCTCCCAGCGAGGTTGCCGACAGGTTGATCGAATAATGCCCCAGCGAGGCACCTGGACGACGTTGGAGATCGCCCACCCATGCCAGAAAATTGCCAACCACCCAACGATCCACCGCCGGCGCCAGGTCGTAGCGCTCGGCCGCCGGCATGAAGGCACCGGGCGGAATGATGCTGCCATCGTCGCCCTGCATGCGAACCAGCACTTCATAACGCTGCGTACCGTCGTCGCCTGCGGTACGAACGATGGGCTGGACAAACAGCCGCATCAGGTCGCGATCCAGCGCCTGTCGTAACCGCTGTGTCCATTGCATCTCGCCGCGCCGCGCCATCAGTTGCTGGTCGTCGGCCTGGTAGACATGCACCCGATTGCGGCCGCCGTCCTTGGCTGCATAACAGGCGCTGTCTGCGGCACCGAGCAGCGGCCCGAGCGAGGTGGCGTGTTCGTCGATGGCGACCAGCCCGATGCTGGCACCGACCGCGAATGCCTTGCCGTCCCAGTTGAAGCGGAATTCGTCGACGCTGTGTCGGATGCCCTCGGCAATTGCCACCGCCTGCGGCAGCGGGCAGTTCATGAACAGCATGCCGAACTCATCGCCGCCCAGGCGCGCCAGCAGGTCGCTGCCGCGCACACGGCCACGCAGCAGCTGGCCAAGCTGACGCAGCAATTCGTCGCCGGCGGCATGTCCGCAGGTGTCGTTGACCACCTTGAACTGGTCCAGGTCCATGTAGCAGAGAACGTGTTCACCGCGGGTCGCCGCTTGCAGCAGCCCTTCGAGCCGGCGCTCGAAGGCCGAGCGATTGACCAGCCCGGTCAGGTTGTCGTGGTTGGCCTGGAAGCTCAGTTTGCGTGCCAGCTGGTGAGTGACGCTGACGTCGCGGAAGGTCAGCACGGTACCGATGACTACGCCTTCGGCGTCGCGGATGGGAGCGACCGCATCCTGCACCGCCAGTTGCGTACCGTCGGGTCGATGAAGGAGGCCCGGCGCCCGCTCGGTACGATCCTGACGGTCACTTCTACGCCGAAGGCCGAGGCTGGCGGCGTTGGGTAGCCGCGCACCGGTCGCTTCGTCGAACAGCTGGTAGACCTCATCAAGCACCAGCCCCTGCGCGGCGGCCTGGCTCCAGCCGATCAGCCGCTCGGCGCTGGGGTTGAGATAACGCACGCGCCCGGCCCTGTCGGTGGTGATGACACCATCGCCAATAGACGCGAGCGTGACCTGGGCAAGCATTTTTTCCGCGAACAGCTGCTCCTCGATCTGTCGGCGTTCGGTAATGTCTCGCACCATGCAAACGAAAGCGTCCTGCGGGCGGTTCCCCTGGCTCGCAGTTAGCTCCGCGGCGAACAGTTTGCCGTCTTTGCCGCGGAGCATCAGTTCGGTTTTTAACTCGCCGCCAGCTTCCGGCAACAGCGAAGCACTGCTGCCCACGACGAAACGCTGGAAGGGTTGCCCGACGATCTGCTCGGCAGGCAAGCCAAACAGCCGCTCCGCACCGGGATTGCAGCTGGACAGGATGCCATCATGGCCATAGGTGACGATGCCGTCGCGAATGTCCCGCACGATGCTCTGCGTCTTCGCCACGGCCTGGCGTAGCGCGCGAATGACCTGGTTGTACTGCTCGGCGATCTGGCCCACTTCGGTGAACGGCTCGACTTCGACCTCACGCTCGAACTGACCCTGACGCTGGTGCTCAGCCATGGCGTCGAGCAGTTCGATCAGTTCAGTGCGGGCACCATGCTCACTGACGTTCAGGCCAACGCGCTCGTCATCGGGGTTCACCCGCATCGGGTAGTACCGATTGATCAGCCGCAACAGCAGGCAGGTCAAGCCGAAAGCCCAGACCGCGCACACCAACACGCCCTGCAATTGAACCATCAGCTGATCGAAGCGGCTCAGGCCGGTGCCGAGCAGTAGCGGATCACCACACAGCGCTACCGCCACAGTGCCCCACAAGCCGGCCGCCAGGTGAACCGGAACCGCGCCGACCGCATCATCGATGGCGCAGCGCACCAACAGCCGGTCTGCCAGCCACATCGCCAGGCCGCCGCCTGCCCCGATCAGCAGGGAGTCGGCAATGCTGACCGCATGAGCACTCGCGGTGATCGCCACCAACCCCGCCAGCATGCCGTTGAGCAACGCAACGGGCTCGACGTAGCCGTGCCGCCATTGCGATAGCAGCATCGCCAACGCCATTCCAGCCATGCCTGCCACAACGGTATTGACCACGATTCCCGGCACGCGCCCGTCGAAACTCAGGGTGCTGCCGCCATTGAAGCCGAACCAGCCGAACAGCAGCAGCAAGCCGCCGAGCATAGCCAGTGGCAGATTCGAGCCCGGCATATTCTGCCGCAGCCATTTGCTATCGAAGCGGCCCGCGCGGGGGCCGATGACCATGATAGTGGCCAGCGCTATCCAGCCGCCGACGCCGTGCACCACAGTGGAACCGGCAAAGTCGACAAAGCCTTGCTGCGCCAGCCAACCCTGCCCCTCACGCAACGCACCACCCCAGGCCCAATGGCCGAACAAGGGATAGATCAAACCAGCCGACAGCGCAGCGACGATCAAATAGGCATTGAAGCGCATGCGCTCGGCTGCTGCGCCCGAAACGATGGTCGCGGCGGTCGTGCAAAACATTGCCTGAAACAGGAAAAACGCCAGCGGCCAGCTCTCGTCCACGGCAAATTCGAGCATGAATAGACTTGTGCCCATCACCCCGTCCTGACTGGCGCCGAACATCAGCGCGAAGCCGAATGACCAGTAGAGCAGCAAGGCGATGCACAGGTCGGCCATGTTCTTGGTCGCGACATTGATCGCGTTTTTGCTCCGCGTCAGGCCGGCCTCCAGGCACAGAAAGCCGATCTGCATGTTGAAGACCAGTCCGGCGCACAGCACTACCCAGAGAATATCGATCGAGTCTTTCGGCATACGCATCCCATGGCAGGTGCCCGCAGAGGCGGAAGAAAGCCAGAACCTGGCGGTACTGGCTTTTAGCTATTAGCCAGAACCATGCCAGTCCTCGTACGGTTCCCGTCAGGAGGCGAGCAGGTCATGCATAGCGGCGAACACCTGCTCCATGGCCTGTGGATTGCGCCCCGGCCCGCCGGCGCAATGCCCCCAATCGGACTGCAGCACCCGCAGCTCGGCGTTGGGCATAAGCGAGGCTTCGTATCGCGCGTCTTCAACAGTGAAATAGAGATCGGTGCTGCTGGGCATGATGATCGCCAGAGCAGAAAGGTGGGACAGCGCCTCGTCCAGGGTGCCAAAACCGGGCAGCGCTGACGGATCGGCCGACTGCCAGGTATCGAGCACGCAAAGCAGATCGTTCGCGTCCTGCTCCAGGTGGTCCTGTTCCCAATAGTCGAGCAAGGCGTCGAGACTGCTGAAGCCCAGCTCACGCCATTGCTCAGTGCGAAAGAACGCCTGCGAGTAAGCCCAGCCCGCGTACGCGCGGCCGAAGGCCCGCAAGCCACGCTCGGGCGCCTCGATGTAGCGCCCACCCTGCCATGCCGAATCAGCCTGCAGAGCTGCCTTCACACCCTCGAGGAAGACGAAGTTGTGTGGCCAGCAGCGCGCCGTGCAGCAGAACGGCAGGATGCGTTGCACCTTTTCGGGGAATAGCAACGCCCAGTAAAGCGCCTGCATCCCGCCCATGGACCAGCCAGTGACCAACTGCAACTGCCATGTCGGGCCGAACAGCTGGTCGAGCAGCAGGCGTTGCGCCCGCACGTTATCCGCGAGCGTGATCCGGGGGAAATCTGCACCGCCCTGCCCTGCGGCTGCATTGCTCGGCGAGCTGGACCAGCCGGCACCGAACAGATTAGTCAACACCACACAGTAGTCACCACTGGCCAGGGGGCTGCCTGCACCAAGCAAGGGCAGACTGCCCCAATGCGATCCACCGTAGTAGCTGGGAATCAGCACGATGTTGTCTCGCTGTGCATTCGGCGAGCCGACGACCTGATAGCAGAGCCGCGCTTTCTGCAAAGTCTGGCCGCTTTCAAGCGCTAGGTCGCCCAGCTCGATGAATCTTTTTTCCCTTTCTATCTCAAGCACTTGCAGTTCCTCTGAGCAGCATTGGCGGGTGTTCCGGCAGGTCTTGCAGCAGCTTTTCTATACACGCTGGCATGTATATTGGATGAAGGATTCGTGCCACAGCGCGTAACGCTGGCCCGAATTCAGCAAGGGATTTCCCACCATGACGACCTTTCCGCTTTCCCAGATCGACGAACTCAAACAAGGCCTGCAGGACAAGGGCGTCAAGTACGCCATGGCCAGCTACGTGGACATGCACGGCGTGATCAAAGGCAAATTCGTACCACTGGCACATCTCGGCCAGATGCTGCGTGGCTCGGAGCTGTATACCGGGGCGGCGCTGGACGGCGTGCCGCAGCAGATCAGCGACAACGAAGTCGCCGCCATGCCGGACCCGGCCAGCGCCACCCAGTGCAGCTGGAACCGCAGCCTGGCCTGGTTCGCCAGTGATCTGTACCTGGACGGCAAGCCCTTCGAAGCCTGCTCACGCGGCATCCTCAAGCGCCAGACCGAAGCAGCGGCCGAGTTGGGCTACAGCTTCAACCTGGGCATCGAGACCGAATTCTTCCTCTACAAGGACACACCGGACGGCGGCTTCGCCCCGCTCAGCGATCGCGATACCGCAGCCAAACCCTGCTACGACCCGCGCCTGCTGATGGACAACCTGCCGGTGATCGACGAACTGGTGGAGGCCATGAACGAGATGGGCTGGGGCGTCTATTCCTTCGACCACGAGGACGCCAACGGCCAGTTCGAGACCGATTTCAAGTATTCCGACGCGCTCACGATGGCCGACCGCTTCGTGTTCTTCCGCATGATGGCCAACGAGATCGCACGCAAGCACGGCGCTTTTGCCACCTTCATGCCCAAGCCTTCTGCCCAGCGCACCGGCAGCGGCGCACACTACAACATGTCGCTGGCCGATCTGGCGTCGGGCAAGAACCTGTTCGAGGTTGAGGGCGAAGACCCGCACGGCTGCGGTGTCACCCCGCTCGCCTACCACTTCATCGCTGGCGTACTGAAACACGCCAAGGCCATTTGCGCGGTGATCGCGCCCACCGTGAATAGCTACAAGCGGTTGATCCGCAAGGGCGCCATGTCCGGCTCGACCTGGGCACCGGTGTTCGTCTGCTACGGCAACAACAACCGCACCAACATGCTGCGCATTCCGTCCCAGGGTGCACGCGTGGAATGTCGCGCCGCTGATATCGGCTGCAACCCTTACCTCGGCGCCGCGATGATCCTCGCCGCCGGCCTTGAAGGCATTCGCGAAAAGCTCGAGCCAGGCCAGCCGCACCGCGAAAACATGTACGACTACAGCGAAAAGGACGTCGCGGACATGGGCATCGAGACCCTGCCGCGCACGCTATCCGAAGCCATTGACGCCTTCGAGGCGGACCCGCTGTCGCGTCAGGTCTTCGGCGACGCCATGTACCAGGCCTTCGTCGACTACAAGCGCGACGAGTGGAACGCCTACCACACCCATGTTTCCGACTGGGAAATCCAGCGCTACCTGAAATTCTTCTGACTCGATGAAAAGGAGATTCACCATGCAAGCCAATACGTTCAAGCGGGCACTCTGTGCCGGCGCCGTGATCTTTGCAGCCCTTTCGCCTTTTGCCGCGCAAGCCGAGGAAAAGAAAACCTTCGACATCGCCTGGACGATCTACGCCGGCTGGATGCCATGGAAGTACGCCGACGAGTCGGGAATCATGAAGAAGTGGGCCGACAAGTACGGGATCGAGGTGAACATCACCCAGGTCAACGACTACGTCGAATCGATCAACCAATACACCGCAGGCCAGTTCGACGGCGTGGTCGCTACCAGCATGGATGCGCTGTCGATCCCGGCGGCGGGCGGCGTGGACACCACGGCCCTGATCGTCGGTGACTACTCCAACGGCAACGACGGCCTAGTGATGAAGAGCAGTGCCGATCTGAAATCGCTCGAAGGCCAGCAGATTCATCTGGTCGAGCTGTCGGTCTCGCATTACCTGCTGGCCCAGGCACTGGATAGTGTGGGCATGAGCGAGCGCGACGTGCAGGTGGTGAACACCTCGGATGCCGACCTGGTTGCGGCCTTCAGCACGGACGACGTGCGCAACGTGGTCACCTGGAACCCGCTGCTGGATGAAGTCGCCTCCATGCCCGGCGCGAACAAGGTCTTCGACTCCAGCCAGATCCCAGGCCATATCAAGGACCTGACCATCGTCAACAGCGAAACCCTGACGGACAACCCGGACTTCGGCAAAGCGCTGGTAGGCGCCTGGTATGAGGTGATGGGCATCCTCGAAAGCGATACCGAGGAAGGTGCCAAGGCACGAGCAGCCCTGGGGCAGGCATCGGGCACCGATCAAGCTGGTTACGAAAGCCAGCTCAAGGGCATGAAGATGTTCTGGAAGCCGGCCGATTCGCTGGCCTTCATCGAAAGCGACGAGGCCTACCAGGCCATGGACAGCGTTCGCCAGTTCTCCTTCGATCACGGCCTGCTCGGCGACGGCGCCGACTCGGTAGATTTCGTCGGCATCGCGATGCCTAACGGCAAGTTGCTCGGCTCAGATGCCAACGTCAAACTGCGCTTCGACACCACCTACATGCAGATGGCGGCGGACGGCAAACTGTAAAGCTGTCACGGGGCTCAGCCAGTCGATGCTGATGCCCCGCCCTTCGGCTAGCGTTGCCCATAGCGTGACGTGCCCAGGCTGCTCACTCTCCAAACACGCCTTGATCCGATCGAATTCCATGCGCCGTACGAAAGAAGATGCTGAAAAGACCCGGCTCAAGATCATCTCTGCCGCCCTGGAGTTGTTCAGTAGAAATGGCTACTCCAATACCACGCTGGCGATGATCGCCGATGAGGCAGGATTCAGCCGCGGCCCCATCTACTGGCACTTCAAGAACAAGGATGAGTTGTACCAGGCAGTGCTCGGCTACTCCCAGGGACCCCTGGAAAGACTGATCGAGCAGAGCCAGGACATGAAGGACCGGCCAGTGGCTGCGATCAGGCACTTCATCAGTGAATGGTTTCGACTGCTCTTGGAAAACCGCTGGCACCGTCAGTCGTTCGAAATCCTGTTGAACAAAACCGAACTAACCGAACGCATGGCCGCGGTAATTGAACGCGAACGTGAGCTCACCCGAAATATAGTGCAGCTGCTCAAGCTGCTTATAGAAGCCATGGATGTGCGTTACGTGAGTACTGCAGAGTCGAGGGCGCTGTTTCTGTACTCAAGCCTGATGGGGATCACCCATAGCTGGCTCTTTTCGCCCCAACTGTTTCGTCTGGAAGTTTGCCAGCATTCGTTTATTGAACAGATCTTGGCATCATTGCACGCTCAAACCGATCCCCAGCCAGGGTCGTGAATTCCATACAGATCTATCGCGAAGAGACTCTACCCTTACAACGGCCCGCCAGCATCTGCAGCACGACCGCAAGGGTTTCCCTTCCAACGCAACACTGCCCCGACGGCTGAGTACGCTCACCGCAGCTAGAACAGCAAACACGACGGACCCGGACTTCTAGCAGCTAATCTGTCTTAAAAAGTCGTTGACAAGTTTTTCTTATGCACATCTGTAGCAGGTCTGTAACAGCGACGCTCGCAATTGCTATCGCTGTTTCGGCAAGGTTGCGTAAATGTCTGATTTTTAAAGATAAATACCTTCTGCACAAAAACTCGCCGATCTGTTCCAAAGCCCCGCGGTGCGGGCGTTTCGAGGACTAATCCAAGTTGTGCCCACAGACTTATCCACAGCTTTTGTGGATAAAGCCTCTAGCCCAAACGGGACGGGCTTTGCAGCGGTGGTGTGGTGAATAAAGGTAGCGGCAGTCTGTTTATGCTCCGGCCCTGAGTGCCCTCACATGGAGCCGCCTGGCGTTCCGCCATTACGGCTTATGGTTGCCCACCCAGGCGCCAGCGATGGAGCCTGGCCACCCAGGTCTGGGGGCGCTTGGCGATATGCGCACGGCGCCAGGCCTCGGCTACGGCGAGGCTCGCCTCCGCCAGGGTCGGGGTGATATGGACGGTGCGGCGCAACTTGTTGAGGCCCAGCTTGTGCTTCATCGCCAGGACAAACACTGCAAGCGTTTCGCTGGCGCCCTCTCCCACGAGCGTGACGCCAAGAATGCGGTCCCTGCCCTGTTCGGTCAGTACTTTCAGGAACCCCTTGTTGCCGTTGGTTAGCTGAGCCGCTTCGAGCGAATCCAGATCCAGCAGCGTCACTTCGTACTCCATGTCGGCCAGTTTCGCCTGGGCTTCGGTCAGGCCGACGCTGGCTATCTCGGGGGCGGTGAAGGCAACACGAGGCACTACGCGGTCGCTGACCATGAAGCGGCGAAATCCAGAGAACAAGCCATTCGCCGCAGCGTACCAGGCATGGTGCGTCGCACTCTGAGTCGAGCAATCCGGCCCCGCCACCGCGCCAATGGCGTAGATGTTCGGGTAGCGCGTGGCCAGATATTCATCGACTTCAAGACTGCCATCTTCGTTGATGTTCAGCTTGAGCTCATCGAGTCCGAGGCCCTCCAGGTGCGCCCGTCGTCCGAGGGCCAGCAAGAGACGATCAAACGGCAGTGATTGGCTTTCATTGCCGACCTGACAGACCAACCGATACCCGTCTTCTGTGGTTTCGAAGCGCTGTGGCGAATACCCCAGCAACACCTCGACGCCATCGGCCCGTAGCGCGTCGGATACCGCCTTTCTCGCTTCGGGCTCCGCCATTTTCAGCAGTTCGTCATCCTCGGCTACAAGCGTCACCTCGCACCCCAGGCGCTGGAAAGCCTGGGCGAGTTCACAGGCACTGGCCTCTCCCCCCATGACCAGCAGCCTATCGGGCCGCTCCTGCAGGTCCCAGACGGTTTCGCACGTCAGTAGCCGGACGTCTTCGATACCCGGAATGGGCGGGACGATGGGCCGGCTGCCCGTGGCGATGACAATGGCGCGGCTGCTGATGGAGCGACCGTCTACCTCCACGGTCCAGGGTGAGGTGAGATGGGCTTCGCCACGTATCATCTCGACGCCGGCTGCCTTGCAATTTTCGGCGGTCAACTGTCCGTGAGTCTCATCCAGCGTGCGTCGCACCTGGCGCATCACCTGGCCGAACTCGACGTCGGTCTGAAGACGAATGCCAAGCGTGTCGCCCTGGCGCAGCGTGTGATTGATGTTGGCTGCGCGCATCAACGCTCTGGCTGGGACATTACCGCTGTGCGGTGCCGCCCCGCCCAGCCGCTCGCGTTCGACCAGCGCCACCTTGGCCCGCATCGAAGCGGCGGACTGGGCAGCAGCAAGCCCGGCGCTGCCTCCACCGATGACCAGCAGGTTGTGCTCGAACCCTTTTGGTTTCTGCCATCCCCGGTACACCTTGCGTGCCTTGTAGAGGGCCAGCAGTTTGGTAGCGGCCAGCGGGAACACGGCCAGCAGGACCAGGGTGCCGATCATGCTTGGCGACAGGATGTCCGATATTTCCCTCAGCCGCGCAAGCTGGCGTCCGGCACTCACATAGACGGCGTGCCCCGGAAGCATGCCCAGCTGTGTCGTCCACCAGAAGGTCCACATGCTGACACGCGTCAGCCCCAGCGCCGGATTCAGCAACACAAAGGGAACCAGCGGAATCAGCCGTAACGAGAACAGGTAGAACGAACCGTCACGGTCGAGTCCACGGTTGATGCTGGCGATCTGCTTGGCAAACCGCTTCTGCACCCAATCGCGCAGCAGGAAGCGGCTGATCAGCATGGCGATCAGGGCGCCGATATTGCTCGCGAAAGACACCATCAGGGTACCGCCCACCAGCCCGAAAAGGGCGCCGGCCAGCAATGTCAGCACCACGGTTCCGGGAAAGGACATGACCGTGAGCGCGACGTAGGCGGCAAAGAACAGGCTGCCGGCCCACCAGGGATGGGCCTGCACCTGATCCCGTAACGCTCCGCTCTTCGCCTGGATCATCTCCAGCGTCAGGTATTGCCCCAGATCGAACCAGAAAAAACAGAACGTAGAGATTGCGAAGAAGAGCACGATCAACCAGCGGGTGAGCTTCATGGCTGTTTGCGCTCCCCTGCGCGCCGGAAGCTGTTGCCTCTGGCTAACGGAAAGATAGAACGCAATGCAGACATGGCCGCACATGCCCGGCACTCGCTAGGGGAACTGCAGATTCTCAAGGGGTAACTCTCACAGGGGGGCTGTGCGTTGGAGCCGGCTGGGCGATGGATGTTCCGATGACGCGACGATCAGTCGGGACGCGCGCTGCGCACCGGCCATCAATCCTCCATTCGAGGCCGGCGACTGAGCTGGCTGGTCATCGCTGGTTGCCGTACCGGCACCGCCTCGATCCTTCCGGCTTTTCTACTTCATCCCCAACTGTTCAAGCATGGTGGCCGTGATGATCTGTTCGCAGGTGTCGATGCCCTCCCAGGGGTCGTCATCCCCCTGCTCCTCCAGCCGCGGCATAAGGTTGCGGATTGTCCAGATGTTCGCGCCCTTGAGATCGGCCAGCTCGCTTCTGTGGATAGGCACTGAAACGGCAAGCCCTTCACGAGCGCGAACGGAATAGGCTGCCACGGTGCTCGCGCCCTGGCTGTTGCGCAGGTAGTCGATAAAGATTCGACCCACCCGGTTTTTGGGCCCGCTAACGGCGGAGAAATGTTGTGGCATGAGCCGGGCCATGTATTTCGCGATTCCCTGGCTGAAGGCTTTTACCTCTGCCCAGCTATGGATCGGCTCGAGCGGAACGATGATGTGGAGCCCCTTGCCGCCGCTCGTCTTGAGAAACGACTGCAGGCCGATTTCGTCGAGCAGGGTCTGGGTCAGGTGGGTCGCCTCGACCATGCGTTTCCACGGCAATGCCGGATCCGGGTCAAGGTCCAGCACGAAGCGATCGGGGTGATCGAGGACCGGCGCCACAGCGTTCCAAGTGTGCAGTTCGATGGTGCCCATCTGTGCCGCACTGATCAGCGCCTCGGTGTTGTCGATCGTCATCAGTGCGGCGTGCTTTGGAAACAGCGCGGTATCCAGCTGGGTGATATGCGGAATGCTCAGCTTTTCGGTGTGTTTCTGGAAGAACAGCTCCCCGTCAATGCCTTCCGGCGCGCGCACCAGAGCCAACGGGCGCTGCCTGAGGTGGGGCAATGCCCAAGGAGCTACTTCGGCATAGAAGCGGGCCAGCTCCATCTTGGTTGCACCGATGGACTTGTCGATGACGCGCTCGGGATTGGAGATTTTGATCTTGGCGGCGCTGGTCGATGATGCAGCCGCGGACTGGCGGGTTGTCGCGGGCCTGGATGCCCTGGCCGCTTTCGCCGGGCGTTCGTGGGTGATCGCCTCGGCGGGCTTGTCCGAACGCAAGCCATGGAATACGGAATGGCGGACCACGCCCTGGCGGGTCATTTCGGCATAGGCGACTTCGCACATCAGCTCGGGCGCCAGCCAATGCGCACCACGCACATCCGCGGCGGGGGGCGCCTCCGCTAGGGCAGGCCTGTCGATCTCCAGCGGTTGCAGCTTGGCGTGCAGGCTCTGCAAGGTGGCCTGATTGAAGCCGGTGCCGACCTTGCCGGCGTATCGTAGATGGCCCTGTTCGTCGTGCAGGCCCAGCAGCAAAGCGCCGAAGCCGCTACGTGCACCCTTGGGGTCGGTATAGCCGACGATGACGAATTCCTGCCGGTTCTTGCACTTGATTTTTACCCAGCTGTTGCTGCGTCGGGACACATAAGTGCTTCCGGCGCGTTTACCGATCAATCCTTCGAGTTTCATCTGGCAGGCGCTTTCGAGCATGCTTTCGGGCTGCTCGGTGAAATCGGCGGAGAAACGCAGCAGCTCGCTCTCGTTCTGGCTGGAATCGAGGATCTGATGCAGCGCAGCCCGACGCTCCTCCAGCGTCACATCGCGCAGGTCCATTCCATTCAGATAAGGCAGGTCGAACAGGTAGTAGAGAATGCTGCCGCTGCGGCCGGCTTCGAAGGCGTTCTGCAACGCCTGGAAGTCAGGCGTGCCGTCTTTATCGGGCACCACGACCTCCCCGTCGAGCCAGGCTGACTCCAGGCCCAGGCCGGCCAGCGCCTCGGCCTGTTGCGGCATTTTCTGCGTCCAGTCGTGGCCGTTGCGGGTGAAGAGCTGAACCTTGCCCGACTCGATACGCGCCATCACGCGATAGCCGTCGAACTTGATCTCGTACCGCCAATCGCCGTCAGGTACGGACTCGACCAGTGTCGCCAGTTGGGGCTTCAGGCTATCCGGCAACGGAGCCCGCTTGGCACCGGCAAGGGTCACCTTTGGCTCGTCCTGGCGACTGCGCTTGCGCGCAGGAGTGTCGACCGATTTTACGGCGGGTTCAGGCTTTGCCTTGCCGCGTTTTCGCGGTATCAGCGTCCGATCGCTGAGCACGCTGTCGGGCAGCTCCTTGACGATCTCGTATTCCTGCTCGGGCCGGGCGGCCTCATCCTTGCTCTTGATCAGGAACCACTGCTCCTTGCCACCCTCCATCCGCGTGCGGACGAGGTTCCAGCTGCCGCTGAGCTTTTCGCCTTCCAGGCTGAACTTCAGCTTGCCTTTGGCGTAACCCTCGTGGGGGTCACCCTCGGGAATCCAGACGCCCCGGTCCCAGACGATCACATCGCCGGCACCATAATGCCCTTTGGGTATGCTGCCCTCGAAGGTCGCATAGTCCAGCGGGTGGTCTTCGACATGCACGGCAAGGCGCCGCGCCTTCGGATCGAGTGATGGGCCCTTCGGCACAGCCCAGCTTTTCAGCGTGCCATCTAGCTCGAGCCGAAAGTCATAGTGCAGGCGAGTCGCATCGTGTTTCTGGATGCAGTACTGAAGGGCCTGGCTCTTACCGCGCTTGCGTGCCTCCCCATTGCCCCCTGGCTCGGGCGTGGCGGAAAAGTCGCGCTTGCGGTTGTATTCGTCCAGGGCCATGGCAGCGACTCCATAGGAAGATTGAAGTTACAACCGCTCATCTGCCGGATGGTGGTCGCAAGGTGTTTACATCCTGGCAGGTCCTGCTAGCGTTTGTACGACCTCGTACTCAGCACAGGCTGAGGCGGGTTTTCCAAGGCGCCAACACGACGGGAGGAAGGATCATGGCAACACGTCTGCCACTGCTCACCATAGAGAACATCCTTCGTAACCACCTGCACCCGTTCCGTTGTGATTGTCATGCCCAAGAAGACAGCCGCTTGACCGTTCGCCTCTATGAGGGGCACGACGACGGCGAAGAACTCACCGTACTGGGTATCACCGATGACCAGTGCCGGGATGCGGCCAACCTTGTTCGGCTTGCCCAGGAGCTGCGATTCGAGCTCTATGCAACCCGCAGCGGCATGCCGGTGGCGGCAAATGCCGACAAGGTTGCCGACTGAGCGCTGCATCAGCGCCAGTCAGGCGACCCTGGTGCCTGGTGGTTAGCGCTTGGCTTCGGTATGCGGCTCGGCCGAACGGGTCAGGTAGGCCTGGGTCAACTCAGCGAGATGGCTGCGCATCCATTCGGCCATGGCCACTTCCTCGCCAAGAATGCGGGTGCAGATGTCCGCTGTCTCCGTATCCCCTACTGCCTTGGCCGCCGCAATGAGGATCTCGTAGGAGGCGATTTCCAGGTTCTCGAAGACGTAGCCCATCTGGGCACCCTTGACGATTTCGTCGTTGACCATCATGCCGCCCATGGCCTGCCCCATGGCTGTCATCTTGCCGCCCAGGTCCTTGAAGCCTGAGTAGGATTTGTCGTAACGGTGCAGACAGCTTTCGATCAGTTTGGCCTGGTTCTGCGTTTCAGTGATGTGCTGCTCGATGCGGGCCTTGAGCTGAGGGTAGTGCTCGATGCGGCTGGCTTGCTTGCTCAGCATGGTTTCGGCCTGGGCTTCCATGGCGTGCGCGTCGCGCAGCCATTCGATCAATCGTTCGATACGGACATCGTTGCCGGTCTGTGCGCTATGCATGTCTTGTCTCCCACTGGTTTGGTATCAGTCGGGCGATTTCGCTGCCCTCTTGCTATGTGGAGAGACGTCGGGTCCGGGGAGTTCCGCAAACCCGACTGGCTGCACGCTGCCATGAACTTTGCAGGAGCGCTGCCAGTCATTGATGCAACGTTGAAAAGGAGCCCGCCTTATCGAGATCCTGGACCCCTTCCTGCAGTGGGAAAACTACATCACCGAGCCGGGGCTGCGCACGCTCTTGGCCTCCGCCCTGGTGGTCGTGTTGCTCAGCGTGTTCAGCCGGGTGTTGACGGCGGTGATGTTGCGTCTGGCGCGTGGCTTCCTGTTCACCAAAGCCGTGTCCGAGCAGCTGGAAAAACCCATTCGGGTCCTGCTTCCCCTGCTGGGACTGCAGGCGGTTCTGGTGGCGGCCAACGACGATCTCATGCTGATCAGCCTTGCCCGCCGCCTCACCGCGCTGGTCATGATCGGCTGCTTCACGTGGCTCGCCATGCGTCTGTTACGTGGTGTAGAGCAAGCGGTACGGCTGAAGAATCCGGTCGATGTCAGCGACAACCTTCGTGCCCGGCAGATCCAGACGCAGTCACGGGTACTGCTGCGAACCCTGAGCTTCTTCATACTGGTGATTGGCGCCGCAGGAATGCTGATGACCTTCCCGGCTGCGCGCCAGTTCGGCGCCAGTCTGCTGGCCTCCGCCGGGCTGGCTGGTCTGGCAGCGGGGTTCGCAGCGCGGCCGGTGCTGGCCAATCTCATCGCAGGGATGCAGATTGCGATCACTCAGCCTATCCGACTGGACGACGTGGTCATCGTCGAAAACGAGTGGGGTCGCATCGAGGAAATCACCGGAACCTACGTGGTGGTGCGTATCTGGGACGACCGCCGGCTGGTCGTTCCGCTGCAGTACTTCATCGAAAAGCCGTTCCAGAACTGGACGCGACGCAACTCCAGCATCATCGGGTCAGTGTTTCTCTGGGTGGATTACTCGCTGCCACTGGAACCAGTGCGCGAAGAGTTGCGCCGGCTTTGCGGGGAGGTTCCGCAACTCTGGGATGGACGGGTGATCGTGCTGCAGGTGACCGACACGAGCGAAAAGTCGATCCAGTTGCGGGTCCTGGTGAGTTCGCCTGACTCATCGCGCAACTGGGACCTTCGTTGCCACCTGCGTGAAGCGCTGATCAACTTCATTCAACGCCAGTTCCCGCATTGCCTGCCGCAACTACGGGCCGACCTCAGCGTCGGGCGAAAGCCAAGCGTCGACCTGTCGGTGCCGGAGCATGTCGAGCCGGAGCGTCAGCCGCCGGTCTGAAGCGCAGATACCGCTGCATCATGGCGCACGCTCCTGCCCGGCTGCGAATTCTCGGTGCGCAGCGACAGCCTGAATATTGGGCTCGCTGTCAGTCTGCTTCACGCATCTTGCTTAGCAGTTGTTCGTATCGGAAAGGCAACTGCTCTAGCCCGTAGCGTGCCGCCTGCTTGCGAATCTCTACCCGATCGCCTTCGAATTGCACGGTCTCGCTGACGCTGACTTGGCGCTCGCCTTGCATCAGCGCATAGGCGTAGCACTGGGTGCCGCCGGCGTCTTCCTCGTCGTTGTCGGCCACTCCCGTGTTGGCAATGGCGATGTCGGCAACGCTGGCGTTCAGCGCGCCGACGGCCATTTCGGTGGCGACTTCCTCGCTGGTCAGGCCAAAGGTTTCGATGGTTTCGAAACTCACATTCAGCAAACGGTTCTTCGCCTTGGGCGAGTAGACGACGAACCCACTGTCGAGTGCCTGGCCACATCCCGGGATATCGCCCAACAGTGAGGCCATAAGGCCACAGGTGCAGGACTCGGCAGTGGTTAATTTCATCTGCTTGTCACGAAGAAACCGCACGATTTCAGCTAGGTCTTGCATGGCTTTGGCTCCGGCGCTGGGCTTGGAAAAACATCGTCTTATCGGGATTTCCGAGGGGACGCCCGGAGCCAAAGTTCCCGCCCCTCAGAATCCGCTCAAAGGTGAGAACTATTTCACAGCGCCCCGGTCTTTTTTCAAGGTAGGGCCAGCGCAGCTCTACACCGCGCCACAAGCGGGCCCAATACAGAAAAAACAGTTTTGCCGTGCTCATGGTTTGCAGCGCTCTGATCGGCGCTGCGTGGGAGAAACGTGCTCGCATCAGGCCTGGCGCAGGCGCCGGCCGTTTGGGGAGATGTACTTATGAGTATTGCTGCTGTGACCGCTCGGCCTGTCCGCTTGAACACCACACAACGCCTGGCTCCGCCGACCGAGCGTCCGATGCTGCAATTGCGCAGCACTCAGGACGAAAAGAAAAAGATTCTCTTCGTGACATCCGAGCTGACCGACCTGGTGAAGACCGGCGGACTTGCTGACGTGTCCGCCGCCCTGCCCCGCGCCCTGGGCGATCGGCACGACGTACGGGTGCTGATTCCCGGTTATACCCAGGTGATGCAGTGCGGCCAGCCGATACGCATTGTCGGCAACGTGATGTCTCACGCCGACCTGCCCGCCTGCAAGGTCGGCAGGCTGGACATGCCCGACGGCCTGATCATCTACGTGCTGATCTGCCCGGAACTCTACGAGCGCGACGGCCTACCCTACGGCGACGAGCATGGGCAGGACTGGCCGGACAATCCGGTTCGTTTCGGGCGGCTGTGCATGGCCGCCACGGACATTGCCGGCGCCACCGCCGGGATTCGCTGGACACCTGATCTGGTCCATGCGCATGACTGGCCGACCGGGCTGACGCCTGCGTACATGCACTGGCGCGGTCTGACCACGCCAAGCGTTTTCACCATTCATAACCTGGCGTACCAGGGCAACATCGACATGAGCTTGCGACGCTCGCTGGCAATTCCGTTGGAGGCCTGCGGGCCGGAGCGCATGGAGTTCTATGGCGCGCTTTCGCTGCTCAAGGCCGGCCTCGCCTATGCCAACCACGTCACCACGGTCAGCGCGACCTACGCCAAGGAAATCACCACTCCGGAATTCGGTTGCGGCATGGAAGGTTTCCTCAGCATGAAGGCGCGCCAGGGCCTGCTCACCGGCTTGCTCAACGGCATCGAGGAAAGCTGGGAGCCGCGCAGCTGTTCGCATCTGGTCAGCCCCTTCGGTCCAAACGATTGGTCCGGCAAGCAGGCCAACGCCGCGCATGTCCGTGAACTCTTCGGCCTGGACGCCGGCAATGGCCCGCTGTTCTCCGTGGTGTCTCGCCTGGTCCACCAGAAAGGCATCGACCTGACCATCGCGGTCGCCGAAACCATCGTCGAGCGCGGCGGCCAGCTGGCCATACTCGGCCGTGGCGATCCGCACATCGAAGACGAGGTACGGCGTCTGGCAGAGCGCTTTCCTGGCCGCGTTGGCGCACATATTGGCTTCAACGAAACAGACGCGCGGCGTTTGTTCGCCGGCAGTGATTTCCTGCTCATGCCATCACGCTACGAACCCTGCGGTCTGAGCCAGATGTACGCCCAGCGCTTTGCATCGCTACCGATCGCACACCGCACCGGTGGCCTGGCAGACAGCATCGATGACGGCGTCACTGGATTTTTGTTCAACGAAGCCACCGTCGACAGCTACCGCAGCGCAGTCGAGCGCGCCCTGTCTGTTCATCAGCATGCACATTTGCTCAACGCCATGCGCTGCCGTGCCATGAGCGGGGGATTTTTCTGGCGTCACGCGATCGAACCCTATGACCGGTTGTACCAGCAGCTCCTGGGCGGACGACGCGAGGTCCTTGCCACTATCTAACGAGGTTGATCAATGCAGAATAGGCCTGCCCGCAACGGGCAACACGGACCGGTGCTACTGGATGAGTTCCGTACCCGGTTCAGGCTCTGGGCGCCAGACGCGCAAAGCGTCAGCCTGGTTATAGTCGATGGCGATACGCTGCCCATGCAGGAAGGTGAAGATGGCTGGTACAGCATCGAGGCCGATGTCGGAGCCGGCACGCAATACAGCTTTCTTATCGATGATGAGCTAGAGGTGCCGGACCCCGCGTCCCGCGCACAGTCGAAGGACATACATGACCCGAGCGTGGTGGTCGATCAGGCCGCCTACCAGTGGCGTAACCCGCAGTGGCAGGGCCGCCCATGGCACGAGACGGTTCTCTATGAATTGCATGTCGGCGCCTATGGCGGCTATGCGCAGATCGAACAGCGCCTACAGGCTCTGGCTGACCTTGGCGTTACCGCTATCGAACTGATGCCGCTCGCCGAATTCCCTGGAGACCGTAACTGGGGCTACGACGGCGTCCTGCTCTATGCGCCGGAAGCATCCTACGGCACGCCGGACCAGCTCAAGCACCTGATCGATACGGCCCATGGCCTTGGCCTGATGGTGTTCATCGATGTCGTGTACAACCACTTCGGGCCGGACGGCAATTACCTGCATCGCTATGCCAAGCATTTCTTCCGCCACGATCAGCAGACGCCCTGGGGCGACGGAATCGATTTCCGCCGTCGCGAAGTACGGGATTTCTTCATCGATAACGCCCTGATGTGGCTGATGGACTATCGCTTCGACGGGCTGCGCATGGATGCTGTCCACGCGATACCGGACCGCACCTTCCTGCCCGAACTGGCAGAGCGCGTTCGTGCCGAAACCGAGCCCGGTCGTCATGTACATCTGGTGCTGGAAAACGAGCACAACCTGTCCAGCCTGCTGGAGCGGGACTTCACCGCCCAGTGGGACGATGACGGCCATAACATCCTGCACACCCTGCTCACCGATGAAAGCCAGGGCTACTACGGCGACTACCACCAGGATTCGACAAACAAGCTGGTGCGCTTCCTCGGTGAAGGCTTCATCTATCAAGGGCACCAGAATCGTCGCGGAGAGACCCGCGGTGAACCCAGCAGCCACCTCTCTCCCACGGCCTTCGTGCTGTTCCTGCAGAACCATGACCAGACCGGCAATCGGGCATTTGGCGATCGCCTGATCAACCTCACCTCCGCTGACGCACTGAAAGCGGCGACGACGGTGCTGCTGCTTTCTCCGATGGTGCCGCTGCTGTTCATGGGTGAGGAATGGGGCGCGCGCGAGCCGTTCCTGTTCTTCACCAGTCACCATGGCGAACTGGCAGATGCCGTTCGTGAGGGCCGCCGTGGTGAGTTCGCCGAATTTGCGGAATTCGCCGACGAACACACCCGCGAGCGAATCCCCGACCCGAACGCGGTGGAAACCTACGAAGCCTCGAAGCCCGACTTCAGCAAGGTCGACGAGCCTGAACACGCCGAATGGCTTGCCCTGTATCGGCAACTGCTCCAGCTCCGGCACGCCCAGATCGTGCCTCGGCTGGAGGGCTCGCGGTTCATCGGTGCGGAGGCGCTTGGTGAAGGCGCCGCTCTGGCTCGCTGGCAGCTGGGAGACGGCAGCGAGCTGCGCCTGGAGCTGAATCTCGGCACCAGTGAGGTGGCCGTAACGCCCCCAGGCAATGCACGCCTGCTGCACAGCAGCGGTGACGCAAGCAGCGGCACGCCCGACAGGTTGCCGGCACGTACGGCCAGGATGTATTTGCGCGACTCAACCGGAGCGTCTCAATGAGCGATGAACGACTGCACCGCCTGGCCAAGGCGGCTGGCCTGTCCATCGAATGGGTAGACGCCGACGGCAAGGATCAGCGCGTCAAACCAGAAGTCTTGCGTGCCGTGCTCGGCGGCCTGGGCCTGCCTGCCGACAATGACGAGGATATCGACCGCAGCCTGAGCAAGCTCGACGAAGGCGAAGGTGCTACCAGCGTCCCGCCGCTGCTGACACTTGATCTGGGCACTTCGCTGGAGCTCAGCAAGTATTTCGAGCCTTCGGCCCGTTACAGCCTGACGCTGGAAGACGGCAGCCAGCATGACGGGGCGCTTGACGGTCAGGCACGCCTGCCGGCGATCGACACACCCGGTTATCACAGGCTGGACATCGCCGGTCAGCACCTGACCCTGGCTGTGGCACCGACGGCCTGTCCCAGCGTGGAGGACATCGCAGGTCCCGACGCCTGGGGTCTGACCGTCCAGGTCTACGGGCTGCGCAGGCCGGGGGATGGCGGCCTCGGCGACACATTGGCACTCGAAGAAGTGGCGCGCAATGCAGCAGCGCACGGCGCCGACGCACTGGGCATCAGCCCGTTGCATGCAATGTTTACCGGCAACAGCGGGCAGTACAGCCCCTATTCTCCTTCGAGCCGGTTGTTCTTCAACATTCTGCACAGCGCGCCTGGCGCCATCCTCGGCGAAAAACCGCTGCGCATGGCGATCGAGTCCTGCGGGCTGGCCGAGGAACTTGAGCGTCTCGAGCAGCTGGACCTGGTCGACTGGGACGCCGCGTCCCAGGCCCGCCAGTGTCTGCTGCGCGCGCTTTATGACAACTTCACCAAGGGCGGAAACGCGCAGCAGGCCGACTTCGACAGTTTCCGCAAGGCCGGTGGCGAAGCGCTGGAAAATCACTGCCGTTTCGAAGCCTTGCACGCCGTCCTCCTCGGGGCGGAAGGCTTTGCGCAGCACTGGCGCGACTGGCCTGAGGAATACCGCACGCCGGAGAGCCCGGCGGTTGAGCGGTTCGCCAGCGAACATGCCGACGAGGTGAGCTATTACGCGTTTTGCCAGTGGCTGATCGCGCGCGGCCTCGAGCGCGCCCAGACCGCCGCGCGCAGCGCTGGCATGAAGATCGGGCTGATCAGCGATCTGGCGGTCGGTGCCGATGGCGGTGGCAGTCAGGCCTGGAGCCGTCAGGAGGAAGTCCTGGCTTCGGTCAGTGTCGGCGCGCCGCCCGACATCATCAACCGTCAGGGGCAAAGCTGGGGCATTTCAGCGTTTTCACCCTGGGGCCTGAAAGCACATGGGTTCCGCGCATTCATCGAAATGGTCCGGGCCAACCTGGCACACGCCGGAGGCATGCGCATCGACCACGTGATGGGCCTGATGCGCCTGTGGGTCATCCCTGCCGGGGCCGGCCCCACCGAAGGCGCCTACCTGAACTACCCCTTCGATGACTTGCTGCGCCTGCTCTCGCTGGAGGCCTGGCGCCGCAATGCGGTCATCCTTGGCGAGGATCTGGGCACCGTCCCCGACGGGCTGCGCGAGAAACTGGCGGCGCGCAAGCTGCTGGGGATGCGCGTGCTGTTTTTCGAACGCGACAATAACGGGACCTTCATCGCGCCTGAGAAGTGGCCAGCCACCGCGATCGCCACCTCGACCACCCATGACCTGCCCACCATCCACGGCTGGTGGACCGCCCACGATATCGACTGGCGGATTCGCGTCGGCCAGCATCAGGAGGATGAGCGCCCGGCGCAGCTGGAGGAGCGTGAGCGTGAACGCGCCGGTTTGCTGCGACTGCTTGCCGAATACGCGCCGGGCATCGAGGGCGATCTCGCCAATCCCGAGGTCCTGGCGGACGCCTGTGCGGTGTTCCTCGGAGGCACGCCGGCGCCGCTGGTCCTGTTCCCCGTCGAGGACGCCCTCTGTCTCCTGGAACAACCCAACCTGCCCGGCATTATCGATTCCCATCCGAACTGGCGGCGGCGCTATCCAAAGGAAAGCGCCACCCTGCTCGACGACACTGACTGCTCGCACCGCCTGGAGATGCTCTCCAGGGCCCGGATGCAGACCACTGGAAACAAAGACCGATGAGAGACCTTAGCGCCACGTTGCGACTGCAGTTTCATCGTGATTTCACCCTGGACGACGCCACTGCGCTGGTCGATTACTTTGCCGACCTGGGCATCAGCCACCTGTACGCCTCCCCCTTGCTGACCGCCCGTCCGGGCTCGATGCATGGCTATGACGTCATCGACCCGACGCGCATCAACCCCGAGCTCGGCGGCGAGCCTGCCTTGCGCCGCCTGGTCGAGGCCCTGCGCAGCAAAGGTATGGGTCTGATTCTGGACATCGTTTCCAATCACATGGCGGTTGGCGGCTCCGGCAATCCCTGGTGGCTCGACGTGCTCGAATGGGGCCGTCGCAGCCCCTACGCGCAATTCTTCGATATCCAGTGGAATTCGCCCGACCCCCTGCTCGAAGGCCAGCTGCTGGTGCCTTTTCTCGGCAGTGACTACGGCGAAGCCTTGCAGCAAGGCAAGATTCCCCTGCGCCTGGACGTCGAGAACGGAGCGTTTTACGCCGAGCACTACGAGCATCGCTTCCCGATCTCACCGCCTACCTACGGTGAAATCCTGCGGCTGACCGACCACTCGGAACTGCGTGCCCTGGCGCAGCATTTCGACGCATTGAAAACCGAGCCGGCGCCCTACCAGGCAGCACGTAACCTGCGTGCCGACCTGGCTCGCCTGCTGGAAGACAGCACAACCCGCCAGACGCTGGAAGAAGCCCTCAAGCACTACGACTCGACCACCGAGGAAGGCTTCAGGCGCCTGCATGGCCTGCTGGAGCGGCAGAACTACCGCCTCGCCAGCTGGCGCACCGCCGGCGACGACATCAACTGGCGTCGTTTCTTCGACATCAACGAACTGGGTGGTCTGCGTGTCGAGCGGCCTGTGGTGTTCGAGGAAACCCATGAAAAGATCTTCGAACTGATCACCGAGGGGTTGGTCGACGGCCTGCGCATCGACCATATCGACGGGCTGGCGAACCCGCGCGGCTACTGCCGTCGCTTGCGCCGCCGCGTCGATCGGCTCAATGCCGCGCGGCCCGCCGAGGCGGAGCAGGAACACGTGCCGATCTATGTGGAGAAGATCCTTGCCGAAGGCGAGCGACTACACGATGACTGGGGCGTGGATGGCACCACCGGCTACGAATTCATGAACCAGGTATCGCTGCTGCAGCATGATCCGGCCGGCAAGTCCGTGCTGTGCTCGCTGTGGAGCGAAACTGCCGAACGCCCCGCCGATTTCATGGAGGAGGTTCGTCAGGCGCGCCAGCTGGTCCTGACCGGGCCACTGGCCGGCGATTTCGAAACCGTTGCCCAGGCGCTGCTGCAGGTCGCACGCCATGACGTGATGACTCGCGACATCACCTTGGGTGCTATCCGCCGCGCGCTTCTCGAGCTGATCGTGCACTTCCCGGTGTATCGCACCTACGTTGCCGCGCGCGGCCGGCGCGAAGCCGACGAGCCGTTTTTCCAGCAAGCCCTTGCAGGCGCTCGCACCACGCTTGGCGAAGCCGACTGGCCACTGCTCGATCTGCTCGATCGCTGGCTGGGGGGCGAAGACCTGCGGTCATTGCCGCCGGGGCCGGCTCGACGTATTCGCCGCTATGCCTGCACCCGCTTTCAGCAGCTCACCTCACCGGCGGCAGCAAAGGCGGTCGAAGACACCGCCTGCTACCGCTCCGGCGCACTGCTGTCACGCAACGACGTGGGGTTCGACCCGCAGACCTTCAGCGCACCGGTCGAGACCTTCCACGCCGAGTGCCTGTCACGTGCCGAACACTTCCCGCGCAACCTGCTGACCACCGCCACGCACGACCACAAGCGTGGCGAAGACACCCGCGCTCGGATGACCGTGATCAGCGAGCGGGCCGAATGGTATGCCGGCAAGGTGCGCCATTGGCGCCAGCTCGCCTATGGTCAGCGCCAGGAACTGCCAGACGGGCCGGCCCCCTCGGCAGGAGACGAAATGCTGCTGTATCAGGTGTTGCTCGGCTGCTGGCCGATGGACCTGAAAACCGATGACAAGCCGGCCATGGAGGCGTTCTGTGAACGCATCATCAAATGGCAGGAAAAGGCAGTGCGCGAAGCCAAGCTGCGCAGCACCTGGACGGACCCCAACAGCGACTACGAAAGTGCCTGCCAGCACTACGTGCGTGGCTTGTTGCTCGGTGACGAGTGCAAGACGCTACGCGATGACATTGCGGCGGCGGCGATGGAACTGGCGCCCGCGGGCGCGCTGAACAGCCTGACCCAGACATTCCTGCGCATGACTACCCCAGGCGTACCCGACCTGTATCAGGGCGCCGATTACTGGGACTTCAGCCTGGTCGACCCGGATAACCGCCGGCCGGTGGATTTCGATCGGCGTCGCACAACCTTCAGCCTGGATGCACAGCCGGCCGAGCTGATGGAGCACTGGCAGGACGGCCGCATCAAGCAGTGGCTGATCGCGCGCACCTTGAAGCTGCGCCATGCCCAGCCACGGCTGTTCACCGAAGGGCGTTATATACCGTTGAAGGTCGAAGGCGAACAGGCAGACAGCCTGGTCGCCTTCGCCCGCGAACTCGACGGCACCTGGCTGGTGGTGATCGCAGCGCGGTTGGCGAGCGGACTGCTGGGCGATAGCCCTGTCCCCCAGGTCGCGCCGGAGCGCTGGGGCGACACCCTGGTTCGGTTGCCCGATGCGCTGAGCGGTCATGCGTTGGAGCGACTTTTTGACGGAATGGCAGTCACACCCAAACAAGAAGGTCTGGCGGTGATGGAAGTCTTGCAGCAACTGCCTCTGGCGCTATTACAGGTATCTATCAGTTCAACAGGAGAATCAGGACGATGACTAAACAAGAGCAGCGCATCCGCGAACTGGCGTACGACATCTGGGTGTCCGAAGGACGCCCGCATGGCGAGGACGAGCGTCATTGGCAGATGGCATGCAAGCTTGCCGAGGCGGAAAACGATACATCTACAGCCAAACCTGCAGCTCGCACCCGCAAGACCACAACCAAGCCGACGGATGCGACGCCTGCCAGCAAGGCGCCGAAAGCGGCCAAGGATGCGAAGGAACCCAAGGACGTCAAGCCAGCCAAGCCCGCGACGACGGCCAGGAGCAGCGCACGTCCCAAGGCCAAGGCCGGAACAGACGCTGCCGAGGGTACCCCCGAGGGCGTCAAGAAAACCCGCGCCCCCCGGGCCAAGAAAGAAAGCTGAACGACATCGCGTCACGCTGACGGACCAGTCCCCACAAAGGACTGGCGAATCGCGGCTCTCAACAACCATGCACAGCACCTGCCTAGCGTTGCCATCGGAGATTTCATGAGTAGAAAAACACCTGCGGCGCCTCAGATTCTGACGCCTTCGCGTATTCGCGAAGGACAGCCCTTCCCGCTTGGCGCCACCTGGGACGGGCTGGGGGTTAACTTCGCGATTTTTTCCGCGAATGCCACAAGGGTTGAGCTGTGTCTGTTCGATTCCGATGGCGAAACCGAGCTCGAGCGAATAGAGCTGCCGGAATACACCGACGAGATCTGGCATGGCTACCTGCCCGATGCGCATCCCGGCCAGATCTATGGCTACCGTGTACACGGCCCGTACGAGCCGGACGCCGGGCATCGGTTCAACCCGAACAAGCTGCTGATAGATCCCTATGCCAAGCAACTCGTAGGCGAGCTGAAATGGTCCGAGGCACTGTTTGGCTACACCATCGGGCATGCCGACGCGGATCTGAGCTTTGACGAACGCGACAGCGCACCCTTCGTACCGAAATCCAAGATCATCGACCCCGCCTTTACCTGGGGGCACGACCGCCCGGTCCAGGTGCCCTGGGATCGCACCATCATCTACGAGACCCACGTGCGCGGCTTCACCATGCAGCACCCTGCTGTACCCGAAGACATGCGTGGCACCTTTGGCGGCTTCAAGACGCCCGAAGTGATCGACTACGTGCGAAAGCTCGGCGTGTCGTCCATCGAGTTCCTACCGATCCACGGCTTCGTGCAGGACCAGCATCTGCTTGAAAAAGGCATGAGCAACTACTGGGGCTACAACAGCATCGCGTTTTTCGCTCCGCACCCCAAATACCTGGCCAGTGGCAAGATCAGCGAGTTCAAGGAAATGGTCGCGCATCTGCATAACGCGGATCTCGAGGTCATTCTCGATGTGGTCTACAACCACACGGCCGAAGGCAACGAGCTGGGCCCTACCCTGTCCATGCGTGGCATCGACAATGCCTCCTACTACCGCCTCATGCCCGACGAGAAGCGTTACTACATCAACGATTCAGGGACCGGCAACACGCTGGACATGAGCCATCCGTGCGTCGTGCAGATGGTTACCGACTCCCTGCGCTACTGGGCGGAGGAGATGCATGTCGACGGATTCCGCTTCGACCTTGCGACCATCCTGGGTCGCGAGCACGACGGATATGACGAACGCCACGGCTTCCTCGTCGCCTGTCGCCAGGACCCGGTGCTGGCCAAGACCAAACTGATCGCCGAACCCTGGGACTGCGGCCCCGGCGGCTATCAGGTTGGTGGCTTTCCGCCCGGCTGGGCTGAATGGAACGACCAGTACCGCGATACCGTGCGCGCCTTCTGGAAAGGTGACGGCGATCAGCTTCCCGACTTCGCGGCACGCCTGACCGGATCTGGCGATCTGTTCAATCAACGGGGCCGCCGTCCGTTCAGCTCGGTGAACTTCATCACGGCGCACGACGGTTTCACCCTCAATGACCTCGTGTCCTACAACGACAAGCACAACGAGGACAACGACGAAGACAACCGCGACGGCAGCAGCAACAACATTTCCTGGAACCATGGCGTCGAGGGCCCGACAGACGATCCGGAAATCAATGAGCTGCGTTTCCGCCAGATGCGCAATTTCTTCGGCACTCTGTTGTTCTCCCAGGGCACGCCGATGATCGTCGCAGGCGACGAATTCGCGCGTACCCAGCATGGCAACAACAATGCCTATTGTCAGGACAGTGAAATCGGCTGGGTGAACTGGGACATCTCTGATGATGGCCGCACGCTGCAGGCCTTTGTCCGCAAGCTGATCCGCTTGCGCCAGCGCTACCCCATGCTGCGTCGCGGGCGGTTCCTGGTCGGCGCCTATAACGAAGAGCTGGGCGTCAAGGATGTCACCTGGCTGGCGCCCCATGCCGAGGAGATGACCGTCGAGCATTGGGAGGACGGCAACAACCGCTGCATGGGCATGTTGCTTGACGGCCGGGCACAACCCACCGGCATACGCAGGACCGGCTCGGATGCCACCCTGCTGCTCATCGTCAACGCCCATCACGACGTGGTCAATTTCACCTTGCCCGAGGTTCCCCAAGGGATCTACTGGAACCGCCTGATCGACACCAACAACCCCAATGCACGGGCAGAGCGCTTTGATTTCAACAACGAATACGCGCTGACCGGTCGCTCGCTGCTGTTGTTCGAGCTGATCAAGGAAGAGGAGTGAGCTGAAGCTCAAGCATTGCCGTTGAGCTGACGGCGTCTGCCGTAGGTCACAAGGCCCCGCCATGCCGGGGCCTTGTCGATTCCTACATCTTCATTACACGGCACTCAACCGTTCGCTTGATCTCGACGTGCGGTAGTGAACCCTGCATCTCCCCCCTAGTCCCAACCCTCATCGCGGCGCTCCTGAACCTACGGAATTGTTCCTGCCAGCCGCCGGCAGGTTGTCCCTTCCGTGATGGATCACACCCATGCTTTCGACACGTTTATTAGTTCTTTTTTTTCTGCTGATCTCAGGTTTCGCCATTTCCCTGCCCTCACTAGCCGGCGGAACCATCACCAATGCGACGCTTCCCCGCACCAAACCCGGTACCGTTCGGCTATTCATCAACGCTGAGGGTAACGGCAAGGCCATGGACGTCCGTAACGATACCGACGTACCGGTCGAAGCGGTGCTGCGGCTGACGCACATGGTCAACGTCTCCGGCGTGGGCAAGGGTGTCGTTCGCAAGACCGTCCCGCCACGCACGCGCCTGCGCCTGGCTACGCTGCGCAAGCGGCAAGCCGGCTATCCGCTGATCTATCAGCACGCGTTCAGCTATTCGCTGGTCTACACGCCGGAACCGGGCAGGAAGGGCTCCGTCGCCGGGCATGCCTATGAACTGCCATGGAAAGGCGGTCCGTTCCGCATTTCCCAGGGGGCCGGTGGCGACTTCAGCCATAACTCGCCCAAGGGCCGCTACGCCGTTGACGTGGCAATGCCGGTCGGCACTCCGATCATCGCGGCCCGTGCTGGAACCGTGCTCAAGGTGCGCAACAACCAGGGCGGTCGTCTACCCGACCCTGCCGGCAACTTCGTCCGCATACTGCATGATGACGGCACCCATAGCGCCTACCTGCACCTGCAGCGTGGTTCGGTGGCGGTCAAACCTGGCCAGCAGGTAAAGGCAGGCACACTGCTGGGCAAATCAGGCAACACCGGGCGTAGTACCGGGCCACATCTGCACTTCGTCGTACAGAAGCATTTTGGCGACGAGCTACTGTCGGTTCCTTTCCGCTTTTCACGACCGGTCAGCGCGCTGCCTAATTTTGCCAATAACGACTGATTGCAACCACGCGGTCAGCGCTGCCAAACGAAGGTGAAGGCCTCATCGCCTGCCATGCGCTGCAGGTGATCGGCCACTACCGTTTCCATTTGTTCCAGCGTTGCCTCGTTTTCGGTCTGCAGGCGCGTCGTCAGGCTGCCCTCTCCTGCGGTGAGCGTACAGTGAGTGTCTCCCAGGACGATTTGCCCCTGCTGGTCGTCGTAATGCACTTCGAACTTGTGACTCCAGTGTTTGCACAGCCGGCGGATCAGTCGGCTTGGATCGGTCGTTTCGATCAGCGCAGTGGATTCAAACATCGCGTCCCTCGGTGATGGTGGGTTTAGCCAAACTGGAATGCAGATAGTGTGGTCTGCATGACGTTATCGGTAAATATCTTCTGTCCCGTGCTGCTCGCGCCTGCCCCGGCTGCAACCAGCAGCGGCAACAGATGCTCTTCGGCACCCGGCGGGTGGCAGAGCCTTGCGCAAGGTGCCTGCGCCCAATGTCGCAGGGCAAGCTCCCGTTCTGCGGGCCTTGCGCTGACGGCCTCTTCCAACCATCGATCGAACTCATCGGAAATGGGTGCAAAACGCGCATCACCATAGCCGCGCATGTTGTGAAAACTCATGCCACTGCCAACGATCAGTACCCCCTCGTCACGCAGCGGCGCCAAGGCGTGGCCGATGTCCAGATGGGCCTGTGCATCGAGATCGCTGCGCAGGGACAGCTGCACCACCGGTACCTCAGCGCCGGGAAACATCAGTTTCAGCGGGATGAACACACCGTGATCGTAGCCGCGTGCCGGGTCCTGTGCCGCGGCAATGCCAGAACGACCCAGCAGGTCGACGATTCGCGCTGCCAATAGCGGGTCACCCGAGGCCGGATAGGTCAGCTCATAGGTGTGGGCGGGAAAGCCTGAGTAGTCGTATATCAGTCCAGGCCTTGCCGCTGCGGTGACCCGGACCGTCTCCTCGAGCCAATGCCCGGATATCAGCACG
This sequence comes from Stutzerimonas stutzeri, assembly GCA_002387205.1. Classification (GTDB taxonomy): domain Bacteria; phylum Pseudomonadota; class Gammaproteobacteria; order Pseudomonadales; family Pseudomonadaceae; genus Stutzerimonas; species Stutzerimonas stutzeri_N. Next base: position 61,432 of record DGLA01000010.1, on the reverse strand, counting down.
ATGGCGGCTGGCCTCCGGGGCAGGCGCTCCAGCGATGTGCTCAAGGAAGTTCGCCATTGGTGTCCAGGCATCAGCCGGGTTCCATTCCATGAAAAAGCAGGGCCCTGCGCCGTGGGGGACGAACAGGGTAGGCATCGGCTCCGTGACGTTTGGGCATTGCTCGTTGACGGTCATGTTCAGGTTCTCGCGGTTCGGGGTTCCAGTATGGACCAGAGCTCGTGGTCTACGGTCAAGCGAAACGCATCGACCGTTCCGGTCATAACGGGCCAGGCGCACCGACGCCCGGCGCCCTCGATGAGCAGCTCCGCCCACGACGCGCGCTAAAAAAGATGAACCGGGCAAGCCGCTATCAGTCCCAATGAAGGTGCATGTTGCGCATGTGGCTTGCTCCACCGGAGGCGGCCGAGCGTGATTGCAGGATTTCCCGGTGGCGCTCTAGAGCGCTGTCGTCTGCAGGATGTCACCCACCATTCAGACCGATCGAAGCCAGACCAGGCGCGATCGCACCGTTTATGGAGACGCCATGAAAGCTGTTGTCTATCACGACGTCGGCGATATACGCCTCGAAGACGTCGCTGACCCCCGTATCGAAGCCCCGACCGACGCCATTGTGCGCATTACCGCATCCGCTATCTGCGGCACGGACCTGCACTTTGTCCGCGGCAGTTTCAGCGGCATGAAGCCCGGCACCATCCTGGGCCATGAAGCGGTCGGTATCGTCGAAGAACTCGGCGATGACGTGCGTAACCTGCAGATAGGCGACCGGGTGGTAATTCCTTCAACCATCGCCTGCGGCAACTGCTCCTACTGCCGTTCGGGCTATTTCGCCCAGTGCGATGTGGCCAACCCCAACGGCAAGGAAGCCGGGACGTCGTTTTTTGGCGGCCCCGCTGCCACCGGCCCGTTTCATGGGCTGCAAGCAGAGAAGGCACGTATTCCGTTTGCCAACATCGGCCTGGTAAAGCTGCCACCGGAAATCAGCGACGACCAGGCAATCCTGCTCTCGGATATCTTCCCAACCGGTTATTTCGGTGCCGAGATGGCCGAGATCGAAGCTGGCGATACCGTTGCGGTATTTGGCTGCGGCCCGGTCGGTCAGTTCGCCATCGCCAGCGCCAAGCTGCTGGGTGCCGGCCGGGTGTTCGCCATCGACCAGTATGACGACCGCCTGCGCATGGCTCAGGCTCAGGGCGCCGAGATCATCGATTTCAATCGCGAAGACCCGATCGAAACGCTCAAGCGACTGACCGGCGGCATTGGCGTCGACCGGGTGATCGATGCCGTGGGCGTCGATGCGGAACATGGTTGCTGCGGTGGCAAGCCTGCCGATGGCGCGAAGGCCGATCAGAACGCCAAGTGGCAACCAGGCGATGCGCCATCGCAGGTTCTCGAGTGGAGCGTCCAATGCCTTGCGAAGGCCGGGACCCTTTCGATCATCGGCGTATACCCGCCCGATGCCACCACCTTCCCCATCGGCATGGCGATGAACAAGAACATCACCATGAACATGGGCAACTGCCATCACCGCAAATACATTCCACGACTCATCGAAATGATCCAGGCGCGGCGCATCGACCCGACGAAGATTCTGACCCAGGTCAAGCCCATGACCGATGTGATTGCTGCGTTCGAAGCGTTCGACCGTCGGGAGGGGGGCTGGATGAAGGTCGAGTTGAAGCCTCAACGCGAGGGCTCCGCCGTGCATGGCTCGGAGGAAACGTCGATCGACAAGGCGGTCGCGGACACCTTCCCCGCCAGCGATCCGACCAGCATGCAGAACCCGCGCTAGGCCACAGGAGAAAACGATGGCAGCCATCCATATCGGCATTTCCGGCTGGCGCTACGTACCCTGGCGAGGCGACTTCTACCCCAAGGGACTCGTTCAGAAAAACGAGCTGAAGTTCGCCTCGCGCGCTGTGAGCAGCATCGAAATCAACGGATCGTTCTATTCGCTGCAAAAGCCTGAACTCTATGCTGCCTGGTATGACGAGACGCCCAAGGGTTTCGTCTTCAGTGTGAAAGCACCGCGCTACATCACCCATGTCCTGCGGCTGCGCGACGTCGAGAAGCCCATCGCCAACTTTCTCGCTTCCGGTGTATTGGCCCTGAACGAAAAACTTGGCCCGATGCTCTGGCAGTTCCCGCCGTCCTTCAAGTTCGATCCCGAGCGCTTCGAAACCTTTCTCGCCTTGCTGCCCCATGACACCCAGGCCGCACTGGAGATGGCCAAGGGCTGCGAGGCACGCATGGAGGGACGCAGCCACCTGCAGATCGATCGCAAACGTCCCCTTCGGCATGCAGTCGAAATCCGTAACGAGAGCTTTGTCGATCCGGCATTCGTGGCATTGCTACGCAAGTACAAGGTCGCGCTCGTGGTGGCTGATACGGCCGGAAAGTGGCCCTATCGGGAAGACCTCACCAGTGATTTCGTCTACATCCGCCTTCACGGAGCCGAACAGCTCTACACCAGCGGCTACACAGATGAAGCACTGGATAGCTGGGCCCAGCGCATCAGCCTTTGGAGCGAAGGCAGCCAGCCTGATGATGCGCATCTGATCAGCGACACCAAGCCGCCGGCGCGCAGGCAACGCGCCGTTTACTGCTATTTCGATAACGATGTAAAGGTCCGGGCACCCTACGATGCGCGGCAGCTGCTGCGCCGGCTCGGGCTGGACAAAGACCTGGAGACGACTTCAGGCCAGCTTGAAGGAGCATTGGCGTGAATCTGGACAAGAACCATCCACTCGACAGCAGTGACCTGGATGCCCACATGTCCACGGCGGTAAATACCGTCCGTGTTCTGACGGTCAACACGCACAAGGGCTTCACCGCACTCAACCGACGCTTCATCCTGCCCGAGCTGCGCGAGGCGGTGCGGGCGGTTTCGGCGGATGTGGTTTTCCTCCAGGAAGTGCTGGGCACCCACGAGAAGCATGCGCTGCGCTTCCAGGACTGGCCCAAGATGTCCCAGTACGAATTTCTCGCCGACAGCATCTGGACAGACTTTGCCTATGGCCGCAACGCGGTCTATCCCGATGGCGACCATGGCAACGCCCTGCTGTCGAAATTCCCAATCACCCGTTTCGAGAACCTGGACATCTCGATTGCCGGGCCTGAGCGACGGGGTCTGCTGCACAGCGTGCTGCAGGTTCCTGGGCACGATGGGTTCCATGCCATCTGCGTTCACCTCGGTTTGCGTGAGGCCCATCGTCAGCAACAGCTGGGGTTGCTCTGCGAACTGCTCGATTCCCTGCCCCAGGACGCCCCGGTTGTGGTGGCCGGCGATTTCAATGACTGGCGCCTCAAAGGCGCTCAGGTACTGGATCGTTGCGCAGGCATGCACGAGGTGTTCGCCGTGTCCCAGGGCAAGGTCGCCAAGACGTTTCCGGCGCGCTGGCCAATGCTGCGGCTCGACCGCATCTACGTACGCAATGCCACGAGCCACAAGGCGCGAATACTCGGCAACAAACCCTGGACGCACTTGTCCGATCATCTGCCCTTGGCGGTGGAGATACACCTATGAATTTTCACTGGAGAGACGGAAATCGCCTTCAGTTGCTGGAAAACGGAGAGGAATTCTTTCCGGCTGTGTTTGCGGCCATCGCGGCGGCAAAAAAGGAAGTACTGCTGGAAACCTTCATCTTCTTCAAGGACAAGGTCGGTACAGAGCTGCAGCAGGTGCTCATCCAGGCTGCGGAACGTGGCGTCGCCATCGACATCACGGTCGACGGCTACGGCTCGGCCGATCTGGACGGCGAGTTTGCCGCAGCCATGACCCAGGCGGGTGTTCGCATCCATGTATTCGATCCAGGCAAGCGGCTGCTGGGCAAGCGAGTCAACGTGTTTCGCCGCATGCATCGCAAGATCGTGGTCATCGACGGCGACCTCGCCTTCATTGGCGGCATCAATTTCTCAGCCGACCATCTCGGCGATTTCGGTCCACAAGCCAAGCAGGACTACGCCATGCAGGTGGAAGGCCCGGTGGTGCACGACATCCACCGTTTCGCCCTGAGCGCCATCGCACCGGCACACAAGAACCGTCGCTGGTGGCACCGTCGCGTGCGTACTCAGAGCAACGGCTATGCCGGGGTCAGCCGCGGCGAGGCGCGGGCGTTATTTGTCACGCGCGACAACAATGATCACCGCACCGATATCGAGCAGCACTACCTGCAGGCCATTCGTGATGCCCGTTCACGGCTGCTGATCGCCAACGCCTATTTCTTTCCCGGCTACCGGGTGCTGCGCGAGATTCGCAACGCTGCGCGTCGTGGTGTGCGGGTCCGGTTGATCCTGCAGGGAGAACCGGACATGCCGATCGCCAAGTTCGGCGCGCGGATGCTCTACAACTACCTGATGAGCGACGGCGTCGAGATCTACGAATATTGCCGGCGGCCCTTGCACGGGAAGGTTGCGCTGGCCGACTACGAATGGTCCACGGTCGGCTCGAGCAATCTCGATCCGCTCAGCCTGTCGCTGAACCTGGAGGCAAACCTGATCATTCGTGATCATGTGTTCAACCGCCACCTGCACGAGAAACTCGACCAGCTCCTGCAGGAGCATTGCCGGCGCATTCCCCTGGAACGCATCATCCGCGGCTACTGGTGGCGCGCACCGCTGGCATTTCTGATCTTTCACTTTCTGCGGCACTTCCCCCAAATGGTCGGCCTGTTTCCAGCCCATCGCCCGAAGCTGCAGCTGCTCGACCCGGAGCCCCTCGAGCCCAGCCCAGCTCCTTTGCAGCGAGACCATCAATGACCGCAGCCGAACAATCGTCGCAATCCGGCTGGCGACGACGCTGGCCGCTGATCAAGAAGGGCCTGACGTACCTTTTCTTCATTCTGGTAACGGGGCTGTTGATCGCGCTGGCGCGCAACGTTAACTGGAGCGAGGTGTACCAGACGCTGCGTAACTACAATGCCCGAACGCTGTGGCTGGCCGGTGCCGCCGCCGCGCTCAGCTATGCGGTGTATTGCTGTTTCGACGTACTTGGCAAGCGATACGCCCAGCACAAGCTGCCGGTTCGGCAGATCGTCCCGGTTACCTTCGTCTGCTACGCCTTCAACCTCAACCTGAGCGCCTGGGTGGGCGGCATCGCCCTACGGTACCGGCTGTACTCCCGGCTCGGCCTGCGCACTTCCCAGATCACCCGCGTGTTCACCATGAGCGTGCTGACCAACTGGCTCGGCTACCTGTGGCTTGCCGGGTTGATCTTCGCCATGGGCTGGATCACCCCGCCAGCCGATTGGGAGATCGGTCGCACGGCGCTGCGTGTCCTGGGCGCAGCCCTGCTGATGGCGTCCATCGTCTATCTATGGGCCTGTGGCTTCTCGAAACGGCGCCACTGGACGGTGCGCAAGCACGAAATCCACCTGCCTTCTCTGCGCCTGGCGGTGGTGCAGATGCTGCTGGGCGCCGCGAACTGGGCGCTGATGGCGCTGGTGGTCTACTTCATGCTGGCGCAGAAAGCGGCTTACCCCGAGGTGCTGGGCATTCTGATGATCAGCAGCGTCGCGGGGGTGATTGCGCATATTCCTGCGGGGCTGGGCGTGATCGAGACCGTCTTCGTGGCTATGCTTGGTGACGATCTCAACCAGGCAACTATCGTGGCCGGGCTTATCGGTTACCGGGTGGTCTATTTCCTGGTTCCGCTGCTGTTCGCGACGGTGGTCTACGTGGTTCTGGAATTGCGTGCCAGAAAGTTGCGCTCGAGCAACCAGGCGTTGAACGACGAAGAGGCCCGTCACTGCTAGGCCTGCTTCAACCCAGACGAGGGTCGCCATTGCTCGTCTGGCTGATCGAATCTTCCGCTCCACAATTCGGATCGGCGTCACAGGCCTGGCGGATGGCCGCGTCCTCGGGCTGCAGTGTGCTGTGCTCGATGCCGAATCGCTCCCGCAATACCCTCTGTAGCTGCGGCAGGATCTCTTCCCAACGCCCTAACGCTTCCACATCGACATGTGCCGCGATGGCCTGGTTACTCGATGACAGGCTCCAGATATGCATGTCGTGAACCGCGCGCACACCCGAGATCCCGACCAGGGCATTGCCGACTTCCTGCGCGCTGATTCCCTTGGGGACCCCTTCCATCAACACATGGGTGACTTCGCGCAGCAGCCGAACGGCGCTCACCAGGATCAGCAAGCAGACCAGCAACGACAGGAGCGGATCGACAACGGCTGGCCCGCCCAGATAAATGATCGCACCGGCAACCAGCGCCGCGACCGACCCCATCAGGTCTCCCATGACATGCAGAAGCGCGCCGCGCACGTTGATCGTCTGCTCTCCTCGCATAAGCACCCAGGCGACGATCAGGTTGACCAACAAGCCAAGCGCACCGATGCCCAGCACCGTGCCGCCCGCCACCTCTGGCGTATCGGCCATGCGCTGGAACGCCTCGTAGGCGATGAACAGGATGACGCCGAACATGAACAGCACGTTAACCAGCGCGCCGAGCATTTCTGCACGTTTGAGCCCGAACGAGTGCTGGCGCGACGCCGGTTTCTTCGCCAGCCAGGCAGCAAAGGCACCGATCCCCAGCGACAGTGAATCGGTAAACATGTGGCCTGCATCCGAAAGCAATGCAAGCGAATCGGCCATCAAGCCGCCGAATACTTCCACAGCGGCAAAGGCCGTCGTGAACACCAGGGCGAACACCAGCGTCTTGCCGCCACCATGGCTGTGGCTGTGGCTGTGGCTGTGGCTGTGGCTATGATTGTGGGTGCCGTGATCCGCCATCCGATGCTTGCTCCTCGATCGCCATCGCCGGCTGGTCCCGCATGGGCCCGTCCGCTCTGGAACGCTGAAGCAATACCAGATACAGGGCTGATCAGCTACAGACCTGAACGGCTACAAGCCGGTCGGTTCGACGAATCTCTGCTTCTTCATACCGACAGTATCGAAGGCTGCGCTTCAGGATATCTATCCCTGTCTCGACAGAAACGTCAGGTTCAACGACCACACCTAAGCGCATCCGGAGGTGGTCACCAATGCCCTCCAGGAGCAAGGGCGACCAGCCAATACGCGGATGCTTAGCCTTGTGGTTTCAGGATGATCACACCCAGCGGAGGCAATGTCAGCGACAGGGAAACGTCCTGACCATGCGTCGGTATCTGCTCGGCAAGAATCCCGCCGCCGTTGCCGACGTTGGACCCGCCGTAGCACTCGGCGTCACTGTTGAACACCTCTTGCCAGCGGCCATCCTGAGGAGCCCCGATGCGGTAGTTTTCCCGGACCACTGGCGTGAAGTTGCCCACCACCAGTAACGGATAGCCAGCCGAGCTCTTGCGTAGCCAGGCAAAGACGCTGTTGGCGCGATCATCGCCGATCAGCCACTGGAAGCCAGCAGGATCGGCATCCAGCTCATGCAGCGCAGTCTCTCCGCTGTATAGCCGATTGAGGTCACGGACCAGGTTCTGTGCGCCTCGATGATCCGCCTCTTCCAGCAGGTACCAGTCAAGCTCGCGGTCATGGCTCCATTCCCGCCACTGACCGAATTCGCAGCCCATGAACAGCAGCTTCTTGCCTGGATGGGTCCACATGAAGGACAGATACGCACGCAGGTTGGCGAATTTCTGCCAGCGATCGCCCGGCATCTTGTCGACCAGGGAGCCTTTGCCGTGCACCACCTCGTCGTGGGAAATCGGCAGCACGAAGTGTTCCGAGTATGCATAGACCATGCTGAAGGTCATCTTGTCGTGGTGGTACTGGCGGTTGACCGGATCTTCCTCCATGTACTTCAACGAATCGTGCATCCAACCCATGTTCCACTTGTAGGCGAAGCCCAGTCCGTTCTCGGAGGTCGGCTTGCTCACACCCGGGAACGCGGTGGACTCTTCGGCAATCACCAGCGCGCCGGGCGTTTCGGTCGCCACCACATCGTTCAGATGGCGCAGGAAATCGATGGCCTCGAGGTTTTCCCGACCGCCATGGCGGTTGGGAATCCATTCGCCTTCCTTGCGCGAGTAGTCGCGATAGAGCATCGAGGCCACTGCATCAACGCGCAGTGCATCGACATGGAACTCACGCAGCCAGTGCAACGCCGAGGCCAGCATGAAACCGTGCACTTCAGTGCGGCCAAGGTTGTAGATGTAGGTATCCCAGTCCTGGTGGAAGCCCTCGAACGGGTGCGCATACTCGTAGAGCGCGGTGCCGTCGAACTCGCCGAGGCCGTGGGCATCGGTGGGAAAGTGCGCGGGTACCCAATCCAGAATCACACCGACTCCGGCCTTGTGACAGGCATCCACGAACGCTGCGAAATCGTGCGCCGTGCCGTACCGCGCACTCGGTGCGAATTGCGACAGCAACTGGTAGCCCCAGGAGCCGCCGAACGGGTGCTCCATGATCGGCATCAGCTCGATATGGGTGAAGCCCATGTCGACCACATAGGGAATCAACCGCTCGGCCAGTTCGTGCCAGTCGTAGAGACGGCCGTCGTCGCCACCTTCACGGCGCCAGGACCCTGCATGCAGTTCGTAGATCGAAATCGGTGCATTGATCGACTGCCGCTCCGCCCGATGCTGCAGCCAGTCCTGATCGTTCCACTGGTATTCCAGCGGGCGCGCGATGACCGAGGCGGTTCCCGGTGGATGCTCCGTCGCCAGCGCTATCGGATCTGCCTTCAGCGGCAGGATGCCGCTCGGACCAAGGATCTCGTACTTGTACTTGTCGCCGGGTTGCAGCCGGGGAATGAAGATCTCCCACACACCCGACGGAAAGCGTGAGCGCATGGGATAACGGCGCCCATCCCAGCCGTTGAAGCTGCCAACGACCGACACGCGGCGAGCGTTTGGCGCCCATACGGCGAAGCGCACGCCCTGCACGCCGTCGACTTCCATCACCTGCGCGCCGAATACACGGCCGATTTCCCGGTGGTTGCCCTCCGAGAACAGGTACATGTCCATTTCGCCAAGCTGCGGGCCGAAACTGTAGGGGTCTTCGGTAATCTGCTCGCCGCCGGCCCACCTGATTTTCAGCAGATAAGGCTGTGGATTACTCAGCCGGGTGAAGAAAAAGCCGGGTACCTGACCCTGTTCCATTGCCGCCAGCACTCGCCCGCCGGTGCGCTCGAGCACCTCGACGCCCAGCGCGTTGGGCAAATAAGCGCGCACCACCAGCCCGTCACCGTCTGCGTGCGGGCCGAGAATGGAAAAGGGGTCGCTGTGTTCGGCGCGCACCAGCGCGTCGACATCGGCATCAGGTGGCAGCAGGTTTATACCGGGCATGGTCACGGCCGGACGATCAATCATTGGGAACCTCCATCGGAAATCTGTTGTGCCAGCGCTGCGAGCCCCTGAAGCGGGACAGACAGCCAGGCCGGGCGGTTCTCTGCCTCATAGGCAACTTCATACGCGGTCTTCTCCAGGCTGAACAGCGCCAGAGCCGCATCGGCACCAGCAGCGTCCTTCCAGGCGTGCGGCAGCTCGGCGGTCGCCTCGCGATACGCCTCCAGGAATACTGCCCGTGCGCTCTGCTGGTAGGTTTCGGAAATGGTGCGCCGCGCCTGAACTGCAGTGTCCGAGCTATCGCTAATCTGGGCGTTGCGCAGCGTCATGGCGCTGGCGTACTCGAACGAACGCAAGACACCAGCCACATCCTTGAACGGACTCAGCTTGCTTCGACGCTCCTCCAACGAGCGCGCAGGCTCGCCTTCGAAGTCGATAAAGTAGGCATCGCCCTGTGCGACCAGTACCTGGCCGAGATGCAGGTCGCCGTGGACGCGGGTACGCAGCCCGCCGAGGGTCCTGCCGGCGAGGCGCTCCACCTCGGCGACCAGCTCCTGACGTTGGCCGAGCAGCTGGTCTACCAGCGCTGTGGACTTGCGGTCCAGGTCGCCGCGACGGGCCTGCAGCAGGTCCAGGGCGTGCTCCACCTCGCGTGAAATGGAGTCGGTCCACTCCTTCGCATCCGCAGCCTGGGTCGGCTCGCTGGCGAACGCCGGATTGTCGGTCTCCACCGCCAGGGTCATGTGCATCTCGCCCAGGCGCTGCCCAAGCAGTCGATTGAAGGCCTCCAGTTCTTCCAACGCAGTGAACTGGTTTTCATGCAGCGAGACACCGCCGGCGATCTGGTCACGCACCGCTCGATCGAGCGTGTTGAGCGTCCACTCCCAGGCGTCACCCTGGTTGTCGAGGAAGCGCTGCACGACCATCAATGCATACTGCTCGCCATTCTTTGCGAACCGGCTTACCTGACCCAGCATGGCCGAAATGTGGGTGAAGCCCTGCTCGGTCAGGAAACTGCCCATCTCCAGCTCAGGGTGCATCCCCGCCGACACGCGACGCAGAACCTTGATCATCATGCTGCTGCCGATGATTGCCGAGCTGTTGGATTGTTCGGCGGTGAGATAGCGCACTTCGGCATTGCCATCCACTTCGATTTCGGCCAGCTGAGGCATCGGCTGGAAGCGGATTTCGCTGTCGCCGCATTGCAGCACCTGCTCGTCGCGCAAGCCCTGAATCACGCCCAGCACAAACTGCTTGAGTGCGAACGCATCGGTGAGCAGCCCCACCTGAGGACCGCGACGGACCCGCGCCATGGCCAGTTGCTGGGGCAAGGCCGTGTCGAAGTCGCCTTCGTCGAGGAATCCCAGCGGCAGCTGGTACAGATCCGTGCGCCCCGCCGCTTCCACCGCGACCTCACTCAGCAGCACAGGCCGCTGCGGATCGCCGAAGGGCACGCTGTAGCAGATCTTGATCGACTGTATGGCCGCGTCCTTGCTGGCAAACCAGCGACGCTTGGGCAGGTAGGCCGGCAGCGATTCGGTTTCGAGAATGCGCTTGTTGCTCGCCGAAAGCGTATCCAGGCGCTTGAGTACCAGAGTCTGAAAGTCGGGCATGGTTTCCACGGGTTCCTGGTGCCAGCTGGGCATCTGGTGACTGGTTGCCAGCTGGAACCAGTAGAAGCCAAAAGGAGGCAACGTCAACAGATACGGCAGTTGGCCGATCGGTGGGAAGGCACTGCCGCCAACCATCTCCACCGGTACCATACCGGCGTAGTGCGACAGTTCCAGTTCTGCAGCCTGCGCAGAGCGAGACACGTTGGCGACACAGAAGATCACTTCGGTTTCGCCGGTTGCCGTCGTGAACTCGCGCAGGTAGGCCAGGATTCTTCGATTGCTGGGCGCGAGCATCTTCAGCGTGCCGCGGCCAAAGGCCTTGAACTGCTTGCGAATCGAAAGCAGACGCCGCGTCCAGTTGAGCAGCGAGTGCGGATCGCGCTGTTGCGCCTCGACATTTATCGCCTGGTAACCGTAGAGCGGATCCATGATCGGCGGCAGTACGAGACTGGGTGGGTCGGCGCGGGAGAAACCGCCATTGCGGTCCACCGACCACTGCATCGGCGTACGTACACCGTCGCGGTCACCAAGGAAGATATTGTCACCCATGCCGATCTCGTCGCCGTAGTAGATCACCGGCGTGCCGGGCATCGACAGCAACAGACTGTTGAGAAGTTCGATGCGCCGGCGGTCTCGCTCCAGCAGCGGCGCCAGGCGACGGCGGATGCCGAGGTTGATACGCGCGCGCTTGTCCGAGGCGTAGTAGTTCCAGAGGTAGTCGCGCTCCTTGTCGGTCACCATTTCCAGCGTCAGTTCGTCATGGTTGCGCAGAAAGATGGCCCACTGGCAATTCGCCGGGATATCAGGGGTCTGCCGCAGGATATCGGTGATCGGAAACCGATCTTCCTGCGCCAGGGCCATGTACATGCGCGGCATGAGCGGGAAGTGGAACGCCATATGGCACTCGTCGCCCAGGCCGCCATCTTCGCCACCGAAGTACAGCTGAGTGTCTTCAGGCCACTGGTTGGCTTCGGCCAGCAGCATGCGATCGGGATAGTTGGCGTCGATCTCGGCACGGATCTGCTTCAGTACCGCGTGGGTCTCGGGCAGGTTCTCGTTGTTGGTACCGTCGCGCTCGACCAGATAGGGAATCGCATCCAGCCGCAGGCCGTCAATTCCGAGATCGAGCCAGTAGCGCATCACGCTCAGGACTGCCTTCATCACCTGCGGATTGTCGAAGTTCAGGTCCGGTTGGTGCGAATAGAACCGATGCCAGAAGTACTGCTGGGCGACCGGGTCCCAGGTCCAGTTGGACACTTCGGTATCGAGAAAGATGATCCGCGTGCCGTCGTACTTCTCGTCGGTGTCCGACCAGACATAGAAGTCACGCGCAGCAGAGCCCTTCTTCGCCTTGCGGGCGCGCTGGAACCAGGGGTGCTGGTCGGAGGTGTGGTTGATGACCAGCTCTGTGATCACGCGCAGGCCGCGCTTGTGTGCCTCGGCAATGAAACGCTTGGCGTCGGCCATGGTGCCATAGTCTGGATGCACACCACGGTATTCGGCAATGTCATAGCCGTCGTCACGCCGCGGTGAGGGATAGAACGGCAGCAGCCAGATGGTGTTCACACCCAGGTCGGCAATGTAATCGAGCTTCTCGATCAGGCCCTGGAAATCGCCGACGCCGTCGTTGTTTGAATCGAAAAAGGATTTCAGGTGGACCTGATAGACCACCGCATCCTTGTACCAAAGAGGGTCTTTGATAAAGGCAGCAGGTTTGCGCGCTCTGGCCATGGCCTCATTCCTTTAATCTGCCTCACGGCTGGCCCACACAGGTGACCAACCGAGGCGGAAAGGTTAGCCAGCTAGTCTATAAACGAAATTAAACAACGCTTATAGATAACTGATAAATAACGTTTTTATTCCATTCTTAAGAAATCACTTTAAGTCGGGATCTATTGCATCCGAACTGATGCGCCAAATACCGAAGGGCAAATGCCACGGCTCTATCCGCATCCATTGAGTCTTGCCGTACCAGGTCCAGCGATGCCCGTTCATGAGATCTTCGCCGCGCGTTTCGGCATGGTCCGGCAGGCCCATCTCCCACAACGGAAGCTCGAAATGCGCTTCCTGGGCGTTGTGGGGATCGAGGCTGATCGCGACGAGGATGAAATTCTTCAGATCCGGTGTGCGCTTGCCGAAGAAGAAGATGTTGTCGTTGTAGGCCGTGTAAGCCTTGAAGCCGAGATGCGTCTGCAACGCCGGGTTCTGACGACGGATGCGATTGAGCTGAGCGATCTCAGCGACGATGTTCCCCGGCGCATGGTAGTCCCGAACTCGGATCTGATACTTCTCGGAGTCCAGGTACTCCTCCTTGCCCGGAATCGCCGCGGATTCGCACAGTTCGAAGCCCGAGTACATGCCCCACAGCCCGGAACCCATGGTCGCCAGGGCTGCTCGGATAAGGAAACCAGCGCGTCCGGAGTCATGCAGGAAGAACGGGTTGATGTCCGGCGTGTTGACGAAGAAATTCGGCCGATAACAGTCACGCAGCGGATGCTCGTTGAGTTCGGTGAAATACTCGCTCAGCTCGGCCTTGTTATTGCGCCAGGTGAAGTAGGTATAGCTCTGGTTGAAGCCGACCTTGCCCAGGCGCGCCATCATCGCCGGTCTGGTGAAGGCCTCGGAGAGGAACATCACGTCCGGGTCGCGCTCGCGGATATCGGCAATCATCCATTCCCAGAACGGCAAGGGCTTGGTGTGCGGATTGTCGACCCGGAAAATCTTCACGCCCTGCTCGACCCAGTGCCAGACCACATCACGCAAAGCGATCCACAGGTCGGGCATGGCGTCTTCGGCGTAGAAATCGACGTTGACGATGTCCTGGTATTTCTTCGGTGGGTTTTCCGCATAACGGATGGTCCCGTCCGGCCGCCAGGAGAACCAACCCGGATGCTCGTTTAGCCAGGGGTGGTCTTGGGAACACTGGATGGCGAAGTCCAGGGCGATCTCCAATCCATGGTCGCGTGCGGCAGCTACAAGGTCACGGAAGTCATCGAGTGTGCCGAGATCGGGATGGACCGCGTCATGCCCGCCTGCTTCGCTACCGATCGCGTACGGGCTGCCGGGATCATTCGGACCGGCTTGCAGCGTGTTGTTCGGGCCTTTGCGATGCTGGCGGCCGATGGGATGAATCGGGGTGAAATACAGGACGTCGAAGCCCATGTCCCGGATCGACGGCAGACGCTTATGTACGTCACGAAAGGTGCCGTGGCGATTCGGGTCGTCGGTTTCGGAGCGCGGGAACAACTCGTACCAACTGGCGAACAACGCAAGTGGACGCTCGACCTCAATGGGAAACACCTCGCTCTGGCTGCAATGCTCGCGGGGGTCTGCGTCAGCCATCGCTGCCGCCGTTTCGCTGGCCAGCATCACCGAGACCCGCTCGTCGTCCAGGTGCGCCATGCTCAGCCGGTGCAGCAGGTCATCGATGATGGCCTTGGTCTCGCCCTGAGCCCGCTGACTGGCACGTTCGAGCATCAGACGGCCCTCTTCCAGCTCGAGCTGCACCGGAACCCCTGCGGTGTGCTTTTTCGACAACTCGTAGCGGTAAGTCTCATAGATATCCCACCAGGCTTCGATCATGAATTCGTGTGAGCACACCTGTGTCGGCGTGAACTGGCCTTCCCAGCTGTCGTTGCCGATCAGCTTGAGGCGCGCGCGACGCCAGGTGGTTTCGTCCTTGGTGCGCCAGCAGATAGAGGCGGCAAGCTGATCGTGGCCATCCGCAAAAATCTTGCTGCTGACGTTGATCGGTTGCCCGATGACCGCCTTCGCGGCGAAGCGGCCACCCTCCAGCACCGGCTGGGTCGATTCTATGGCTATGCGTGGACTCTGCAGCGCCTGTTCAAGTCGGGGGTGGATCGCTGGATGGGGTTTTGCATCGGTCATCGAACGGGGCTCCTGGGCAAATCGCTGCGAAACAGAACCAGGCTGCTCGGCTCCAAGGGATCGAGCAGCCTGGTTTATCGGCGGAAAACCCATCGTGCGGGCTTTCTCAAGCTCTGTTCTTCCGAACCAAGGGAGGCCTTAAAAGTTCAGCCCGAACAGTCGCTACCGCTTGACACAGAGCCGCTGCGCTTGTTTCGCGATGCCCGGGGGAGCGATGGGATCCATAAGAGATGGCGTGCCAGGCCGGGCCTGCGTCCGGGACCCGTCTGAAACAGACGGCCCGCCAGGCCGGACCCGACTAAAGCAGCAGCCTTGGCAGCATGGCCCGCTAGTCACCACCGGCGATCAGCAAGGGGTTGTACCCGCTGCGCCCATAGTCGTCCTGCTCGGCCAGCAACAGGTCGAGGGCAAGGCTGGCCAGATCATCCGCGACGGGATCGGCTCGTCCGTGCTCTTCACGCTGCATGACTTTCAGGTAGCTGTGACACTCGCCGCAGGTTTCGGCCTGGACGGGCAGAAACGACTTGCCCTGCTCGTCGTCAAGTTTCATGTAGAGCAACTTCGCCCCACTATCACAGACGCTGCACTTGATGCGTTCCAGATGCCACTCGGTAGCGCAGAGGGAGCAATGCAGGTAACGCACCCCGGCACGATGGCGCTCGTTGTGGATCACACTGGCAACCGGCGGCGAACCGCAACAAGGGCAAAGCCCTTTTGCCTCCCCGACCGGTTTGTCGGGTGCCCGGGGCAATGCCATGGCCAGTCGCACCCAGCTGACCTGCAGTGCGGCGGCTATCAGCGGCAGCAAGGGCCGGGTGCCTTCATCGCCGGGCGTGCACTGGAGTACCTCGTCAGCCAGCGCATCGAGTTGCCGCTGGTTCATGTCGCGCAAGGTGCGCAGTAACGGCCTCTGACGTTCGCCCACATGCAATTCCATGGCGTCGAGCATCGCCAACAGCTCGCCCTGCCATTGCACATCGGGTTTCAGTGCCTGGGCACCAAGGGGCGGCATACCGTGCTTGAGCGCCTGATCAAAGGCATCTTCTGCCGGTGTCCAGGCCGGCTCACGCTCGCTGAGTACCTGATGCTGGGCTTGGACCAGCCGTGCCATGAAGGCGAGAAACTCATCCAGTGGCGGCACCTGCTGGACCAGTTCACGCAACCGCGTTGCACGCTTGCTGAAGACTTTGGCATCCGGCAACACCACATTCGGCGCCTCCATGATCCCTGAAGGCGCACTTCCGTAAGAGTGGTTCACTGCAACTCCTCAAGTTCGTTTCGACGGTACGTCGCGATTGGGCGAAAGACCGCTCGGGTCCTCATGTCCCTCCTTGCGGCGCACTTCGTCGTACCAGAGCCCATGATGGTGACGTGCCCAGGCGTGGCTGACCCGACCCTGTGTCATCGCTCGCACAGACCCCTTCACCCAGATCGCCGAATAGATATGGATGACCAGGGTGATGATCGCGATGAAGGCGGTGTAGGCATGGATGGTCACGGCCCAGCGCAGGGCCCAGACGGGCATGCCATCCGCGATCCAGGGGCGCCAGAGCACAATGCCGGTGACCAGCAGCACCGGGACGGTGGCGAGAAAGATCCAGTACACCAGCTTCTGTCCGGCGTTGTTCTTGCCCACCGGCGGCAACCGCTCGTCGCGGTTGGCCAGTACGTCGCGGATCTGCTTCATCCATTGCACATCGTGACGACGGATCAGGTTGTCGCCAAAGAAGCGCACCGCCTGAATGACGAAGAACAGCGACATGAACACGCCGATATACGGATGCACGATGCGTGTCGGCTCTGGTCCGCCGAATAGCGCGGTCAGCCCAAAGAAGGCCGGGTAGAACAGGGCAAGCCCGCTCAGCACGAGCAGCGTGAAGCTGATCGCGATGAGCCAGTGGTTGACCCGTGTCCACCAGCCGTAACGGAGAATGCCGTGCTTGACGTTGGAATGGCTCATAGCCGGTCCTCCCCGCGACGATCCAGGTCTCGGTCGGCCGACGCCATCTCTGGGTCGGGGTCGTCTTCCGGTTCTTCCTTGGGCCCTTTCATCACGTAATGGAAAAAGCCAGCGAGCACGGACATGCCCAGCGCAACCGACATGATCGGTTTGGTCACGCCTTTCCAGAGCTCGACCGTTGGCGCGATATGCGGGTCACGCGGCAAGCCGCTGTAGATCTCCGGCTTGTCGTTGTGTTGCAGCACATAGACCACATGGGTACCACCGACCCCTGGCGGATCGTAGATACCGGCGTTTGCATAGCCACGCCCCTGCAGGTCCGCCACCCGATGGGCACCGTAGTCGAGCATGTCTTCCTTGGTGCCGAACATGATGGCCGAGGTCGGGCAGCTCTTGACGCACGCCGGCTCCAGGCCGTGATAGACCCGGTCGGAACATAGCGTGCACTTGTAGGCCTTGTTGTCCTTCTTCGATATGCGGGGAATATCGAAGGGACAACCCGCAACGCAATAGCCACAGCCGATGCAATGCTCGGAATTGAAATCGACGATACCGTTGGCGTATTGCACGATTGCGCCGGGCGACGGGCAAGCCTTGAGGCACCCTGGCTCGGCGCAGTGCATGCAATTGTCCTTGCGGATCAGCCATTCCAGGTTGCCCTGCTCGTCCTCGTATTCAGAGAAGCGCATGACCTCGAAGGACTCGGCGGTCAGGTCCTGGGGATTGTTGTAGGTCCCGTCGCACTCTCCCACCTCGTCACGCAGGTCGTTCCACTCCGAACAGGCCACCTGGCAAGCCTTGCAGCCGATGCAGACGGACACGTCGATAAGCTTGGTGACCTTGTCCACCGCGCCGTGGCGCACTTGCGGGGATGGGGTGGTCGTCGCCGAGCGCGCGATGATGTTCTGCAGATTGATCTGGTCGCCTCGCATCAGACGGTCCCTCCCACTTTCTCCACGTTCACCAGAAACGACTTGAACTCTGGCGTCTGGGTATTACCGTCGCCCACGAACGGCGTCAGGGTATTGGTGAGGTGCGCTTTTTTCGCCACACCCTTGAAGCCCCAGTGAATCGGAATGCCGATGTGATGCACCGTGCGCCCGTCGATTTCGAGCGGCACCATGCGCTTTGTCACCACTGCCACCGCTGTGATGTAGCCCCGCTTGGAGCTGACCTTTACCCGGTCGCCAGCGGCAATACCCAGCTCCCCGGCCAGAACATCGCTCATCTCGATGAACTTTTCAGGCTGGGCGATGGCGTTGAGCCGAACGTGAGTCGTCCAGTAATGGAAGTGCTCGGTCAGACGGTAGGTGGTCGCGGCATAGGGAAACTCCGTGTTCGAACCGAACGAGTCACGATCCTGCTCGAACACACGGGCGATGGGATTGTGCAACGCCAGCGGATTGTTCGGGCTCAGCGGGTTGCGGTCGATCGGGGTTTCCATGGGCTCGTAGTGCTCAGGGAAAGGCCCTTCGTTCAACCACTCGCAGGCAAAGAAATGCCCACGCCCGGTCTGCGTGACGATGAAGGGACCGACACCTTGAGAGGGCGGTGACGTCACCGGGAAGTCGGGCACATCGGCGCCCGTCCAGCGCTCGCCGTTCCACCAGATGAACGCCTTGTTGGGCGCCCATGGCGTCCCGTCGGGACGCGCCGAAGCGCGGTTATAGAGCAGTCGACGGTTCATCGGCCAGGCCCAGGCCCAACCCAGGGTGTTACCCGTGTTGTAGGGGTCCGAGTTGTCGCGACGGGCCATCATGTTGCCCTGTTCGGTCCAGGCGCCGGAGTAGATCCAGCAACCACAGGCAGTCGAGCCGTCAGCGCGCAGTTCACTGAAGTCCTGAAGCTGCTCACCTTTGCGCCGTATGACCCTGCCGCTGTCGTCGGTGATATCCGCCAGCGCCCGGCCGTTGTACTCCATGGCCAGTTCAGAGGCCTTCGGAAACTCCGGCACCTTGTAGTTCCAGCTCAGGTTCAGAATCGGATCGGGGAAGGCACCGCCCTCCTCCTGGTACATATGCTTCAGACGCAACATGACCTCACCCAGAATCTCGGTATCGGTCATCGACTCGCCAGGGCCAGGCACGGCGCGCTCATGCCATTGCAGCCAACGTGCACTGTTGGTGATGGAACCGTCGTCCTCAGCGAAGCAGGTGGTCGGCAGCCGGAATACCTCAGTGGCGATCTGCGACGGGTCGACATCGTGATACTCGCCGAAGTTCTTCCAGAACTCGCCGGTCTCCACGGTGAGGGGATCCATGATCACAAGGAATTTCAGCTTGGACAGGCCGTCCATGACCTTGGCCTTGTTCGGGAACGCCGCCAGGATGTTGAAGCCCTGACAGAACGCGCCGGTCATCTTGCCCAGCGTCATGTCGTTGATGGCATACAGCACGTCATAGATCGGCTCGGAGAGCTTGGGCAGCCAGTCGTAGCACCAGTTGTTTTCCCTGGTGGCCACATCGCCATACCAGTCCTTCATCAGGCTGACGAAGAAACGCTCGTAGAACTTCCAGTACGACACCTCGCCCTCGAGCAACGGGAGCTTGACCCGCGTCTTCATGTAGTCCTCGTAGGACTGCAGATTGACCGACGGCAAATTCATGTAGCCCGGCAGCAGGTTCGACAGCAGGCCGATGTCTGTAAGCCCCTGGATGTTGGAATGCCCGCGCAGTGCGTTAACACCACCGCCCGGCATGCCCATGTTACCCAGCAGCAACTGCACCATGGCCCCGCAACGGATGATCTGCGAGCCGATGGTGTGCTGTGTCCAGCCCAAGGCGTAGAGGATCGTCATGGTCTTGTCGGGTGCCGATGTGGTCGCCATCAAGTCCCAGAGTTCCAGCACCTTTTCCCTGGGCATGCCGCAAATGTTTTCCACCTGATCGACGCTGTAGCGGCTGTAATGCTGACGCATCAGCTGCAAGACACAACGAGGATGCTGCAAGGTCGGGTCGGTGCGGGCGAAGCCGCTTTCGTCGAGCTCGAAATTCCAGGTCTCGCGGTCGTAGGTTCGATCGGCCGGGTTATAACCGGTGAACAACCCTTCTTCGAAACCGAATCCCTCGGCGACGATCAGGCTCGCGTCGGTGTATTCGCGCACATACTCATGGGCATAGCGGTCGGTTTCGATCAGGTAGTTGATGAAACCACCGAGGAACACGATATCCGTCCCGGTACGGAGCCAGGCGTGATAGTCGGCCACCGCCGTGGTGCGGTTGAACCGCGGGTCGATCGAGATCAGCACCGCATTGCTGCGCTGCTTGGCATGCATGACCCAGCGGAAGCCTACAGGGTGTGCTTCAGCCGAATTGCCGCCCATCGACAGGATGACATTGGCGTTGGCAATGTCGGTCCAGTGATTCGTCATGGCACCGCGACCAAATGTTGGGGCAAGACCTGCCACCGTTGGTCCGTGTCAAACGCGCGCCTGGTTGTCGAGTTTAAGGATGCCGAGTGCGCGGGTGATCTTCTGGGTGAGATAGGCCGTCTCGTTGGTACAGGCCGAAGCCGCTACCATCGATGTGGTCATCCAGCGGTTGACCAGCCGGCCCTGCTCGTCATGGGTCTCGAAATTGCGGTCGCGGTCATCCTTCATATGCCGGGCGATGCGCGCAAAGGCCTCTTCCCAGCTGATGCGCTTCCATTCATTGGTATAGGGCTCGCGGACTTCCGGGTACTTGACCCGCGACTCACTCTTGATGAAGTCCAGCACCCCGGCGCCCCGGGGGCAAAGCGATCCGCGACTGACCGGATGATCAGGGTCGCCTTCGACATGGTAGATCTCGTCGATCACGTTGATCGCGCCATCTCCACGGGAGTAGAGCAACATGCCGCAGCCTACCGAGCAGTAGGTGCAGATATTGCGGGTCATTCTTGCGCCGGTCAGTTTGAAGTGACGAATCGACGCGACGGCTTCATCAGGCGCAAATCCCATCATGGCCATGCTCGATGCACCTACACCAGCCGCACCGAACTTCAGGAACTGTCGCCGGGATACTCGCACGGTCATCGGTATCTCCTGTTTCTAATTATGTTTTCCCCATCAGATGGGTCGACTGCGACCGCTCTGGAATGGTTCCTTCAGAGGGACAGACGGGGCGGCGTATCCTCGCTACGCTGATGCAAGCCTAGTTCAAGGTACTGCGATGGACAGGTCATCGGTCGCGTCACTGCCGTGCAGCGAGCTCGCGCAAAAGCTGTGCGGAGAGAGACTGGCGGGTAGAAGCGTACTCGGCCCAGGGATCGAGTGACTGGGCATCGAGGCGCTCGCGAACGTTGAAGATGTTCCAATGGTCGGCGCCGCTGATCCGGTCCAGCTCGTCGACGGTGATGGGTACGGAAACCGGCAGCCCCGGTCGAGCTCGTGCCGAATAAGCGGCAACAGTACTGGCCCCACGCTGATTGCGCAGGTAGTCGACGAAAATCCTGCCGACGCGATTCTTAGGCCCCATCTTCGCCACGATCTGCTCCGGTGCCTCCTTTGCCAGGCGCACCGTGACGCCACGGGCGAAATCATTGACCAGGTCCCAGCTCTGGCGTCGCTCGATGGGCACCACGACATGCATACCGCGCCCGCCGCTGGTTTTGAGAAACGCACGAAGACCCAGCTCTCCGAGCAGATCGAGGGTCATGGTGGTCGCCTCGATCATGCTCGACCACGGCAGTTCGGGGTCGGGATCCAGGTCGAAAACCATCCGATCCGGCCTGTCGATGCGATCGCTGCGTGCATTCCAGGTGTGAAACTCGATGGTGCCCATCTGCGCTGCCTCGACCACCGCGGTCACGCTGTCGGCCTGGATGAGGCGGGCGTGCTCGGGGTCGAGTGACTTATCCAGCACGCGCATGTGCGGCATCTTCAGGCGCCCGCAGTGGCGCTGGAAAAAACTTTCACCACTGACGCCGTCAGGCGCACGGACAATTGAAAGCGGGCGCTTGGCCAGATGCGGCATCAGCCACTCCCCTACGGCCAGATAGTACTGCGCGAGCTGCAGCTTGGTGACGCCACTCCGGTCATCGATGACACGCTGCGGGTTGCTGATGCCGATACCGCCGACATCGGGACGGCTCTTGCCGGACTTGTCAGGCATGCAGATTCCTCATCGTCAGCTCGCTTTCTTGCTGCTGGGCTTGCTGGTACTGGCCTTGCTGGTGCCCGTCTTGCGCGCTGTCGAGGTTTTGCTCGTGGCGGTCTTGCTTGCGGTGGGCTTCGCCGGCGCCTTGGCTTTGCTGGTTGCAGTTTTGCTTGCGGTTCGCTTTGCCGGTGAGGCTTCTTCGCTGTCGTCGTCCTCGCCCCCGTCCTCAACCTGCTCGGCGGGCGCTGGCTTCCTGGCCGCCGACTTTCCCGCCAGACTGCGCTTGAGCAGTTCGGTAAGGTCGATGACATCGGCGCTGCGCCGATCCACGGCTTCCTCCGGCCCACCCACTGCCTCGATCTTGCCTTCGCGCGCCTTGGTTTCGACCAGGTCCATGATCTGGTCCTGGAAGGTGTCCTTGTACTGATCGGGATTCCAGTCTTCGCTCATGTCCTCTACCAACCGCTTAGCCATGTCGAGCTCCCTCGGGTTCAGATCGGCATTGAGCGCCTCGTCCTTCATCTCGAGGTATTCGACACCGCGAACCTCTTCGGCCCAGCGCAAGGTATTCATCACCAGCGCCTTGCCCAGCGGCATCACCACCGCCAGGTGCTGCTTGTTGCGCAGCACCACATTGGCGATCCCGACCTTGCCGGTCTGGATTAGCGTTTCACGCAGCAGTGCGTAGACCTTCTCGCCACGGCGATCGGGCGTCAGGTAATACGGCGTATCGATATAGAGAAAGGAAATGTCCTTCGAGTCGACGAAGGCAACGATGTCCACCGTCTGCGTGGCCTTCGGGTGGGCTGCCTTGATCTCGTCATCGCTGATCACGACGTAGTTGCCCTTTTCGTACTCGACACCCTTGACGATGTTCTCGCTCTGGATGTCTTCGCCGGTGGTCTTGTTGATGCGCTTGTAGCCCACCCGGTCCATGCTGCGCTTGTCCAGCCAGTCGAAATCGATTCCCGAGCGGGTCGTGGCGGGCACCAGGGCCACGGGAATATGGACCAGACCGAAACTGACGGCACCCTTCCAGATCGTGCGAGGCATAAGCTTCTCTCCTGTCGGCTGTGATCAGCCGTTGACCACCGTACCGCCATTCACGTGGATCACCTGGCCGCTGACATAGGAAGAATCGCTGCTGGCCAGGTACACATAGGCGGGCGCAACCTCCTCTGGCTGTCCGGGACGTTCCATGGGCACGTTCGCGCCGAATTTCTCGACTTTTTCCTCATCGAACGTCGATGGGATAAGCGGCGTCCAGATCGGCCCGGGGGCTACGGCATTCACCCGGATCCCGCGCTCGGCCAGGTTCATCGACAGGGATCGGGTAAAGGCGGTGATGGCGCCCTTGGTCGATGAGTAGTCCAGCAACTGCGGGCTGCCCTTGTAGGCCGTGACCGAAGTGGTATTGATGATCGCTGCCCCTTTCTGCAGGTGCGGCAGTGCAGCCTTGGTCATCTGGAACATGCCGAAGATGTTGGTGCGGAACGTCTTTTCCCACTGTTCTTCGCTGATGTCCTCGAGGCTTTTCTGGGGATGCTGTTCGGCGGCGTTGTTGACCAGAATGTCGAGCTTGCCGAGCGTGCCCAGGGTTTCGTCGATCGCCTTGCGGCACACGTCACGATCAGCCACATCACCGGCAAAGGTCAGGCACTTGCGGCCCTGCTCTTCGACCACGCGCCGGGTTTCATCGGCGTCCTGATGCTGATCGAGATAAAGGATCGCCACATCGGCGCCCTCACGGGCAAACAGCACCGCGACCGACCGGCCGATTCCACTGTCACCTCCGGTAATGATCGCCACCTTGCCCTGGAGCTTGCCGGCGGCTCTATAGTCCTCGCCACGAAATTCGGGACGCGGGTTCATTTCGCCCTCTTTGCCCGGCTCTGGCTGCTGCTGTGGGGGAAGTGTCTGGTCGGGCATGCGGAATCCTCCGTAACGGGAATAAAACCTGTACTCGGAGGACTTGGCGCTGGCGGGAAAAGTTTCTGTGAAGCGATGAGAGGCCCCTGTCTGAGGCCTCTATATCAGCCGACGCGTAGCGCAACCCGGCCGCGCGGGACGCCGCTTTCCACATACTCGTGGGCGGCTACTACATCTTCGAAGGGGAACAGCCGGTCCACCTGCGGGGTGATCAGCCGGTCGGCAGTCAGTTGATTGATATGCAGCAAGGCACGCTGGACGGCATCACCATTCTGCTCGATGCCGAGCTCAGGCTGGCCGGTGAAATCGCACAGGCAGTGCAGGAAAAACTTGAAGTTCTTCTTGAACGCCGCGCACGCCGGAAAGGCCGTCTCGTTGCCACCGTTGAGACCGTAGAGAATCAGCTTCCCACGTGGCGCAATCACGTCACCGAGCAGCTTCATCTGCGAACCGCCACAACCATCGAGCACGACCTCGACGCCGGCTCCACCGGTAATCTTCTGCAGACGTCCGACCAGATCTTCCTCTTCCGTGACGACAACAGTCTCTGCGCCCAGCTCATGCAGGAATTCACGATCCTCGGCCGTATCACAGGTCGCAATGACTCGACCGCCTAGCGCCTTCGCCAGTTGTACCGCAGAAGGCCCGGTGCAGTGCCGCGCTTCGGTGACCAGGACATGCTGTCCGGGCTCCAGTTGCGCCAGTTCCACCAGCGCGAAATACGACACCAGCGCGGGCGTGAAGTGGACGCAGGCTTCGGCTGCACTGAGCATTTCCGGATAGTGAACCAGCGATGTCTGCGGCAGGAGCGCGTGCTCGGCATAGAGCGGGTACTGGTTGAGGTCATGGCCGGGAAAGCTGGCCACGCGATCACCTACCGCGAACCCATCGACCTCCTCGCCCACCGCCAGTACCTCACCAGCGACTTCACTGCCGAGCCCGGCCGGTAGCCTGGCGTGCCGCGGCGACAGATCCTGACGCCAAAGCACGTCGTTCCAGCTGACGCCGATCGCCTGGACGCCGACCAGTACTTCGCCCGGACCCGGCTTTGGCACGTCACGTTGTTCATAGCGCAGCACATCGGCTGGCCCGAACTGGTGGAAACGGATGATGCGGGACATGAAAAAGACCCCTCGATTACTGCTGTGTCAGTGACTCTATCTGTACCGCTGGGACAACTCCAGCCGCGAAGCCTGCATTCCGCTCGATAGTTGCCATGCGCCGGAATGATGGGGCCCTGTATGTAAGGTGGAGCGCCTGGTTGCAGCTTTGTGTCATTGCAAAGCGGAAATGGACATGCCGGTGACACTGCGAACTGTCTAGAATGCAGACGCAACCTCATCTGGTCAGCCGTGTTCCTGGTTTGACCACAGCTTGAAGTGAACGGCATGAATCGCAACGACCTTCGCCGCGTGGACCTGAACCTGCTCATCGTGTTCGAAACGCTGATGCACGAACGTAGCGTGACGCGAGCGGCTGAAAAGCTATTTCTCGGCCAGCCGGCGATCAGCGCTGCGCTGGCGAGGTTGCGTACGCTGTTCGACGATCCGTTGTTCGTCCGCACGGGCCGAAGCATGGAGCCAACCGCACGTGCCCTGGAAATTGCCGGTCTGCTGTCCCCGGCGCTGGACTCCATCTCGACTGCTGTCAGCCGCGCCTCGACCTTCGACCCCGCCACAAGCGAGCTGGTGTTTCGTATCGGTCTGACCGACGAAGTTGAGTTCGCCCTGCTGCCGCCGCTACTCAGGCGCATACGCGCCGAAGCCCCGGGCGTGGTGTTGGTGGTACGCCGTGCCAATTACCTGCTGATGCCGGGGCTGCTCGCCTCCGGAGAAATTTCGGTGGGTGTCTGCTACACCGAGGAACTGCCTGCCAATGCCAAGCGCAAGGTACTGCGCCGGCCAAAACCGATGCTGCTGCGCGCCGACAGCATCCCCGGCCGCATGTCGATGGAAGACTACTGTTCCCGGCCGCATGCCATGGTTTCCTTTGCTGGCGACCTGAACGGCTACATCGATGACGAACTGGCCCTGCATGGCTGCAAGCGCCGGGTCGTACTCGCCGTGCCGCAGTTCAACGGCCTGGCCAGCTTGCTGGCCGGCACCGACCTGGTGGCCACCCTGCCGGACTATGCAGCGATGGCACTCGCTGCCAACGGCGGCGTGCGCGCCGAGCCGCTGCCCTTCGAGACCAGCCAGGACTTCGAGCTGTCCATGGCCTGGCGTGGCGCCCAGGACAACGACCCGGCCGAGCGCTGGCTGCGCTCGCGGATCCAGATGTTCGTAGGCGATCCGGACAGTCTGTAGAGTGGAAAACGGCGCAGTCTTTTCCACGCGTATACCGTCCCACGCACCCTGCCTCGTCATTCCAGTGCCCTGCCCCAGCGGCTCCTTTTACCAGCCGGGATAGCCCTCGATTGGAGGAACGATCCGGGGGTCGTTTCCACCCGACCGATATCGCATGGGCCTGATGTTCGATGGCCAACCATCACCGTCAATGATATCTACATTCGCCTCGTTCGATTTCTGCCTGAAGGGACCAGCCCACACACTTCCGCCATCGATAAAAAGCCGAGTTGCGGAGTCAAGCATGGATCGTTCACTCAAAGCCTTGCGTTACCCATTGGTTGCGGTTGCCGCAGCTCTAGTTGGCGCATGCGGAAAAGCGCCAGAAGCGACCGAAGCAGCCATGCCGGCACCCGCCGTCAGTGTTGCCGAGGTCATCGAACAGCAGGTCACTGAATGGGACGAACTCACCGGCCGCCTGGAGGCGCCGGAATCGGTGGAGATTCGTCCACGCGTATCGGGCTTCATCGACAAGGTCGCGTTCGCGGAAGGCTCGCTGGTGAAGAAAGGCGACTTGCTGTTCCAGATCGACCCGCGCCCGTTCGAAGCCCAGGTCAAACGCTTGCAGGCCGAGTTGCAACAGGCTCGCGCCACCCAGCGCCGGACCGCAAGCGAAGCCGAGCGCGGTGAGCGCCTGCGCGCCAACAATGCGATTTCAGCCGAACTGGCTGACGCGCGAGCCAGCGCGGCCAGCGAAGCGAAGTCCGCCGTCGCCGCCATCCAGGCTCAGCTCGACGCAGCGAAGCTTGATCTTGGTTTCACCCGGGTCACCGCCCCCATCGATGGCCGCGTAGGTCGTGCGCTGATCACCGCGGGCAACCTGGTCAATGCTGGCGAAGCCTTGCTGACGACGCTGGTCTCGACCGACAAGGTCTATGCCTACTTCGAGGCAGATGAACGCACCTACCTGAAATACCGCGAGCTGGCCCGTGACGGTGAGCGTGGCGAGGCAACGCCTGTGTACCTCGGGCTATCCAGCGAAGAAGGTCACCCGCATCTGGGGCACATGGACTTCATGGACAATCAGGTCGATCCCCGCACCGGCACCATTCGCGGCCGCGCCGTGTTCGACAACCGCGACGGGCGTTTCACCCCCGGGCTTTATGCGCGGCTGAAGCTGGTCGGCAGTGCCACCTATGACGCCGTCCTGATCAAGGATGTCGCGGTCGGAACCGATCTGGGCAAGAAGTTCGTCCTGGTCCTCGGGGAGGACGACACCGTCAACTATCGCGCTATCGAACTGGGTCCGAAGCTGGAGGGCCTGCGCATCGTGCGTAGTGGTCTGAAGGAAGGCGAAACCATCGTGGTGAACGGCCTCCAGCGCGTTCGGCCGGGTAATGCGGTACAGCCACAGGATGTCCCGATGGCGGATGCCGATACCCTTGCCGCGCTACAAGAACAGAGCCGTGCCATTTCCGCCGCGATGAATCCGCAGGTCGTCGACCGCACCCTGGCGCGCCGACCGAGCAGTTGATGACCGACACGTCCAGCTGACCGGCGCCGAGGCGCCACCCCCATAACAACCGATTCCGCCAGGGTGCGTCATGCGCACCCTCTCCCCCGGAGTGCGTCATGAATTTCTCTCAGTTCTTCATCCAACGGCCAATCTTCGCCGCGGTGCTGTCGCTGATCATCCTGATCGGCGGTGCCATCTCGCTATTCCAGCTGCCGATCAGCGAATATCCCGAGGTGGTGCCGCCGACGGTGGTGGTCCGCGCCAGCTTCCCGGGTGCTAACCCCAAAGTGATCGGCGAAACCGTCGCCTCGCCCTTGGAGCAGGCCATTACCGGCGTCGAAGGCATGCTCTACATGTCGTCCCAGGCGACCGCCGACGGCAAGCTGACCCTGACCATCACCTTCGCGCTGGGCACCGATCTGGACAATGCCCAGGTGCAGGTGCAGAACCGCGTCACACGCACCCAGCCAACGCTGCCGACCGAAGTGCAGCGCCTGGGCGTGACGGTGGACAAGGCCTCGCCAGACCTGACGATGGTGGTGCACCTGACCTCGCCGGACGAGCGCTACGACATGCTCTACCTGTCCAACTATGCAGCGCTGAACGTCAAGGACGAACTGGCGCGACTGGACGGGATCGGTGACGTACAGCTGTTCGGCATGGGCGATTATTCGCTTCGCGTCTGGCTCGATCCAAACAAGGTGGCCTCGCGCAACCTCACCGCAACTGACGTGGTCAATGCGATCCGCGAGCAGAACCGCCAGGTGGCGGCGGGTTCGCTGGGTGCACCACCCGCACCGGGCGCGACGGACTTCCAGTTATCAATCAACACCCAAGGCCGACTGGTTAGCGAGGAGGAGTTCGAGAACATCATCATCCGCGCCGGCGAAGACGGCTCGATCACTCGCTTGCGGGACATTGCACGTATCGAACTGGGTTCCAGCCAGTACGCGCTGCGCTCCTTGCTTAACAACCAGCCCGCTGTCGCCATTCCGGTCTTTCAGCGCCCTGGCTCGAACGCGATTGAAATCTCCGACTCGGTACGAGCTCGCATGGCCGAACTGAAGAAGGATTTCCCGGAAGGCGTGGACTACGAAATCGTCTACGACCCGACCATCTTCGTGCGCGGCTCCATAGAGGCGGTGGTTCACACCCTGCTCGAGGCCATCGTGCTGGTGGTGCTGGTGGTGATCCTGTTTCTGCAGACCTGGCGCGCCTCGATCATCCCGCTGGCCGCCGTGCCGGTGTCGCTGATCGGTACGTTCGCGGTGATGCACATGCTCGGCTTCTCGCTCAACGCGCTGTCGCTGTTTGGCTTGGTGTTGGCGATAGGCATCGTGGTGGATGACGCCATCGTGGTGGTGGAGAACGTCGAGCGGAATATTGGCCTCGGCAAGTCCCCCGTCGAAGCCACCAAGCAGGCGATGAAGGAAGTGACGGGGCCGATCATCGCGACGGCGCTAGTGCTCTGCGCTGTTTTCATCCCGACCGCGTTTATTTCCGGCCTCACCGGGCAGTTCTACCAGCAGTTCGCCCTGACCATTGCCATTTCGACGGTGATTTCTGCGTTCAACTCCCTGACGCTGTCACCGGCGCTAGCGGCCGCATTGCTGCGCAGCCATGACGCACCAAAAGACGGTTTCTCGCGTCTGTTGGATAGGTTGTTCGGCGGCTGGCTGTTCGCGCCGTTCAACCGCGTATTCGAGCGTGCGAGTCACGGCTACGTCGGTGCGGTTAAACGCATCCTGCGCGGCAGCGGCATTGCGCTTGTGGTGTATGTCGGCCTGGTCGGACTCGGATACCTGGGGTTCGCCAGTACTCCGACCGGCTTCGTGCCGCCGCAGGACAAGCAGTACCTGGTGGCCTTCGCGCAACTGCCGGATGCCGCGACGCTGGACCGTACTGAAGATGTCATCAAGCAGATGTCCGAGATCGCCGGCAAGCACCCTGGCGTGGAGAACACCATCGCCTTCCCGGGTCTGTCGATCAATGGCTTCACCAACAGCCCGAACAGCGGCATCGTCTTTGTTGCCCTGAAAGACTTTGGCGAGCGCAAGGACGAAAACATGTCCGCCGGGGCCATCGCCGGGGAGCTCAATGGCCAGTTCGCAGGCATCCAGGAAGCCTATCTCGCGATCTTCCCGCCGCCGCCGGTACAGGGGCTGGGCACCATTGGTGGCTTCCGTGTGCAGGTTCAGGACCGTGGCAACCTCGGCTATGAGGAGCTGTATAAACAAGTGCAGAACGTCATCGCCAAGAGCGCCGACTATCCCGAACTGGCCGGGCTGTTCACCAGCTATCAAGTGAACGTCCCGCAGGTCGACGCCGACATCGACCGGGAAAAAGCCAAGACTCACGGCGTGGCTATCGATCAGATCTTCGACACCATGCAGGTCTACCTCGGCTCGCTGTATGCCAACGACTTCAACCGTTTTGGCCGCACCTACCAGGTTAACGTCCAGGCCGAGCAGAAGTTTCGCCTGACGCCCGACCAGATCGGTCAGCTGAAGGTGCGCAACAACCGTGGCGAGATGGTGCCGCTCTCAACCTTCGTCAAGGTCAGTGACAGTTCCGGCCCGGATCGCGTGATGCACTACAACGGCTTCCTGACCGCTGAAATCAACGGTGCGGCCGCCCCCGGCTACAGCTCCGGCCAGGCCGAAGCGGCGATGGAGCGGCTGCTGCAAGCCGAGCTACCGAACGGCATGAGCTTCGAATGGACCGAGCTGACCTACCAGCAGATCCTGGCGGGGAACACCGCGATGTTCGTCTTCCCGCTCTGCGTGCTGCTGGCCTTCCTGGTATTGGCGGCGCAGTACGAAAGCTGGAGCCTGCCACTGGCGGTGATTCTGATCGTACCGATGACGCTGCTCTCGGCCATCACCGGGGTGATCCTCTCTGGCGGCGACAACAACGTGTTTACCCAGATCGGCCTGATCGTGCTCGTTGGCCTGGCGTGCAAGAACGCGATCCTGATCGTCGAGTTCGCCAAGGACAAGCAGGAAGAAGGCATGGATCGTCTATCCGCTGTGCTCGAGGCCTGCCGCCTGCGGCTGCGCCCGATTCTGATGACCAGCTTTGCGTTCATCATGGGTGTGGTGCCGTTGGTGCTCTCCTCCGGCGCGGGTGCGGAGATGCGTCATGCCATGGGCGTAGCGGTGTTCAGCGGCATGCTCGGGGTGACCTTCTTCGGTCTGCTGCTGACGCCGGTGTTCTACCTGGTCATACGCGCCTACGTCGAACGGCGCGAGGCGAAGAAAGCAGTATTAGAGGAGGCGCACGCATGAAGCCTGTCATTTCCACTCCGTTACTGCTTGCGGCTGTTCTCACCTTGAGTGCCTGCGCCGTGGGGCCGGATTACCGCGCGCCGGAGGTCGAGCCCGCGCAGATTGAACGTGCAGCGGCGGCTGGCTTCGATCAATCACATTTTCAGGCAGCCTGGTGGCGCCAGTTCGACGATCCGACGCTCGACGCTCTGGTGGCTGGAGCGCTGGCCGAAAACCGCGAACTGCGCATCGCCTTCGCCCGGCTCCGCGCCGCTCGTTCGATTCGCGATGACGCGGCCAATGATCGCTTCCCTACCGTAACCGCGGGGGCCAGTGCCGAATACGGCGAGGCTCAGCAGCCGGGCTTCGGCGAGGAGCGCAGCAGCATCGAGCGTTACGATCTCGGGCTGGACATGGCCTGGGAACTCGATCTGTTCGGCCGGGTGCAGCGGCGTATCGAAGCCAGCGAGGCGCAGAGTGAAGCTGCAGAAGCGGAGCTGTACCAGCTACAGGTCAGCCTGATCGCCGAACTGGTCGATGCCTACGGCCAGCTGCGCGGCGCGCAATTGCGCGAACGCATCGCGAGGGAGAATCTCGAAAACCAGCGCAACTCGCATCTCCTGACCGAGCAGCTGCGCGACGCTGGCGTAGGTAGCGAACTTGACGTGCTGCGCGCCGATGCACGGCTGGCAGCAACCGAGGCCAGCTTGCCGCAACTGCAGGCGCAGCAGACCCGTGCGACCAATCGCATCGCAACCCTGCTCGGTCAGCGCGCCGATAGGCTGAGCGTCGACCTGATGCCGCGTGAGTTGCCGGCCATTGCCAAGGCGCTGCCGATTGGCGATCCCACCGAGCTGCTACGTCGCCGACCGGACATTCTCGCGGCCGAACGGCAACTCGCAGCGGCGACCGCCAACGTGGGCGTAGCGACTGCTGATCTGTTTCCGCGTGTGAGCCTGAGTGGTTTCCTGGGCTTCATCGCAGGGCGCGGTTCGCAGATCGGTTCGAGCGCGGCTCAGGCCTGGGGCGTCGCGCCGAGCATTACCTGGGCCGCGTTCGACATGGGCAGCGTCCGCGCCAGATTGCGTGGCGCAGAGGCGGACGCCGAGGGTGCGTTGGCCAGCTACGAGCAGCAGGTTCTGCTGGCCCTGGAGGAATCGGAGAACGCCTTCAGCGACTATGCGAGAGCTCAGGAGCGGCTACTCGCCCTGTTGCGTCAGTCTGGCGCCAGCCGTGCGGCGGCGGAGCAAGCAGCGATCCGTTACCGAGAGGGCACGGTGGACTTCCTTGTGCTGCTGGATGCCGAGCGTGAACGCCTAGCAGCGGAGGATGCGCAGGCGCAGGCCGAAGTCGAGGTCTATCGCGGAGTCGTAGGCCTTTACAAGGCACTCGGAGGTGGCTGGCAGCTGGCCAGCGGCTGATCCCCGATGGCTCTGCGCTGCTGGCTAGCGGCGCAGCGCCGTCCCGAGCAGCAGCGAAAGTGTGACCTGCTGCAACTCCCTCTACCTCATTTGTGAAATCTGAGAGAAAGCCCTTTTTACGGTGTGGCTTATTTGGCATAACGCTTCATTGAAAGCTCAATCGCATCCGTTCGGATGTCATGCCAACCCACCAAAAACAAAGAGCCTTTTCATGATCAAGCCGATCATCACCCTCGCCAGCCTGCTGCTGGCGTTGACCGCGACCGCGGTCGAAGCTGAACCGGTCGTCATCAAGTTCTCCCACGTCGTCGCTGAGGACACGCCCAAAGGCAAGGGCGCCCTTCTATTCAAGAAGCTGGTCGAAGAACGACTGCCCGGCCAGGTCAGCGTCGAGGTCTATCCCAATTCCACCCTGTTCGGCGATGCCAACGAACTGGAGGCTCTCGCCAGGAACGAAGTACAGCTATTGGCACCGTCGCTTGCGAAGTTCGAGCAATACACCAAACAGCTACAGGTATTCGACCTACCGTTTCTCTTCGACGACCTGGCCTCCGTAGACAGATTTCAGAAGCGCGCCAAGGGCCGCCAGCTATTGCTGTCGATGGAAAAGCAGGGCATCACCGGCCTGGCGTACTGGCACAACGGTATGAAGCAACTGTCGGCGCCCAAACCTTTGAAAACGCCGAGCGATGCGACAGGCCTCGCCTTCCGCATCCAACCGTCCGGGGTATTGGAGTCTCAGTTCGCACAGGTTGGCGCGTCAACCAGGAAGATCGCCTTCGCAGACACCTTCAGCGCCTTGCAGAACGGCACGGTGCAAGGCACGGAAAATACCTGGTCGAATCTCTACAGCAAGAAAATGCATACGGTTCAGCCCTTCATCACCGAAACGAACCATGGCGTGCTGGACTATATGCTGGTGAGCAATTCGAGCTTCTGGTTTGGTATCCCGCACCGGATTCGTACCGAGCTGGAAAGCATCATCGACGAAGTCACCTTCGAAGTTAACCGAGCCGCCGAGCAAGCCAATCAGGCTGATCTGGAGCGCATCCGCAAAGCGGGCACGTCCGAAATCATCGAGCTGACCCCGGAACAACGCCAAGCATGGCGTGAAGCCATGCGTCCGGTTTGGCAAGAGTTCGAGCCAGTGATCGGGGCCGATATCATCAAGGCAGCGCAGACGGTCAACCGCAAGCAGCGCAACTGATCTTCCGTTTTACCAAACCGCGGCGGCGATGCCGCGGTTGTCCCGCCCGCAGCTACGCGTAGCACTTACTCTGCTGTTTACATGCGCAGCAGAGTCGACCTGCTTCAGCGCTCCGGAGCCGCGAGTATGGGCTCCAAGTTCAGCTGCGACTCCTCCCAACCGCCGCCTAATGCTGCAATAAGCTGAACGCTGGCCGCAAGTTGATCGCCCAGCAGAGTCAGATAGGTACGCTCGTTGTTCAGTGCGCTGGTCTGTACCGTGGCGACGTTCAGGTAGTCGATCATCCCGGCGCGATACTGGTTTTCGATCAGGCGCAGCGACTCCTGTGCGGCTTCCAGCGCCTGTCGCTGAATCACCGCCTCGGCGGCAAGCACCCGCAGCTGCACCAGGTTGTCTTCGACTTCGCGGAAGCTGTCGAGCACGGTCTGCCGATAGTTGGCCACCGTCTGGTCGTAGTTGGCTTCTGCTATTTCGAGATCGGCACGACGGGCGCCGAAGTCGAGCAGTGTTACCGCCAGTTGCGGGCCAAGTGACCAGAAGCGGTTCGGCAGGCTGATCAGGTCGTTGAAACTGGTATTTCGATATCCACCGCTCGCCGAGAGGATCAGGTCCGGGTACCACGCGGCTTCCGCTACGCCAATCTGCGCATTCGCGGCGATCACCTGCCGCTCGGCGGAAGCCACATCCGGACGACGTTCCAGCAATTGCGAAGGCAACGCCAAGGGTACGGCCGGCAGCTCCGGAATGGCATCACGCTCGGCAATGTTCAATTCCGACGGCGGCACGCCAACCAGTACCGCAATGGCGTGTTCCAGCTGCGCGCGTTGCCATTGCAGGTCTATGGCCTGGGCTTCGGTGCTCCTGAGTTGGGTCAGCGCCTGGGTTACGTCGGATTTCGGAACGATGCCCGCCCGGTACTGGTTTTCCGTCAGGCGCAGCGAGCGAGCGAAGGCTTCGACCGACTGATTCAACAACCGCTGCTGCTCATCGATTATCCGCAGCTGCAGGTAGGTCTGGACTAGTTCTGATTGCAGACTCAAGCGTACCGCTGCAACGTCAGCCGCGCTGGCCTGCATGCTGGCCCGGTTGGCTTCCAGATTCCGCCGCAGCCGGCCCCATATGTCCAGCTCCCAGGACGCGTCGAGGCCGACGCTGTAGCTCTCGCTGACACCGCTACTGCTGGACCCGCTTTGAGTAGTCGTGCTGGTGGAACTGCCCTGTCCTGCGCGTGTGGCGCCGCCGCTGCCGCCGACCGAGGGGAACAACTGCGAGCGAGCCCCCCGGACCAATGCCCGGGCACTACGGTACTGCGCTTCGGCGGCCGCCAGATTCTGGTTGGATACGTTCAGGCGTCCGACCAGTTGGTTCAACTCGGCATCGCCATACAGCGCCCACCAATCCCCCCGCTCCAGCACATCGGCGGGGTTGGCGACCTTCCACCCTTCGGCCTGCTTGAACTCGGCAGCCATTGGCAGGTCCGGGCGCTCGTAGTCAGGCCCGAGCGTGCAGGCCCCAAGGGATACCGTCATGACGAAAACAGTGAGCGGGCGTAAGGCGTGTTTCAGAGACAACGAACTCATAGCGGATTTTCCAGTGCAGCGTCGGTGCGCACACCGCGCCAGCTGTTGAAACGATGGCGCGCCCGGTCCAGATACAGGTAGACCACCGGCGTGGTGTAGAGCGTCAGGATCTGGCTGAGCATCAGGCCACCAATGATGGTCAGACCCAGCGGCTGACGCATTTCCGCACCTTCGGCGCCGCCCATCAGCAAGGGCAATGCACCGAGAATCGCGGCCATTGTGGTCATCAGAATGGGCCGGAAGCGCAGCAGGCAGGCTCGACGAATCGATTCAGCAGGCGACAGCTGATCGTTGCGCTCGAACTGCAACGCCAGGTCGATCATCAGGATCGCGTTCTTCTTCACCACCCCGATCAGCAGGAACAGTCCGAGCAGCGAGATCAGACTGAACTGCTCTCGCATCAGGATGATCGCCAGCAGCGCCCCCACACCTGCTGATGGCAAGGTCGAAAGGATGGTCAGCGGGTGAATGTAGCTCTCGTACAGCACGCCAAGCACGATGTAGACAAGCACCAACGCGCCGAGGATCATGAACGGCTGGCCGGCCTGGGTCGACTGGAACACGTCACCGGTGCCGCCAAGACGCCCCTGAACTTCACTGGGCAAGCCAATCGCCGCAACTGCCCGCTCGATGGCCAGGGTTGCTTCTTCCAGGCTCACGCCCGGCGCCAGGTCGAAGTCGATGTTTTCCGCTGCAAATTGGCCGTCATGGCTGACGCGATCTTCCTCGAGGCTGCGCTCATAGCGCGCGAACGCAGCTAGCGGAACCCGGCGACCGTCGCTGGTGATCACATTGATCTGTTCCAGCACCTCGGGGCTTTGCGCGTAAGCCGGATCGATCTCCATTACCACCTGGTACTGGTTCAACGACTCGTAAATGGTGGAGATCTGCCGCTGGCTGAACGCGTTGTTGAGCAGGGTGGTGACTGTGCTCATATCGATACCGAGCCGCTTGGCCGCGTCCCGGTCGACCTTGAGGGTGATCTGCTGTGCGCCCTCGCCTTCGTTGGCGTCGATGCTGGTCAGCTCCGGCAGCTCCATCAGCGCCTGGGTAACCCGCGGCAGCCAGGTTCGCAGGTCGTCCAGATCACCAGCGAGCAGATTGTACGAATACGCCGAACTGCTCTGGCGACCGCCGCCGAACTGCAGATCCTGGTCAGCCATCAGGAACAGTCGCCCACCAGGCACCTGCGGCAGGTTTTTGCGGATACGTTCGATGACTTTTTGCGAGGAGATATTGCGCTCGTCCAGCGGCTTGAGCCGGACAATCATGAAGGCGTTGTTAATGCCGCCCTGCCCCCCGATGTAACCTGCCACGCTCTCGACAGCCGGATCGGCCAGCACCGCCTTGCGGTAGGCCTCCATCTTCGGCTGCATGACCTGGAACGACAGGCCGTCGTCGCCTCGGATGAACCCGGTCAGCTGGCCGGTATCCTGCTGTGGCAGGAAGGTTTTCGGCACCTGGATGTAGAGCACGACATTCAATGCGATGGTGGCCAGCAGCGTCAGCAAGGTAATGCGACGGTGACGCAGCGCCCAGCCGAGCGAGCGGTCGTAGTAGCGCAGCAACCACTGGTGCGCATCGTGGCTCCAGCGGTGCAGACGGCCATCCTGCTCTGGCTGATGGGATTTGAGCCAACGCGCACAGAGCATCGGCGTCAGGGTCAGCGAAACCAGCAACGAGACCATGATCGCAGCGGCCAGGGTGATGGAGAACTCACGGAACAGCCGTTCGACAATGCCCCCCATGAACAGGATCGAGACGAAAACAACCACCAGGGAAAGGTTCATCGACAGCAGCGTAAAGCCCACCTCACGGGTACCGCTATAGGCGGCTCGCATGGGCGGCACCCCGTCATCGATATGCCTGGCGATGTTCTCCAGCACCACGATGGCGTCGTCCACCACCAGCCCTGCCGCAAGAATCAGGGCCATCAGCGACAGCACGTTGAGCGAGAAGCCGAACAGGTACATCACGGCAAAGGTACCCACCAGCGAGACCGGCACGGCCAGGGCCGGAATCAGCGCGCTGCGCAGGCGTCCCAGGAACAGGAACACCAGCAACACCACCAGCCCCACCGCGATCAGCAGGGTGCGTTCAGCCTCGTGCAGGGTCGCGCGAATGACGGGTGATCGGTCCATGGCGACAGCAACGTTAACGCTGCCCGGCACGATGGCCTGCAGCGCGGGCAGCTCGTTACGAATGCCTTCGATGGTTTCGATGATATTGGCGCCGGCCTGCCGGTTGATGACCAGCAGCACGGCGCTTTCGTTGTTGAAAAAGCCGTCGTTGTAGCGGTCTTCCACGCCATCGGTGACCTCTGCCACATCGCTCAGGCGCAATACGGCACCATCCTGGTAACGGATGACCAGGGGCAGATAATCGGCAGCTTCATGCAGCTGATCGCTGGCCTGAACCTGCCAGTGGCGATCGTCGTCTTCAACCATGCCCTTTGGGCGGCGAACATTCGCGGACGCAATGGTCTGGCGCACCTCGTCGAGGGACACCCCGTACTGTTCCAGCTGTTGTGGCTGAAGCTGGACGCGGACTGCCGGCAGCGAACTGCCGCCAACCTGTACTTCCCCCACGCCCGGTACCTGCGACAGCTTTTGCGCCAGGATGGTGGACCCGACGTCGTAGAGCTGGCCTTTGTCGAGCACATCGGAGGTCAGCGACAGCACCATGATCGGCGCCTGGGCCGGGTTGACCTTACGGTAGCTGGGCATGCTGCGCATGCCGCTCGGTAACAGATTGCGTGACGCGTTGATCGCAGCCTGAACGTCACGTGCGGCACCGTTGATATCCCGGTCCAGGTCGAATTGGATGATGATCCGCGTCGAACCCTGGCTGCTGCGGCTGCTCATCTGGCTGACCCCGGCGATGCTGCCGAGTGACCGTTCCAGTGGCGTCGCCACGCTCGACGCCATGATTTCAGGGCTTGCGCCAGGCAGGCTAGCCTGCACCGTGATGACCGGGAAATCCATGTTCGGTAGAGGCGACACCGGCAACAGCCCGAAGCTGACCCCGCCCAGCAATAGAATCGTCAGGCTCAGCAGCATGGTCGCGACCGGGCGCGCGATGAAGGGGGCGGAAAGGTTCATGTCCGTGCCGCTGGAGGCTGGAGGCTGATGGCTGGACGACGGCACCTCAGGTGCTGGCTTTGGACCTTTCGTTCAGCCTTAAGCCTCCAGCCTGCTTTCGAAGCGATCATGCGTTCGCCTCCTGCCCTGCCTTGTTCCGGCGAGCGAATCGCTGGCCCAACCGATCAAAAAACAGGTAGATCACCGGCGTGGTGAATAGCGTCAGCAGCTGGCTGAGCAGCAAGCCGCCCACCAGCACCAGACCCAGCGGCTGGCGGAGCTCGGCGCCGGAGCCTGAAGCCAGCATCAACGGCACCGCACCGAACAGTGCAGCCAGCGTGGTCATCAGGATGGGTCGGAAACGCAGCAAGGCGGCGCGGTAGATCGCGTCCTGGGGACTCATGCCCTGATGGCGCTCGGCCTCCAGCGCGAAGTCGATCATCATGATGGCGTTTTTCTTGACGATGCCGATGAGCAGGATGATGCCGATGATCGCGATCAGTCCCAGGTCGTTGCCGGTCAGCAGCAACGCCAGCAAGGCGCCTACTGCGGCCGAAGGCAGGGTCGACAGAATAGTGATCGGGTGGATGTAGCTCTCATAGAGCACACCAAGCACGATGTACATAGTCACCACCGCGGCCAGAATCAGCAGCAACGTGCTCGACAACGACGCACGGAAGGCTTCAGCCGCACCCTGGAACCGGCTCTGGATTCCCGCTGGCATGCCGATTTCCGCCTCGACGCCCTCTATGACCTCTACCGCTTTGCCCAGCGAGACCCCGTCCGCCAGGTTGAATGACAGGGTAACCGCAGGAAACTGGCCGATATGGTTGATCAACAAGGGGGCATTTCGCTGTTGCAGAGTCGCCAGGCTCGACAGCCTGACCGGGGTGCCTCCTTCGCTCTGCACGAACAGCTGTTCCAACGCCTGGGCGCCAAGGCGGTTGCCTGCCTCGGCTTCGAGCACCACGCGATACTGGCTGGCCTGGGTGAAGATTGTGGAAATCTGACGTTGGCCAAATGCATCGTACAGCGCGTCGGTAATCGCCGAGATTTGTATCCCCAGGCGTGCCGCTGCATCCCGGTCGATATCCAGGAAGATCTGCAGGCCATCGCTTTGCAGGCCGCTTGCTACATCGGTCAGCTCCGGTCGCTCACGTAGCGCCGCCACCAGCCGCGGCGTCCACTCCTCCAGCAACTCGCCGTCGGGGGACTCCAGGCTGAACTGGAACTGTGTACGGCTGACCCTATCTTCGATGGACAGGTCCTGCACCGGCTGCATGTACAGCTCGATGCCAGGCAGTTTTGCCAGCTCTGGACGCAGGCGATCGATCACCTGGCTGGCCGTGACATCACGCTCGCCATGGGGCTTTAGGTTGATCAGCATCCGCCCGCTATTGAGCGTTACGTTGTCGCCGTCGACACCGATATAGGACGACAGACTGGCCACCGCAGGATCCGCCAGGATCACGCGTGACAGGGACTGCTGGCGCTCGCTCATGGCGCGAAATGAAATCGACTGCGGTGCCTCGCTGATGCCTTGAATCACGCCGGTGTCCTGCACCGGAAAGAAGCCCTTCGGCACTGCCAGATACAGCACCACCGTCAGACCCAGCGTGCCCACGGCAACCAGCAGCGTCAGGGTCTGATGGCCCAGCACCCAGGTCAGCCAGCGGGAATAGCCTCCGATAAGGCGCTCGACCCAGTCTGGCTTGGCCTTTTCAACCGCTGCGGGTTTGAGCAACTTGGCGCACATCATCGGGGTCAGCGTCAACGAGACCACCAGGGAAATCAGAATCGCGACCGCCAGGGTGATGGCGAACTCGCGGAACAGGCGCCCCACCACGTCCTGCATGAACAGAAGTGGAATCAGTACCGCAATCAGCGACAGGGTCAGTGAAATGAGGGTAAAGCCGATCTGCCTCGCGCCTTTCAGTGCAGCCTGTAGCGGCGTCTCGCCTTCCTCCACGTGACGTGCAATGTTCTCGAGCATGACGATCGCGTCGTCGACCACGAAACCGGTGGCGATGGTCAGCGCCATCAGCGTAAGGTTATTGAGCGAGAACCCCGCCAGGTACATCACCGCAAAGGTGCCCACCAGGGAAAGCGGAACCGCGATCGACGGAATGATGGTGGCAGAGATCTTCTTCAGAAAGATGAACGTGACCAGCACCACCAGAACCGTGGCGAGCATCAGCTCGTGCTGCACGTCGGTCACGGCAGCGCGGATGGTCTGGGTGCGATCGGTCAGCACCACCACGTCGAGGCCAGCCGGCATGCTTGCGGTGACTTCGGGCAGCAACGCCTTTATCCGCTCGACCACCTCGATCACGTTGGCGCCAGGCTGACGCTGGATATTCAGGAGTACGGCCTGGCTCTGGTTGGCCCACGCAGCAAGACGTTCATTTTCAGCGCCATCGATGATGTCGGCGACATCCTTGAGCCGCAGCGCAGCGCCATCCTGATAGGTCAGGATCAGCTCGGCATATTCTTCTGGAGTCTTCAGCTGGTCATTGGCGTCGAGCATCGAGACTCGTGTCGGACCGTCAAAGTTACCCTTGGGCTGGTTGACGTTGGAACTGGTCACCAGCGTGCGGACATCGGCGAGCGACAATCCATAAGACGCCAGCGCCTCGGGGTTCACGCGGATACGCACGGCAGGACGTTGACCACCGGCAATGCTGACCATGCCGACACCGCTGATCTGTGCGAGCTTCTGCGCCATCCGCGTATCGACCAGATCATGCAGCTCCGGCAGCGCCAGGCTTTCCGAGGTGATGGCAAGCGTCATGACCGGGGTGTCGGCCGGATTGACCTTGTTGTACACCGGAGGCGCGGGCAGATCATCCGGCAGCAGATTGCTCCCGGCGTTGATAGCGGCCTGAACCTCCTGTTCGGCGACATCCAGCTCGACGTCCAGCGAGAAGCGCAGGGTTATAACCGAGGCGCCTCCAGAGCTGGTCGAGGACATCTGCGTCAGACCCGGCATCTGTCCGAACTGCCGTTCTAGCGGCGCCGTCACGGCACTGGTCATCACTTCCGGACTGGCGCCTGGATACAGCGTCATCACACGGATGGTCGGGTAATCGACCTGGGGCAACGCGGCCACGGGCAACATGCGATAGGCGATCAGACCCGCGATCAGAATCGCGATCATGGTCAGCGTGGTCGCCACCGGACGCAGGATGAACAGCCGCGAGATATTCATCGCGCCGGGCGCTCCGAACCGGCAGCCCGCTCGGGACGCTGCTGCGTCTCTACCGTCGGGCTCTCGGCGGCTTTCTCAGCCAGCTGCTTACGGTCCACAACCTCGACCTGTGCGCCGTCACGCAGTCGGTCGGTGCCCTCCATCACGATTCGTTCGCCGGCCTTCAGGCCGTTGGTGATAACTGTCATTTCACCGTTGCTCGGTCCGACCTCGAGGGTACGCAGCTCAACCTTCGAATCGTCACCAACGACGTAGGCGAAATTGCCTTTCGAACCGAATTGCAGCGCCG
The DNA here is from genome assembly GCA_002387205.1 of Stutzerimonas stutzeri. Taxonomy (GTDB): domain Bacteria; phylum Pseudomonadota; class Gammaproteobacteria; order Pseudomonadales; family Pseudomonadaceae; genus Stutzerimonas; species Stutzerimonas stutzeri_N. The sequence goes on along the minus strand of DGLA01000010.1, from coordinate 19,894 downwards.
CCGCCGGGATCAGCACCGCATCGTCCAGCGTTTCTACGCGCAAGCGAACGTTGACGAACTGGTTGGGCAGCAGCAGCTCCTGCTCGTTGTCGAACCGTGCCTTGAGCTTGAGGGTGCCAGTGGTGGCATCGATCTGGTTATCGAGGCTCTGCAGCACGCCTTCGCCGAAAAGCATCCGCTCGCCCCGGTCCCAGGCTTGGACAGTCAGTTCGTCACCCTTACGGAACCGCGAGATGACCGGCGGCAACTCACCCTCAGGCAGGGTGAAGGTAATCGCCATGGGCTGGGTCTGGGTGATGACTACCAGCGGCGTGGTGTCGTTGGCTGCAACCAGATTGCCCTTGTCCAGTTGGCGTAAGCCTGCTCGACCATCGATTGGGGCGCTAATCTGGGTGAATTGCAGGTTCAGCTTGGCTTCGTTGACGGCCGCCTGGTTGGCCGCCAGGGTGCCCTTGTATTGATTGACCAGGGCCTGCTGAGTATCCAGAGTCTGCCTGGCAATACTGTCATCGGCGAACAGTCCGCGATAACGGTCCAGATCAACCTGAGCGTTCTGCAGCAGGGCACGATTCTGTTGCAACGTCCCTTCGGCCTGCTGCAAGGCGACTTCGTAAGGACGCGGATCGATCACCGCAAGCAGGTCGCCCGCCTTGACCCGCTGCCCCTCTTCGAAACGAACCTCGACCAGCTCGCCCGCGACCCGGCTGCGGACGTTCACCGTACTGAGCGGCGTAACGGTGCCGAGAGCCTTGCTGTAGACCTCGAATCGCCCCTGCTCGACCGTTGCGACGCGCACGGGTGTTGGTCCGCTGAACGCCCCGAATCCGGGACGGCCACCGCCCGGCTTCTGAGCTTGCGGATTCTCGGCTGCGGTTGGCCACAGCCACCAGAGCAGCACAGCAGTCGCGGTGACTGCCATACCGATTAACAGCCAGCGCCGTACGGAACCGCCAGAAGTAGTGTTTGCCTCGGACATGAACTGTGTTCGCCTGGAAAAGAGCGTGAACCATAAGCAGTCGCGCCTCGCTCGCAAAGCGGATTTACGGCATTTTTACGTATCCGCGCTTGTCGGCGCCGATCACGGACCGGCAAACCGTGTTTCGCCAGCAGGAACCATGCTAAAGCCTTTCAGTCTATGTAACGTTCGCCAGCCCACTGGCGGATGAACTCATGGACTGTTCCAGGCGATCGACTCCACACCGATGCGCGACGCCGCTTTATTCAGGCCAGCTTTACCGCGCCTGTACAGGATCACGGAATGAATGCATCACTGGTCATCCTGGCGTTGACTGTCGCCAGTTTTCTTCTCGGTTTCCTACGCGACCTGTTTATCGCCAAGGCCTTCGGCCTGAGCTGGGAAGCGGACCTCATCTTCGTCGCGCTGATCTTGCCGATGTTCTTCGAGAACTTCCTTGGCCTCGCATTGCGCGACGCCATGATCCCTTACCTGCAGAGGTTGCGCAGTCAGTCGCAGGCGCTTTTCGAAACCGTTGGCCGCTGGCTCTACTGGCGGGTGATGCTCGCGGGCGCCGCGGTCAGCGCCATCGCAATCGTGGGAAGCTACTGGTTCCTCAATCTGCTTGCGCCGGGCTGGTCGGACAGCCAGGTCGACGCCGGACAGATCGTCTTTTGTGTTGGCGCCGCCCTGGTTGCGGTGCAAGCGGTCCTGTATTGCCAGGGCGCGCTGCTCAACATGGATGAAGTGTTCATACTGCCCATGACTCGTACTGTTCTGCTGAACGCAGGCGCGATCATCGGCATCCTGCTGTTCCAGCCCACCGGCATGGTCATTTTCATCGGCATGCTACTGCCGCAGCTGGCATTGATCGTCATCCAGCATCGGCGCATCGCCTACCTGCGGGGTGAGCTCCACCCGGTAGAGGCCGAAGGGCACGGTGGCGGTTTCGGTCTGGCATTCGCCCCGGTTCTCCTGGCTGCCGGCGCGCAGCAGGGATGCATCCTGGCCGAACGGATCTTCGCTTCCTATCTGGATGAAGGCAGCATTACCATGCTGTCGTTTTCGTTCCGCATCGTCACCATTCCGTTGACCCTCTATGCCCTGTCCGTGCTGGCCGTGCTGTTCCCGCGCTTCGTCTCCAGTTGGAGCGAGGACGACCACAGCGGCCATGCAGCCCTGGTACGCAAGGGTCTGCTCGCGACCTTGCTGTTCCTGGTGCCTGCGACCGTGGTGCTCTGCTCGTTTCCTGAGCCTGTAGTCTCGGTGTTGCTCGAAAGAGGCCAGTTCGGCGTGGCACAGACCGAGGCCACCGCTTCCCTGGTCGTGCTTTATGCCCTTGGCCTGCCCGCGATGGGGCTGGCGTTGCTCTGGGGGCGCACCCTGCTTGCCCAGCATCAATCGCGTCTGTTCCTGATCATCACGCTGATCAGCTCAACCATGACCATCGGTCTCGACGCGCTGCTCTACCGGCAGTACGGTGCCGAAGGGCTGGCGTTCGCGTTCTCCAGTGGGGCAATGCTGCAGGCACTGTTCATGGGCTTGTATGTCTACCGAGCCTCACCCAACGGCCTGGCTGCCAGCGTGCTGCTGCGCTGGGGTGTGACCGGCGCCCTTGTTGCCGTGGCGACAAATTGGCTACCGGCACCGCACGGCCTGGTCCAGCTGTGCCTGTACATCGCGCTGGTTCTGGGTGCGTTCGCCGCAGGCGTCCTGGTGTTGGGCGAGCGCGACCTGTTCCGCCCTGCCTATTGGTCGATGAAGAAAGCCTGACTGGCCTGGTCTCGGCGCCTGCAGCTGCCTGACCCTAGCTAGGCAAGCGCGGTTTGCACAAGGAGAGCGCGCGGCCACTGGCCATACCAGAGGCGCGCCGGACTTCCTGTGGATGACCCAACTGTTGCAACGCATTGGCAGGAAACGAGAAACCCCGCAGGGCTGGCGGGGTTTATTGTGGAGCTGGCACCGCTACACCGGATCGCGCTAGGTCCCAAGGGCAAGCATGTCGACTGCCCCGCTTTCTGGCCCTTTTTCCCTCGTTGTTGCCGCCAGCCGCTCGGCGCGCTGCTGGATGACGATATCCAGCGCCCGGCTGGGAAGGATATCGATGTCATCGAAAGTGATCAGCTGGCCTGGCTCGACGGCCCGTTTCAAAGCCGTCTTGCGCAGCAGGCCGATGGGTACGTGATCCGGATGTTTGTCGAGCTTGAGCGCCTCGCCCCGAAACTGGAAACCGCCGATTCCCCGTTCGATGAGCTCACCGGGACGCATCGCCCGTTTGGCGATCGCCCCGACACCCAAGGTTGGCGAAGTGGAGTTGTTGAGCAACACGCCGCCCCCTTGCAGCACGCGACGCACCGTCTTCCCCACTTCGAGCGAGCACAGGTGAAACGGTCGGACCAGGGTGTAATAGGGGCCGGGGCCAAGCTTGAAGTATTCGATGGCGGCGCGCTGGTTGTCGTCGTGACGACAGACCAGAAATACACCGCCGGCCGGATAACCCGACGGAATCACATAGTCAACGAAGGGGCGACCGAGGCGCTCGGCCATCATGCCGAGTAGATTGCCGGTCTCGTTGAGGTTGGTGGAGGCCAACCCTTCCAGGCCCTGCCGCGTGATGGTCGCGCCGAGACCATTACCGACGATGACCTGTTCGATCTGCACCTTGGTGCCATCCGTGAACGAGGTGGTCTGGTCGATGCTGATACCTTGCCGCTTGGACCAGTACGCCATGTCTTCAGGCGACGGATCATGGTTCAGATACCCCTTCATGTTGCCGTACACCAACGGCTTGAAGCCCATCATCAGGGCTTCCTCATGCAAGGCCGCCAGAGAGCCTGGCTGATCGCCTTCCGCTTCGGTGAGAAAACCCTTTCCTGCCAGATAGGAGCCTGTCGTTACCTGGAGTTCGGCATTGACCGTAACCACAGGCAATCCAGCTTCGAACGCTCTCTCGATGACTTCGGTGCCGTGGAACACATCGCCGCTGCATTCGATGATGATGTCGGCAGTGTCGATCAGCTGATCAATGGAATTGGTGAGCCGTTCCGGCAGCGGAAAGTCACTGAACGAGTTCAATGGCCGCCGTGTCAGGACCCGGGAAATTTCCATGTCCCGGTAGTGTTGCTCGATCAGCCGGATGAGACAGTGCGCAATCATTCCCGTGCCGGAAACACCGATCTTTTTAAGAGGCGAAAGGGACATAAGCGAATCCATTCAGTGGGCATTGAAGGCTAGGACCGCAGCGCCTGGAAAAGATTTTTCAGAAAGGCAAAAAATCTGGCCTAACGCCATCGCGGGGAAAAGCTGCCCTGGGAAAGAAACAACCTTTATCGGCAAGCTAAGGGGAGTGACAAGTTTCAGCCAATTGGGATTGGCAAAGAGCGGAGTCTGAAAGGTCGTGTTTTTGCCGTCAGCAATTGGCTGATGAAGAGGCGGCGTTGCACCGCCTCCTATCGATTATCTACTTGAGCGCGCCCAACGCTGCTTCATAGTCTGGTTCGCTGCCGATCTCCGCTACCAGCTCGCTATGCAAGACCTGATCCTGTTCGTCCAGAACCACTACGGCACGGGCAGACACCCCAGCAAGCGGACCGCTGGCAATCAGCACGCCGTAGTCCTCCAGGAAATCACGACCTCGCATGGTGGACAGGTTCACTACGTTTTCCAGCCCTTCGGCACCACAGAAGCGTTTCTGGGCGAACGGCAGGTCAGCAGAGATGCAGAGCACTACGGTGTTAGCCAGATCATTGGCCTGAGCATTGAACTTGCGCACCGAGGTGGCGCAAGTGGGGGTGTCGATGCTCGGAAATATGTTCAGAACCTTGCGCTTCCCGGCGAAACTGCCAAGCGTGACATCCGACAGATCGCCACCCACCAGGCTGAACGGCTTGGCCTTCTGGCCGGCCTGCGGGAAATCGCCTGCTACCTGGATCGGGTTGCCCTTCAGGGTTACTTCCGTCATGTGAACTCCTCTCAGTCGTGGGCCGCGAGTGCTCGCGGCCCGGGTTATCAGACAGCGCGGTTGCGGGCGAAGTATTCCTTGGTCAACTTCACCACCACAGGGCTCAACAGCAGCAGCGCAACCAGGTTGGGAATCGCCATCAGGCCGTTCAGGGTATCGGCAAGCAGCCAGGCGAAATCAAGCTGAGCGATGGCACCAAACGGCACGGCGATGACCCAGATCACGCGGAACGGCCAGATAGCCTTGGTGCCAACCAGGAACTCCCAGCATTTTTCGCCGAAATAGCTCCAGCCAAGAATGGTGGTGAACGCGAACACCACCAATGCAATGGTCAGCAGCGCAGCGCCAACGCCAGGCATGGCTGACTCGAACGCAGCAGCCGACAGGGCCGCCCCGCTTTCGCCGCCCGTCCAGACGCCGGAACAGATGATCGCCAGGCCGGTAATGGAGCAGATGATGATGGTGTCGATAAAGGTGCCCATCATGCCGATCAGACCTGAACGCACCGAGCTTTTGGTAGTGCCGGCCGCCTGTGCAATGCCTGCCGTACCGAGCCCTGCTTCGTTGGAAAAGATGCCGCGCGCAACCCCGAAACGAATGGCTGCCATGACCGCCGCGCCGGCAAAGCCGCCAGTGGCTGCGATCGGCGAGAAGGCATGGGTGAATATCAGGTCGAACGCTGCGGGAATCTCAGCAGCATGTACCACCAGCACCACGATACCGGCAATGATGTAGGCAACGCACATAAAGGGAACCAGCGCCGCTGCCACCGCACCGATTCGCTTGATCCCGCCAAGGATCACCAGCCCCACAAACAACATGGTGACCAGGCCGGTTACCCACAGCGGAACCGAAAAGGTGGCTTCCAGAGCCAGGGCCATACTGTTCACCTGGACCATGTTGCCGATCCCGAAACCGGCCAGACCGCCAAAGATCGCGAAAGCGCCACCGAGCCATAACCAGCGCTTGCCCAGCCCGTTCTTGATCGCGTACATCGGGCCACCCACGTGCTCGCCGCGGTCATCCTTCTCGCGGTAATGCACGGCCAGCACCACTTCGCAGTACTTGGTCGCCATCCCCACCAGCGCTGTGCACCACATCCAGAACAGCGCACCAGGACCACCCAGGAAGATCGCCGTGGCAACACCAGCGATGTTACCGGTACCTACCGTCGCAGCCAGACAGGTCATCAATGCCTGAAACGGACTGATTTCGCCCGTGTCCTCGTCGCCTTTGGTGCGACCGCGCCAGATCAGCGCAAAGCCGGTTCCAATACGCACCAGCGGCATGAACTTGAGCATGACCATGAGGAAGAGACCGGTACCGAGGATCAGCACCAGCATGGGCGGTCCCCAGACGAGACCATTGACGCTATTGACCAGGTTTTGCAGGAATTCCATTCAAGGCACCCTTATTGATTATGTTAGACATCCTTGCCCGAGCGGGCCGAGCCAGTACGGGCGCTTGAACGGCAGCGATGAACGCCCCATTCCCAACTGCCTGCCCAAACGACCCGGTAACGCCCCGACTTCAATGTCCGGGGCACTACCGACAACTTGCAAGACTCGTGCTAGAGCCCTGCATCAGCCGCCATGCAAGGAGCGACCGAGCGATCCTACCACCACCTTTGGCCCTTGGCGCCACACCCTTTGTGCGGGATCTGCAGAGCATGAGCGAAGCAAGTTGGCGACCGATTGGTCAGCCTGTGAACCGAAGCCAGGTTGCCGCATACGGAAGCCTTTGAGCGTAGCCTAGCGCTGCGCCAACGCCAGCCGATCCGCAGCGTTTGTTTTCAATCAGAAATCACGTCTGTAGAAAATATCCAGGGAACTGGCTAGCCCGCTGGCCGCTTCGAGAAATATCCGCTTGGTCAGCTGGTAGCGCAACGCGACCGTGTTGGCAGGCTCGAACACCCCGACGCCATAACGCAATGTGAGCCGGTCGGTAAGTTTTCCACTCGCCACCACGCTGGTATCGGCGCCACTGCCTTCGGTATCCAGCTGAAAATCTTCGATGCCTAAACGCTGTGCGACATTGCCGGTAATTGAAGCACTACCGGCCAGGCCCAGGCCGAGCGCGGCCTGGGCCAGCAGATTGCTGTCACCGGTTTCCGCGCCCAGCGGGCGACCCAGCACCAGATAAGACAATGCCTGCTCCTGGCTCATGGCCGGCTCGGCGAACACATCGACTCGCGGCTGCTCGGCGCTGCCAGTGATGCGAAGGCCCGCGATGACATTTTCGTCATCGATCCGACGTATCGCTTCGATGTCCAGGTATGGCTGGGACAAGACACCGGTGAACAACAACCGGGCACGGCGGATCGTCAGACGCTGGCCATAGGCGCGGTACCGCCCCTTATTGAGGCTGAGCTCACCGCGCGCATCGAAGTCGTCGCCAATGTGCAGATATCCGGCGAGGTCGGCAGTGAGACCGAAGCCGGAGAAGCGTAGCCGGTCCTGACCGACCTCCACATCGACATCCATGCCAATCGCCAACGGCGGTTTTGTTTCTTCCGCTTCGGCACCGACGATAACCGCATCCTCCGACACCTTTACCGTGGAAGGAGGCAGTTCCCGAACAGTTATCTCGCCACGCGGCACTTGCAGCTTGCCGCTCACCGCCAGTTGCTCGTCAACCAAGCGAATCCGCAGATCCGGGGCGATTTCAAGCTCGGCATAGGGCTCAACGACTACCGGCAACTGGCTGCCGCTGATTCGCATATCGAGATCCAGCGCCTCACTCCAGTCAAGCGTGCCAGCAATCTGTCCCTGCCCCTGCTCGCCGCTGCGCCAGCCACCGTCTACCCGGACCCGCTCGCCATCGATGCGGGCGGTAACCTGCAGTTGTTCGAAGCTCACTGGCAGCTCAGCACCCGCGATCTCGCCTTGGCTGAGCTCCAGCTCTCCGTTGATTTGCGGCTTCTGCAGCGTGCCCGAGAACTGGCCATTGCCGTTCAGTTGCCCATCGAGTTGCTCGACCTGAGTAACAAACGGCCGTATCACAGAAAGATCAAAATTGCGTAGCTGGAAGTTGCCGGAGATCGGCTTGACCTCGCCGCTGGGGTCCACCTGGAGCCGGACATCCAGATCACCCAGGTTTCCTCCTTCGAATCGAAGCCGGCTGTCGACCTGTTGCGGCGCAAGCTCGCTGTTGAGCGACAAGGTCTGATAGGGGAAATCAAGCCACTGCTCTCCATCACGCATGCGCAAGGTGCCAGGCCCGGCATCGACACGGATAGTCCCGCTGGGGCCGGAGCCTGGCAAATCCAGGGACAGATCAGCATTTACTTCGCCCTGCCAGATCAGGTTGTCCGGCAGATAGGCAGCCAGCGATTGGAGGGGGAAATCTCGCAATCGATAGCGCAACTGTGGATCCGGTTGCAGTTGCTGATCGTCGGCACACAGGGACGCCTGGCCCGAGACCCAGCAATGGGCGCCAAAGGTAATCCTGCCATCTTGCAAGCGCTGCAGCGTCGCGGGGTCGCGCAGTGCCCATTGCTGCCCCTGGGCATCCAGCTCGGCTTGCGTAAGCCGTCCCTTCCAGTCCCCTCCCTCGAGGCCGCCGGTCAGCCCCAGCGCAAGGTCAGCCAGCGGACCTTGCAATTGCAGTCTTGCCTGATGGGACGCCTGCGTACCCTCGGCGCTCAGCTGCAGCTGACCCAGCTCCGTCGTTCCCGCCTGCAAGCCCGTGGCGTCGAGGCTGAGCTGGCCGCGCTCGCCCTCGGACAGACCGGCGGCCAGTTGCAAGCGCTCGACTCGATTGTCCTGAAACGCAACCCCGGTGCCACTGAGCGCCAGTTCTCCCTGCGGTGCGTCCGGCGTGCCCGCCAGGTCGAGGTTACCCGTCAGTCTGCCGCTCAGGTCTGGCCAAAGCTGGCCCAGGCGCGCGAGATCGAGGGCCAGGCTCGCCTCAAGCGTCTCGGCCCAGCGACCAGTGCCCTGGATGCGGTTGTCGCCCAGACGCAGATCGAGCATCGGCAGGCGCCAGGTGGTGTTTTCACCACTCACCTGCAGCCCAAGCCTCAGCGGTTGTTCGCGCAACCTGCCATTCAGGTCGAGGGCGGCCTCGGCTTGCAGATTTTCGGCTCGCAGGGCGCCGCTACTGCTGAGCGTGCCGCCGATCTGTCCTGGCAGCTCCGCCACCCAGTAAGCAGGATCGAATTCGCTCAGATCAAGCCGAGTCGTCCAATCGACGCCGTTTGCAAACCCGACGCTGAGGCTTCCTTCGGCCCTGCCCTGTCCTGCTTGCAGTTCCAGCTGCGGCAGGTGCACCTCTTCGAGATTGCCGCTGACCGGGCTCTGCAGCGTGAAGTCACCGGAAGGACCTGTCAGCGCTGCATTGAAGTTACCTAGATAATCTCCGTCGTCATACTGGACCTGCGCATCGAGGGTACGTAGCGCAACAGGTGGTTCCTCGATATCGGGATAGAGGCGGCGCCATGGGAAATCACGCCAGGCCAGTTGAGCCTCGGCATTCAGACCGTCCTGCCAGCTAACGGCACCGCTCAGGTCGAGCCGCTGCTGCTCGCCCGCATCCAGACTAAAGGCTTCGATCTCGGCGTGGGTGGTGTCGACCAGGCCGTTCAGTGCAAGATCAACCGCACCGCCCTCGCCTTGCAGATTGCCGTCACCATTCAGGCGATAGCCCTGCTCCTTATTGCCTTTGACGGTCAGTTCCAGCGCCTCCAGACGCAAGGCGTCAGGCAGCGTCGGTACCGCCTTGAAATCCTCAAGTGCCAGTAGCAGGTTCGCTGGCAAGTCCGGTTCCAGTGGGCGCACCCAACCGCTGAGCTTGGCATTCAGATAGCCCTGGCTTTGAACATCGATCATCAGATGCTCGCGCAGCTCGCCGTCCACCTCGAACTTTGTCGCCCAGGGCTGCTCGTTTGGCGAGCGGATCGCCGCCGTACCATTCAGCATCAGCGGCCAGTCGGCTCTGGTCTGAATGCGCCCCGAGAGCTCGAGCTGGACGTCTTCCCGGCGAACCTCCAGCTCTCGGATCAGCAGTCCCTGCTCGTCCCAATCAGCTCGGAGCTCCGCGCCCTGCAGCTGTTGAACGCCGTTGAGATTGACCGCACCGATGTCGACGCGACCGACACGAAGCGCGAGCGGCAGATCAAGGTCCGGCAGGCTGAAGGGCTCGCCTGTGTCCTCCTCTTCAGCTGCCGGAGGGAACCTCAGGTCGATATCGCCCGTAACCAGTTCTTCTATGCACAGTGTCCTGCGCAGCAGGCAACCGGGTGACCAGTCCATCTGCGGCGACGCCAACTCGACCCGGCGACCACTCTGTTCCCATACCAGACGATCCGCCTGCCAGCGGCCGGCAAGGCGCCCGGTGAATTGCTCGAGCTGAAGCCCGGGTACGTTGCTCAGTGCCCAACGGCTTCCGCCATTGGTGCCTAGGACCAGCCCGATTGCCAGTACCACCATCAATACCAGCGCCAATACAGCCAGCAGCAACCAGCCAATAATTCTTGCGCTACGCCTCAAAGCTCCGGCCCCATGGAAAAATGCAACCGAACGCCGCCTTCACTGTCCAGCGGATGAGCCAGGTCCACGCGAATCGGCCCGACAGGTGAGACCCAGCGGACACCGACGCCAACGCTGCTCTTAAGGCTCGGAAGCTCCAGCGAGTTGAATGAGTTGCCCTGGTCGACGAAGGTTGCGATGCGCCACTTTTCAGTCAGCGAATACTGATACTCGGCGCTAACTGCCAGCTGGTAGCGCCCGCCGATCCTGTCGCCGTCCGAGTTGGTCGGCGACAGGCTCTGATAGTCGTAGCCACGGACACTCTGATCGCCACCGGCGAAATAGCGCAACGATGGTGGCACATCGGTGTATTCGTTGGTCCAGTTGCCGCCCACCTCTACCCGTCCCAGGAAGCGGTGCCGGCCACCCAGGGTGGTCAGCCCTTTGACTGTTGCGGTGGCGTGTACCAGGTCCGCATCGGACAGCAGGCCTTCCTTCGCTGCGGACAGTTCGAATCTCAGGCGATAGCCCCGACTGGGGTCGAGGCGATTGTCACTGCGCAGGAAGCTGTAGGCCACACCCGGCATCAGCAAGGTGCTGACGCCGGTGTCGTCGCCAAGTTCGTACTGCTCGTGCCGCCATTTCAGAGACCAGACACGCTGCCAGCCATTGGGCAGTTTGCGGTGCCACTCGGGTCCGACAGTCAGTAGCCGGCTGAGGCTGTCTTCATCGGCCAGTTCTTCGTATTGATAACCGGCTGCGTAGCGCAGCTTGTCGGTCAGCGGCGGGTCGAGCGGCACATCGTAGAACAGCCCGACATTCTGTCGCGGTGCGGAGAGCTCCGACTCGATGCCGTAGCTGTGACCCTGCGGATTGACCCAGTGCCGCGTGAAATCGAAACGCATGCGCGGCCCGACATCGGTGGAATAGCCGAGACCAAACCCGAGGGTGCGTGGCTCTCGCGTGGTCAGCTGTACAGCCACCGGTATGCGCTGCTGCTCGGCGTTGACGGGATTGGCATCGACCCGGACGCCGTCGAAGTAGCCGCTGGACTGCATCGCCTGGTTTAGCTCGGCGATGAGCTCCGAGTCGTAGGGTGTCCCTGCATCGAATGGGACCATGCGCTCCAGCAGGTCCGGGTCGAAGGGCGAATCCCCCTCGAAGCGAACGTCGCCGAGCACGTAGCGCGGCCCGCTGTTGAATACGAGCTCGACATCGGCGGCATTGGTGAGGGGGTCGATCGCCAGTCGTTGCTGCTCGAAGCGTCCGTCGAAGAAACCATAGCGCGAAGCCTGGTTGAGGATCTGCTGCTTGGCGGCTTCGTACTGGCCGTGGTTCAGCACTGCCCCCTGCTTCAACACATTGCGAGGAACGCGAAAAGACTTCAGATCAGACGCCGGACCCTCTACCCGTACGGTGATGTTGCGTAGACGCACTGGCTCGCCAGGGCTGATTCGTAGCGTCAACCGTGGGTTCTCTCCGCCGGTGACCCTCGGCTCGATTTGGGCGTGGTAATACCCCAGCGCCTGTAGCGCCTTGTCCGCCTGCTCCCCGGCGATACGGCTGTAGCGCAACAATTCATCTTCGTTGCGATCGCCTAGATCACCAATGTAGTTCTCGACGTTTTCACGTAACGCACCGTTGGACGGCACGACGTTGACGTCGAGTTCCGCAGCAAACACCGATGACGCGCAGCACAACAGGAGGCCTGCCGGAACGACACGGCGAGGAAGACAGATAGACATGGCAACGGATGCTAGCACGTTGGGCGCCCGGGTTCGGCAAGGTGTCGATGCGCGCAGTACGGCATATAAAGCGTCAGGCAGAGGCATTGGCACACTTCGTTAAACGACCATCCACTGAGACTATCCACGCTCCGTTAAATTCGTCAGCCGCTTCGTGCCTCGACCTGACGCGGTGCCGGATGGAAGAACACATGCTCGACTACAGGGCCTATGGCGATCTGCCCGATGTCTTCGTAGCCCTGTCGTTCATAAAAGTTCAGATAACGCGGGTTGCCGGTGTCGATCATCAGCCCCTCCGAGGTCGGATCGGCCGCGCACCAGTTGTGCAACGCCTCGAGCAGCTGCTCACCGTACTGCTGGCCCTGGAATTGCGGATGCACTGCCATCAACGGCAGGACATGGAATGTACCGGGTGGCAGACAGCCCAGCACCGCGGCGTGGTAATCGAGATAGCGCCGCGTGCAGCGGAAACCGGCAGTGAGCAACATGCGCATGCGCCAGGCCCAGCTCTCGGTGATATCCAGGCGACGCTGTGGCGGTGCGATCAGCGCGGCGGCAATCAGGCGATCCCCGATCATCAGCCCCAGCGCCGGCTGGTCCTGTATGAAATGCTGGTTGACCAGTTCACGCACGGTAGCGCGAACCCGCTGGTCGTAACCGGGGCGATCCGCTTCAAACAGATAGGCAAAAGTCGGTTCGTGTCGGTAGGCGTTATACAGGAGCGAGCGTGTTTCCCTGGCGTAACCACTGTCGAGCATTCGTACTTCGGCGGTCGGCATGGCGATTCTCGTTATGTCCCCAACACTGCTCACGTTAGCAGCTGCCTCATCATCCTGCCGCCCGAGACCAGGGATCGAGGATCCGGCTCGCCCTGGCATTGCCATAACCAGTAGAATCGCGCTTTTTTCGGAGCCGAGACCGATGAAGATTGTTTCTTTTAATATCAATGGATTACGCGCACGACCTCATCAGCTTTCTGCTCTGATTGAAAAGCATCGACCGGATGTCATCGGCCTTCAGGAAACCAAGGTAGCTGACGAGCAGTTCCCTCAAGCCGATATCGAGGCCCTTGGCTACCATGTTCATTTTCACGGCCAGAAGGGTCATTACGGCGTCGCGCTGTTGTCACTGCAGGCCCCGCTAGATATTCACAAAGGCTTTCCAGGTGATGGAGAGGATTCCCAGAAGCGCTTCATCTGGGGTCGTTTCGCTGACGCCAATGGAGAGCCGGTCACCGTCATGAACGGCTATTTCCCCCAGGGCGAAAGCCGCATCCACCCGACGAAGTTTCCCGCCAAGACCAAGTTCTACGCCGATCTGCAGACGCTGCTCGAAGAGCGCTTCACCCCCGACCAGCCGGTCGCCGTCATGGGAGATTTCAACATCTCGCCCGAAGACTGCGACATCGGTATCGGCGAGGTAAACGCCAAGCGTTGGTTGCGAACGGGCAAGTGCAGCTTTTTGCCGGAAGAGCGCGAATGGCTGGAGCGGTTGAAAAACTGGGGGCTGCAGGACAGCTTCCGTACGCTCAACCCGGAAGTGGTAGATCGCTTCAGCTGGTTCGACTACCGCAGCCGTGGCTTTGAAGACGATCCCCGGCGAGGGCTGCGAATCGATCTGATACTGACCACCTCCGGCCTGCATCAGCGTGTCACTGACTGTGGTGTCGACTACGACATTCGCAGCATGGAGAAGCCCTCAGACCACTGCCCGGTCTGGATCGAACTGACCTGACCGGTCGCCGCTGTGCTCAGAAAAGTGCGCCCGGTGCCTTATTTTGCGGACCAGCTCACACTCTTTCACCGCCCCGGTGGGCTGTCACAAGAGCGTAAATAAAGCGTCTTAATCTCCCCGCTTCTTTTGAGGGGAGAATCGGTATGGTCTGCATGGCGTCCGTACGCAACATGGGGAAACGGGCGCTGCGCCTGGTAGCAGCAGGAGTGCTCTGCGCCGCCAGTCCGCTTGCAATGAGCGCGTCACTGCCAACGCCTGTAACCGGCGACCCGGTGCTGCGTATTCACGGATCGAACACCGTAGGAGCCAAGCTTGCGCCGATGCTGCTCGCCGGTTTGTTCGAGGCTCAGGGCTTGAGGTCGGTACGAATCACACCGACTGACAAGGAGAACGAACAACGCGTAAGCGCCACCGATGACTCCGGGCGCGCTGTCCATGCCCTTGTTGCAGCTCACGGTACCGGTACGGGCTTTGCCGGACTCAAGGATGGTTCGGCAGATCTTGCTGCCGCTTCCCGGCCGATCAAGGAGAGCGAGCAAGCCAACCTGGCCAGCCTCGGTGATCTGCGCAGCGCAGACGCCGAGCAGGTCATCGCCATCGACGGCCTTGCAATCATCGTCAACCCGGATAACCCGGTTGCCTCCCTGAGCGTTCAACAGGTGGCGAGTCTGTTCGCCGGAGAGATCGCCAACTGGAAAACGCTTGGCGGCAAGGACATGGCGGTGGAACTGCATGCACGAGATGACCAGTCCGGCACCTATGACACGTTCAAGGAGCTGGTCCTGAGTGCTCAAGGCAAATCCCTGGCCACCAGCGCGACCCGTTACGAATCCAATGACCAGCTATCCAAAGCCGTCGGCAGCCGTCCCGGTGCGATTGGTTTCGTCGGTCTGGCGTCGGTAGGAAGCTCCCGTGCGCTGGCGATTGCCGATGGCGACTCGCAGCCCATGTTGCCCACCACAGCGCTGGTGGCAACCGAAGACTACCCGCTTTCGCGACGGCTTTTTCTCTACGCCAACCCGCAACATCAGTCGGCATGGACCCAGGCCTTTCTCGGTTTCGTGCATAGTGCCGCCGGGCAAGCCATCGTCGCCCAATCCGGCTATATCGGTCAGGCAATAGAAGCCATCTCCATGGCTGCCGAGCCAGACATGCCGCAGCCCTACAAGGACCTCGCCAGCCAGGCACGGCGCCTGACGGTCAATTTCCGTTTCGACGAAGGCAGCGCCCGGCTGGACAACAAGGCCCAGCGCGACGTCGATCGTCTCATCGACTACCTGCAACACACCGACAAGACGATGAACGCGGCGGTTCTGGTGGGATTTGGCGACTCGAGGGGCGATCCGGCACGCACGGCCTTGCTTTCCAAACTTCGCGCCATGGCGGTGCGGCGTGAGCTGGCCAGAGGCGGCATTCTGGTGAAGGATATCAATGGGTTGGGTGATGAACTTCCAGTTGCATCTAACAATCAGAGCGGTCGGATCAAGAATCGTCGCGTAGAGGTGTGGGTGTATTGATCAGGCCTGAGCGAGTGCAAGATCGTATCAATGGTTAGCCGGCGGCGTACTGTTGTACCCGGCTGGTCGGGACTAAGCTCAACGGATCTCCCATGGCGGAATCGACCATGTATCTAGTTTGTGGCGAAGCACTGTTCGATGTTTTCTCCTCTCCTGCTGGCGACCCCGGTAATCGTTTGACGCTCGAAGCGGTTGCTGGCGGCTCACCCTTCAATGTGGCGGTCGGGCTTGCCAGGTTGGGAACGCCGTCGGCCCTTTTTACCGGTCTGTCTGGCGACCATTTCGGCCTGCAACTACGGCAAGTGCTTGAGAATGAAGGTGTCGATCCACGCTTTCTGGTGGCGTTCGATGCCCCAACCACCCTCGCCATGGTCGCCCTGGGCGCAAACGGCTCACCAATCTATAGCTTCCGCGGCGAAGGTTGCGCAGATCGCCTGCCGCGGGAGTCGCATCTTGCTGCGCTCGATGACGGGATACGTGGAATCCATGTCGGCTCCTACTCCATCGTCATCGCCCCGATAGCCGACACCTTGCTGTCGCTGGTCCGCCGTGAATGCGAGCGACGGTTGATTTCACTGGATCCCAATATCCGGCTCAATGTCGAGCCGAATCTTGCCCGCTGGCGCGAGCGGGTCGAAGCAATCGCCGAGCTCGCGCATCTGATCAAGGTCAGTGATGAGGACCTGGCATTGCTATATCCCGGGGAAGCGCCTGAAGCCATAGCACAACGCTGGCTGGGCGAGCGTTGCGAACTGGTCGTCCTGACCCGAGGCAGCGCAGGTGCCCAGCTGTTCAGCCGTCGCCATGGCGCGCTTTACGCTGCGGCCAAGGCGGTCACCGTGCGTGACACCGTTGGCGCTGGTGATACATTCCAGGCGGCCTTGCTCAGCTATCTGCACACACAGGGGCTGGACACTGTTACGGCGTTGGCTGCAGTCGAGCGCGAGCAGCTCCAGGCGTTGCTGACATTCGCCTGCCAGGCGGCTGCTATCACCTGTTCCCGCCGAGGCCCTGACCTACCCTACCGATACGAATTTGCCTGAACGGTTGGCCACAGCGTTGTGAGCGTCTATAACCCTAGAGGACAACAACAAGGACGACGGAACCGCGCATGAGAGCGTTGAAGACATCTGATCCTTCCTACGAGCTGATGGATGATCATCACGGTAACTCCCTGATTTATCGTGAACATGGTTTCCCGTGCCCGCTCGTGCGCTGGCACAACCACAAGGAATATGAGCTGCACCTGATCGTCGCCAGCTCAGGCAAGGTCTTTGTCGGCGACTATGTCGGCAACTTCGGTCCCGATAGCCTGTTTCTGACCGGCCCGAATCTGCCACACAACTGGATCAGCCAGATCGATGAGGGTGAAGTGGTCGCCAAGCGCGACATGCTGGTGAACTTTACCGACGAGCTGCTCGAAGCCGGCCATGGCGTTTTCTCCGAGCTGCGTAGCTTCACGCCGATGCTCGAGCGCTCGCGCTACGGCATCGAATTTCGCTGCCCGAATACCATTGCCCAGGCCCGCCAGCTGATGCAGCAGATCGCCGACAGCCGTGGCGCCACCCGCCTCGGCTATTTCCTGATCATGCTCGAGCTGCTGGCGCGGTGCGAGGATTACCAACTGCTCTCCGGCGCGACCTCGGCGCAACTAAGCGACGAACACCATGCCGATCGCACCAACATGGCAGTCAACTATATCTTCGACAACTACATGCGCGAGCTGCCTTTGGAAGAGGTCGCCAGCCATCTCGGGATGAAACCCACCTACTTCTCACGCTTCTTCAAGCGCGCCACCGGCCGCTGCTACGTCGAGTTCGTCAACAGCCTGCGCATCAGCAAGTCATGCGAGCTGTTGCTCGATCAGGACAAGCCGGTCACCGACGTCTGCTTCGAATCGGGCTTCAACAACCTGTCCAATTTCAATCGCCGCTTCCAGCAGCTCAAGGGCATGACGCCATCGTGCTATCGACGCCTGGTCGAGCAACGACTGACCGAGCAGAATCTGGCCGGCTGATACGCTTCCGGCCAGCATCGCCTATCATTCCGCCGCACCTTCGCTTTTCCACACGACGCCTGTTGGGCCTGGCCAATCCTCGTCCTTGAGCCTTCGCATGTGGATTAAGCCCATCCGCCGGCGCCGAAAGGCCGCATAAGCAACAGTGCAAAAGAGTACCGAACCAAGTGCAGCCACGGCTTTGTCGCGCGGCCACTGCCGGCGTTGTAATGCCTGCCAGACGCTCGTAGCGCAGTACGCGGGTAACAACAAAAACAATAAGTGCTTCCAGACCCTGCTCTGGAAGAGGAGTCCACGAATGAAAGCATTCAACTTGCTGCTCGGCACCGCCTGCATGGCCTCGATCGGCCTGGCCCAGGCCGCCGAAACCCTTACCGTCGCCACCGTCAACAACGCGGACATGATCCGCATGCAGCGCCTTTCAAAGACCTTCGAACAGCAACACCCCGACATCGACCTTAACTGGGTCGTGCTCGAAGAGAACGTCCTGCGTCAGCGCCTGACCACTGACATCGCCACCGATGGCGGCCAGTTCGACGTGCTGACCATCGGCATGTACGAGGCCTCGCTGTGGGGCGACAAGGGGTGGCTCGCCCCGATGACCGACCTCCCTCACGACTACGACCTGGACGACGTCTTCCCCTCGGTTCGCGAAGGCCTTTCGGTCGACGGCACCCTCTACGCACTGCCCTTCTATGCCGAAAGCTCGATGACCTACTACCGCACCGACCTGTTCGAACAGGCCGGTCTGGACATGCCCGAACACCCGACCTGGACCCAGATGGCCGAGTTCGCCGAAAAGCTGCACAAGCCTGGCGAGGACCAGTACGGGATCTGCCTGCGCGGCAAGGCCGGCTGGGGCGAGAACATGGCGCTGGTCACCACCGTCGCCAACGCCTTCGGCGCGCGCTGGTTCGACGAGAAGTGGCAGCCCGAGTTCGATGGCCCCGAATGGACCAAGGCGGCCAAGTTCTATGTCGACCTGCTCAGCCAATACGGCCCGCCCGGCGCCTCCAGCAATGGCTTCAACGAAAACCTGGCGCTGTTCAACAGCGGCAAATGCGCCATGTGGGTCGATGCGACCGTTGCCGGCTCCTTCGTGACCGATGAATCGCAGAGCAAGGTGGCGGACAAAGTCGGCTTCACCTTCGCGCCTCAAGAAACTACCGATAAAGGCTCTGCCTGGCTTTACTCCTGGGCGCTGGCCATTCCTGCTAGCTCGAACAAGCAGGAAGCGGCCAAGACCTTCGCAGCCTGGGCCACCTCGCAGGACTACGCCGAACTGGTTGCCGAAACCGATGGCGTAGCCAACGTACCGCCAGGTACCCGTGAATCGACCTACAGCGACGAATACATGGCCGCCGCGCCGTTTGCGAAGATCACGCTGGAGTCGCTGAAACAGGCCGACCCCGCCTCGCCGTCCGCCAAGCCTGTGCCCTATGTCGGCATCCAGCTGGTGACCATCCCTGAGTTCCAGGCCATCGGCACCCAGGTCGGCAAGATGTTCTCCGCCGCGCTGACCGGGCAGATGCCGGTCGAGCAGATGCTCACCGCGGTGCAGCAATCCACGACTCGGGAGATGAAACGCGCCGGATACCCCAAGTAGCCGCCCGAAGGCATCCCTGACGAGGGCTTGCCGAGCCCTCACGGCCTTCCTTCTGCCGGAGCACCCTTCATGGCCACTACCACGACAATCCCGCCCCAGGCCAGCGTCACCCCCGCCTCACCAGCGCCCGTCGAGCGCCGCCGGCGGAGGTTGGCACCGAGCTGGTTTCTCGTCAGCCCGTCCGTTGCGCTGTTGCTGCTGTGGATGCTGGTTCCGCTGTCGATGACCGTCTATTTCTCGGTGATCCGCTACAACCTGCTCTATCCCGGTGAGAACGATTTCGTCGGGCTGGAGAACTTCCACTACTTCCTGACCGACGCCGGCTTCATCCCGGGCATGACCAATACCCTGATCCTGGTTGGCAGCGTGCTGCTGATCAGCGTGGTACTCGGCGTGCTCATCTCCGCATTGCTGGAGGCGGCGGACTTCGCGGGGCGCGGGATCGTCCGCGTGC
>DGLA01000010.1:0-155 GCA_002387205.1 Stutzerimonas stutzeri | reverse complement strand
CGCGATCTTCTGGCACCTGACCCTGCCGCATCTGGCACGCCCGATAGCGGTCGTGGTGATGATCGAAACCATTTTCCTGCTTTCGGTATTCGCCGAGATCTTCACCACCACCAGCGGTGGTCCCGGCTACGCATCCACCAACCTCGCCTACCTGA
>DGLA01000026.1 GCA_002387205.1 Stutzerimonas stutzeri | reverse complement strand
GCCGGCGGTGAGCAATGCCCTGAGTCGCCTGCGCGAACTGCTCGACGACCCGCTGCTGGTGCGTGCCGGCCGAGCCATGCAGCCGACGCCGCGGGCACTGAGCCTGGAGGCACCGATCCGCGATGCGCTGCAACAGATCGAGCACACGCTCAACGCCGGCGACTTCTTCGACCCGGCCACCAGCCGCCAGCGCTTCGTCATCGCCGTCACCGATTACGTCGAGCTGATCTGCATGCCCAGACTGATGGCGCACCTGGCGCAAGTCGCGCCAGGCATCCAGCTGGCCATCGAACACCTCACCCCGAGCCTGCCAGCCGAAGCGCTGGATAATGGCGAGCTTGATCTGGTGCTCGGTCGTTTCGTCGAAGTGCCGACGCGGTTTCACACCCGCCGCTGGGCCAGCGAGACCTTGCAGGTTGCGCTACGCCAGAGCCATCCGCTGGCTGACGAGGCGCTCGACCTGGACCGCTTTCTGCGCTTACGCCACCTCTGGGTGCATGGCGGGCAGACGCGCGGAATGGTCGATCAATGGTTGGAGGAACACGGATTGAGCCGGGATGTTGTGTATACCACCCCGAACTACCTTCAAGCTGCGCATATTGTCGCCAGCAGCGACCTGGCTGCCGTGCTGCCAACGCAGCTGGCGCGCTATTTTGCCGAGCTGATGCCGCTGCGGTTGTTCGAGCTGCCGTTCGATCTCGGCAGTTTCAGGCTGGATATCGTCAGCGTCGCCCAGCGCGAGCGAGATGCCGCGCTGCAGTGGCTGATCGAGCAGATCGTCGCGGTCGCAGGCAACGCAGGGGCGGGCTTGCCACACCCGAAAAAGACTTAGCGCTGGCGAATTTCCCTGGGCATCTGCTCGACTGGTCATCCCCAGAACTCCCGGGCAGGCGCCAGCTTCTGCGAGGGCTGCTCAGCCTCGCATGAGGTCTTCAGCATCGCGACTGCGTGGCATGAAGAGGCTGTTCCAAGCGCAAGGGGCTGACTGGTGCTGATCGTGCAGGCAACAAAAAACCCGCCGAAGCGGGTTTTCTATGACCATTCCGAATCCTTTCGGTTGCCGTCCTGGCGATGGTCGATCCTC
Organism: Stutzerimonas stutzeri; assembly: GCA_002387205.1. Classification (GTDB taxonomy): domain Bacteria; phylum Pseudomonadota; class Gammaproteobacteria; order Pseudomonadales; family Pseudomonadaceae; genus Stutzerimonas; species Stutzerimonas stutzeri_N. Next base: position 159,217 of record DGLA01000026.1, on the reverse strand, counting down.
CTTGATCCTGAGCGCGTCCTGCGCTTCAGATGTGGGTGTAGATTAAGCTTCCAAGCGCGTTGACTAAATGGCTGATCACTGCGATCCGTGTAAGCCTTTCGCTATAGGCGAAACAAGCGAGGCGTTTCGCTGTCGCTTTGCGGCCTAAGATCATCCTCTCGCCGAAGCGGTTCGATGCCGGTCTGTCCGGGTTTTCCGTTGGCAGTGCAGACGAGTCGATCATGTGATTCGGCATTCATCGTAGAAGCAGAATAACCTGCCAGAGTCGACAGCCATATGGATGGGCGGCGCGAGGGTGTGTAAGCCGGAGCCCAGGCTCCGCGTTCAAATCAGCCGCCCCGACCCAAGTGAGCATCCCGCCGCATGCCCCGCCAGCCGTAGCGCTCGCGGCTGCTCTGGCATGCAGGGCATACCGATCAGCAACAGCAGGCCAGGCCGAGAGCGGCCTGATCGGCGATCAGCGACTGAACCGGCATTGGAGCCGAGGCATCCTCTTTCGGCGATACAGGTTACGGCAGACCCACTGGCCGATGATCTCTAGCGGGTCCGGCTGATGGCCTGAGCAGAAAGCAAAAAACCCGCCGAGGCGGGTTTTTTCTGACCTTATCGAAATCCCTTCGAGTGCCATCCTGGCGGTGGTCGATCTTCCTGATCCTGAGCGCGTCCTGCGCTTCAGAGTGGGTGTAGATTAATTACCTGCCGGCATGAGCAGAAGCGGAGATTGCCGCTGGGTTTTGTAAGCCTTTGGCTATAGCGGCATGAAGCCTGCCCTCGATGCATGTGAGCGGTCCTGCCCATCAGGATGTCGGGTCGTCGCTTACAACCCTTTGCTACAGCGGCCTGTAGCGGATCTCGGGCCGCTGATCGCATGGGCATAGCGCTCCCCGATGCGTATTAGTTCTCTTGGTCCAGATCGACCAGCGGCTCTTGTCTCACTTCGGTCTCCCGCCCGCCCTGGATCGCCTCGATACGCTTACCTGCATCGGCAACTGCCGTCTTGCTTGTCAGCAGCTCGTAGCGCACATGAAAGTGCTTCTGCTCCCCCGGCTCGATCGTGGGTACCAGACCCAGCGGGCGCTGGTAGGAACGGTTATAGGAATAACTGGTGCCCGGTTCCAGGCCGGTGACATAGCCCTGCTTTTTGGTGTCGGTGTTTTTCCACAGTGAGAACACCGGCAACTCGTCAGTGTTGAAACCAACGGTAACGCCCAGCTCGGCATCACGGTTATGCAGCATGGCCAGCGTTTCGCCGTTGACATCAGCGTAAGGGACGACGTTGTAGACGGTTTCGTCGTAACCGGGGGTTGGCCCGCGGTAGGTCTGCCAGTCATCCAACTCGGTGCCGGCCTTGGCATTGAACGGCGACACCTGCTTGACCGGCGCAACGAAGCGAGCACCCTCTTCCAGCAAGGGAGTACCGAAATTGGTGTGATACAGCGCCTGGTACTCCCGGGCATAGTCGCCCTGGTTGGTCAGGGTGTCATGCAAGGAGAAGCCGCTGCGGCCAGGCTCGGTAGTCAATTCGGTCATGATCGAGAAGTCGACCTTCTTGAAGGCTTTCTCTTTCAACTCGCCGCGCAGACGGATGGCATAGGGCGGCTTCTCATCTATCTGCAGAACCACCCGCGATGCAGGAATGTTGGCTGCGCGACCATGCAGGGTAAGCAACTCGCCATTGTCTTCGCCAGGGTGGCCGACCCACTCGTAACCACAGCGCGTCACCAGTTCATTGAAACCTTCCAGCCAGCCCAGCCCACCGCGTCCGTTGAGTTCGATAAAGGCAGGGTTGACCACCTCGTCCACCGGCGAGTCCCAGCCCAGACGGACGTTGCCGGCAACCGCTTCGAGGACGTTCATGCCGCGATCGGGAATCACCGTGATCTTCATCGTGCCGTTATCGATCTCGATCAGGCTGACACCCTCCTGACGCCCCCCGTGCAAGGTGCGCATGCTGACCGTGAACGGGCTAGCTGCCTTGATTCCAAGTTCTTCGCTGGTTATGCGCCAGTTTTCTGCGGGCTTGTCAGGATCAATCAATACCTGCTCCCAGGCCATGGCGGGAGCGGCCAGGCAGGACAAGCCTATACAGCAGAGAAGAGACGTACGGGTCATACCGAATTTCCTTTTGTGGTTTATCGATCGCCCCATCACGTTAGCTGAAACGTTTCAGCTTGCAAGCCGACGCAGGGCGGTCCCGCGCATTTCGGCCTGTGTCGGGCGTGTTTGCGCTTTGGGGGCGGTCAGGTCAGTGGGATTTATGGTATCGGCTGGGATGCCAGTATCCGGACAGAAGCGGCAGCGCCGGCCCATGCCAGCCGCGTTGACGCAGTTGGGAGGCGATCAGCGCGTTCATGATCTTGTGCCCCATCAACAGCACGCTGCCGTGAATCTCAGCTAGCCGGATGAGCTCTTGCGCCGCAGCACCGGCCCTCTTTCTCGACTCACCGACGGGTTCGGTGTGCTGGGAAAAGCCGAGAAACCACGCCGTGCGAAACGTCATGCGCCATACACGCGACGGCAACAACGGAAAGCGCCAATCTGGATAAGGCAGGTGAGCCTCGGCAAACAGAGGGTTTGGCTCGACCGAGCATTCACAGTGCAGGTGCATGCGTGACTCCACGCAACGCATCAGCGAACTGCAAACCACCATGCCTACGCTGTCGGCCAGCCGCCTCAGGGATTCGGGTCGCTCCCAGGCGACGACATTGGCGGCGTTATACCGCTCGACCCAGGTTTTCATGCCAGCCGGGGTGCTCCAGGACGCGGCGCCGTGATCGGGCCGCCCGTGCCGCACCAGAATGATCTGCATGAAGAGTATTTACCGAGTGGAAAAAGACAGAGGTTAGAAACGAACCGGTCGCTGCGGGTTCCGGCAGCTAGAAAAAGATGGCGAACCAAGCCCCGGACACTACCGGACCGGCAGCGGAGCCCCGGTAAAGTACCGGGGCGCTGGCGTTACTTGTCGAGCTCGTCCTGCTTCTCGAGAAATTCCTCCTCGAGCATGGCGTCCTTTACCGCTTGGGGCTGCTCATCAAGCAGCGGGTCATTGAGCTCACCACCCGACATTACCTTGGTGTCCAGCTTGCCCATCAGGTGTTCAAGGGCATGTCGCATCTTTTCCGCAGCGCCATCCACGGCCAGCTGCAACGACTCGGCCTTGTGGGTCACCGACACGGCCTGGTGGCCCTTGGGGCGTGCTTCGATCTGGCAACGCTTGTCGTCCGCGCCGGCTTTCTGTGCGTTCTCGTCGCTGACGTGAACCTCGATACGGGTGAGGAAATCGTCGAAACGTTCCAGCCGCTCCTCTACAGTCGAGCCGACCCATTCATGCAGCTCGACACTGCCGGGGATTTGATGGCTGTTGACTTGAACATGCATACGGCTACTCCTGAATGATGACGTACTAGAGGTTCGAGGCGCCGAAGTCGCCGAGGTTCAGCGGCTTCGTTAGCCAGCGTGCCCGGGCGTCCCGGCTAGCTGCGCAACTGTTCGCGCGGCACCCCCCTGGCAGCGTTGCCTGCCTGGGCTGTCTGGCCGCGATCAGCACGCCCACCCAGATACCAACCCACAGCACCCCAGACGGCAGCGCAGATCGCGCCGACGAGGCCTATCAGCCAGGCGCCCTGACCAAGGGTGTCGAGCAGCGCCTTGGCCCAGCCACTCAGCGCATCGCCGCCGCGATAGACGACGGTGTCGATGAAATTCTTCGCTTTGTACTTGCTCTCGGCATCCAGCGGCGCGAAGAGCATTTCCCGGCCCGGGCGGACAAAGGCGTATTCACCGATACGGCGCACGATCATCACGGCGGCCAGCACGGCGAAGGTGGGCGCCAGCGCCAGGCCGACGAAGCCCAGACAGACCAGCGCCGGCACTGCAGCGAGCAGCACCCGTACGCCCAGCCGCTGAGCGATACGTCCGGTAATGAACAATTGCGACAGCAGCGCACCGGCCTGCACCACGAAATCGATGGCACCGAACACCCGCACCTGCTCGGCGCGGTCCGGAAACAGCCCGGCCACCAGTCGTGCCTGCTCGAAGTAGAGAAATGTGCTGGCGGTGGTCAGCAGCAGAACGAAGACGGCGATACCCAACAGGTAACCGGAGCGCAGCACCCGTGTCAGTCCGCTGAACGGATTGCCGGCGACCGGCCGCCGCGGGCTTTCCGCATGCTCGGCACCCGGTCGACCAGCACCCCGAACTTCGCGCCAAGCCATCAGGTAATGCTTGATTGCCACCGCAGCCGCCAGCAGCAGCGCCGCCAGCAGCATCAGGCCGAACTGCCCGAGCAGGCCCACCAGCAAGGCGCTCAGCGCCGGCCCAACCAGCCCGCCAACACTGGCGCCGGCGGCAATGAAGGCGAACAGGCGACGGGCCTGAGGCGCATCGAACACGTCGGCCATCAGGCTCCAGGCCACCGAGACCACGAACAGGTTGTAGACCGATATCCATACATAGAACACCCGTGCCAGCCAGACGCTGTCGCGCAGCATGAAGAACAGGCCGGCGAGCAACAGCAGGCTCAGGCAGAAGAAGCCGTACACCCAGTCGATGTAATGAATGCGGGCCACCCTTGAGTTGAGCCAGGCAAACAGGGGCACCGCCACCAGCATGGCAACGAAGGTCGCGGTGAACAGCCACTGCAGGTTGTCGACGCCACCCTGGATGCCCATGGACTCGCGAATCGGGCGCAGCATGAAGTAGCCGGCGAACAGGCAGAAAAACAGGCCGAAGCCGGCCAGCGCCGCGCGCAGTTCGCCGGGGCGGGCGTTGATCGTAGCTGCTGCGCGCGCAGCAAGCGGCATCATCAATCAGCCTCCATTGAAGGGGCCCCAACGGCACTCATTGAAAGGCTTCGACGATCATTTCTCGCTGGCGCGCATCCGGCAGCCGGCCCTGCCCGGCCATGATGTTGTCAGCCATATAGCGCGGATTGGAGGTGGCCGGTATCACCGTGGTCACCGCCGGCTCGGCAAGGATGAACTTGAGCAGCAGCTGTGCCCAGGAACTGGCATCGATATCCGCCGCCCAGCTCGGCAGTGGCTTGCCCTTGACCCGCGAGAGCAGGTTGCCGCGGGTAAAAGGCCGGTTGATCAGCGTGGCGATGCCGTTGTCGGCGCAATACGGCAGCAGCCGCTTTTCGGCGTTGCGCTCGCCCACCGAATAGTTGAACTGGACGAAGTCGACCGGCTCCCGCCTGAGCACCTGAAGCAGCCGGTCATGCGCCGATTCGACGTAGTGCGTCACACCGATATAGCGGACACGCCCCTCCTCCTTGAGCTCGCGCAGCAGGCCGAGCTGGGTGCTGGTGTCCTGCAGGTTGTGCACCTGGATCAGGTCGAGGGTGTCAGTCTGCAGCGCTTTGAAGCTCGCTTCGATCTGCGCCAGGCCGCGCTCGCGGCCAGTGGCCGATACCTTGGTAGCGAGGAAAACCCTTTCGCGCGCCTTGCCGCGCTGGACCAGCTCACCCACCACGCGGTCGGCGTTGCCATAGCTCGGTGCCGTGTCGATCACCCGAGCCCCGCCGTCGACAAGGACCCGCAAAACCTCGAGCAACGCCTGCATCTCGCTGTCATCCAGGCGGATGTCATGCGTTCGCGAGGTGCCCAGGCCGATCACGGGAAGCAGTTCCCCTGATGACGGAATCCTGCGCATTCGCAACGGCTCGGCCGCCCGGACAAGTGACGGCCATACGCTGCCAAGTGCAGCGATGGCGGCAAGCAGGGCGGAGCGATGGAGCAGTTGGCGGCGAGTCTGCATGAACGGGTCTCCGGGCGGTCGGCCATGTCGACACCTGAGTATGGTCGACACAGCCCGACTTACCGGCCAACTCGGCAACCAGAGCTTTTCCGATTGTGTCAGCGCTGCCGAGGGTCAGCGGCACAGACCCGCCGCCCGAGCCTCCATCAAAGGCCCTGCACGAACATGTTCAGACGCGGAAGCGCCCAACCAGCCCTGCCAGGTTCTGGGACAACTGGGACAGCTGTCGACTTGCCTGCATGCTCTCTGCCGAATTGGCTGCCGCATCGTTGGACAGGTCCCGGATGTCGGTGATGTTGCGTGCGATTTCCTCGGTAACGCTGCTTTGCTCTTCACAGGCCGTGGCGATCTGGGCCGCCATCTCGTTGATGCGTTGCACGGACTGCATGGTCTCGGCCAGCACCTGATCGACACCCGCGGCGCGCTCGACGCTGTCACGCGCCTTGCCGCTCCCGGCGTGCATTGCCTGCACGGCCTTGGCAACACCACTCTGCAGGCGCTCGATGCGCAGCTGGATGTCCTTGGTCGAATCCTGGGTGCGGGCTGCCAGGGCACGCACTTCATCGGCCACCACGGCGAAACCCCGTCCCTGCTCGCCCGCTCGCGCCGCCTCGATGGCTGCGTTGAGCGCCAGCAGGTTGGTCTGCTCGGCAATGCCCCGAATCACTTCAAGCACCGCGCCAATGCTGGCGGTCTCCTCGGCCAACGCCTCGATGGTCTGCGAGCTGCCCTCCACTTCCTGCGCCAACTGGCGAATCGACTCGATGGTGCTGCCGACCACCTCAGCGCCCCGGCGCGACTGGCGCTCGGCATCATGGGCCGCATCCGAGGCGCTCTGTGCATTGAGCGCAACTTCATTGACTGCAGCGCTCATCTCGGTCGCCGCCGTACTGACCTGATCGACCGCGGCGTGCTCGCTGGTGATCAGCTGGTCATTGGTTGCCGCCAGCCCCGCCATGCTTCGGGCGGCGGCGTCGACTTCACCGGTCACCCGACCCACTTCGGCGATCAGCGGCTGCAGCTTGTCGAGGAAACGGTTGAAGGCATCGCCCAGCTGGCCCAACTCGTCAGCCGACTGCACCTCCAGGCGGGCCCGCAGGTCGCCGTCTCCCTCGGCGATCTGCTGCAGGCGATAGAGCAGGCGGCGCATCGGTCGCAGCACCATCAGCGGCAGGCCTAGCACCAGCAGCGCGCAGCCAAGCAGGCCAATGACCAGAACCACGCCCTGTTGACGGGCGGTTGCCGACCCTTCGGCGATGGCTGCCTGGCCTTCGGCGTTGGCAGCCTGCTCCTCGAGTTCACCGAGCTTGTCGATGGCATCACGCATGGCATCGAAACGCGCTTCGCTGTCTCCAAAACTCAGCGCGCTGGCCGCCTGTGGATCGAGGTCGATCTGATCGATCACCCGCTGGGACACCTCCGACCACTGCCGGAAGCCGCTGTTGAACTGCTCGACCAGCGCCAGTGCCTCGGCACCCGGCTGCATGGCCGCGTACTTTTGCACCCGGTCATAGGCCTGCTTGAGGTTTTCCGCATGACTGGCCTTCAGCGCCTGCACGTACTCACCGGCATCACTGTCAAGCAGGCTGCGCTCGGCAACGAAAGCCTGGTAGAGGTCCCGGTCGGCATTGACCAACAGGCCAATGGCGGGAAGGTGCCGTGTTGCCAACCGCTCCCCCGAATCGGCGACACGCTCGATGCCACGCATGCCTACGACGCCCATCAGCACCAGCAACAGGGCCAGCGCCGCAATGGGCAGGGTGATTTTCCAGCGGAATCCGAGATCGGTGAACAGGCGGGGCATGAGAGTGCTCCTGGCAGATATGACGCTGTTATCGGCAGCTATGTCCGCGGCATGAAGTCATTTGGTCGGTACCCATCCAACCGGTGATCGCTTAAGCGCATCGAACCAGACCCATCGCGACTCGAACTGGTGCGATGTCATTAAGACATGGTTACAGCTGCTTAAGGATGAGCACCAAGGTCGGATGGAAATCTTCTACGGAGCGGCTGCTGACTGTTACGGCCGGGCTACGTGCCTTCATCTGAGACTCAACCCGACCTCAATCGCCGGGTTCGTCTCGCCGCATCTGGATCTGACTCGGGTGGAGCGCAGTTGCCCGGCCTGACCGCGCGCTGAGGCTCTTTGCCGATGGCTAGCGCGTCAGCTGCGCGCGAACCTCGGCGTAGGGATAGGCCTCCAGCGAAGCGAAGCCGGGGAGCTGGCGGGCCTTGAGCTTGGTGAACACCGGCACGCTGATGCCACACAGAAAGCGCGTCATGCACTCGGCGCTCGGCGCCCCGCCCTTGAGCTGCGTGTAGCGCTGGCTGAACTCGGCGCAGCGGGCGGCCAGGTCGATCTCGCCCAGCGGCACCAGTGCCGGCGGTTCCGGCAGTCTGGCGACCTGTCCGCGGCAGACCGAGCAATGCCCGCAGTGCTGCGGCGCCTGGCGGTCACCGAAGTAGGCCGCCAGCCGCTGACTCAAGCATTCGGCGGACTCGAACAGCGCCAGCATATTGTCGATGCGGGTGATTTCGCTGGCTTCGTGCCCCTTGAAATAGGCATGCAGCTCGCCACTCAGTGCTTCGGCGTCGAAGCGCTGATCGAGCAGCGCGTAGACCTCGGTCATCTGCTTGCTCTCCAGCTCGATCCAGCCCTTTTCCTGAAAGTACTCCAGCGCCTTAACCACCCGGGCGCGGTCGGCACCGTGCTGCCCATGGAGCGCGTCGAAATCCAGCGTGCACCAGGTCCGCGCCCGCGCCGAGCTGTGCACGATGGCTTCGACGAACCGTCGCCGCTCGCCTTCGAACTTCGCCACCAGCGCCTCGGGTTCGAGCAAGTACTTGAAGCGGTATTCGGCGAAGTAGGCAAAACGCGGTGCGATGATGCCGCGCAGCTCCAGCTGCACCAGCAGGGTTTTCAGCGGCAGCTGGCGGATGTTGCTCTGGTCCGACAGCTGGTTGAGCATCAGCTCCCACTGCCCGCCGGCGCCAGCCTGCAGCAGTTCGTCCAACACGCAGCGGATGCCCTCGCGTTCCGGCGTATCGCCGTAGACGAAGTTCTGCAACACGCTGAGGCTGTCGCGATTGGCCAGCACCAGGCAGTCCGATGGCTTGCCATCGCGGCCGGCACGGCCGATCTCCTGGCTGTAGTTCTCCACCGACTTGGGCAGGTCGTAGTGCACCACGTTGCGGATGTCCGACTTGTCGATGCCCATGCCAAAGGCGATGGTGGCGACGATGCAGTTCAGCTCGCCGGCCATGAAGCGCCGCTGGATCGCCTCACGCAGCTCGTGCGCCATGCCCGCGTGGTAGGCGCTGGCCGGGAAGCCGCGCTGCGCCAGGTGCTCGGCGACCTGCTCGGCGGTCTTCTGTTGGGTGACGTAGACGATGGTGGGCTGGCCGCTCTTGTCGCCCAGCCATTCCACCAGCCGGCGCTGCTTGCCCAAGCCGCTGACCGGCTCCACCAGCAGGTTGAGGTTGGGCCGGTAGAAGCCGGTGGTCACCACGTCATCCTCGGCAATCGCGAATTTGGCCTGCATATCGGCAATGACCGGTGGGGTGGCCGTGGCGGTCAGCAGCAGCACCTGGGGGATGTTGAATTGACGCTGGTAGTCGGGAAGCTTGAGATAATCCGGGCGGAAGTTGTGGCCCCATTCGGAGATGCAGTGTGCCTCGTCTACCACCAGCAGGGAGATCGGTACCTGGCTGATGAAATTGCGGAAACGCTCGTTCTTCAGCCGCTCCACCGAGATCATCAGGATCTTAAGCTCGCCGGACTTGGCGCGCGCCATGGTCTCGCCGGCCTGCTCACGGCTCTGCGCCGAGTCGATGCTCCCGGCAGCGATACCGTGCCGATGCAGAAAGGCCAGTTGATCCTGCATCAGCGCCAGCAACGGCGAGACCACCAGTGTCAGATGCGGCAGTAGCAGCGCCGGCAGCTGGTAGCACAGCGACTTGCCCGATCCGGTGGGGAAGATTGCCGCCGCCGAGCGCCCGGCCACCACGGCGCGGATGGCCTGCTCCTGACCGGGACGGAAGCCGTCATAGCCGAACGTCTGCTTGAGGGTCTGTTCGATCATGCTGAGTCACTCCTTTGACTGGAGGCCGGAGGGTAGCAAAAGGAGGGAGACGGTACTGCAAAGCGTCCGGCAAGTCCTGTCAGCTATCTGAAAGTTCGCGCGGGCCGAGAAAAAGCCACAGGGCAGACTGCAAACGAAGCGGCCAAACATTTCGCTCAATGGGAAGGATTGGATTCTGCAATTACCGTTAGCAGGCTATCTACTTCTACGATTGCAGGGCTCCTGAAAACAAGCATAAGCGCCGCCGGATCAGGTGATTCGCGACGCGAACAGGAACGGAACCTACTAATCAGAATCAGGAATTCCTGCCATGCGCGTTACCCTTGCAACTACTGCCTTGCTACTTTCTGCCGCGTCGCTTGCTCATGCCAACAGCGGCGAACCCGAGCCATACACCTACGGAAGCCGACTCGATATCGCCTCGGTGGTATCCATCAAGATCGAGCCGACGCCTTATTGCGAAGTGACAGACGCCGTCATGACCTATCGGGATTCTTCGGGAGAGCTGCACCAGCTCACCTACCGTACGCTTGCTGACAGCTGCAAGAATCAGAACTGAATAGCCCCAGTGCAATCGCCGATCTGTCTTCAGACAGACCGGCACGCTTCGTCAATTGCGCTAGAGCTTGCCGGGAACGGTCAGAACCGATCGCGGATGACCACTTCGTCGTACGGCAGCTTACCGATGCGCGGCTTGGGGTCGGCAGCTCGCTTGCCCACCGCGACCATCAGGGCAATGACATGGTTGTCGGGCAGGTTGATCAGCTTGGCCACGGCGTCGAAATCGAAGCCATCCATCGGGCAGGAGTCCAGGCCCTTGCCCCGGGCGGCGAGCATCAGCGTCTGCGCCATCAGCCCACAGCTGCGCATGGCCTCATCACGCTGCACCTGCGGCTTGTCGCGGTAGTAGTTGTCGATGGCGCCGGCCATGTAGTCCTGCACCTCGGCCGGTGCGCCTTCCCAGACGCGGCGGACGTTCTTTTCCCAGCTGTCGACCTGGGCACAGACCACCACCAGCATGGAGGCATCGGTCATTTGCGCCTGGTTCCAGCCCACCTCGCGGATCTGCGCACGCAGTTCCGGGTCGCTCACTTCGACGAAGCGCACATGCTGCAGGTTGAAGGCTGAAGGCGCGAGCAGAGCCAGCTGCAACAACTCGTCCTTCTCTTCGCGGCTGAGCTGAAAGCTGGCGTCGTAGGCCTTCACGGCACGGCGGGTCTGGATGGCTTCTTCGATCTGCATGGTGTGGCTCCATAGGGGTGTAAAGGTGGTCGCTATGCTATGCGTGGCCTTCCATCGAATCCATCCGCCTTGGCTGATCGAATCTATCGTGTGGCCCGATCGGTACCGGCACAGCGTCCGCAGATGCCGGTACCGTGGCCGATGGCTGCGATGCGACCTAGGTCAGCTTTGGCGCACAAGGCGATTCTGCCAGCAGGCAACGCCCGTCTCGCCTAGGGTCAGCGCCCACGAAAAAGCCGCCCGAAGGCGGCTTCCTATAGCTTGCGCTGAAGCTTACAGCTGCGGGCCGGCAGCCTTGATGGCGTCGGAGACGTCGAACTTCTTGAAGTTCTCGATGAACTTGTTCGCCAGTTCCTTGGCCGCTTCGTCGTAGGCGTTGCCGTCGGACCAGGTGTTGCGCGGGTTGAGCAGCTGAGTGTCGACACCGGCGACAGCCTTCGGCACGTCCAGGTTGATGATTGGCAGGTGCTCGGTCTCCGCACCGATCAGCGCGCCACTCTGGATCGCAGCGATCACCGCACGGGTGGTCGGGATGTTGAAGCGCTTGCCGACGCCGTAGCCACCGCCGGTCCAGCCGGTGTTGACCAGATAGACCTTGGAGCCGAACGCCTGGATGCGCTTGATCAGCAGCTCGGCATAGACGCCAGCCGGCCGCGGGAAGAAGGGCGCGCCGAAGCAGGTGGAGAAGGTGGACTTGATACCGCTGCCCGAGCCCATTTCGGTGGAACCGACCAGCGCGGTGTAGCCGGAGAGGAAGTGATAGGCGGCCTGCTCTTCGTTGAGGATCGACACCGGAGGCAGAACACCGGTCAGGTCGCAGGTCAGGAAGATCACCGCGTTAGGCTCGCCGCCCAGGTTCTTCTCCGAACGCTTCTCGACGTACTCCAGCGGATACGCCGCGCGGCTGTTCTGGGTCAGGCTGTCATCGCTGTAGTTGGCAACACGCTCGTCATCGAGCACGACGTTTTCCAGCACGGTGCCGAACTGGATGGCTTTCCAGATTACCGGCTCGTTCTTCTCGGAGAGGTCGATGCACTTGGCGTAGCAGCCGCCTTCGATGTTGAACACCACGCCGGTGCCCCAGCCGTGCTCGTCATCACCGATCAGGTGGCGTGACTCGTCGGCGGACAGGGTGGTCTTGCCGGTGCCGGACAGGCCGAAGAACAGGGTCACGTCGCCATCGTCGCCAATGTTTGCCGCGCAGTGCATCGGCAGCACGTCCGCTTCCGGCAACAGATAGTTCTGCACCGAGAACATGGCCTTCTTCATCTCGCCGGCGTAGCGCATGCCGGCGATCAGCACTTTCTTCTGGGCGAAGTTGATAATCACGCAACCATCGGAGTTGGTGCCATCGCGCTCGGGAACGCACTCGAAATTGGCAACGTTGAGAACCTGCCATTCGTCCTTGCCGGCTGGGTTGTACTGCTCGGGATTGATGAACAGCTGGCGACCAAAGAGGTTCTGCCAGGCTGTCGCGGTGGTCATCTTGACCGGCAGGTAGTGACCTTCGGACGAGCCTACGTGCACGTGGGCAACGAAATGGTCCTGAGCCTTGTTGAACGCCTCGACGCGCTCCCAGAGGGCGTCGAACTTGTCGGCCGGGAACGGACGGTTGATCGGTCCCCAGGCAATGGAGCTGTGGGTGCTGGGCTCTTCTACGATAAAGCGATCAGCTGGCGAACGTCCGGTCCGATGGCCGGTTTTCACGACGAGCGCGCCATTGGCGGCCAATTCACCTTCACCGCGCTTGATGGCTTCTTCAACCAGTTGGGCGGTGCTGATATCGATGTACACGGCGTTAGTGGCTTGCGTCATGAGTTCCCCGTCGGCCCTGGGCCGATTCCTCCATGCTGTTGTAGCCCACCTTGCAGTGGACTACACCGAAAAAAAGTGCGCGCGATTATGACAGAAATGACGCTGCGCTGGGTATGAGGCCGTGATGGCGAAAAGGTTCCTACGTCCGGAGACCCTTTAATGACGCGTGCCTGAGGGGCTCTGTGTTCCCGCACCCGCAAACAGCTGGGCGATGTCGGCTGCATCGAAACGGTAGCTGTGGTTGCAGAACTGGCAATCGATAGAGATGGCTCCGCCCTGCTCCTCGACGAGTTGCTCGGCATCCTGCTGGCCAAGGCTGATGACTGCATTGGCCGAGCGTTCACGCGAGCAACTGCAACGAAAGACGATCGGACGGGGATCGAACAGTCGAACCTGTTCTTCGTGATAGAGACGGTGCAGGATGGTCTGGGTATCGAGCCCCAGCAACTCTTCGGTCGACAGGGTATCGGCCAGGGTGCGCAGATGCTGCCAGCTGGCTTCACGCTCTTCGCCATCACGGATACGATCGGCCGGCAGTTGTTGCAGCAGCATGCCACAGGCACGACGGCCGTCGGCGGCGAGCCAGAAGCGCGTTGGCAGCTGCTCGGACGACGCAAAATAATTCGACAGGCTGTCCGCCAGGGTCACGCCATCCAGCGCAACGATGCCCTGATAACGCTGCCCATTGGCCGGGTCGATGGTCATGGCCATCACACCCTCGGGCATCAGCTCGGCCAGGGTCGCACCAGGTGTCAGCTGCGCTTCGTCGTAGCGAGCAATGCCGCGCATCTCGCGCTCGCTCGAACATTCGACCATCAACAAGGGTACGGCACCCGACGAGCGCGCCTGCAACACCATCAACCCGTCGAACTTCAGGGTGCCAACGAGCAATGCCGCTGCCGCAAGCAGTTCGCCCAGCAACTGGGCCACCTGCTCCGGATAGCTGTGCTTGGCCAGCACCTCGGCATAGCTGCGTTCAAGCCCGACCCACTCACCGCGCACGTCGGTCTCATCGAAAAGAAAGCGTTGGGTGAAATCGGACATGCCAAGCTCGCATCTAGATCAGAATGAGGCCGCATTCTAGCAACTTCATAGATCTCTACGGATAAAACGGGACTTTTCGCTGTGACATGCGCGTTGCTTGTGGAGATCCATTGGGGACACCCCTAATAACGCAACGATGGCGCCACCGGATCTGGCAGTCATGAAACATCACTTACGTCAACAAAAAGGCGTCATGGTATCGCCAACAAACGCCGGCTCGACTGGGAAAATCAATCTAAAAGGCTCATTGCCATTGATATCATATTGATATCGGATTCGATAATCCAAGGTGCATCATGGAAGTTAGCGTCTTTGGTACAGGTTATGTAGGGCTGGTTCAAGCTGCCATCCTGGCGGACGTAGGGCATCAGGTCATGTGCGTTGATGTCGATGAGCAAAAGGTTGCGCAGTTGCAACGCGCCATCCCAACGATTCACGAACCAGGCTTGGCTGCTGTGCTCGAGGAAAACATCAAGGCAGGACGCTTGCGTTTTTCCACCCAGGCCCAATTGGCCGTCATCCACGCCCGGATAATCTTCATAGCGGTGGGCACACCGCCGAACGAGGATGGCTCTGCGGACCTGCGCCATGTAATGAGCGTCGCCCGCCAAGTCGCATGCATGATGGAGCAAGATCGCACTCTGGTGATCAAGTCGACGGTTCCGGTAGGGACCGCTGACACCGTTCGGGCAGAGGTCCGTGCAATTCTCGATACGCGCGGCAAGACCGAACTGAGCGCATTCATCGTCTCGAATCCCGAATTCCTGAAGGAAGGCAGCGCGGTTGCCGACTGCAGCCGGCCGGATCGCATCATCATCGGAAGCCAGGACGCGCAGGCTCAACAGCAGATGGCGGAACTGTATGCTCCGTTCAACCGCAATCACGAACGCACGCTGTACATGGACAATCGCAGCGCGGAGCTGGTCAAGTACGCCGCCAACGCCATGCTTGCCACCCGTATCAGTTTCATGAACGAGCTGGCCAACCTAGCGGAAAGCTTGGGCGCAGACATCGAAGCGGTACGCAAGGGGATCGGCTCGGACCCAAGAATTGGCTATCACTTCATTTACCCAGGTTGCGGTTTCGGTGGCTCATGCTTTCCAAAAGACCTCAAAGCCTTGATCCATACCGCGGAAGAAAACGGCTTGGAGCCCCGCCTGCTCCAGACCGTTACGAGGATCAACGACGACCAGCGGCAGGTCCTGCTGCGCAAACTCAAGGCTCAACTTCCCGGCGGCCTGGCCGATAAGGCTATTGCCGTGTGGGGACTGGCATTCAAACCAAACACCGACGATATGCGAGAAGCGCCGAGCCGATATCTTATCGAAGCCCTCTGGGCAGAGGGAGCCCGTGTACGGGCCTTCGATCCGGAGGCCATGACCGAGTGTCGCCGCATCTACGGCTACAGGGATGACCTTGAATTGTGCGCGACCCGCGACGACACATTGCAAGATGCCGACGCTCTGGTGATTTGTACCGAGTGGAAGGCTTTCCGGGTAGTCGATTTCGAAGCACTGGGAAAGAAGCTTCGCGCACGCCTGGTTATTGATGGCCGTAATCTGTTCAATCCGCAGCAGTTGGCGAATGCCGGACTGCACTATTTCGGCATCGGTTTACCTTACATCCGCCCCACGAGCGCATCGGTCCCGGCATGAAAACGTTAGTCACTGGAGCGGCCGGATTCATTGGCGCTCATACCACACTGCGCCTGTTGCAAGAAGGCCATGAGGTTATCGGGGTGGATAACTTCAATGACTACTACAACCCGCAGCTCAAGGAAGATCGGGTACGCTGGGTACGAGAAACGGCAGGCGATTTCCTTCTGTGCCGTATCAACCTGGAAGACGACCGCAAGCTTGAACAGCTATTCGCGAAGCATCGTCCAGAGGCGGTCATCCATCTCGCAGCACAGGCGGGCGTGCGCTATTCGCTGGACAATCCCCGCGCCTATCTCGATAGCAATTTCGCCGGGTTCCTGAATCTCCTTGAGGCCTGTCGCCGTCATCCTGTGAAACACCTGATCTTCGCGTCCTCCAGCTCTGTGTACGGAGCCAACCACCGCACGCCTTATTCCGAACAGCACAATACGGATCATCCCCTGTCGCTGTATGCCGCCAGCAAGAAGGCCAATGAGGTCATGGCCCATAGCTACAGTCACTTGTTCGGCATTCCAGCGACCGGGCTTCGCTTCTTCACGGTCTATGGCCCCTGGGGCCGTCCGGACATGTCACCCATGCTGTTCGCCAACGCCATCAGCTACGGGCAGCCATTGAAGCTGTTCAACCACGGTGAGCACCAGCGGGACTTCACCTACATTGATGACATCGTCGAAAGCCTGGTTCGCCTGTTGCCGCAACCTCCCAGCATCGATCAGAACTGGAACCCCGAGGAACCGAACCCCTCGACCAGCATGGCTCCCTGGCGCCTGTATAACATCGGCGGTAACCGTCCTGTTCATCTGCGCATCTATGTCGACACGCTGGCGCGTCTGCTCGGTAGACCGGCCGAGCTGCAATTGCTGCCCTTGCAGCCCGGTGATGTGATTAATACCTGCGCAGACGCCAGTGCATTGGAAGAGGCGATCGGCTTCACGCCGCTTACCTGTCTTGAGGATGGCCTGGCACGATTCGTCGCATGGTTCCGTGACTATTACTTATTTCCGGTCAGCGTTCCGGTAGCCGACAGCTGCTCCGTACCCAACGGAGAAGTCGCATGATGACAGATACGCCTATCGAGCAAAGGGCACCGGAGCGCAGCGTCGAGAAGCCCCGTCGAGGACACGAGAAACGCCGCAACCCAGCCTTGCGCAGCCAGATCGATGCGGCCGTCCTGCTTCAGCACCGAGGTTGGTTGACAGGCCGCCCCGGAGGGACGCCGTGGAGCCTTTCGCGAACCAAGCGCATAACCGAAGCCCTGTCCGCGGCTTCGATGCTTGTTCTGCTATCGCCGTTGCTACTTACCATTGCGCTCATCATCAAAATTACCAGTCCGGGCCCCGTTTTTTTCATCCAGGAGCGTACGGGCTTTCGCGGTCGCCGCTTCGGCATGTTCAAGTTCCGTACCATGGTGGTGAACGCCGAAGAGTTGAAGGAGAGCCTGCGCCACCTGAACAAACACGGCGCCGACTCGGTGGATTTCAAGATTGACCGCGATCCACGGGTGACCACCATTGGAAAATGGCTACGGCGCTCCAGCCTCGACGAACTACCCAATCTGTTTAACGTAGTACGTGGAGAAATGCGCCTGGTTGGGCCACGGCCAACTTCGTTCGACGCGCATCGCTATCACAGCCATCACCTCGTGCGGCTGAGCATCTATCCCGGCATCACCGGCCTTTGGCAGATATCCGGCCGCAGTGATATCGATTTCGATGATCGTGTCGCTCTTGATCTAGCCTATATCACCCGTCAAAGCCCCTGGCTGGACTTGAGGATCCTGTTGAAAACCCCTTTCAAGGTCGTCAGCGGCCATGGAGCAAGCTAATGGACGGCTCACTTCCGACCATACGTCTGGATGTTGCCACCCCCAGCGAGATCAACCTCGCCTCCACCGTTCTCGATCAGGAACGGCAGGTCTTGCTGATGACCGCTGCAAACAACGGCTGCGGCGTGACGACCAGCGCCATCACGATGGTCCAGCAGCTGGCGGCAGCCTGCAGCGGAAAGGTGGTGCTGATTGATGCGAGCCTGTCCTCTGCCAGCATAACCCGTCAGCTGGGGCTGGAAGACCAGCCAGGTTTCTTGGACCTGGCCGCTGCCGACAGCGCCTCATCGCTGGATGCTTGCTTGCTCGAGCTTCCCAGCCACCCGTTCCACCTGCTTCCGCTGGGTCAACGGAGGAATGGCAGCCGAGGATTGTCGACAGAGCAGCTAAGGCAACTCCTCTCGCAACTCAGCGATCGCTACCGCTTCGTAGTGATCGATGGGGAAGCCGTCTACACCGGCGGCGATACGCTGACCATCGGCTCGCTTGTCGACGGAGTGATACTGGTGGTACGGGCAGAAGAAACGCGCTGGGAAGTCGCCCAAGCTGCTGCCCAGCGCCTCTCGCAGGCGGGGGCCAAGTTGATGGGAAGCGTGCTTAACGCGCGCAAGTACTACATGCCCAAATGGGTCTATGACCAACTCTGAGCCGTCATGATGAATCTCAAACCGATACCTCTGATGCTGGCTCTGGTCGGCTGTGCCAGCCCGGCAGTACAGCATATGCCCGCAGGGATCATCACGGCTGCACCCTCCGACGCGCTGCGCACGGAGGTATTCACGATCGAGAAGACCCTACGCCCGCAGGACGTGCTGGACGTCATCTTCTATATCGACCACACAAGCCCTCAAGCCTACCGCATCCAGGCAGGGGACCAGGTGGAGATCAACTTCCTCACCGCACCGGAGCTCAGCGGTACTAAGTTGGTCATGCCCGACGGCACCATCGAGCTGCCTTATGTCGGCACGATGGCGCTGGCCGGCCTGACGGCCCTGCAAGCGCAGGGCAAGGTCATCGATGGGTATCGAAAGATACTCAAGCGGCCGGTTGTCTCCCTGTCGATACCGCGTCCGCTCACCGCTGAAGAAAACCTGCGCCTGACGCTCAACCATCCCGCGACCGGCCTCAGCCGGGAAATTACCGTCGGCTCCGACGGTCGCGCCATGTTTCCGCTCATCGGAGCGGTAGCGTTGCAAGGCATGACACTTGCCCAACTCAATACCACGCTCAACGAGCGCTACGCCGCCCATGCAGCCAATGTCCAAGTGGACGCGCTGCTCAAGAGCACAACAGCGAACGAGATTTTCGTACTCGGTGAGGTGACCCAGCCAGGCGTCTACCCGATCCGTCGGCCTGTCTCGGTGCTCGAGGCGCTTACTCTAGCGCACGGCGCCAGTCCGCTGGCCCGCCTGGATTCGGTGGTGATCATGCGCCGCAAGGGCGACCAGATGGAAGCGCGTCTGTACGACGTCAGCAATGCGCTAAACGCCTCGGCCGATATCTTCGCCTACCTGCAACCGGACGATTTGCTTTATGTCCCGAAGACCAAGCTGGGGCGCGCCGGAGAAATCAGCAGACAGGTCGCTGATGTCCTGTTGTTCAATGGAATCGGCTTCGGCTTTTCTTACCGGGTCGACAACAAGGATGAAGACTCTTACCGGGTCGACAAGAAGGATGACGACAATTGAACAATCTGCACGTCGTGCCTCCGAACGAAAACTACCTGCATGAATTCCTACGGATCTTCTTTGCCAACCGCCAGTTGATCAAGCGGGTATTTCTGGTCTTTGCCGTCATCACACTATTGTTGCCGTTGCTGCTCAAGCAGACCTTCGACATCACCGCCGAGGTCTTGGTGCAGTCCAAGAAGCTGCCCCAGAGCGACGCTAACACAGCGCTCAGCCAGGAGACGGACAAATTCCTGCCGCCGTCACTCGCCGACATGGAAACGGAAAGCAACATTCTTCGCTCGCCCTCGCTGATGCGCGAAACCGTTCGCCAACTCTATGAGGAAGGTGTCTACCGCCCTAGCAAAGGCATCGTTAATAGCCTGGTGACGGAGCCGCTGCGCACCTATGTCGCCAATCCGCTGCGCGAGCATGTCATCAATCCGCTGCGCAGCGCGGTAGGGCTTGAAATCGACCCGGTGCGCGACGGCACTGTCGATGCCCTGACCGAACAGGCCAGCGCCGCGCTCACGGTGGAAACCCTGCCCGGGTCCAACGTCATCTCCGTGAGCTACAGCTTCGCCGATCCCGAACTCGGCACGCGACTGGTTACCCGTCTTCTGGAAAATTACCTCAAGAGCCGCCAGAACCTGCAATCCAATGACCTCCCCGAGTCCTTTTTCGAACAGAAAAAGAGCCAGTACCAGGTTCGCATCGGAGAGCTGGAGGAACGTCGCAGAGCTCTGCTCGAAAGCATCGGCGCGTCGGACCCCAAGGAAGAAATCACCTTTCGCCTGAATGCGATCAACACGGAAGAACAGGCGCTGAATCTGTACCGTGACCGCCTCCTGGAGAACCGGCGCTGGCTCGATTACCTCACTACCAATCTCGCCTCAGCCCGCAAGGCCAGCGTTAATGAAGGGACCTTCCCGTTCACCTTCACCCATACGGTCGATAACGCTGCTTATGAAGACCGCGAAATCAAGCAACTCGGCGAAAAACTGATCGATCAGGTCAGCAGCTACGGCAATGCAACCGCCTCGTTTCAGGAAGATAGCCTGCCGGTAAAACAACAACGTGAGCGGATCGGCCGCACGCGCGATCAGTTCCTCAAGGTCGTGGAGAACCGGATACTCGAGCGCAAGAGTGAACTCACCACATTGCAGCAGGTGATTGGGCAGAAAACCACGCGCATAGATGAATACAAGGCTCGCGTAGGCGTCTTGCAGAACGTGCAGGCACAGCTTCGCCTGTTCGATACGGAAATCGATGCCCTCCACAAGGCGTTCTTCACCTATACCCAGCGCTATGAAGAGAGCCGGTCCCAGGGCTTGCTCGACGGCAGCGCCTCCAATGCCCGGGTGCTCAGCTGGCCCTACGAGCCCACGGAACCGGCCTTTCCCAAACCTATGCTGATCGTGCCGCTCGGCCTGTTGACCGGGCTCATGCTTGCCGTAGCGCTTGGTTACCTGCGTGAGTTCTTCGACCATCGTTTCAAACATTCGGCGCAGCTTACGGAGCATCTCGGTTTACCGGTGTTGCTCGTAATCAACGAGAAAGAGGCTGCGCAACCTCCGAAACCAAAGGCCTGGAGCTGGCCATGGGTCTGGTACTGGATACGCAAGTGAAAAAAATGATGCGGCCAGCGACCCTGCCGGTCATTCATCTGATCAGCAGCGGCGGCTTCTACGGGGCGGAACGCATGCTGCTGGATCATTGTCTGGGAACGCCGGGACAGCACCAGGTGATGTTTCTGGATGCTCCCTCGGCATTGATCGAACGCTTCCGCCAGGCAGGTGTGGACAGCCTCGCCTGCCAGGGCCTGGCCGCGCTGTTGCGACATGTGCGCCAACGGCGCGCCGAGCGGCCCTTGATCAATGCGCACAACTTCAAGGGCATGCTGTTCGGCTGGGTCGCCGCCTCGCTGTTCAACCTGCCCTTGGTCATCACGCAGCACGGATTTACGCCGCGTAGCCGCAAGCAGCGGCTCTACACCCGTGTGAGCCTGCAGCTGTGCCGTTTTCCGCAGGTGCGCCAGGTCGTCTGCGTGGCAGACAGCATTGAGCGCATCCACTGCGCGGCGGGGGTTCGCCCGGAGAAGCTTGAGGTGATCCCCAACGGGCTCCCGGAAGCGGCACCGGTTATGGCTGCCGCGTCAGGCAGCGGCCCGCTGATCGGCTACGTCGGTCGCCTGAGCAGCGAAAAGGGCCCCGACCTCTTCCTCGACACCGTGATCCCCCTGCTGCAGCGTCACCCGGACTGGCATGCCGTGCTCCTTGGAGAGGGCGACGAGCGTGACACGCTCCAAACCCGCATAAACTCGGCCGGATTGACGGCGCGCATACCATTGCCGGGCTACCAGCAGGACATGCGGGCATGGCTAGGGCGTTTATCGGCATTGGTCATTAGCTCCCGCACCGAGGGAACCCCCATGATTCTGCTGGAGGCCCTGCAGGCCGGCACACCGGTGGCCGCATTCGCGGTTGGTGGCGTACCGGACATGATCAGGCACGAGCATGACGGCTTGCTGGCGGCACCGGGCGACTGCGCTTCGCTCGCCACGCAGATCGAACGCCTGGTCTGTGACGCCGGCCTCGCCAGCCGCCTCACCACGCAGGGGAGATTGACGCAACTCGGTCGCTATCACCTTCCCGTCCTCGCTGAACGTTGGGGACAGCTTTATCAGCGCGCCAGAGGCCTTGCCGGATGATCGCAGCCACCGCCATGGGTGCCTTGCTGGCACTGCTCTGCCTGGGACTTTTGGCCAGCCCGTGGCCGTTCCTCGCGCCATTCGTGGTCATTGGCCTGGCTGGGCTGGCCGCGCTCTATCGCCGGCCGGCCTGGGGGTTACTGGGCATCGCCGCCCTGGTGCCGTTCGAAGGCTTGTTCAAGGGCACTGAATTTACCGGGGCAAAGCTGCTGGGCGTGTCGATGATCGGAATCCTCGCCGTGCAACTGCTGCTGAGGCAGTTGCCTGAGGCGCGCCTGCGCAACAACCTTTGGCGACCCCTCGTGCTGTTCATGCTCGCTTACCTGATCAGCCTGATGTTCAGTGAACGCCTCGGCCTGTCTCTGGGACACCTGCGCGAGCTGGCCGTGGGGCTGGCACTGTTCTTCATTACCGTACTGGTTGCTGCGGAGCTGGACGTGAAAATGCTGTTCAGGCTGGTGTCGCTAAGCGTTGCCGCGACCTGTGCGCTGGCGCTGGTGTCGGCCAAGCATCAGGTTGGCGGTCGCGCCATCGGCCTGCTCGAAGATGCCAACTATTTCGCCCTGCTGATCGCCTTTGCCGCGCCGATGTCCGCCTGGCTCGCACTGCGCGCACGCCACCTGCTGACCAGACTGGGCTGGCTGGCGGTCACACTTCTGCTGCTGGCGGGAATGACCAAGACCGACTCCCGCTCCGGTCTGGTGGTACTGATCGGTTGCTTGCTGATCGGGCTCTGGCATCACCGCGCCGAGCTGCGTCAAATCCGTTCGCGCCACCTGGGGTTCGTCCTGCTTGGGACGGCGATCGTAGCACCGCTGGGCCTGATGTCGCTGCCTGCCGATTACGTGGCACGCATCAAATCGCTTGTCGAACTCAAATCCGGCATCAATGCCCATCAGGACGCCTCCCTCGGTCGCCGCGCCTCATACCTGGTGGTCGGCAGTCGCATGATCCGCGACAACCCCCTGGTCGGCAGCGGCCCTGGCACCTTTCCGGTTCACTACGCCGCGACCGGCTTCGCCAAGGCTTTTTCCGAGGAAGCGGGCACCTCCGACCTTTACCGGCGCGCACACAATACCTATCTGGAGCTTTTCAGCGAAATCGGCATTCCCGGCGGATTGCTGTTCATCGCTTTAGTCCTGCTCGGCCTGCGCAACTTCGAGCGAGCAAGACAGGCTTCGCAAGCCTGCAATGATGGCGAACGAGCCGATCTGGCCACCCACCTGGCGTTGAGCTTTCTGGCCATGGCGTTGTTCCTGATGTTCCTCAGTGCACCCAACCACAAGTACCTGTGGATCATGCTGGGCCTGTCCGGCTATTTGCGGCTCGATGCCGAATCGCGACTCCCACGCTTCAGGCAGATGACATGAATGGAGTCAGCATCGTCATCCCCATGTTCGATGAGGCCCGGCACATCAGCCGGACGCTGCGCGCGGCTAGCGCCGCAGCCGAGGCGGCCGGAATGGCCTGTGAACTCATTGTTGTCGACAACGGCTCGCGCGACACAGGCCCCGCGCTCGCCGAGGCGGCCGGTGCTCGCGTCTTGCACCACCCGGGGCTTCATATCGGCGCGCTGCGCAACCGCGGCGCGGCGGCGGCGACCTACGACAACCTGGCCTTCATTGACGCAGACATCGAAGTACCGCTCGATTGGCTGCAACAGTGGACCATGCGTATTGACAGCAAGGATGCCGACGTGCTTTCGCTGGCCTGTGACACCCCTGCTCAGGCCCCATGGTATGCCCGCGCCTGGCAGCGTCGGAGCCTGCCCGGACGCGCCGAGCTTCGTCCAAGCTGGCTACCCAGTGCCAACCTTTGCCTGAGCCGAGCCACGTTCGACGCCGCTGGCGGCTTCAATGAGGAGTTGCGTACCGGGGAAGACAAGGATCTTGGGCTGCGCTTGCAGCGCCAGGGTGCGCGCCAGCTATTGCTCAAATCGCCAACGGTGTTGCACTGGGGCTACGAAGGCTGCTGGCGCGAATGGTTCGGCAAGGAGCTTTGGCGTCAAGGCAGCCACCTGCAACTGATGCGCAACGAGAAACATGACCGATGGCGCTTGCTACGCTTTCCTCTGCTCGCCCTTGCCAATGGGCTGTTGTCACTGGTCGCCTTGACCGCCGTCATCGCAGGCCTGTTTCCGCTAGCGCTGGTCAGTGCCTCGCTCAGCATGCTGCCCCCTTTCCTGCTTAGCCTGCGCCAAAGCGTTCGTCAGTACGACCTTTCGCTGTCGCTTCACCTGTGCGTGCTGCATTGGTTACGCCTCCATCTGGCCGGCGGCGCATTCCTGCTTAGCTTGTTCAACTGGACCGCCAGGAGGCCTGCCCGTGGCTGATTATGTGTTCTGGCTCTGCCTGTTGCTTCCGGCCTATGCCTATCTGGGCTACCCGCTTACGCTGGCGATGGTCGCCGCTTTCATCCCGGACAAGCCGACACCACGAGGCACGCCGCTGTCGGTCAGTGTGATCATTGCCGCCCACAACGAAGGCGCGCACATCGAGCGCAAATTACGCACACTGCTGGCCCAGGACTATCAGGCAGCCAGTCTGCAGATCGTCGTTGCCAGCGATGGCTCGACCGATGACACCGTTGCCCAAGCTCAGGCGATGATGGACCCGCGGGTCCTCGTGCTGGATCTGCCGCGCAGCGGCAAGGCGGCCGCACTGAATGCCGCGGTGGCACAAGCCGATGCAGACGTGCTGGTATTCACCGACGCGGACAATCAGTGGAACGAGCATACGCTTGGGCGCTTGCTGGCACCGTTGGCGGACCCCGACGTAGGGTGTGTCGGCGGACACATGGTCATTCCCGATCCAGGCCACGCACTCAGCTTCGGCGACAGCCTGTACCGGCACTACGAGGCCTGGCTGCGCGGTGCCGAAAACCGCACCGGCTGCATGGTTTCGACCGATGGCGCGTTGCTCGCGCTACGCCGGGAACTGTTCCAGCCCGTGCCAGCGCAGGTCAACGACGACTTCTTCCTTAGCACCTGTGCGCCCGTGGCCGGCAAGCGTATCGTTTACGCCGCCGATGCAGTGGTGCTGGATCATGGCGTGGACGAGCCTGGGAAGCAGTTTCGCCGACGCTTGCGCGTCACCGTGGGGGGTCTGCAGAGCCTTGCCTGCCGACATACGTTGATGAATCCGCTGCGGCACGGTTTCTATTCCGTGGCGCTCATCAGTCACAAGCTGATTCGTCGTCTGGCGCCCGTGCTGCTCGTTCCCCTGCTGCTCAGCAGCATCTGGCTCGCGGGAAGCGGACCGTTCTACCAGTCCTTTCTGATCGCCCAGCTCCTTGGGTACCTCATTGGCCTACTGGGCTTGCTGGACATGCGTGGGATCCTGCCCAAGCCATTCCGGCTGGCGGCATTCCTCCTCGTGACGCTGGCAGGAATGTGCGGTGGCCTCTGGCAATTTCTGCGAGGACACAGTTATGAGCAATGGAATCCACAGCAGAATCGCTAACCCATGACCCCGTCTCAAGCGCTCAAGGCCTCCATCGGCTGGTTTCACTTCAACAGTCCTGGAGGACGGCGCCAGCGCCGTGACGCGCGCCTGATCCTGATGCTGCACCGCGTGCTGGCCGATGACCGCGCCGCCGCATTGCCTCATCGTTCCGAGCTGTGTATTGGCCAGTTGGCGTTCGCGCAGCTGCTCGCATGGCTGCAGCAGCACTTTGACTGTGTCCCGCTGGAGGGTTTGCTGGACGCGCCCAGCGACGGGCGTTGCCGGGTTGCGCTGACTTTCGACGATGGCTGGCGGGATAACGCCGAGGTCGCGTTCCCGCTGCTCGTGCGGAACCGCGTGCCCGCCAGCATTTTCCTTTCGACCGACTACATCGGGAGCTCGCAGGGATTCTGGTGGGAAAACATCGGTGAAACCCTCTGGAGCCGGCGCGGCACAACCGCCCGAAGCCTGCTCGAGGAAGGGCTCGCAGCTTGCGGCGCGGCGCCCTTGCCGGCCGGCTTCGACGCCCTGCCCGAGCGAAGCCGCAGCAACGCCTTGGCGCTGTACCTGCAATCGCTGAAAGCCCTGCCGGCCGCAACTCTGCAGGCGTTGGCCGACACTTGCTTACAGGGGGCACCGCAAGCGATGGATTGGCGGCAGGTAGAGGAACTGGAACGCTCTGGGTGGGTGCGCTTCGGCCCACATGGCGCCCGACACGGGATCCTCACGCACATGGACGATACGACCCTGGCCGACGACCTCAAGCGCAGCCATGACGTTTTGGCGGCTCATTGTCGAGTGCCGCTGCCCATCTATTGCTACCCCAACGGCAACCACGACAGTCGGGTTCGCCAGGCAGTGATGCAGCTCGGCTATCGCCGGGCCCTCAGCACCCGCCCAGGCCCCCATCGTGACGGTGATGAGCCTTTGGCGCTGGCTCGCATCGGCGTCAGCCACTCGATGGCTCGTCACCCGGGTCTGTTTGCCTGGCGGCTGATGCGGAGCCTGGCGCAATGAGCAGCAAGACGTTCTGGCATCACCTTCTGCTTAGCATCGGCACCCGCCTGGCAATGATCGGCTTGCGGCTGCTACGCAACGTACTGCTGGCCAGGATCCTCGGGCCTTCCGAGCGAGGCCTGTTCGCTCTGCTGAGCGCATTGCCAGAGCTCTTGGCGGCCGTTTCCATCGGGGGGTTGAATACCGCATTAGGCTTTCAGGCAGCCCAGCAGCGCTCCATGGCCCTGTTGCTCACCCAGCTGGTGGTGTTTGGCTGCCTGGCGGCCGGACTGCTGACCTTATGCGGCGTGCTGCTGGTCGATCGGTTTGGCGCCGATATTGAAACCGCGCGTCAGCTGGGCCCGCTGATCTGGATTTTGCTGCTCGCCGTGCCACTGACAATCCTCAAGAGCGGTCTGTTGACGCTACACAACGGTGATGGCCGAGTCGTATCTTTTAATGCGCTCCGATTGCTCGAATCGCTGGCTCCCCTGGCGCTGTTCCTGGCCCTGTTCTGGATGTGGCAGAGCAACGCGCTTCAGGCCGCGGTCATCAGCTGGCTGCTGGGCATGGGTCTGGTGGCGGTCGCGGGATGGTGCTGGTTGGGACGCTTTCATCAGCTGCGGCTGCGCTGGGATGCTCGCAGACACCGGGAGTTGTTGCGCTACAGCGGCAAGAGCCATCCCGATGTCCTGTTTCAACAGGTACTACTGCGCTCTGACTACCTGCTTATCGGTGCATTTATCGACAGCGAGGCGTTGGGCTATTACGCAATGGCCACAGCGGCCGCCGAGTTGCTGCTGATCGTACCGGAAGCGGTCACCACGCCGCTGATGAAGCGCCTGCTCCGGCAGGGCGAAGGTATCAAGCAGCTCACGTCCTTCGCGCTACGCATCACAGCCACGGTGATGTTTGCAGCCTGCACAAGCATGGCGCTACTGGGTGAATGGCTAATCGTTGGCCTGTTCGGTAAGAGCTACGCTCCTGCTTATCCCGCCTTGCTCGCCTTGCTGCCAGGTCTGTTTGGCCTTTGCTATGCCAGCATTCTGCGCCTGGACCTGCTCGGCAAGAACCGTCCTGGCAGCGTGTCCCTGATGATGGGCGCGGGAGCGGCACTCAACGTCGTGCTATACCTTTTGCTTATTCCGCCGATGGGCATCGTAGGCGCCGGTTTGGCGTCCTCTGCAGCCTACCTGATGGTCAGTCTGGCAATGCTGATGTTTTATTGCCGGCTCAGCCAGGTGTCGCTGGCACATACGTTGTTTATCCTTCCAAGCGACCTGGCGCGGCTGCGCCCGCTTTTGAAGGGCAGAGATATCACGCCGTGAAACGAATCCTCATGCTTCTCGCAGCCTTGATGGCGGAGTCTGCCACCGCTGCCGACCTGAACTGGCAGGCGCTACGCGATGGCACGCTCTTTCTCTACCCGCGCGACACCCAAGCGTTGAAGATCAGCTGGGCGCCAGCCTGGCAGGCGCAAGCCAACCCCGAGCGCATTTACCTGCTTGATGGACGCGGCCGGTTGCAGGCCGATCGAGCCATTGCGGCCAGCGAAACCCAGGGACAACAGCAATGGACGCTGTCGAAGGCTGCCAGCCCGTATCGCCTGGAGATTCCGGGCTACAGCTTTCGCGACTACAAGATCAGCCATGCCGACTCCGTCGCCGCCATGCTTGAGCCAGTCAAGCTGCATTTCAGCGCTGACGTCGGTCCGGGTGTGGTGCTGTATTTCATGACCCGTGCGGGCGAGCGTGTCGTGCTGGCTGGCAAATACCACGGCGGTGTGCAGGCATTGCGAGCAAAACGGCTAACGGATGGGCAACAAATCAGGCTGAACCTGAATGCCCACGACATCTATTCACGCTTCGATCAGGTCCCTCTGCCGGTGTCGGACCAGAACCAGGTCTGGCAATTAACACTGGAGGGCAGCGGCAAAGCCGCATTCTGGCTGGACGGAACCGCCAACCTGTTCGCGCAGCGACCTGAGCATCTGCAGCCGCTCCGCTGGGCTCAGGGCGAAGTCCGCCTCAAGCTGCACGATGTCGCCCTGGGCCCCACCCCCTCGGTCGGCATCGCGCTGCCCTATGCGGCGCCGCCACAGTTAGCCTACGCAGCGCTGGACTCGCTCAAACCCCAGTCAGGCGGATACTACAGTTTCGTCAACGTCCTGGCCGAACAACCCGAGCGTGAGCGTGCCTTCCGTCAGACGTATCAACAGCGCTTCGGCGTCAATCACAGCGTCACGCTGCTGGCCCGCAGCGGACGCCAAGCGGTGCTGGAAGCCGATACGGTCACCCTCACGGGGCTGGCCATCTGGCTAGAGGACAGCCGTGCGCTCGGCGGCGGCTTGCATTATGTCTCGGTAGCCGACGAGCCCAACCTCAATTATCCCGATTTCGACAGTTACGAACGCTACTTTGCCGCCGTCAGCCAGCAAATTCGCGAGGATACCAAGGCCCGCGCCGCCGGCGTGCGCGTCGCCATGCCGGCCAGTTCGCGGTTGATCAACGGACCGACACGAGACAACGCCGACCAGCGACGGGGGGCGGACTGGGCCGAGCGAATGCTGGCGCGGCACGGTAAATACATCGACGCCCTGGCCTGGCATGAATGGATGGTGCGAGACCTGCTCGCGACGCGCAGCTATCGAGACACGGTGCTCGCTGCCGCGAAGCTGGTCGGCCTGGATGAGCAGGCTCGCCCCAGCAAGGCATTGCTGCTGGACCAGACCAATATTTCCAGCGGCTCTAGCTTGAGCCCCTATGAGCAGGACACTCATTTCTCCTCGCTATGGTGGGCATCGGTCGTCATCAACGCCTCGCAGGACGGCCTGTTGGACATGATCAACTACTTCCAGGCCGCCGATGAACCGGACTATCCGAAGGGCATGCTGCGCGATGACGGTCGCGGCGGCTATGCTCTCAAACCGGTGGGCCTGGCCCAGGCGTTTATCGCCCGGCACTGGGGCAACCGCGTCATGAAGATGGATAACAGCGCATTCGAGGTCGATGCCCTGGCGCTGGACGCGTCCGCCGAGGGCGTCACGCTGCAGCGCGTACTGGGGGTGAACAAAACGCCTCGGGAACAAACCGTGCGCGTCGAGCCCGTCGCCTGCGCCAGCAAAGTAAGCTTGACGCTGTTCGGTCAGGACAGCACCGAACGCGTGGGCAGCTGGCGCTGCGAACAGAACGCCGTCAGCTTCACCCTGCCGGGAGAAACCTTGTTCTCCGTGGACTGGTCGCACCCATGACGGAATCACGCTCGCTGCTCGATAAAATCAAGCGTAGAGGCTGGCTTGGCAGCGCCCGCCTGCTGTGGGAGCGCTATGTCTACCGTCACGAGGAGTTGATCTGGATGGAACGTGCGCTGGATTTGCCGGCACCACGCTTTCCCCGCCAGAGCCCGTGGCGAAAGGAACGCATCACCAACGCGCTGCTGCCGGCGTTCGACCGTTACTTCTCGCTATACAAGCCAGGCCTGCCGGCGCTCATCCAGTCCGACAGCCTCGGCGAGGCCTTTCTTGACGCCGAGGGACAGGTCATCGGAATGGCCTGGTTTCGCCGCAGCGATTACTACGATGACCAGACCTACCATTGCTGGCTGCGCCTGCCGCCCGGACGCATCTATCAGTTTGCCGGCGAAGTGGCTCCACCCTACCGGGGCTCGGGCATGGCCGTGCTTCTACAACGCGAGCCGTGGAAAGCCTTTCGGGATGAAGGCTTCAGCCATACGAGGGCGGTCGTCAACACGAACAACACGCCGGCGTTGCAGATGCACGTCAAGCTGGGCTTCGAGGAAGTCGGCGAGAGCATTCACCTCTACCGCCTGTTCAACTGCCTGAACTTTCATCGGTATTCGCGTTACAACGGCAAGCGTTTCAACCACTTGCGCAAATCACGACAAAGCACTCAAACCAGGCAACCCACCGCAGCGGAGCCCCTCAGCGAATGACCGAACGCCTGGAATGGCTAACGAGCCTGAGTTCTCCAACGTTTCCTGCCGAGGCCTACGAGAGGCTCTGCAATCGTCTGGAACAGCGCACGCCGTTCAACCACCTGGGCTGGCTGCGCGCGTCCGAGCAGGCCCTGACTGCCGACTGCAGCCTACAGGTGCTGCTGCTCTGGCAGAGCGACCATCTGGTCGGTTGCCTGCCGCTGATCCTCTGCCCGCTGCGCGTGCTCGGCATGAATATAAAGGAGGTCAGGCACCTGGGCCATCCGCTGAGCGACCGCGTCGGGCTGATGCTGGAGGCCGAAGCCGCCGCCCTGCTGGAACCGGCGTTGCGGGCTATTCGCAAGCGCATGCCCCATGCGCGACTGCAGCTCAACGAGATTGCCGTACACCCTAGCCATCGCAGCGTGCTGGCGCGCTGGGCAGATCTCAGCTGGCAATCGGAGGCGCGTATCAGCTGCCGCGCCCCAGAGCATCGGCTGAGCGAGGATGATCGCCAGGAAGTCACCGGTGACACCCGCTACAAGCTGCGACGTGCACGCAAACGTGCCGACGCTTGCGGCGCTGTGGTGGAGCGTCTGGCGCCGGATGCAACCAGCATACTTCCCTGTCTCGAACAGCTAGCGGCGGTCGAGGACGCCAGCTGGAAAGGTGAGGATGGGGTTGGCATCTTCAGCGCCGGGCGGAATCGGGACTGGATTATCAAGGGCCTCGCCGCCCTGGCTGCCGAAGGCCGCGTACGGGTGGTGCAGCTGACCCTCGAGGGCCGCTGCATCAGCTACCGTCTCGGCTTGCTCGACCAAGGCCGTCTGTACGACTACAACCTTGCCTTCCTGCCGGAATTTGCCTCCCTGGGCAGCGGCCGGCTGTTGCTGGATGAATGGTTTCGCTGGGGCCTGGACGAGGGTTGGGAATACATCGATGCCTCCCGGGTCAGCCTGCGCCAGTCCAGCCATCAGTTACACGAACGCATGACCGGCCAGGTCGAGCATCTGCGCTGGAGCTTCTACTCGCGCCGACCGGGCGGCATTCTGCTGGGGCTTTCCTACCGGCTATGGCTGCATGTGAAACCGAGGCTGCTGGCCTGGCGTGAACGACGCACCGCCAGGGCCGCCGCGCGCGGAGCTGTCGAGCGCCCCTCCTGCTGACTACCGAGAACTGGTATGCCCTCCAGAGTGATCATCAACGCCGACGATTTCGGCCTGTCGAGCGACAACAACCAGGTCATTGTCGCCGCGTTCCGCCAAGCCCTGATCAGCTCGGCGACGCTAATGGCCAATACCCCGGCATTTGTCGAGGCCTGCCAGCAGGTTCATGCCGAGGGCCTGCACGGGCGCGTGGGCTTGCATGTCAACCTGACTCATGGTCGACCCTTGACCCAACCGATCGCCGCGCATCGCGCATTCTGTTCATCGGCGGGCGAATTCGATCTGAACCTTTCCCGTCACAGTGTTTCGCTGTCGCGAGACGTGCGCGACGCGGTACGTCAGGAAATCCAGGCCCAGTGGCAGCGCTGTCTGGACCATGACGTCCGGCCTAGCCATGTGGATTCTCACCAGCACGTGCACAACCTGTGGCCGGTCGGCGAAGAGCTGGCTCGCTTTGCCGCAGAGCAAGGCGTCCCGCTGCGCCCGGCACGCAATCTGGGGGCCAACATCAGCTTGCCCAAAGGTCTGTTCAAGAGGCTGCTCAATCGCCACCTGCGGCGGCTAGCCGGGCAAACCGCCGATTTTGCCTGCACGCCCCATGACCTGATCACCTGCAGCATACCCGTGCTGGGGACCCTGGAAGTCGTCGTGCATCCGACCCAACTGGCGGAAGGCTTCGGTGACGAGTACCTGGCGGCCGGCGTGCGCCTGGATGAGTTACTGGAACGCCGCCTGGCGAACGTCCAGCGTATTGCCTACAGCGAGCTCTGATCACCCCGCGTCCGAACGAAAGCGCTGCAAGGCACGACGCTGCTTCTTGCTCGGTTTGCCGTCGGTTTCCACACCGAGGCTGCCGGCCTTGCGCATGGCAGCTGCATGTTCGCGGCGTGCCAGGCTTTCGGCGGTCTCTTCATATAGCAGTTGAGCCTCTGGCGCGCCCTTGCGCACGGCCGACAGCGCCCGTATCACCACGGTGCGCTCATCGAAACCGGCCCGAATCGCCAGTTCTTCGCCAAGTTTGGGTTCCTTGCTCGGCTTGCAACGCTCGCCCTTGCAGTGCACCTTGCCACCCTCGATGGCGGCCTTTGCCAGGGCGCGTGTCTTGAAGAAGCGCGCCGCCCATAGCCACTTGTCCAGACGGACTTTGCCGTCATCTTTCTCGCTCATCGTTCAACTCTGCCTGGCGTCTCGTTGTCATTAGGTTGGAACTAGGATGCGGTTGTCATGCAGCCTGTCTAGAATGCGCGGAAATCTACTGGATACGCTTTTGAACAGCCCCGACCCCCAGACAATCATCGGTTTGCGCGAATGGATCGCCCTGCCCGAACTCGGCGTGGTCGGCCTGCGCGCGAAGATCGATACCGGTGCAAGCACGTCAGCCCTACATGCGACCGATATCAGCGAATTCAAGCGCAATGGCGAACGCTGGGTCCGCTTTACCGCGCATCTGGGTACGCTGGTACAGCGCCGGCATCGCTGCGAAGCGCCGCTGGTGGCACGCAAGATCATCAAGAGCTCCAACGGCCATTCCCAGACCCGCTACGTGGTGCGCACCCTGCTGGCGCTAGGGGACCACCTGTGGCCCGTGGAATTCACCCTTACCTGTCGCAAGACCATGCGCTATCGCCTGCTGCTGGGGTCAAAAGCCCTGATGGACGGCAAATGGCTGGTCGACCCTGCGCGCACCTACGTGCAGGAAAAACCCCAGACCCTTACTTCTCCCGGTGCCCCATGAAAATCGCCGTGCTGTCGCGCAACCCACGCCTGTATTCGACCCGCCGTCTGGTTGAGGCCGGCCAGCAACGTGGCCATGAGGTGGTCGTCATCGACACCCTGCGCGCGTACATGAACATCGCCAGCCACAAACCGCAGATCCATTACCGCGGCCGCCCGCTGGAAGGCTTCGACGCGGTGATCCCGCGGATCGGCGCCTCGGTCACCTTCTATGGTTGCGCCGTGCTGCGTCAGTTCGAAATGCAGGGGGTGTTCCCGCTCAACGAATCGGTGGCCATCGCTCGCTCGCGGGACAAGCTGCGCTCGCTGCAATTGCTGGCGCGCCGTGGAATCGGCCTGCCGGTGACCGGCTTCGCCCACTCGCCGGACGATATCGCCGACCTGATCCAGATGGTCGGCGGCGCGCCACTGGTGATCAAGGTGCTCGAAGGCACCCAGGGCATCGGCGTGGTCATGTGCGAGACGGCGACTGCGGCCGAATCGGTGATCGAAGCCTTCATGGGGCTAAAGCAGGACATCATGGTGCAGGAGTACATCAAGGAAGCCGGCGGCGCCGACATCCGCTGCTTCGTTGTCGGCGACAAGGTGATCGCCGCGATGAAGCGTCAGGCCAAGCCCGGCGAGTTCCGCTCCAACCTGCATCGCGGCGGCACCGCCAGCCTGATCAAGATCACACCGGAAGAGCGCATGACCGCCATCCGCGCCGCCAAGGTGATGGGCCTCAGTGTCGCCGGCGTCGACATCCTGCGCTCCAACCACGGCCCGCTGGTAATGGAGGTGAACTCCTCCCCAGGCCTGGCCGGCATCGAAGACACCACCGGCAAGGATGTGGCCGGGCTGATCATCCAGTACCTGGAAAAAAACGCCGGCCCCCACCTGACGCGGACCAGGGGCAAAGGCTAAGCAGCGCTGGAAGCTGGAAGCTGGAAGCTGGAAGCTGGAAGCTGGAAGACAAGAATCTCAGCAATCCGAAACCAGCCTTCTAGCTTCCAGCTCTAGACTTCAAGCTTTCTTCACGCTTTTATCGCATCTCTCGGCAGAAGCAGGCCCAGCGGCAGGCTCACCCGGGCCTCTAGACCGCCACCTTCGCGGTTGCGAAGTTCGACCACGCCGCCATGCTGCGACGCGATCCGCTTGACGATCGCCAGCCCCAGGCCAGCCCCCTGCCCACCGCGCGCGCGGTCGCCGCGGATGAAGGGATTGAAGATCTCACCCAACTCGTCAGGATCGATACCAGTGCCCCGGTCAAGCACGCTGAGCACAACGTAAGGCGCGTTGCTGTCGCCGGAAACATGCGCCGCGACTTCGACGCCGTGACCACCGTAGCGCAGTGCGTTTTCGATCAGGTTGACCAGCAGCCGTTTGATCGATACCCGACGCAGCGCCAGCTTCGGCATCGGCTCGACGCACAGGCGCACGCTCTCGCCGTACTGGTTGTAGGGCGCCACCACCTCGCGCACCAGATCGCCCAGGTCGATGCTCTCCACCGGCTCGTCGCTGCCATCACGAACGAAGGCGAGAAACTGATCAAGGATGGCATTCATGTCCTCGATATCACGGACCATGTCTTCGGTCAGCTCGGCATCGCTGGACATCAATTCCAGCGACAGTCTCAGGCGCGTCAGGGGCGTGCGCAGGTCGTGGGAAACCCCGGCTAGCATGAGTTCGCGCTCGCGCCCGGCCTGTTCGACGTCTTCGGCCATCTGGTTGAAGGCGCGATACACCTCGGTCATCTCGCTTGGCGTGTCGCTGATCGGCAGCCGCACGCTGCGCCCCTTGCCGATCTGCCGCGCGGCGTAAACCAGTCGCTTGAGCGGCAGGTTGAGCTGGCTGACGAAGATCCACGCCGCCGCCGTCGACAGCAAGCCGATCCCGAGAAACCAGCCGAGCACGCTCCAGATCCGCTGACCCCGCAACGGGTAGGCATACAGCGGCACCTGCAGCCAGTCCGGACCGAGGCTCGGTGCGCGTACCCAGATCGCCGTATCAGGCTGGATGCGCACCCGCACATCGGTCTCGACGCCCAGCTCGGCCTGCATCTGGCGCTGGAAGATTTCCGTGTAAGGCCAGTGATACTCGCTCGGCGGCACGTCTACGGTCGAGACCCGCTGCAAGCCCGCTGCACGGGCAATACGCTCGCGATTCTCCTCGTCAGCCGCCCAATAGGCGCGCAGGGTCAACGCCGCGCCATGGCTGTACTGGCGGTCGACCATCACGTCCTCGTTCATCATCAGGTACACCAGCATCAGCACCTTGGAGAACAGCACGACGATCAGCACCATCCAAAGCGTGCGGGCGAAGAAGCTTTGCGGGAACCAGAGGGGAGTTTTCATAATAAAAGCCGACAAGGACGCCAGAGGCTTGAGGCTGGACGGAAAAGCGCCATCGTTCAGCCTCAGGCCTCCAGCGCTTCAATCGGCTTTTCAGCCCTTGTTGCCATCCGGCACGAAGACATAGCCCACGCCCCAGACCGTCTGGATATAGCGCGGCTTGGACGGGTCTGGCTCGATAAGACGGCGCAGGCGCGAGATCTGCACGTCGATGGAGCGCTCCAGGGCATCCCATTCGCGACCGCGGGCCAGATTCATCAGCTTGTCGCGGGTCAGCGGCTCGCGTGCATGCTGCACGAGCGCCTTGAGCACGGCGAACTCACCGGTGGTGAGCATGTGTACCTGGTCGCCCTTCTTCAGCTCGCGGGTGCCGAGGAAAAGCTCGTAGTCGCCAAAGGTCACCGTCTCGTCTTCGCTGCCCGGCGCTCCAGGCACCTGCGGCACCTGCCGACGCAGTACCGCGCGGATTCGCGCCAAGAGCTCGCGCGGATTGAAGGGCTTGGCCAGATAATCATCGGCCCCCTGCTCAAGCCCGTGAATGCGGCTGGCCTCGTCACCCTTGGCCGTCAGCATGATGATGGGGATCTGATTGCCGCTGGTACGCAGCCGGTTGCAGGCGGACAGACCATCCTCGCCAGGCATCATCAGGTCCAGCACCACCAGATGGAACAATTCGCGGCTGAGCAGGCGATCCATCTGCTCGGCACTCTCCACGGTCCGCACGCGATAGCCCTGCTCATCAAGAAACCGCTCGAGCAGACGCCGCAAACGGGCGTCATCGTCAACAATCAGAATCTTTTCGCCTTCGCTGGCAGGTGCGGTGCTGCTCATGAGAACTCCCGGAATGATCGACGGCGCATTATGCGCGCAGTGAAGTAAAGGCAACTGACAGCCATTGTTAGCAGATTTTGCGGTGCCAAGCCGAGGGCCGAAAGAATGAGCCGGTGCGACAGGCTTGGGTTTTTCGTCCGGCTTGCGGTCTCAAATGCTCTGCTGCCCTTATAATCGCGCCCTTTCGCGCAGGCACGCCCTGCATGGTTTGACTGACCCAGGTAGGTTCATGGACAGCATCAACTCCCGCCTCGCCGCAGAACTGGGCGTGCGCCCGCAACAGGTTGCCGCCACCGTGGCGCTGCTCGACGAGGGCTCCACCGTGCCCTTCATCGCCCGCTATCGCAAGGAAGTCACCGGCAGCCTCGATGACACCCAGCTGCGCCTGCTCGAAGAGCGGCTGCGTTACCTGCGCGAGCTGGACGACCGCCGCGTGTCGATCCTCGCCAGCATCGAGGAACAGGGCAAGCTGACCCCCGAGCTCAAGCGCGAGATCGATCTCGCCGACACCAAGACCCGCCTCGAAGACCTCTACCTTCCCTATAAGCAGAAGCGCCGCACCAAGGGCCAGATTGCCCTGGAAGCCGGACTTGGCGCGCTGGCCGACGCGATCTTCGCCGATCCCGAGCTGAATCCCGAAAGCGAGGCCGCGCGCTTTGTCGATCCCGAAAAAGGCTTTGCTGACGTCAAAGCGGTACTCGAAGGCGCCAAGTACATCCTCATGGAGCGCTTCGCCGAGGATGCCAACCTGCTGGCCAAGCTGCGCGACTTCCTCACCCACAACGCCACCCTCAGCGCGCGCGTAGTCCCCGGCAAGGAGAACGACGGCGCCAAGTTCAGCGATTATTTCGAGCACGACGAGCCCCTCAAGAGCGCGCCGTCGCACCGCGCATTGGCTATTTTCCGCGGCCGCAACGAAGGCGTACTCAGTGTCAGCCTGAAGGTAGGCGATGAGGCGCCAGGCACCATGCACCCGGGCGAAGTGATGATTGGCGAGCGTTTCGGCATCGCCAATCGCGGCCGCGCCGCCGACAAGTGGCTCGGCGAAGTGGTGCGCTGGACCTGGAAGGTCAAGCTCTACACCCACCTGGAGACCGACCTGCTCGGCGAATTGCGCGACAAGGCCGAGGACGACGCCATTGGCGTCTTTGCGCGCAACATGCACGACCTGCTGCTATCCGCACCTGCCGGCCCGCGCGCCACGCTGGGCCTGGACCCGGGGCTGCGCACCGGCTGCAAGATAGCCGTGGTCGATGCCACCGGCAAGCTGCTCGACACCGCCACCGTCTACCCGCACGCCCCGCGCAATGACTGGGACGGCACCCTGGCCGTGTTGGCCAAGCTTTGCGCCAAGCATGCTGTCGATCTGATCGCCATCGGCAACGGCACCGCCAGCCGTGAAAGCGACCGGCTGGCCGCCGACCTGATCAAGCAGGTGCCGGGCCTCAAGCTGACGAAGGTGATGGTCTCCGAAGCCGGTGCTTCGGTGTATTCGGCCTCGGAACTTGCGGCCAAGGAATTCCCGGACCTGGACGTCTCGATCCGCGGCGCCGTGTCCATCGCCCGTCGCCTGCAGGACCCGCTGGCCGAGCTGGTGAAGATCGAGCCCAAGGCCATCGGCGTGGGCCAGTACCAGCACGACGTGTCCCAGCTCAAGCTGGCGCGCTCGCTGGATGCGGTGGTGGAGGACTGCGTGAACGCCGTCGGTGTCGACGTCAACACCGCCTCGGTGGCACTGCTGGCGCGGATTTCCGGCTTGAATACCACGCTGGCACAGAACATCGTCGCCTATCGTGATGCCAATGGTGCGTTCAAAACGCGCAACGAGCTGAAGAAAGTGCCGCGCCTGGGCGACAAGACCTTCGAGCAGGCCGCCGGCTTCCTGCGCGTCATGAACGGTGACAACCCGCTGGATGCCTCGGCCGTGCACCCGGAGACCTACCCGCTGGTCAAGCGCATCGCCCAGGACACCGGCCGCGACATCCGCACGCTGATCGGCGACTCGGCTTTCCTCAAGCGGCTCGATCCCAAGCAGTTCACCGATGAAAGCTTCGGCCTTGTCACCGTCAGCGACATTCTTCAGGAACTGGAAAAGCCGGGCCGCGACCCGCGCCCAGAGTTCAAGACGGCCGAGTTCCAGGAAGGCGTCGAGAAGCTCAGCGACTTGACACCCGGCATGGTGCTCGAAGGCGTAGTGACCAACGTGACCAATTTCGGTGCCTTCGTCGATATCGGCGTGCATCAGGATGGCCTGGTGCACATCTCCGCGCTGTCGGAGAAGTTCGTCAAGGACCCGTACGAAGTGGTCAAGGCCGGCGACATCGTCAAGGTCAAGGTCATGGAAGTGGACATCCCGCGCCAGCGCGTCGGGCTGTCCATGCGCATGAGCGACACCCCTGGCGAAAAGGCGGAGGGCATGCGCGGCGGTGCCAACAGCCGTGGCGGCCAAGCGCGCGGCGAGCGCAAGGCGGCCAAACCGGAAGCCAAGCCGGCGCCGGTCAACAATGCCAT
Source organism: Stutzerimonas stutzeri (assembly GCA_002387205.1). Classification (GTDB taxonomy): domain Bacteria; phylum Pseudomonadota; class Gammaproteobacteria; order Pseudomonadales; family Pseudomonadaceae; genus Stutzerimonas; species Stutzerimonas stutzeri_N. Next base: position 120,473 of record DGLA01000026.1, on the reverse strand, counting down.
GGCTGCGCTGTTCGCCAACGCAAAGAATCTGAGGAAATAAGGTGCGCGAAGACGAATCCGTGGGAAGCAGCAGCGCCTTCGGGCGCCTGCTGGGGCTGGAGATTGTCCAGGTCGCAAATGGAGAAGCGCTGCTGCGCCTGGCCATGCATGATGGCTTGCGCAATCTGCATGGCAAGCTGCACGGCGGCGCACTGTTCTCACTGATCGACACCGCCATGGGCCAGGCCAGCCACAGCCTCAATGGCGGCGAGCCGAACAGCGTCACGCTGGAATGCAAGGTCAACTACATTCGCCCGGTGACCGAAGGCGAGCTGACCTGCCGCGCCTGGGTGGTGCACGGCGGTCGTCGGACCCAGGTGCTCGAAGCCGAGGTCCATCAGGGCGAGAAGCTGGTGGCCAAGGCACAGGCGACCTTCTCGGTCATCTGAGTCATCGGGCCGCAGCTGAGGGTACATTGGAAACGCCCTGCAAGGGTGCGCGGTCCAACGCTGACGGCCTCTTGTAGAGCGTGCGATCCACCCCCATATTGTGCCGACTGACGCGTGAAGGAATTCCCCAATTGAGCGATCTTCTCTCCCACCGCCTGGCGTTGCTGGCCGAGCACCCAAACCTGTCGCTGCTCTCGCAATGCCTGCACGGGATAGAGCGCGAATGCCTGCGCGTCGGCACCGATGGCCAGCTGGCGCTCACGCCTCATCCGCGGGCGCTGGGGTCGGCGCTGACTCACCCGAAGATCACCACCGACTATTCCGAAGCGCTGCTGGAGTTCATCACCGGCACTGAGGCCGATCCGGCCAGGACGCTGGCCGAGCTAGACGCCATACACCGCTATACCTACAGCCGGCTGGACGGAGAATTTCTCTGGAGCCCGTCGATGCCGGGACACCTGCCGGACGAGACGCAGATTCCCATCGCCGAATACGGCAGCTCCAACATCGGCCGGCTGAAATACGTCTACCGGCAAGGCCTGGCGCTTCGCTATGGCAAGACCATGCAATGCATCGCCGGGATTCATTACAACTTCTCGCTGCCCGAGGCGCTGTGGTCGGTGCTGCAGGCCGACGAAGGCGATGATCGCTCGCAGCAGGATTACCAGTCCTGGCGCTATATCGCACTGATCCGCAACTTCCGTCGCTACAGCTGGCTGCTGATGTATCTGTTCGGCGCCTCGCCGGCACTGGATGCCAGCTTCATGCGCGGCCGTGCACATCAGCTCGAGCAGCTCGACGAAGACACCCTGTATTTGCCCTACGCCACCAGTCTGCGCATGAGCGACCTGGGCTACCAGAGCAATGCCCAGGCGGGCCTGACACCCTGCTACGACGACCTGCCCAGCTACACCAGCAGCCTGCACAAGGCGGTCTCGACGCCCTACCCCGACTACGCGGCGCTAGGCACCAAGGACGCGGACGGCAACTGGCAGCAGCTCAACACCAACATCCTGCAGATCGAAAACGAGTACTACTCGAACATCCGCCCCAAGCGCGTGACAGGCACTGGCGAGCGCCCCTTGCACGCATTGCGCGCACGCGGCATCCAGTACATCGAAGTGCGTTGCCTGGACATCAACCCCTTCCTGCCGTTGGGGATCGACATCACCGAAGCGCGTTTTCTCGATGCGTTCCTGCTGTTCTGCACCCTGCAGCAGAGCCCTTGCCTGGTCGATGGCGAATGCCGGGCCAGCAACGACAACTTCCTCAAGGTGGTAAAAGAAGGCCGCAGACCCGGGCTGCAACTGCAACGCCGCGGTGAGGCTGTCAGCCTGCAGCAATGGGCGAGCGAGCTGATCACCGCGATAGGCCAGGTTGCCGCGCTGCTGGATCGCAGCCATGGAAGCGAAGAACATGCGCGCGCCGTGGCCGAACAACAGGCAAAGGTTGCCGACAGCAGCCTGACGCCTTCGGCCCGCGTACTCGAGGAGTTGCAGCGTAACGGTGAGAGCTTCAGCCAGTTCGCGCTGCGTCAGACCCGCCGACACGCCGAAGACTTCCGTAGCCGTGCCCTGTCCGACACCGACGTGGCCTGGTTCGACGAAGCGACGCGCAGCTCGCTAGCGCAACAAGCGGAGATGGAAGCTGCCGACACCGAGGACTTCGACAGCTTTGTCGAGGAATATCAGCGGAGTTTGACGCAGCTGTAGTTGGAAGCCTGAAGCAGCCAGGCGGTGTTGATCTCTTCAGCGGTTGCCATGTGCAACCGCTTTTCCGTTCAGCCTCCAGCGCTGTTATCGGCTCTACAGCTGCTTCTCGAATATCTTCGAATTGCGCTGGAAGTTGTAGAGCGAAGCCCGCGCAGCTGGCAGACGCTCGACACCGCTAGGCTCGAAGCCGCGCTCGCGGAACCAGTGCGCGGTGCGGGTGGTGAGCACGAACAGGGTTTTCAGGCCCAGCTTGCGCGCTCGCGCTTCGATCCGTTCCAGCAGCTGATCGCCGCGACCGCCATGGCGATATTCGGGATTCACTGCCAGGCAGGCCAGTTCTCCCGCATCGGAATCGGCGATCGGGTAGAGCGCCGCGCAGGCAATGATCAGGCCGTCACGCTCGACGATGGTGAATTGCTCGACCTCCCGCTCCAGCACCTCTCGCGAACGCCGCACCAGAATGCCCTGCTCTTCCAGCGGTGTGATCAGATCGATCAGCCCGCCAACGTCCTCGATGGTCGCCTCGCGCAATTGCTCGAACTGCTCCTGAGTCACCAGGGTGCCGTCGCCGCCATCGCGGGTGAACAGCTCGTTGAGCAGCGAGCCATCCTCGGCGTAGCTGATCACATGGCTGCGGCGCACGCCGCCCTTGCAGGCCTGGGCCGCGGCATCCAGCAGCTCGGCCTGGTAGGTACCGACGAGGCGCTCCAGATAGGCTGGGATCTGCGGCGGCCGTAGCTCGCGCACCAGCTTGCCGGTCTCGTCACGCAGGCCGCGCTCGGCACCGTAGAGCACCAGCTTGTCGGCCTGCAGATCGATGGCGGCGCGAGTGGCAATATCTTCACAGGCGATGTTGAAAATCTCGCCTGTAGGGGAATAACCCAGTGGCGAGAGCAGCACGATGGTGCGCTCGTCCAGCAGTCGGCCGATGCCCTTGCGATCGACCCGCCGCACTTCGCCGGTGTGCTGATAATCGACCCCATCGTGCACACCGATGGGCCGTGCGGTGATGAAATTGCCGCTGGCCACCCGCAGTCGCGCGCCCTGCATCGGCGAAGCAGCCATGTCCATGGACAGCCGCGCCTCGAGGGCGATGCGCATATGACCGACCGCATCGATCACACATTCCAGGGTGGCCGAGTCGGTGATGCGCAGGTCGCGATGGAAGCGCGGCTGGATGCCACGTGCGGCCAGCCGTTCCTCGATCTGCGGACGCGAGCCAAACGCCAGCACCAGGCGTACGCCGAGGCTGTGCAGCAACACCAGGTCGTGGACGATGTTGGCGAAGTTGGGATGTTCCAGACCATCGCCGGGCAGCATGACCACGAAGGTGCGGTCACGGTGCGAGTTGATATAGGGCGATGAATCGCGAAGCCAGGTAACGTAGTTGTGCATGCGGAAGCCTTAGGTGACAGCTTGTCTGGTCCGGAAGCCGGGGCGTATATGGATGCAGGGAGCAGGCCGCGATCGGGTCGCCAGACCTGCTCCTATCCTCGGCCTGGTTGCAGGCAATAGTGTTCGATCATTCCACGCAACAGTTTCACGGTAGGTTCGATCCGGTCCAGATCCAGGTACTCGTCCGGTTGGTGGGCACAGGCGATGTCGCCCGGGCCGAGCACCAGCGTCTCGCAGCCAAGCTGCTGAAGATAAGGCGCTTCGGTGGCGAAGGCCACTGCCTCGGCGGCATGCCCGGTGAGCCGCTCGGCCAGTTTGACCAGCCCGGCATCGGCGCCCTGATCGAAGGCCGGGACGCTGGGAAACAGCGGCGCCAGGTCGATCTTCACCCGATGCTTTTCCGCAACCGGCCGCAGGCGCCCGGCAATCCTGTCGCGCAGCTGAGCCGGGTCCATTCCCGGCAACGGACGCAGGTCGTACTCCAGCGAACACTGGCCGCAGATCCGATTGGGATTGTCGCCGCCATGGATGCAGCCGAGGTTGAGCGTCGGTTGCGGCACGTCGAACAAGGGGTTGTTGTACTGACTCTGCCACTCGCGGCGCAACCTGATCAGTTCACCCATGACGTCATGCATTGCCTCCAGCGCACTATGGCCGTAGGCGGGGTTGGAAGAGTGCCCGCTCTGTCCGTGAATCTCGATGCCTTCCATCATGATGCCCTTGTGCAAACGCACCGGGCGCAGCCCCGTAGGCTCGCCGATCACCGCTGCTCGCCCCAGCGGCCGCCCGGCGTCGGCCAGCGCACGGGCACCGGACATCGAACTCTCTTCATCGCAGGTCGCCAGAATCAGCAGTGGCTGGCGGAACGGCTGATCGAGCAATGGCAGTACTGCTTCGATGATCAGCGCGAAGAAGCCCTTCATGTCGCAGCTGCCGAGGCCGTACCAGCGGTCATCGGCTTCGCGCAGTTGTAGCGGCTCGGCCGTCCACAGATCGGCATCATAGGGCACGGTATCGCTGTGCCCGGCCAGCACCAGGCCGCCCGGCCCGCTGCCGAGGCTTGCCAGCAGATTGAACTTGCCTGGGGTGACTTCCTGCACTTCGCAGCTGAAACCAAGATCGCCCAGCCAGCCCGCAAGCAGGTCAATGACCGGGCGGTTGGTCTGATCCCAATGGGCCTGGGTACAGCTCACCGACGGCGCGGCGATCAGCGCGGCGAACTGGTCTTTGAGCGAGGGGATGGGCACCGACGACCTCCTTGGAGACAAAGACGAAGGCGCCCAGTGAAACATGAAACGCGTTGCCGCAGCGCCCCCGAGGGGAAAAAGCAGCAGCAACGAGTCCGATCAGACGAAGATTGCCCGGAGAATCGTGAAGAACACGATCGACAGAAACGCGCCCGCCGGCAGGGTAATCAGCCATGACATGAAGATCGAGCCCACCACGCCAAGGTTCAGCGCACCGATACCGCGGGCAATGCCGATACCCAGCACCGCGCCGACCAGCGTATGGGTAGTCGACACCGGCAGGCCGATAGCCGAGGCGCCGACCACCGTGGTCGCGGTCGCCAGCTCGGCGGCAAAGCCGCGGCTGGGGGTCAGTTCGGTGATTTCCTTGCCGATGGTGGCGATCACCTTGTAGCCGTAGGTGGCCAGGCCGATGACGATGCCCACCGCGCCCAGCAGCAGCACCCAGCCCGGTACCGCCGACTTGGCGGCGATCGCGCCGGCACCCTCCGACTGGATGACCCCGACCACCGCAGCCAGCGGACCCACCGCGTTGGCGACATCGTTGGCGCCGTGTGCAAAGGCCATAGAGCAGGCGGTGAAGATCATCAGAACGGCGAAGACCTTTTCCACGCTGGCGTAGTGAAAGTCCCGGTCCGCTTCCTCATCGACCTTGATACGAGACAGCAGCGCGATACCGACCAGCATCACCAGCACGCCGATGGCGAGCGCCAGAAGGATGCCCTGGCCACCCGTCAGCGACAGGCCGACATGCTTGAGGCCCTTGGTCACGGTCATCAGCGCAACCATGAAGCCGGTCAGAAACATATACAGCGGCACGAAGCGCTTGGCGTTTCGAAAGGGGTCTTCAGTGTTGATGATCAGCTTCTGCACCGTCATGAACAGGCCGAAGGCGACGATGCCCGACAGCATTGGCGTCACCACCCAGCTCGCGACGATGGGGCCGATGGCGTCCCAGTGCACCGCATCGGTGGATACACCCACCGCGGCAAAGCCGATCACCGCACCGATGATCGAGTGCGTCGTGGAAACCGGCCAGCCCTTCATGGTGGCGATCATCAGCCAGGTGCCAGCGGCCAGCAGGGCAGACATCATGCCCAGCACCATCAGGTCGGGTGAGATGATCTCGGCATCGACGATCCCATTCTTGATGGTTTCGGTAACCTCGCCACCCGCCAGGTAGGCACCGCAGAATTCGAAGATCATGGCGACAATGATCGCCTGCTTGATGGTCAGCGCCCTGGAGCCCACCGAGGTGCCCATGGCGTTGGCTACATCGTTTGCGCCCACGCCCCAGGCCATGAAGAAACCAAAGGCGCAGGCAAGCACCAGGAGTACGAAGCCGTATTCCGCAATGAAGGACATAAAAAAATTACCTGTTGAAGCCAGAAAGGATGCTGGCGCTTCAGCGCGCCAGCAGTTGTTCCAGACGGTTGCCGACGCGCTCGGCGCGGTCAGCTACATCACCGATCCATTCGATGATCTTGTAGAGGAACATCACGTCGACTGGAGGCAATTCCTTTTCCAGCTTGAACAGCGCACGGCGCACCGTGATCTGCATACGGTCGGTTTCACGCTCGATTTCCTCGAGCTCCTCGACCATTTTCTCCACCAGGGTGGCTTCACGGCCTGCGAAGCCGGTTTCCAGCAACGAGTCCAGCTCCTTCAGCGCCTTGAGGGCCTGGCAGCTGGCATCGACACTGCGCTGCACGAAGGCCAGCATTTCCGGCTGCAAGGCAGGCGGAATGGTCATGCAACGGCCCAGCATCAGTCCGGCGATGTCCTTGGCGCGATTGGCGATTTTGTCCTGTACACTCAGCAGCTCCAGCAGATCCGAGCGCGGAACCGGCAGAAACAGGCTTTTGGGCAGGTGCTGACGAACGCTCTTCTTGAGCTTGTCGGCCTCGTTTTCCAGTCGGGCCATCTCTTTCTGGATCTGTTCGACCCGCTCCCAGTCTTCTGCCGTGATGGCCTGAAACAGCGGCACCAGGTTGGCGGCACACTCGTGAGACTTGGCCATGTGCTGTTGCATCGGACCGATGGGCGAGCGTCCGAACAGGCTGACGAAAGGATTGATTGGCATAGGGAACACCCCGGCTTCAGAAGGCGGCAAGTATACGGATGACCTCAAAGGGCCGCTACCAAGTGACGTAGGTCACACTCAAACATAGGCATCATCTGGGCACCATGCAGAAAGAAACCGAAATCAAACTGCGCGTCAGTCGCGAAACCATGGCGGCCCTGCGCGAGCATCCGCTGCTGAAAAAGCGCAACAAGAGCGGCTGGCAGCGGCACGAACTGTTCAACCAGTATTTCGACACGCCCGTGCGCGATCTGGCTCGCGCAAAAGTCGCGTTGCGCCTGCGCCGCGATGGCGATCAGTTCATCCAGACGCTCAAAAGCCGCGGGCAGAGCGTGGCCGGGCTGTCCGAGCGCAACGAGTGGGACTGGTACCTGGACAAGGCCAGGCTGGATCTGAAAAAGCTCGCCGACGATTGCTGGCCGGCAAGCCTGGCCGAGCTGGACAAGAAGACCCTGAAGCCGATCTTCACCACCGATTTCGTTCGTGAAAAGGCGGAGATTGCCTGGGGCCGCGGCAAGGCCAAGGTGGTCATCGAAGCGGCCCTGGACCTGGGCAAGGTGGTGGCAGGCAAGCAGGCCGAGGAAATCTGCGAGCTGGAACTGGAGCTGCGCCAGGGCGAACCCGAAGCCCTGCTGGAGCTGGCCGCCGAGCTGGCCGGCGATCTGGCGCTGATGCCCTGCGACATCAGCAAGGCCGAGCGCGGCTACCGGCTGCATGACGCCGATAGCTACTCGCTGAGCCTGCCGGCGCCTGCGATCGAGGCGACCATGCCGCTGGATGACGCCTTTGCCGCGCTGGGCTGGCAACTGCTGGGCAACAGCCAGCGCCTGGCCGAACAGTACCGCTTCAACGGCCACTGGAAACTGCTCGGCGACTGGCTGCAGCAACTGGTCGAGCTGCGCGCCCTGCTGGGCAGTCTTGGCCAGGCCGCGCCGCGCGCCACCAGCCGTGAACTGCGCGGATGGCTCGACGCGCTCATCCAGGACTGGCGTCCACGAGTCGAGGCTGGCCGCGATGACGAAAGCGTGCGCCAGGCGGCGCCCGAGCAGTTTGCCGCCGAGCTGGACGAACCACGTTGGGGCCTGTTTTCTCTGAAAGCCTCGCTCTGGCTGCTGCGGCGCGGCTGGACAGTCGATCGCAACAACCGCGGCAACCGCCAGGGCGCCGCCGAGCTGGGCAACTGGCTGCCACGCCAGCTGGGCGAAGAAGCCGAAGCACTCCAACTGTTGCGTTATCAACAACAGCCTGAAGACCTCGCCGAGCAGCGCCCACGCATGGAGCGGTTACTCGTCTGGCTGCATCTGGCACGCAGCACCCTGGACCTGCCGGAAGCCGATCGCCTCTACGGAGAACTGGCCAAGCTGTACGAATTGGCCGGGCTGCCGCTGGATGACGAGCTGCTCGATGCTCGCGTGGAGCAGGCCCGCCTGGTCTGGACGCTCAAACCCTGGAAGCAGCTGCTCAAGTAGGCAGCAGCGCCTACGTCGGGTGGGTCGCGCTTCACCGATCCACCTCGGCGTCTCGGGGATGCCGACCGGGAGACCTTCCTCCGGCGGAGCAATCGCGCAAACTTGGACCGTCCAGGCAGACAGCGCGACGATTAATCGGCAAGCTTGGCCTTCGCTACAACCATGACCGAAGGGCCCCATGTCCGTGTTGAACTCGCCCACCCAGGACCGTTTTCTCGACCTCAATGAACTGCTGCGCGACCTGGTCGCCCAAGGGCGGTTATTGCAGGAAAGCGCCGAGCAATGCATGGCCCTGCGGCGCAGCTCGGCAAACAGCCAGCAGCACCCCCTGGAATTTCTTGCCGCGCAGCAGCTCGACGATCTGCAGCGCCCCGGCAAAAAGCTCGACCTGGAAACGCTGACCGTCTGGCTCGCTGAGCAGGCCGGTCAGCCGTACCTGCGCATCGACCCGCTGAAGATCGATGTCGCAGCCATCACCCCGTTGATGTCCTATGCCTTCGCCCAGCGCCACAGCATCCTCGCCGTGGCGGTGGACGCCAGCGCCGTGACCATCGCCAGCAGCCAGCCGTTCGTGAAGAGCTGGGAAGCCAACCTCACCCACGTACTCAAGCGGCCCATCAAGCGTGTAGTCGTCAACCCGGTCGACCTGCAGCGTTTTACCGTGGAGTTCTACCGGCTGGCCAAATCGGTCAGTGGCGCTACCGCCAATGATCAGAAGATCAGCGGCACCGGCAACTTCGAGCAGCTGCTCAATCTCGGTGCCAGCGACCAGGAACCGGACGCCAACGACGCCCATGTGGTGAACATCGTCGACTGGCTGTTCCAGTACGCCTTCCAGCAGCGTGCCAGCGACATCCATATCGAGCCCCGGCGCGAGCAGGGCACCGTGCGCTTTCGTATCGACGGCGTGCTGCATAACGTCTACCAGTTCCCGCCACAGGTGGCGATGGCTGTGGTCAGCCGGCTCAAGTCACTCGGGCGCATGAATGTCGCGGAAAAGCGCAAGCCGCAGGATGGTCGGGTCAAGACTAAGACCCCGGATGGCGGTGAGGTCGAGCTGCGCCTGTCTACCCTGCCCACCGCCTTTGGCGAAAAGATGGTGATGCGGATCTTCGATCCTGAAGTTTTGCTCAAGGGCTTCGATCAGCTGGGCTTTTCCGCCGAAGACCTGCGCCGCTGGCAGAGCATGACCGGCCAGCCCAACGGCATCATCCTGGTCACAGGCCCCACAGGGTCGGGCAAGACCACCACGCTGTACACGACGCTCAAGCAGCTGGCGACGCCCGAAGTAAACGTCTGCACCATCGAGGACCCGATCGAGATGATCGAGGGTGCCTTCAACCAGATGCAGGTGCAGCACAACATCGACCTCACCTTTGCCAGCGGCGTGCGCGCGTTGATGCGCCAGGACCCGGACATCATCATGGTCGGCGAGATCCGCGACCTGGAAACCGCCGAGATGGCGATCCAGGCGGCGCTGACCGGGCACCTGGTGCTCTCCACCCTGCACACCAACGACGCGCCGAGCGCCATCACCCGGCTACTGGAACTGGGCGTGCCGCATTACCTGCTCAGGGCCACGCTGCTCGGCGTCATGGCCCAGCGCCTGGTGCGCACGCTGTGCCCGCATTGCAAGGCGCCGGTTCAGCTGGACGCCGAGGACTGGCAGGCGCTGACCAAACCCTGGAACGCACCGCTGCCCGGCAACGCCCATCGTGCGGTGGGCTGTATCGAATGCCGCGACACCGGCTATCGCGGCCGTGCCGGCGTCTACGAGATCATGCTGCTCAACGATGCGATCAAGCCATTGATCACCGCCGACACCGATCTCACTCCCCTGCGCCGCCAGGCTTTCAAGGACGGCATGCACAGCCTGCGCCTGTCCGGCGCGCAGAAAATCGCCGCAGGGCTGACGACGCTGGAGGAAGTGCTACGGGTAACGCCGCAGAGTGAGCAGAAGTAGCTGGAAGCTGGAAGCTGGAAGCTGGAAGCTGGAAGCTGGAAGCTGGAAGCTGGAAGCTGGATCAGCGTGCGGGCTGGCGCCGAAACACCTTCAAGCTCTTTCGGTTTTTACTTCAAGCTTTCAGCTTCAGGCTTCAAGCTGCTTCTCAGCCCTGCCTCGCCGCCAGTATCCCGGCGACCCGCGCAGGCTCGCAGTTGAGATAAGCCGACGACTGCAGCCATTGCTGATCCGGGTACCAGGAAAACATGAACTGACCGCCCTTGAGGCTATCGACCACCATGCGTGCCACTTCCGGGCGCACCGCGGGGCAGCCCTGGCTGCGGCCGATGCGGCCCTGGGTCGCGATCCAGGCGGGGTTCACATAGTCGGCCGGGTGGATGACGATGGCCCGCTCGCGCGCCAGATCATTCACGCCAGGCTCGAGCCCGTCCATACGCAGCGAGTAGCCATGCTTGCCGCTGTAGCTCTCGGCGGTGCGAAACAGGCCGAGGCTCGACTGATGGCTGCCAACCACATTGGAAAAGCGTGTCGCCAGGTTCTCGCCCGACCCGTTGCCATGGGCGACGAAATCCTCGAGCAACAATCGGCCACGTGTCAGGTCGAAGATCCACAGTCGCCGCTGGGATGAAGGCAGGGAAAAGTCGATCACCGCCAGGCGCTGAGCGGGCGCCGCGCCATTGTTCACGGCGCACTGCATGGCTGCTACGGCATGGGTCAGCACCACGGGATCGAGCGCCGGGGCCACGCGGGACAGGCTGTCCACCACCGGTTGATAGGCAGGGGCCGCCAGCAGCGGCATCGACAAGAGCAAGCCGGCTGCAAGGCAGAGGCGTCGAAGCGAATGCATCATGTTTTGGGTTAACCTCGACGGCGCCTGTGCCGAATATCCCTTCGGCCAACGCTCCTGCTCGCTACCAGGCCCATGGTTTCACTGTAGCGAAATTGAATCAGACGGGACCTGAAACGCTCCCACATCGTCTGATGGATCATGTTCTAGCGGCCTGAAAGGGCCTGGTTTTCCCAGACGCCGAGGCCAATCAGCGCCGGAGTCTAGCAGTCGGCGGGACAGCCGGGAGTGAAGCGTTGTACAAAAAACATGCATTTCGTCTTGTCGGTATCCTGCTGTTGGCCCCCTTGCTGGCAGCGGCCGAGCCTGCAAACGCGCCGCAGGCACCCATCCAAGGCGTTCTGCAGAACCTCGACGGCGTCTGTGGTAAGCCTCTTGGCGACCTCGATGCAGGCGCTCTGCAAAGGCTATCGGCGTTCTATCAAGGCCAGCAGTACCAGCCCGTATGGACGACCTATCCGCAGATCGACACGCTGCTCGCGCAACTCGAAGCGCTGGCCGACGATGGCCTGAACCCCGCGACCTATCAGACCGAGGCCATTCGTCGGGCCATGCACACCGCCTCCGCCGCGCCGCTGCACCGCGAATGCAGCGACATTCTTGCCAGCCACGCCTATCTCTCGGCTTTACATCACCTGGCCCGGGGCCGGCTGCCTCAGGATCGTGTCGAGCCCGTCTGGCGCGGCCCGGACGCAGCGGGAGAGCAGCAGGCGGATGCCCGTCTGCTGGCGATCGCCAGCGATGGACTGAGCCAGATCGAGCATGCCTTCAACAAGGCGCGCCCCCCGATGGAGCAGTACCACAACCTGCGCAAAGCCTATTCGCGCCTGCGCAGCCAACCCCTCCCGCAGTGGCAGCTGATTCCACCGGGCAAAACCCTGCGTCCGGGCATGCTGGATCCCCGCGTGCCGCTGCTGCGCCGGCGCCTGAGCGAGCAGGGTTACCTGCTGGACGCGGAGGTGCCGCCGGGCAGGGATGAGTGGCGCTATGACCAAGCGCTGGAAGACGCGCTCAAGGTGTTCCAGCGGCAGCATTCACTCGAAGACGATGGCATTCTGGGTGCGGGCACCCTCAGCGAACTGAACGCTACGCCAGCCGAACGGCGGGATAGGCTGCGCGTGAATCTCGAGCGCTTTCGCTGGCTCTCGCGCGACATCGAGCCGCGTTCGCTGCTGGTGGATATCGCCGGTGGGCGGGTGATCTTCTTTCGTGACAACAGTCCCCAATGGGAAGCGCGCGTCCAGGTGGGTCGGGACACCCGGCAGACCCCGTCGATCAGGTCCACGGTCAGCCGGATTACCCTCAATCCGACCTGGACGGTGCCGCCCACCATCCTGCGAGAGGACAAGCTGCCGCAGATTCGTGAGAGCCTGGACTACCTCGCCGAGCATGGAATGCAGGTGCTCGACTACCAGGGACGGGTGCTTGATCCAACCACGGTGGACTGGAGCAATCCTGGCAGGATCCTGCTCCGCCAGGCGGCCGGCCCCGGCAATCCACTTGGCCGGGTGGTCATCCGTTTCGCCAACCCCTATTCGATCTACCTGCACGACACGCCGAGCCAGGGTCTGTTCGCACGCTCGCAACGGGCCTTCAGCTCAGGCTGTGTGAGGGTCGAGTCGGTGATGCAGCTGGTCGACCTGCTACTGACCGAGCCTGAGCGCGAGAGGGTCGCCAGCCTGCTCGAAAGCGGCCAGACCCACGAATACCGCCTGGCCAAGCCGACGCCGGTACTGCTGGCGTACTGGACCGCCGAGGCCGACAGCAGCGGAACACCCCGTTACCGACCGGACGTCTATCACCGCGACGGTGCGCTGCTGCGAGCGCTGCAGGCCGCCGACCGCCAGCCCGCCCCTGACACCTTGCAGCCCGACAGGCCATCGCAGCCCTAGCGGGCAGGCTGAGAACCAGCGCTCATGACCAGACCGGCGGCTCTGGCAGAGTGCCCGTAGACCGATGTTTACTTGCCTCGGGTCCTGACCCAGGTATCTTGGGCAGCCACAGTCTGCAGGAAGCTCATCATCCCGCCCATGCAGGTGCCCTGACCTCCAGAGCCTGGGAACCAAGATCTTTGCCGCCACGGATAGCTGAGCAGACGTTTTGAAAGAAGAAAAAAAACCCGTCGATACCTGGAACGAAGCCGACCGGCTGGCGGCGCTGGCCGCATACGGCATTCTCGACACCCCGCCTGAAGCCGCCTTCGACGATCTGGTCATGCTTGCCGCCGAGCTGTGCGCCAGTCCCAGCGCCGCCATCATGTTCATCGACAAGGACCGCCAGTGGGTCAAGGCCTCGGTCAATGTCGACGCGGGCAATCGACCGCGTGACGAAGCGCTCTGTGCCCGCGCAATCACCTGTACCGACCCGCTGGTCATCGAGAACCTTGCCGAGGAGCCACTGGTCCCGGGCGCGAATGGCTTCTACGCCGCCGCGGTATTGCGGACGGCCGAGGGCCTGCCACTCGGCACGCTTTGCGTCATGGACAGCCAGCCACGACAACTGTCACAGCGGCAAAAGGCGCACCTGCAGGCACTGGCCCGCCAGGTAATGGCTTTGCTCGAACTGCGCCGCAGCCGCGAGCACAACGAACGCAACCGGTTGATCATCGACAGCGCGGTGGACTACGCGATCATCACCACGGATGCCCAGGGCACGGTCAGCAGCTGGAATCAGGGCGCCGAACGCATCCTTGGCTGGCAGCCGCACGAGGTCATCGGTAGCCACGTCTCGCGGCTGTTTGTCGATGAAGACCTGGCCCGCGGGGTACCGGACAAGGAAATGGCTGCCGCCGCCCGAGACGGCTCGGCCATCAACGAACGCTGGCATCGACGCAAGGACGGCAGCTGTTTCTGGGCCAGCGGCGTGCAAATGTTGCTCAAGGATGACCGCGGTCAAAAGCTCGGCTTCGTGCAGATTCTGCGCGACCTCACCGAGCGGTTGCATGAACAGGCAGCCATTCGCGAGGCCGAGGAGCGCTACCGTGCGCTGGTGGACCTGAGTCCGCAGGTCATCTGGCAATGCGACGCCCAGGGTGAACTGATCTTTTGTAACCGCTACTGGTGCGAATTCACCGGCCTGAGCACCGCAGCCTCCGCTGGTATGGGCTGGCTGAACGCCGTGGCGCCAGATCACCGCGACGCCGTGATGCTGCAGTGGCGCGGTGCGCTCAAATCCGGTCAGGCCGGTAATTTCGAAGTTCCGCTGCTGGCAGCCGATGGCAGCGCCCGCTGGTTTCAGGGCAGCGGCGCTCCGGTCTATGACTGTGACTGCCGCCTGCTGCACTGGGTGCTGGTGGCGCAGGACATTCATGAGCGCCGTCTCGCCGAGATCGAACGGCTGGAGAGCGAAGCATTTACCCGCAGCTTGCTGGATGCCGCCAGCGAGGGCTTCTACTCCATCGACAGCAATGGCCTGGTCACGCTCTGCAACGAGGCGTTCGTCAGACTGCTCGGCTTTGCCGGCAAGGACGAGGTGCTGGGCCGACAGCTGCATCAGGTGATTCACCACAGCCATCCCGATGGCACGCCGTACCCGCTCGAAGACTGCCCCATCCAGCGTGCCGCCTGTACCGGCGAGCCGGCGCACGTTGAATACGAGCTGTTCTTCCGTCAGGACGGCAGCAGCCTGCCGGTCGAGTACCGGGTCGCGCCGCTGTATCGCGACGGGGCCCTGCAGGGTGCCATCTGCACCATTACCGATATCACCGAGCGTGCCCGTGGTGAAGCCCAGCAAAAGTACCTGCTGGAGCTCAGCGACCACCTGCAGGATGCCGGCGACCGGATCGAGCTGGAGGATGTCATGGCCGAGCAGCTGGCACCCTTGCTCGGTGCCGAATGCATCGCCTGCGGCAGCCTGGACAGGCACGGTAACCTGGTAATCGAACACCAGTGGCCGGGCAGCAACAGCCCCGACCGACGGGGCCCCCACCCGCTGGGTTGCTGCGCTCAGCCGCTGCAACTGCGCCTGGATCAGGGTCTGATCGTGCCATTCGAAGACCTGCTCGACGAGGCCGGGTGCCGCGGAGACTGCGCGTTGCTATACAGCCAGCTCGATTGCCGCAGCCTGCTGCTGGCGCCGCTGCTGGAGAGAACCAACGGGTGCGCCTTTCTGTTGTTCGCCAGCCGGCAGGCACGCATCTGGAGCCAGACGGATATATCGCTGGTGCGCGAAACCATCGAGCGCATCCGGGCGGCATCCGACCGTGCCCAGGCACGCCAGGCGCTGCTCGATGCCGAACAGCGGATCAGCCTGGCCAACGAGATCGCCTCGATCGGCATCTGGGAATACGACGTCCAGCGCAACAGGCTGCATTGGGATGCACAACTCAAGGCGCTAGCAGGTCTTGCGCCGGACGAACCGGCGCTGAGCGTGGAGGCGTTTCTCGCCCGTGTCCATGCAGACGACCGCCACGGCCTGATCGAAACGTTCGGCCAGGCGCTGGAAGGGCACGGCGGGGGCGAGCTCAATCTGGACTATCGGGTCTATGACGAAGCCACCGAGCAGTTCCGCTGGCTCACCAACCGCGGCCGCCGCCTGCTCGATGGCGACGGCAAGGTGCGGCTGCTGGGCACCGCCCGGGACATCACCGACGAACGCAACGCAGCCCTGAAGCTGCTGCGGATGAATGCCCTGCTCGAAGAACAGATCCAGGAGCGCCAGCTGGCCGAACAACGGCAGTCGGTGCTGATGGAACTGGGCGATCTGCTGCGGGGCCAGCCAGACAGCCTGACCATCGTCACTGCCGCTGTGCGGGCCCTCGGGACAACCCTGAACGTGACCCGTGCGGCGTTTCTCTCCGTCGACCCCGGCGGCCAGTACGCCACCGTCGAGCGTTACTGGAGCGACGGCGCGCTGGGTGAATACAGCGAACGCATGTGTTTCGCCGAGTACGGCGACTTCATATACGACCTGCAGAACGATGAGCTGGTCGTAGTCGAAGACGTGCTGCACGACACCCGTACCGCCGCGCAGGCCTCCAGCCTTCGGCTGCGTCGGATCCAGAGCCTGGTCTGCGTCCCGCTGCACGAACAAGGCCGCCTCAGCGCTGCACTGATCCTGCTGCAGGACCACCCGCGGCAATGGGCCGAGGAGGACATCTCCTTTATTCGCGAAGTGGCCGATCGTGCCTGGACAGCTGATGAGCGCATGCGCGCGGAACAGGCGCTGCGTGCCAGCGAAGAGCAGTTCCGCACCCTGGCCGACAACATGAGCCAGTTCGCCTGGATGGCCGACCCCTCGGGACGTATCTACTGGTACAACAAGCGCTGGTACGACTACACCGGCACCACGCTCGAAGCGATGCGCGCGCTGGGCTGGCGCTCGGTGCATCATCCGGATCACCACGAGCGCGTCAGCGCCTCGATGAAGCGCGCCGTGGCCATAGGCTCGATCTGGGAGGAAACCTTCCCGCTGCGTGGCAAGGATGGCCAGTACCGATGGTTCCTGTCACGCGCCTTGCCGATCCGGGACGACTTCGGTCAGGTGACTCACTGGTTCGGTACCAATACCGATATCACCGCCCAGGTGGCAGCCGAAGAAGCGCTGCGAGAGCTCAACGAAAACCTGGAGCGCCGCGTAGCCGAACGCACCCGCGAGCTTGCCGAGATCAACCATCTGCTGCACCTGGAGATGGGCGAGCGCGAACGTGCCGAGGAGACGCTGCGTCACGCGCAGAAGATGGAAGCCATCGGCCAGCTCACCGGCGGACTGGCGCACGACTTCAACAACATGCTGACAGGCGTGCTCGGCGCGCTGGACCTGATCCAGCGCCGGGTCGCCAATGGTCAGGTCAACGAACTCGGCCGCTATGTCGATGCAGCCACCACCTCGGCCAACCGTGCCGCGGCCCTCACCCATCGCCTGCTGGCATTCGCACGCAGACAGTCGCTGGATGCCACGCCGGTGGACGTCAACCTGCTCGTGCAGTCGATGGAGGACATGCTGCGCCGCACCATGGCCGAGCACATCAGCTTCGAGACCCGCCTGCAAAGCGACCCCTGGCTGGCCTATACCGACGCCCACCAGCTCGAAAATGCCCTGCTCAACCTGGTGATCAATGCCCGTGACGCCATGCCCGACGGCGGCCAGCTGACGATTCAGACCGGCTGCGTGCAGATCCGATCATCGCAGCCCGACAGCCCGGAGCCCGGTGATTACGTCACCCTCAGTGTCGCCGACAACGGCTCAGGCATGCCCGCTGAAGTGGTCGCCAAGGCGTTCGATCCCTTCTTCACCACCAAACCCATCGGCCAGGGTACCGGGCTCGGGCTGTCGATGGTCTACGGGTTCGTCAAGCAGACAGGCGGCCACGTGCACATCGACAGCACACCTGGCCAGGGCACGCTGATCACCCTCTTCCTTCCGCGCAACCAGACACAGCCGGACCAGCAAAGCGGCCAGGAACCCGACACCCTGACCATGCAGGGCGCTCAGACAGACGAAACCGTACTGGTGGTCGAGGACGAGGCCGCCGTGCGCATGCTGGTGGTCGAGGTGCTCGAAGAGCTGGGCTATCGGGTGTTCGAGGCGGTTGATGGAAGCAGCGCGCTGCCGTATCTGCAGAGCGACCAGCGCATCGACCTGCTGCTGACCGACTTTGGCCTGCCCGGCATCAATGGCAGGCAGCTCGCCGAAATCGCGCGCCAGCACCGACCGGACCTGCAGGTGCTGTTCATCACCGGCTACGCGCCGAATGCCGAGGTGCGAGGCGATTTCCTCGCCCCCGGCATGGATATGCTGGCCAAACCGTTCAGCATCGACATGCTCGGCACCAAGGTCCGCCAACTGATCGAGCGCAGCGGCTGAGGCCAGAGGAACTCTGCTGACCGCTGCGTACTCTCTAACAGTGGACCCAGCGGAGGCATTGATCATGCGCAAGACAATCCTGGCAGCAGCGGCATTGAGCTGCATTCCCTTCGGCGCGGCGATGGCGGACAACGGCTTTGTCCGTCAGGTGCTGTCCTCCGGTGCGACAACCGCATCGACCTACATGACCTTTCGCGACGACAAGCGGGTGACCGCCGCCCGCGAGGACGCCAGCAGCTTTGTCGCCAGCGGTGGCGACATCCGAGGCCCCTACCTTGAAGCGATGCTGGCCGAAGTGCGCCGCGACCAGCCACGGCTGGAGGCCAGCGACATGGAACTGGCAAGCGCCATCCTGGCGGCTGGCCAGTAGCCGGCGGTTGCGATGACCAGGCCAATCATGCACAAACAGGCTAACCCGACCTGAGCGGCTGCAAGCCAGGTCGGCTCGGCTATCGAGCGACGGCCTACCGCCGCTGCCCTAATCCAAGCGTTATGGAGAGACCATGAAGAAAACTGCATCCGCCGTCTGGCAAGGTGATCTGAAAAGCGGCAAAGGCTCCATCAGCACCGAAAGCGGCGCGCTGAAGGACAACCCGTACGGCTTCAATACTCGCTTCGAAGGCGCCCCAGGCACCAACCCCGAAGAACTGATCGGCGCGGCACATGCCGGCTGCTTCTCGATGGCCCTGTCGATGATGCTCGGCCAGGCCGGGCTTACCGCGGAGCGGATCGAGACGTCCGCGGAGGTTACGCTGGACAAGGACGACAAGGGTTTCACCATCACCGCCATTGCCCTGACGCTCAAGGCAAAGGTGCCCGGCACCGACAACGACCAGTTCCAGCAGATTGCCAACCAGGCGAAGGAAGGTTGCCCTGTGTCACGCGTGCTCAACGCGCAGATCAGCCTGAACGCAACGCTGGAGAGCTGATTGCTGTAGCCAGAACGGAAAACGCCGCCCAAGCAGGGCGGCGTTTTCATGTCGGCAGCCTGAACTCGTCAGCTGCGGATGTTGTAGATGTCCTTTTCGTTCAGCTCTGCATATTCATATAGCCGCTTCAGGTAGGCACTCTGCTGGTCCCAGACCTTTTTCGCCACCGGATCGGCGGCGGCAGAGGCATCGACCACTTCGGCAGCGACCTCCTTGAGACGGGCCAGCACCTCGTCAGGCAGGCGGCGGACCTCGACGCCCTGCTCGCGAAGCTGCTCGAGGGCTTCCATGTTCTTTGCGTTGTAGTCGTCGAGCATGTCCCCGTTGACGGCACGCGCCGCGGCACGAACGATGGCCTTGAGGTCGTCCGGCAGGGTTTCCCAGGCCTTGAGGTTGACGTCCAGCTCGAAGGTGACGTTCGGCTCCTGCCAACCCGGCGTGTAGTAGTACTTGGAAGCCTTGTGCAGGCCCAGGGCCAGGTCGTTGTAAGGTCCGATCCACTCGGTGGCATCGATGGCGCCGGTCTGCAGCGCGGTGAAAATCTCACCGGCCGGCATGTTCACCACGGTCCCGCCCATCTTGGTCAGCACTTCGCCGCCCAGGCCCGGGGTGCGCATCTTCAGGCCCTGGAAATCCTCCACCGAATTGATTTCCTTGTTGAACCAGCCAGCAGTCTGTACGCCGGTGGCGCCGCAGGCCATCGGCAGAACGCCGTAAGGCTTGTAGACCTCTTCCCAGAGTTCCATGCCGCCGCCGCGATGGAGCCAGGCGTTCATTTCCTGGGCATTCGGGCCGAACGGCAGTGCGCAGAAGAACTGAGCGGCAGGAACCTTGCCTTTCCAGTAGTAGGGCGCGCCATGGCCCATTTCAGCAGTCCCGCGCGAGACGGCATCGAAGACTTCGAGTGGCGGTACCAGTTCGCCAGCGGCGTATACCTTGACGGTCAGACGACCGTTACTCATCTCGTTGACCCGCTTGGCGAAGTTTTCCGCACCGACGCCTACGCCGGGGAAGTTCTTCGGCCAGGAGGTGACCATCTTCCAGTTGAATGTCTCGGTGCTTGCGGTGCCTTCGGATTTGGCGGTTTCGGCTTCCTTGTTGCAACCAGCCAGTGCGGTTGCGGCCAGGCCAACGCCAGCGGCGGCCAGAATTTGACGACGTTTCATGGGTAACTCCTTGTTGTTGTAATGGCTGAACCTCGGAAAAAACCTGTTCAGGTCGCTCTAGCTATCATATGGCTATACATCGCTCAAGCATTGCAACTACGTATGGCCACTACGTACGTAGTACTGCCGGTTGCGACAGCATCCGGCGCACGCCTAGAATCGCGGGCTGTCTGGCCATAACAATAAGGATCTGCCATGCCTAACCACGCCCCTCCTCTGCTCGGTTTTGCCAAGCTGATCGACGCCCTCAATGCCCGATTCGGACAGGCCTGCGCCTGGCTGACCCTGTTTCTGGTGCTCGGCACGTCAGTGGTGGTAGTCCTGCGTTATGGCTTCGGCATCGGCGCAACCGCACTGCAGGAAGCCGTACTCTACGCACATGCACTGGTGTTCATGGGTGCAGCCGCCTGGGTACTGCAACGCAACGGCCATGTTCGCGTCGACATTTTCTATCAGCGTTTCTCGCCCCGCTATCAGGCCTTGGTGGAGGTGCTCGGTACCCTTCTGTTCCTTTTGCCCGTCTGCCTGTTCCTTGGCTGGGCCAGCTGGGATTACGTCAGCAACTCCTGGGCGACGCTGGAAGGCTCCAGCGAATCGGGTGGCCTGAAGTTCGTTTACCTGCAAAAGAGCATCATCCTGGTGCTGGTGGTCTGCCTCGCCCTGCAAGGGCTCTCCGAGATCATCAAAGCCGGCTATGCCATCGCCGGTCGCCTGCCGGAGCCGGAGGTGAAGCATGGCTGAGTTGATGGCGATTCTGCTGTTCGTCAGCATCTGTGCGGCCCTGATGGCCGGTTACCCCGTGGCCTTCACCCTGGGCGGCGTCTCGCTGCTTTTTGCCGGTATCGGCATCCTCACCGGAACCTTCGATGGCGGCTACCTGAGCGCCTTGCCGAACCGGCTGTTCGGCATCATGAACAACCAGACGATGCTGGCGGTGCCGCTGTTCGTGTTCATGGGTGTGATGCTGGAAAAGAGCCGGGTCGCCGAAGACCTGCTCGAATCCATGTCCCGCCTGTTCGGGACTCTGCGCGGCGGACTGGCGATCTCCGTCTGTGTCGTGGGCGCGCTGCTCGCGGCCAGCACCGGTATCGTGGGCGCTACGGTCGTGACCATGGGCTTGCTGGCGTTGCCGACGATGCTTCGCCGCGGCTATGACCCGGCCATTTCCACCGGAACCCTGGCCGCCACCGGCACCCTGGGCCAGATCATCCCGCCGTCGATCGTGCTGGTCCTGCTTGGTGATGTCATGTCCAGCGCCTACCAGCAGGCGCAGCTGAAGATGGGCATCTTCTCGCCGAAGACCGTCTCGGTTGGCGACTTGTTCGTCGGTGCCCTCCTGCCGGGCCTGCTGCTGGTCGGCATGTACATCCTCTACATCATCGCGGTAGCCATCTTCCAACCGAAGAAACTGCCAGCGCTGCCACAGGAAGAGCTGGGCCCGATCGAGTGGGGCAAGCTGATCAATGCGCTGGTGCCGCCACTGCTGCTGATCAGCGCCGTGCTGGGCTCGATTCTCGCCGGTTATGCGACACCAACCGAGGCTGCGGCCCTGGGTGCGCTGGGTGCGATGCTCCTGGCCTTCTATAAGGGCAAGCTGAATTTCGGCCAGCTGCGCGACGTCGCTTATGGCACCACCGAAATCAGCGCCATGGTCTTCCTGATCCTCATTGGCGCCTCACTGTTCTCCCTGGTGTTCCGCGGCTTCGGCGGCGAAGTGCTGATCGAGGACGTGTTTGCCCAACTGCCAGGTGGCGTGCTGGGCGCGTTCTTCGTGGTCATGCTGGTGATCTTCCTGCTTGGCTTTATCCTGGACTTTATCGAGATCACCTTCGTGGTGGTGCCGATCGTCGGCCCGGTGTTGCTGGCTATGGGGCTGGATCCCGTCTGGCTTGGCGTGATGATCGCGCTGAACCTGCAGACCTCCTTTCTCACACCTCCCTTCGGCTTCGCGCTGTTCTACTTGCGTGGAGTCACGCCGAAATCAGTACCCACGAGTACCATCTACAAAGGCGTTGTGCCGTTCATCCTGATCCAGATCGCCCTGCTGGTGATCGCCTACCAGTTTCCTGGCCTGGTCACCTGGCTACCTGAACAGGTCTACGGCAAATAACCCAGCAGACGCCCGTTTCCGACGGGCGTCTCGCTTTCTGGTCGATGCTTCAGGCGCGATCATAGATCCACCCGCCAACCGCAGCTCCTGATGCCCGACCCCACTCTCAGCCAAGCCCACCTTGTAGACCGCTTCGAGCAGCTCGACGCGTTCCTCTTGCACTATCAGGCGCTATGGCGGCCGCGCCCATTCATGCATCTGCGCTTGCTGTGGGAAGCGGACCATCCCGAGTTGGCCAGATGGCTGCGCAGTCGCTCCCTAGAGGATGCCGAGGACGTCCACAACGCCCCTCATAGGTTGTCGGCGCCTGCCCCGTTCAGCAGGATCGCCGAGCAAGCCAAGGCGCTGAGCGCTGTGCCCAGCCTGCCCCAGCGCGAGTCCGACGCCATGCGTCAGCCAGAGGATGTGCCCGGGCGCAAATGGCAACAGATCCGGGCGTTCGAGGCAGCGCTCGGCTTTGAAAAACGCCCCCGGCACTGGCTGGACTGGTGTTCGGGAAAAGGTCACCTGGGCCGCCAGGTGGTATCAAGAGGCGGCAGCCTGACCTGCCTGGAGCGGGACCCCGCGCTGGTTACCAGTGGCGCCGAACTGAGCAGGCGCATGGGCATCGCGGCGAACCATCAACAACAGGATGTGATGGCCGTAGGCGCGGCGGAACAACTTGGTCCCGAGCAGGCACCCGTAGCCCTGCATGCCTGTGGCGATCTGCACGTGCGGCTGCTGCAGCTGGGCATGGAGCGCGGATGTCGACAGCTGGCTGTCGCGCCCTGCTGCTATAACCGCATCAGCACCGACCACTACCATCCGCTATCGAGCCGGGCACAAAGGTCCGAGCTTCGGTTGTCACGCGACGATCTCGGCTTGCCACTCAGCGAAACAGTTACCGCCGGCGCCCGCGAACGCCGCCAGCGCGACCAGTCGATGGCCTGGCGACTGGGCTTCGACCTCTTGCAGCGCGACCTGCGCTCCGAGGATAGCTATCTCTCCACTCCATCGCTGCCCACCGCCTGGCTCAAAAAGGATTTCGAGCAGTACTGCCGCAACCTCGCCAGCCTCAAAGGCCTGCCCGCCCCCGGCCATCAGGATTGGACAACCCTCGAAGGCCGCGGCTGGCAGCGCCTGGCCGAGGTGCGCAACCTGGAGCTTGTACGCGCCCTGTTTCGCCGCCCTCTGGAGATCTGGCTGCTGCTGGACCGTGCATTGCTGCTTGCCGAGAACGGTTATGCAATCCGCCTGGGCACCTTTTGCCCCCCCGAACTGACCCCACGCAACCTGCTGCTGATTGCCGAACGAGACGATTGAACGCCCCTCACGCGAAAGTCATGCAAGTAACTGCCAACAAACAGTTTACTCGCCGCGAGCAATAGCTATAATGGCGCCCATCTTTTAGCCGGTATAGCTCAGCTGGTAGAGCAACTGACTTGTAATCAGTAGGTCCCGAGTTCGACTCTTGGTGCCGGCACCATACACAGAAAGGCCCGCAGCGATGCGGGCCTTTTTCGTTTCCAGGGCGGCTGCACCTGGTCGATAAGACAGCCCTCGCCACTCCCCGCTTTTCTCTTGAGCCGATTTCAGGCTCCATGATTACCTTCGGCGCTCTTCGTCTGGCATCATCGTCCAAATCAGGCCCAATCCGGGATTGCCGAGGGACGATTTTCAAGGGATGGACATGGCCGAAAGCAGTAACTTCGACTTTCTCAAGGAACACGACCCGGTCTTCCTCCAGCTCGCCAGCACGGCCGAGCGGGCATTCGCCAGCGACCCCAACACCACGCTGATCAAGTTGCGTCAGCTCGGCGAGGCACTTGCGCAGGATCTGGCGGCGCGGGCCGGTATCGAGCTGGTCGCCACCATCTCGCAGTCAGACCTGCTGTACCGACTGAGCCGCGAGATCCAGCTCGACGGAAACATCCGCAACCTGTTCCACACGCTGCGCATCGAGGGCAACAAGGCCACTCACCAGTTCCGCACTCAGCATCGCGAAGCTCTGGATGGGCTGAAGGTCGCCCGGGAACTGTGTATCTGGTACCACAAGGCACTCGGTAAGGCCGGCAGCAATTTCAAAGCCGGCCCTTTCGTCATCCCCAGCGACCCCAGCGCCCCGCTACGCGACCTGCAAAGCCAGATCGAACAGCTCAAAGCCCAGCTCAGCGAATCCAGTCAGCAATTGGAGAGTAACCAGCAGCTGGCTGAACTGCTCAAGCGTGAAGCCGAGGAATACGCTGTTCTTGCCAGTCAGATGGATGCCGAATCTCGCAGCCATAAGCAACTGGCTGCCAAGCACGAAGCCGCACTCAACAAACTGCGCAGCGAACACGAACAGAGCCTCAAGACGCTTCAGCGACAACTGGCCACCCAGCCGCAGGCCGCCCAGCAGGTCACCCACAAGACTCAGCAGGCCACCAGCCACTTCGACCTGAACGAAGACCTCACCCGCATCCTCATCGACCAGCAGTTGAACGACGCCGGCTGGGAAGCCGACTCGCTCGATCTTACCTATGGCAAGGGGGCGCGCCCGGAGAAAGGTAAGAACAAAGCCATTGCCGAGTGGCCGACGAGCAAGCCGAAAGAAAACGCCGACTACTTGCTGTTCGCCGGTCTCACCCCGGTTGCCATCGTTGAAGCCAAACGCAAGCGCATCAACATTGCCGACCGCATCCCCCAGGCCGAGCGCTATTCGCGGCAGCTGATCATCGCCGGCGACCTGCAGCCGGCCGGTCCAGGCGCTGGCTGGGCGGACGGCCAGGGCGGCCACTTCAAGGTCCCGTTCGCCTTCGCTTGCAATGGCCGCCCGTACATCAAGCAGCTCGCCGAACAGTCCGGCACCTGGTTCAGAGACCTGCGCAGCCCGGCCAACCTGCGCCGTCCGCTGCAGGACTTCCACACGCCTGACGGTCTGCGCGACCTGCTCAAACGCAGCCGCGAGGAGGCCGAAGCGAAACTCCAGCAAGAAGGCTTCGCCTACCTCAAGCTGCGCGACTATCAGGAAAATGCCATTCGCGCCGTCGAGCAGGCGCTCGCCGACAACCGCCGCCAATGCCTGCTGGCCATGGCCACCGGCACTGGCAAGACGCGCACCATCATCGGCCTGATGTACCGCCTGCTGAAGGCCGAACGCTTCCGCCGTATCCTCTTTCTGGTCGACCGCAGCGCCCTGGGTCAGCAGGCTATCGAGGCGTTCAACGAAGCGACGCTCGAGCAGAACCATACGCTCGCGTAGATCTATGACATCAAGGAGCTGGGCGACATGGCTGCCGAGGCCGAAACGCGCGTTCAGGTCGCCACTGTGCAGGCCATGGTCCGGCGCATCTTCCAGTCGGACAACCCGCCGCCCATAGACGCCTTCGACTGCATCATCGTCGACGAAGCCCACCGCGGTTACACCCTCGACCAGGAGATGACCGAAGGCGAGCTGGCGGTACGCGACTTCAGCCAGTACCTCTCGCAGTACCGCCGCGTGCTTGATTACTTCGACGCCTGCCGCATCGGCCTCACCGCTACGCCGGCCAAGCACACCAGCGAAGTGTTCGGCGCGCCGATCTTCACCTACAGCTATCGCGAAGCGGTGGCCGACGACTGGCTGATCGACCACGAACCGCCGATCCGCTACCAGACCCTACTCAGCCAGAACGGCATTCACTTCGCCAAGGGCGAGAGCGTTAGCATCATCGATACTGCCACTGGCGAGGTGGACGTGGCGGAACTGGAGGACGAGCTTGATTTCGAGATCGAGTCCTTCAACCGCCGCGTGATCACCCCCGGTTTCGACAAGGTCATTTGCGAGCAGCTGGCCCAGGAACTGGACCCTTCAGGCGATGAGAAAGCGATGATCTTCTGCGTCAACCAGGCCCACGCCGAGCGCGTGAAGAACCTGCTCGACGAAGCCTTCAAAGACGTTCACGGCGATGACTACAACCAGGCCGCCGTGCAGATCATCACCGGGCAGAGCGACAAGGTCGAACAGCTGATCCGTCAGTACAAGAACGAGCGCTACCCGAGCATCGCCATCACCGTCGACCTGCTCACCACCGGCATCGATGTGCCACGCATCTGCCACCTGGTGTTCATGCGCCGGGTACGCTCGCGCATCCTCTATGAACAGATGAAGGGCCGCGCCACGCGTCGCTGCGACGAGATCGGCAAGACCGTGTTCCGGATTTACGACCCGGTCGACCTGTACGCCAGCCTCGAACCCGTGGACACCATGAAGCCGCTGGTGAAAGACCCGAGCATCAGCCTGGAACAGCTGGTCAGCGAGCTGACCAATCCCGCCAGCCTCGACGCGCCCGGCAGCCAGCCCGACAGCAGTCATGCCCATGATGTGCTCGACCAGCTCAGCCAGCGGGTGATGCGCATCCTGCGCAAGGCCAGCCACAAGGCCGAGAGCAAACCGACCCTCAAGAGCAAACTCGCCGAATTGGAAGACGCCTGGGGCGTGGCGCCGGACAAACTGCACCAGCACCTGCACGGGCTCGGCCCGCAGCAGGCCGCGCAGTTCATCCGTCAGCACAGCCAGCTGCTCGACCAGCTCGCCACCGTCAATGCCCTGCTCGGCTCGGAAAACTACCCGGTGATCTCCACCCACACGGACGAGCTGATGGTCCGCGAGCAGAACTACGGCGCCAACCAGAAGCCCGCCGACTATTTGGAAAGCTTCAACGATTTCATCCGGAACCAGCTCAACCAGTCGGTGGCCCTCGGTGTGGTGGTCAATCGCCCGCAGGACCTGACCCGAGAGCAGTTGCGCGAGGTGCGCCTGCTGCTCGATGGGAATGGATATAGCGAAGTGAATCTGCAAAGCGCATGGCGCAACCAGACCAACCAGGAGATCGCCGCCAGCATCGTCGGCTTCATCCGCCGCGCCGCCCTCGGCGAAGCCCTGCTGCCATTCGAGCAACGCGTCGCCAAGGCCATGGAGAAGATTTACACCCTGCAGCAATGGACGCCAGTCCAGCGCAAGTGGCTGGAGCGCCTGGCCAAGCAACTCGTGCATGAGGTGGTGATCGACGAAAAGCAGATCGGCGAGGCGTTCCGGAACGACGGCGGCAGCACCCGGTTGGACAAGATGCTTGGCGGGCACCTCGCTGTGGTTCTGGAAGAAATCAACGGCCACCTATGGACGCAAGCAAGTTGAAACCGGTAATCACCTTCAAACCCCGGCTCTTGCAAAAAACCACCGTAGTGAATAGGCTTGTGCGCAATACACCCGCCATGCCTATGACCGCCTCGGCAGTTACGCACAAATTGAGCGGGTTTTTTTATGCCTGTAGGTTTTGTCGCATGAGAACCTTCGACAA
The DNA here is from genome assembly GCA_002387205.1 of Stutzerimonas stutzeri. GTDB lineage: Bacteria > Pseudomonadota > Gammaproteobacteria > Pseudomonadales > Pseudomonadaceae > Stutzerimonas > Stutzerimonas stutzeri_N. The sequence continues at coordinate 93,023 of DGLA01000026.1, read as the reverse complement.
ACCCGCTATTGACATTGGCGAGCAGATCGCCTTGCTCAAAGCACGCGGCCTGCAGATCCAGGACGAAGCGCGCGCCCGGCATTTTCTGGAAGCGGTCAGCTTCTTTCGTTTGACGCCGTATATGCGCCCCTTTCAGCTCGCCGACGATCCACAGCATGGCTTTCGTTCCGACGTGGGTTTCCGCAGCCTGACTCGCCTTTACGACTTTGACCGCCGCCTGCGGCTGCTGGTGATGGATGCCGTAGAGCGGGTAGAGGTGGCGGCTCGCGCAGTGATCAGCAACCACATGGGGCCCAGCCGTGGTGTTCATTGGTATCTGGATGCCCGAGTTTTTAAACGCCAGTACAACCATGAACGCCTGCTCAATACCGTCCGCGATAAACAAGAGCGCGCATTACGGGACTATGCACGCGAGTGTCAGAACATCGACCGGCTTCCGGACGATGAGCGTAAGGCGCACCTTAAGCGACAGCGCGCCTATGAGAGCTATGCGCGCCACTATCCGCTGACCTACTGTGAGCCGGAACTCATGCCAGGCTGGGCCATGGTGGAAGAGCTAACGCTCGGGGACCTGTCCCATCTATACGCGGGCTTGGCACACGATGCCGACCGCAAAGCCATCGCGCGGCGTTTGAATTTAGTAGCGCCGCTGCTGGAGTCGTGGCTGCACACCCTGACCACTATCCGAAACATCTGCGCCCACCACGCTCGCCTATGGAACCGCGAATTAGGTATCAGGCCCAAGCTGCCGGAAAAGCCCAGGTTCGTATGGCCCGAGCACCTGAAGGTAGGCACGCACAAGCGCATGTACCCGGTGCTATCCATTCTGAACCACATGATGCGCCAGACGAGCCCGCACACCAGTTGGGACCAGCGCCTGCATGAGCTCCTAAACGAGTTCCACGAGATCGATCTCCTTGCCATGGGTTTTCCGCGGCGCTGGCAAGACGACCCCTTCTGGCAAGCACCTCAGTGCGCCGCCCACTGAGTACTGTTTGAAGCGAGTCCCCATGGCCAACCGAACGGATGCTGTTCTCGTCCCTGATGTTTTGCGCGACGACCGGGAGGGCAACCAGTTCAGGGTGGTGATTCAGCGGCCTCAGGAAAGCGGGACTGCTTCGGGACCAGGTAGGGACCAAGTCGGGACCAAGTCGGGGCCAAGTCGGGACCAGGTCGGGGCCAAGTCCAGACCCGCCTCGGAACAGGTCGACGCCCCTCCCCGCTTGAAGCAGGAGCAACTAGCGCTATTGCGCAGGATGACCGGCGAGCACGCCACCCCCGAGCTGATGGCGTTCACCGGGCGCAGTAACCGCAGCAAGTTCCGCCAACAGGTACTGGCTCCGCTGCTGGCGCTTGGCCTGGTCGAGACGACCATTCCGGACAAGCCCACCAGCAGCAAGCAACGCTACCGCCTGACCGCCGCCGGCCGCGCGCTACAGGCTGAACAGGACGCCGCCCAAGACTGAACAGGCACAACACACCGATGCGTCGAATAACCCGGCGCCTCTAACACTTTCGCCACAGGTACCCCATGACCAATTCCGATATCGTCCAGAAGCTCTGGAACCTCTGCGACGTCCTGCGCGACGACGGCATCAATTACAGCGACTACGTCACCGAGCTGGTGCTGCTGCTGTTCATCAAAATGGAATACGAGCAGGTCCAGAACAACGACAGCTTCGGCCACAAGCTGCCCGAAGGCGCACGCTGGCCGGACCTGGCCTACAAGTCCGGAACCAATCTGCTCGATCACTACAAGCGCATGCTGCTGGACCTCGGCAATAACCCGGACCCGCTGATCGCCGCCATCTATGCCGATGCGCAGACGCGCCTGAAGGAGCCGCGCCACCTCGAGCAACTGATCAAGAGCCTCGACGGCATCGACTGGTTCAGCGCCCGCGAGGATGGCCTTGGCGATCTCTACGAAGGCCTGCTGGAGAAGAACGCCAGCGAGACCAAATCCGGTGCCGGCCAGTACTTCACCCCGCGCCCGCTGATCGACAGCATCATCCGCTGCATCAAGCCGCAGCCGGGCGAGACCATTCAGGACCCGGCCGCCGGCACCGCAGGCTTTCTCATCGCCGCCGACGCCTACATCAAGCAGCACACCGATGACCTCTACGACCTCGACGACAAGGCCCGCCGCTTCCAGCGCACCGAGGCCTACGTGGGTGTCGAGCTGGTGTCTGGCACACGCCGGCTGGCGCTGATGAACTGCCTGCTGCACGGCATGGAAGGCGACGCCGAGGGCGTCGTGCACCTCGGCAACGCCCTCGGCCAGACCGGCGCGGGGCTGCCGAAGGTGGACATCATCCTCTCCAACCCGCCATTCGGCACCGCCAAGGGCGGCGGCGGGCCGACCCGCGACGACCTCACCTACCGCACCGGCAACAAACAGCTGGCCTTTCTGCAGCATATTTACCGCGGCCTCAAGCCCGGCGGGCGCGCCGCCGTGGTGCTGCCGGACAACGTCTTGTTCGAGGCCGGCGTCGGCACCGAGGTGCGCCGCGACCTGATGGACAAGTGCAACCTGCACACCATCCTGCGCCTGCCCACCGGCATCTTCTACGCCCAGGGAGTGAAGACCAACGTGCTGTTCTTCCAGAAAGGCACGGCCGACAACCCACGCCAGGAAGAGCGCTGCACCAGCCGCGTATGGATCTATGACCTGCGCAGCAACATGCCCAGCTTCGGCAAGCGCACCCCCTTCGGCCCCACCCACCTCAAGCCATTCGAGGACGCCTATGGCAAGGACCCGAACGGCGGGAGCCCGCGCGCCGAGAACGTCGAGGGTGCCGCACAGGGAAGTGCCAATGTCGCGGGAGGCAGGACGCCGGGAGCGACCCTTGGCGAGGCCAGCCGCTTCCGCTGCTTTACCCGTGAGCAGATCCGCGAACGCGGCGACTCGCTGGATATCAGCTGGCTCAAGGACGATAGCAGCCTCGACGCCGCCGACCTTCCCGCCCCGGAAGTGCTGGCCGGCGAAGCCATGGCCGAACTGACCGAGGCGCTGCATGAGCTGGAAGCGCTGATGCAGGCATTGGGCGCGGGGGATGAAGTGGTGGCACAGAAGCAGTTGATGGCAGAGGTGATGGGGTTTGAGCAGCCGGAAGCTCGAAGCGAGAAGCTGGAAGTGGGGGAGCGGGGATGATTGGGTTGCCGGATGGCTGGGCTGTTTGCAGCTTAGCCGACATAGGCCATATCGTTACAGGTAAAACCCCAAGTACAAAGAAGGCTAACTTCTACGGTGGAAGTATTCCCTTCATCAAACCGGGCGATCTCGACCATTCAGGTCCAGTACGCACGACAGAAACTTTTCTGACGGATGCCGGCGCTGCAGAAGTCCCTAGTCTGCCGCCGCAAAGCATCGTAGTGACCTGTATCGGAAACTTGGGGAAAGTTGGTCTAACCACAACGACATCAGCCACAAATCAGCAAATCAACGCTTTGATTCCCGACAATGGCATCGACCCGGCCTACGTATTTCATTATTCCAAGACATTGAGACCATGGCTCGAAGCGCAGTCTTCTGCCACAACGATCTCCATCGTAAATAAAAGCATTTTTTCTAAAGCGCCTGTTCCGCTGCCCCCAGCAGCCGAACAAACCCGCATCGCAGCCAAGCTCGATGAACTGCTGGCCCAGGTCGATACCCTGAAAGCCCGCATCGACGGCATCCCCGCGCTGCTCAAGCGCTTCCGCCAATCAGTCCTCGCCGCCGCCGTTTCGGGGCGGTTGACGGAGGAGTGGCGAAAGCAAAACCTCAGCCAGACCGACTTGCATACCTCGGACGCGAACACCTCCACCGGCTTTGCGTGGCCCGAAGTTAGCCTTGGGGACGTCGCACAGGACTTTTCGTATGGAAGCTCAGCCAAGTCAAAACCAAGCGGCGATACTCCAGTACTTCGCATGGGAAATATCCAAGGTGGCCGACTTGATTGGGGCGACTTGGTTTTTTCTACCGATCAACAAGAAATCAAAAAATACGCACTACATCCAGGCGACGTGTTGTTCAACCGAACAAATAGTCCTGAGCTAGTAGGCAAGACCGCTATTTACAAAGGCGAGAGGCAAGCAATTTATGCGGGCTACCTAATCCGAGTAAGGTGCTCGGAGCAACTCAATGCTGACTTCTTGAATTACTGCCTGAACAGCCCTCAGGGAAGACACTACTGCTGGCAGGTGAAGACCGATGGTGTCAGCCAGTCGAACATCAACGCTAAGAAACTAGCCGCCTTCCGCTTTGGATTGCCCTCGATTGAAGAACAAACCGAAATAGTCCGCCGCGTCGAGCAACTCTTCGCATTCGCCGAGCAGCTCGAAGCCCGCGTCAAAGCCGCTCAGGCGCGCATCGACCGGCTGACTCAAAGCATCCTCGCCAAGGCCTTCAGAGGCGAGCTGGTCCCACAAGACCCCAACGACGAACCGGCCAGCCTGTTGCTCGAACGCATCAAAGCCCAACGCACCGCCACGCCAAAGACCAAACGTGGACGGAGAAGTGCCTGATGCATATGCATATGCATATGCATATACATACCGATCTTGTGATTCCGCTCCGTGCGGCCAAGGCCTTGCTCGCCCCATCCCTGGGGCTCGGCCTTCGGCCCGCCCTGCGGGCGTCCAAAATCGTTCCCGACGATTTTGTCCGCGGCGAACTGGTGCCGCAGGACCCGAACGACGAGCCGGCCAGCGTATTGCTGGAGCGGATCAAGGCCCAACGCGCCGCCGCGCCCAAGGCCAGGCGCGGTCGCCGGGCCGCTACGCCGAGCTAAGCCCTTTCATCTGGAAGAGAACGAACCATGTCCGTGCCGACCTATGACCAGTTCATCGAGCCCATCCTGCGTTTTCTCGCCGCCCACCCGGAGGGCGCCACGGCGGGTGAAGCGCACGAAGCGGCCGCCCAGGCACTCGGCCTGAGCGAGGCGCAGCGGCAGGAAACCACCACCAGCGGCCAGGCGACCTACAAGAACCGCTCGGGTTGGGCGCATGACCGGCTCAAGCGCGCCGGCTATTCCAGTAGCGCCAAGCATGGCTACTGGAAACTGACGGGCGACGGCCTTGCCTTCGCCCAGGCGAACCCGACCCCACTGAGCCCCGCACAGGTCGAGCATCTGGCGTTGAATTTCATGAGCGTGAAGCTGAAGCCAGCGCCGGATGCCGCCTCCCTGGATGAGGGCAATGACACGCCGGCGCCGATCGCCCAGGCCGACCTCGCCACCAGCAGCCCGCAGGAGCGCCTGAACCAGGCCATCCTCGAGCTGCGCACCAGCGTCGCCGGTGATCTGCTGGATAGTCTGCTGCAGGCCAGCCCGACGCGCTTCGAGCATATCGTGCTCGATGTGCTGCATAGCCTGGGCTACGGCGCCAACCGCCAGGCGCTGCAGCAGGTGGGCGGCAGCGGTGACGGCGGTATCGACGGGGTGATCTCGCTCGATGCGCTGGGGCTGGAGAAGGTCTACGTGCAGGCCAAGCGCTGGCAGAGCACGGTCGGCCGCCCCGAACTGCAGGCCTTCTACGGCGCTCTGGCCGGACAGAAAGCCAGGCGCGGCGTGTTCATCACCACCTCCGGCTTCACGGCCCAGGCGATCGACTTTGCACGCTCGGTCGAAGGCCAGGTGCTGGTCGACGGCAAGCGTCTGGTCAACCTGATGCTCGATCATGAGGTTGGCGTCAGCTCGCAGCTTTACAAGGTGCCCAGGCTCGACAGCGACTACTTCGACGAATCCCTCGGCTGAACCGGTGAGCCAGGGTCACAATCGTGCGGTGGCGGGCTAGACAACGCCAATTCTGCTCGAAGGCAAGCTGCATGCATTCGCAGCTTTCAAGGCCAAAAGGTTTCGAGAGCGGCCTCGGGCAGACGCAAAAAAGCCCCGCATCAGACGATGCGGGGCTTTTCTGTGTAGGGCTGTGTCCTGTCCATTCGGCCGCTTCCAGCGGCAAATCCTTACGCCCATCCAGGCGCTTGCGACATCCTTCGCGGCAGCCACAACCGACAACCCTAGAGTCGTGGGCTGCGCCGTGCTAGGCGATTCGTGACGCATCAGCGTGGGTCACCAACCGGCCAGCAGCGGCAGCAGGGTTAAGAGCGGGCGTGATGGCAAAAGTTCAACTTTTAGAATGAAAAGGCCACCAGATTAATCATAAAAATTTGGCCCTATGACTTCTCTGCTGCGGTCCGGCCTGTGCCGCAGGTCGCCTCGGTTCGCTTCTGCCCTCCCCAACGCCACTTCGTTACACCTCGCCTCCGCTGCCGGAACACCAGGCGCCATGCGGGCTGGCACGGCATGGCCAGTGGCCTTGCCGGGGTCGGGTAACAGCCCTGATACATTTTCATGGCCAAGGGCATCGGAACATGAGGTGGTTATCGCGGTCAGCTGTGCGTCGCCACACTCCAGCGCAACAGACTAGGCAATGACTGCCACCACGGAGCCAGCCGCCTACAGGAGCCAGGCCACTCGATGTCAGCGATCACGACCCTCTTCAACAAGCTCAAGCTCTACCTCTTCAACGCCTCCTGGATGATGGCCGAACGCCTGCTGAACATCGGCGTGGGCTTTCTCACGGCTGTGTTGCTGGCGCGCTACCTGGGGCCCGAGCAGTTCGGCATTCTTGCCTACGCAATCTCCATGACGGCGATCTTTGCCTCGGCCGGGCACATGGGGCTGGCGGGGCTGGTGGTGCGCGAGGTGGTCAAGCAGCCGGAGAAGGTGCCGGAGACCCTGGGCACGACCTTTATGCTGAAACTGAGCGGAATGGCCCTGGGTTATGGCCTGATCCTGCTCTATACCCTGCTGTTCGAGGAAACCGGCAGCACCGAATTCTGGATGCTGTTGATCGTGGCGTCGGCGATCTTCTTCCAGACTTTCGATGTGGTGGAGTACTGGTTCCAGTCGCAGGTACAGGCGAAATACCCGGCCATCGCCAAATCGACATCCCTGCTGATCGCAGCCGGCATCAAGTTGCTACTGGTCTTCAGCGGTGCGGGCGTGGTGGCCTTCGCCTTTGCCCATACGGCGCAGTTCATGCTCGCCGCGCTGATCCTGGCGATCCTCTACAAGGGCACCACGGCAACCTCGCTGACAACCTGGAAAGCCAGCCTGGCCAAGGCCAGGGAGCTGCTGAGCCAGGGCTGGATCATCTACCTCGGTTCGATCTTCGCGGTGATCTACATGAAGATCGACCAGGTGATGCTCAAGTGGATGGTGGGCGCGGAGGAGGTAGGCGTCTATGCCGTGGCTGCGCAGCTGTCCGAGGCCTGGTATTTCCTGCCGACCGCGATCGTCGCTTCGTTCTTTCCCAAGCTGATCAAGCTGCATGCCGCGGACCCGGCATTGTTCAACCGGCGCTTCCAGCAGCTGTTCGACCTGTTGTTCATGCTCGCCATCGTCGTGGCGGTGCTGGTGTCACTCGTCGCCGGCCCTCTCATTGCGCTGCTGTTCGGCGCCGAGTACCAGAACTCCGCCTCGATCCTGACCATCCATATCTGGGCGGGCGTGTTCATTTTCATGCGCGCGCTGTTCAGTCGCTGGATCCTCATCGAGGGTGCGCTGATGTTTTCACTGATTACCCAGGGCCTTGGCGCGCTGGCCAACATCGGTCTGAACGCGCTGCTGATTCCCCACTACGGCGGCGAAGGCGCAGCCATGGCCACCCTGATTTCCTACGCCGTGGCGTCCTATGCCGCGTTGCTGGTGCACGCCAAGACCCGGCCGGTGTTTTACATGATGACCAAATCCTTTTTCAGTCCGTTTCGCTATGCATTCAGTGCCGTAGGAGCCCTCCGATGAGCCTAAAGTCCCTTGTTCGAATCTTGCCGGAGCCGGTCAAGGATCAGCTCAAGGCTGCCCGGGACAACACTCGCCTGGGCCTGGTCCGGCTGTTTTCCAGTAACGGCTTTCTCGCTTCGCTGTATTACTGCCTGGTCAGCCGTGAATTCGATCGCGAGCACCGTGCGGTGTTGCTGGGCCGCCTGCGGTTCGCCCGGCTGATGCAGGGCAAGGGCGAGAACGATGCCTTTCTGCGGCGCAACGTGCACCGCCTCGAGAAAGGCCTGATCATGCGCCCGCGGCGCAGCACCTTTGCCGAGGACTACATCGGCCCGACCGTGCGCTGCTTCGCCGATGCGGCCCATGCCGGCGTCGAGACCGGCCAGCAACGCTGGGCTCATGACGTGCTCAGCGACTATTTTTCCGCCGTCCAGAGCTCCCCGCGCATCGACTCGGCGCGGCGCGAATTCACCAGCGCCCAGCGCGACGATGAAGCCAGCCGCTGCGTACCCTATCCGCACAGCGAATTGCCGGCGTGCCCAGTCAGCTATGACCAGCTCATGGTGCTGTTCCGCCGCCGCCGTTCGGTGCGCTGGTATCAGGACAAGCCGGTCAGCAATGAGCTGATCGAGCAGGCCGTGCGTGCCGCCACGCTTGCCCCTTCGGCGTGCAACCGCCAGCCGTTCCGCTTTTATGTCAGCAACGATCCGGCCAAAGCCGCCGACATCGCGCAGTGCGCCGGCGGTACCGGCGGCTTCCATGACAACCTGCCTTGCGTGATCGCGGTGGTGGGCGACCTCGGCGCCTACCCCGAAGCGCGCGACCGGCATGTCATCTATATCGACGGCTCGCTGGCGGCCATGCAACTGATGCTGGCCTTCGAGAGCCTTGGGCTGTCCACCTGCCCGATCAACTGGCCGGACATCGAAGCGGCGGAACGCCAGCTGGCGAACAAACTGAAACTGGCCTACCACGAGCGCACCGTGATGCTGCTGGCGGTGGGCTATGCCGATCCAACGGGAGGGATTCCTTATTCGGACAAGAAGACCGAGCACGACTTGATTGTATTCAACTGAGGTAAGCGATGATTATCGAGATCAGAAAGGCCGGATTCGTCAATAAAGGCGCCGAGCTGATGTTGCATGCAGCACTGCAGAAGCTGAAAACCCGGTATCCGGACGCTACCTTCGTCATGGCTCCAACCACCGAGAAATCGGATCACCCGTTCCGCAAGCTGGTGCAGCTGGGCTTCTACCCCAAGGCGTCTCTGTGGCGCTACGGCATCCAGTGGGGCAACCTGGCCAACTTCGCGCCGCGGCCGCTGCGTGAAATGTATGGCGTAGTACTGGATAAGGAAGTGGATGTGGTGATCGACGCCGCCGGCTTCGCCTACAGCGATCAATGGGGCGATGAGCCGAGCATTGAACTCGCGCAATCGGCCAGGACCTGGAAGAAGAACGGCACCCGCGTGATTCTCCTGCCGCAGGCCCTGGGCCCCTTTACCACCGACAAGATCCAGGCGGCGATGAAGACCGTCGTCGAGAACGTCGACCTGATCTTCCCGCGCGAGCGCGTATCGTACGAGTACCTGACCCGGCTGGCCGGCGAGCAGAGCAAGATCAAGCAGGCACCGGATTTCACCAACCTGATCAGCGGCGTGGTTCCAGCGGACTTCGATGTCGAGCAGAACCGCTTCTGCATCGTCCCCAACTGCCGGATGCTGGACAAGACCGATCAGCAGACACGCGATGCGTATTTGCCCTTCCTGATCACCTGTACCCGTTATCTGCTGGAAAAAGGCGCCAAGCCGTTCGTGCTGGTGCACGAAGGCAAAGGTGACCTGGCGCTCGCCGAAAAGCTGTCGGCAGCAGTGGGCGGCATTCCTATCGTTCGCGAAAGTGGCCCGCTTGAAATCAAGGGCATCCTTGGCGCCTGCAGCGGCACCCTCGGCAGTCGCTTCCATGGGCTGGTCAGTGCGCTGTCCCAGGGTGTGCCGGCGCTTGCCACGGGCTGGAGCCACAAGTACCAGATGCTGTTCGAGGATTACGGTTTTCCGGAGGGTCTGGTGCAGGTCACCGGCGACGAAGCGGAGATCAAGCGCAAGCTCGACCTGGTGACTGACGAAAGCGCACGAATCGCAGCGCTGATCCAGGCCAGAACCGCTGAGCTCAAGCAGCAATCCGAGCAGATGTGGCAGCAGGTTTTCGATGTCATCGACCAGTGCCAGCGCGGCCGCAGCTCGGCCGGCGCAGCCTGATGAATATCGGCGTTACCGCGATACGGTGACGCCTTCCATTCTGGTCAGCGGTTCCGTCCGGCGAAGCGCTGCCGGATCAGCCGGTACAGGTAGTAGAGCACCATCAGCACCACCACCCCGGTGGATATCGGGTCCATGTACTGCGAGACCTTTTCGTACTGCGACTCCAGCAGATACCCGGCCAGCGCCAACAGCGCGGTCCAGATCAGCGAACCGAGCGTCGAATAGAGCAGGAACAGGGGCATCGACATCCCGGCGATGCCTGCCGGCACCGAGATCAGGGTGCGCACGGCCGGAATCAGGCGACCAAAGAACACCGCGGCCTTGCCGTGTCGGCCAAACCAGTCGCTGGCCTTGTCGACGTCCTCGGGTGACAAGGTTAGCCAGTGCCCCCAGCGACCGGCCAATCGTTTCATCCGGTCTTGCCCAAGCTTGGCGCCGGCGTAGTACCAGGGCAGCGCGCCAACCACCGACCCGGCGGTCCCCACCAGGATGACGGCAATGAAGTTGAGATCACCGCGCGCCGCGACGAAACCGGCCAGCGGCATGATCAGCTCCGACGGAATCGGCGGAAAGATGTTTTCCAGCAGCATCAGCAGGAAGACCCCGACGTAGCCCAATGACGAAACGATTTCCACGATCTTGTCGAACATCGGTTACCTCTGCTGTTGAGTTGAAGAATCCCGCGCCGAAGGTTCGGCGAGGGTTGGCGCAGACTTGTCGAGTGCCGGCGCTGCCGCAGCCGGCAGCGATGCGTAGTAATCGGCCAGTGCCTGCATCTGCTCCGGCGTGAGCCGCTGCGCGGCGCTGTGCATGATATGGGCGTACTCCGTACCCCCACGCTTACCCGCCGTGAACAGCTCCAGCTGCAATTTCAGGTAGCGAGCGTACTGCCCGGCGATGTTTGGATACATCGGATTGCGAGGACCGTCCTTGGGACCGTGGCAGTGGACGCAGGACGGGATGCCGCGTTCATGCACACCGCGCTCCGCCAGCGACAGGCCCTGGGCCAGGATGTCCGGCGTCGGCTCTGGAGCGTCTATGTGACTGACTGGCGGCAGATCGGCGTAATGCTGCGCCAGCGCTTCAAGCACCGCCGGCTCCAGACCTGCGGCGATCGGCTGCATGATGCCGCTATGCCGCTCGCCCCTTGCGTAGGCCTGCAGCGCACCAAGCAAATATGCCTCGCTCTGCCCGGCCAATCGGGGGAACGCACCCTCGCCCCGACCGCCGCCGTCTTCGGCATGACAGCGGTTGCAGTTGGCCAACACCGGACCGAGCGGGTCCTGCAGCGGCCGCAGATGATCGGGCGTGACGGGTTTGGCGATCTCTTCGCTGCGCCCGCCCAGCGCAAGCTGTCTGTAGCGCTCGGGCGACATGCCTGGCATCACCTGGAGGAACGCCACCAGGGCCCAGACCTCATCGTCCCTTTGCTGCGCGGGCCAGGCCGGCATGGCGGTGAACTTGACGCCGTTCTTCACGATCCAGAACAGCTCCTGGGGCTCCCAACGCTCGATGCGCGGCGGCAGATAGGGTGGCTCGGGCGTCATCTGCTGGACGATCAAGGACCGCTGCTCCCCCGGCCCGCCATGACAGGCCAGGCAGCCGGTGTGATAGTGCCCGGCCCCCTTGAGCACCAGCGCCGGATCGTCCAGCGGCGGCACCTTCACGCCCATCGACTGAGTGCTGACTGCGCGGCGCATGGCGTAGTGCAACAGCCAGCCGGTCGCCTTCCAATGGCCCGAGCTGGCTCCGATCGAGACCAGCCCCAGCGAAACCAGCACGAACGCGCCCGTGCCCGCGAGCGCGGCCATCAGCGCGATAGCCGCCACAACGCGCTTCCATGAGCCGCCGGTCAGCCAGCACAGCCAGCGCCGCAACGGCGCCCAGCATCGCAGCAGCATTCGCTTAGCTGACTGAAACGGCATGGCGCTTGTCCTGTAGAAGACCGAACAGCAGATACAGACCGCCAATCAGGTAGGCGCTGCCGCCAAAGGCCAGCATGATCACACCACCCATCTGCTGATCCTCCAGCGGGCTCATGCCCGACAGCACCGAGCCGGTGTGCTCGAACAGCGGTCGACTGGACATGGCCAGCAGGACGCCGAGCAGCGTCATGTGCATCGAGGTCAACAGCAAACCGGCGATGCCGGCCAGCGCGCGCCGATGCCGCACGCCGCCAAACGCCGCAAGCCATACCAGCAGCCCGACGAACAGGTAACTGCCCTGCTCCAGCAGCTCGGCCGATTGCGACGTACGGGCCGCATGGTGCAGCGCCGGCATGTGCCAGGCCCAGACCACGAACAGCTCGATCACCGAGGCCAGGATCGGCGAGAACAGGAAGGGGATGCGGTTGGAGAAGTCCAGTCGGCCGCCGGCCAGCCCGATCGCCAGCAGGGGCGCCGCCACCGCCACCACCATCACGTGCATCAGCATATGACCGACGAACAGCCGATCGGCCATGTCCGGCAACGGCCCGAGCCAGACCGCTGCCAGCGTGGCCAGGCCGAGCATCAGCGACAGCGGTCGCCAGATCATGCGCAGCTCCGGATGAAGACCACGCACAGCGCCACGTAGATCGTTGCGACAAAGCTCAGACCGCTGAGCAGCAGGGTAGAGAAGCCGAGAAAGCGGTGGCGATCAGCCGGAGTGTCGAAATCGTGTGGCGCCGTGGCGTGGCCAAACGAATGCTTGCGCCAACCACGCCAGCCGGTCAGCACGATGCCGGCCAGTGCGATCAGCGTCAGCACGCCGATGGCCAGGCGGATATCGCCCAGCTCACCGCCGCGCCCCGCCACCTTGGCGCACCACACCGACACCGCCAGGTACGACAGCAGGAAATGCACCGCCCAGATGGTCGGGCTGAAGGTGATCAGCCAGAGGGTGTCGCGCTCCTGCGGTGGCGCTTCAGGGGCCTGCTGGCCGCCATTGCGTTGCTGTTCGCTCAGCTTTTCATTCATAACACCTCCGGAAAGCCGGCGATGACCGCGACAGTCACGCCTGCGGTGATGAGCATGAAATGCCAGAACAGCGCGATATTGCGGATATCAATGTCATGCACCGCCGTCATCCGGCCGGCGGCGCGGCGCGCCAGGCAGTAGAGCTGCATGATCAGGCCGATGGACAGATGTATCAGGCACCAGAGCACCAGAACCCAGACCGTGGCGGGATAGACGTTGCTGGTGGGGTCGAGGCCACTGAAATGCGGCCCGGCCCACATCGAATACGCGCCCGCCAGGGTGCAGATCGCAGCCAGCCCCAGCGAGCCGTAGAAGCCCGCCGCCTGATCACGAACGTTGCAGTGCCGCGCCAGCAGCGTCAGCGCCCAGGAGGCGGCGATCAATCCCAGTCCCAGTACCGGCCAGAACACACCGGGGCCGGCGGCATCGGCGGGCGGGAAATTCTCGTGCACCGTCCAGAAAAAGAAGTACCCGAACACCAGGCTGCCGAAGGCGCTCATGTCACCGATCATGGTGATGAAGGTGGCCCACCAGCCCACCGACTTGGCGCCCGACGCATAGAGCGGCACCGTCACGTCCAGGCCGATATCCTTTTTCGGCTTCTCCGGGATCACCGCCGTGCCGGTCCACAGCCAGATGAGGATGGTGATCAGCGCGAGGCCGCCACTGACCAGCGCCGCGACGTACCAGCTATAGGTCGCGAAGATGAACAGGCCGCCGGTGAAGATCGCCGCCCACATGCTGAGGAAGGTCGGGCCCGGCACGCGCAGGCACTGGATCGGCTCGGCATCGATGATGCTGCTGATCAGGGTTTCGCGTTTGCCCTCCTCGGCATCGGGCAAATAGAAGCGGCCAGCATCGACGTCGCGCATCAGGTCTGGCTGATCCCAGAGCGGGTAGCGGCTCTTGATGATCGGTATCGAGCGCGAGCCCCAGGGCATGCCAGGCATTTCCGCGAGCCATTCGAGCGTCCCGGCGTTCCAGGGGTTGCGCTTGCTGTAGGGCTCCTTGCCCTTGGGCCGCATGACGTCCCAGACCAGCACCGCGACGCCTGCGGCGAGAATGAACGCGCCCACCGTGGAGACCATGTTGAGCACATCGAAGCCCATGTCTGGCGCATAGGTGTAGACCCGCCGTGGCATGCCCAGCAAGCCGGTGAAGTGCATGGGCAGGAAGGCGATGTTGAAGCCGATGAACATCAGCCAGAAGGCGATCCGCCCGAGCCGGTCCGACAGCGTCTTGCTGCGTGCCAGCGGGAAGAAGTAGTACAGGCCGGCGATGACCGGGAACAGCATGCCGCCGATCAGCACGTAGTGCAGGTGGGCAACGATGAAGTAGGTGTCATGCGCCTGGAAGTCGAACGGCGCCAACGCCACCATCACGCCGGTCAGCCCGCCTAGGACGAAAATCGCCAGCGCACCGGCAACGAACAGCATCGGCACTGATTTGACGAACCGTCCGGCAAGCGCCGTCGCCAGGAAACAGAAGATTTGCACCCCGGTGGGAATCGCCACGGCCTCGGATGCCGCCGAGAAGAAGGCCAGCGAGATGCCCGGCATCCCAGTGGTGAACATGTGGTGGACCCACAGCCCGAAACTGATAAAGCCGGTGCCGACCGCTGCCAGCACGATGAAGCTGTAGCCAACGATGGGCCGCCCGGCTGCGGTGGGCACGATAGTCGCCACCAGCGCCACGGCGGGCAGGAAGATGATATAGACCTCGGGGTGGCCGAAAATCCAGAACAGGTGTTGCCACAGTAGCGGGTCGCCGCCGCGGGTGTGGTCGAAGAACGGCCAGTCGAAGGCGCGCTCCAGTTCGAACAGGAGGTCCCCCGCGATCAGCGGTGGAAAGGCGAAGAGGATCATTCCGGCGACCACAAGGATGTACCAGGAATACAGCGGAATCAGGTTGATGCGCATACCCGGCGGCCGCGTTTTCAGCACGCCGACGATCAGCTCCACCGCCGCCGCGATCGAGGACACTTCGATGAACGACAACCCGAGCAGCCAGATATCCGCGCCAAGGCCGTCCTGATAGGTGGTGGTGAGCGGCGGATACATGAACCAGCCGCCCTGCGGCGCGACGCCGAAAAATATCGAGCCACAGACGAACACGCCGCCGATGATGAAACACCAGAAGCCATAGGCGGACAGCCGCGGGAACGGCAGGTCTCGTGCGCCCAGCATTTGCGGCAGGATCAGGATCGAAAAGGCCTCGAAGATCGGCACGCCGAAGAGAAACATCATCACCGAGCCGTGCAAGGTGAAGACCTGGTTGTAGGTTTCGGCAGACAGCAAATCGTTGTCTGGCACCGCCAGCTGCGCGCGGATCAGCATCGCCAGCACGCCGGCAAACAGGAAGAACAGGAAGGACACGCCGGTGTACCAGAGGCCGACCTCGGTGTTGTTTACCGCAGACCAGTAGCGCCAGCCCGTGGGGGTCTTCCAGGCCGCCGCCAGGCGTTCGGCCTGGGCCTTGGCGCGGGCTTCTTCCTGCGGGTCGCGGTACTCGATCGGCTCGCTCATTCGAGGCCCTTCAGGTAATGCGCCATGGCGCCCAGCTGCGCCTCGGGCAGCATGCCGAAGGCGGGCATTTTCACATCCGGTTTGATTGCGCTGCTGTGGCCGATCCAGCGCCGGAAGGCGTCGACATCGGCTGGCAGGGTGCCGGCTGCCAGGGTCAGGCGACTGCCCACGTGGGTCAGGTCCGGCCCGACCGTGCCGTCGGCCTCGGTGCCACGCACCTGATGACAAGAACCGCAGCCATTGGCGAGAAAGGCCTGCTGGCCCGCCTGCTGCAATGCTGTAGCCGGCGGTTGCGCTGGTTCGGCCTGTTCGGCTAGCCAACGGTCGAAATCGTCTCGCGGCATCACCACCACAGCGAAATTCATCAGCGCATGGGAGGTGCCACAGTATTCGGCACAGGCGCCACGGAAGGTGCCGGTCTCGGTCGGCTCCAGCACCAGTTCGTTAACCCGACCGGGAATCATGTCGACCTTGCCGCCCAGCGAAGGAATCCAGAATGAATGGATTACGTCCGGGCTGGTCAGGCTGAAGGCCACGCGTTCGCCCACGGGCAGCCGTATTTCGTTGGCCAGCTCAACGGCTTCGCCCGCATCGGTGCGGTAATGCACGCGCCACCACCACTGTTCGCCGGACACATCGACCCGCAGGGCAACGTTCTCGGCCGAGCGCAACTGCGGCATCAGCATCAGTCCATAAATCAGCAAGCCGGTCAGCACCACCACCGGGAAGAGAATGCCGCCGCCCAGGATCAACCAGCGGGCGCTGCGAATACCGTGCTCTTCGGGATGTGCCTGGGTCGCATACAGGGCGATGCCCATGACCACCAGCCAGATCAGCAGCGCACCGCCAGCCATCCACCAGAACAGCGTGGCGATGCTCTGCGCGCCGACACCGGCCGGGTTCAGGGCCGACTGCTGCCCATCACAGCCCGCCAGCAGCGCGATCAACAGCCACAGACCGACGCCACGCAGCCTGGGGCATGCTCCGGTGAGGTCGCTGGTCTGCATGGGCCGCATAGTCCGCCTCGCTGAGGGTCACGTTTTGTGACACTCCACAGGCCGGAAAAGTTGGCTGCTGAGGTGAATTCGCAAGCGGCGGACCCTTAGGGCGTTGCGCTTGTCGTAGCACAAAGGAGAACGACTCAGGAGAACCCATGCCCACAGAGAGACGCCACCGACGCTATCTGCTGACCATGGTCGGCTTGTTCCTGTTGATCTGGGGCGCATTGGCGATCGACCCGTTCAACCGCCATGACTGGCTGCTGGAAAACCTCTTGGTACTCGGCCTGGCCGCAGCCCTGTTGCTGGGTCACAGGCACTACCTGCCCTCCCGCAGCGCCGCGACACTGATCTTTCTCTATCTCTGCATTCACCAGCTCGGCGCCCATTACACCTACGCCAACGTGCCCTACAACGAGTGGTGGCAGGCCTTGACCGGTGAGGGCCTGAATGAGCAGCTGGGCTGGGAACGCAATCAGTTCGACCGCCTGGCGCACCTGAGCTATGGGCTGCTACTGGCCTATCCGATCCGCGAAGTGCTGATTCGCCTGGGCCTGCGTCCGGGGTTCTGGAGCCTGATCCTGCCGATAGACATAGTGCTATCGACCTCGGCGATCTACGAGCTGATCGAATGGTTTGGCGCGGAAATGCTGGGCGGAGGCCTCGGACGCACCTTTCTTGCCACCCAGAACGATCGCTGGGACCCGCAGAAGGACATGGCGCTGGCGGCCGGTGGGGCTGTCATTGCCATGATAATCACAGCGGTTCTAGCCAGAAGGCGGCATGTACACAGCGATGCGGCTGACGCTGAGCGCTAGCGGCTCAGGGTCTGGCCGGGTCGCTCAAACGCTCAGCCGGGTCAGTCGCCTCGGCAGCGGTGCTCACGCCGATACGCCGCAGATACCACTGATAAGCAATATATGAGCAGACCCAACCAAGCAGCACGCCCAGCGAGTTGGCCAACATATCGCCGAAAGAGGCCTGACGATTGGGCAGCAGGCTCTGGCCCACTTCCACCAACACACCCGCGCTCAGGCTGAGGGCTATCGCCCAGAAGACATGCCACTGCGGAAACGCCAGGCGCAACGAGAACATGAGCGCGGCAAAGCCCAGCATGTGGTGCAGCTTGTCCTGCTGGTCGAACACTTGGGGGACTGGTTCCGGCCGCAGGCCGCTGAAGAGGATGACCGCTAGCACCGCGAGGAACGGCAGGACGCGCAAGTAATTCATAGGCAATCGGTAGCTCTCGCTGAGACTGGAAAGACTTAAGGCAGGGGCCCAATGGTGGGCGTGATGATGACGTCGGCAAAGGCGGCGTAAGATACAGCCCCTCGACGCGGCGCGTACCGAGCATGAACGTCGGCGTGCAGCCTATGGAGGCCCAGAGTGACGGATAGTTCGAGCGGTCCTGTAACAAATTGCACGTTGCTACCCATGCCAGAGCCCTGCCCTAAACGTAACCGCGCGATCGGGGTCCGAACTGTTAGGATCAAGCCCACCTTGTGGAGATCTGGCGTGCGCCGTCTCCACGACCAGTATTACGGGAAACGACTTTGACGCACCCCACCTCGCTGCCAGGCAGTCTGCAGCGGCAACCGACACAGGACGCAGGCGCCGCCACCCTGAAAGTGACCGGCGACTGGACACTGCAGCACTACGCCACGCTGCGCCGTGAAATGGAGCGCGTGCGTCGTCAGGTCACCGATGCAGACCAGGTCTCGCTCGATGCGCTCGGCGTGCTGGACACCGCCGGGGCCGGATTACTGGTGGAACTGCTGGGCCCGGCACGGGTGGCCCGGTTGAACGACTGGGCGCCGCAGCTTCCCGCGGAACGTCAGGCCCTGCTGAAAACCGTTGCCGCCTCGCTGGACAAGCCGGAAGCCGAGCAGGCGCCGGACACCAATGGTTTCGCCGATGTCCTGGCGCACATCGGCCGTACCGTCTCCGGGGTCTGGAACCAGCAGCGCACCCTGCTCGGCTTTATCGGCCTGACCCTGCAGACCCTCTTCACCGTCATGTTCAACCCGCGGCGCTGGCGGGTCACCGCGCTGGTGGCGCATATCGAGCAGACCGGGCTGGACGCGATCCCCATCGTCGCCCTGCTGACCTTTCTGGTGGGCGCGGTGGTGGCCTTTCTCGGCGCCACGGTGCTCGCCGACTTCGGCGCGACCATCTATACGGTCAACCTGGTGGCCTTTTCCTTCCTGCGTGAATTCGGCGTGCTGCTGGCGGCGATCCTGCTGGCCGGGCGCACCGCCAGCGCCTTCGCCGCGCAGATCGGGGCAATGAAGTCCAACGAGGAGATCGACGCCATCCGCACCCTCGGCCTGAGCCCGATCGAACTGCTGGTGCTGCCACGGGTGCTGGCGATGCTGATCACCCTGCCGATCCTGACCTTTATCGGCATTCTCAGCGGCATCGCCGGTGGGCTGGTGGTCTGCTCGCTGGCTCTGGATATCTCGCCAGCCATGTTCTTTACCATCCTGCAGCGCGACATCCCGCTCAATCACTTCCTGGTCGGCGTCGGCAAGGCGCCGGTGTTTGCCTTCCTGATCGCGGTGATCGGCTGCCTGGAAGGCTTCAAGGCCAGCGGCAGTGCGCAGTCGGTCGGCGAGCACACCACCTCCAGCGTGGTGCAGTCGATCTTCATGGTGATTCTGCTCGATGCCGTCGCCGCGCTGTTCTTCATGGAGATGGGCTGGTGAGAACAGACGAACCCGTGATCCAGGTCCAGGGCCTGGTCAACCGCTTCGGCAAACAGGCGGTCCACGTCAATCTCGACCTGGACATCCGCCGTGGCGAAATCCTCGGCGTGGTCGGTGGTTCGGGCACCGGCAAGTCGGTGTTGCTGCGCAGCATCGTCGGCCTGCGTCGGCCGAACGCCGGCAGCGTCAAGGTATTCGGCGAGAACCTGCTGAATCTGTCGGCAACCCGTCGCTCCGAAGTGGAGCGGCGGTTCGGTGTGCTGTTTCAGCGTGGCGCCCTGTTCACCTCGCTCAACCTGCAGGAAAACGTCGCCCTGCCGCTGATCGAACACATCGGCCTCAAGCGTGCCGACGCCGAACACCTGGCAAGGCAGAAGCTGGCGCTGGCCGGGCTGCCCCCTGAGGCGGCCTGCAAGTTTCCCGATGAGCTGTCCGGCGGTATGGTCAAGCGCGCCGCCCTGGCTCGCGCGCTGGCGCTGGACCCGGAGGTGCTGTTTCTCGACGAGCCCACCGCCGGCCTCGACCCCATAGGCGCGGCGGCCTTCGATCAGTTGATCCTGACCCTGCGCGATGCGCTGGGTTTCAGTGTGTTCCTGGTTACCCACGACCTCGACACGCTCTACACCATCTGCGACCGCGTCGCCGTACTGGCGCAGAAACGCGTTCTGGTGGTCGACACCCTGGAAAAGGTCGCGGCCACCGATGACGAATGGATTCGCGAATACTTTCACGGCCCGCGTGGCCGCGCGGCGCACGATGCCGCACTAAAGCTGGAGACTCCCTGAGATGGAAACCCGTGCCCATCACGTATTGATCGGACTGTTCACCGTGGTCGCGGTTGGCTGCGCCCTGCTGTTCGCCCTGTGGCTGGGCAAGTCCAGCATGGACCGCGAGTATGCCTACTACGACATCGGCTTCAGCCAGGCGGTGAGCGGGCTGTCGAGCGGCAGTTCGGTGGAGTACAGCGGCATCAAGGTCGGCGATGTCACCGAACTCTGGCTGGAGCCGGACGACCCGCGCAAGGTCCGCGCGCGCATCCGCGTCTACGGCGGCACACCGATCAAGACCGACACCCAGGCGCGCCTGGCCCTGGCCAACATCACCGGCAGCATGGTCATCCAGCTGCACGGTGGCACGCCGGAAGCGCCGCGGCTGGAAGGTGACCGTGATGACCCGCCGCTGATCGTGGCCGACCCGTCCTCGCTCAGCGCGCTGCTGGAAAACGGCGAAGACCTGATGAGCAATATCAACAACCTGCTGCTCAGCGCCAACCAGATCTTTTCCGAGGAAAACACCACGCGCCTGAGCCGGACCCTGGAACATCTGGAGCAGGCGACAAGCGTGCTCTCTGCACAACGTGGCGACCTGTCGCAGACGCTGCAACAGTTCAACCAGCTCAGCCAGCAGGCCAATACGGTCATGGGCGAGCTCTCGAGCCTGGCACGCAACGCCAACGGCCTGCTCGATGATCAGGGTCGCAGCGTGCTGGACAGCGCGACGCAGGCGATGAGCGCGCTGGACCGCACCACCTCGCGCCTGGACACTCTCCTGGAAGAAAACCAGGGCGCGCTGAACAACGGCATGCAGGGCTTCAACGAGCTCGGCCCGGCCATCAACGAACTGCGCAGTACCCTCGGGGCGTTGCGCCGCGTCACCCAGCGCCTGGAAGACAACCCCAGCGGTTTCTTGCTCGGCCGCGACAAATTGCAGGAGTTCAATCCATGAGCCTTCACCGTTCCCTGCCGCGCCTCGCCCTGTTCGGGCTGCTCACCGCCGTCGCGGCCTGTTCGATCCTGCCGGAATCGGAGAATCTGCGGATCTTTCTGCTGCCGGTTACATCCACGCCGCAGCAGGCCAGCGAGCCTGCCACGCAGCAGGCACTGCGCATCAACACGCCGCAGGCCAACCGCGTCCTTGCCGGCCAGCGCATCGCTGTGGTGCCGCAGGGCAACCAGATCAGTGCCTACGGCGGTGCGCGCTGGAGCGACGCTGCGCCGGTGCTGCTGCGCGATCGGCTGATCGAGGCCTTCCAGCGCGACGGCCGCATGCCTTCGGTGAGCAATGAAGACGTCAACCTCTATGCCGACCTCAGCCTGCACAGCGATCTGCGCGCCTTCCAGGCCGTCTATGTCGACGGCAAACCGGAAGTGGTCGTGACCCTCGATGCGCGACTGGTCGATCGGCACAACCAGCGCACCCTCGCCAACCGCCGTTTCGAAGTGCGGCAGCCGAGCACCGGCACCGACGTCGAACGCGTCGTCGAGGCGTTCGGCCAGGCCGGCGACCGGCTCAGCGCCGACGTACTGCAATGGACCCTCGAACACGCCCGCACGCTCGACTGAGCCCACGCGGCGCCCGACGGGCCGGCTAATCGTCGCCGGCTTGATCTGAGTGAGCGCATTGTCAGCCAAACAGTTCTAGGATGGCTTCGACTCTCCTCATCCGGAGCGATACATGAACCTGGCTCTCTCGCGCACTGCGCTCAAAACCCTGGCGATCGTCGGTGTCGCCGCCGTGATCGCCCTGCTGGTCTGGAGCGAGCTACGGCCCCAGGGGCTGGGCGATGCCTTCGCCAGCGGCAACGGCCGCATCGAGGCCACCGAAATCGACGTCGCCACCAAGAGCCCGGGGCGGGTGCTGGAGATCACCGTCGATGAAGGCGACTTCGTCCAGCCGGGCCAGGTGCTGGCGCGCATGGACACCGAGGTGCTGGAGGCCCAGCTGAACCAGGCGCGAGCGCAAGTCCGCCAGGCCGAAAACGCCATCCTCACCGCACAGGCCATGGTGGCCCAGCGGGAAAGCGAGAAGGCCACTGCCGAGGCATTGGTGGTCCAGCGCCGCGCTGAACTGACGGCGGCGCAGAAACGCTACCAGCGCACCGAAACCCTGGTCGCGCGCAACGCCATGGCGCGACAGCAGCTCGATGACGATCTCGCCAGCATGCAAAGCCTGCAGGCGGCGCTGGCCGCAGCGCGTGCGCAAGTCTTATCGACCGAGGCCGGCATCGCCGCGGCCAAATCGCAGGTGGTCGAGGCGGAGTCCGCGGTCGAGGCCGCACGGGCGAGCGTCACACGGCTGCAGGCGGACATCCGCGACAGCGAGCTGAAGACCGACCGCGCGGCCCGCGTGCAGTACCGCGTGGCGCAACCGGGCGAGGTGCTCGGCGCCGGCGGCAAGCTGCTCAATCTGGTGGACCTGGCCGACGTCTACATGACCTTCTTCCTGCCCGAACGTCAGGCCGGTCGCGTGGCGATCGGCGCCGAGGTCCGCCTGGTGATCGACGCCGCACCGCAGTACGTGATCCCCGCCAAGGTCAGTTATGTGGCCAGCGTGGCGCAATTCACGCCGAAGACCGTTGAAACCGAAAGCGAGCGCGAGAAGCTGATGTTCCGGGTCAAGGCGCGGATCGATCCCGAGTTGCTGAGAAAGCACATGGAGCAGGTCAAGACCGGCCTGCCGGGCGTCGCCTACCTCAAGCTGGACGCGGACGCCGAATGGCCGGCGCACCTGCAGATCAATGTCGGCAGATGAACCAGTCCCCTGCCCCGGTCGCCGAGATCAGCGGCGTAAGCCTGCAGTACGGCAAGACCCGCGCGCTGGATGACCTCAGCCTGAGCCTGCCGGCACGCTGCATGGTTGGCCTGATCGGTCCGGACGGCGTCGGCAAGTCCAGCCTGCTGGCGCTGATCGCCGGTGCGCGCAAGCTGCAGCAGGGCCATGTGCAGGTGCTCGACGGCGACATGGGCGATGCCGGCCACCGCCGCGCGGTCTGCCCGCGCATCGCCTACATGCCCCAGGGCCTGGGCAAGAACCTCTACCCGACGCTGACGGTGTTCGAGAACCTCGAGTTCTTTGGCCGGCTGTTCGGCCAGGACGCCGCCGAGCGGCGCTGGCGCATCGCCGAGCTGACCCGCAGCACGGGCCTGGCGCCCTTCGTCGAGCGCCCGGCGGGCAAGCTCTCCGGCGGCATGAAGCAGAAGCTCGGCCTCTGCTGCGCGCTGATCCACGACCCCGACCTGTTGATCCTCGACGAGCCCACCACCGGCGTCGACCCGCTGTCGCGTGCGCAGTTCTGGGAGCTGATCGAGCGCATCCGCAGCGAGCGCCCGCAGATGAGCGTGCTGGTGGCCACCGCCTACATGGACGAGGCGCAGCGCTTCGACCATCTGGTGGCGATGGACGCCGGCCAGGTGCTGGCCACCGGCACGCCGGCCGAACTCCTGGCGCGCACCGGCAGCGACTCCCTGGAGCAGGCCTTCATCCGCCTGCTGCCGGAAGCCAAGCGCAGCGGGCACCGCGAGCTGATCATCCCGCCGCAGCCGGCGAGCGACAGCATCGCCATCGAGGCCCACGGGCTGACCATGCGCTTCGGCGATTTCGTCGCCGTGGACCGGGTCAATTTCCGCATCGCCCGCGGCGAGATCTTTGGTTTCCTCGGCTCCAACGGCTGCGGCAAGACCACCACCATGAAGATGCTCACCGGCCTGCTGCCCGCCAGCGAGGGCGAGGCGCTGCTGTTCGGCAAGCCGGTGGACCCGCACGACATGCAGACCCGCCAGCGCGTCGGCTACATGTCCCAGGCCTTCTCGCTGTACAGCGAGCTGAGCGTGCGACAGAACCTCGACCTGCACGCGCGGCTGTTCCACCTGCCGGCAGAGCGGCGCGACGCGCGGGTGCAGGAGATGCTCGAACGCTTCGACCTCACCGGCGACGCCGAGAGCCTGCCCAGCAGCCTGCCGCTGGGCGTGCGCCAGCGCCTGTCGCTGGCGGTGGCGGTGATCCACAACCCGGAGATCCTGATCCTCGACGAACCCACCTCCGGGGTCGACCCGGTC
The DNA here is from genome assembly GCA_002387205.1 of Stutzerimonas stutzeri. Taxonomy (GTDB): domain Bacteria; phylum Pseudomonadota; class Gammaproteobacteria; order Pseudomonadales; family Pseudomonadaceae; genus Stutzerimonas; species Stutzerimonas stutzeri_N. The sequence goes on along the minus strand of DGLA01000026.1, from coordinate 68,977 downwards.
GCCCGTGACGGCTTCTGGGAACTCCTGGTGCAGCTGTCGCGCGAGGACGGCGTGACCATCTTCATCTCCACCCACTTCATGAACGAGGCGCTGCGCTGCGACCGCATCTCGCTGATGCACGCCGGGCGAGTGCTCGACAGCGACACGCCGCAGGCGCTGATGGCCAAGCGCGGGCTGCCGACGCTGGAACAGACCTTTATCGCCTACCTGGAGGAAGCCGCCGCCGCACAGGCGGGCGAGCAGCCGGCAACGCCGCCCGCCGCACCGAGCAAGCCCACCCAGGCCACAGGCAATAACGGACGCCAGGCCCGCTTCAGCCTGCGCCGTCTGCTCAGCTACACCCGCCGCGAAGCCATGGAGCTGCGCCGCGACCCGATCCGCGCGACGCTGGCAATGCTCGGCAGCGTGCTGCTGATGTTCATCATGGGTTACGGGGTCAGCTTCGACGTGGAGAACCTGACCTACGCCGTGCTCGACCGTGACCAGACCACCACCAGCCAGCACTACCTGCTGAACATGGCCGGCTCGCGCTACTTCATCGAGAAGGCGCCGCTGGCCAACCATGCCGAGCTGGACCAGCGCATGCGCAGCAACGACATCAGCCTGGCCGTGGAGATTCCGCCGAACTTCGGCCGCGACCTCAAGCGCGGCGCGGTGCCCCAGGTCGCGTTCTGGATCGATGGCGCCATGCCGATGCGCGCCGACACCATCAAGGGCTATGTGCAGGGCATCCACCTCAACTACCTGCAGCAGCTGGCCCGCGAGGCCGGTGTCGAAGGGCAGCTGGCACCGGCCGATGTCGCCATCCGCTACCGCTACAACCCTGACGTGCAGAGCCTGCCGGCCATGGCGCCGGCGATGATCCCGCTGCTGCTGATGATGATCCCGGCGATGCTCACCGCCCTCGGCGTGGTGCGCGAAAAGGAACTGGGCTCGATCACCAACTTCTACGTCACCCCGACCACCCGCCTGGAATTCCTGCTCGGCAAGCAGCTGCCCTATATCGCGCTGGGCATGTTCAACTTCGCCACCCTGGTGCTGCTGACGGTGTTCGTCTTCGGCATTCCAGTCAAGGGCAGCGTCCTCACCCTCTGCCTCGGCGCGCTGCTCTACGTCACCTGCGCCACCGGCCTGGGGCTGCTGATGTCAGCGATCCTCAACAGCCAGATCGCGGCGATCTTCGGCACCACCATCGTCACCCTGCTGCCGGCGATCCAGTTCTCCGGACTGATCCACCCGGTCTCGGCGATGGAGGGCGCCGGCGCCTTCATCGGCAAGCTCTACCCGACCAGCCACTTCCTGATCATCAGCCGCGGGGTATTCTCCAAGGCGCTCGGGCTGGCCGAGCTGTATCCCTATTTCATTCCCATGCTGCTGGCCATTCCGCTGCTGACCCTGCTCAGCGTCGCCGGCCTGCGCAAGCAGGAGAAATGACATGGGCGGCCTGCGACGCAAGCTCGGCAACATCTTCCAGCTCGGCCTCAAGGAGCTGCGCAGCCTTTACCGCGACCCGGCGATGCTGGTGCTGATCATCTATTCGTTCACCGTGGCGATCTACGAAGGCGCCACGGCAATTCCCGAGGCGCCGCACCGCGCCAGCATCGCAGTGGTCGACGAGGACCGCTCGCAGGCGTCGCTGCGCATCATCAACGCCTTTCAGCTGCCCTACTTCATCGAGCCGAAGGCCATCAGCCATCAGGAGATGGACAGCGGCATGGACGACGGCCTCTACACCTTCACCCTGAACATCCCGCCGCGCTTCCAGCAGGACCTGCTCGCCGGCCGCCAGCCGACCATTCAGCTCAACGTCGATGCCACCCAGGTCAGCCAGGCCTTCACCGGCGCCGGGCACATCCAGCAGATCATCGCCAGCGAGACCGCCGAGTTCGTTCGCCGCTACCGCAGCGAAGACGCGCTGCCGGTCGAAGCGGTGGTGCGCACCGCGTTCAACCCCAACCTCAGCCGTGCCTGGTTCGGCGCGGTGAACGAGGTGATCAACCAGATCACCATGCTGGCGATCATCCTCACCGGTGCGGCGCTGATCCGCGAGCGCGAGCACGGCACCATCGAGCACCTCCTGGTGATGCCGGTGACGCCGTTCGAGATCATGGTCGGCAAGGTCTGGGCGATGGGTCTGGTGGTGCTGGCGGCAGCGGCGTTCGCCCTGCGCTTCGTCGTCGAGGGCTGGCTGGACATCCCGATCCAGGGCTCGCTGTGGCTGTTCGCCGGCGGCGCGGCGCTGCACCTGTTCGCCGCCACCTCCATGGGCATCTTCTTCGGCACGGTGGCGCGCTCCATGCCGCAGCTGGGCCTGCTGGTGATCCTCACGCTGATCCCGCTGCAGATCCTCTCCGGCGGCGTGACGCCGCGCGAGAGCATGCCGGAGCCCGTGCAGAACATCATGCTGGTGGCGCCGACAACGCATTTCGTCGAACTGGCGCAGGCGATCCTGTTCCGCAGCGCCGACGTGGCCATCGTCTGGCCGCAGCTGCTGGCGCTGGCGGTGATCGGCGCGGTGTTCTTCGTCGGTGCGCTGTCGCGGCTGCGCAAGTCGCTGCACTAGCGTTGACCGCCAGCTCGGGACCTTACCCTCCCGAGGTTTTCCACGTCTCGCCAGCCCCCATGCTGGACAGATCGGTTTCGCCAGGCGTGCCTGACAGCTGCGGCGGCAGGCCCGCAGCTGACTGGATCAGCGCCACACGTGACAGCATGCGGCGGCTGGCGATGCGCACAGCCGGATCCTGGCTGGCCAGCATTTCGAGCGAAAAGCTGGTCAGGGCTTCGCTCAGTTGCGCCAGACTGCGTGAGGTCAGGCTCAGCAACTCGGCAAGTTGCGCGTCGTTTGGATGCATTCCATTGCCACCAAGCAATTGATATCAAAGAGATATTACTGCAGTTTTATCCCTTGTCGACGCTGCCCCTTTGGTCGAATCGTCAGTTCATCGACACAGGCCAAGCGATTCACCGTGCTGGCGCACGAGTCAAGGCACAAGGGTGCCGACGCGCATCCTCGCTCCGTTCGGCCGGTATGCCCGCTGAAAAACGCGACCGGCAGATCAACACCGTCTCGATGGCTCTGGCCCGGACGGGAATTTTTGTATTTTCGGCAGGTCTATCCTGCCGACATGCCAAGAGCCTGTAGCTCTAGTAGCGCGCCAAGGAAGCCTATCATCATGCGCATTCTCGTTACCGGCGGAGCCGGATTCATCGGCTCTGCTCTGATCCGTCATCTCATCCACGACACCGAGCACAGCGTCCTCAATCTGGACAAGCTGACCTATGCCGGCAACCTCGAGTCGCTGGCCGAGGTCGATGGCAGTGATCGTTATCAATTCATCCAGGCCGACATTGCCGATCGCGAGCGTGTAGGCGAAGCGCTATTGGAATTCCAGCCGGACGCCATCATGCATCTGGCCGCCGAATCCCATGTCGACCGCTCCATCGACGGGCCGGCTGAATTCATCCAGACCAACATCGTCGGTACATACCAGCTGCTCGAAGCGACCCGTGCCTATTGGCAGTCGCTGCCAGCCGAGCGCCGCGAGGCCTTCCGCTTCCATCATATTTCCACCGATGAGGTGTACGGCGACCTGCACGGCGTCGACGATCTGTTCACCGAAACCACGCCCTACGCGCCGAGCTCGCCGTATTCGGCCAGCAAGGCGTCGTCCGATCATCTGGTCCGCGCCTGGCAGCGCACCTACGGCCTGCCGGTGCTGATCACCAACTGCTCGAACAACTACGGGCCCTATCACTTCCCCGAGAAGCTGATCCCGCTGGTGATCCTCAACGCCTTGGATGGCAAGCCGCTGCCGGTCTACGGCAATGGCGCCCAGGTACGCGACTGGCTGTTCGTCGAGGACCATGCGCGTGCGCTGTTCAAGGTGGTCAGCGAAGGCGAGGTGGGCGAGACCTACAACATCGGCGGGCACAACGAGCAGAAGAACATCGACGTGGTACGCGGCATCTGCACCCTGCTCGAAGAGCTGGCCCCCGAGAAGCCCGAGGGCGTCGAGCGTTTCGAAGACCTGATCACCTTCGTCAAGGACCGCCCGGGGCATGACCTGCGCTACGCCATCGACGCCAGCAAGATCGAGCGCGAACTCGGCTGGGTCCCGCAGGAGACCTTCGAGACCGGCCTGCGCAAGACCGTGCAGTGGTACCTGAACAATCTGGAATGGTGCCGTCGCGTCCAGGACGGCAGCTATCAACGTGAGCGCCTTGGCGCGCTGGAGAACGCATGAAAGGAATCATCCTCGCCGGAGGCTCCGGCACCCGTCTGCACCCCATCACCCTTGGCGTATCCAAGCAGCTGCTGCCGATCTACGACAAGCCGATGGCCTACTACCCGATCTCGGTGCTGATGCTCGCCGGCATCCGCGACATATTGCTGATCTCCACCCCTCAGGATTTGCCGCAGTACAAGAACCTGCTGGGTGACGGCAGCCAGTTCGGCGTCAGCTTCAGCTACGCCGAGCAGCCATCGCCGGACGGTCTGGCCCAGGCATTCCTGATCGGCGAAGACTTCATCGGCGACGATTCGGTGTGCCTGATCCTCGGCGACAACATCTTCCATGGCCAGCATTTCACCGAGAAGCTGCAGCGCGCATCCCGTCAGGAAAAAGGCGCGACGGTGTTCGGCTACTGGGTCAAGGACCCGGAGCGCTTCGGCGTGATCGACTTCGACGAGGACGGCAAGGCGCTGTCCATCGAGGAGAAGCCAAAGAAACCGAAGTCCAGCTACGCGGTGACCGGCCTGTACTTCTACGACAACGACGTGGTCGAGATCGCCAAGTCGATCAAGCCATCGCCGCGTGGCGAACTCGAAATCACCGACGTCAACAATGCCTATCTCGAACGCGGCGATCTGAATGTCGAGCGCTTCGGCCGCGGCTTCGCCTGGCTGGACACCGGCACCCACGACAGCCTGCTGGAAGCCTCTCAGTACGTGCAGACCATCGAGCACCGCCAGGGCCTGAAAGTCGCCTGCCTGGAAGAGATTGCCTACCAGCACAAGTGGATCGACCGCGAGCAGCTGCTGCGTCGCGCCGACGCTCTGGGCAAGACCGGCTACGGTCAGTACCTGTTCAAGCTGGCCGGTGAAGACGCATGAAGGTCGTCGCCACCGATATCCCCGACGTGCTGATCATCGAACCCAAGGTCTTCGGCGACGAGCGCGGTTTCTTCTATGAGAGCTTCAACGCTGCCGCTTTCGAAGCGGCAACGGGGCTCAAGCGCAGCTTCGTGCAGGACAACCATTCCAAATCCCAGCGCGGCGTGCTGCGCGGGCTGCATTATCAGATCCAGCAGCCCCAGGGAAAGCTGGTGCGTGTGGTAGCCGGAGAAGTGTTCGACGTAGCCGTCGATCTGCGTCGCAGCTCGCCGACGTTCGGGCGCTGGGTCGGCTGCCATCTGAGCGCGCAAAACCAGCGTCAGCTGTGGATTCCCGAAGGCTTTGCGCATGGCTTCGTGGTGCTCAGCGAGAGCGCCGAGTTCCTCTACAAGACCACCGATTACTACGCGCCGGCCCACGAGCGCTCGCTGCTCTGGAATGATCCGCAGATCGGCATCGACTGGCCCTTCGAGGAACCGCCCCAGCTGTCGCAGAAGGACATCGACGGCAAGGTGCTCAGCGAAGCGGAGCTGTTTGCGTGAAGATCCTCATCACCGGCAGCACGGGACAGCTGTCCCAGGAGCTGCAACGGGCACTCGCCGGTGATGGAAAGGTTCTCGCCCTGGGTCATCACTCGCTGGACCTGGCACAGCCGGGCCAGATCCGCCAGCAGGTACGCCTGCTACGTCCCGACCTGATCATCAACGCCGCGGCCTACACCGCGGTGGACGCTGCACAGAGCAAGCGTGAGCAGGCCTATGCGGTAAACGCCATCGGACCTGGGGTGCTGGCCGAAGAAGCGGCACGCCTGGGAATACCGCTGGTGCACTACTCCACTGACTACGTGTTCTCAGGTGTCAAGCCGACGCCGTATCTGGAAGAGGATCGGCCCGCTCCGCTGAGTGTCTATGGCGCAAGCAAGCTGGCCGGTGAAGAAGCCATCCAGGCGGTGGGCGGGCAACATCTCATCCTGCGCACCAGCTGGGTCTATTCGAAGCACGGGCGCAACTTCCTGCTGACCATGCAGCGCTTGCTGCAGGAGCGCGACACGCTTTCAGTGGTCGATGACGAGATCGGCTCACCCACCTGGGCCGGCACCATTGCCTCGGTTACCGCCGAGCTGGTGCGCAAGTGGCGAAACGGCGAGGGCAGTGCCAGCGGGCTTTACCACCTGACAGCCAGTGGTGAAACGTCCTGGTATGGGTTCGCCTGCAGCATCGCCGAAGATCTCCGCCAGCAGGGCCGGTTACGGGCCAGACTCACCCCCATTCACTCGAAGGACTACCCCACCGCCGCCCAGCGTCCACTTAACTCGCGGCTGGACTGCACGCGGCTGCAGCGCGACTGGGGCGTGGGGCTGCCGGACTGGCAGACCGCCCTGCAGCAGTGCCTGGGCGAACAATCCGCTGACCCGGTTCAGCAGGACCTGAAGGCTGCGCAAGGCGTCTGACAGGCGCATCGTCAGAGCCGGATGACCAGTCGCATGACACGCGCTTCTGCAGCTCCAGCGAGGCCATGAACGTGCATAATGTGCCCGAACCACAGGCGCACCTGCATGACCTCACCCGTATCTCCCCGGCGCCCACGCTGGCGCAACCTGGCCCTGCTGGCCCTGCTGCTCGCGCCGCTGCTGTGGCCATTGCAACAGCTGGCCGAGCGTTACTACAGCAACGAGCTGATCGAGCAGAACCGCCAGACCCTCGATCTCTACGTGGCCAACCTGCTCGGCTCGCTGCGCCGCTATGAGGTACTGCCCCGCATCCTTGGCGACCTGCCGACCTTGCGCACCGCGTTGCGCGAGGGAGACAACCCGGCCACCAAGGACCAGGCCAATCGGCTGCTCGATCAGCTGCGCAAGGAAACCGGCGCGGACGTCATCTACCTGATGGCGCCGGATGGCACCACGCTGGCCGCCTCGAACTGGAATGAAGAAGACAGCTTCGTCGGGCGCAATTTCGCCTTCCGACCCTATTTCCGCGAAGCCATGGCCGGCAAGCTTGGCCGGTTCTTCGGCTTGGGCACCACTTCCGGCAAACGTGGCTACTATTTTGGCGCCGCTGTGCGCGATGGCGATGAGCTGCTTGGCGTGCTGGTGGTCAAGGTCGATCTGGACCACACCGAAACGCTCTGGGGCAGCACCCCTGAGCAGCTGATGGTGACCGACAGCTTTGGCGTGGTCATCCTTACCTCCAGACCGGACTGGCGCTTCCATGCCAGCCGAGCCCTGGATCATGAGGAACGCGAGCAGATCGCCTCCGAACGACCCTATCCGACCCTCGAGCCGAGGGACCTCACCCTCGACATCGATGCCTGGCTGATCCAGAGCCGCGAACTCAAGGAAACCGGCTGGACCGTTCGCATCCTTGCCCCCATCAGCCTGGTCGAGCGGCCCGTACAAACCGTCGTGGCGATAGGTGCGGCGACCCTGGCCACCCTGCTCCTGCTCATCGGCCTGCTGATGCAGCGTCGCCGCCATTATCTGGAACGCATCGCATTGGATGCCAAGGCCCGCCAGCAGCTGGAGCTGCGTGTGCAGCAGCGAACCCAGGATCTTGAGGCACTGAACAGCCGGCTCAAGCAGGAGGTCCTGGAGCGCGAGCAGGCGCAGCAGGAGCTGGTCCGCGCCCAGGATGAGCTGCTCCAGGCCGGCAAGCTCTCGGCGCTGGGCACCATGTCCGCCAGCATCAGCCATGAACTCAATCAGCCGCTCGGGGCGATTCGCAGCTATGCGGACAATGCGGGCGTGCTGCTCGATCAGCAGCGCAGCGAAGAGGCCCGCGACAATCTACGGCTGATCAGCGAGCTGACGGCGCGCATGGCTTCGATCATTGCCCATTTGCGCGCCTTTGCCCGCCGCGACCGTCATGCACCCGAACGGGTCGCGCTGCAGCCGGCGCTCGATGATGCCCTTGCGTTGCTGGCCAAGCGGCGCCAGGCCATGGGCGTGGAGCTGATTCGCGACCTGCCGGATGCAACGCTATGGGTACAGGCCGGCGAAACGCGGCTGCGGCAGATCATCTCCAATCTCCTGGCCAACGCCCTCGATGCGCTGGTGGAGCGGCCTCCGGTGCGGCGCATCTGGCTACGTGCCGAACGCCAGGGCGACGGCGTGCTGTTGACCCTGCGCGACAACGGCCCGGGCTTTTCCGGCGAGGCGCTGCAACGCGCCCGCGAACCCTTCTTCACCACCAAGACCAGCGCCCAGGGGCTGGGCCTCGGCCTGGCCATCTGCGATACCCTGGCACGCGCCCTGGACGGCGAACTGACCCTGACCAACCATCCAGACGGCGGCGCCCAGATCAGCCTTCATCTGCATTCGGCCGACCCCGGCGTCGTCTTTCCAAGCGAGGACTAGCATGACCCATACGATCGACCCGCATGTCCAGGTCGTCCTGGTCGACGATGATCCGCACTTGCGCAAGGCGCTAAGCCAGACGCTCGACCTCGCCGGCCTCAAGGTGCTGGGTCTCGGTGATGCGCGGGGACTGGCCGGCTTGCTCCCGGCAGACTGGCCCGGCGTGGTGGTCAGCGATATCCGCATGCCGGGCATCGACGGCCTGGAGCTGCAACAGCAGCTGCACAGGCTCGACAGCGAGTTGCCGGTGCTGCTGATCACCGGCCACGGCGACATCCAGCTGGCGGTGCAGGCGATGCGCGCCGGCGCCTACGACTTTCTGGAAAAGCCCTTTCCCAGCGATGCGCTGCTCGACAGCGTGCGGCGGGCGCTCGCCCTGCGCCAGCTGGTGCTGGACAACCGCAGCCTGCGCCTGGCGCTGGCCGACCGGCAGCAGCTGTCGACCCGCCTGCTTGGCCAGTCGCCGGCCATGCAGCGCCTGCGCGACCAGATCGGCGCACTGGCCGGCACCCAGGCGGACGTCCTCATCCTTGGCGAAACCGGCGCCGGCAAGGAAGTCGTCGCCCGTGCCTTGCACGACCTGTCGAGCCGTCGCAGCGGGCCGTTCGTCGCGATCAATGCCGGGGCGCTGGCCGAGTCGGTGGTCGAAAGCGAACTGTTCGGACATGAGGCCGGCGCCTTTACCGGCGCCCAGAAGCGCCGCATCGGCAAGTTCGAGTTTGCCAACGGCGGCACCCTGTTCCTCGATGAAATCGAAAGCATGAGCCTGGATGTGCAGGTAAAGCTGCTGCGCATGCTCCAGGAGCGTGTGGTAGAGCGCCTGGGTGGCAACCAGACGATACCGCTCGACATTCGGGTCATTGCCGCGACCAAGGAAGACTTGCGCCAGGCCGCGGACCAGGGGCGCTTTCGTGCCGACCTCTACTACCGCCTGAACGTTGCGCCCCTGCGCATCCCGCCTCTGCGCGAGCGTAGCGAGGACCTGCTGTTTCTCTTCCAGCATTTCTCCGAAACGGCTGCCAACCGTCACGGGCTGACGATCCGGGAGCTGCGACCGGACCAGCGCGCCCAGCTGCTACGCCACACCTGGCCAGGCAACGTACGCGAGCTGCAGAACACCGCCGAACGCTTCGCCCTGGGCCTGGATCTGGGCCTCGACGACCCCGGCCGCCCGGCCGAAAGCACCCCCGGCGTCGCGGGCAAAGGCCTGGGCGAACAGGTAGACGGCTTCGAACGTGCCTTGATCGCCGCCGAGCTGGCGCGCCCGCACGGTTCGTTGCGCAGCGTGGCCGAAGCCCTGGGCCTGCCCCGCAAAACGCTCCACGACAAGCTGCGCAAGCACGGCCTGGTGTTTACCGATGCTGGCGGATTCTCGCCCGATGAAGGCGAATAGCTGGCGATTTTCCGCCAGCTCTCACGTGCGGAAGCCGTATCGTCCATTTCGGTCTGCGCTGACACCGTTGCGACACATCTTTCCGGCCTCATGGCGGACGACGGGACGAGGATCATCGACCGGGACGGAACCTGCAGCCTAGACGGTCCGGCTGAGAATCATTCATCAGTATTTCGCCCGTATAGGAGTAAACTCGCGCGCTACGAGTTGCAGGCTCGTGCATCTGGCACAGCACTTGCTCTCGCTAACCCCATGAACCGGCCAATCGAGCCTAAGGCGCTGCGAATCCTTCAATGCCGCCTAGACTTGCCTTGCTGGTTACAGCCGAGCTTACTGCCCCGACGCAGTGGCTCACTTCACAACAAGAGGAAACACAACAATGTTCAAGCTGACTGCCACGGCGCTCGCCTGTGCTCTGTCCCTCGGTATCGCAAGCCTGGCCCAGGCCGCCGATCCGATCCTGATCAAGTTCTCCCACGTGGTTGCCGAGAACACCCCGAAAGGTCAGGGTGCCGTCCTGTTCAAGAAGCTCGTCGAAGAGCGTCTGCCCGGCAAGGTTGAAGTTCAGGTTTACCCGAACTCTTCCCTGTTCGGTGATGGCAAGGAAATGGAAGCACTGCTGCTGGGTGACGTACAGCTGATCGCGCCGTCGCTGGCCAAGTTCGAGCATTACTCCAAGGGCGTTCAGGTATTCGACCTGCCGTTCCTGTTCGACAACATCCAGGCGGTTGACCGCTTCCAGCAGAGCGATGCCGGCCAGAAGCTGCTGAGCTCGATGGAAGACAAGAACATCACCGGCCTGGCCTACTGGCACAACGGCATGAAGCAGCTGTCCGCCAACAAGGAACTGCGTGAGCCGAAAGATGCCCGCGGTCTGAAGTTCCGCGTACAGGCATCTGCCGTACTGGACGAGCAGTTCAAGGCCCTGCGCGCCAACCCGCGCAAGATGAGCTTCGCCGAGGTCTACCAGGGCCTGCAGACCGGCGTGGTCAACGGTGCCGAGAACCCCTACTCGAACATCTACTCGCAGAAGATGCATGAAGTGCAGAAGCACATCACCGAGTCCGACCATGGTCTGCTCGACTACATGCTGATCACCAACACCAAGTTCTGGGAAGGTCTGCCAGAAGACGTGCGTTCCGAGCTGAACGAGATCATCGACGAGGTCACCGTCGAGGTGAACAAGCAGGCCGATGACCTGAACCAGAAAGCCAAGCAGGACATCCTGGCTGCCGGTACCACCGAAATCCTGGTGCTGACTCCGGAAGAGCGTGCCAAGTGGCGCGAAGCGATGAAGCCGGTTTGGAGCAAGTTCGAGAACGACATCGGTGCTGACCTGATCAAGGCCGCTGAAGAAGCCAACAAGGCCCAGTAAGCCTTGCGAGAGGGCGGTCACAAGCCGCCCTCTCCGTTCCGACCAAGCGACACCGGCAATACCGACAGCTCAGTGAAAAGACAACCCAGCCAGGCGATACCTGCGGCGCGGTGATCCCGGGCCAGACGCCTCGAGAACAAGAGTTTTTCATTGCTCTGTCATCCCGGTCACCCGACCGGCCCATGGCGCACGTTCTGTACGCCCATCGAAACAATGCATTTCATCGGGAGATGTCATCCATGAACGCCCTCTGGCGCGTCTGGGACCACTTCGAAGAAGCGTTTATCGCCTTCCTGCTGGCCGCCATGACCTTGGTGACCTTCGTTTATGTGGTCCTGAACAACCTCTACACCGTTTTCTACAGCCTCGGCGATCGCTTTGAGGGTGCCAGCGATCTGTTCTTCGCCATGGGTGACTTCACCATTGGCCTGGCTCAATCGATGACCTGGAGTACGGCACTGACCAAGGCGCTGTTCGCCTGGCTGATCTTTTCCGGCCTGGCCTACGGTGTCCGCACCGCCGGGCACATCGGCATCGACGCACTGGTCAAGCTCGCTTCGCGCAATGTCCAGCGCTATATCGGCATCGTCGCCTGCCTGTTCTGCCTCGGCTATGCAGGCCTGCTGGCCTTCGCCAGCTTCAACTGGATCTCGGCCCTGTTCACCGCGAACATCGGTGCAGAAGATCTCGGTCATTTCGGCATCAAGCAATGGCACATCGGCATGATCGTGCCGATCGGATTCGCCATGGTCTTTATCCGTTTCGCCGAAATCTTCGTGCGCATCCTGCGTAACGAGCAAACCGGCCTGGGCCTGGCAGACGAAGCCGCCGAAGCCGCGAAACTGGGCGCAGAGGAGCCGAAGTAATGACCATCCTGTTCCTCTTTGTCGCGCTCTTCGCGCTGATGTTCATCGGCGTGCCGGTGGCCGTTTCCCTTGGCCTGGCCGGTTCGCTGACCATCCTGCTGTTCAGCCCGGATTCGGTCACCTCGCTGGCGATCAAGCTGTTCGAGACGTCCGAGCACTACACCCTGCTGGCGATTCCGTTCTTCCTGCTGGCCGGCGCATTCATGACCACCGGTGGCGTCGCCAAACGACTCATCGACTTCGCCAACGCCAGCGTCGGCCACATCCGCGGTGGCCTGGCCATTGCGGCGGTGCTGGCCTGCATGCTGTTCGCCGCCCTGTCCGGTTCTTCGCCGGCGACGGTAGCCGCGGTCGGCTCGATCGCGATTGCCGGCATGGTGCGCTCCGGTTATCCGCAGGCGTTCGGCGCCGGCATCGTCTGTAACGCCGGTACGCTGGGCATCCTGATCCCGCCGTCGATCGTCATGGTGGTCTACGCCGCCGCCACCGAAACCTCCGTGGGCAAGCTGTTCATGGCCGGTGTCGTGCCGGGGCTGCTGCTGGGCCTGGGCCTGATGGTCGCGATCTACATCATCGCGGTGAAGAAGAACCTGCCGGCACTGCCGCGAGCCACCTTCCGCGAGTGGCTGTCCGCCGCACGCAAGGCGGCCTGGGGCCTGCTGCTGATGGTGATCATCCTTGGCGGTATCTACTCAGGCATGTTCACGCCGACCGAAGCGGCGGCCGTCGCGGCAGTGTATTCGGCGTTCGTCGCGCTGTTCGTCTACAAGGACCTGACCCTGCGTGATTGCCCGAAGGTGCTGCTGGAGTCGGGCAAGCTGTCGATCATGCTGATGTTCATCATCGCCAACGCGATGCTCTTTGCGCATGTGCTGACGACCGAGCAGATCCCGCAACAGATCACTGCCATGGTGCTCGAGGCCGGCCTGCAGCCCTGGATGTTCCTGCTGGTGGTAAACATCGTGCTGCTGGTGGCTGGTGCCTTCATGGAGCCGTCCGCCATCATCCTGATCCTGGCGCCGATCCTGTTCCCGATCGCCATCGAGCTGGGCATCGATCCGATCCACCTGGGCATCATCATGGTGGTGAACATGGAGATCGGCCTGATCACGCCGCCTGTGGGGCTGAACCTGTTCGTCGCCTCGGCGGTGACCGGCATGCCGGTGACTCAGGTGATCCGTGCCGTGATGCCGTGGCTCGCATTGCTGCTGAGCTTCCTGATGATCATCACGTACGTGCCGTCTATCTCGTTGGCGCTGCCAAATCTGCTCGGCATGTAAGTGATCGCCAGATAAACCGCTTCCCTTAGCCCGGCCTCGCCGGGCTTTTTTTGTCTACAGCAAAGCCAACTCCTGCAGCTAGCCCTCACGCGGTATGTTCACGAGCCCATCGGACGCAATCGTCGACTTGTCGCTGTCGTACATGACAGGCTTCATGACGGAGCCGGCAGATGCCCGCTGGAAAGGCTACGGCCAGAAGCGCGCACCGCAATCCCGGCCACGCATCGTCTGGAATTCCGCCATTTCAACCTTGAGGAACTGCCATGAGTGACACCACCTCCTACGTACCGCCGAAAGTCTGGACACACGACGCGCCGTCTGGCGGCAAGTTTGCCAGCATCAACGCACCGACCGCCGGCGCGAGGGAAGAGAAGGCGTTGCCGGTGGGCAAGCACCCGTTGCAGCTCTACTCGCTGGCGACACCCAACGGCGTAAAGGTCTCGATCATGCTCGAAGAGCTGCTTGCGCTCGGCCACAGCGGCGCCGAATACGATGCCTGGCTGATCAAGATCGGCGATGGCGACCAGTTCGGCAGCGGCTTCGTCGCGATCAATCCGAACTCCAAGATTCCAGCACTGGCCGACCACAGCGTCGAAGGCGAACCGCTGAGGGTGTTCGAGTCAGGCTCGATCCTGGTGTACCTGGCGGAAAAATTCGGCGCCTTCCTGCCGACCGAAACCCGCGCACGGACCGAAACCCTGAACTGGTTGTTCTGGCAAATGGGCTCGGCGCCTTTCCTTGGAGGCGGCTTTGGGCATTTCTATGCCTACGCGCCGGAAAAGTACGAATATCCGATCAACCGCTACGCCATGGAGGTCAAGCGCCAGCTCGACGTGCTGGATCGCCAGCTGGCCGAAAATCGTTACGTCGCGGGCGATGAATACACCATCGCCGACATGGCCATCTGGCCTTGGTACGGCGTCCTGGCCCGCGGCGAGCTGTACAGCGCTGCCGAATTCCTCTCGGTGCAGGATTACAAACACGTGCAGCGCTGGGCCGCGGAAGTGGCCGAGCGGCCAGGTGTGATCCGCGGGCGCAAGGTCAACCGCACCTGGGGCGACGAGTCCGAACAAGCGCCGGAACGCCACGACGCGTCGGATCTGGACTGACACACGAGGCCGGTCGGGCAAACTGACCGGCCTTTGGAAGCCATCAGCGAAGCCTTACACCGCAGCCGCGCTTTCTGACTACGCGATACTGCGAATGCCCCTGTGTTCTGCCGTCTTCGGCAGCGCTTCCAGCGCGTCATCCAGCGCTTCCCCCCTCAACCAACTGTCCATCTCGCCTCGACCTGCCATCGCCAGCGAACGCCAGGTTGGCCGAGTTTTCGACCGCCAATCTGAACTATGGCGGTACGTCCCAACCCAATATCAATGAGCGTTGCTCTTGCTGCAGCCGATCGTGCAGCACGCTGCTGCCGTGGTACCCGCACCCTTGCGTGTCGTGCGGGACCGACAACGCAGCGCTCGCCCAACCCAGTTGTTCAACACAACGCGAGGTGAACCATGAAACACACACTAGTAGCGGCGTTCGCGACGCCGACCGATGCCAACCGTACCGTGGGCGACCTGATGTCACGGGGCATCGGCAAAGAGCAAATTCACTCCGTAGGTGCCGACAGCGCGAACATTCATGCCTACGACGAACCCTACTCCACCAGCGACAACACCGTGGACCGCCCGCACCACGACTCGAAGATCGCGAACTTCTTCAACTCTCTGTTCGGTCACGAGCCGCACGAAGACCACAAGCACCATGCCAAGGCCTACCCTGAAGCGGTGCGCCGCGGTTCGTTGGTGATCGCCGTTGATGTTAACGATGACGACCAGCTGGCGAAGGCGCGCGACGCACTGGAGTACAGCGGTGCGCTCAATATCAACGACAACGGTGCCGGTGCGGGCTCGACCCCTGGCCATTCCGGAGCAACCAGCCCCTATGCCGGCGCAACCGGCGGTGACAGTCACCTGGACAAGCATTTCGTTGGGTCCGCCAGCCATGCAGGCCATTCGGCTGATACCCATCGCGATACAACCGCCCCGGTTACCGGGACAACCAGTACAGCGGCAACAGACCGTACCGCTGAAACCCATACAGACTCAGGCGATACCGGCCGCTACGATGTGGGCACGGCGGCCAAACGGGCCGGCACCGACTACCCGGAAAACACCGGCACCGCATCCCCGACCGGTGGCGGCTTTGCCAGCGAGACAGTCGGCACTCGCCACGCGACGGAAAGCCTGGCCCCCACCCATGCGGGCACCTGCACAGACCGGATCTGCGTGATCAAGCGGTAAAACGCCGACCGCTGTGCGATCACGGGCCGCGCCATGCGGCCCGTGTGTTATCAACCGGCTTTAGCGAGCCGCCCACCTTCCCTTAGCGCTTGTCCAGCGCGCACCGCAGCCCAACGGTACCGACTGCCAGCGCCACGCAATCTTCCGTCAGCCCCAACGCGGCATTGACATACGGCTCGGCCTGATAGGGTTTGCGCAAGGCTAGCCCAACCTTCGACGCGACCAGCGCGGCCGTTGCGCCGACCAATGCTGGAAGCCAAATCGGCTGTCGCCGTGCGCTGGCCAGCGCCGCAGCGGTCACGCCACCTGATACCGCGCGAAACATCATTGATGGAAGGATGGTCCGATCCGGCGCGAAGGGCATCTTGTCGCCCAGCAGCTCGCCCGCCGCCATGGGTATCAGAAACTGCTGCGCGCGGTGTGATGCCAGGGTACGCGCCGGTTCATCCGCCTGGTCGATATCGTCACGCGCGGCCAGCGCCCGGCTGGTCATGGTGGGCCCCAGCGTGCTGCGCATGCCAGTTACCAGACCAAGCGCCAGGGCGCCCCATAAAAGATTGCTCGAAATAGTCATGCTCAGTCTCCCGGTTGCTCTAATGTGCGACCGGTGCCGGGCTCGTACGGTTCATCTGCAGCTCCGAGTGGTCAGCTGGCCTGCCGGCGCCACACCGCTAGCCTTTCGCCGCCGCAAACTTCTCCACCAGCCTGGTTTCACCCGCCACGATAAGGATGTCGCCCGGATGGATCAGGGTTTCCGGCTTGGCGTAGATGAAGTCTTCATGGGCCCTCTTTACCCCGACGATGGTGACCCCGTAGCGCCGATGCACGCCGGAATCGGCCAGGGTCTTGTCATGGATGCCGCGCGGCGCGCTGGTGGAGGCAATGGCGAAGCCGTCGTCGAACTCGATGAACTCGAACATCTTGCCGGTAACCAGGTGTGCCACGCGTTCGCCCATGGAGGTCTCCGGGTATACGACGTGATGGGCGCCGGTGCGCTCGAGGATCAACCCGTGGCGCTTGCTCAGGGCCTTGGCCCAGATGTCCGGCACGCCCAGCTCCTGCAGGGCGAGCACGGTCAATACGCTGGCCTCGAGATCGGTACCTATGCTGACCACCACATGGCGGAACTGGTCGACCCCCAGCTGACGCAACGCGCGGACGTCGGTGGAGTCGGCCTGGGCCACGTGTGTCAGCACGTCGACCCACTGCTGCACGTTCGCGCTGTTGCTGTCGATGCCCAGCACTTCGTGCCCCATGGACGTAAGCGAGTCGGCGACGGCCGAACCGAATCGCCCCAGGCCGATGACCGCAACGCTGTCGTTCTCGAATCTCTTGCCGAACAGGTTATCCAACAATGGGGCGCTCCTCCGGGTAGCGGTAGTGTTTGGTCACGCTGCGCAGCGCAAGGGCCGTGGCCAGGGTGATGGTGCCGACCCGGCCGATGAACATCAGCGCGATGATCACCAGCTGGCCGGACGGTGGCAGATCCGCCGTGATGCCGGTGGACAGACCGACCGTGGCGAATGCGGAAATGACTTCGAACAGCACCACGCCCAGTTCCAGCCGCGTCACGCTGAGCAGGATCATGGTGCCGATGGCCACCGTGAGCGAGCCGAGGAACAGCACGGTCAGCGCCTGCCGCTGCGTCGCATAGGAGATGCGGCGGCGAAAGGCCACGGTATCGGCGTTGCCGCGGATCTCCGCCCAGATAAAGAAGAACAGCAGAAAGAAGGTCGTCACCTTGATCCCGCCGGCGGTGCCCGCGCTGCCGCCGCCGACGAACATCAGGAAGTAATGCACAGCCAGCGTCTGCGCCTCGAACTGGCCGACGTCCAGGCTGTTGAACCCCGCCGTGCGCGCCACTGCCGAGCTGAACAGCGCAGACAGCAGCTTGTCGCCGAGGCTCATGCCGGCAAGCGTCTCCGGGTTGCTCCACTCGTAGAACAGGATCGCCACCATGCCGCCGAACAGCAGCACCGCCGAACCCCAGAGCGTGATGCGCGTATGGATGGTCCAGGGCTTGCCGCGCTGGTCGCGGCGGAACTCGTAGAGCACGGGGAAACCCAGGCCGCCGATGATCACCGCCAGCATGATCGGCACCAGCACCACCGGGTCCGTGGCAAAACTCATCAGGCTGTCGGAATAGGTCGAGAAGCCGGCGTTGTTGAACGCCGATACCGCATGAAAAAGCCCGTCCCAGAGTGCCTTCGACCAGGTCAGGTCATAGCTCAGGCGAAAATGCAGGGTGAGGATCGCCGTCACGACCAGCTCGACGCTCAAGGTAACCAGCAGGATCAACCGCAACACGCCAGCGACGTCCCCGAGCCCGAGCGAGCGAGTCTCCTGCTGCGCGACCAGACGGCTGCTCAGCTGCAGGCGCCGCTTGACCATCAGGCCGAGCAGCGTCGCACCACTCATGATGCCCAGACCACCGATCTGGAACAGCAGCAGGATTACACACTGACCAAAAAACGACCAATACACAGCCGTGTCCTGCACGATCAGCCCCGTCACACAGACCGCCGACACGGCGGTGAACAGCGCCGTCAGCAGCGGTGCCTGACCAGGCCCGGCCGTCGCCACAGGCAGCGACAGCAACGCTGTGCCCAGCAAGGTCGCGATGAGAAAGGCGAGCGGGATGAGACGTGCCGGTCGGCTGGCAGCATTGCGTAGCAAGGGCAGCACCTAAAACGATTGCGAGGCCGAACGCTCGGCCATCGTGGGTGTATGGATTCTGGGTTCGCCGAGCAATAGCGAGCCCGGTAACGAGGCCGACACGATAGCAAAAGCGCATCGAAACGGCGCGGTCCGGCACGCTTGCTCGGCATTCCAAGCTGCCAGCGCCGGTCGCTGTCGCCTGCCGTCAATGTGCTGGCGATGGACAGGCCACAGGTCGCCTCTCGTCAAAACGCCAACTGTCGGTCATCAACCTGCCACGGGCGCTTTCTAGTTTCGGTCCGACCCCACCGCACCGAGGAAAGGACAATGCACAAACGCGCACTGGATCTGCTGTTCGCGGCGAGCCTGATCGGCCTCTCCGCCCCCGCACTGGCTCA
Source organism: Stutzerimonas stutzeri (assembly GCA_002387205.1). Lineage (GTDB taxonomy): Bacteria > Pseudomonadota > Gammaproteobacteria > Pseudomonadales > Pseudomonadaceae > Stutzerimonas > Stutzerimonas stutzeri_N. The sequence continues at coordinate 50,245 of DGLA01000026.1, read as the reverse complement.
GGCTCAGGCACTGCCCGGGCACGGCTCCATCGAACGGGATTATCGCGAGCAGCAGTTGGAAGGCCTGAACGCCAGGCAGCGTGCCAGTGAGCGTCGCAGCTGGCGCGCGCCCGACTGGCGGGTCGAGCCGGTGGTCTCGGTCAACCTGCTCAGCATCAACGACTTTCACGGCCAACTGTCGCCGCGCACCGTCGCCGGCCGGCCTGCCGGTGGCGCGGCGGTGCTCGCGTCCTACCTGAAATCGGCCAGCGGCGAATACACGCTGATCGTGCATGACGGGGACCAGGTCGGTGCCTCGCCACCCAACTCCGCCCTGTTGCGTGACGAACCCTCGATCAGCTTCTTCAACCTGCTGGCCAACCCGCATTGCCGGCCGTTCAGCCGCCAGCTGGACATGCCGCGCAATGCGCAGCCCTTCGCCCAGCAACGCTGCAACCTGATCGGCACGCTCGGCAACCACGAGTTCGATAACGGCAGGACGGAGCTGCTGCGCCAGCTTACCGGCGGCAACCATGCCAACGGGCCTTTCCTCGAAGACCAATGGAAGGGCGCGCGTTATCCCACGGTGTCGAGCAACGTCATCGATCGGTCCACCGGCGAACCTCTGCTGCCGCCCTACTCCATCTACAACGCCGGCGGCGTGCGCATCGGCGTGATCGGCGCCGTGCTCAAGGAAACCCCTTCCATCGTCTCGCCTTCAGGCGTCGCCGGGCTGCGTTTCGTCGACGAGGCGGACGCCATCAACCAGTCCGTGGCCGAGCTGCGCCGACACGGTGTACGCGCCATTGTCGTCGCGCTGCACCAGGGTGGCCGGCAGACCAGCTATGACGGCCCGACCAACCCAGAAGCCGACACCGTCACCGGCCCGGTAGTCGACATCATCGAGCGCCTCGACGACGAAGTGGATGTGGTCATTTCCGGTCACTCCCATGGCTTTACCAACGCGCTGGTGCCCAATGCCAATGGCAAGCCGATCCTCGTGACCCAGGCCTTCTCGGCCGGCACCGCCTATGCCGACATCCAGCTCCAGGTCAGCCGCCGCAGCCGCGACATCGTGGAAAAGTCCGCTGCGGTGATGACCACCTGGGCCGACCAGGGCGCCGGGCTCACGCCGGACCCGCAGGTCGCCGCGCTGGTGGCGCAGGCCGACGCTCGGGTCGAACCTCTGGTCGCGCGCGTGGTGGGGCTTGCACAAAATGGGCTCACCCGCACTGAAACACCGGCGGGTGAATCGGCCCTGGGTAACCTGATTGCCGATGCCCAACGCGTGGCCACCGATGCGCAAATCAGCTTCATGAATCCGGGCGGCATTCGCGCGGATCTGGACAGCGGTGAAGTGACCTGGGGCGAGCTGTTCGCCATCCAGCCATTCGCCAACGATCTGGTTTCCATGGATCTGACCGGCGCGCAGATCAAAACCCTGCTCGAACAGCAGTGGCTCGGCCAGAGCTATGCGCGCCTGCTCAAGCCTTCCGGCATCCGCTACAGCTGGTCCGCCAGCCGCCCCGTGGGCACCCGCGTGATCGAAATGCGCGATGCCAGCGGCGCGCCCATCAACCCGGCGGCGACCTACCGCGTGACGGTCAACTCCTTCCTCGCCGGCGGCGGCGACAACTTCACCGTGCTCACCGAAGGCCAGAACCGCGTCGTCGGCCCGGTGGACCTGGATGCGCTGGTGGATCACATCGACGCATTGCCGCAGCCATTTACCGCTGCGGTTGAGGGACGGATTCAGCAGGTGGATTGATACGACGTTTGTTCTAGAGAAACCGCCCTGGCGAACTAAACGCTCGCCAGGCTTTACTGAAAAAGTTATAGAGAGGACTCAATTAAGCCAAGCTAACTATTCAGTAATTCGGTTGCTAAGGGCCCATAACGAAGCCGAAGTAAAGCCGTTATTCACCTCGACTCGTTGGTTTGGTGCAATCTCTCGTATATCCAGTTCGGCGTGGTGCGCCTTGAGGTACTTACCGAATTGTGCGTTCCACGAATCAGATACTGGAACACCCTTGTTCTGATGAAACCCACCCATGTATCGATCGATGATCTCGGTGGTCAACGCCTCGCTGCGATTAAGCCTAAGTTCGTTTAGCGTATCGGTTAACCGTTCGGTATTAATCTTTATTGCGTCCGTCATGCTTATCTCACCAAGATTTTATTAGTTGTGACTGGCCTGCAGAATATAACCGAACGGAGTGGCTGTTTGCCTTCGTTAGTTTCGCTATTAAGTTGTGAAGAGAAACCTAACTGCATAGTGGCTCTTTACTTGAACGCTTGCGGGAGACGCACTTCCGCCGTCGAGCCCATGAATCGCTATTGCCTTAGCAGTGCGCGGACCTGGGAGATGACGAACGCCTCACGACTGGCCCAGTCTCCGGCGATTCTCCACGAAAGGCAGTTCGCGGCGCTCGAGCCAGGTGCGGCAGGCCTCATGGAAACCCCAACGTTGTGCAACCTCGGGTTGGCAGCTATTGCCGGCAGATTCGGCACCCGTGAGCACCAACACCTTCATCGTGGTTCACCCTTTCGCTCCGCATCAATCGACACCCACGAAGCCACCCGTCTGGTGCTGCCACAGCCGCGCATAGAGGCCACCCCGCTCGATCAGCTCGGCATGGGTGCCGGTCTCGATGACCCGGCCTTCTTCGATCACCACCAGCCGATCCATGCGCGCGATGGTCGACAGCCGGTGCGCGATGGCGATCACCGTCTTGCCTTCCATCAAAGTATCCAGGCTCTCCTGAATCGCCGCTTCGACCTCCGAATCCAGCGCCGAGGTGGCTTCGTCCAGCACCAGGATCGGCGCATCCTTGAGCAGCACGCGGGCGATGGCGATGCGCTGGCGCTGGCCGCCGGAGAGCTTCACGCCCCGCTCGCCGACCTTGGCCTCGAAGCCGTGCCCGCCCTGGCTGTCGTCCAGGGTGGCGATAAAGCCATCGGCACGCGCCTTGCGCGCTGCCTCCCAGAGCTCTTCATCGGTGGCATCGGGCCTGCCGTAGCGCAGGTTGTCGCGGATCGAGCGGTGCAGCAACGAGGTGTCCTGCGTGACCATGCCGATGTTGGCTCGCAGGCTTTCCTGGCTGACCTCGGCGATGTTCTGCCCGTCGATGAGGATGCGCCCGCTTTCCAGGTCGTAGAGGCGCAGCAGCAGATTGACCAGCGTCGACTTGCCGGCGCCCGACGGCCCCACCAGGCCGATTTTCTCCCCGGGACGGATATCGATGCTCAGCCCGCTGATCACGCCGCCCTGCTTGCCGTAGTGAAAATGCACGTCCTCGAAACGCACGCCGCCCTGCTCCACCTTCAGTGGCTTGGCGCCTTCGCGGTCGAGCACCTGGCGCGGCTGGACGATGGTCTGCATGCCGTCCTGCACAGTGCCGACGTTTTCGAAGATGCCGTTGACCACCCACATGATCCACTCGGACATGTTGTTGATACGGATCACCAGGCCCAGCGCCAGGGCGATGGCACCGGTGCTGATCAGCGCCTCGCTCCACAACCACAGCGCCAGCGCACCGGTGCCGACGATCAGCAGGCCGTTCATGCAGGTGATCAGGAAATCCAGGCTGGTGATGATGCGCGACTGCAGGCGGAACTTGCCGAGCAGCTCCTGCATGGCCTCGCGGGCGTAGCCTTCTTCTTCCCTGGAGTGGGCGAACAGCTTGAGCGTGGCGACATTGCTGTAGCCGTCCACCACGCGGCCCATCACCTTTGATCGCGCCGCGGACGCGGCCGCTGAGCGCGCCCGGATACGCGGCACGAAGTACCAGAGCGCGGCGCTGTAACCGATGATCCACAGCACCAGCGGTACGATCAGGCGCAGATCGGCGGCGGCAAACAGGTACAGCGCACTGCCGGCGTAGACCACCACATGCCAGAGCGCATCGATCACCTGCATGGCCGAATCACGCAGCGACGGGCCCGTCTGCATCACGCGCTGGGCGATGCGCCCGGCGAAATCGTTCTGGAAGAAATTCAGGCTCTGCTTGAGCACATAACGGTGGTTTTGCCAGCGGACCAGATTGGTCAGCCCCGGGTTGATCGCCTGATGGGTCAGCAGGTTGTGCAGGCCGGACATGATCGGCCGGATGACCAGCGCCACCAGCGCCATCCACAGCAGCTCGTTGCGGTGCTCGCTGAAAAAGGTCTGCGCATCGGCGGTGGACTGCGCCAGGTCGATCAAGCGGCCCATAAAGCTGAACAGCGCCACCTCGATCACCGCGACCACGAAGCCGACCACCAGCAAGGCAATCATCGGCGGCCATACCTGCTTCAGGTAATGCGCATAGAAGCGCAGCATCCCGGCCGGCGGCGCGACATTCGGGCTGGGTTTGAAGACATCGATGAGGTTTTCGAAACGGCGGAACAGCATGAGGAGGTCTGCTTTGTGGCGAGGTGGGCGGGCGACATTCCCAAACACCGCTCGGGCGCGGCATGTCGGTTGGACGCCCCGAGCCCGCGAGCGTTTCGCCAACCACATCCGCTACTCGTCGATTCGCATGGGTGGGCAAGCGCAGCGTTGTCCACCCTACGCCACTCCACGTCCGTTGCCGACACCGCGCATTGCATGGGGTGAAAAGCGGCGAAGTCTTTTCCGCGCGTCATGTCCTGGCTACCTAGCTAGCTGTAGATACCTCGAAGCGCCAAACGGATCACACATAGGGTTGACGTGTAAAACGATCTCTTTACACTCAGGCCCATGGATAAACGAACTGAAATGATCGCGGGCGCAGTCCGCATCTTCGAGGCAGAGGGTTTCCGGGGTATCGGCATCGATCGCGTGATCGCGCCGTCCGGGGTTTCCACCCGCACGCTCTACAAGCACTTCGGCTCCCGTGACGGTCTTGTCATTGCCGTGCTAGAGGCACGGCACCGTGCGTTCATGGACCTGCTTGAAGTGGACCCCGAGGATGCCGATCCCGTCGGCGTGCTGTTCGATACGCTTGCGACCTGGATGCAGACCCACGGTTCGCGTGGCTGCATGTTGCTCAGGGCACGCAGCGAATATGCGTCGGCGTGCGAGGCGATCGTCTCGCTCGTGCACCAGCAAAAGGACGAATTTCGCGCCGAGGTCGCCCGCCGCGTCCGGCTTGCCTTTGGTCAGGACGATGCGCAGCTCGCCACCCAGGTCTGGTTACTCTTCGAAGGCGCCACTGCCGCGGCCAGCGTGGCGAGCGCTTCGGTCATCGAGGATGCCAAGGGTGCGGCGCTGGCGCTGCTCGCCCATGCCAGCGAGCGTCTTTCGTGAAACGCAGACTCAATCTGGTCGCCGCTGCGTTCGCATTGACGGCCCTTTCCTACGGTCTGGCACGCTTCGCCTATGGCTTGCTGCTGCCGCAGATCCGCGCGGACCTCTCCCTGGATGTAACCGCCGCCGGATGGATCGGCGGCAGCGCCTTTATGGCCTACTGCCTGGGCATCGTTTTCACCTTCCTGGCAAACGGCAGGCTCGGCCCCCGTATCATCGCGGTGCTGGCAGGTCTTGCCGCAACCTGCGGCATGGCTCTGGTTGCCATCTCCAGTTCGGGATGGACGCTGGGCTTGGGCATCGCGCTGGCTGGATTGAGCACCGGGCTGACGTCCCCACCACTCGCCTGCGCAGTTGCCAAGCAGTTCAGCCATCAGGACCGGCCCAAGGCGAACGGGACGATCAACGCGGGAACGGCCGCCGGGATCGTGTTTTCCGGTCTGGCAGCGCTGCTGGCCGCCGGCGCCTGGCGCGAGCTTTACACCCTGTTCGCCTTCATTGGCGCGGGCGTGTCGGTATGGCTGTGGTTCGCCATGCCTGCTGGCGCGGACCATGATGGAGGCAAAGGGTTTTCCCTCGTGATCCTGAAGCGGCCGGGCCTACTTGCGCTTTGTGTGAGTGCGTTTCTGATGGGCCTTTCCAGCACTGCAATCTGGACCTTCGGCGCGGACATCCTGCGCGAGGAGTTCAGCTTCACTGACGCCCTTATCGCCTGGGCCTGGATTGCGTTGGGCGCGGCGGGTATCAGCGGCTCACTGACCGGCCTGCTGACCAACCGCTTCGGCACCCGGCGAGTTCAGGGCCTGGCCCTGTCCGGAATGGCGGTCGGGACGGCTGGCCTGCTGGCGGCGTACTTCTCGCCCGCTTATGGATTTACAGCCATGAGCCTTTTTGGCGCGGCGTATATCGTCTCGAGCGGCACCTACCTGATCCAGGGCATCGACCTGCTGCCTGACCGTCCTGATCTCGGCCTCGGTATTCCCTTTCTGGTCCTTGCACTCGGCCAAAGCGTCGGCACGCCGCTGTTCGGGGCTGTCCTCAACCTGACAGGAGCGACCTTCGCGCTGGCGACCTTTGCGGCGGTGGCGTGTATCGCCAGCATCCGTCCGCTCAATAAGGCCGTCGGCGACATAAGGCAGCAACCCGCTCGATAAGCAGGACGCGCTCGATATCCTTCGCTGCGCTCAGTGCCAGGTCGTGGCGCTACGGGCCAAGCGACGCTGCCAATCTCCACCATCGGAGCGTTTGCAGGCTTCTTCGCTATCGAAGCGCACCGGTGCGATCAGTTTCTCCATGTCGATTCCCGCTTGATCCAGCGCCGCTCGGGTGAGGGTTCGCATAAGGGCGTCCTGCCCCTGGGCGAGCGCATCGGTTTTCTGCGCCTCGGTGGCGAAGATCCAGGTGATCTGCAGACTTTCAGGAAAGCGGTCGTAGTCCACCTCATGGGTGAGCCAGCTGAAGCCGGCGATCTGTGCCTTGGCCGCTTCGCAGGCATCGGTAAGGCAGCGGGACAGTTGCCGCTCGATGCGGGCCTGGTCGCGTTTGCTCGGGAGCATCCTGTTGTCCTGTAAGGGGCCGGAAAGGCGCCACACACAAGGGCGGCCGCTGGAATTACGCCCCGAAAAGCTAATCCGTGCCTGGCGCGCCGGTTGTGAACAGCCGGCGGCCGCCCTCGCCTGTGGGTTCGACGCCACGGGCATCATTGCATGGCGCGTCTCGCCTGCCGCCACTCGCGCAGGCCCAAATCGCGTTTCGATCAAGGGTATACCGCAATATCCAACCAACCCCGCCACCCTTCATAACCGATGCCCTCGTTCGAATCCTCACGTCTGTGCGGATAATTAGCGCGCCCAGTTGAGCTAGATAGAAATCCGCACGATCATGCGGAATAATTGAAAAGCCTCGCCTTGCCAACTATTATCCGCACGATCATGTGGATCTCTTCCACTATTTATTGGCGAGTCTGCGAGGCGATAAGGGCATCCATGAAGATCGATATCACATCCGCCGAGCAAGTGGGTGCGCTCATTCGGGCGAGCCGCAAGGCCATGCACATCCGGCAGGACGACGCGGCGGGCATCATCGGCGTGTCTGAAAACTTCCTCGGAAAGGTGGAGCGCGGCGGGGAGACCGTGCAATGGGGCAAGCTGTTCCAGGTCCTTCAGGAGCTCGGTCTGAATGTCACCATCGAAGTGCCCGAACCCTTCGCCGACGCCATCTCCAAGCGGCTGGCAGACACGCAGAACAAGACGCGGGCCGAGCAGAACAAGTCGGCCGCTCCCAACAGTGATACACCCAGGCACGAGGCAAACTGATGGAACGGTCGCTCCATGTCTGGATCAACCAGGCGTCCCTGGGCATCCTGCGCGAGCGCAACGGGCTCTGGGCCTTTCGCTATGACGAGCGCTGGCTGGCCGATCCCTTGGCGCATCCCTTGTGCCCGCTACTGCCCTTGCAGGCCGAAGAGCATTTCGACGGCTCTACTACCCGCCCGGTGCAGTGGTATTTCGATAACCTGCTGCCTGAAGAAGGTCAGCGACAGCTGATGGCAAAGGCCGCAGGCGCAGCGATTGAGGATGCCTTCGCGCTGCTGCAGCATTTTGGCGCGGAATCGGCAGGCTCCCTCACGCTGCTGCCACCCGGGCAAGCGCCGTCGCCTGGGAGCACTCAGTTGCTGCCCGATGCCGAACTGTCGACGCGCATATTGGCGATGCCGAAGATTCCTCTGGCCGAGCGCGCCGCCAAGAAGATGTCCCTCGCGGGCGCTCAACACAAGGTGGCCATCGTCTACCGAGATGGCCAGCTACTTGAGCCCACTGGCAGCGAGCCCTCGACCCACATACTCAAGCCCGATCACCCAGACGATGCCTGGCCGCACACCGTGATCAACGAGTGGTTCGTGATGAGGCTGGCTGAGCGGGTTGGCTTGCCTGTACCCCGCGTGCACCGCTTGTATGTACCGCAGCCTGTCTACCTCATCGAGCGCTTCGACCGCATGGAACGGGAGCATCGCTGGAGCCGCCTTCACTGTATCGACGCCTGCCAGCTGGACGGCCTATCCCGTGAATTCAAGTACAGCGCCGGCAGCATCGAGCGCATTGCAGCACTGGCCAACCGGTGCCGACCGGCAGCTCTGGCCAGGCTGCGTCTGTTCCAATGGCTGCTCTTCAACGTCCTGGTCGGCAATGAGGACGCCCACCTGAAAAACCTCAGCTTTCTGATGTCCGCCAGAGGCGTACACCTGTCGCCCTTCTACGACCTGCTGTGCACGGCGGTCTACGGCACCCGGGCATGCGACCGCGATCAATGGCCGGAGCAAGCCTCCCTGGCTTGGCCAATCCAAGGCACACAGCGCCTGACCGTAATCACCGCGCCACTGCTCGTCACCGCAGGCGAAGCCATGGGCATCAAGCCAACCACCGCCCGCGACACCCTCCGCAAACTGGTAGACAAGGTGCGCATGGAAGCACCGAAGCTGTTGAATGAAGTGATGCGCCAGAACGAAGAAATTCTGCAGCAGCGTCCAGAGCTCGGCGCCACGCTGGCTGGGGAGGTAAGGCTGTTAAGGAGCATCAATGCCATCGTCATAAGCGAAATGACGGCGCAGCTGGACAGGGATCTATGACACTACACGCGGGCGGGGGTTGGCGGTGATGCAGTTTACCCAGCGCCCGTCGGTTGCGAGTGATGGTTGGATTTGATCTGGAGTAACCAGCAGAGACAGGTTTATACCCTTTAGCCCTACGCCTCGTTACTGCCGGTTTGTAGGGCTTCAGTCCACCACCCAACCAAGGCATCCTCCCGGCGAGCTCGGACCTGGCATGCATGTCTTGATCGAGGCATTGCGATTAACGGATCGCCGCGTGGACAAAAGAAGCGTTGTCCACCCTACTTCACTCGTTACCGAAACCGATCCGCCATACCGCGATACGGAGAACATTTGCCATACCGCGATGACGATTCGGTAGCGTTAGTCACCGCGTCGCAATCATCGCCCAGCCAACGTAGGTTGGATTAGCCGGAGGCGTAATCCGACATCCGGGAGGGTTGGTGCGGTTGCGGCGCAGGGTCAATGGATGCAACCGTTCGCGGTAAACGACGGAAGCACCTTCGGCGATTCCATCCTACGGAGAAAATCCGCCATACCGCGATCCACGCGTGGACAAGCGAAGCGTTGTCCACCCTACGCCACTAACCCTTCGGAATGGTTTCCGGACGCACATAGGGCAGCATGTGCGCCACATAGTCCGCCTTGCCGAGATTGATCCCTTCTTTACGCAATATCGAATAAGCAGTCATGACGTGGAAATAGAACTGGCCCAGCGTCCAGTCACGGGCGTATTGGTCTGCGGTCAGATCAAGGACCATCCCGTTCGGCAGTTCATGGGCGATGGGCTTATTCCCATCTGCATCGAGCGCATCAGCTGCGAGGCCGTCGAGCAACGCGACCGTCTCATCGATCCGCGCATAAGCCTCAGCGAGCGATCCGGGGCTTTTGACAGCCTGACGTCCCTCGTTCAGTAGCTCATTGATTGCAGGCGGGAACGCCTCTCCCCTCAGCCGGTACATGGCTTCTCGCGCCTGCACACAGGCGAAGCGAACCTGAGTCGACAGCGGATACATGTCGGGCGCCAAACGTGCGGATAACAGTGCTTGCGCCTCTGCTTCCGGTAGCTGGGCCTGCGCCTTCTTTAGCCAGCCTGCGAGGGTTTTGAGCATTTGGGTATAGGTTGGGACGAGCAGTGTTGTTAGCTGCATGGGTTCACACCTTGTGGGATTGAGCGGCTACATCGAAGAAAGTGACAGGGTGTTATGAAGCTAACTAACTGAAAGGTAAATAACCGTTCGCTTTTCACTACTGCGAGTGATCAGCCCAAGAGGCGGTGACCCGCGTCTTTCAGGACCTGCACGGCATTTTCAAGATTCATCGACTTGACCAAGATGTAATCGGTATCGAACGTGCTCACCGCGAAAATGCCGACAGCGGCAGCCGCGAGCGGGTCAAGGAAGGAGGCCAGAACACCCGTCTGATCAAAGTCGAACGGACCCTGCACCTTGATCGCGCGCCAATCGCTGTCCACTCGGGCTAAACCGGATGCGACACCCTCGGCGCAGACAATCGAGAGCTCATCATCCGTCCGGGTGATCGACATAAAGCCTGGTGACGCCAAAACCGCGTTCGGCAGGTCAGCATCCCGCTCCAACTGTGCAATCACGAAGCTCTGGGGGAGTACAGAAAAGGCGTGATTCATGTCATGTCACCTTGTGATAAAGCGAGCGGGCCGCGACGGTAAGACATAGGCGACCCGGCAAATATCAGCGGAGGATAAATCTGTCCCTTTTTCCTAGGCGTTGCCATCAGGCAGTAGCGCGTGGACAAGCGAAGCGTTGTCCACCCTACCCACCGTACCCACCTGCTCCGCCGGGCCTCGGCATCACGTAGGGTCGAAAACGGCGGAGCCTTTTCCACGCGTTTGGTCCAGGCTACCTCGCTACGTCGCTGTACCCGGCTGCTCCTTCGACGTTCGCGCATTACGTAGAGCGGAAAACGGCGCAGCCCTTTTTTCCACGCGTAACACCTGGGCCACATCGCTAACATTTGGTAAGGGGCCGCCTTTACCAGTTTCCAGCGAACAATGTGAGCGATTGGAACCAGTTGTTAGGCCTTGTACGCACTTAGTACTGCGAACGCAAGACTTCACCGATATGCTCCATTGCAATTGTCACTTTATTTGTAGCAATTTGTAGATGCTCATCAGCTTCCATTCGGCTGGTGGCATATAGTGAGTTGGTCAGTTCGCTGTTAACTAATTTTAAACTGTTTCGAAGCTCGTCGTTAGCAATGCGCTCAATTAATATAACGAGCCGTCGCCGCGTCAAGCGCTGACCGTTACTAACCTCTTCGCTCAGAAGATTGTCCTTCCATGCACTTCCTGCTTGATGTGATCTTAAATCTTCTAAATAGCCTTGAGTGATCAGGCGCATTAGGTCATGTATAACATCTTGTAGCTCAATAAGCGTCTCCGTTTGAAATGCGCGCTTTCTCTCTTCTTTCTCCTGCTCTGCTGATTGCTTATGCAGCCAGGATGAATTTCGAGTTGAAAGTATTGTGGTTATCATGCTGGCCAAAGCACCAACAATGGTGCCAACAAATCCCCAAATTGCAGCCTCCATGGAAATCTCCTTGCGGCCTAGCGTTTGGTTAAGGGGCGGGCTTTAGCCCGTCCCAGTGAGCGAAGCGAACTATTTGAACCACCGGTTATATTTTATAACGAAGATCTAGTGAACGGCTTATGAAACAAGGAAGGCATCTTGTCTTGCTTCAAATAAAATTTAGGAATCTGTTCTTTCTTCACCCAGGCATAGCTATTTAGCTTGTCTTTTAGAACTCCGTACTGAGAGGGCATAGATAGCTCAGTCATGACCTTTCTCACAAAAGATCGATATTTTTTCCCGAAAAAGTATTGTTTATATAGTACGCTCGGTATAGGAAGACTTAATTGAGCGTCATCGCCGGAAATGCTAATACCTAACAGTTTAGTAGGGGGAGAAAGTTTTATAAATCTAGGGTCAACTCCTTTTTCCCTTAACAGATTGTCCCCTAGTCTTTCTATTTCGTGAGTCATTTTTGAGTGTTTTTGATAGCGCCCGAGATCCATGTCTCGTTCGATTTCTGATAGTCGCTCTCTAATTTCAATGACTTCAGGTGATTTCCGGTAGTACGACAAAGCTTCTAGGTATTCTTGTCCGTTTGCGCATTCGTTTACCAGCATCGGAATAAAATTGGGAAGCCGCAATTCATCAGAGTTAGCAATTAAGCCTAGATCCTCATAGGTCTGAAGCATTCTCTTTTGAAATCCAGCCATTCCAATTTTAAATGATCGCGCAAAATTTTCCGATGAATTTGCGCCATGATTTAAACGGTCTAGGAAATCGTATGAAAAAAAAATCCCTGAGAGGGTGCGACATATAATTAACGCCAAGCTTAGCAGCATAGACCTGGTGCCAAATATATTGATTTCCAAGCCATGCCATCACCGACAGCATTCGCTGTACGTGTGGCGATAACTTTTCCCATTTGACCGTAATATTATCACTGCCTTTAATTTTTAGTTTTTCTCCAAGCCCATAGTCTGCAGGGCTAGCTAAAACAGCTTCGATTAGTGGGTTTTCTTTTTCGATGCCAATGCTGCGGAAAACCAAATAGTACTCCGAGCTTGAGTGCTCCCAAATGAACTTGCTAAATGCATTTGCTTGCTCGAAATATTGTGAGAACAACTCTCGATCAGACCCTTCCTTATAAGCTGTTGTCCAAGCCTCTGAAAGAGAGTTTGATATAGTAACCAAGTCACTATCTTCCTGTTCTTCTACAGTGACAAAAAAGAACACAGGGTCGGCAAGCATTTTTTTACGAGCGGCGGTTAGGCTTTCTTTATATGTGTCGGGGATTACTATTTTATCGCTTAATAAGAAAACTTCACTAAAGCGCTCTAGCGCTACATGCTCGACATCCAGCAATGCGGGTTCTTTTATGGGAGCTTTCCCCAAAGCTCGCTGCACGCTAGAAATCGTTGCATTATCTAATAATACTGAAGACACAGAAGTGATTTCCTAATATATGACTATACTTAGGCACCAGGTGGTGTATAAGACGCCCGACGGGTCAGGTGTATAACATTCCCGATGTTGGCCAGCCGACAGCTCTAGCATGGGCACTTCAACGTTATCGGCACCTGTCCGGAATGTTATACCCCATTGCGCTAACCGGCCGGACTCCCGCCACTTCATGTGCGTCAGCAACTAGTCAGCAGTCCCGCAAGGGCCGGTAGTTACCGGCCCAGTCCCAGCCGCTACTGCCCAACCTCCAACATGATTTTCCCGATGTGCTTGCTGCTTTCCATCAGCCGGTGCGCTTCGGCGGCTTGATCGAGAGGGAAGGTGGCGTGGATGACGGGGTGGCAGAGGCCCTGGTCGAGCAGTGGCCAGACCTTGTCCTGCAGCGCCTTGGCGATGTCGGCTTTTTCCGCACGGCTGCGGGGGCGCAGGGTGGAGCCGGTGAAGGTGAGGCGCTTGCGCATGATGGGCATGGTGTCGAGTTCGACGCGGCTGCCTTTGAGGAAAGCGATCTGCACGAGGCGGCCTTCCACGGCGAGGGATTTGAGGTTGCGCGGGATGTAGTCGCCGCCAACCATGTCGAGGATGACGTTGACGCCGTTGCCGTCGGTGGCCTGCTTGAGCACCTCGACGAAATCTTCTTCGTGGTAGTTGATCACCCGGTCCGCGCCGGCGCGGCGGCAGGCATCGGCTTTTTCGCTGCTGCCGACCGTGGTGTACACGGTGGCGCCGAATTGCTTGGCCAGCTGGATGGCGGTCAGGCCGATGCCGCTGGAGCCGCCGTGCACCAGGAAGGCTTCGCCGGGTTGCAGGGCACCGCGCTCGAACACGTTGCTCCAGACGGTGAAGTAGGTTTCCGGCAGCGCCGCGGCTTCCAGCAAGGACAGCCCCGCAGGCACCGGCAGGCAGTGTTCGGCCGGGGCCACGCAATATTCGGCGTAGCCACCGCCAGGGGTGAGGGCGCACACCTGATCGCCGACGTTCCAGCCGCTGACTTCAGCGCCCAGGGCGACGATCTCGCCGGAGATCTCCAGGCCGAGCAGCGGCGAGGCGTCGGGTGGAGGCGGGTAGCTGCCGGAGCGCTGGAATACGTCCGGGCGGTTGATGCCGGCGTAGGCCACGCGGACCAGCACGTCCTGCGGACCCGGCTCGGGCACCGGGCCTTCGGCCATTCGCAGGCATTCGGGGCCGCCGCCGGGGCGATGATCGATATGACGCATGGTTTCGGCGCTCATAGCTGTTGTTCCTTTCGTTAGGGGCTGATAGCCGCGTAGAGGGGACAGGTTCGGGGTTACACGGTAGTGCGGGTGAGAGGCGCAGCCAACCCTGATGGATGAGGATGGATCGATGCGCCCTGCTGAAAGATGCGGCCGAAACGCCCGGCATGGCCCGCCACCGTGCTGACAACATCCGATGCCTGGCTAGCCGTGGGACGCAGCTAAGGGGCTCAGCTGGTGTGGGTGCCGAGCATTTCGCCGACCTTGTTGGCAAAGGCATCGATGGCAAAGGGCTTGGTGATCACGCCCATGTCGGGGCCGAGAACGTCATTGGCCGCGAAGCTTTCGGCGTAGCCGGTGGCGAACAGGACCTTCAGGCCGGGGCGCTGCTGGCGGACTATTTCCGCCATCTGGCGGCCGTTCATGCCGGGCAGGCCGACGTCGGAGATCAGCAGGTCGATGCGCTGGGTGCTCTCGGTGATGGTCAGCGCTTCAGTGGCTTCGCTGGCTTCAAGGGTCGCGTAACCCAGGTCATTGAGCACTTCGACCACCAGCGAGCGGACCACGGGTTCGTCCTCAACCACAAGGATGGTTTCACCCGTGCCCTGGTGAAGCCCTTCGGGCTCACGCTGCGTCGGCGTCATCTCGCCCTGGTAGGCGGGCAAGTAGAGATTGACGTTGGTGCCGACACCGGGCTCGGATTCGATATGGATGTAGCCCTTGGCCTGCTTGATATAGCCGTAGACCATCGAAAGTCCGAGCCCGGTACCCTGGCCGATGGGCTTGGTGGTGAAGAAGGGCTCGAATGCCCGCTCGATGACATCCGGGGCTATGCCGGTGCCCGTGTCGCTGACGCGCAGAAGGACGTATTCGCCTTCGCTCAGGCCACGCCGCTGCGGGTCAGGCTTGCTGCTCTGCCGGAAGCCGGAAGTCGACAGGGTGATGCGCCCGCCGTGGGGCATTGCATCGCGGGCGTTGATCACGAGGTTGATCAGCGCGCTCTCGAGCTGGTTCACATCCATGCAGGCGGGCGGCAGGCCGGCACTGAGCTCGGTCTGGACCCGGATGTTTTCGCCGGTGGTGCGGTGCAGCAGGTCTTCCAGCGACGCCACAAGGGCGTTGACGTCCACAGGCTTGAGGTGGAGGGTCTGCCGGCGGGAGAAGGCCAGCAGCCGTTGCGTCAGCGCCGCGGCGCGCTGGGCGGAGGTGACGGCGGCGTTGATGTAGCGTTCGACATCCTCTACCTGACCCCGGCGGTTGCGCCGCTGCATGAGGTCAAGGCTACCGATGATGCCGGTGAGCAGGTTGTTGAAATCGTGGGCGATGCCGCCGGTGAGCTGGCCAACCGCCTCCATCTTCTGCGCCTGGCGCAGGGCTTCTTCGGCCCGGCTGCGCTCGGCAACCTCGGCGGCTACACGCGCTTCGAGGGTTTCGTTGAGCTGGCGCAGCCGCTGTTCACTGACGCGCAGGGCTTGCTCGGCGTGCTTGCGTGCGCTGATATCGGTGCAGGCACCGGCGATATAGGAGAGATTGCCGCTGGCGTCGCGAAAGGCGCTGGCCTTGCAGGCCAGCCATTGCTCCGGCCCAGGGCGTGCCAGGCGAAACTCTACGGTGAAATCCTGCCCATCGCCGTAGTTGGCAAAGGCCTCACGGACGCGTTTCCGGTCGTCAGGGTGGACCTGCTCGATGAACCGCTCAAGGGTGTCGAGCTTCTGCCCCAGGGCAAGCCCGAAGATCCGATCCAGGGCATTGTCGAAGTAAAGGTTGCCTTCGGGGTACCAGTTGAAGGTGCCGGTACCGGAGGCCAGCAGGGCGGCGCGGTAGCGTTCTTCCGAGCGGGCGACGGAAGTTCCATCCTGGCTCAGCACCTGCTCGGTGACGTCCTCGGTCTGATGGATGATGCAGGTCACTTCGCCGCGCTCGTCCAGCACCGGCACGTTGAGCGGCTTCCAGTAGCGCACCTCGAAACCGCCCCCCTCAATAGCAGGTCGCGGAATGTCGTACTTGGTGATGGCCATGCAGTCGGGCGAACGGGTACGAAGCACGCGCTCCAGCGAAGCTCGCAGCGCACCGGCACCGAAGGCTGACTGTTCATCCGGGTTATTGCCGAACACCTCGAAAATCGATCGACCAATGCAGTCTTCCCGACGGGCATTGGTAGCCCGCAGCCGCGCATCGCTGGCCGCCAGCATGATGAAATCCGGATCCGCAGAAAGGATCAGGTTGAGGTTGGGCAGGGCTTCGAAGATCGCCTTGATGTCGAGTGGTCGGTTCATGGGACTGCCTGGTGAGTGAGGTGCTGAACATAAAGGCATCGCTGCCTCAAAAAAACTGCAGTGGCGTGCGCACCTGATGGTCACCGTCCAACGCCCGCGCTACCGCATCGAATTTGGCCACTGTGATGCACGGCCCTGCCAGCGCATCACAGCGTCTGTGGGTATGCGGCTCGGTCAGCGATCGCTCTCAGGTTTCGGCATGGGAATGGCTACGCTGCTTTCCACGCTGCCTGCCGTAGCGTCGCCTTCCTTGTAGAAAGGCTCCATCTCGTCCCGTGCCTGCGCCCAGTGCTCGCCGTCCTGCCCTTCGGGCCGGCCATTGGCCTCCCAGATTTCATAGGCCCGATCGCGTATACGTTGCTCATCGCTCCTGTGCGTTGCCCTCGTCGCAGCTGTACCAAGACGGCCAATAGCGCGCCTCGGCTCGGTTCGGTGCTTTCGCACCCGGTATTCAGCAGAGGCAGGGAAGCGGTGGATGGTTCCGGCCTGGAAAGCCTGAGCCGACGAATGCCGGGTGGATGGTCGGCCGGAGCTCAGATGCATGCTGGTGCAATGGAATAGACAAGCAACAGCTGGCCGATGATCATCCGTGAGAGCGGCCAGGCAAAGTGTTCGCGGATCGCAGCATAATGCCATCACCTTCGTCGATACAGCCCAGGCCTGCCTGTGGCGCGGCTGTTGCCCATTACAGCGCCAGGCGGTCAAATGGCCGACCTTTCGTCACTTCGCCTGATGAAGGCAAGCCGCAGGCCGACATCCTGCCTGTGCACACGCCACCTGAACGCAGCGCCATGCTCCTGACCGATCCCATCACCCTGCTTTGCATCATCATTCCGTTCGGGCTGATGACGATGCTGTTGCTGTGCCTGTCCTACGTGGGCATGGAAAAGGGCCATTCGTCGTTGCACTGGTGGATCACTGGTGACCTGTTGCTGGCGGCCTACCGTTCGATCTGGCTACTGCAACCCGAGGTGCTGCCGGTGCTGCCGCCCTGGCTCGGCCTGTTCACCCCGGACGCGGCCTTCCTGGGCACCACGGGCCTGCTGCTGTTCGCCATCGGCGGCCATACCCTGGCGCTGAGCCATCTCACCGACGGTGCCCGCGGCCGCGCCAGGCATCTGCAGCTTTTCCTGCTGCTGCCAGCCAGCTATCTGCTCGGCGCCTGGCTGTTGCTGGACAACGCTTACCTGGTGCCCTGGTTTCTGCTGTTTGCGCTCATGGCGATCGCCATGCAGTTCAGCGTTACGCTCAGCCTGGCGCCAAGCTACCGAGGCGCCTGGGGCCTGTTGGCCGGACAGGCCGTGCTGCTGGTGTTCCACGGCGGGTCGTTGATCGAGCTGCTGCGCGAACCCATGCCACCGCTGGCCTTCGATGGCCCCGATCTGCCAGATCTGGCCGCCATGCTGATGGATGTCATGGTGTCGTTTCTCTTTACCCTGAGCTATGCCCTGATGTTGCAGGAGAGGCTGCGCCTGCATGTGCAGCGCCTGAGCATCACCGACACCCTGACCGGTGCGCTGAACCGCCGTGGCGCGCTGCCCATCCTGACCCGCTCGTGGGCCGAGGCCACGACGCAGCAGAGTTCGATGGCCGTGGCGATGATTGACTTGGATAACTTCAAGCGGATCAATGACGAGCACGGCCATGCCGTGGGCGACGCGGCCCTGCAATGCTTTGCCAATTCCGTCGGGGTGCTCAAGCGCCGCTCCGACGTACTGGTGCGCTGGGGTGGCGAGGAATTTCTTCTGCTGATGCCAGAGACCGACGTGCAGCAAGCGGCAAGCTTTCTGGCCCGCCTGCGCGAATCGCTCAAGCTGCAGCCGCTGACGCCGGCGCTGCCCCTGCACATCGAGTTCAGCGCCGGCTTGGCCGACGCCGCCATGCTGAGCACCGACACCCCCTTCGACTCCCTGTTGCGAGGCATCGACAAGGCACTCTATCGGGCCAAGCGTTTGCGGGACCGGGTCGAGGTGGTGGAACCGGCCGATCTTTGATCTATCGCACCGGATGGCTATCATTACGCCATCACACACCCTGTCGTCGGCGCTCAGGTGAAGAATCGCGCGCGCCAGCCGATACCCACGATGACAACTGCCGCAAGGCGACGGCGTTATCGACCTCGGTACCGCACAGCAATTTCGATGGCCGTCATCGGCTCGGCTTAAACGCATTTTCCAGGCAGTAGACCTTATGGCTGGCGCTCCCATCCCCTCCAATGAAGCGCAGCGGCAGTTGCGCGTGACGCAGCTCTGCCGGCTGGACTCGACGCCCGACGATGTGTTCGAGCAGATCGTGGCCATGACGGCAGAGTATTTCAACGCACCGATCGCGCTGATTTCCATCGTCGACGAGCAACGCCAGTGGTTTACCGCGCGGGTTGGCCTGACGGCGCAGGAAACGCCCCGCCAGGATTCGTTCTGCGCCTATGCCATCCTCGCCAACGAGCCCTTCCAGGTGCTCGATGCGTTACAGGACCCGCGGTTTTGCGACAACCCGCTGGTCACCGGCGAGCCGGGCATCCGCTTCTACGCCGGCATGCCGTTGATCACCCCGGAAGGGCTGGGCCTGGGCAGCCTGTGCGTGATCGACACCAAGCCCCGAGAAGCGCTGTGCAGCCAGGAACTGTCGATGCTCAACCACCTGGCCAAGCTGACCATGGCGCGCATCCTGTCGTTGCGGCGATCGACCTTTATCGACCCACCCACCGGCCTGTTCAATCGCGCGCGGCTCGAAGACGACGTGGCAATGGTGGCGATGGACGCGCGGGGCATGGTTCTGGTGGTGGTGGATGTCATAGCCCCCTCGCGCCTGAACGACATCGTCAGGGTGCTGGGCTACGGGTTCTCCCAGGCCCTGATGCTGTGCATGAAGCAAACCCTGCAGGCGCAGCTTCCCGACGGCTGCTGCCTGTATCGCATCAGCCCGACTCGTTTCGCCTTTCTGCTCCCCGATGCGCCGCAAACGGAGCTAACCCAGCTGTATGACCGGATCATCGCGGCGTTCGATTCGCCGGTGCAGTGCGACACCATTCCGGTGAAGACCCAGGTGGGGGTCGGCGTGCTGCCGTTGCAGGCCGGGCTGCTGGAACAGGATTGGCTGCGGCTGGCGATCAGCTCGGCTGATGATGCCCGCGGCCGGGGCATCGGCTGGTCCGCCTACGATCCCCACCTCGACGCCGCCCAGCAGCGGTCATTCACCTTGCTCAGCGGCCTCTCCGAGGCGCTACGGACGGGTGGGCAGCTGCGACTGGTCTACCAGCCGCGCATCAGCCTGGTGGATGGTCGCTGCACCTCGGTGGAGGCGCTGTTGCGCTGGACCCATCCTACGCTCGGCCCCATTGGACCGGCCGAGTTCATCCCCCTGGCAGAAAAGACGGCGCTGATTCGCGAGCTGAGCCTCTGGGTAGCCGAGCAGGCTATCGAGCAGTCAGCGATCTGGCAGCAGCAGGGCGCCGGCTTCAAGGTGGCCATCAACGTATCGGCCTCGGACCTGGACGGCGCCTTTTTCGCCGACCAGATCACCGCCCTGCTGGACAGATACCGGCTGGACCCGCGAAGCCTGGAAGTGGAATTCACCGAAAGTGCGCTGATGCGCAACCCCGGCGAAGTGAGCCAGCAACTGCAGCGCCTTCGCTTGCTGGGGATCGAGATCGCGATTGATGACTTCGGCACCGGTTACAGCAACTGGACCTACCTGCGCGACCTGCCCGCCACCACGGTCAAGCTCGACCAGTCGTTTATCCGCAACCTGAGCGATGACGAGAAAGACCGGCGCCTGGTGCGTACCATCATCGACCTGGCCAAGCGTCTCGAACTGAGAGTGGTGGCCGAGGGCATCGAAACCCAGGCGGTGCATGACCTGGTAGCGTTATGGGGCTGCGATGAAGGCCAGGGCTACCATATCGCCCGGCCGATGGAGAGCGATGCACTTGCGGGTTGGGTCGCAGCCAACGCGCGGACGCTCTGAGCCGCAACAACAGCAGCACGTTGAAGAACGCGTCTCACCCATCCCTGTTAGCAGGTCGTCGGCACGAAACCCCGCTGCAACCGCTCGTCCAACTGACACAGGCGTTTGCCGCGATGCGGCGCCCCGGACGAGACGAATACCTGCTGATCCATCACCCAGCCCCGGTTGCTCATGGCGACCGGCAGATCTGGTGTGAAAGACGCAGCGGCTCGCTCAGCAGCCCCAACCTTCGATGATTCAGGCGCGGCGGCTTCAGCTGTCGGTGTCTCGCTGGTCCTCGCTGGCGCGAACGGCTGTTTTAGCGGCTTCGACGTCGTCGAGCAGGTATTGCACCTGCCCGTTGTCATCAGTGACACGAAACACGACGTCAACGCCGGGGCCGCGTATATGCTCGGGGATGTCGCTGCCCTGGAGTCTGGTCACGGTCACAGGCATGGCGGTCTCCGTCTGGCGAAAGGGTGTGAGTCGGGGTCAGCCCCGGTGAACGCGGGCAACCCGGCTCAACGGCGCGGGTTGCCGCAAGGTTGAGTCAGAGCACCGTGGACGCCGCGCTGACCACGCGCAGGGCGAGGCCTTCGTAGGGGTCGAGGTTGAAGGTCATCTCGCCGTTCTCGGTGAGGTCACCCTCGATGCTCTCGTGGATGATGTCGACCACCGGGCCGGGCGCGATACCGGGTAGCACGACCGTTTCGCTGATGGTCTCGGCACTGAAGTTCAGCGCGGTGATCTGCACGCCCTTGCCGGCTGGCAACTCATGAACCATGACCAGCAACCCCGGCGCCTGCACGTCCGGAATCATGATCTGCTTGCTCGCCGCGATGTCGTAGGCGCGGCGCACGCTGAGGATGCGCTTGAGCTGGCAGGCGAAGGAGCCGGTGTTCTTCAGCTGCTCGACCAGGCTGCCGTACAGCGAGCGCGCCTTGGGCAGGCCTTCGCTGGAGGTTTCCACCTCGGGTGCGATATCGGCCAGGTCGTAGCCGCCGCGGTGCAGCCAGCGGGTGTCGCCTTCGGTCATCAGGTGCTCGACCTGTTCGGCTTCCAGCGGCAGTGCACCGACCAGATCCCAGCCGGACAGCGCGAATACGCCGGGCTGCATGGCGTTGAACATCACCAGCAGGATATGCAGGCGCTGGATCTGCTCGATATCGGCCGCGCTGATGGTGTCGAGGTCACGGATGCCCAGCGCCGCCGTGATGACACTGACGGTGGTGCAGGACACGCCGTTGGTGACGAACTTGAGGTTGTAGGGGGCGTGTTCGCCAGTCAGGCGTTCGTACATCTCCTCGCGGATGTGCTCGCGCAGGATGCCGCCCGACAGCGTCTGGCCGTGGTAGTGGTAATGGTCATAGGCGTGCAACGTCCAGAAGTGCACCAGCTCCAGGGTCAGCTCGTCGTGGTTCTGCATCGCGTGGATCAGTGAGGCCGGGTCGATTCCGAAGGCGTGCACCTCGCGCAGCATCAGTCGCAGGAACTCGGTATCGCCCGTGACCAGGGCGTGCTGGTAGGCCGGACGGGTGATGAAGTCGTAGGACAGGTCGGCACCGCCGTGGGACATCGAGGCGATGTCGTCGATGGTCAGGTTCAGCTCCTGGAAGCTGAAGCCGCCGGCCTTGCGAATGGCGCCCGCGATGAGCTGGTTGCCGGTCACGGATAGCGGATGGCTCTCGGACCAGGCGGTGCCTTCGGCGCGGCGCTCGACACCAAGGAAGCCGTTGGCATCCAGGCGCAAGACCCGTGCACCAGAGACGTCGATGGCATGCAGCGCATCGCCGATGATCAGCTGCTGGGCGGCGAAGGTCGGGTCCAGCCAGTTGAGCGACGGCTGGCCTTCCTTGAAGTAGTGCAGGTAGACCCAGCGCCGGCGCTTGCCATCGACGCCGGTCACGATGCCGGTCACGCTCCAGTCGGTGTCCTTGATGCCCGGCTCGAAGAAGATCACCCGTTGCAGCTGGCCGACGATGTAGTGCTTTTCCTTGAGCTGATCGACCACGGGCGGCGGCAGGTTGATCGCGTCGCGACCCTTGGGCACGTCCGGCAGCAGGGGCCAGTCCTCCTCGTTGATCTCCACCATATGGTAGAGCCCGGGGTAGTCACCGTAGGCCATCTCGGCGAGGCGGAAGTCCGCGCCCTTGCCGGTGTGCGCCGGAACGATGTCATCGATGACGATGGCGTTGTGCGCCGCCGCCATGCGGCTGAGCTGCTGCATCTCCTGCTCGGTACCGAGGTTGGGGTCGATATCGAAACTGATACGGTCGAAGTTGCCGTCGATGGTCGGGGTGTACTCGCGTCCGCGCAGGCCGCCGGAGCGCTTCATCGGGCCATTGTGGATGCCCTGCACGCCAAGCTCGGACAAGGCGCTCCAGAGACGATCATCCCCCAGCGCCTGCAGCACCGAACCGCCCTCGGGGGTGATGATGGCGGCAGGGTAGGCGGTGAACCACACCGAGGAAATGGCGCTGGCATCGCGCGGCCGCGCCTGGGCGTAGGGGCGCTGCCAGAGCCGCGCCTGGCCGGCATAGAGACGGGCCCGGTCACGGGCGGCTTTAAGCATGGACTGGCTTTCCAGCCACTCGACGTAGGTGTTGTCTGGTGTGCTCATAACGATGTCTGGTTCCCGGTGCGCTGAGGGGAAAGGTAGTCGTTTGAGTCGAGTGCACCGGCATCGTTGCATCGGATGCGGCAAGAAGCCAGAGGTCCGGCTGGCAGGCACGTACCAGCCGTGCAGGCCAGCAGGAAGGCGAGCAAGCTAGGGCGAGCGCGAAGGTGCGCCCCCCTGTGTCTCAGCCCCGCGCAGCGGTACCCGCCGCGGCTTGCGCCGCAGACGCCGCCAGCCCAGCAGCACACCACTGACGCCGATCAGCAGCGCCCCCGCACTGAAGGCCAGCATCAGACCGTCGCGCAACAGGCCATGGTGCAGCAAGGGCGGCCAGTCCCAGCTGTGCAACAGCTTGAACAGCAGGCGTACGGCACGGCGTCGCCCATCGAGCTGTTCGATCACCGCGCCGCTGTAGGGATCGAGGTGCAACCAGGTGGCAGCCGGGTCATCGAAACGCACACGCAACAGCGGCAGACGCCGCGGCAGGTGGCTGTAGAGGCTGGGTTCGGCGCGGGCGTAATAGTAGAAGTCCTCGGCCTCCAGCCAATCCAGCGAGAGCTGTCGCGCCGGCCAAGCGTCCCGAACGCGCTGTTCCAGCATCAGTCGGTCGAGGTGCGGCTGCCCCGGCACCTCGCCAACCGCTGGCAGGACGCGGCTCTCGCCAGCGGCATCGACCCCGCTCAGATAGGCCTCGCCACCCAGCATCCGCCACTGCAGCTCCACCGGCTCGATGCCGGCGCGGCGAAGACGTCGGATGTTCCCCGTCAAACCTTGTCCGAGCACGTCGGCCCGCAACGGCGCGCCCTGCAACAGGCCCGCGTCGATCTTCGAACGACTCTGGAACACGCCCCAGGGCTCCATGGACAGTGCGCCGCTGACCAGCCACACCAGCAGGACCCCACCGATCGCCAGGCCACCGACATGATGCAGGCGACCGGCGCCGGACGGGTAGGGCGAGCGAGAGCCGTTGCGGTAGGGCTTCCCGAAACGCCAGCGCAACAGCCCGATGATCATGCCCAGCAGCGCCAGCACCGCCGCCAGCAAGGCGCCGTAGACCAGCGCCACGGACCAGGCTGCCTTGGGCATCAGTTCCCGCAGCGGATAGAGCCAGTGCAGCCAGGCGCCGATCAGGTTCCAGCGGCGCTCGTGGCCCGTGGCGTCACGCACCACCACGCCGTTGTGGCTGGAAATGTAGAGCAGCCGATCTTCGGCATCGGCAGTCTGGACGCGATACAGCGGCCGCTCCCGGTTCAGCGCGCTGTTGCGGGTCCAGGCGTCTTCGTCGATCAGCTCCGCGGGCTGCACAGCGACATCCCCT
The DNA here is from genome assembly GCA_002387205.1 of Stutzerimonas stutzeri. Lineage (GTDB taxonomy): Bacteria > Pseudomonadota > Gammaproteobacteria > Pseudomonadales > Pseudomonadaceae > Stutzerimonas > Stutzerimonas stutzeri_N. The sequence goes on along the minus strand of DGLA01000026.1, from coordinate 26,010 downwards.
GCGAATTGCCGGGCGCTGGCCATGGCTTCGAGCGGGCCGATTCGTTCGATGCGCTGGCCGTTGCGGGCATCGACGGCCACCAGCGGGCCCTCGCCATAATCAAGCAGGTAGCGCGGCGAGCCTCCGGCCCCGGTCAGCTTCAGGCTGAGCGGGGCCTTGCCCTCGTCACCCCCTTGCAGCGCGACGGCAGGGGACACACAGCAGTTCGCATCCAGCGGCACCAGCCGAGCCAGGTGCTCGGCCGGGGTCAGCTTGGGATAACCGACAAACAGCATGACCATGCCGCTGAGTATCCAGAGCACGACAAAGACCCCGAGGCCGATCCCGAGCCAGCGGTGAACCAGGTACAGGTAGCGTTTCATCCTAGAACTCCAGCGTCACGGCGGCATACAGCGCCCGTCCGTCACCCGGCGCATGCAGGCTTTGCGCGCCGTCGTACCAGACGTATTCGTAGTAGCGGTCGGTAAGGTTCTTCAGCTGCAGGTCGAGCGTCACCTGTTCGGTGAGCCCATAGCTGGCGCCAAGGTTGAACAGGACATAACCGCCGTAGGTGCCCTGGTTGTTCTCCCGCTCCAGGTAATAGCTGGTCTGCCCGTTCAGCCAGCCGCTTAGCTCCAGCTCCTGTGTGGCCTGGTAGGTGGCGCCGGCCGCGTACAGACGGTGCGGCACGTGATCGATCTCGTTGCCCTTGCTGGTCGGCAGGCTCGGGTCTGGCTCCTCGATTTCGGAAAACTGCCAGGAATGGCTCAACCACAGGCTCAGCCCGTCGCGGGGATAGAGGTTGAGCTGGGCATCGTAGCCCCAGCGGCGCGTCTGGCCGAGGTTTTCCGATTCACCGCTGGGGTCGTTCAACCGGCGCCGCACCTCGTCGGAGGCCACCTGCTCCCAGTAGGCGATCCGGCCATCGACCCAGTGTGCCGGGCTGAACTTGATGCCCGTCTCCCAGCCGTCATTGATGGAGGGGGCCAGGTCGGCTGTGCGCGGTGGCACCTTGTAGGCTGCCGCACCAGTGCCGATCTGGAAGGTGCGGCCCCAGTTGCCGTAGAAGCTGAGCGCCTCGATGGGGGTATAGACCAGGCTGATCTTCGGTTGCTCGATGTTGCCGTAGCGGTTGATCGCGTACTCGTTGCCGGTCAGTTCGTCGGTGAACTCGCCCTCGATTCGATCGACGCGGTAGGCCGGGATGACCTTCAGCGACTCGACCGGCTGGATCACGGCCTGCACGTAGGCACCGTAGCTGTTGTAGTCGAAGCGCTGGTCACGGGTCTGGACGACCGGGTCGCGCTCGACCGTGGTGTAGCGCTCGCTTCGGTTGCGCTGCTGCTCGGTGTCCACGCCGCCTTCGAGCGCCAGGTCGTGCAGCCAGGACACGCCTGGCCGGTAGGTCAGTGAGCTGCGGGCGCCGTAGTGCCGCTCCTCGGTAAGACGCCGCTGCTGGGGTTGCGTCCGGGAGAAGCGCACCCAGCGGTCATCGTCCAGGGTGTTGAGCCAGACCTTGCTGGCCCAGGACAGCGCCGTCGTCAGCTCGCTGTCCAGATGCAGCCCCAACTGGTTCATGCGCCGTTCTCCCATGTCGCTCGAGGACAGTGCATAGGACTGGCGAGGCGACTGCCGGGCGTCTTCACGCGACAGGTAACCGGACTCATCGGCCTCGGCCTCGTAATGCCGGGCAGTCAGGCCGAGTCGCCAGTTGGCCGTGTCCGGGGTGTAGAACCACTTGCCCGACAGGCTGGTGCGCTCGGCCCCGGCGTGGTCGCGATAACCGTCGCTGCGTTGCCCGCCAATGAAGTAGTTCTGCGTCCAGTTGGCGCTTTCGATGCCCTTGGCCAGCTGCAGCTCCTGGGTGTCGTAGCTGCCGTAACGCAGCCGGGCCTTGCCGTAATCGCCGCCAGTACGGGAATCAACCGTGACGTTGCCGGCAATGTTGTACAAGCCGTAGCGCGGATCGTTGGTGCCACGCACCACCTCGATGCCCTCGATTTCAAGCGGGAACAGCATGTCCAGATAGGGCATGTTGCCGTCATTGCTGTTGCTCGGCAGGCCGTCGATCAGCAGTTTCACGGCGTTGACCTCGCCTTCGCCGTTGAAGCCGCGGAACGACAGCTTGCCCGAAGTGGTGCCCTGCCCGAACTCGGTCAGCATGACCCCCGGGGCGCGGCGGAACAGCTCCCAGCTGTAGAGCACCGGCTGCTGCTCGAGAATCTCCGAACCAAGCAGATCAACCGAAGTGATGACGCTGCTGGTCTGCAGCGATCCGCCAGTTTCGGCGGTAACCGTGGAAGCCCCCAGGGACAATGCGGAGGCTGACGTGTCGGCGCAGGAGAGCGGGGCCTGGGCGAGCAGGCTGGCCGCGGCCAGCAGCTGCGGCAACGTTGGGCGCTGCGAAAAGAGAAGGGACATCTCGCATGAATCCTTGTGCAGAACGAGGCGGGCTGGCAAACAGCCGGCCACAGGCGCGGCCGCGCACTAACTTCGGCGCGGCGACGGTCTAGGTCGAACAGCGAGGGGACGCCAGGCTGGCGTCAGGCGAGAGGGGATGCGCGGGGATTGAGGGCCGGCCACTGCTGCCGCGGCGACAGCAGGGTGGACGGCAGGTCGGGCAACGGGCCGGCCTTGCGAACCAGCCGATCCCCAAGGCGCGGCGGATCGAAGGGCAGCGCCGCAAGCCCGCTGAAGCCAGCGCAACAACATTGCAGCATGCCGGCATGGCCGGCCTTGTCATGTTCGCCATGGCTCGTGGCCGCAGGTTCGGCATGGGCATGCCCCGCCTGCAGATGAGCGTTGTGATCGGCGCCCGTATGCACCCGCTCGCCATCGACCGGCACACCCGCCGACACCATGGTCAGCAGGTGCGTCAGCAGGGCCAGGGTGGCCAGCCAGGCGGGGAAACAGCGTCGTGGCATTGCGGGTTCCGAACAGGCGCCGAAGAAGATGCCGGAGATGATAGGCATCATCATTTCACGACGGAATTGCCCGTGCTCAAGAAAACCCGATAACCCAGACGCTACGAGACATTGCCGGCCGACGCCGCGCCAGACAAAGCCCCAGGCACGCCGCATCGGCGCGCCATGGGTCTGCCGATCAGCGAGTGCCGATCACGGTTGCCGCGTCACCCGGCTGACCGGCCAGCTGCCGCTGCGCCATCTTCTGCTGCTTGTAGGCCAGCGCGGCAGGCGCCACGGGCGTCACCTTGCCGGTTTCCATCCACTTCTTCAGGCGGTTGGCGTCGGCCATGTGGGTGTACTTGCCAAAGGCGTCGAGCACCACGAAAGCCACCGGTCGGTTGTTCATCACGGTGCGCATGACCAGACAATGGCCGGCGGCGTTGGTAAAGCCGGTCTTGGTCAGCTGGATGCTCCAGTCGGGCTTGCGTACCAGCGCATTGGTGTTGCGGAAACCCAGGGTGTAGTTGGGCTTGTGGAACGCCACGGTCTTTTCCCCGGTGGTGCTGAACTGCTCGATCAGCGGATAGGCCTGGCTGGCCTTGAGCAGCTTGACCAGATCATTGGCGCTGGAGACGTTTCGCTCGGACAGGCCAGTGGGCTCGACGTAGCGGGTATGGCTCATGCCCAGCGCCCTGGCCTTGGCGTTCATCGCCTTGATGAATGCGCCATAGCCACCCGGGTAGTGGTGCGCCAAGCTTGCCGCGGCGCGATTCTCGGACGACATCAGGGTCAGCAGGAGCATTTCCCGACGGCTGATTTCGCTGCCGATGCGCACCCGGGAATACACGCCCTGCATCTCCTGCGCTTCGCGGATAGTCACCGGCAAGCGTTCATCGAGGGGCAGCTTGGCGTCCAGCACGACCATTGCTGTCATCAGCTTGGTCACCGATGCGATGGGTACGACCACATCGGGATTGCTGGAGTAGAGCACCTCGTTGGTTTTGAGGTCGATCAGCAGCGCACTGCCCGAGGCAAGCTCCTGCTGCGCAGGCGCCTTGACGGCAGCCAGGGATAGGGGAGACGACACAACGCTGCTGCAGGCGAGCAACAGACCGAGAATGGAATGACGAAGCTTCAAGAGGGACACCGATGAATTGGCAGTGAAAGAAGACGCGCCGAGGCAGAGGGACGCGGCGCGCATTATACGGAAAAGCCGGCCATAAGCAGGGCCGCAAACCCTTATATTTCAGCCGTTCCAAGCAGGTTGTCCGATGGCGAGGGGCTTGCCGCTTCGCTCGCTCAGGACAACCGCCACGGCTTTGAAGCCTAGACCAGAATGCCGGCTGCCGCTGCGTCTGCTGTGCGACTCGCGCCGATCTTCCTTTATCGGCGGCGTGACGATTCGCCGCAATCTGGCCGACCGACGGAACCCGCCCGCTGCAGACGGGTCCGCTGCTAGACCTGATGCTTCGAGCGCAACCGAGCGCACCTTCACCGCTCCGCACAGTCCAAACGATACATTCCAAAGGGGAGAACGCTATGTCCCGCTTCAGCCGCAAGCCCACCACACGCGACGAAATCGAAAGTGAAATCCAGGACCTGATGGCCGCGCTAGATGAACTCAAGCGGGACGCAACGCGTGAATCGCGCCACCGCTTCAACTCGTTGCGCTCGCGTGCAGAGTCGCTGTGGAACGACGCCGATCTGGATACCCATCGTCGTGACCTGTCCAAGCGTGGTCGCGAGGCCAGCCGCATGGCCAAGGAGTGTGCCCGTGAGCATCCGTTGAGCACCGTGGCCCTGGCCGCCGGCGCCGTCGCGTTGATCGGCTATCTGGTTACGCGTCGCTGATCGGGCCGGGGACATGCTCAACGCAGAAACCCCCCGGCTCAAGTTCGCCCTGTACGGGGGTCATTCCAGCCTTGGCAACGCGCTGCTGTGCGAGTTGCTGAGCCGTCAGCATGAAGCGGTAGCTCTGGTGGACGATCTCAACTCGATGACCGTCCGCCCAGGGCTGCGGGCCAAGACGGGTGATCTTTTCGATGCCATCAGCGTGTCGCAAAGCGTAGCTGGCATGGATGCGGTGATGTGCCTGTTCGACAGCCCGTCACTGGCCACGGCCTCTGGTGAGGCAGCCGAAGGGCAACGGCACGACCTTTATCAGGCGATCGATGCCCTGTTGTCCGGCTTGCCGAAAGTCGGCGTCGAGCGGCTGGTCCTGGTCGCCGACTTCCATGCGTCAAGCGAGAACCCTGATGTCGCCGCCGCGCTACAGCGCGTGGCGGTTCACCCGTTGCGGTGGACCCTGGTGGATGCCGAGGCCAGCGGCGATGATCTGTCGATCGAGGATTTCAGCGTAATCGAGGACCTCGACCCGGACGACCGCCGTGTGCAGCTTCGGCGCATCGCAGCCGGCATCATTGACGAGCTGGAGAGCCCGCAGCACATTCACCAGCAGATCCACTTCCGTTTCTGATCGAGCTGCGGCTCACAGGAGCTGACGCCGCAGCTCCTCCAGCACGGCTGCCGATTCCGGCCGTACGCCTCGCCAGAGCTCGAACGCCGCGGCGGCCTGTTCGACCAGCATCCCCAATCCGTCACGTGTCCGCGCCTCGCGATCCGCTGCCCATTGGCAGAAGGCCGTGGGTCCGGCGGCATACATCATGTCGTAGCAGAGGGTGACGCCCGGCTGGATCAGACCATCGCCCAGCGGCGGCAATTCACCGCCGAGGCTTGCGGAGGTTCCGTTGATGATCACATCGAACGGGCCTTGCAACCGCTCGAACGCGCTCGCGCTGACCGGCCCCAGCTCAGCGAATTCGCCTGCAAGCTGTTCTGCCTTGGCCAGGGTGCGGTTGGCGATGACCAGGGCTGCAGGGCGTTGCGCCAGCAGCGGTTCGAGTACACCGCGCACCGCCCCTCCGGCCCCCAGCAGCAGGATTCGTTTACGCTCCAGCGTAACACCTGCATTGTCCAGCAGGTCGCGGACCAGACCGATGCCATCGGTGTTATCGCCCAGCAGGCTGCCGTCCTCGAGTTTTTTCAGGGTGTTCACAGCGCCGGCACGCCGGGCGCGGTCGCTCAGCTGATCGGCCAGGCGGAAGGCCTGTTCCTTGAACGGCACCGTGACATTGGCGCCCGACCCCGATTCGAAAAAGCTGCGGGCAAAACCGGGAAAATCATCCAGAGGCGCCAGCAGGGGCTCGTAGCTGAGCGTCTGCCCGGTCTGCTCGGCAAACAGACGGTGGATCTGGGGCGATTTGCTGTGGCCGATGGGGTTGCCGAAGACGCCGTAGCGGTCCATAGAATGCCTGCGCTGAGAGCCGAAAGCCCGAAGCTTGCCGCTTTTTGCGTCCCGCTTCCAGCCTCAGGCTTCAGGCTTCAGGCTTCAGCCAGTCCCGGTCCTGCAGGAAGTATTCGGTCAACCGCGCTTCCGCCGAGCCGGGCTCGGGATGCTTGTCGTAACCCCAGCGCACCAGTGGCGGCAGGGACATCAGGATCGATTCCGTGCGGCCCCCGGACTGCAGGCCGAACAGCGTGCCGCGATCATAGACCAGGTTGTATTCGACGTAGCGCCCGCGGCGCAGCTCCTGGAACGCGCGTTCGCGCTCGCCGAAGGGCATCGCCTTGCGCCGCTGCACGATGGGTAGATAGGCCTCGATATAGGCATCGCCCACCGCGCGCATGAAGGCGAAGCTGGTATCGAAGTCCCACTCGTTCAGGTCGTCGAAGAACAGCCCGCCAACCCCGCGTGGCTCGTTGCGGTGCTTGATGTGGAAGTAGCGGTCGCACCATTCCTTGTAGCGGGGATAGACATCGGCACCGAAGGGCGCACAGGCGTCACGGGCCACGCGGTGCCAGTGCACGCAATCTTCCTCGTTGCCGTAGAAGGGCGTCAGGTCGAAGCCGCCACCGAACCACCACACCGGCTCCTCACCTTCCTTTTCGGCAATGAAAAACCGCACGTTGGCGTGGGAGGTCGGAACGTAGGGATTTTCAGGGTGGATAACCAGTGACACCCCAAGCGCCTCGAAGCCACGACCAGCCAGCTCGGGCCGGTGGGCGCTGGCCGAAGGCGGCAGGCCGGTCCCGTGAACATGGGAGAAGTTCACCCCGCCCTTTTCGATCAGCGCACCGTTTTCGATGACCCGGGTTCGTCCACCGCCACCTGCGGGACGGGTCCAGGCATCCTCGACGAAGCGGGCGCCACCATCTTCGGCCTCCAGGACGGCGCAGATACGATCCTGCAGGTCGAGCAGGTAGGCTTTGACGGCTTCGGTACGCTCGTTCACTTACATTCACCCTGGCAAGTGGGCGCACAGCCGCAGGACATGGGCCGAAGCAGCTGCGCTGAAAACAGAAAGGCCGGCAAGCATATCACCCGACCGATTGACGGACGCGTCCGGGAAGCGTTGGATAGGCTCCTTTGCAATTGCCAGGAGTCGACATGTCGCAGCGCATCCAGTTCAGCCAGCATGGTGGTCCCGAAGTCCTCGAACAGGTCGACGTCCCGGTCGCCGAGCCTGGAGCCGGTGAGGTCCGCGTGCGCAACCATGCGATCGGCCTGAACTTCATCGACACCTATTTTCGCAGTGGGCTCTATGCGCCGCCGAGCCTGCCGTCAGGTCTGGGCACGGAAGGCGCGGGCGTGGTCGAGGCGCTGGGCGAGGGCGTCGATGAATTCGCGGTGGGTGATCGCGTCGCTTATGCGACTGGCCCGCTGGGCTCCTACGGCCAACACCACACCCTGCCGGCCCGGCACCTGGTGAAGCTTCCCGAAACCATAGGCTTCGAGCAGGCGGCAGCGATCATGCTCAAGGGACTGACCACGCAATATCTGCTGCGCCAGACCCATGAGCTGAAGGCAGGCGAAACCATCCTGTTCCATGCTGCCGCGGGCGGGGTGGGCTCGATAGCCTGCCAATGGGCCAAGGCCATCGGGGCCAAACTGATCGGCGTGGTTGGCTCGGCGGAAAAGGCTGAGCGCGCCAAGTCACTGGGCGCCTGGGCGACTATCGATCGCACTCAGGAGGACATTGTCCAGCGGGTACTGGAGCTGACCGACGGCCAGAAGTGTCCGGTGGTCTACGACTCGGTGGGCAAGAGCAGCTGGGACGTGTCGCTCGATTGTGTCGCGCCGCGTGGCTTACTGGTCAGCTTCGGCAATGCCTCCGGCGCGGTCACCGGCGTCAATCTCGGCGTGCTGGCGCAAAAGGGTTCGCTGTATGTGACCCGCCCGGTGCTGGCCGGCTATGCCGACACGGCCGAGCGCTTGCGAGCCATGGCCGCCGAGCTGTTCGAGATGATCGCCAGCGGCAAGATCAAGGTCGAGGTTGGTCAGTGCTATTCACTGGCCGAAGCGGCCGAGGCACAGCGCCAACTGGCAGCGGGCAAGACCACCGGCTCGACCGTTCTGCTGCCATAGGCTGGTGCTGGAGGCTGGAGAGAGTCCTGCATTGACGTGCAGGGCAGCTCCATACAGGTTCCAGCCCAGCATCAGGCTAACTGGCTCTCAATACTTCGCCGTTGCGTATATCGCGGATGGTACTGGGATTACGTCGTCCGCCCAGGCTACCGCCCAGCACCGCATCCAGTTCGTCCGGGAAGTATTGCTCGACCCGCAGGCGCGAGCGCGCCGAAGGCCGGCCGGCCGGGTTGGCAGAGGTGGAGATCAGCGGGCCGGTCAGGGCGCAGAGCCTGGCCACCAGCGGGTGATCGGTGACACGCAGCGCCACGCTGTCATGTTTGCCGGTGATCCAGTCCGGCAAACGGTCACGGTGCGGGACCAGCCAAGTATTCGGCCCCGGCCAGGTGCCGCTCAGGCGGTCCAGCCAGCGCTCGGGCAGATCCTCCAGCAGGAAGTCGAACTGTTCGATGCAATCAGCCACCAGGATCAGCCCTTTTTCCACAGGCCGCTCCTTCAGGGCGAGCAGGCGATGCACCGCATCACTGTCCCAGGGATCGCAGCCCAAGCCCCAGACCGCTTCGGTTGGATAGGCAATGACTCCGCCACGCCTGACCACCCGGGCTGCCTGCTGCACACGCCAATTACCGACCATTGCGACCTCCGCTGAGACTGTTCGGCGCAGTGTACCCAAGCCCTGGCTGCCGTCCAGCTGCACTCAGCCCTGACAGGCGACCCAGACGCCGTTTTCGCAGGCGACCAGCCCTTCTATCTCCAACTCGGTCAGCTCGGCCAGTATTTCGGACAGCGCCAGACCTGCTGCACCGGCCAGCGCTTCGCTACTCATGGGCGCTGCATGCAGGTGGGCCAGCAGGGGATGAGTCTGCCCGGATCGCTGCGAATCCTGTCTGGCCGGTACCTGCTGCCAGCCGCGCAGGGCTTGCAGGACATCCTCGACGGACTCCACCAATGCAGCCCCCTGGCGGATCAGCTGATGGCAGCCACGGGCACCGGGGTGATGGATGGAGCCGGGGATCGCGTAGACCTCCCGTCCCTGCTCCGCGGCCAGGCGCGCGGTGATGAGCGACCCGCTGGACGGACTGGCCTCGACCACCAGTACACCAAGAGATAGGCCGCTGATGATGCGATTGCGCCGGGGAAAATTGGCCGCCTGGGGCGGACAATCCAGCGGCAGTTCGGACACCAGCGCACCACCCGCTTCGACGATGTGCGCTGCGAGCCCCAGGTGTCGCCGAGGATACAGGCACTGCAGGCCCGTACCGAGCACGGCAATCGTCTTGCCGCCAACGTCAAGTGCACCCTGGTGCGCCGCACCGTCGATACCCAGCGCCAGGCCACTGGTGACCACGAAGCCACCCCCGGCCAAACTCCGCGCAAACGCCGTCGCGTTGTCCAGCCCGGGCCGTGAGGCGCGTCGACTGCCAACCATGGCCAGCTGTGGCCGCTCGAGCAGCGCGGGATCACCCTCGATGAACAGCAGAGGCGGTGCATCCGGCAGTTCTTCCAGCAATCCGGGATAAGCGGGATCGTCCCACATCAGCACGTGGTGCCCCGGCTCCTCTAGCCAGGCCAGGCTAGCCGCGGCGCGCTCCCGTATCTCCGGGCTGCGCCTGGCGTCGGCGCAGCCGGCCGGCAGACCGAGGGAGCGCCAGGCCGACGCCGGAGCACTGAGCGCCGAAGACGCTTCAGGGAAAGCAGTGAGCAGTTTGTGCAAGCGCCGCGGACCCAGTTCCGGCAACAGGTGCAGGCGCAGGCGGGCTTCCAGTTCTGCAGGGGAAATGGCAGGCATGGGTAAACATTCCTTGTCTCGTCGCACCGCATCCATGCGGTGGCAGTCAGCATGAAAAAGCCCCGCATCGGCGGGGCTCGGGTAACTCAAGGGTTACGGATCTTGTCCATGACGGCGAGTGAGCGCGTGGCCTGCAACACCAGGCCATAGCTCAGCTTGTCGTAGGTACGGAAGACCATCAGCAGGCCCGAACGCTCGTCAGGGATCTTCACGTTTTCGCCAGTCACCCGGTCGCGAACGGTTTCACCGGTCTTGTAGACGGCCAGTACGTTGCCCACTTCCAGACCATCACGGGCGCCCTTGTTCAAGGTCACGACATCGAACTGGCCGATCTGGGTCACGCCACGGGGCACGTCGAGAATCAACCCGTTGATGTCCTTCTCAGGTTCGCTGGGCATGAAAGTCGAGTTCACCGCGCGTTCCTCGCTGGGGAACATCCGATCGCCGATACGTGCTTCCTGAGTGACGCGGGTCAGCATCATGGTCGCGATGTCGCCTTCCATCTCGAGGATTTCGGCAGTACCGACGTCGTCGGCGTTGATACCGAGGAATTCACCGGTTTCGGGATCCTGATAGGTCTTGCCCTGACGGAAGATACCGTAGACGTCGATGCCGTCCTCGAACTCGCCCCGACCGTAGATGCGATCGCCGGAACCGCTGATCACGCGCTCGGCGTTGCCAGCAACGATGTAGGGCGCGGCCTCGAACTCGGCCGCGCTGTCGACAATGCGGTTGCTCAGCAGGAAGCTGTTGATGGCTTCCAGCGGGATGGTACTGATGGCTTCTGCCATGGGTGTGGTGCGAACGGTCGGCGACAGCTTGATGGTGCCGCGCGACGCGCCACGGTTGAGCATGAGGCGCGGCTGGCCATCGATATAGACCAGGCTCAGGCTGTCACCGGGGTAGATCAGATGCGGGTTTTCCACCTGCGGGTTGGCGTGCCACAGCTCAGGCCACTTCCAGGGCTCGCTGAGGAAACGACCGGAAATGTCCCAGAGTGTGTCGCCTTTCACTACGGTGTATTGCTCAGGATGGCCATCCTTCAGCTCCACAGCGGCCTGCGCCATGCCGCCAACCGCCACCAGCAGCAGGGCGAGTAGTGATTTCCTCATGTGGTGAATCCCTTTATGATGTGCCTTCACGTAAAGCGCCCTAGCGCCGCATAAACCCTTGTGGAAAGCGGCGTTAAGCCGTTTACAAGCTGCTCGGCATCTTAGCAGCGGCTTTTGACTTTATTCCATAAGTGCATCACAAACGCATATGGCAATCCTGAACATCCTTGAATTTCCCGATCCGCGCCTGCGCACCATCGCCAAACCGGTGGACGTGGTCGACGACGGCATTCGTCAGTTGATCGACGACATGTTCGAGACCATGTACGACGCGCCGGGCATTGGCCTGGCCGCGACGCAGGTCAACGTGCACAAGCGGGTGGTTGTGATGGACCTGTCCGAGGACAAGACCGATCCGCGCGTGTTCATCAACCCCGAGTTCGAGTTCCTCACCGACGAGATGGAGCAGTACCAGGAAGGATGCCTGTCGGTGCCCGGCTTCTACGAGAACGTCGACCGCCCGCAGAAGGTGAAGATCAAGGCGCTCGACCGCGATGGTCAGCCCTACGAACTGATCGCAGAAGGCCTGCTTGCCGTGTGCATCCAGCACGAATGCGATCACCTCAACGGCAAGCTGTTCGTCGACTATCTATCCAATCTCAAGCGCGACCGGATCAAGAAGAAGCTGGAAAAACTTCACCGTCAGCAGGCTTGATCTACCACTCCAAAGGCTTGCAGCGCAGGCTGCTTGAAAACGTAGCGAGCGAAGGGCAGGCAAGGCAAAAACAGGCGAAAAAGCGCAGTTTACGAGTTGTAAATGAGCCTTTTGAGGCTGTTTTTAACGCAGCATGACCGAGCGCAGTAGTTTTCATGCAGCCTGCAGCAAGCCTTTTTTATCGATGAGTCTTCCTATGCGCATCGTCTTTGCCGGCACGCCGGAATTCGCCGCTCAGCATCTACAAGCCCTGCTCGACGTCAAGCGTCAGGTGGTAGCGGTGTATACGCAGCCGGATCGTCCTGCAGGCCGTGGCCAGAAACTGATGCCCAGCCCCGTCAAGCAGCTGGCGCTGCAGCATGACATTCCGGTGTATCAACCGCAGACCCTCCGCGACCCGGCTGCCCAGGCGGAGCTCGATGGTTTGCAGGCTGACCTGATGGTGGTGGTCGCCTACGGTTTAATCCTGCCGCAGGCCGTGCTGGACATGCCGCGCCTGGGCTGTATCAACAGCCACGCCTCGTTGCTGCCGCGCTGGCGTGGCGCAGCGCCGATCCAGCGGGCCATCGAAGCGGGCGATGGCGAGTCCGGTGTGACGGTCATGCAAATGGAAGCGGGGCTCGATACCGGGCCGATGCTGCTCAAGGTCAGCACGCCGATCACCGGAGACGATACCGGGGGGACCCTGCATGACCGCCTGGCCGATCTCGGCTCGCATGCCTTGGTCGAGGCTGTATCGGCGCTGGAGGCCGGCACGCTGAAAGGCGAAATCCAGGACGACAGCCTGGCTACCTATGCCCACAAGCTGAACAAGGACGAAGCACGCCTCGACTGGCAGCGACCTGCGGTAGAGCTTGAGCGGCTGGTGCGGGCATTCAATCCCTGGCCGATATGCCAGGGCAGCCTCGACGGCGTCCCAGTTAAAATACACGCCGCGCGTTTTTCCACAGGGCAGGGCGGTGCGCCGGGCCAAATCATCGAGGCAGGCAAGGACGGCCTGACGGTTGCCTGTGGCGAGGGTTCGCTGACGCTCACCCGTCTGCAACTCCCCGGCGGCAAGGCGCTTGGCGTCGCGGACGTGATCAACAGCCGCCGCGAACAATTCGCCGTCGGCAAGGTATTCGAATAATGTCGATGAACCCGCGTCTCGCCGCGGCCCGCGCCTTGGCCGTGGTGCTGTCGGGCAAGGCCTCGCTGAACAGCAGCCTGCCTGATGTACTCGCCAAGGTGGAGGCTCGCGATCGCGGCCTGACCCAGGAACTGGCATTTGGCACCGCCCGCTGGCAGCCGCGTCTGTCCGGCCTTGCCGAGCGCTTGTTGCAGAAGCCATTCAAGGCAGCGGATCGTGACGTCGAAGCCTTGCTGCTGGTTGGCCTGTACCAGCTGTTCCATACCCGGATCCCGCCGCATGCGGCCATTGGTGAAACCGTAGGCTGCGCGGAAAAGCTGAAGAAACCCTGGGCGAAAGGTTTGCTCAACGCGGTGCTGCGCAACGCCCAGCGTGACGGCGAAGCGCTGTTCGCCGAGCTCGAACGCGATCCGGTGATTCGCTTTGCCCACCCGCGCTGGCTGCAGAAGTCGCTGAAGACTCATTGGCCGGAGCACTGGGAAGCCATCTGCACGGCGAACAACCTGCATCCGCCGATGATGCTGCGGGTCAATCATCGCCAGGTCGAGCGCGACACCTATCTCGCGGAACTGCAGGACGCCGGCGTCGAAGCCTTTCCCTGCAGCCACAGCAGAGATGGCATTCGACTCGCCTCGGCCTGTGACGTCACTCAGCTGCCGGGCTTTGCCGAGGGTCGCGTCAGCGTGCAGGACGAAGCGGCGCAGCTGGCCGCTGGCCTGCTGGATCTGGCGCCCGGCCAACGCGTGCTGGATGCCTGCTGCGCCCCGGGCGGCAAGACCTGCCACATCCTCGAACGCGAGCCTGCCCTGGCTGAAGTCGTCGCCCTGGACCTGGAACCGAAACGCTTGCAGCGTGTGCAGGAAAACCTCAACCGCTTGCAGCTCGAGGCCAGGCTGGTGGCTGCCGATGCGCGAGCCACCGACGTCTGGTGGGACGGCCAACCCTTCCAGCGGATCCTGCTCGACGCACCGTGCTCGGCCACCGGTGTGATCCGCCGCCACCCGGACATCAAGCTGGCACGCCAGGCCGACGACATCGCGCCGCTGGCGACGCTGCAGGGCGAGATGCTCGACGCGCTGTGGCCGACCCTGGCGGTGGGCGGAATCCTGCTGTATGCCACCTGTTCCGTGTTGCCCACCGAAAACCGCGAGGTGATCGAAGCCTTCCTCGCACGCACGCCGGGCGCACGTGAACTGGACCTACCCCGGGGTTTCGGCGTCGAACAGCCGCATGGACGCCAGCTGCTGCCTCAGGACAATGGCCAAGATGGCTTTTATTACGCCAAATTGATAAAAATCGCGGCCCAACCCAATGGCCGACCTTCTTAAGATGAGCCGGACGCCAGCGTCTCGACAACCCATGCTGCGGCGGTCATAGCCCGCCTTTCAGGAGCGATCGCGTGAAGATCATCATTCTCGGCGCAGGGCAGGTGGGCGGTACGCTTGCCGAAAATCTCGCCAGCGAAGCCAACGACATCACGGTGGTCGACACCGACGCCGATCGCCTGCGCGATCTGGGCGATCGGCTGGACATCCGCACCGTGGTTGGCCGCGGTTCGTTCCCCACGGTGCTGCGCCAGGCGGGTGCGGATGACGCCGACATGCTGGTCGCGGTGACCAACAGCGACGAAACCAACATGGTCGCGTGCCAGGTCGCCTATACCCTGTTCCACACGCCGACCAAGATCGCCCGGGTTCGTGAATCGGTTTACCTGACCCGCTCCGGTCTGTTCAGCAACGAGGCGATTCCGGTCGACGTGCTGATCAGCCCCGAGCAAGTGGTGACCAACTACATCAAGCGCCTGATCGAACACCCCGGCTCGCTGCAGGTGATCGACTTCGCCGGTGGCAAGGCGCAGCTGGTCGCAGTGCGGGCCTACTACGGTGGACCGCTGGTGGGCCAGGAGCTGCGCCAGATCCGCAAGCACATGCCCAACGTCGATACGCGCGTCGCGGCTATCTTCCGCCGCAACCAGGCGATCCTGCCGCAAGGCGATACGGTTATCGAAGCGGATGACGAGGTGTTCTTCATCGCGGCGCGCGGCCATATCCGTGCGGTGATGAGCGAGATGCGGCGGCTGGATGACAACTACAAGCGCATCGTCATCGCGGGCGGCGGCCACATCGGCGAGCGCCTGGCCGAAGCCATCGAGAGCCGCTACCAGGTCAAGATCATCGAGATGAACCCGGCACGCTGCCGCTACCTCTCCGACACGCTGGACAGCACCATCATCCTGCAGGGCAGCGCCTCGGATCGCGACCTGCTGGTGGAGGAGAACATCAACGATGCGGATGTCTTCCTGGCACTGACCAACGACGACGAGGCCAACATCATGTCGTCGCTGCTGGCCAAGCGCCTCGGCGCACGCAAGGTGATGTGCATCATCAACAACCCGGCCTATGTCGATCTGGTCCAGGGCGGCGAGATCGATATCGCCATCAGCCCGCAGCTGGCCACCATCGGCACCCTGCTCACCCACGTGCGCCGCGGGGATATCGTTAGCGCCCACTCCTTGCGCCGTGGTGCAGCCGAGGCGATCGAGGTCATTGCGCACGGCGATCCGCGTTCGAGCAAGGTGGTTGGCCGAGCCATCGGCAAGATCGCATTGCCAGCCGGAACTACCATCGGTGCGATCATCCGCGACGAAGAAGTGCTGATTGCCCACGACAACACCGTGATCGAGTCCGGCGACCACGTCATCCTGTTTCTTGTGGACAAGCGCCATATCCGGGATGTCGAGCGGCTATTCCAGGCTGGCCTCACCTTTTTCTGATCGCCCCGCCTTGCGGCTCTCTGGCGCCCTGCCAGCCGCAGCAGGGCGCGTTTCGAGCCGGCGAATGAGACTGCGATCGATCGCTTCCGAATCGAAACCATTCGCCTCAAATGGGCTCTAGATTTCCGTTAGACGCCCAGCTTTTGTATGCTCGGAAACGGCACCAGACGGCGACCACCAGCAAAACGCTGCGAATAGCCGGCGGTGATGGCCAGAAAAACAACCGAGGCACCATCATCGCGAGACATGTCTGACTGCGTTACCCCTGGCCATAGCCTCCTAGCGCTAATGATCCGCGTTGCGGATTTCAAAGGAAAACAGGAGAAACACCATGAGGAACTTCAGCATCTCACCCATCGCCCGGCTACTGATCGGTTGCACCGCCCTGGCGGGCGTAACGGTCAGCAGCCTGACCCAGGCCGATACCCTGGACGACATCAAGAGCAGCAGCAGCGTCCGCATCGGATATGCCAACGAAACACCCTTCGCGTACACCGCCACTGATGGCAGCGTCACCGGCGAGTCTCCAGAAATCGTCGAAAAGATCTTTCAGCAAATGGGCATCAAGACCATCAAGCCCGTCCTCACCGAGTGGGGTTCGCTAATTCCCGGCCTGCGCGCCAGCCGCTTCGACCTTATCGCCGCAGGCATGTACATCACACCTGAACGCTGCAAGCAGGTGCTGTTCACCGATCCGCACTACCAGTTGCAGGACACCCTCCTGGTCAAGGCCGGCAACCCCAAGCAACTACGCAGCTACGAAGACATTGCCAAGGATGAATCGGCAAAACTGGCCATCATGTCCGGCACCGTCAATCTCAATTACGCCCGTAAGGCCGGCATCAAGGATTCGCAGATCGTCCAGGTGCCTGACACGACATCTCAGCTGCAGGCCGTCCGTACAGGCCGCGCCGATGCGGCAGTCGGCACTCAGCTGACCATGAGGGGCCTGGCCGAGAAGGCCGGCGATCAGGTCGAAGCCACCACCGACTTCAAGGACGATCCGGCCAACACCGGCTATGGCGCCCTGGCGTTCCGTCCGCAGGACAAAGCGTTGCGTGATGCAGTCAACGCCGAGCTGAAGAAGTGGCTGGGCAGCGAGGAGCACCTGAAGACCGTCGAGCCCTTTGGCTTCGATCGTTCCAACATCACTGACAAGACTGCCGAAGAGCTCTGCAGCGCTTGATTGGAGACGGCGCGGAACGGCTTGACCGCACCGCGCCACCCGCCATGACCCGTTCTGTTCTCGCTTCCAGCCCCCGGAGCCCACGTTGCAACGCGACGGGCCGGGCGATGGGTGGCGTGCCCACCGTCTGTCTGCCGCTGACATCTATCCCGCCTTCATGCGTGACGGTTCTCACCGCCAGACTGCAATTGCAGCTCCGATGCCCTGGGAACCAACCGGAAACATCACAATGAACGAACTTCTCCCCCTCATGCTGCAAGGCGCCTGGGTGACCGTACAGGTCACTTTCTTCGGTTCCCTGCTGGCGATCGCCGCCGCCCTGATTGCCGCGTTCGGGCGGATATCACCCATCGCCCCCCTGCGCTGGCTGGCCATCGTCTATATCGAGCTGTTTCGCGGCAGCTCGCTGCTGGTCCAGCTGTTCTGGCTTTACTTCGTACTGCCGATGCCGCCGTTCAACATCGCCATGAGTGCATTTCAGGTGGCGGTGATCGGTCTCGGGCTGAATATCGGTGCCTATGGCGCGGAAGTGTTGCGCGGCGCCATCCGCTCGGTCCATGAAGGGCAGTACGAGGCCTGCCAGGCACTGAACATGACGGCCTGGCAGCGTTTGCGCCGGGTGATCCTGCCCCAGGCGCTGCTGGCCGCCATCCCGCCGGGCACGAACCTGCTCATCGAGTTGCTGAAGAA
Organism: Stutzerimonas stutzeri; assembly: GCA_002387205.1. Classification (GTDB taxonomy): domain Bacteria; phylum Pseudomonadota; class Gammaproteobacteria; order Pseudomonadales; family Pseudomonadaceae; genus Stutzerimonas; species Stutzerimonas stutzeri_N. The sequence goes on along the minus strand of DGLA01000026.1, from coordinate 8,366 downwards.
CACTTCGCTGGTATCGCTGATCACCCTGTCCGACCTGGCCTTTCGCGCCCGCCAGTTGGACCAGGCGACGCTGATGACCATGGAGATCTTTGGCCTGGCGCTGGTGATGTATTTCGTCCTCGCACAGATCATCAACTTCGGCATGCGAACCCTCGAACGCCGGCTCGCCCGCGGACGGATGCGGGGAGGGCTGTCATGAATTTCTTCGACTGGCAATTCGCCTGGGACATCCTGCCGAGGCTGCTGGATGCCTCGCTGAAGACCATCGGCATCACCATCGCGGGCTTCGCCATCGCCATCGTGCTCGGGCTGTTCCTGGCCGTGGGACGTCGCAGCCGGCATCGCTGGCTCTCCTGGCCGATGACCGGGCTCATCGAGTTCATCCGCAGCACACCGCTGCTGATTCAGGTCTATTTCCTGTTCTTCGTCCTGCCCAACTATGGCCTGAACCTCAGTGCCCTGCAGGCCGGCATCCTCGGCATCGCGCTGCATTACGCCTGCTATACCGCCGAGGTGTACCGCGCCGGGCTCGATGCCGTGCCGCGGGCCCAGTGGGAGGCTGTCACTGCGCTGAACATGAACCCCCTCACCGCCTATCGCAAGGTGATCCTGCCGCAGGCCCTGCGGCCGATCCTGCCGGCACTGGGCAACTACCTGATCTCGATGCTCAAGGACACTCCGGTGCTGTCCGCCATCACCGTGGTGGAAATCATGCAGCGGGCCAAGAACATCGGCTCAGAGCATTTCCGCTACCTGGAGCCGATCACCATGGTCGGCCTATTCTTTCTCATTCTCAGTCTTGGCCTCGCCTGGTTCGTGCGCCGCCTGGAAAACCGTATGGAGCTAGCCCGATGAATCTGTCCATGCCTGCCGACAACCCCAACCCAGCGACCGATACCGGTGAAGCGGACCTGATGGTGCAGTTCCGTGACGTCAGCAAACACTACGGAGAGCTGACGGTGCTCAACCACCTGGATCTGGACGTTCGCAACGGCGAGAAGGTTGCGATCATCGGTCCCAGCGGTTCGGGCAAATCGACCCTGCTGCGGGCGCTGATGACGCTGGAGCAGATCGACGAGGGAGTAATCATGGTCGATGGGGAGCCGCTGACGCACATGCCTGGCAGTCACGGCGAACTGGTCCGCGCCAACGCCCGCCACTTGCGTCATGTTCGCGGCAAGGTGGGCATGGTGTTCCAGAGTTTCAACCTGTTCCCGCACATGAGCACACGCCAGAACGTGATGGAAGCCCCGGTGCAGGTGCTGGGCCTGTCCAAGGCCGAGGCGCGTGACCGTGCCGAGGAACTGCTGGTCATGGTTGGCCTGGAAGACAAGCTCGATCATTACCCTTCGAAGCTTTCCGGCGGTCAGCAGCAGCGGGTGGCGATCGCCCGTGCCATGGCCATGCGGCCGAAGGTCATGCTGTTCGACGAAGTAACCTCGGCGCTCGACCCGGAGCTGTGCGGCGAAGTGCTCAACGTGATTCGCCGGCTTGGGGACGCCCACAATCTGACCATGCTGATGGTGACTCACCAAATGGGCTTCGCGCGGGAATTCGCCGACCGCGTATGCTTCTTCAACGAAGGCCGTATCCATGAACAGGGGACGCCAGAGGCGCTGTTCGACAACCCGCAGAGAACGCGTACCCAGGAATTTCTCAGCGCAGTGACACAAGCCCATTAAGGCAATCTGAACGCCGGGCCGGTCGGCCAGACCTCCGGCTTCACTGAAAGAGGAAACTAAATGCTGGAATCGCTGGAAAAGATGCTGGCCAAGGGCATGGACAACGCCATGCTGCGCTTCGGTCTCGGTAAAGGCTATCTGGACGCCGGCGACGCCGCCGCTGCAGCAGTGCATCTGCAGCGCTGCGTCGAGCAGGACCCGACGTATTCGGCCGCCTGGAAGCTCCTTGGCAAGGCATTGCAGGCGACAGGCAATCCGGACGGGGCGCGTCAGGCCTGGAACCAGGGGCTGACCGCCGCACAGACACGCGGCGACAAGCAGGCCGAAAAGGAGATGACCGTACTTCTGCGCAAACTGGACAAGGCCCGTCAGCCGTAGGAAACGAGGCGACGCAGCTACTCGTCCTCCAGAACGAAACGCAGACCGGCACCCTCGACATCGACACGCATCACTTCCATTTCAAGCACTGGCGCTGCGATTGGCAGATCCTGCACCTGGCCGCTGACGACCGTTCCGGGCTGCAGCTCTGTCAGTTGTGGATGCTTGACGTAGACGCCGCTGTCGGAGAGATCGCGAGTCTGCCCCAAGACCTCGCCAAAGGAGTCATGGCTGATACGGATGCGGCACTTCATGGGCGCGCGCGGATGCAATCGCTGATTCGGGTTTGCCATAACGTTCCCTGTCCCTGTCGTTTGTGTGTGCTAGTACCAGCGAGGTTCGCCGGCCGGACGCTTCTTGAAACGCTTCATCGTCCACATGTACTGGCTTGGCCAGGTTCGGACGTACCGTTCGATCACGCTGCTCATGGCGGCGACCGCGACCTCGACATCTTCGTCATACATGGCGGGCGGGGCAGCCTCGAGGATCACTTTGTAGCCTGAACCATCCTCCAGGCGCAACGCATGGAGGAACACGCCGACCGCCTTTCCACCGGTGAGCATGCCTGGCACGAACTTGCTCGTCAGCGCCTGGGTACCGAGGAAGGGCACGAACACGCCGGCACCCTCACTGGGTTCGGGGTCGGCCGGGATCCCGACGGCGCCACCACGACGCACCTCCTTGATTACGCTGATGATGCCTTCGCGGGTCGAGGGCGCCACTTTGTTGCCCAGCTGAACACGCTGTCGCTGCAGGAGATCATTGACCGCCTTGAGCTTTGGCGGACGGTAGAAAATGATCGGCTTGCACTGGGCACAATAGAAGTGGTTGAGCACTTCCCAGTTGCCCAGGTGGCTGGTGATGCCGACCACGCCCTTGCCCGATGCCAGGGCCTGCTCCAGGACCTCAAGGCCCTCGACTTCCTTGACCAGCCGCAGGGTCTTGTCCGCGGGCCAGATCCAGGCGCAGGCGCTTTCGGTAAAGGTCTTGCCGATCTGCTGCAGGCTCCGGCCTAGCAGTTCATCCCGAGCCGCAGCGTCCAGTTCGGGGAAACATTTGCCCAGGTTGGTCCGGGCAACCTCGCGCGAACGGTTGGGCAGTTTGTACATCAGCCAGCCGATCAGCGCCCCGAGCCCCTGCACGGCTCGCCAGGGCAGCATGGCGAACAGACGCAGGAAGCCGACGATCAGCGCACCCTTGAACGTGTCCAAGCCTCTCTCCCGAAAATCAAAGCGGGTAGTGTAACTGCTTCCGCCGACGGACTCCCGCCAGCTAGAAGAGGGAAGGGCGCTGTCATCGCCCGGTCAGCGCAAGGGCAACATAGCGCTCGCAATCGGTGGTGTGGTCCATGACCAATCCGCACGCCTGCATGAAGGCATAACAGATGGTGGGCCCGACAAAGCTGAAACCCGCCTTTTTCAACGCGCGGCTCATGGCCTCAGCTTCGGCGGTCACGGCCGGTACCTGACTGCTCGACTCGAAATGGTTGATCTTTGGCTCTCCACCGACGAACGACCACAACCAGGCAGATGGGTCTTCGAGTTCAAGCCAGCGCTGGGCGTTGCGCCGTGCAGCCTCAAGCTTGCGGCGGTTGCGAATGATGCCGGGGTCGAGCATGCGTTCGTCGATTTCGGCATCGCTCATGCGTGCCAGACGCTGCGGGTCGAAACCGAAGAGCACCTCACGGTAACATTCGCGTTTGCGCAGTACCGTGATCCATGACAGCCCTGCCTGGGCACCCTCGAGGATCAGAAACTCGAACAGTACCTGCGCGTCACGCGTCGGCACGCCCCATTCGACGTCGTGGTATTTGATGTAGAGCGGGTCATCGCTGCACCAGGCACAACGTGGCATCTATGGGTAATCCTTGATCGGGCCGAAACGGCTTTGAAAGCCCCACCGGAAAGCCGGGGCCGGCGCCGGGCGGGACCTGTAATCGGGTATACTCCGGGGCTTTCTGTCGAAGCCAGCACAGGTGAAATTTTGACCCAGCCTACGCCTGCCGCGCGCACCTTCCAAGACCTGATCCTCGCCCTGCAAAGCTATTGGGCGGAGCAGGGTTGCGTGGTTCTGCAACCCTATGACATGGAAGTGGGCGCCGGTACATTCCACACTGCAACGTTTCTGCGTTCCATCGGACCGGAAACCTGGAACGCCGCCTACGTTCAGCCTTCACGTCGTCCGGCCGATGGTCGGTATGGCGAGAACCCCAACCGCCTGCAGCACTACTACCAGTTCCAGGTAGTACTCAAGCCCAACCCGGAGAATTTCCAGGAGCTGTACCTCGGCTCGCTCAAGGCCATCGGCATCGACCCCCTGGTGCACGATATCCGCTTCGTCGAGGACAACTGGGAGTCGCCGACACTGGGCGCATGGGGACTGGGCTGGGAGATCTGGCTCAACGGCATGGAAGTCACCCAGTTCACCTACTTCCAGCAGGTCGGTGGCATCGAGTGCTATCCGGTCACCGGCGAAATCACCTATGGCCTGGAACGGCTGGCCATGTACCTGCAGGGCGTCGATTCGGTCTACGACCTGATCTGGACCGACGGCCCCTTCGGTACCGTCACCTATGGCGATGTGTTCCATCAGAACGAGGTAGAGCAATCGACCTACAACTTCGAGCACGCCAACGTCGACAAGCTGTTCGAGCTGTTCGATTTCTACGAGGCGGAGGCCAACCGTCTGATCAAACTCGAACTGCCGCTGCCGACTTACGAAATGGTGCTCAAGGCGTCACATACCTTCAACTTGCTGGATGCGCGCCGGGCCATCTCGGTTACCGCACGGCAACAGTACATCCTGCGTGTCCGCGCACTGGCCCGCGATGTCGCGCAGAGCTACCTGCAGGCCCGCGCCCGACTCGGCTTCCCCATGGCCACCCCTGACCTGCGCGACGAAGTATTGGCCAAGCTGGAGGCAGCAGAATGAGTGCAATGGATTTCCTGGTCGAACTTGGCACCGAAGAGCTCCCACCCAAGGCGCTCGGCAAATTGTCCGAAGCGTTTCGCACGGGTATCGAAAAGGGCCTGAAGGAAGCCGGGCTACTACATGCCCGGGTTCAGGCCTTCGCTGCACCGCGCAGACTGGCCGTTCTGGTTGAGCGGCTGGAGACCGAACAGCCAGACCGCAGCATCAACCTCGACGGCCCACCGCTTCAGGCAGCCTTCGATGCCGAAGGTGAGCCGACCCAGGCAGCGCTGGGCTTCGCCCGCAAATGTGGGGTAGATCTGGCAGAGATCGACCGCAGCGGCCCCAAGCTCAGATACAGCCGGACCATCCCCGGCGAACAGACAGCCACCCTGTTGCCGGGAATCGTCGAGAGCTCGCTGAACGACCTGCCGATTCCCAAGCGCATGCGCTGGGCCGCACGTAAGGAAGAGTTCGTGCGCCCGACTCAGTGGCTGGTCATGCTGTTTGGCGACCAGGTCATCGACTGCAGCATCCTTGCCCAGCAGGCCGGTCGTGAGTCGCGCGGTCATCGCTTCCATCATCCATCCCCGGTGCGTATCTCCAAGCCCACCAGCTATCTGGATGACTTGCGTGCCGTCCATGTAATCGCCGACTTCGCCGAGCGTCGCGAGCTGATCGCCAAGCGTGTCGAGCAGCTCGCCAGCGAACAGAATGGCAGCGCCATCGTACCGCCTGCTCTGCTGGACGAGGTGACTGCACTGGTCGAATGGCCGGTTCCGCTGGTGTGCTCCTTCGAGGAGCGCTTCCTCGAAGTCCCTCAGGAAGCTTTGATCACCACCATGCAGGACAACCAGAAGTATTTCTGTCTGCTGGATGCCAACGGCAAACTCCTGCCACGCTTCATTACCGTCGCCAATATCGAATCCAAGGACCCGTCGCAGATCGTCTCGGGCAATGAAAAAGTGGTACGGCCGCGACTGACGGATGCCGAATTCTTCTTCAAGCAGGACAAGAAGCAGTCGCTGGAAAGCTTTAACGAGCGGTTGAAGAATGTCGTATTCCAGGCTCAGCTGGGTACCGTCTACGACAAGGCTATGCGGGTTTCGAGACTGGCAGCCTTCATTGCCGAACGCACCGAGGGCAACCCGCAATGGGCGGCCCGTGCCGGTCTGTTGAGCAAGTGCGACCTGGCCACCGAAATGGTCGGTGAATTCCCCGAGATGCAGGGCATCGCTGGCTATTACTACGCATTGAACGACGGCGAGCCAACCGACGTCGCCTTGGCGCTGAACGAGCAGTACATGCCACGTGGTGCCGGAGCCGAACTGCCGGACACTCAAACCGGTTCCATCCTGGCGGTGGCGGACAAGCTCGACACACTGGTCGGTATCTTCGGTATCGGCATGCTGCCCACCGGCAGCAAGGACCCTTATGCGTTGCGTCGTGCCGCGCTTGGCATCCTGCGCATCCTGATCGAGAAACAACTCGACCTGGATCTGGTGCAGGCGGTCAATTTCGCGATTGGCCAGTTCGGAACCCAGATCGAGCCGGCCGGCCTGTCCAGCCAGGTGCTGGAGTTCATCTTCGATCGTCTACGCGCTCGCTACGAAGACGAAGGCATCGAGGTTGCCTCCTACCTGGCTGTGCGTGCCGTCCAGCCAGGTTCGGCGCTGGATTTCGATCAGCGGGTGCAGGCGGTGCAGGCTTTCCGCAACCTGCCGGAAGCCGCTGCGCTGGCTGCGGCCAACAAGCGTGTATCGAACCTGTTGAGCAAGTTCGAAGCGAAGTTGCCGCCAACGGTCGAACCACGTTATTTCGACAACGCCACCGAGTTCTCGCTGCATTCGGCGTTGCAGCAGGCCGAACAGGCCGTGCAGCCGTTGGCCGCTTCGCGTCAGTATCGTGAGGCGCTGGAGCGTCTGGCTCATTTGCGCGGTCCGGTGGATGCTTTCTTCGAGGCGGTACTGGTCAATGCCGAAGATGCTTCGGTGCGTGCCAACCGCTATGCCTTGCTTGCCCGGTTGAGAGGACTGTTCCTTGGCGTTGCCGATATTTCCGCACTTGGCTAAGCCGGTGAAACTCATCGTGTTGGACCGCGACGGCGTGATCAACGAAGACTCCGATGCCTTCGTGAAGAGCGCTGGCGAGTGGATTCCGATACCGGGTTCGCTGGACGCAATTGCCCGTCTGTTCAAGGCCGGCTGGACGGTAGCAGTCGCTACCAACCAGTCCGGCTTGGCGCGCGGGCTGTTCGACAAGGCTGCCCTGGACGACATGCACTTCAAGATGCAGCAACTGGTAATGGAAGAGGGCGGTCGCATCGATCTGATCGTACATTGCCCGCATGGCCCTGACGACGGATGCGATTGCCGCAAGCCGCTGCCGGGGCTCTTTCACAAGGTCGCTGAACATTTCCATCTGGCAGACCTCAAGGGCGTGCCGGTGGTGGGTGATAGTCTGCGCGACCTGCAGGCGGGCGTCTCCCTGGGGGGAGATCCCTATCTGGTCAGGACGGGCAAGGGCATACGCACACTGGAGGGGACACTACCAGCCGGAACCGAGGTTTTTGACAGTCTGGCAGCGCTGACTGATCACCTTCTCGGAGGGGCACGATGAACGCCTTGCTCCCCCTGAGGATCACGCTGTTCTACCTGCTCCTGGCGTTGACAGCCTTTGCCTGGTGCCTCGTCAGCCTGGTATGCGCCCCTTTCATGTCGTTTCGTACGCGCTACCGGTTCGTCGTCCAGACCTGGTGCCGCAGTGCCGTATGGCTGGCCAAGTCTGTCATCGGCCTGCGTTATGAGGTCACCGGCCAGGAGAACATTCCCGAGAGGCCGTGCGTGATCCTGTCCAAGCATCAGAGTACCTGGGAGACCTTTTTTCTCTCGGCGTACTTCGAGCCCTTGACCCAGGTGCTCAAACGGGAGCTTTTGTACGTGCCGTTCTTTGGCTGGGCCATCATGCTGCTCAAGCCCATCGCCATCGATCGGGAAAACCCCAAGGCGGCGTTGCGCCAGGTGGCCAAGCAAGGCCAGGAGCGGCTTGATCAGGGTGCCTGGGTGCTGATCTTCCCCGAGGGAACCCGGGTACCTGTGGGCGAAACTGGCAAGTTCTCCCGCAGTGGTGCTGCGCTGGCAGTGAACGCTGACCTTCCGGTTCTACCTATCGCACACAATGCAGGAAGCTTCTGGCCCAAGGCGGGGTGGGGCAAGCGGCCTGGCACCATCAGTGTGGTCATTGGTCCGGCTATGCGGGCCGAGAGTGAAGGTCCGCGCGCCGTGGCGGAACTCAACCAGCGCGCTGAGGACTGGATCAACACTCAGGTCAGGCAGTTGGAAACCAGCGTCTGACCAGCTGAAAGAAGCACAAAGAAGGGGAGCAGACCTGATCTGC
>DGLA01000025.1:2870-96326 GCA_002387205.1 Stutzerimonas stutzeri | reverse complement strand
TTCAGTTGCGCTTTGAGATTGGAGTCCAACATGAGCAGCGATCCCCTTCTTGCAAAATTCAGGTAATAAAACGCCCGGACGGTTCACGCCCAGGCGTTTGGTAACGCAGACCGGAAAACCGATCAATGAAGCGGGATGGAAGGCCTGCGCAGTGGCGCAGCGCTTCCAGACCGTTCTTAGATCTTGCCGACCAGATCCAGCGAAGGAGCCAGAGTAGCTTCGCCTTCCTTCCACTTGGCTGGGCAGACTTCGCCCGGGTGAGCGGCGGTGTACTGAGCCGCTTTCAGCTTGCGCAGGGTTTCGCTGACGTCACGCGCGATTTCGTTGGAGTGGATTTCCACGGTCTTGATGACGCCTTCCGGGTTGATCAGGAAGGTGCCACGCAGGGCCAGGCCTTCTTCTTCGATGTGTACACCGAAAGCACGGGTCAGCTGATGAGTCGGGTCACCGATCAGCGGGAACTGGGCCTTGCCTACCGCCGGGGACGTTTCGTGCCAGACCTTGTGGGAGAAGTGGGTGTCGGTAGTGACGATATACACTTCAGTACCGGCCTTCTGGAACTCGGCGTAGCTGTTGGCAGCGTCTTCAATCTCGGTCGGGCAGTTGAAGGTGAAGGCAGCCGGCATGAAGATCAGCACGGACCACTTGCCCTTGAGGGACTCTTCGGTGACTTCGATGAACTTGCCGTTATGGAAAGCGTTGACCTTGAACGGCTGAACTTGAGTGTTGATCAGAGACATCTACTAACTCCTTTTGGGGTTGAGAACTTAACGGGGCCTACGATACCGCAAGTACCCGCATACGGTTAATTGATTGAGGGAATAATAGCGATAGTTTTCGCCTATCTATCATCAGCCTGAAATCACAGCTCAGTACGACACCAATTTCGGGCGGCAATTCGCGCCGAAGCGAGGTTCGACTCAAGATCCAGCACAACCTGGTGAAGCCGATGAGCGAGGCCAGAATGCTCTGATACCCGCCACGCCCTGTGCCCCAGCCCTAAAAGCATGATTGATATCGTTCGGACCAAGGCCACCCAGCAGATAAGCGGGCCGGACAAAGCCCGACAACAATTCAGCGGCGTATCGCCAGCCCAACGGCTGCGCATCGGGATGGGTCGCGGTATGCAGTATCGGCGAGAGCGTGATGAAATCAACCCCCATTGCCATGGCCAGGTCCATCTCGACCGAATCATGACATGACGCGGCAAGCCAACGCCCCGATTCGAGCGGCCTCCCTCCGCCCGCATGCTGTCTCAACTGCTCGGCAGTCACATGCCAGCCAGCGTCTGGAAACTCGCCCGCCCACTCCAGAGGGCCTTTGAGCATCACAGTCGCGCGCCCGCGACATATCTGCATGAACTGCCGTGCAAGCGCCCGGTAGCCCTCTGCTGGAAGGGAGGGCGAACGCAACTGGATCAGCCGAGCACCACGATCCAGGGCCAGGGCCAGCCCACTCAGCAGCTGTTCAGGGTCCAGGTTGTCCGGTGTGATGAGATAACGATCCGGCAAGCGCGCTGCAGTTACGATCGGCTGGTTTGCGGCAGGAAACACATAACCGGGCAACTCATCAGGAGTTACCCAGGCCAGCGGCTGCCCTTCGGCACCATGGGGTTCACCGGAGAAGGCGAGCACTTCCCAGACATCAAGCAAAACCTGTTTGTCCGGATAGTCGTGGCGCACCTGAATCAGCGGACGCGCCGCCGTCACTACGATGCCCAGTTCCTCTTCCAATTCACGGGCGAGCGCGTCTTCTGCTGTCTCGTCCTCCTCGACCTTGCCGCCGGGAAATTCCCACAAGCCACCCTGGTGCTTGTGCGGGGCGCGCCTTGCGATAAGAACGCACCCATTCGCTCCACGAACCACGCCGGCCGCCACATGAAGACGTTTCATGCGGCGCGGCCAGGCAGAAAACTGCAAGCCTCGAGCAGAAGCCGGTGCGTTTTCCTCAGCCTCATGTGCGTCGCGGCAGGGTCAGGTGCGGTATTCAGCATTGATCCGAACATACTCATGGGACAGGTCCGTGGTCCAGATCGTCTCGCTGCAACTGCCGCGACCAAGCTCGATGCGGATCTCGATTTCCTCCTTCGCCATGACCGCCGCCCCCTGTTCTTCCGTGTAGCCTGAAAAGCGGCCGCCCTGGCTCGCAATACAGACATCTCCGAGATAGACGTCGATCTTGCTGACATCCAGCTCGGGAACGCCTGCACGCCCTGCGGCCGCAAGGATGCGCCCCCAGTTCGGGTCGGAAGCGAAGAGTGCGGTCTTGATCAGCGGCGAATGCGCCACGGCATAACCGACATCAAGGCACTCCTGATGGTTTTTTCCGCCATTGACCTGAACGGTTACGAACTTGGTCGCGCCCTCGCCGTCCCGGACGATGGATTGCGCCACCTCCATGCTCACCTTGAACACCGCCTGCTTGAGCTTGGCGAACAATTCGCCGCTGGCCTCGGTGATTTCCGGCAAACCGGACCTGCCGGTTGCAACCAGCATGCAGCAGTCGTTGGTAGAGGTATCGCCATCAATGGTGATCCGATTGAACGATTTGTTTGCCGCATCACGTAGCAAGTCCTGAAGCACGTGCTGTGCCACCTTGGCATCGGTAGCAATGTAGCCAAGCATGGTTGCCATGTTGGGACGGATCATCCCGGCGCCCTTGGAAATGCCTGTCACTGTAACCATGACACCGTCGTGTTCGAACTGACGGCTTGCCCCCTTGGGCAGGGTATCGGTCGTCATGATGCCGGTTGCTGCTTCGGCCCAATGGTCTTCGCTCAGATCAGAGAGCGCGGCGGGAAGCGCGGTCTCGATCTTCTCCACGGGCAACGGCTCGCCGATGACGCCCGTCGAGAACGGCAGGATGGAATCCTGGTCGACGCCCGCCAGCCGGGCCAGGCTCGCACAGCTTCGGATCGCCGCCTGCATTCCCGGCTCACCGGTACCGGCATTGGCGTTTCCGGTGTTGGTCAGCAGATAGCGCACAGTACCCTGTACCCGCTGCTTGGCCAGGATGACCGGTGCAGCGCAGAACGCATTGAGCGTAAACACGCCTGCCACGGTTGAGCCTTCCGCGCAACGCATGACCACCACGTCCTTGCGCCCCGGCCGCTTGATGCCAGCCGAAGCGATACCAAGCTCGAAACCGGGGACCGGATGCAATGTAGGTAGGGGACCGAGACCAACAGCCATTGATGCGCTCCTTAATAGGATGGGTGGCCTCTGGCCACCGGAAAGTCAGGGAGAAAAACGCCGCGAGCGGCTAGAGCCGGTCGCGGCGTGGGCAAATAAGGGCGGCTTCGGTTATTGAACCTGCCCATGGCAATGTTTGTACTTCTTTCCAGATCCACAGGGGCAAGGTTCGTTGCGCCCGATCTTCTGCTCTGTACGTGCAGGCGCAGCCGTTGCCGCCACATCGCCCTCCTGCGGGTTCTCCTCGTCGTCCGCCAGCGCCGACACCTCTGCATGCTGGAATTGCATGCGCTGCGCCAGCTCCTCGGCCTCGCGACGCAAGCGCTGCTCTTCCTCGGCCGGGTCCTCGCGACGGACCTGCACATGGGAAAGAACTCGGATGCTGTCGCGCTTGATCGACTCGAGCAGTTCCTGGAACAGGGTGAACGACTCACGCTTGTATTCCTGCTTCGGGTTCTTCTGTGCGTAACCGCGAAGATGGATACCATGGCGCAAATGGTCCATGGTGGACAGGTGATCCTTCCAGAGATCATCGAGCACGCGCAATACGATCTGCTTCTCGAAGGTGCGCAGCGCCTCAGCCCCGGCCAGCTCTTCTTTTTCCTGATAGGCCTCGACCAGTGCCTGAAGGATCCGCTCGCGCAGGGTTTCCTCATACAGCTTTTCGTCTTCGTCTAGCCACTGCTGCACGGGCAGACGCACGCCGAAATCGCTGTAGAGTACCGCCTCCAGACCGCTGACATCCCACTGTTCGGGCAGCGACTGCGGCGGAATATGCTGGCTGATCGCGTGGTCGAGCGCTTCGCGACGGAACTCGCCAATGGTCTCGCCGATTTCTTCGGCCGCCAGCAGGCTGTTACGCATGTGGTAGATGACCTTGCGCTGCTCGTTGGCAACGTCGTCGTATTCGAGCAGCTGCTTGCGCATGTCGAAGTTGCGGCCTTCGACCTTACGCTGGGCCTTTTCGATGGCGTTGGTCACCATGCGATGCTCGATGGCCTCGCCGGACTCCATACCAAGTGCCTTCATGAAGTTCTTCACCCGGTCCGAGGCGAAGATACGCATCAGGCTGTCTTCCAGCGACAGGTAGAAGCGGCTCGAGCCAGCATCACCCTGGCGGCCGGCCCGACCACGCAGCTGGTTGTCGATACGGCGAGACTCGTGGCGCTCGGAGGCGATCACATGCAGACCACCCGCCTCGAGCACGGCCTGGTGGCGCTTCTGCCAGTCGGATTTGATCTGGGCAACCTGCTCGTCAGTCGGGTTCTCCAGCGCCGCGACTTCCACTTCCCAGTTACCGCCGAGCAGGATGTCGGTACCGCGGCCTGCCATGTTGGTAGCGATGGTCACAGCCCCCGGGCGCCCAGCCTGCGCAATGATCTCGGCTTCCTTGTCATGGTGCTTGGCGTTTAGGACCTTGTGCTCGATGCCCTCGCTGACCAGCAGACGCGAAACGTATTCGGACGTCTCGATGGTGGCGGTACCGACCAGCACAGGGCGGCCATTGTTCTGGCAGTCCTTGATGTCGGCGATGATTGCCGCGAATTTCTCTTCCTGGGTCAGGTAGACCAGGTCGTTGTAGTCCTTGCGTGCCAGCGGCTTGTTGGTCGGAATGACCATCACCGGCAGGTTGTAGATCTGCATGAACTCGAAGGCTTCGGTATCGGCGGTACCGGTCATACCCGACAGCTTCTTGTACAGACGGAAATAGTTCTGGAAAGTGGTGGATGCGAGCGTCTGGCTTTCCGGCTGGATCGGCAGGCCCTCCTTCGCTTCGATGGCCTGATGCAAGCCCTCCGAGAGACGACGGCCCGGCATGGTCCGCCCTGTGTGCTCATCAATAAGCAACACCTGATTGTTCTGCACAATGTATTCGACGTTGCGATGGAACAGCTTGTGAGCACGAAGGCTTGAATAGACGTGAGTCAGCAAGCCCAGGTTGTGGGCGGAATAGAGACTTTCGCCCTCGGCCAGCAGCCCGGCCTTGGTCAGCATCTCCTCGACAAACTGATGGCCTGCTTCGTTGAGCTCGACCTGACGAGTTTTCTCGTCGATGGAGAAGTGCCCTTCCTGGGTAACGACCCCTTCCTCTTCCTCGATGTGCTGCTTGAGGAGCGGGATCAGCTGGTTGATCTGCTGGTACAGCTTGGAGCTGTCTTCGGCCTGGCCAGAGATAATCAGCGGCGTGCGCGCCTCGTCGATGAGGATCGAGTCGACTTCGTCGATAACCGCAAAGTTGAGCTCCCGCTGGTTTTTCTCCTCAAGGCTGAACGCCATATTGTCGCGCAGATAGTCGAAGCCAAACTCGTTATTGGTGCCGTAGGTGATGTCTGCCGCGTAGGCGGCACGCTTCTCCTGCGGCGGCTGGAACGGCGTGACGATTCCGACCGTCAGGCCCAGAAATTCATAGAGCGGACGCATCCAGTTGGCGTCGCGGCGCGCCAGGTAGTCGTTGACCGTTACGACATGGACACCTTTGCCCGCCAGAGCGTTAAGGTAGACCGCCAGGGTTGCAACGAGGGTCTTGCCTTCACCGGTGCGCATCTCGGCGATCTTGCCTTCGTGCAGGGTCATGCCGCCGATAAGCTGTACGTCGAAGTGACGCATACCCATGACACGCTTGCCCGCCTCGCGGCACACGGCAAAGGCTTCTGGGAGTATCTGGTCGAGGGTCTCGCCTTGGCCGAGGCGGGCCTTGAACTCTTCAGTCTTGCTCCGCAGTTGCTCGTCGGAGAGAGACAGCATCTGCTCTTCGAGCGCATTGACGGCCTGAACCGCCTTGAGCATGCGCTTGACCTCACGGTCATTCTTGCTACCAAAGAGCTTCTTCATTAAAGGCGCAAACATATCGACAAAGACTTCCATGCTGGGGATGGAGGCACGACCGCGGGCCACCACGGCTGCGTGCAAAGGGGGCATTCTACTCGGAAACGATCGAGAGGAAAGGTGCCTGCCTCGCAGCTGCGGCACCACGCGGCAAGCGAACGGGTACAGCCCGCCGCTTGTGAATCTGCTTTAAGCAGGCCCTCTGCTATCACTCTCTACGGTGTAACCAGCCAGGCCTGAATATCCCCGCAGGCCCGTACGGCCATGCAGGCGCCTCTGCTAACATTGCATGCCATCCTACCCGCTCAGGTTTTCCTTATGTCGCTGCGTCCACCGCCGGCTAGAGCACCCGCTGCGCTGCTACGCGAAGCGAAGCCGCTCAAGGCCCTGTTCGGCGAAGCCAGGCGGCTGGACCGGTTGCAGCAGCTGGTCAACAGCCAGCTGCAGCCCGCCGCACGCGAACATTGTCATGTCGCTTCTTGGCGCGAAGGGTGCCTGCTACTCATCGTGACCGATGGGCATTGGGCGACGAGACTGCGCTATCAGCAGCGCCGGCTACAGCGACAGCTTCAGGCCATGCAGGACTTCGCCGGCCTTACCCGTATCATCTTCAAGGTGCAGCCACCCGACGCACCCCGGCACAAGCCAGGCCCGTCGCCCGAAATGTCTGCGCTTGCCGCGGAGAGCCTTCAGCAGACGGCCCGCGGCATTAGCGACCCGAGGCTCAAAGCAGCTCTTGAGCGCCTCGCCGGCCATGCCAAGGTGCGCGACAGCCATTGAATCGACAACGGGTACTGCTGCGGTTGCCGGATACTCGAGAGACAAATCGAAGCAGGAAACAGCGATGCTCAAATGTCCAACTGGCGGTTACCCATGCTGATCGGGGCCTTGCTTCTAATCACCTGGGCGATCCTCCTGATCCGCTATCCGTTGCGCGCCATTCCTGTTTCGCTCGGCGCGTTGCTCGGGCTCGGCCTGGTGGCGGGCTGGGTGATCTGGCAGGAACAGCGCGAAGCGCATCTTCTGGCCCAGCTTGAGCTGCAAATGGCTTATACGACCGATGCGTGCCCGGTCGCTCGCCCCTTGCACATCGTCTTGCACAACCGCAGCAACCAGCCATTGCGAAGCCTTCAGTGGCAGGTCGCTGCGTACTCGCCTGGGTCCAGCCTTAACCTGGCGAGTCCCAGCTACGACGAACTTCAATACCGGGGAGCGGCCGACCTGCAACCCGGTGCAAGCTGGGAATTATGCGCGCCTCTCCCATCGGTGCGCAGCGGCTACCGCGGCAGCGACCTTCTGTTCCAGGCCGAGCGTCTGCGGGGCAGCTTCGCCGATTGATAACAATTGCAGCTGCCCCTGTTCATCCAGCTGTCAATTATCCATACTGTACAAACAAACAGTATCTGAAGAGCCGAGGTGGTAAATGGCCGTCGAAGTGGTATATCGCAGCAGCCGGGACTTGGAGCGCCTGTTCATGGATAAAGCCGAAGCAGACCGTCACGACAAGATGCTGGAGCTCGCCGAAGCACTAGCTGCCGCGTTACAGAAAGCATCACCTTCGCTTAGCGAGCAGCAGGCAGATGACCTGGGGATATTCATGGCCAGACACCGCGAACTGTTTGCCAAGGCATTCAAAAACAATTCTGAAGCCTTGGCCGAACTGCCCAGCGCTAATGAGGCCGTTTAGCAACATCAGATCGGCGCTGCTTCCTTTTGCCGCAGGTACGCCCTGCGGGCGAAACTAGTCGTCAGCGGCCCGGTCCATTGGATGCAGTCATCCAACAGGTATATCGGCATGGATAGTCCATTCAAAAAGATCAGCGATGTCTTCCAACCAGACTACTGCGTAAATTTCAGCATTCAGAAGCCGGACGGCAGCATCCTGCTGACCCTGACGGATAGTGCAGGCGTTGCGGTGAAGCGATTCATAAGCTCCAACCAATGGCGCGATCAGCAACAGCTGGAACGGTTGATCACCAGTTTGCAATTCAGCCTGGCAATCGAACGCGGCGAGCAAGCGGCGTCATATCGACTGACCAAGCATTCCCATGCTGCTGTTCAATAAACGCAGCCTGACTGCCACCCCTTCGCTGCACCGCCTTATAACTACAAGACACATCATATCGCCCGCCCTTCTGCTGACCGGCCGCCCAGGCACGGCTGAAGCAGCTCCTCAGAGCCAGGCGAGCGCCTTCGCCCTCGCGACTGCCTGAGTCCGTCTGGCTACGCCAAGCTTTGTATTGATACGCCGCGCATGCGTTTTGACGGTGTGCAGCGAAATGAAGAGCTGCTCTGCAATTTCCTGATTCGAACAACCTTGAGCGATAAGACGCAACACGGTGAGCTCTCGGTTGCTCAGCACGACCTCGGCCGCCGGCTCGATCAGATCCTCCGCTTCTCGCTCGAACTGCAGCAGGCGATCCCGCAGGCTTTCCCCTTTCCCTGCCGGCAATACTTTCGCCAGCCACTGAGACTGGCGATGTTGTAGCTCATACAAGGGTTTGACCAGACGTTGCCGCGCCGCTTCGCCCAAAGCCTTGCGCAATTCGCTCTCGGCTTCTTCGTATTGGCCGTCGAACAGCAGCGCCTCGGCCAGGGTAAAACGACACTCACAAGCCAGCCCCAGTCTCTGGCAACGAAGGTTGTGCTCGATCAGCTCACGCAGAGAGGCTACAGCCAGGGCGCTACGCCCTGACAGCAGATCGATGACCGCAAGGTAACGCTGAACACGAGGCAACAGCTCATAAAAGCCTGAAGGGGCTAGATATGAGTGACCTTCATGCTGCTCCAGGACCTGTACAAAGACAGCCCGAGCCTTTTGCAATTGGCCCTGGTGGAGCCAGGTCACCCCTGTGATCAAAGGTAGAATGCCGCGGAATCGAGCTTCCGGAACATGACGCCACTGTGTCAGGCGCTCTGCCTCACGCAACCAGTGATACGCAGCTGGGAATTCATGATTGCGTGCAGCCAGCTCGGCCAGCCCCACATAGCCAAAGAAAACATAGGAGTCGCCACAGGTTTCAGTCTCGACTCGCCCCTGCTGATAAGCTTCCCGCGCCAGGTCATCAAGCCCCTGATAGGCCAGCAAATGGCCCTGCAGCAGTTTCAACCTGCCGATGATCGGGCTGTGCCGGACACTGTCGCGCAGTTCTTGCAATGACTCGTCCAGCACCCCGACCGCCCGCTCGAACTCGCCGGTGACCTCCAGCAGCTGTATGCGATCGACGTTCAACATGGCTTCGTAAAGCACGCTCCCCTTGAGCCGTGCCAGCTTCATGCCTTCGCTGTTGTACTGCAGCGCGCAGTCGAGATGGCCTTGGGCCATTTCATGCTGGGACAACGCCTGGTAACACAGCACCCGCTGCGCCCACGCATGGTCCGACAGAACCTCCAGTGCCTGCAGGCAGTAGCTTCGCGCCTCTGGCTCGCCCCGCAGTCG
This sequence comes from Stutzerimonas stutzeri, assembly GCA_002387205.1. Lineage (GTDB taxonomy): Bacteria > Pseudomonadota > Gammaproteobacteria > Pseudomonadales > Pseudomonadaceae > Stutzerimonas > Stutzerimonas stutzeri_N. The sequence continues at coordinate 86,870 of DGLA01000025.1, read as the reverse complement.
CGCCAGAAAGCCGCGCAACGCTTGCCACTGAGCCAGTAGCTGTGCCTGCCGGCGCGCGTCGGGCTGAGGGAAAAATTTCGCCAAACCGGCAAGACATTCTTCTACTTCATCCAGCCGGGCGGAAATGATCAAGGCCCAGCCGTGCAGCACGATCAACCGTGTCGTGCTGTTGAAGAGATCCTGGGGAAGTTCGGCGCGCCATTTGAGAAAGTGCGAAACGTTATCGCCAATGAGCAGCTGCTCTTGCCCATAACGCTGCAGAAAGTTCGCAGCCACTTCAGGCTGCCCGGCCCACAATGCGTGTTCGACTGCTTCCCTCATCTCATCCCGACTGGCGAACCATTGACAAGCACGCAAATGGACCTGGCTCGGCAGCGTCGGTACAGGCATGCGCTGCAGAATCAGAGCGAACGGTCGCCACAGGCGGAACCATTCCCCGCAATTGTCGATTTGCCGGATGAACAACTGAAAGGTTTGCAGAACCCCAAGGATATCGTTGCCCGCCCCTTCAAGCACATGCTCACAGAGCTCTGCCGAAAACCGCGGCATGCGAGCCAGACCGAACAGTGCGCGACGTATGTCCTCGCTCTGACCTGCCAGCACTTCGCGTTGTATGTAGTCGCGCAACAGCGGCGTGCCCGCCACCAGCCTCTCACGTATCGCCTGTTCGTCTGCATTTAGAAGCAGGAGGCTGACACCCGCCAGCCAGCCCTCGGTACCTGCAAGCAATTGCTTGAAGGTATCGTCAGCCACCTCCAGGCGCTGAAGCTTCAATGTCTGCCTGAGCTCCTGTTCGGTCAGGGCAAGCGCTTCGGCATCCAGCTCGAACAGGTCGCCCTGCAGCAATAGCCGAGGCAGTTTCCAGACGGGCTGCCGACGACTGCTGACCCACCAGCTCAAGGATTCAGGCCCCTGTTCGAAGAGCATATCGAGACAGGAGTCCAGTTCCGGTGCCGGCTCGCGCGGATAGTCGTCCAGCATGATCCAGAGCGGCTGGCGGAATTGGGCGAGTAGCTCAACCAGATCGCGCTGAACGTCTCCGGTAGGAATGACTGGATCACCCAGACATTGACGCAACCGTGAATACAGCCCCTCCACGGACAATACCCGCCCGCCAAGATCCAGCCAGACGAGATGCGTATCGGTCGGTATCTGCCGAGCACATTCGTTCATCAAAACACTTTTGCCAAATCCGGCGGGGGCACAGATCAGACGAAGCCGGCAGCGCGCCTCAAGCAGCGCGTCGGCCAATCGGGGCCGGGCGATATGCAGTTTCGGTAGACGCGGAATAGTCGCAACCTGAACCAGCGCGGCGGCTTCCGTACTGATCGCACCCGGGTTAAAGCGTACCGACATATGAGGTTTCTCTTGTTCTGGTCAGCGCACCAACTGGCGCACTGAGCTTGTTCATCAGTTCAGCCCTGATCTGATGCGGTCTTCAAGCGGAGGGCCTCTGCACCAAACGCTGCATGATTCGAACCCAATTGTCGACCTGTATGAGTTCGTTGGTTTGTCGACCGTTATAACCATAAGCCGCCACTCTACGCTTCAGAGTAAAAAAAAAGGCGGCCTACTGGCCGCCCATTCATCCGGTGGATACAGCGCGATCAGCGCACCCCAGCGTTACGCAACGCAGCCGGCGTGAAATCACGGGCAGAAGCCTCGTAGCCGAACTCGTGCGCCTTCTCTTCGTTGCTCATGCCGATCGCGATGTAACGGCCGGAAATCACGTCATACAAGGCTTCGAAGGCAAAAGCCGGAACCTGATGCTGGTAATACTGCACCAGATGTCCCTCGCCAACCCGCCACAGCTGGCCACGTCCGTCGTAAAGTTCGGACTGGACGATCGTCCAGGTATCTTCGTCAACGAAGAAGCGGCGCTTGGCATAGATGTTCCGCTCTCCTTCTTTCAAGTTGGCTTCGATTTCCCATACGCGATGCAGCTCGTAACGCGCCAGGTCCTGATTGACATGGCCTGCCTTCAGGATGTCGCTGTACTTGACGTCGCTGGAGTTGATCTCGTAGCTGTTGTATGGGATGTAGAGCTCTCTTTTGCCGATCAGCTTCCAGTCATAGCGATCGGGTGCACCGCTGAACATATCGAAGTTATCGGTTGTACGCATACCGTCGGAAGCGGTACCCGGCCCATCATATGCAACCTGGGGAGCGCGACGAACCCGGCGCTGACCGGCATTATAGATCCACGCCTGACGCGGCTCTTTCACTTGGTCCAGCGAGTCGTGTACGAGCAGGACGTTACCTGCAAGCCGCGAAGGCGCTGTCACGCGCTGCTTGAAGAACAAAAGCGCGTTCTTGGCACGTTCAGCGTCCAGGTCCGTCATGTCGCTGGGGAATGCCACTTCATCCTCGAAATGCACCAAGGTGTAGCTGCCATTGGTTTGAGGTGTGGCCTGAACGATGTTTCGGCGGACGTTACCGCCCCTGTATCGGGTGATATGGTTCCATATCACTTCAAGACCGTTCTTCGGAATGGGAAACGCGTAGTAGCGACTGTCAGCAAAATTGGCGACCCCATTGCCACCGTCGACAAGCTCGGCATTGAGCGCGCTCTGCTTGGCCGCTTCATAGATGCGATCTGGCAGCGCGGCGCTACGATGCGTCGGAAACACTCGGATCTTGTAGGTTTCAGGGTAGCGTTTGAACATCGCCTGCTGTCCCGCCGTGAGCTTGTCCTTGTACTGATCGACATTCTGCGCGGTGATCACAAACTTGGGTTGTTCGCTCTTGAACGGATTGGTCAGATGGCCGTCTTTAAGCGGCGCAGCATCAGTCGAGAGCCCGCCGGTCCACTCCGGAATAGTGCCCTCAGCGTTGCCCGCCTTTTCCGCCCCAAGAGGCGTGAGGGAATTGCCAAGCTTGGCGGCTTCCTCAGGTGATACGGCGGCCATGACGCTGCTGGCAAGCAGGGATAGGGCCAAGACACTGAATAGCTTTCTTGTTGTTTTCATACGTTCCAGTTCCTCTTGATCTCTTATTTGGGCCGAAGCCCTCGCAATAGCGTTCCGCACGACGAAGGCCATCTTCAGCCTCCGTGCGATCTATGAAGCGGTCTCCTTTAGAAATTGACTCCCACGCTAAGCGCGAGGAAGTCTCGGTCGACCAGGGTGTTGTAGTCACCCCCGAAAAAATCAGTGTAGGACAGGCTGGCGGTGTAGCTGTTCTGATAGACCGCATCGACACCTACGCTTACAGCCTTGGAGCCTTCGTTGAACAGGCCGTTCGGTCCATAGCCTTGCACATCATGAGAGAAGGAGACGTTCGGCGTCAGATTCACGCCGGCGAACACGTTACTGTAGTCAGCCAGCGCGCGGACACGATAACCCCAGGAGTTGGCTGTCACGAATCCGTCATTACCATACTCGGCAGTATCGAGGCCGTATATCGAGTCGCGTCCGTAACGTAGTTCGCTTTTGCTTTCCAGACCGCCAACGTGCGCGTAGCCAATCTCGCCGACAACAGTTACACGGCCAGCGCCGAGCACCTGATCGAAGAAATGCGTGAAGGTAGTTTGGATCTGAGTGACTTCTTTACGGTTGTAACCGCTATGCTCGATGCCCGCTTGGCCTATTGCCCCTGCGACATTGCCTGTAAGGATTGCGCCTCCAATACCAGCAGCAAGTAAGCCGGTGGTATAGGTGGAATTTAGGGCGACTGGAAGATTGGGACGATAGCTGATCTCACCCGACCAAGCTGTGCCGGTTGGTAGCGTAGAAGCGAAACTTGCCCCGTACAGCCTTATATCTTCTGGATACTCAAGAAAATACTCACCATTGCTTAACAGAGCAGGAGAAGCCAAAGCGCTGAACGCAGCGCCTGCAGGCAATCCAGGGGCCGGTGACTGAGTTCCAAGTAACCCGAGGAGCGCGCCAATCTCACCAGCAGACGCGTTTTTATATCCTACTGTCGGGGTACGGCTGTGGTAGTTCATAAAATACAAGCCATATTCGGCGGCATCGGCCAACCACCGAAATGCCAAACCATACTGGCCTGAATCGCGGGCATCCCTATCGGCGCCTCGTGGAACAGTAACGCCTTCGGGGCCTACCGTGATGCCCAAGTCATCTAGTCCAGCATAGTTAGTGCCATATATTGCGTTCAATTGCTCAATTGTTAATCCGGCGCCGATTATCGCATCACGCTGGGCCGCCGAAAGAACCGTGTAGTTGTTATCGCAACCATCTGCCGCCACATCGTTGCTTGCGAAGAACGTCCCGCAATTGTCAACGATGGTCTGGTCCCATTCCAGCTGGTAGAAAGCTTCCATACTGAGCTGATCTGTCAGGCTTTGAGACAGGTAAATCATATTGACCGGGATCAGACCCTCCTTGATTTCCGCACCCGGACGTCGGAACGCGGCAGCATCCAGCGGGTTGATTGAGTTGATGGAGTTACCGATGAAGGTACTTTCGCCCCAACTAACGACTTGCTTGCCCACACGAATGGTGCCAGGCAGGCCACTTATGTCGTAATTGTGATACAGAAAGGCATCGAGGATTTGCGCTCCCGAGGATTGCGCCGCTTCCTTACGGTTGCTGTCGCTAATGTCCTTAAAGAGACGGTCTTCATCCTTCAGCTCGAAGTCGTACCAGTACTTGCCACGAATAAAAGCACCGCTATCACCGTAGCGGAGCTCAAGGTCATGGATACCTTTGAATATCTTTGAAAATGTTTCGCCTTTCTTGAAGTTCAAACGCCCGTCGTCACCGGTCTGGGTGTAACCGGTACCACCATTTGCAAGCCCCACGAGATCCATATCCCGGTCGGTCGTCGACCAACTCGCCCCGATGGACATGGAGGAGTCCAGCTGACCTTCGATTTCCCCGATATTGAAGTTGACTGCGTAAGCCGGCGCGACGGTCCCCAGCGCAACGGCGAGGGCCAGAGTCTTGGGCTGGAAAATTCCTTGCCTTGTTGTTTTTGTCATGAGGCGCTCCTGGTTGGTTCGAAGTACGTTCACCCTAACCACACGGCAGCAGAGGGATAAGCGCACTAAGGTTTGATTTGTTTTGTAATCCCAAAGTATGAACGGCCTTCCCGTCCTTAGGCTTCAGCGACGCTCGCCCGCGTCTCAACGCGCAAGGCAAGCGAAGCTATCGGAGAGAGCTTAGCCGTCTGCATACTCAGCGCAAGCCCTGACCTAGAGCACTTGAGAGCCTGTAATCGGAGACGCATCACAATTTCGCATGCACAGTGCGCGGGGCTGCCCGATGGGGCGACCTAAGGTCGCAAAAGCAGAGGTGCCAACAGACTGCAATGAGCCCCGACAGCGTTACCGCAAGCGCAGCGTCTGAGGCGAAACGAAACACGGCAGCACACCTGGCCGGAGCGACCTGGCGTAGACAAGGGCAAAGCGGGCTGCCCAGCTTGCGAGAGCAAAGCGTTGCGCCGTCTCCGGCAGACCTTCACCGTTTGGAATGAAGGTTAAGCATGGACAGCAGGGGGCTGGGCCATGTCGGTAATCAGCCTGTGAAAACGGGGCTGCCTACATGCCTTTTACGGCATAGATACCCGGCGCATTGCGCCAGTATCCCTTGTAGTCCATGCCGCAGCCGAACACGTAACGATCGACGCAGGTCATTCCAACATAATCAGCTTTTAGATCGGGCCGAGCTTTACGCTGATGATCCTTGTCGACCAGAACGGCCGTATAGACGGCCGACGCCCCCGCATGACGACAGAAATCGATGATTGCACCAAGCGTATGGCCCTCGTCGAGAATGTCATCGACGATCAGTACGTCGCGGTCAATGAAGGAGATTTCCGGCTTCGCCTTCCAGAACAGTTCCCCGCCGCTGGTTTCATTGCGATACCGAGTTGCATGCAGGTAGGACAGCTCCAGCGGAAAACTCAGTTTCGGAACCAGCTTGCCGGAAAAAACCAGCCCACCATTCATCACACAGAAAACAACCGGGTTTCGGTCGGCCAGCTCACTGTTGATTTTCGCTGCGACCGCGTCGATTGCGGCGTCAACCTCGGCCTCGGCATAAAGACAGTCGGCTTCAGCCATGATTTGGCGAACGTGTGCGAGATCGACGGACATTGGCGATGCTCCAAGGTAGTTAAAGGGCAAGCAGCGGGTCGGCTGCACGCAAAAACAAGGGGCGCGACGATACCGACGGGGTCATGGCCAGGGCAAGTGCTGTTTGACTCATCAATAGCCGCTAGCACCCCGATGCATTAATCTACGCCGGTTTATCTGACCGCCGCCGGAGCCGCCATGAGCATTAGAGAGATCCGCCACCCGCTTATTCGTCACAAACTTGGGCTGATGCGCCGTGCGGATATCAGCACCAAGAACTTTCGCGAACTGGCGCAAGAGGTCGGCTCGATCCTGACATACGAAGCGACCCGCGACCTGCCGCTGGAGAGCTATAGCATCGATGGATGGTGCGGGCCGGTCCAGGTCGAGAAGATTTCCGGCAAGAAGATCACCGTCGTCCCTATTCTTCGCGCCGGCATCGGCATGCTCGACGGGGTCCTGAGTTTGATTCCAGGCGCCAAGGTCAGTGCCGTTGGCATAGCGCGCAACGAGGAAACCCTACAGGCGCACACCTACCTCGAGCGACTGGTCGACGACCTCGACCAGCGTCTGGCGATGATCATCGACCCCATGCTGGCCACGGGCGGCTCCATGGTTGCAGCGATCGACATGCTGAAAAAGGCTGGCTGCAAGGAGATCCGCGCCCTCGTGTTGGTTGCTGCGCCGGAAGGCATCGAAGCGGTAGAAAAAGCACACCCGGACGTTACCATCTACACCGCCTCGATTGACCAGAATCTGGACGAGAACGGGTATATCGTTCCCGGTCTTGGCGATGCTGGTGACAAGATTTTCGGCACCAAGCAGAAGGACATCTGAGAATGTCGCAACCCATGGAAGAGCCGCTCGGTCGCCAGGTATTGGCCGGCGCGCAAATGTTGTTCGTGGCCTTTGGCGCACTCGTACTGATGCCACTGATCACCGGAATGGACCCCAACGTTGCCTTGTTCACCGCCGGCATTGGCACATTGCTGTTTCAGCTCGTCACCAGACGCCAGGTACCGGTGTTCCTGGCGTCGAGCTTCGCTTTCATTGCGCCGATCATTGCTGCCAAAGGCGAGTTCGGCCTGCCAGCCGTGCTCGGTGGAGTGGTCGCTGCTGGTGTCGTCTACATCTTTCTTGGTTTTGCAGTTCGACTCAAAGGTCCAGGGTTCATCGACCGGCTATTGCCACCGGTGGTCATTGCCCCGGTGATCATTTCCATCGGTCTCGCCCTGTCCCCGGTCGCGGTCAATATGGCCATGGGCAAGGCGGGTGACGGCAGTGCTCAGCTGGTGCCCTACGGGACAGCCATGTTGATATCGATGTCTGCATTGCTAACGACGCTACTGGTTGCCGTTCTGGGTAAGGGGCTGTTTCGCCTGGTTCCGATTCTTGCTGGCGTTGCAGTGGGTTACGGCTTGTCGCTTGCGTTCGGTGTGGTGGATACCGCTGGCATCTCGGCTGCGCCCTGGCTGGCCTTGCCGAACTTCGTCGCGCCTGAATTCCATCTCGGTGCAATCCTGTTCATGGTTCCGGTCGCACTGGCGCCAGCGATCGAGCACATCGGCGGCGTTGTCGCGATTGGCGGCGTCACCGGTAACAACTTCATCAAAAAACCGGGCCTGCACCGCACGCTTCTTGGAGATGGACTGGCGACCTCGGCAGCAGGCTTGTTTGGGGGCCCACCCAACACCACCTACGCGGAGGTCACCGGCGCGGTGATGCTGACGAAGAACTACAACCCGAAGATCATGACCTGGGCAGCCATCTTTGCCATCGTCCTTGCCTTTATCGGCAAGTTCGGCGCCGGGCTGCTGAGCATTCCGGTACCGGTCATGGGCGGCATCCTCTGCTTGCTGTTCGGCTCGATTGCCGTTGTCGGCCTGAGCACCCTGATACGCCACCAGGTGGATCTGTCCGAAGCTCGCAACCTGATCATAGTGTCCGTCACGCTGGTGTTCGGCATCGGCGGGATGGCGTTCGGCTACGGAGAGTTCAGCCTTTCCGGCATTTCGCTGTGCGCCATCATCGCGCTGATCCTGAACCTGCTGTTACCCGGTGGTGAGGGCTGGAAGGCCAAGCAACTCGAAGACGAACAGGTCTGAAGCCCGACGGCTCACTGCAGCACTCGCCTTTGCAGCTATCGAAGTGCAAGGCGAGTAGACTGCCGCGATGACCCAATCCGCTATTCCCCACCGCCAACTACCGGACGAGGCAATCAGGTGCAGCACCTGTGCCGCGTGCTGCTGCCGCCTCGAAGTGATTCTGCTGACTGAAACGGGCGTCCCGGATCGCTTCATCGAGGAAGATGACTGGGGCGGCCAGGTGATGCGCCGCCTCGACGACGGCTGGTGCGCCGCGCTAGACCGGGACAGCATGCGCTGCACGATCTATGCGCAGCGTCCTCTTATCTGCCGAGAGTTCGAGCTGGGCTCGGAGGATTGTCTGGATGAGCGCAGGGACTCGGCACGAGCCTACCTGGACTGAGAAGGCTGGCGCCTGGTGCCGTCAGCCATCTCAAGCGGTTCAGAACGAGGCGCGATAATGTACCGCGTAGCTCTCTATGCCGTCGTTGGGGTTCTTGATTCCGGCATTGGAATAGTGAATGGCGCGCACGCCGATCTCATGTCCACCGGCAAAACGCAGGCCTGCGCCAAACCGATCCTCGAACTGGAAAGAAGAGCCCAGGTCGTTGTTTTCGACTTCCGTATTCTCGAATGCCGCGATACCTATACCGGCTTCCAGATAGGGTTTGACCGAACCGCCGCCGAATTCGTAAACGAATACCGGCGCGAGCGAAATGCTGTGGTTGCTGGAGGTCTCGTCGCCTTTCCAATAGGTATAACCCGCGTCCCAATACCCTGTCAGACGGCCTATGCGGGTCTGGAACCAGCTACGGTTGAAATCCATCTGTGCACCGAGTCGATAGGTCATGGTTGACTCGCCAGTTCGGCCAACCGCTGCCGTCAGGTCAATCGCATGAGCGGCAGAAGCCTGGGCAAGCGAAACGGCTGCAATCGCAGCAAGGGAGATCAGCTTTTTCATAAGAATTTCCTTATCAGAACTTTGGCATCGCTGTTTTTCTTATCACTCAGATACAGAGGCCTGGCTTGATTTGGAGTTCCTAAACAGAACAGTAGGCAACTGTACTGTTTTCACCCCAAAGTACCGGCAGTACGCTGGCCAATCGCAGCGGATCGCCGCTACTCCAGAACTGCACCCTCGCCTCGCCAAACCCGAGCTGCGCATGTGCCGTCAACAGCGTTTCGAGATGCCTGGCGACGGCGGTACCGGTATCCACCAGCACGACGTCAGCTGGCAATATTTCACGCAACAGCGGTTTTACGAACGGGTAATGAGTACAGCCAAGGATCAGTGTGTCGCAGCCCTGGGCGACCAAAGGCAGGACCAGTCCTTCCAGCAGCCTGCGCGTGCCCGGCGTCTGCAACTGGCCTGCCTCAATGCACTCCACCAACCCCGGACAGGGCTGAGTGATGACCCGCACATCACTGGCGAAACGGTCCAGCAGAGCCGCAAACTTTGCGCTTTTCAATGTGCCGGTCGTTGCCAATACGCCAACCACCCCGCTGCGAGTCGCCAGCGCAGCCGGTTTGACGGCAGGCTCCATCCCAACCAGGGGAAGCTGTGGATAGCATTCACGCAGGTCGGCAACGCCTGCAGCCGTCGCGGTATTGCATGCAACCACCAATGCCTTGGCACCTCGCTCAAGCAGAAACGCTGCGATGGTCCGGCAACGCTCACGAATGAATTCCGGGCTCTTTTCGCCATAGGGAACATGACCGCTGTCAGCGAAGTACAACAGGGACTCGCAAGGCAGGCGCGCTCGGATCTCCCTGAGCACCGACAAGCCCCCCACCCCCGAATCGAAAACGCCGATCGGCGCGTTGTCAGCCACGGCCGCTACCACAGACCGTGCACGCCGGATCACGCTTGACCTTCAATTCGCGAAAGCGACTCCCCAGTGCGTCCAGCAACAGCAGCCTTCCCACCAGCGGCTCACCGAAACCCGCCAGCAGCTTGATCGCCTCCAGGGCCTGCAGGCTTCCGACCATGCCCACCACAGGCCCCAGCACGCCAGCCTCGCTGCAGGTCAGCTCAGCCTCGCTGCCGTGGCCGTAGAGGCAGTGATAGCAGGGACTGCTCTCGATGCGCGGATCGAATACCGATAGCTGCCCCTCAAACCGGATGGCCGCACCGCTGACCAGCGGCTTGGTTGCCGCCACACAGGCAGCATTCACGGCTTCGCGCACGGCAAAGTTGTCCGTGCAGTCGAGCACCAGATCCACCGCGGCTACCGCCGCAACCAGCGTATCGACATCCATTGCCGTCCGATGCGGAACCAGCCGGATCAACGGGTTGATCGCAGACAACCGAGCCATCGCCGAATCAACCTTATGCATGCCGATCGACGAGGTGTCGTGGGCGATCTGCCGTTGCAGATTGGTCAGGTCAAGCCGATCGAAATCCGCAAGATGCAATTCCCCGACCCCGGCCGCGGCGAGATACAGGGCGACAGGAGACCCCAGCCCGCCCAGCCCAACAATCAGTACACGGCTCGACCTGAGCTTGAGCTGCCCCTCGATGTCTACCTGTTTCAGCAAGATCTGCCGGCTGTATCGCAGCAGCTCGTCATCGCTCAGCATGCGGGCGTTCTCCTAGGGTCATGGCAGGCGACCAAGACTGACACGCTCGTGGCCACCAAGGTCGTTGCGGCTGGCGATCTCGCTGAACCCCGCTTCCAGTAACAACCCTCGCACCGCCGCAGCCTGGTCATAGCCGTGTTCCAGCAGCAACCAGCCGGCCGGAGACAGGTGGTGCGGCGCTTGTGAAATGATCAGCCGGATATCGTCCAGGCCATCGGCACCCGCCACCAGCGCGCTGCTCGGCTCGAAGCGCAGATCGCCCTGCAATAGATGGGGGTCGCTGGCCTGAATATAAGGCGGATTCGAGACGATCAGGTCATAACGGCGGCCTGCAAGCGCAGAAAACCAATGACTTTCCAGAAAGCTCGCATTGCCAAGGCGGAGCCGCCGGGCGTTGCGAATAGCCAGGGCAACGGCTTCGCTGACGCGGTCCACCCCCGTCAGCTGCCAGGCCGGACGCTCACTGGCGATGGCCAGGGCAATCGCACCGGAACCGGAACCCAGGTCGAGCACGGTCGCAGGGTCGGGCGGGAGCAGCTGCAGTGCGGTCTCGACCAGGAGTTCGGTGTCCGGCCTCGGAATCAAGGTATGCGGCGCCACTTCAAGATCGAGGCTCCAGAACCCTTGCCGACCAAGGATATAGGCCACTGGTTCGCCCAAGCGACGACGCTCGAGATCAGCGCTGAAACGGGCCTCTGCCTCAGCAGGTACCTCCCGCTCAGGCCAGGTACGCAGATAGCTAGTCGGCTTGCCCAGCGCCTCAGCGAGGAGCCACTCGGCATCGAGCCGGGCACTGGGCGATTCGGGCAACCGTGAAGCACGCAGCAAAAAGTCGATCGTCGCCATGTTCGGGTGTTCCGGTTTCAGTGCAGAGTCGCGCAACAGGGGTGGTGCAGGTGAAGGCGATCAGTCACCCAGAGCGGCAAGCTGATCGGCCTGGTATTCCTGCAGCAATGGCTCGATTACCTGCTCCACGGCGCCGCCTATGACCTCATTCAGCGAGTAGAGCGTCAGATTGATGCGATGGTCCGTAACGCGTCCCTGGGGAAAGTTATAGGTGCGAATGCGCTCGGAGCGATCACCGGACCCGACCAACAGTTTTCGCGTATCGGAGATTTCCTTGTGCGCAGCGCTGTCCTGCACATCCTGCAACTTGGCCGCGAGCCAGGCCATGGCCCGGGCGCGGTTCTTGTGCTGCGAGCGCTCCTCCTGACATTCCACGACGATGCCGCTGGGAATATGCGTGATACGCACGGCCGAATCGGTCTTGTTGATGTGCTGACCACCGGCGCCGGACGCCCGGTAGGTGTCGACGCGCAGATCCGCCGGATTGATCTCGATGGCGATCTGCTCGTCCGGCTCGGGCAGTACGGCAACCGTGCAAGCGGACGTATGAATGCGCCCTTGTGATTCGGTTTCGGGAACACGCTGCACTCGGTGCGCGCCAGACTCGAACTTGAGTTTGGCAAAGACGTTTTCGCCCTCAACACGGGAGATGACTTCCTTGTAGCCCCCATGCTCGCCAGGGCTCTCGGACAGGATTTCGACGCGCCAGCCCTGGCGTTCCGCATAGCGGGAATACATGCGGAACAGATCCCCGGAAAAAATTGCCGCCTCGTCGCCACCGGTACCCGCCCGAATCTCGAGGAAGACGTTACGTCCGTCCTTTGGATCCTTGGGCAGCAGCATGCGCTGGAGACGGGCTTCGATTTCTTCCAGCTGGCCCCGCGCCTCGATAACCTCTTCTTCGGCCATCTCCCGTACATCCGGGTCGCTGTCCTTGAGCAGCGCCTGAGCCCCGTCAAGGTCAGACTGCGTCTTGAGAAACTGGCGGTATGTGGCGATGACCGGCTCGACCTCGGCATACTCGCGCGAATAGGCGCGAAAACGGGTCTGGTCGCTGATCACTTCGGCGTCGCCGAGCAACGCAGTGAGTTCCTCGAAGCGGTCCTGCAGAATGTCGAGTTTGTTGAGCAGCGACGCTTTCATGGCTTGTCCGGATTGTCCTGCAAAGCAAAGAGCTCCTGAACGATGGTCAGGGCCTCTACTCGCCCTTCGGCGGAGAGTTTTTTCAGCTGCACACTGGGCGCGTGCAGCAATTTGTTTGTCAAGCCGCGCGCCAGTTGCGCCAACGCTTCTTCTGGCGTGCCGCCATTGGCGAGCATCCGCTGAGCCCTGACCAGCTCCTCGTCGCGGATCCGCTCGGCATGCTGCCGGTAGGCCTTGAGCACATCGACAGCGGCCAGTTCCCGCAACCGCACCATGAAGTCATCGGTACCCACCGCGACCAGCTCTTCGGCAGCCTGGGCAGCGCCCTGGCGGCTCTTGAGGTTTTCCGCAACGACTTCGTGCAGATCATCGACGGTGTACAGGTAGACATCGTCCAGTTCGCCGACCTGCGCTTCGATATCGCGTGGCACGGCAATGTCGACCATGAACATGGGCTTGTGCTTGCGCTTTTTCAGCGCCTGCTCAACGGCGCCCTTGCCCAGGATCGGCAGCTGGCTGGCAGTGGAGCTGATGACGATATCGCTGTTGTAGAGTTCCTGCGGGATATCGGCAAGCAGGATGGCATGTGCCCCGAATTGCTCGGCCAGGGCGCTGGCCCGCTCCAGGGTGCGGTTTGCAACGACGATGCGCTTGACCCCCTGCTCATGCAGATGCCGGGCAACCAGCGTGATGGTTTCGCCAGCGCCTATCAGCAAGGCCTGACTGCGATCCAGGTTGGCAAAGATCTGCTTTGCCAGGCTGACAGCGGCGAATGCCACCGAGACCGGGTTTTCGCCGATGGCCGTGTCGGTGCGGACGGTTTTTGCCGTGCTGAACGTAGCCTGGAACAGCCGTCCCAGTAACGGCCCGACACTGCCCGCTTCACGCGCCACGGCGTAGGCGGACTTCATCTGGCCGAGAATCTGCGGTTCGCCAAGCACCATCGAGTCCAGGCCCGCCGCGACACGCATCATGTGTCGCACCGCCTGCTCATCCGTATGAACGTAAGCGCAGGCCTTGAGATCGTCCAGGCTGAGCTGATGATAGTTGGCTAGCCAGGCGAGCACCGCCTCAGCTTCTATCTGATCCTGCTGCAGGTACAACTCGCTGCGGTTGCAGGTCGACAGGATCGCCGCTTCGCGTGTCGGGGTAACACGGCAAAGTTGCTGGAGCGCCTCGACCATCTGTTCAGGCGTGAACGCCACACGCTCGCGCACGTCCACCGATGCGGTCTTGTGATTAATGCCAAGCGCGATGAAAGCCATGCAGGATCGCTGATTCGAAAAGGAGCGCGCGATTCTCCTACTTCGCCTGCCTCAGAACAACCGTTGCCAGTCATTGTCTGTTGCAGACCCAACCCACCGAATTGACTGTACAGGCTGGGTCATGTGCTTGCCTGACCGCTTGTGTCATCATGCCGCGACCGCAGACCATCCCTATATTTCCTATGAAAAAGCTTCTCGCCCTCAGCGCCGTCCTGTTTCTCGGTGGCTGCCAAAGCTTCATGCAGAGCGCTCCCGACAGCACCCCGCCGGTCGAGGAGGCCACGCCGGAGCCTGCGACAACCAGTCCCAGGGAATATGGCTCGTTCAGCCGGGACTCGCTCTATGCCTTGCTGGTGGCCGAGCTGGCCGGCCAGCGCAACCGTTTCGATATCGCCTTGGGTAATTACGTCCAGCAAGCCAACGCGACCGGGGATCCAGGGGTTGCAGAGCGCGGGTTCCGCATTGCCGAGTATCTTGGCGCCGACCAGGCGGCGCTCGATACGGCGCTGATCTGGGCGAACAACGCGCCGGGCAACCTCGATGCCCAGCGCGCAGCGGCTGTGCAACTGGCGCGCGCCGGTCGCTACGAGGAATCGCTGGAGTTCATGGAAAAGGCTCTCAAGGGCCAGGGTGCCACTCACTTCGATTTCCTCGCCCTGTCAGCAGCCGAGACCGACCCGGACACCCGAGCCGGCCTGCTCCAGAGCTTCGACCAGTTGCTGGCCAAGCATCCCGACAACCCCCAACTCAAGTTTGGTAAGGCCGTCCTGCTGCAGCAGGACGGGCGCGCCGAAGAGGCACTGGCCTTGCTCGAGGAACAGCCAGCGAAGCAACAGGAGATCCCGTCGATCCTCCTACAGGCTCGCCTGCTTCAGCTGCTCGACCGCAGCCAGCAGGCGTTGCCTCTGCTGGAAAAAAGCCTGCGCCAGCACCCCGATGACAAGCGCCTGCGCCTGACCTATGCCCGCCTGCTGGTCGAACAGGAGCGCCTGGAAGAGGCCATGAGCGAGTTCGCCACCCTTGTCCAGCAGTACCCGGACGACGACGACCTGAGATTCTCGATGGCTCTGGTCTGCCTGGAAGCGCAGGCCTGGCGCGAGGCTGTGGTATACCTCGAAGACGTCATCGAGCGCGGCAGTCATCTTGACGCTGCTCATTTCAACCTCGGGCGCGCCTACCGTGAACTGAACGAGCCTGAGCAAGCCCTGCAAGCGTTCGCCAAGGTTGGGCCTGGCAACGAATACTTGCCGGCCAAGCTCATGCAGGCCGAACTGCTGTTTTCTCTTGGCCGCAACCAGCAGGCCTCGCAGCTGCTCGCCCGGGCACGTGACGAGCAACCGGACTATGCGATTCAGCTCTATCTGATCGAGATCGAAGCGCTCTCCGGTCAGCAACAGACCGACAAGGCCTGGCAGATTGCGACTGAGGCTCTGGAGCAGTTTCCTGAAGACCTCAATCTCCTCTATACGCGTGCAATGATCGCCGAGAAGCGTGGCGACCTGGCACAGCTGGAACAGGACCTGCGCTTCATCATCGAACGCGAACCCGACAACGCCATGGCGATCAATGCACTGGGTTATACCCTGGCGGATCGTACCGACCGCCATCAGGAAGCGCTGGCCCTGATTGAACAGGCCTACCGGCTTAACCCCGACGACGCGGCAATTCTCGACTCCCTTGGCTGGGTCAACTATCGACTGGGCAATCTGCAGGAAGCCGAGACCCAGCTGCGCAGGGCGCTGGAGCGCCTCCCTGATGACGAGGTAGCGGCTCACCTCGGCGAAGTGCTCTGGGCAGCTGGCAAGCAGTCCGAAGCGCGCACTGTCTGGGCAGCTGCGCTAAAGGAAAAACCGGACAGCCTGGTGCTTCGCGAGACCATCAAACGCCTGACCGGCTCGGAGAAACCCTGACCCATGAATCTGATGCGTAACCTGCTGCCCCCCGCACTCGCCTTGTTGTTGGCTGGCTGTGCCGGCCTTGCCCCTCAGGAAACGGTCGAAGGACCTGGCAACCCCCAGCAATGGAAGATACACAAGGCGCAGGTCAGCGAAATTGACGGCTGGCAGATCAGCGGCAAGATCGGCATCCAGGCGCCACAGGACTCGGGCAGTGGCACCCTGTTCTGGCTGCAACGCCAGGACTACTTCGATATTCGTCTGTCCGGCCCGCTGGGTCGTGGCGCCACGCGCCTGACCGGGCGCCCCGATGCGGTGGCACTGGAGGTCGCCGGGCAGGGACGCTTCGAGGCCGACTCCCCTGAAGCATTGGTTGAGAGCCAGCTGGGCTGGCAACTGCCCGTTTCGAACCTGCTCTGGTGGGTGCGCGGCCTTCCGGCACCAGACAGCCGTAGCCGAATAGCGATCGACGCCAACGGGCAGCTTGCCAGCCTGCAACAGGATGGGTGGGACGTTCAGTATCTGGGCTATGCCGAAGAGGACGGCTACAGCCTGCCAAACCGCATCAAACTGGCGGGCCGAGACCTGAAAATCACGCTGGTAGTCAAGGACTGGCAGCCCCGCCAGCTCGGCCGCTGATGCACACGCTGACCCTTCCGGCACCGGCCAAGCTCAACCTCATGCTGCATATCCTCGGCCGTCGCGCCGATGGCTACCATGAGCTACAGACGCTGTTCCAGTTTCTCGACCACGGCGACGAGCTGAGCTTCACGCTACGCGCCGATGGGCAGATCCTGCTGCACACCGAGCTGCCTGGTGTCGACCACGACAGCAACCTGATCGTGCGCGCTGCGCGCCTGCTGCAGACCCACAGCGGCTGTACGCTCGGTGCCGACATCGAATTGAACAAGCGCCTGCCCATGGGCGGCGGCATTGGCGGTGGAAGCTCCGATGCGGCCACTACCCTGCTCGGCCTCGATCACCTCTGGCAGACCCGGCTGGGCGAAGAGCGGCTAGCCGAGATCGGCCTGTCGCTGGGGGCTGACGTACCTGTATTCGTCAGAGGCCGCGCGGCCTTCGCCGAAGGCGTCGGTGAGCAGTTGCAGCCTGTCGAGTTGAGCGAACCATGGTTCCTCGTCATCGCCCCGCAAGTCTCTGTTAGTACAGCGGAAATATTTTCCGACCCAGAGTTGACACGTAATACCCCGGCTATTACAGTTCGCAGCCTTCTTGCAGGGGGCGGTCATAATGACTGTCAGCCGGTAGTCGAGAAGCGTTATCCAGATGTTCGTAACGCTTTGAGCTTGTTGAACAAATTTGTTCCGGCAAGAATGACCGGCACTGGAGCTTGTGTGTTTGGGAGCTTCCCAAACAAAGGCGAGGCTGATAGAGTTTGCCGCCAACTTCCAGCCGATTTACCAGCTTTCGTAGCTCAAGGCCGCAACATTTCGATGCTGCACCGACGGCTCGCGCAGCTGGCACAGGAAGCAAGTGGTTAGAGGTTGTACGTTACAGGGGCGTCGCCAAGCGGTAAGGCACCAGGTTTTGATCCTGGCATGCGTTGGTTCGAATCCAGCCGCCCCTGCCATAACCTTTCGGGGTTGGTACAGCCACATAAGCACTTTACAGGGTTACATCTACAGGGGCGTCGCCAAGCGGTAAGGCACCAGGTTTTGATCCTGGCATGCGTTGGTTCGAATCCAGCCGCCCCTGCCAATTATTACGAGAGCTGTTCAGAACGCCTGGCCTTTTGAACAGCTTTTTGTTTCATCGGATCCACCCTCAGGCAGGTACTGCGCGTGTCCAAGATGATGGTCTTCACGGGGAACGCCAACCCCGACCTGGCCCGGCGTGTTGTACGTCAGCTGCATATCCCCCTCGGTGATGCCTACGTCGGAAAATTTTCCGACGGCGAAATCAGTGTCGAGATCAACGAGAACGTTCGCGGCAAGGACGTCTTTCTGATTCAACCGACCTGTGCGCCCACCAATGACAATCTGATGGAACTGGTTGTGATGGCAGACGCCTTCCGCCGGTCCTCCGCCACCCGAATCACCGCCGTCATCCCCTACTTTGGTTACGCCCGTCAGGATCGCCGTCCGCGCTCCGCACGTGTGCCAATCAGCGCCAAGGTCGTGGCTGACATGCTTGATGTGGTAGGCGTCAACCGTGTCCTCACGGTCGACCTGCACGCTGATCAGATCCAGGGCTTCTTCGACATGCCCGTAGACAACATCTACGGCTCGCCGGTCCTGGTCGACGACAT
Organism: Stutzerimonas stutzeri; assembly: GCA_002387205.1. GTDB lineage: Bacteria > Pseudomonadota > Gammaproteobacteria > Pseudomonadales > Pseudomonadaceae > Stutzerimonas > Stutzerimonas stutzeri_N. The sequence goes on along the minus strand of DGLA01000025.1, from coordinate 68,751 downwards.
TCAGGCTCAGCGCTTCGAGAACCTGATGATCGTTTCCCCCGATATTGGTGGCGTGGTGCGTGCCCGTGCCGTAGCCAAGTCGCTGGGTGTGGATCTGGCGATCATCGACAAGCGTCGCCCGAAGGCCAACCAGTCCGAAGTGATGCACATCATTGGTGATATCGAAGGCCGCACCTGCATCCTCGTCGATGACATGGTCGATACCGCCGGCACTCTGTGCCACGCCGCAACTGCTCTGAAAGATCATGGCGCCGCCAAGGTCTTTGCGTATTGCACTCACCCGATTCTGTCCGGTCGCGCCATCGAGAACATTGAAGGCTCGGTCCTCGACGAACTGGTCGTGACCAATACCATTCCGCTGTCCGCAGCGGCACAAGCCTGTACTCGAATTCGCCAACTGGACATCGCGCCAATGGTGGCTGAAGCGGTTCGCCGTATCAGCAATGCTGAATCGATCAGCGCGATGTTCCGCTAAGCCAAAACTTAGCCCATCGCGCAGAACGAAAATGTGCCCCGCCTCGTGCGGGGCTTTTTGCCCAACCGCCCGGTAGCGCTGGTCGCGAGCGTTTCGGGTGCGTTGTTATCCTGGAGAAACACAATGACTGATTTCACTCTGAATGCCCAAGTGCGTTCCGACCTGGGGAAAGGTGCGAGCCGCCGCCTGCGTCGGAATGCCAGCCTCGTCCCGGCCGTAATCTACGGTGGTGACAAGGCCCCGCAATCCATCAGCCTGCTGGCCAAAGACCTGGCCAAGATGCTTGAAAACGAAGCCTCCTTCAGCCACGTGCTGACCCTGAACGTCGATGGCCAGAACGAATCCGTTCTGATCAAGGCGCTGCAGCGTCATCCGGCCAAGAGCTTCGTCCTGCACGCCGACTTCGTCCGCGTCGTCGAAGGTCACAAGCTGACCGCTACCGTTCCGCTGCACTTCATCAACCAGGAAACCTCGGTTGGCGTGAAGCAGCAGGGTGGCGAAATCCTGCACAACATCAACGAAGTCGAAGTGTCCTGCCTGCCGCAGGATCTGCCGGAGTTCATCGAGGTCGACATGGCCAAGGTTGAAGTCGGCCAGGTTCTGCACATGACCGACCTGACCCTGCCGAAGGGCGTTCAGCTGGTCGCGCTGGCACACGGCAGTGACCTGCCGGTTGCCAACGTTCACGCGCCTCGCGTGAACAAGGAAGACACTCCGAAAGAAGAAGGCGCTGCCGAGTAATCTACTCGCCACCACCTGAGGAAGGGCCTCTGTCGTGACTGCCGTAAAACTGATCGTCGGCCTGGGTAATCCAGGCCCTGAATACGACCAGACCCGGCATAACGCAGGGGCCCTTTTCGTTGAGCGCCTGGCTGCCCACAAAGGCGTCAACCTCAGCGTAGATCGCAAGTATTTTGGCCTGGTCGGCAAGTTTCGCCATCAGGACGAAGACGTCCGCCTGTTGATTCCCACCACCTTTATGAACCGCAGCGGTCAGGCGGTGGCGGCACTGGCCGGATTTTTCCGAATTCCCCCCGAGTCCATCCTGGTCGCCCACGATGAACTCGACATGCCCCCCGGCGTCGCCAAGCTCAAGCAGGGCGGTGGCCATGGCGGACACAACGGGCTTCGCGACATCATCGCCAGGCTCGGCAATCAGAACAATTTCTACCGCCTGCGTCTGGGTATAGGCCACCCGGGTCATAGCAGCCTGGTGACCGGTTATGTACTGGGCCGAGCGCCCCAGGCCGAGCGTGAAAAACTGGACGCCAGCATCGATTTCGTCTTCGACGTGCTCCCCGAAATCCTCGCCGGTGACTGGACGCGTGCTATGCAGCGTCTGCACAGCCAGAAGGCCTGATCGAGCTCTACGCAGGAACGCAAGACAAGGCAACGGCTAGCGGGAAAGCTTGCACTGCAGCGCATCACGAAGCCGTTTAAAAGCAGTTAGGCAAACGCCGGTAGCGCATACGCTGCCAGCCAGTACCGAGGCAAGACACCATGGGATTCAACTGCGGCATCGTCGGTCTGCCCAACGTCGGCAAGTCCACCCTGTTCAACGCCCTGACCAAGTCCGGCATCGCGGCGGAGAACTTCCCCTTCTGCACCATCGAGCCGAACAGCGGTATCGTCCCGATGCCTGATCCGCGCCTGCAGGCCCTGGCCGACATCGTCAAGCCTGAGCGAATCCTGCCGACCACCATGGAGTTCGTCGACATCGCCGGCCTGGTTGAAGGCGCATCCAAGGGCGAAGGCCTGGGCAACAAGTTCCTCGCCAATATCCGAGAAACCGACGCCATCGCCCATGTGGTGCGATGCTTTGAAGACGAGAACGTAATTCACGTCTCCAACTCGGTCGACCCCAAGCGCGACATCGAGATCATCGAGCTGGAACTGATCTTTGCCGACCTCGACAGCTGCGAAAAACAGCTGCAGCGCGTCACGCGCAACGCCAAGGGCGGCGACAAGGAAGCTGTCGCGCAGAAAGCGCTGCTGGAGAAACTGATCCCTCACTTCACCGAAGGCAAGCCGGCACGCACCCTGCTGAAAAAGTTGGGCGACGAAGAGGTACAACTGGCCAAGGGCTTTCACCTGCTGACCAGCAAGCCGGTGATGTACATAGCCAACGTTGCCGAAGACGGTTTCGAGAACAACCCGCACCTGGACGTCGTCAACGCCATCGCAGCCGAAGAAGGCGCAGTCGTGGTACCGGTGTGCAACAAGATCGAAGCAGAGATCGCCGAACTGGACGATGGCGAGGAAAAGGACATGTTCCTCGAGTCCCTCGGCCTCGAAGAGCCTGGCTTGAACCGCGTCATCCGTGCCGGTTATGAGCTGCTCAACCTGCAAACCTACTTCACCGCTGGCGTGAAGGAAGTCCGCGCCTGGACCGTAAAGGTCGGCGCTACTGCCCCGCAAGGTGCAGGCGTAATCCACACCGATTTCGAGAAGGGCTTCATCCGCGCCGAAGTGGTCGCCTATAACGACTTCATTCAGTACAAGGGCGAAGCCGGTGCCAAGGAAGCAGGCAAGTGGCGCCTGGAAGGCAAGGAATACGTCATCAAGGATGGCGACGTGATGCATTTCCGGTTCAACGTCTGATCCACATTCGGTTCATGTCTGACCCCGAACCCCTTGTAGCCTGACGCTTCAAGGGGTTTTTATCTTTCCAGGACCGGGACACGGCCTTTAACTGACCTAAAGCCGGATAGCGTCGCGGCTTCACCAGACTAAGCGGCGCAGTTCCAGAAAGCCCTGCGAGGCCTTGATTGAATCGCCCCGAGGCGGGACAGGCCTCTGTTGCCTGAAACTGCCGGCGCACCGAGCACCTGAGCGCCAGCACGCTATCCGGCTTGGCTCACCGGTTGAAGCGCTCTACCAAAGCGCGCAAGCCGCGCGCCGCCCCCTCAAGCTCGCGCCCACGCTGCATGGCCAGGTCCGCTTTGCCTACATTGCTGTCGGTGGTGACCGCGATACTGGTTACCTGCCGTGCGATGTCTTCAGCCACATGGGCCTGTTCTTCGGCTGCGGCGGCCATCTGCTGGCTCATGCCGGTAATGCGGTTGACCGCCTCGCGAATGCCTTGCAACGCAACCTGCGCCTCGATCACCTGGGCAAGCCCCTGCGCAGCTTCCTTGTCGCCCACCTTGGCAATGGCCACGGCCTCGTCGGCCTTGCTGGTCAGGGATTGAATGATGGCCTGGATCTGCTGGGTCGAGTCGCGGGTCTTGCTTGCCAGCGCCCGTACTTCGTCGGCGACCACTGCAAACCCCCTGCCCTGCTCCCCTGCTCGTGCGGCCTCGATGGCTGCGTTGAGGGCCAGCAGGTTGGTCTGCTCGGCAATGCTTTGAATGATGCCGGCAGCTGACATGATCTGCTGGGTTTCACCAGCCAGCTCGTTGACCGCATTGCCTATGTTGGTCACGGTGTTCGCCAGCATTTCCATCGCCTTGCGCGAATGCTCGGCCACCCGATCGCCATCATTTGCCAGTGAATTCGCCGTGGTTGCTTCCTCTGCAGTCAGTTGAACATGGCTGGCGACTTCGCTGATGGACGCCGTCATCTCTGTAACGGCGGTAGCGGTCATGTCGGTTTCACCGCGCTGCTGACGGAGTTCGTGCTCGGTCTGGCTGGCCAGCAGCGAGGTTTCGGCCGAGGCGCTTTCAACCTGCCCTGCCAGGTCCGACAGGCGAGTCAGCGCGGTGCGCAAGCGTGCATCTTCGCTGATCAGGGCCATTGCAAGCCGGGCGGCATTGCCGTGTTGCTGTGTATAGGTAAGAGCCACGACCGGATCGGTAAACGCCTGGGGGACATGTCGCAGTATCCGCTCCAGCTGCCGCTCTGCAGCGGCATGGCAGCTGATACCCAGCGCGAAGAACAAGCAGAGCAGTACGACCACCTCCACCGGAGCCGGCAGCCAAAGCATTCCTGCCGCAGCCAGACCCGCGGCAACCAGGGGCATTACGAGCATACGCATCCAGCCCTTGGCTCGATGACTGAAAGCAACGGCTGGCCGTCCCGCACGCAGACGTTCGTACAGCGCAGCGGCTTGCGCTACCTGTTCGGTGGTCGGCTTGACTCGAACCGATTCAAAACCGGTGAGCTTGCCTTCTTCCAGAATCGGCGTGACGTACGCACTGACCCAATAGAAGTCGCCGTTCTTGCAGCGATTCTTGACCACACCCATCCAGCTCTTTCCAGCTTTCAGGTACCCCCACATGGCCTCGAATACCGCCGGCGGCATATCCGGATGGCGAACCAGGTTGTGATCGCTACCAAGCAGCTCAGCTCGGGAATAGCCGCTGATAGCGACAAATTCATCGTTGCAGTAGAGGATCTTGCCCTGGGTATCGGTTGCGGAGATCAGCCGCTGATGTGCCGGAAAGCTACGCTCGGTGTTGCTGACAGAGCCATTATTTCTCATTGCCTAATTCCATGACCGGTAGTGGCGATCCGATGCAACTCCAGACTGGTCAGTCACATCGAATCGGCTCGTAAAAGAGAATCGGTCATAAAAAGGCAAACTTGAGCGGAGGCGTGAAATAGGATTGGCCGAGACGACCAACGGAACCCCAGTGAGACGGGAAAGGCTTGCCGTTACTCAACTACCAGCGGGATCGGAGCGATGCACCTGCGAAAACAGTGCTTCGACTTTTGCGCGGGCCCAGGGCGTCTTGCGCAGAAAGGTCAGACTCGACTTGATACTGGGATCGCTCTTGAAACAGCGGATATCGATACGCTCTGCCAGGCCGCTCCAGCCGAAACGGCCCTGCAGGTCAATCAGGATGGCCTCCAGAGTCATGCCGTGAAGAGGGTTTTTTGCCTGGTTCATGGTGTGCTCATGCAATTGGGACAGGACGGCATCGTTTGCAGGAAAAGGGCCATCGAAAACAGCCGGGACGACAGCCCTGATCCTGCGGCGCATCTTACAGGGTGATGCGCGTGCCGAGCAGCTCAAGAAATGCGGCCAGCCAAGCCGGATGCGCTGGCCAGGCCGGCGCGGTCACCAGGTTGCCCTCGGTATGCGCCTGGTCGACGCCTATATCGACGAACTCGCCGCCCGCCAGCTTCACTTCAGGCGCACACGCCGGGTAGGCACTGCACGCACGCCCCTGAAGCACATCGGCCGCAGCCAGCAGCTGGGCACCATGACAGACCGCTGCGATCGGCTTTTTGGCCTCGCCGAATGCCTTGACCAGGCCAATCACATTTGCATTCAGACGCAGATATTCCGGCGAACGGCCACCGGGCACTACCAGGGCATCGTAGTCTTCAGCTTTTACCGCATCGAAATCGAAATTCAGCGCAAAGTTGTGCCCCGGTTTTTCGCTGTAGGTCTGGTCGCCTTCGAAGTCATGGACCGCGGTTCGCACCGTGTCGCCGGCTTTCTTGTCCGGGCAAACCGCATGCACAACATGCCCAACCATCTGCAGCGCCTGGAAGGGCACCATGGTTTCGTAGTCTTCGACATAGTCGCCAACCAGCATGAGAATCTTCTTCGCAGCCATCGGAACGCTCCTATTTGAGATGGATATTCAAGGCCAGCCAGCCCGGCTAGCCGCTTCGGTTGAAGATGTTGATCACGAGCCTGTCGAGCAGCCCCCACAGGCGCTGATACAGCCGCAGATAGAGAGGACGCGCGTGCCACTGCCTCAGGTCGATCTCTAGGCTCTGATTGAAGTCATGTTCAAAACTTTCCGCTACGCTGGCGCTCAGGTGCGAATCGACCGCCTCGAGATTCGCCTCCAGATTCCAGCGCAGATTCCAGTGGTCGAAGTTGCACGACCCTACGCTGACCCAGTCATCGACCAGCACCAGCTTCAGGTGCAGAAAGTGTGGCTGATATTCATGAATCCGCACGCCTGCGCGCAACAGCCGTGGATAGAAACGCTGCCCGGCATATCGCACCGAAGGATGATCGGTGTTGCGGCTGGTCAGTAGCAAGCGGACCTCTACGCCACGTCGCGCCGCACGCATGAGCTCTCTACGAACCCGGCCAGTGGGCAGGAAGTAAGGCGTCGCCAGCCAGATTCGCCGTTCAGCACGTCGCAGACTGCGTAACAGGCTGTGGAGAATGTCGCGATGCTGGCGCGCTGCGGAATAGGCGACCCGCCCCAGTCCATCAACCATATCCGGCGCTGCCGGTATCCTCGGCGATTGCTGTGGCAGCGGCAATTGCCAGATGCGGCGCTTCAGACACAGCGTCCATTGGGCCTCGAACAAGCTGCGCCAGTCCGCGACCAACGGCCCGGATATCTCAACCATCGCCTCGTGCCAATGCTCATCCGGCTTGTCCGGGTTCCAGAACTCGTCAGTCGCACCGGCTCCGCCCACAAAGCAGCACCGATCATCGATCAGGATCAGCTTTCGGTGGTCGCGGTGGAGGTTGCGGAACTTCAGCCGAAGCTTCAGCGGATTGTACTGGCGCAGCTCGACGCCCCCATCGAGCATGCGCTGGCGCGCTTTCTGGCCGAGCTTAAGGCAACCGAAGCCATCGAACAGGCAGCGTACGCGCACGCCACGCTGAGCTGCATCGACAAGCGACTGGACAAGCCGATCCGAACAGAGCCCGTCTTCAACCAGATAGAGCTCAACGTCAACACGCTGCTCGGCAGCATCGATACGCTGCAGGATCTGTGGAAAGAACCGAGGGCCGTCGAGCAGCAACCGGAAACGGTTGCCCTCACGCCATGAAAACACCTCGCCCGCGAGCATCATGCGCGCGCGCCTCGGGCCAGCCATGCGGGAAAACAAGAAGAGATACAGCTGAGAGACATTGAAATCCTTGTCCAGGTAAGCATCGGCCTGTCGCCGCATATGCTGCCGATATCGGCAGTCTGTGCCGCAAGCAATGATGGCACGCCTGTTATAGGTCCGCGCCGTCGCGCAGAGTTCCCGGATCGCTGGTTTCAGACGGTATGGACACAAGGTCAAGCCTGTTCCAGCGACATCGAGACGACTCCGACCCGGTTGCCGGCGCCTTGGTCCCGCGTTCAACCAATGGCATTGCAGCTTCGACCCAGCCCTTATTGCGGCTCTCGGCCAGAGCCGTCAAGGCGCAATGCAAACCGAGCGCTGTCAGGCGGGCCCAGTCGTTACAGCGAAAACGGCCGTCATCCAAGCATCATCCAGTCGTAACAACCGTGACACTGCCGCCGCCTAGCCTCTGACATCGGAAACTGACGGAACGCCAACGACAATAACCATGCGCTCCGAATGCATTGCCACTGCCAGGGCTTACCAGGAGACAAAGCATGACCACCCTTGCCTTTCCCCGCATGACGCGGCAACTGCAGGCCGTGCGCCTGTGTGGAGACGATGCGCTGCGTGAAGCTCAGGCGCTGCGTTATCAGGTTTTCAGCGGTGAGTTTGGCGCACGAATGCACGGAGCCGAAGCGGGACTGGATAGCGACGATTTCGATGCGCATTGCAGCCACATCGGCGTGCGGGACCTTGGCACCGGCGAGCTGGTCGCGACAACCCGCTTGCTCGATAACCTGACCGCGCTCCGGCTGGGACAGTTCTACAGCGAAGGCGAATTCAATCTGCAGGGCCTGACCGAGCTGCAAGGGCCGATCCTGGAAATCGGTAGAACCTGCGTGCACCCCGCCTACCGCAACGGGGCCACCATCGCCGTGCTCTGGGCCGAACTGGCCGATGTGCTGAACCAGGGCGGCTACCGGTATCTTATGGGTTGCGCCAGTATTCCCATGCGCGACGGTGGCATCCAGGCCCAAGCCATCATGCAGCGATTACGCGAGCGGCATCTGTCCACCGAATTGCTGCACGCCCGACCAAAGAACCCGCTGCCAGAACTGGCGCTACCGGACAATGTCACCGCCGAGACGCCTGCGCTGCTCAAGGCATATATGCGCTTGGGTGCCAAGATCTGTGGTGAGCCGTGCTGGGACCCGGAGTTCCAGGTCGCCGACCTGTTCATTCTGCTCAAGCGCGACGAGCTGTGCCCACGCTACGCCCGGCATTTCAAGGCAGCGGTCTGATATGCAGCGATTCAGGCTCTACCTGCGGCTGGCCAGAATAATAGCGGTTGTGGCGTTCGGCCTGGTGCTGGCAAGTGGACTCCGGCTGCGTACCCTGTTGGGTCCCAGGCCGTCGCAAGCCTCGCGCCAGCGGCTGTGCCGCTGGTTCCTGGCGCGACTGGCGATGGCATTGCCATTTGAAGTCCGCATGACTGGGGAGCTTCCGGATCGTCCGATGCTGTGGGTCGCCAACCACCTATCCTGGAGCGATATCCCTTTTCTGGGAATGTTACGGCCCATGACCTTCCTGGCCAAAGCTGACATTCTCAAATGGCCGCTTGTCGGCTGGTTGACAGAGGAAGCCGGGACGCAGTTCATTCAACGGGGGAGCGGTGACAGCTCGACACTGACTCAACTACTGGCTGACGAACTCAAACAGGGCCGCAATCTGCTGATCTTTCCGGAAGGCACCACCACAGACGGCACATCCGTACGCACCTTCCATTCACGGCTGCTGGGCTGCGCTATCGACGCCGGCGTACCGGTCCAGCCAGTGGCCATCCGCTACCTACGCGAAGACGCTGTCGACCCGATAGCGCCCTTCATCGGCGACGACGATCTGCTATCCCATCTGTTCAGGATGCTGCGCGAAGACACCGCCGTGGTCGAAATCAAGCTACTTTCGCCTATTTTGACTGTAGGAACGCAACGCAACCCGCTCGCCAGACGCTGCCATGAAGTTATAACCGGAGCGCTGCAAAGCTCGCCGCAGCCATTAGCATCCGCAGCCTGATGCAAGCCTGGTGCAAGCGAGCACTGCTAGACTGGCATCATGAATTATCTAGCACACCTTCACCTCGGCGGCTCACGCCCCGGTGAGCTGCTTGGCAGTCTCTACGGAGACTTCGTCAAGGGCCGCCTGGAAAACCGCTGGCCCGCCGACATCGAAGCCGGTATCCGCCTTCATCGGCAGATCGATGCGTACACCGACAGCCATCCGCTTGTGCTACAGGCCAAGCTGCGCTTTCCCAGCGAGCGGCGTCGCTACGCCGGTATTCTGGTCGACCTGTTCTTCGATCACTGTCTGGCCGCCGGATGGCGTGATTATTCAAGCATGCCCCTGGGGCAATTCACCGCCCATGTCTACCAGGTGCTGAACGATGAAGCCGAGCTGCCGGGAAAGCTGGCGCTGATCGCCCCGCGTATGGTCGCCCAGGACTGGCTTGGCAGTTATCGGGATTTCGCCGTCATGGAGCAGGTGGTCGCTGGCATGAGCCGCCGCCTATCGCGCCCGGAAGGGCTGCTCGGCGGCGTGGCGGAGCTGGAAAAGCTGTATGAACCGCTGCGCGGGGACTTCCTTGAGTTTTACCCGCAACTGCAAGCTTTCGCCCAACGCAGCAACCGGCCTTAACTGTCGTAACCCGGACTTTGCTGGTCGAGTTTGCGCAGCAGCGCAGGCCAGGCCAGGGCACCGCCCATCCCGCCCTTGCTCCGGGTTACGCCTGCAGCCATTGCCTTGGCCCCGGCAAGTATCTGCGGTGGGATTGGAATCAGCTCGGCGCCGCCGGTCTGGGCCATGACCTGCACTTCACAGGCACGCTGGAAGATGAACATCATCAGAAAGGTATCGGCGACGCTCGCCCCGCAGGTCATCAGCCCATGGTTGTGCAGAAGCATGAACCCGGTCTCGCCGAGATCCGCCTGCAAACGCGTCTTCTCGTCATGATTCAGCGCAACGCCCTCATAGCCATGGGTTGACAGGCTGGCCAGCACAAACAGCGACTGCTGACTGATCGGCAGCAACCCTTGTTTCTGTGCCGACACCGCGACCCCAGCAGCGGTATGGGTGTGCATGACGCAGGCCACGTCATGGCGCACTTCATGCACGGCGCTGTGAATGGTATAGCCGGCCGGATTGATATCGTACGGCGAATCCATGAGCTTGTTGCCCGCCAGATCGATCTTGACCAGGCTGGACGCGGTGATCTCATGAAACATCAGGCCGTATGGGTTGATCAGGAACTCGTCGGTATCAGGAATCTTCGCCGAAATATGGGTGAAGATCAGGTCGTCCCAGCCATACAAAGCGACTAGCCTGTAGCAGGCAGCAAGATCGACGCGAGTCTGCCACTCAGCAGTACTGACCTGATGTTTCAGCGATTGGATGGCATGTAGAGCATTCACGAAGCACCTCTTGTTTTTGTTTTCCGTGCCTGAAGTCTAGCGTTGCCGAGGCCACCCTAGAGTTTCCCTTGAAGCCAGCCTGATGGCCGACGAGACAGACGCTCAGCCACGCAGCGCGACGGCGAAGCGCTCCAGCCAGGGCTCGGCGTCACTCTCGGGCGTGACCGTTTCACTGGCATCCAGGCGAAGCATATCTACCACCTCGCGCACACCCAGCTCGGCGTACAGCTCGCGAATCAGTTCACCGCCGCCGCAGAAGGTATCGCCGTAGCTCGCATCACCCAGAGCGATCACGCCGCCAGGCAGGCCCTGCCAGGCAGGAAACTGCTCGCGAATCGTCGAATACAGGGGAACCAGGCTGTCCGGCAACTCCCCCATACCGGTAGTGGCAGTGACAAACAACAGAGCATCCGGGGCAAAAGCCTGAATCTGCGAAAGTTGAGCACGAGGATCATGCCAGGTCTCGAAACCCGTTTCCTTCAAGATACCGGCCGCATGACGGGCGACGTCTTCGGCAGTGCCATAAACAGTGCCGGAGAGGATGGCGACTTTCATGGTGGGCTCCATTGCGAATAGAAGTTGGACATTATGCCGCATTCGACACATCCGGCATGCCACTGCATATCTACACTTGGCTCCGGATCGGGTCATGCACGTTGCCCCGGTGTGGAACCGGACGACCCAAGCGCTGTCGCAATCGGTCCAGGCCCCAACTCTCGCAGCGGCTGGGCACCGTCACTGACACCGGAGCGACAGAAGGCGCGGGTAGGCCTACCCTGCTGCCCTTGAGAAGGAAATCGATCATGGCGGAAAAGACCGTCCTCACCAGTGCCGAACTGGCTTATATCAACAAGCTCGTCGGCAGCAGCTCAGCCGAACCCGGAGAAAGCCACTCAGGCTTTCGGGTCGACGGGGGCGAGCGCGCCAATGGTTTGCTGCTGCAGCTTGCGGCTAAAGCCAATCTGACGCTTGAGGCGGAGCTGGAAAACTACTGCATGTCCTTCCCGCTGCAACTTCGTGAAGACGAGTTTCACAGCCTCCAGTTGCAGCTGGCGCCGCCAACCATTTACGAGCGCGGCCCGGTGTTGCGCGCTTGGCGGCTACACCTCGATGAGCCCCTGCCACTGCTCTCGGATGAGGGTCACGAAACCACCCTGAGTGTGCACGAACTCTCACCCAACGGCCTGCTGGTCGATACCGGCCCCAAGCACAAGGCGCCCAAGTTCCTGCATTTGCGCCTCGCTTTGCCGGGCGAGGCTTCATTCAAGATCGACGCGCGGCGGATCCGTGATGCCGAAGGCGGCATGACAGCCTACGAGGTGGAATACCCGCTGGACAAGGATGCTGAACGCATCCGCTCCTATCTTTACCAGGAGCATCAGCGCCTGCACCCCGAGCTGCAGCCTGAGCTTCCAGCCGAAATGCGCGCAGAGGACCCCTAGGCCCGCTGAAGCCAAGGCTTTGCCGGGCCGGCATAGAGCGGCTCGCATCATGCTGGTAAGCTGCGCAGCGATGCGGCCACTGAGCAATGACACCATGACCCAGCCTGCAGCTCCGATTCTTATCACAGGCGCCAGCCAGCGTATCGGCCTGCACTGTGCCGAGCGAATGCTCGATGAAGGCCAACCGGTGATCATCAGCTACCGGACTCCAAGAGCCTCTCTTGAACGATTGCGGGAACGCGGCGCCCTTACCCTTCCTGCCGACTTCAGCAGTACCGCCGGTATTGACGCATTCATCGAAACCTTGAAGGCGCATACGCAGACACTGCGAGCGATCGTGCACAACGCATCCGACTGGAAGATCGAAAGGCCCGGGAAAGAGGCCGAGGTTTTTCAGAGCATGTTCAGCATCCATATGCTTGCGCCTTACCTGATCAACCTCAACTGCGCCGACCTGCTTCGGCATGGTGGCCCAGCGGACATCATTCATATCAGCGATGATGTCACCCGCGTCGGAAGCAGGAAACACATCGCCTATGCCGCCAGCAAAGCCGGCCTGGACAACCTGACGCTGTCTTTCGCCGCAAGCCTGGCGCCAGCGATCAAGGTCAACGGGATCGCACCGGCCCTTATTCAATTCAACGAAGGCGACGACGAGGCCTATCGGCGCAAGGCACTGGCGAAATCCGCACTGGGTATCGAGCCGGGTGCCGAAGTCATCTACCAAAGCCTTCGCTACCTGCTCGACAACCCGTACCTCACAGGCACCACGCTTACCGTAAACGGTGGCCGTCACCTGCTCTAATCAAAAGGACACCCATGCCCCGATTGGAACCCGCCATGGCGCGTATCTGCGTCAAAGACCTTCGACTGCGCACCTTCATCGGCATCAAGGAAGAGGAAGTCCTCAACAAGCAGGATGTACTGATCAATCTGACGATGCTTTATCCCGCTACCGATGCGGTACGGGACAACGATATCGAGCACGCCTTGAACTACCGCACCATTACCAAGGCGATCATCAAGCACGTCGAGGACAACCGCTTCGCCCTGCTTGAACGCCTGACCCAGGAGGTTCTGGACCTCGTGATGCAACACTCGCAGGTGCGCTACGCCGAGGTCGAGATCGACAAGCCGCACGCCCTGCGCTTTGCCGAATCCGTATCGATCACCCTCGCCGCCCACCGCGACTGAACCTGCTTCAATCTCTGCCAGATGGCCATCATGGCGCGAGCGCCACTGCTGGCAGCCATACGCCTGTGCCGGATGCTCCCAGCGGCCAGGCGCGTTAAGAATGCAGGCGGTTTCGTGGCTGCGCAGTGCAGGCTCGTCAGGTTTTAGGCAGGTGCCGACAGGTAGCCTTCGCGATGATCCAACGGCGCTTTCCGATCACTTGTCCTCCTCTGTTACTGAGCAGCTATCACGACGGCACGCCAAGAGAAGAGGAATGGTGGCCTAAAGCTCCTCGCTCATGTCTGGCAGGCAGCGAGGAGCCAAGGGTATGATCCGCCCACGTCTGCAATACAGAGACCTACGCCATGAATGATCAAGAACGTACAGAACTCGAAGCTGCCGCCTTCCGCCGCCTCGTACAGCATCTGCGCAGTCGCCCGGACGCGCAGAATATTGACCTGATGAACCTCGCTGGCTTTTGCCGCAACTGCCTGTCGAAGTGGTACAAGGCCGCTGCCGATGACCTGGAAATCGACGTCACCATCGACCAGGCCCGAGAAGAGGTATATGGGATGCCTTACGCCGACTGGAAGAAGCGTTACCAGAAGGAAGCTACACCCGAGCAGCAGGCTGCCTTCGACAAGAGCCAGAAGCCATGACCAGCGTTTCCGACTTTCGCGCCAGGCTGCGCAACCGCAACCATCCGTTCAGCGATACGCTAGCCTTCATTTCCAGTCATTACGACTATCAACCCAGCCAGTTTCACAACGGTAGCGTTGAAAATGCGGCCGGTGAAAATGAGGGTTCCTGCAAGACACTGGGCCTTGCCGTACTCGAAGGGTTTACCACCGAAGAAGCCCTGTTGTCATTTGGTGAGCATTATCAGTCGGTGCTGGCCACGCCCGGCGGGACCGATCACCGCAACATCCGCGCCCTGATGGAAACGGGGTTGCCTGGGGTGCGCTTCGATCAGCAGCCGCTGACTCGAAAGCAACAGGCTGATTGACCTGAAAGAAGGATAGCGCCAGGTTTGCGCAGCAAAAAAAAGCAGCCATCAGGCTGCTTTCTTTGGTGAGGAACGCTTTGCTTAGGAAAGCTTTTCCTTGATACGCGCGGCCTTGCCGGACAGTGCACGGAGGTAGTACAGCTTGGCCTTGCGAACATCACCACGGCGCTTGACGCTGAGGCTGTCGACCATCGGGCTGTAGTACTGGAAGGTACGCTCTACGCCCACGCCATTGGAGATTTTGCGCACGGTAAAAGCGCTGTTCAGGCCGCGGTTACGCTTGCCGATCACGACGCCTTCAAAGGCCTGCAGACGCTCACGCTCACCTTCCTTCACCTTGACCTGGACAACCACGGTGTCACCAGGGGCGAACGGGGGGAGTTCTTTGGTCATCTGCTCGGCTTCGAGCGCCTGAATAATCTTGTTGGTCATGCTATTGCTCCTAAGACACGCCTTTCTGGCCTGCCATCGATACGTTAACTATCGTCCCGCTGATGGAGATATTCCTTCAGCAGCTTCTGTTCTTCTCCAGAAAGCGAGCGGCTATCCAGAAGATCAGCGCGACGTTCCCAGGTCCTTCCGAGGGACTGCTGTAAACGCCAGCGCCGGATGTGTTCATGGTTACCGCTGAGCAGCACCTCAGGAACACGTTTATCCGCATACACTTCCGGTCGCGTGTAGTGCGGGCAGTCGAGCAGGCCGTCAGTAAACGAATCCTCCTCGGCAGAATCAGCATGCCCCAGCGCCCCTGGAAGCAAGCGGGTCACCGCATCAATCAGCACCATGGCCGGCAGTTCACCGCCTGACAGCACATAATCCCCAATCGACCACTCCTCATCGACATGCGTCTCGATGAAACGCTCGTCGATACCTTCATACCGACCTGCAATGAGGATAAGCCCTTGCCCTTTCGCCAGCTCCCGCACATCAGCCTGTTTAAGCTGACGTCCCTGGGGCGAAAGGTAGATCACCTTGGCCTTGTCACCTGCCGCTTGCCGAGCATCCGCGAGCGCCAATTCCAGCGGCTTGATCTTCATCACCATGCCGGGACCGCCGCCAAAGGGGCGGTCATCAACTGTCTGATGACGATCCTCGGTATAAGCTCGGGGGTTCCAGCAATGCAACTGGAGCAACCCATGCTTTACCGCACGACTGGTGATGCCATAGTCACGGATGGCAGCGAACATGTCCGGGAACAAGCTGATCACATCGACACGCAAACTGGACATGTCGGTCAGAAGTCCGCATCCCACTCGACGCGCATCTCACCTGCGTCCAGGTCTACTGCCATGACGCACTGATCGGTATAGGGCAGCAGACGTTCACGATCATCGAGGCTGCCGTCGAACGGCTTGACCACCAGTACGTCGTTGGCTCCGGTTTCGAGCAGATGATCGACCCGACCGAGCAGTTGCCCAAGCTGGTTGATGACCGTCAGGCCCTGAAGCTGGTACCAATAGTATTCGTCGCCGGTCAGCGCAGGCAATTCGCTACGCGGGATGCAGATCTCGAAGTCAGCGTAGGTACGCGCTTCCTCCCGATCCGACAGCCCGGTCAGCGTAGCCACCAGGATCTTGCCTTGCAGGCGCCCCTTGACCAGCTCAACCTGTTTGACTTCCGCGCCTCGCCTCAGCGTCCAGCGTCGATAATTCAACAGGTTGTCGATAGGGTCGGTAAAGGAATAAACCTTTACGTCACCTCGCACGCCATGCACCGAAACGATCTTGCCGATAACGATCAGATCCTCGGCCGGAGCAGACGTGGTGTTCATGTAATTAGGCAGCAGCCTTGGCAGCTTCCTTCAGCAGCTGAGCAACACGCTCAGACGGCTGTGCGCCCTGGCTCAGCCAATAGTTGGCGCGCTCCTGGTTGACGGAGAGCTTAACTTCCGCACCTGCAGCGATCGGGTTGAAGAAGCCGATACGCTCGACAAAGCGACCATCGCGCGGATTGCGACTGTTGGTCACGGTCAGGTGATAGAAAGGGCGCTTCTTGGAGCCGCCACGGGCGAGACGAATAGTTACCATGTGAACATCGTTCCTGTAGTCGGTACAGCAAAACTGAGTGCAGGGCCCAAGGCCCGAAAGGCCGCATATTCTAAGGAATATCCGGATTTTTGCAAATGGCTTTTTCAAAAAGAGATACAGGCCGGTGCGACCGGGCGAAAGGCGCGCCCGGCGCTTAGAACTTGGGCATTCCTCCCCCGCCAGGGAGCATACCGCCCATCCCGCGCATCATCTTGGCCATGCCGCCTTTGCCTGTAACTTTTTTCATCATCTTCTGCATCTGCTTGTGTTGCTTGATCAAGCGACCAATATCCTGCACTTGCGTACCGGAGCCCATGGCAATACGACGCTTGCGCGAACCGCTGATTATGTCGGGATTGCGCCGCTCGGCCGGCGTCATCGAGTTGATGATCGCTTCCATCTGCTTGAACTGCTTTTCAGCCGCCCCCTGAGCGTTGCCCATCTGGGACAGATTCATGCCGCCAATCGCCGGCAGTTTGTCCATCAGGCCACCGAGGCCACCCATGTTTTTCATCTGCTGCAGCTGATCACGGAAGTCTTCGAGATCGAAGCCCTTCCCTTTCTTGAGTTTCTTGGTGAGCTTGTCGGCTTTCTCGCGATCCAGCGTCTGCTCGGCCTGCTCGATCAGGCTGAGCACATCCCCCATGCCCAGAATGCGCGACGCGATACGATCGGGATGGAACGGCTCCAGCGCATCGCTTCTTTCACCCATGCCGAGGAACTTGATCGGCTTGCCGGTAATATGGCGAACCGACAACGCGGCGCCGCCCCGGGCATCACCATCCACTTTGGTGAGCACAACGCCAGTCAACGGCAACGCATCACCGAACGCCTTGGCGGTATTGGCGGCATCCTGTCCGGTCATGGCATCGACGACAAACAATGTCTCGGCCGGCTTGATTGCCGCATGCACGGCCTGGATCTCGGCCATCATCTCGGCATCGATTGCCAGACGACCGGCGGTATCCACCAGCACCACATCAATGAACTTGAGCTTGGCTTCACGGATCGCGGCTTGGGCGATTTCAACCGGCTTCTGGCTGGTATCGGAAGGAAAGAACGTCACGCCAACTTCGGCTGCCAGGGTTTCAAGCTGCTTGATTGCGGCGGGACGGTAGACGTCAGCGGAAACCACCAGCACTGTCTTTTTCTTGCGCTCCTTGAGGAACCGGGCGAGTTTTCCCACCGTCGTGGTCTTGCCCGCGCCTTGCAGACCGGCCATCAGAACCACCGCCGGCGGCGCCACGCTAAGCGACAGATCCTCGTTGGCTGCGCCCATCAGCTCTTCGAGCTCAGCGCGGACAATTTTCACGAACGCCTGCCCAGGGGTCAGACTCTTGGAAACCTCAGTGCCAACGGCGCGATCCTTGACCTTGGCTACGAACTCCTTGACCACAGGCAGGGCAACGTCAGCCTCGAGCAGCGCCATCCGCACTTCACGCAACGTGTCTTTGATGTTGTCCTCGGTCAGCTTGGCCTTGCCGGTCACGTGGCGAAGCGTTTGCGAGAGGCGATCGGTTAGGTTCTCAAACATGTGTCGGTTCCACGCTGACTGTGGTTAAGGCGCGGATTATAGAAGCTGCACCCCCCGCGCCGGTACCCCGGTGTCGATGCTTTTCATCTGAGCATGCACACAGGCGCATCGTGCATCCGTCCATTCTTGCAGGGAGGCCTGCGCATACGCGCAAAGGCCAGGCGCCGCAGCGCTCTTCCCGCCCTCGCGTCGCCCGCTTTTGCATGCCGGGTGTTTGTGCCACACTCAGCGCCTTTCGAGCCCATTGAAAGACCTATGCATCCTCTGCTACCAAGCTTAGCTGCCGCCTGCCTCTATGCTGGCGTCACCGGATATCAAGGCCTGCGCCTGGCACAACGCACCGTGCCGGACAGGCGCCTGCTACTCGCGCTGGGTGCCCTGGCGCTTGTAGCACATAGCATCAGCCTGTTTATCCAACTGCTCTCCCCAAGCGGCCTGCATCTCGACTTCTTCAACGCATCGAGTCTGATCGCTGCGGCTGTCATCCTGCTGATTCTTCTGGCTCTGTACCGGATGCCAGTTGAGAATCTTCTGCTGCTGCTCTTCCCACTAGGTTGTCTGACGGTTCTTTTTGCACAGTTCGCACCATCTGGTACCGCCCCGGCGATAACCGAAGAGCCTGGGATCCTGGCGCATATCCTGTTCTCGATACTTGCCTACGGGATGCTGACCATTGCAGTGTTCCAATCACTGCTGCTCCTATTGCAGGACCATCATCTGAAGCATAAGCACCCGTCCGGGCTGATCAAGAACTTCCCCCCGCTGCAGACAATGGAAAGCTTGCTGTTCGCCTTCCTGCTTGCCGGCTGGCTGCTGCTTTCGGCATCACTCATTACCGGCTGGCTGTTTCTAGAAAGCCTCTTTGCGCAGCATCTGGTTCACAAAACCCTGCTGTCGGTTGTCGCCTGGGTGGTGTTCGGCCTGTTGTTGTGGGGGCGTCATCAGCTGGGCTGGCGCGGCTATAAGGCTATCCGTTGGACGCTGGCCGGTTTCTGCCTGCTGATGCTGGCCTATTTCGGCAGCAAGCTGGTCCGCGAATTCATCCTGCACATCTAGGGCAGCCTACGTGGAAGATCTACACCCAGGCTTTCTGGTCGGCTTGCTGGTATTCCTGCTCCTTTGCTCGGCGTTCTTCTCCAGCTCCGAGACCGGAATGCTCAGCCTCAACCGTTATCGCCTCCGCCATCAGGCCAAGGAAGGACATCGCGGCGCAAAACGCGCCAGCGAACTGCTGGCCCGACCTGACCGGCTGCTCGGCACCATTCTGGTCGGCAACAATTTCGTCAACATTCTTGCTTCATCGATTGCCACAGTTCTGGCAATCAAACTGTGGGGAGAAGCCGGAATCGCCATCGCGACCATCGGACTGACCATCGCCCTGCTTATCTTTGGCGAGATCACACCCAAGACGCTGGCAGCATTACGCCCCGAGGTGATTGCCTACCCGGTTAGCCTGCCTCTGCTCATGCTGCAAAAAGTCCTCTACCCGCTGGTCGCCTTGCTCAGCTGGATCAGCAATGGCCTGCTCAAGCTGCTGGGAGTCGACCTGTCCAGCAAGGGCAACGACAGCCTTTCTACCGAGGAGCTGCGCAGCGTCGTCCGTGAATCCGGAAGCGACATGTCGAAGAACCGGCAAAGCATGCTGCTCGGCATTCTCGACCTGGAGCGGGTCACCGTTGACGACATCATGATTCCTCGCAACGAGGTCGCCGGTATCGACCTCGACGACGACCTGGAAACCATCGTCAGCCAATTGCGCACCACGCCCCATACGCGCCTGCCGGTTTTCCGCAAGGACATCAACCGAATCGAGGGAATCGTGCACATGCGACAGATCGCGCGCCTGCTCAGCCATGATCAGCTCACGCGCGAGAACCTTCTGAACGCCTGCAACGAGCCCTACTTCGTACCCGAGAGCACACCGCTGTCCACCCAGCTGCTCAATTTCCAGAAACAGAAGCGCCGTATCGGCATCGTTGTGGATGAATACGGTGACGTGCTGGGCATCGTTACGCTGGAAGACATTCTCGAAGAAATCGTTGGTGAATTCAGCAATCAGGACGCACTGCGCAGCCCGGACATCCATCCACAGGAAGACGGCACGCTGGTCATTGATGGCGCGGCATACCTGCGCGAGGTAAACCGCGCCCTCGGCTGGGAACTCCCCTGTGGCGGCCCAAAGACCCTAAACGGACTCATTACCGAAGCGCTTGAGCACATCCCCGACAGTGGCATCTGCCTGCAGATCGGCCAGTACCGCCTGGAAATCCTGCAAGCGGCAGACAATCGGGTTAGAAGTGTTCGTGCCTGGGTAGTCGATAGCCCCGCCGAGGAGCCGCGCGAGACCCCATGAAGCCCGGCGTTCCGCTGCGCCGGGACTAGAGTTCGACTGTGATCGCCGACGCCGCGCGCAGCGCCTTGCCTCGTGCGGCATCGATCGAATGATCCCGAGCCAGCGCCACACCCATCCGCCGCTGACCAGTTACCCCTGGCTTTCCGAACAGACGCAAGGCGGTATCCGGCTCAGCCAGGGCAGCGGCGAGGTTGCCAAAACGCACGCAGGTCGACTCCCCCTCCACCAGCACGACCGCCGATGCGGCTGGCCCCAACTGGCGGATCGCAGGGATCGGCAGACCCAGGATAGCCCGAGCGTGCAAGGCGAATTCGGAGAGATCCTGGGAAATCAAGGTCACCAGCCCAGTGTCATGCGGTCGCGGGGAGACTTCGCAGAACCACACCGTGTCACCCTTGACGAACAGCTCGACACCAAAGATGCCTCGTCCACCCAGGGCGTCGGTAACCGCCAAGGCGATCCGCTCGGCCTCCGCCATGGCTCCTGGCGACATTGGTTGCGGTTGCCAGGACTCCTGGTAATCGCCTTTCTCCTGGCGATGACCAATTGGTTGGCAGAAGGCGGATCCCCCAGCGTGACGAACCGTCAACAGGGTTATCTCGTAATCGAAATCGATGAAGCCTTCTACGATGACCCTACCCTTGCCGGCACGGCCACCGGCCTGCGCATATTCCCATGCCCCGATGACATCGGCCTCGCTGCGCAATACCGACTGCCCTTTGCCGGAGGAACTCATGACCGGCTTGATCAGGCAGGGGAAACCCAGCGTCGATACCGCCTCGCGGCATTCGTCCAGCGAGTCCGCAAACCGATAAGGTGACGTCGGCAGCCCAAGCTCCTCTGCAGCCAGGCGGCGGATCCCCTCGCGATTCATGGTCAGCTGCGCTGCCTTGGCCGTCGGGATCACCGTATAGCCTTCGGATTCCAGCTCGACCAGAGTCGCCGTCGCGATCGCTTCGATCTCGGGAACGATAAAATGAGGTCGTTCCCGCTCAATGA
The DNA here is from genome assembly GCA_002387205.1 of Stutzerimonas stutzeri. GTDB lineage: Bacteria > Pseudomonadota > Gammaproteobacteria > Pseudomonadales > Pseudomonadaceae > Stutzerimonas > Stutzerimonas stutzeri_N. Next base: position 47,579 of record DGLA01000025.1, on the reverse strand, counting down.
CCGCACGCAGCCCGGCGCCGTCAAGCATATCGATGACATGGTGCCGATGAGCCACCTGCATTGCAGGTGCATGGGCGTAGCGGTCTACTGCGATGACTTCGACGCCCAGGCGCTGAAGCTCTATGACCAACTCTTTGCCAAGCTCGCCCGAACCGCAGAGCAGGACACGGGTAGCACTGGTGGACAACGGGGTGCCGATTGTAGGCATGGTATTCCTCGCTTCTCAGACAAATCTCAGCGGACGCCTATCACGTAGCCCCACGGGCTCAAAGAAGAAGCCCAGCCGCCTTGGCGCGCTCATGGGTACGCATCAGCACTTCGCGCCGCTCGGCATTGTCCATGCGGCCCCAACGGCGAATCTCGTCGATGTTGCGCTGGCAGCCAGTGCAGAGGTCATTCTCGTCCAGTGCACAGATGCTGACGCAAGGAGAGGCAACCGGCTTGTCCTGAACGCTCAATCGTCCTGCTCCGCCAGATCGCGGGCGTAGCGCTGTGCGTTATGAACGTAATGTGCGGCGCTGGCCTCAAGCATTTTCTTCTGCTGTTCGGTCAACTCACGCACCACTTTCCCAGGGGAGCCGACAACCAGAGAGCCGTCAGGGATTTCCTTCCCCTCGGCAATCAGTGTGTTGGCGCCGATGATGCAGTACTTGCCGATGCGGGCACCATTCAAAACCACCGCATTGATACCGATCAGACTGAAGTCACCGACGTTACAGCCATGCAGCATCGCGTTGTGCCCCACCGTCACTCCCTTTCCGAGGCTCAACGGAAAGCCCATATCGGTGTGCATGACGCTGCCATCCTGAACATTGCTGTTCTCACCGATGTGGATCAGCTCGTTATCTCCCCGGAGCACGGCGCCGAACCATACATTGGCGCCTGCATCCAGGCGGATCTTGCCGACCAGGGTAGCGTTTGGGGCGACCCAGCTCTCTGGATGGGTTTCGACACGGGAATCACCCAGGCGATATTTCACAGTCATGACCTCTTCTGGCTCAGATCGATATAGGTGGCGGGCGCGCGGCGCATCTCGATGCGGGCGTCATAGACCAGGTTTACCAACTCGACGATCATGATGGCCGTCAGGCCCCAGATCTTGTACTCCCCGTAGCGATAGGACGGGATGTACCAGGCGCCCCCCTGATAATCGATTCGGTGCGTAACTTCCCGAGGATCATGACAGAAGAAATCAAGCGGCACGGAAAACACCGATGCGATCTCGGCGTCATTAGCTCGGTACTCGACGTAATCCGGGACGATGCCAACGAAGGGCGTGACATGTATGCCATGAATCGACACGAGGCTGCTCAGCGGCCCCACGACCTCGACGATGCCCGGCGCCAGACCTACCTCTTCCTCGGCTTCACGTAACGCGGTATGGACCAGATCCCGATCTTCCGGATCACGGCGACCTCCGGGGAAGGCAACCTCCCCGCCGTGCGTAGACAGGCCGCTGGCCCTGAGGGTCAGTACCAGCTCCGGCGAATCCCCGCGAGTGATCGGCATCAATACCGCCGCCTCGGGCATCCAGCCCTCCGGCTCCAGAAGATGCGGAGAGTAGTCACGCACCCGTTGGAGAATCTTGTCCAGCATGGATCTTCTCGTTCTGTCTTTGCCTGGCATCATGGCATGAATCAGCAACCTGCCCAAGACAGAAAAAAGTCCAAACCTGGCAGAGCCAGCGCAGGCGAAGCGATGGAGCTGCCGCCCCGAACGCCGAAACCTTTCGGGACCTGCCCGCTCTCAGCAATGACCAGCCTGCGGAGCGCTCTGGTTCAGTTCAATCGGTCGAAACGAAGGAATCGCAATGAAATTCTGTAGCCAGTGCGGCGGCACCATAACCGAGATGATCCCCGAGGGTGATAACCGCCTCCGCTTCGTCTGTGGCGCCTGTGAAACCATCCATTACCAGAATCCGCGCATAGTCGCAGGCTGCTTGCCTGTTCTTGATGGTCAGGTCCTGCTCTGCAAGAGAGCGATCGAGCCGAGACGTGGGTACTGGACCCTGCCAGCCGGATTCATGGAAAACGGCGAGACCGTTCAACAGGCTGCAGAGCGGGAGACACGAGAAGAAGCCTGCGCAAAAGTGACGGCTCTGCAGCTCTATACGCTGTTCGACCTTCCACATATCAATCAGGTGTACATGTTCTTCCGAGCCGAACTGGTCGACAACGGCTTTCGCGCCGGGGACGAAACACTCGAAGTCAGGCTGTTCAAGCAAGCCGACATCCCTTGGTCAGAGCTGGCTTTTCCGACTGTCGGCCGTACCCTAGAATACTTCTTCGCCGACCGGGTGCAGCAGACCTTCCCGGTGCGCAACGAGGCCATCGAACCAATGCGGGTGGCCCGCAAACAGGTCTGATGCAGTCTGGATTCAGGAATAGCCCAATGCGCTGGCTGTTAGCGATTGTCTGCTTCACGTTTGCCACCCTTTCACACGCAACCGCAGCTCCAACACTGGACGGCGCGTTCATCGACAAGGTGCTGGTGGTCAAGTCCGAACGAAAGCTTCACTTGATCAGCCGCGGCGTCAGCATGAAAAGCTATCGTGTCTCCCTGGGCAAGCAGGCGGGCCCCAAGCTGCGCGAAGGCGACCAGCGCACCCCCGAGGGTTTCTACTGGATCGATTGGCGCAAGCAGTCCGACAAGTACAACCTGGCGATGCACATCTCCTACCCGAACGCCAAAGACCTGGCCCGAGCCAGAGGCGAAGGCGCACGGCCTGGCAACATGATCATGCTGCACGGGACGCCCATCGATGAAGAGTACCCGGAATGGTATTTCCACACGCTCGACTGGACTGAAGGCTGCATTGCCCTGAAAAACGACGACATGCGCGAAATCTGGAACCTGGTCAAGGACGGCACCTTGATCGAGATCCGTCCTTGAAGGATCTCTGGCCTGGCAGGCCCCAGCAGGTCGTTGTCACCAGCTGCCAGGCTGCGGCAACCAGTCGAAGCGCCTACAGCTGACCAGCGTGGGGAGCGGCACTCCCAAGATAGATAAATTTGCCCTGAGCTGCCAATCAGTACCCAGCCAACGACACGTCGTCAAAACTGCATGTCCGACAGGCGCCACACCTCGAATGCTGGAGTCTCGTAAGGGTGGGTTCGTTTGAGCGCCTTGACACTGTCATGGATCAGCTCGTCCGCAACGACCAGTTCCACTTTCCATTCCGATACGGACTGGACCTGCCCAAGCTGGCCGAGAAAGGGCTGACTCCCTTCAAGGGGGCGATACTGCCCCTGCCCGAGAACCTGCCAACAGCAGCTGTCATAGGCGCCGATACGGCCGGCCCCCGCTGCGAAAACCGCTTTCTTGACTGCGTCCAGATGGCTCTCCGGAACATAGAAACACAGTTTGTACATCGACTTCTCCGCACAGAATCCACAGTCAGCGGCAGCCATTGCCCCACTGAAACCAGATAACCCAAACCCGGAATATCGCTGCTTTCCAGTTGAACTCAGACGCGGGTACCAGCGCTTGGTTCATCGCCTGGCAGGCTCTCGGTCACAGAAACGAAAAAAGCCCGAATCGCCTGCGCGCTTCGAGCTTCTTCCTACCCTGGATCGGTCAATCCACCCAGACCCGCGCATTGCGGAACATACGCATCCAGCCACCGTCTTCCTGCCACTCATCGGGGCGCCAGGAGTTGGTAACGGCCCGAAATACGCGCTCTGGATGAGGCATCATGATGGTCACCCGGCCATCACGAGTGGTGAGACCGGTAATCCCGCGCGGTGAGCCGCCCGGGTTGGCCGGATAGCGCTCCGTCACCTTGCCGTGATTGTCGACATAACGCAGCGCCACGGTACCGGAGAGGTCGGCCTCGAGTAACGCTTCTTCGCTTTCGAACTCCGCGTGGCCTTCGCCATGGGCAATGGCGATTGGCAGACGGGATCCGGCCATGCCCTGGAGAAAGATCGAGGGCGACTCCTGAACCTGGACCATGGCCACACGCGCCTCGAACTGTTCGGAGCGATTGCGCACGAAGTGCGGCCATGACTCGCTGCCTGGCACCAGTTCGTGCAGGTTGGAGAGCATCTGGCAACCGTTGCACACACCCAATGCGAAGCTGTCCTTGCGATCGAAGAAGGCACTGAAGTCTTCGCGGGCACGACCGTTGAACAGAATCGACTTGGCCCAGCCTTCGCCGGCGCCCAGCACGTCGCCATAGGAGAAACCGCCACAGGCGATCAGCCCCTTGAAACGCTCCAGGCTGATGCGCCCCGAAAGGATGTCGCTCATGTGCACGTCTACCGCGGCGAAGCCGGCCCGGTCGAAGGCTGCAGCCATTTCGGTCTGCCCGTTGACGCCCTGCTCACGGAGGATTGCCACCTCAGGCCGCACGCCGCGCTTGATGTAAGGCGCGGCCACATCCTCGTTGACGTCAAAGTCGAGATGCACGCTCAGGCCGGGGTTGTCCTCCTCCAGCAGGGCATCGAATTCCTGGTCCGCGCAGTCGGCGTTGTCCCGCAAACGCTGGATCTGGTAGCTGGTTTCCGACCATTGGCGCTGCAGCAAACGACGATCGCCGCTGAATACATCGGCGCCGCCAAAGGTGATCGCGACATGGTTGTTGTTGATCGGCTGACCGATGACCGAGACGCAGTCGGCCAGGCCGGCTGCGCTGAACTGTGCCAGTACCACCGCCGAGTCGCCCTGACGCACCTGAATCAGTGCGCCCAACTCTTCATTGAACAGCACGCCAGGAAGCTCCTCGGCTCCCTCGGCAAGGCCGTCCAGCCGGATGTTCAAGCCGCAGTGGCCTGCGAACGCCATTTCCAACGCGGTTGTCAGCAGGCCGCCGTCGGAACGGTCATGGTAGGCCAGCAACAGGCCATCTGCGTTGAGCCCCTGAACGACCGCGAAGAATGCCTGCAGGTCCTCAGCGTCATCCACATCAGGTGCCTGCCGCCCCATCCGGCCATATACCTGCGCCAGGATCGAACCACCCATGCGGTTTTGGCCGCGGCCAAGATCGATGAGGATCAGGTCGGTTTCGCCCTTGTCCAGGCGCAGCTGCGGGGTCAACGTCTGGCGGATGTCGACCACAGGGGCAAAACCGGACACCACCAGCGACAGCGGTGAGGTCACGCTCTTTTCGGTGCCCTCCTCACTCCAGCGGGTCTTCATCGACATGGAGTCCTTGCCGACCGGAATGGTGAGGCCCAGCGCCGGGCACAGCTCCATGCCGACAGCCCTGACGGTGTCGTACAAGCGTGCGTCTTCGCCGGGATGTCCCGCTGCCGCCATCCAGTTGGCGGACAACTTGATGTCGGACAGCTTCTCGATACGCGCGGCCGCCAGATTGGTCAGGGTTTCGCCAATGGCCATACGTCCCGATGCAGGCGCATCGAGTAGCGCCAGCGGCGTGCGCTCGCCCATCGCCATGGCTTCGCCTGTATAGACGTCATAACTTGTGGCCGTCACGGCGCAGTCCGCCACCGGGACCTGCCACGGGCCAACCATCTGGTCACGGGCCACCATGCCAGTGATGCTGCGGTCTCCGATAGTGATGAGGAAGCTCTTGCTGGCCACCGCCGGGTGACGCAGCACGCGCGCGGCTGCCTCGCAGATGTCAACCTGACCTGCGGCAAAATCATCACCCAGTTCCGCTTCTCGAGCGGCACTGCGGTGCATGCGCGGCGTTTTGCCAAGCAGAACGTTGAGCGGCATATCGACCGGATTGTTGGCGAAATGACTGTCAGACACTCTCAGGTGTGGCTCGGCGGTGGCTTCGCCAACAACGGCGAACGGGCAGCGCTCACGCTTGCAGATCGCTTCGAAACGCTCGAGGTCGGCCGCGTCGACCGAAAGCACGTAGCGCTCCTGGGATTCGTTGCACCAGATCTCGTGCGGGGCCATGCCGGGCTCATCGTTGGGTACCTGGCGCAGCTCGAAACGGCCACCTCGACCACCGTCGTTGACGAGTTCGGGGAAGGCGTTGGAAAGGCCACCCGCCCCCACATCGTGAATGAATTTGATGGGGTTGTTCTCGCCCAGCTGCCAGCAACGGTCGATGACCTCCTGACAACGGCGCTCCATTTCCGGGTTGTCGCGCTGTACCGAAGCGAAATCCAGATCTGCCGAACTGCTGCCGGTGGCCATGGACGAGGCAGCACCACCGCCGAGACCGATCAGCATGGCGGGGCCGCCGAGTACGATCAGCTTGCCACCAACCGAAATCTCGGCCTTCTGCACGTGATCTTCCCGAATATTGCCCATCCCACCGGCCAGCATGATCGGCTTGTGGTAGCCGCGCACTTCCTCGCCTCGTGGCGTACTGATCGCCTGCTCGAAGGTGCGGAAGTAGCCATTGAGTGCGGGCCGGCCAAATTCGTTATTGAACGCTGCACCGCCCAGCGGGCCTTCGATCATGATGTCGAGCGGCGTAACGATGCGTTCGGGTTTGCCGTACGGCATTTCCCACGGCTGCTCGAAGCCCGGGATATTGAGGTTGGAAACGGTAAAGCCGGTAAGCCCGGCCTTTGGTTTGGCGCCGCGACCTGTAGCCCCCTCGTCACGAATCTCGCCACCGGAACCGGTGGCCGCGCCAGGGAACGGCGCAATGGCAGTCGGGTGGTTATGGGTTTCCACCTTCATCAGGATATGCACGGGCTCTTGGCTGGCCGCGTACTCGCCTGTGTCCGGGTTCGGATAGAAACGACCCGCCACGTTGCCGACGATTACGGCAGCGTTGTCCTTGTAGGCTGACAACACACCTTCGCCGTGCAGCTGGAAGGTGTTCTTGATCATGCCGAACAGGGACTTTTCCTGGCTTTCGCCGTCGATGTCCCAACTGGCATTGAAGATCTTGTGGCGGCAATGCTCCGAATTCGCCTGGGCAAACATCATGAGTTCGATGTCGTGCGGGTTGCGCCCAAGGCCAGTGAAACTGGTCACCAGATAATCAATCTCGTCTTCGGCCAGCGCCAGCCCCAGCTCTACGTTGGCCCACTCCAGCGCCGCCCGACCACCACCCAGGACATCAACGGCGGTCAATGGCTTGGGCTGCGCATGACTGAAGAGCCCTTGCGCTTCCTCGAAGCGCTGAAGCACCAGTTGGGTCATGCGGTCATGCAGTGCTGTGGAAATCTGCTCGGCCTCGGCCGCGGAGAACTCGCCGCCCACGTAGTAGGCGATGCCGCGCTCGAGGCGCTGGACCTTGTCGAGACCGCAATTGCGAGCGATGTCACTGGCCTTGCTCGACCAGGGCGAGATGGTGCCGAATCGCGGGATGACAAGAAACAGTCGACCGGAAGGCTCCTGAACCGGAACGCTGGGGCCATATTTCAACAGCCGGGCCAGCACTTGCTGCTCGTCCGCGCCAAGTGTGCCGGATACCTCGGCGAAATGAGCAAACTCGGCATACAGCCCGCTGACAGCGGGGACCTTGTCGGTCAGTTGCGCCAGGAGCTTGCCGTGACGGAAGGCGGAAAGAGCGGGAGCGCCGCGCAGGATCAACATCGTCGGAACAGCCTCGGAAGGGGGAGCAGTCGGGCCGCGTATTCTAGCCCATGACGGCGTCCGAGGCTAAGCCTGCTGGAAGCTGGAAGCTGGAAGCTGGAAGCTGGAAGCTGGAAGCTGGAAGCTGGAAGCTGGATCAGTGGGAGGGCAAACGCTGCATTACCGTCAAGCGCTTGCCGCTTTCACTTCGAGCTTCCAGCTTCAGACTTCAAGCTTCTAGTTCCCTTCAATGCAATATCTGGCTCAGGAACAGCTTGGTCCTATCGTTGACGGGGTTGGTGAAGAAGGTATCGGGATCGGCCTCCTCCACGATCTCGCCCTTGTCCATGAAGATCACCCGGTCGGCGACGGTGCGCGCGAACCCCATCTCGTGGGTGACACAGAGCATGGTCATACCGCTTTCCGCGAGCCCGACCATGGTGTCGAGCACCTCCTTCACCATCTCTGGGTCCAGCGCCGAGGTTGGTTCGTCGAACAGCATGATCTTCGGCTTCATGCACAGCGCACGGGCGATCGCGACCCGCTGCTGCTGGCCACCCGAGAGTTGCCCTGGAAACTTGTCGGCCTGCTCTGGAATACGCACCCGTTCCAGGTAATGCATCGCGATCTCCTCTGCCTGGCGCCGGGGCATCTTGCGTACCCACATGGGCGCCAGCGTGCAGTTCTGCAGCACGGTCAGATGAGGAAAAAGATTGAAATGCTGGAATACCATGCCGACTTCGCTGCGGATCGCCTCGATTTGCTTGAGGTCGTTGGTCAGCTCCACGCCATTGACGACGATGCGACCCTGCTGATGTTCTTCCAGCCGATTAAGACAACGGATGGTGGTGGATTTGCCCGACCCGGACGGCCCGCAGAGAACGATGCGCTCGCCCTGTGTGACGTTCAGGTTGATGTCCTTGAGCACATGGAACTGCCCGTACCATTTATGCACGCCCTGCATCTGGATGACGGATTCACCGGTTTGCCCGGCCTGCTGAGAACTCAAGACTGTTTCATTCATAGGTGTCGCTCCTAATTCCGGTGACCAGTGTCGAGCTTGCGTTCCAGATGCATGGAATAGCGCGACATGCCAAAACAGAAAATCCAGTAAACCAGCGCCGCGAAGACATAACCCTCGGTCGACATGCCCAGCCAGGCAGGATCCGAAGTGGCGCGTTTGATGCTATTGAGGAAGTCGAACAGGCCGATGATGATCACCAGACTGGTGTCCTTGAACAGCGCAATAAAGGTATTGACGATGCCGGGGATGACCATCTTCAGCGCCTGCGGCAGGATGACCAGGATCATGCTGCGCCAGTAGCCCAACCCCATTGCGGCAGCCGCCTCGTATTGGCCTTTCGGGATCGCCTGCAGTCCGCCACGCACCACTTCGGCGATATAGGCCGCTTCAAAGAAGACCACCATGACCATGGCCCGCATCAGCTTGTCGAGGTTCATGCCCTCTGGCAGGAACAACGGCAGCATCACCGAGGACATGAACAACACAGTGATCAGCGGTACGCCGCGCCAGAACTCAATGAAGGTGATGCAGAGCACGCGGATTGCCGGCATGTCGGAGCGTCGCCCCAATGCCAGCAGAATCCCCAGCGGCAACGCCCCTGCAATACCTACGGCAGCGATGACGATGGTCAGCATCAACCCGCCCCAACGGCTCGTCGGTACCGTTTCCAAACCGAGGAAACCACCATGCAACAGCCAATAGGCAAGCAGCGGATAGAGCACCAGGAACGCAATACCGTAGCGCGCCTTGTGCCGCATCTGCCGCAGGAACAGCGGCGCAGCACCTATGATGGCCAGCCAGGCAGTGGCATCAACGCGCCAGCGCAGCTCTGGCGGGTAGAAACCGTACATGAACTGACTGAAACGCGTCTGCACGAATACCCAGCAGGCCCCCTCGCGGGTGCAGTCAGCACGGGTTTCGCCGGTCCAATCGGCCTTGATGATCGCCCAGTCGATGATCGGCGGGACGATCACCCAGATCAGATAGAGCCCGACCAGTGTCAGCAGGGCGTTTATCCAGCTGGAAAACAGGTTAGCCCGCATCCACCCCAGCACACCGATATTGGCCGAGGGCGCAGGCAGGTCCGGCTTGAAAGTATGGCTCGTCATGCGCTCGTCCTCACCGCTCGATCAGCGCAATGCGCTTGTTGTATGCATTCATCAGCAGCGAGATGCTGATGCTGATCGCCAGGTAGACACTCATAGTGATCGCCATGGTCTCGATGGCTTGTCCGGTCTGGTTGAGTACCGTGCCGGCAAACAGCGACACCATGTCCGGATAACCGATGGCCGCTGCCAACGAGGAATTCTTGGCCAGGTTCAGGTATTGGCTTGTCAGCGGGGGGATAATGACCCGCATCGCCTGGGGGATGATGACCAGGCGCAGTACCCGGCCTGGACGAAGACCTAACGACGCTGCTGCCTCCGTCTGCCCATGACTGACCGACTGGATACCTGCACGAACGGTTTCACCAATGAAGGCCGCTGTGTAGATGGACAAGGCCAGGACAATCGACACCAGTTCCGGTATCACTACCCAACCGCCGCGGATGTTGAAGCGTTGCAGCTCAGGGATTTCCCAGAGAAACGGCGCTCCCATCAACATAACGCTGAAGCCCGGAATGGCTAGGGACAGCGTCAGGCTGGCCCAGAACACGGGGAACGCCTCGCCTGTCGCGTCACGTCGGGCACGTGCCCAGCGGTTGAGCATGACGATCGCAACCAATGCCAGGAACAGCGCAAGCCAGAACGGCCAAAAGCCTTCCCCTGCGCTGGGCGACGGCATCTGTACGCCTCGATTGTTGACAAACACCATATCCCAGAGGCTCAGGCTATCCCTCGGCCCAGGCAGTGGACTGAGCACGGCGAAGTAGACGAAGAAAATCTGCAGCAGTGGCGGAATGTTTCGAAACGTCTCGATATAGACAGTGGCGATCTTGCGAATCAGCCAGTTAGGCGACAGCCGCGCTACGCCGAGGATGAATCCGATGATGGTCGCCAGGATGATCCCGATGACGCTGACAAGAAGGGTGTTCAGCAGGCCGACCCAGAAGACTCGGCCGTAGGAGTCGCTCTCGCTGTAGTCGATCAAATGCTGGGAGATGCCGAAACCGGCAGCGTTATCAAGAAAACCGAAGCCTGACGTGATGCCTCGATGGGCGAGATTGGTCTGGGTGTTGTGAAACAGAAACCAGCCGATTCCAACCACAGTTATGACAGCGATGACCTGGAACACCCAGGCACGCGCCTGCGGGTCCGTGAGCAGCGAGCCGCGTGCGGCCCCCGCTTTGGCAATGGTACGCATCAAGAAACCTCATACGGCGCTGCCGGTGCATAGACACCGGCAGCGCTCATCCTTGAAACAAGACCGGCAGGACGCCGGTCCGGCTTGGTCAACGCACCGGGGGTGCGTACTGCAGACCTCCATTGGTCCAAAGCGCGTTCAGGCCGCGCTCGATCTTCAGCTCGCTACCGGAACCGATGTTTCGTTCGAACACTTCGCCGTAGTTTCCTACCTGCTTGACGATCTGCACTGCCCAGTCCTTCGGCAGTTTCAGATCCTTGCCGTATTCCCCTTCGGCACCCAACAGCCGAGCAACGTCGGGATTCTTGGTGGACTTGGCCATCTCTTCAACATTCGCAGAGGTAATGCCCAGTTCTTCGGCGTTGATCATGCCGAACAGTGCCCAGCGAACAATATCGAACCATTCTTCATCGCCCTGACGCACGGCTGGGCCGAGCGGCTCCTTGGAGATGACTTCCGGCAATACGACGTAATCGTCCGGCTTCGCCAACTTGATCCGCTGGGCATAGAGCTGGGACTGGTCCGAGGTGAGCACGTCGCAACGTCCTGACTCGAGCGACTTGGCGCTTTCGTCGGAGGTGTCGTAGGTGATCGGGGTGTATTTGAGGTTGTTAGCGCGGAAGTAATCGGACAGGTTCAGTTCGGTGGTAGTGCCTGCCTGGATGCAGACAGTAGCGCCGTCGAGCTCCTTGGCGCTGGATACCCCGACTGATTTGTTGACCAGGAATCCCTGGCCGTCGTAGTAGGTCACGCCGGTGAAATTCAGACCCATCGCCGCATCGCGGGAACTGGTCCAGGTGGTGTTGCGCGAAAGCACGTCGACCTCGCCGGATTGCAGCGCAGTGAAACGCTCCTTGGCTGTCAGCGGGCTGAACTTGACCTTGCCTGCATCACCAAATACCGCAGCCGCTACCGCGCGGCAGACATCCACATCGATTCCCTTGTACTCGCCCTTGGCGTCGGTGTAGGAGAAGCCAGGCAACCCGTCGCTGACGCCGCACTGCACAAACCCCTTGCTCTTGACTGCGTCAAGCGTCGCCCCCGCTTGTGCCAAGCCGCTCGTGCCCAACAATGTTGCAGCACCAAGCATGGCCAGTGTGGATTTAACCCTTATCATCGAAACCTCCAGTTTGCTTTTATTCTTGTGGTTAGCGTCCTCTGCCTGGATCACAGGCTGCCACTCGATGCCTTTCGAGGGGGCGAAGAAGAAACTGACCTCAGTCTAGCCGCCGTTTGGTTATCAGCAACCTTCCTGACCCGCTTTGTCTGCAGGCGTACCGAAGACGTGCGGCGCGTCAGGTATCTGAACTAAAGCAAGTGGCGTACCAGAATCAAAATGCCTTTAGGCGCACGCCCGAGCGCTTCATCGCAGCGTCTGGTACAGGTAACCTCGCCGCAGATTGCTGCATATCTCATCTGCGACCGCACCAACTTAGCGCGCGCCGCCCCGACTGGAGCCCACCATGAGTGACCCACTGATCATCGAGCCCGCCCATAATGCCGACGCCTGCGTGATCTGGCTGCATGGCCTTGGCGCTGACCGCTACGACTTCCTGCCGGTTGCCGAAGCCCTGCAACAGCGGTTGCTAACGACTCGTTTCGTATTGCCGCAGGCGCCAACTCGTGCTGTCACCATCAACGGTGGCTGGGCCATGCCGAGCTGGTACGACATCCTGGCGATGAGCCCGGCCCGGGCCATAAACCAGGAACAGCTTGAGCTATCGGCGCAAAGCGTGATCGACCTGATCGAAGCACAGCGCGACAGCGGCATCGATCCTGCCCGCATCTTTCTGGCCGGATTTTCCCAGGGTGGTGCGGTGGTCTACCACACCGCTTTCCTGCGCTGGCCAGGCCCACTGGGTGGAGTCATCGCCTTGTCCACCTACGCGCCGACATTCAATGCCGACCTGAAACTTTCAACCCTCCAGGCCGGGCTGCCGGTACTGGTGCTGCATGGTTCCAACGACAACGTCGTGCTGCCATCAATGGGCCGGGCAGCCTTTGAGTGCTTGCTCGCTAACAAGGTAGATGCGCAATGGAAGGACTATCCGATGGCTCACGAAGTAGTACCGGAGGAGATTCGTGAGATCGGTGAATGGCTGGCGGCCCGGCTGGGTTGAGCTCGTTGACAGCAAAATGTGACTTTGTGCACCTGCCGCATTCGCCAAATGAGGCTACGCTAGGCGAGAGTAGTTGCAATTTCGATAGGCCTCCCGCTGTAGCGCCCTATCGCGGCCAGTAGAAGCCGACCTAGCCGGCAGCGATGGAATGCGTGCAATAGCCATGACAAGGGTGTCATCCAACGGGAACGGGCAGCCATGAGGCTCGCCAGCTGGCGAGTGCAGCGGCAGCATTTGGAGCAGGCATGGCTGCTGAATCATGTGGATGCGTTTTGCCTGCGGCTGCTACAGGAGGTCTTTGAACCTTGCGAACTCGAGCTTGGCGAGCTTCTCCTGACCCCGCTGGAACACAATCACTACCTTTACCTGGTGCTTGAAGGCGAGCTGGCTGTCCACCTGGACTCACTCGACGGCAGCCCGGTTCGCTCGATCGGACCGGGTGATTGTGCAGGCGAGATCAGCTTCATGGACAATCTTCCGCCCTCTGCCTACGTTCTCGCGATCGAACCTTCCGTGCTGCTGCGTGTGCACCGCCGCTCTATGCAGCTGTTGACCCGCTCGCCACAGCTGATGCAAAACTTGGCAGAACTGCTTTGTCAACGTGTCCGCTTGAGCGATCGGCTGATCATCAACAGCGAACAGAACGCCAATATCGACAAGCTGACCGGTTCGTTCAATCGTCGCTGGCTGGAATATGTCTACGGACGCGAACGGGCGCGCTGCACCCTCGCCGGCCAGCCACTCTCGCTATTGATGATCGATGTCGATCAGTTCAAGCGATATAACGACAGCCATGGCCACCTGGCCGGTGACCATGCGCTATGCCTGGTGGTGAACACACTCCGCAAGCTGCTCCGCCCCGCCGACAGCCTTGTCCGTTATGGCGGCGAGGAGTTCGTGGTGCTGTTGCCCGAGATGGCACTGAACGACGCAAGGAATGTCGGCGAGCGCTTGCGCCAGAGCCTTGAGAGCGTTTCCTCCTTTCACTCGCCGATCGGCCTGCTGCCTGGGGTGACCATTTCCGTCGGTGTGGCGAGCATGCAACCCGACGCCGACCTGGACAGCCTTATCCATCTGGCGGACCAGGCGCTTTATCAAGCAAAGGAAAGGGGCCGCAATCAGGTCTGCGGCTAGACAACACACCGGCCCCTGCTGGAGCAAGTCTTCGCCGTATCTGCGTATTGCATTACACTGGCGAGCGAACCCTTACAAGACATAGATGAGAAGACCGTGCTAGAAGCACTCAAAAAGATGTTCAGCAAAGGTGCAAGCAAGCCCTCTGTTACCCAGCCTCACAGCAGTACCGTTACAGACACCGGCGCCAGCACCCCGACGCCCTCCGAGGGGGTCAAGGCGCAGCATGACAATGCTGTTGAGCCAGGTGCCAAGGTACGCCGCGAGCGGCCGCGAAAGCCTACCGCGCCAGTGGCGCCAGCCTGGAAACTGGAAGATTTCACTGTCGAGCCCGTCGAGGGCAAGACGCGGTTTCACGACTTCAATCTTGCGCCAGAGCTGATGCACGCTATTCACGACCTCGGGTTTCCTTACTGCACGCCCATCCAGGCCCAGGTCCTCGGCTTCACCCTCAAAGGACGTGACGCCATTGGCCGCGCCCAGACAGGGACTGGTAAAACCGCCGCATTCCTTGTCTCGACCATCACACAGTTATTGCAGACGCCGCCACCGAGCGACCGCTATATGGGTGAGCCTCGCGCACTGATCATCGCACCGACTCGCGAGCTGGTCGTGCAGATTGCCAACGATGCGCTGAACCTGACCAAATACACCGGCCTGAACGTCATGAGCTTTGTCGGCGGCATGGATTTCGACAAACAGCTCAAGGCGCTCGAATCCCGCTACTGCGACATTCTGGTGGCCACGCCCGGTCGCCTTCTGGACTTCAACCAGCGCGGCGAAGTGCATCTGGACATGGTCGAAGTGCTGGTTCTCGACGAAGCTGATCGCATGCTGGACATGGGGTTCATTCCCCAGGTCCGCCAGATCATCCGCCAGACTCCGCCAAAGAGTGAGCGGCAGACGCTGCTGTTTTCCGCCACCTTCACCGATGACGTGATGAACCTGGCCAAACAGTGGACCACCGATCCGGCGATTGTCGAGATCGAAGCAGTCAACGTGGCCAGCGATACGGTCGAACAGCATGTCTATGCCGTCGCGGGCAGCGACAAGTACAAATTGCTCTACAACCTCATTACCCAGAATGACTGGACGCGCGTGATGGTATTTGCCAACCGCAAGGACGAGGTGCGGCGCATCGAAGAACGCCTGACCCGCGACGGTATCAGCGCCGTGCAGATGTCAGGCGACGTTCCGCAACACAAGCGTATCCGGGCCCTGGAAGGTTTCCGTGAAGGCAAGATCCGCGTCATGGTGGCCACTGATGTCGCCGGCCGCGGCATCCATGTCGACGGCATCAGCCACGTCATCAACTTCACCCTGCCGGAAGTGCCCGATGACTATGTACACCGTATCGGTCGTACCGGTCGGGCGGGCGCCAGCGGTACCTCGATCAGCTTTGCCGGCGAGGATGACGCCTTTGCCCTACCTGCAATAGAGGCATTGCTCGGTCGGAAGATCAGTTGCGAGATGCCCCCTGCCGAGCTGCTGGCGCCTGTGCCACCCAAGCACTAAAGACCAAACGAGACAGGCAAGGCCTACCTCTGCTCTGCCTGAGGTCCATCGGGCGAACCCAGGCCAGCCATTCCCTCAATACTCAACAACCCTGCCGCGCAGGAAGAAAGCGAACGGAACCCTGGGTCAGGATAGCAACGCCAGGGCTAGGGTCGTCTCGATGCCGGCTGCTAGGCAAAGGTGTTGCGGATGACAAATTCGCTAGCTGCTCGGGCTGTCCCGCCATCGATCGGCTGCGGCCTGGTCGCTGCAGCGTCCTTCGACCCAACGCGGCCCGTCGGGCGTTTTTTCCTTCTTCCAGAACGGCGCCCGCGTTTTCAGGTAGTCCATGACGAATCGACAGCTATCGAATGCCGCCTCGCGATGGGCACTGGCGGCGCCAACAAAGACGATCGGTTCGCCCGCATCAAGCGGACCTATTCGATGCACGATCTCGAGCTTTAGCAAGGGCCAGCGTTCCCCCGCTTCGTCGATGATCTTTTGCAGCGCTTTCTCCGTCATTCCCGGCGCATGCTCGAGGAACATGCCGGCCACGTCGTGGCCATCATTGAAATCCCGGACGTAACCAACGAAGCAGGCAACCGCTCCGATTCCAAGGTTGGCTGCATGCAGTGCGTTAAGTTCGTCACCTGGATCGAACGTCGCCTGCTGGATGCGCACGGACATGTTCAACCTCCGGTCACGGTGGGAAAGAATGCAACGTCATCGCCGTCGGCCAGCGGCTCATCCAGACTGCAAAGTTCCTGGTTGCGGGCACACATCAGGTTTCGCTCATTCAATACAGCCCACTCGGGTCCGCGCGCCGAGAGCCGCACGCGCAGGTCATCGAGATGGCGCATCGATGCATCCCACTCCACCTCTTCCGAATCGAGGCCAAGTGCCTCGCGATAACGCGCAAAATACTGGACCTGGATCATGTCGGTACCTGCCAGTGGCCGCTTTTGCCGCCGAGTTTCTCCAGCAATCGAACCCCCTCGATCACCATGCCTTTGTCGACCGCCTTGCACATGTCGTAAATGGTCAGCGCAGCGATGCTGGCAGCCGTCAGTGCTTCCATTTCAACTCCCGTCTGGCCAGCCAGCCTGCAGCGCGCCTCGATCCGTACGCAGTCGTCACCCTCCGGTTGCAGGTCGAGCTTGATGCTGGTCAGCAACAGCGGATGACACAGAGGAATCAGCTCATGGGTCTTCTTTGCCGCCTGTATGCCGGCAATGCGGGCGACGGCGAAGACATCACCCTTGGGATGGCCACCTTGCTGAATCATCTGCAAGGTTTCGGGGAGCATGCGGACCTTGGCTTCCGCCACCGCCTCTCGGGCCGTAACGGCCTTGGCAGTAACGTCGACCATGTTGGCCCGCCCCTGGGAATCAAGATGGGTGAGCATTGTTAATCCTGGTAAGACTGTGGGTTCCGCAGTTTAGCTCAGCTGGAAGCTGGAAGCTGGAAGCGAGCCCGAACCTGGCCCGCTTCCAGGCCGTGCTCGTAGACGCTCCCAGCGTGCACCAGCCGATCGATTACAGGTGGGCCTCTGCGTATTCGGCCAGTACCGAACGAGGGACGCCCTGCAAGGTGATGTGCATGCCGTGGGGAAAGTCCTTGAATCGTTCTGTGAGGTAGGTGAGCCCGGAACTGGTTGCAGAGAGATAAGGCGTATCGATCTGTGCCAGGTTGCCGAGGCATACCACCTTCGACCCGCTGCCAGCACGGGTGATGATGGTCTTCATCTGATGCGGTGTGAGGTTCTGGCATTCATCGATCAGGATCAGGCTCTGCTGAAAGCTACGCCCACGGATGTAGTTGAGGGATTTGAACTGCAGCGGCACCTTCTGAAGGATGTAGTCAACGCTGCCATGGGTACTCTCGTCATCCATGTGCAAGGCTTCGAGGTTGTCGGTGATAGCGCCGAGCCATGGCTCCATCTTCTCTGCCTCGGTGCCTGGCAGGAAGCCAATGTCCTCATCCAGCCCCTGCACGCTACGCGTAGCGATGATGCGACGGTAACGCTTGCTAACCACTGTCTGCTCGATGGCGGCGGCTAGCGCCAGGATCGTCTTGCCTGACCCGGCAGCTCCCGAGAGGTTGACCAGATGGATATCCGGGTCCAGCAACGCAAACAGGGCGAGTGCCTGGTGAATGTCTCGCGGCCGCAGCCCCCATGCTTCCTGATGCAGCAGCGGCTCCTGATGCATATCCAGCAATAGCAGCTCGTCGGCCTTTATGCCCTTGATCCAGCCGACGAATCCCTGCTCATCAAGAATGAATTCATTGATGTGTACCGCTGGCAGGTTGTCGATCAGCTGTACGCGATGCCAGGTCCGCCCATGTCCCTGATGAGTGTCGACCTTGCTGACCCGGTCCCAGAACGACCCAGTCAGGCTGTGATAGCCGCGTGACAGCTGGCCCACATCATCTACCAGCTTGTCGGTGTGATAATCCTCGGAAGCCACACCGCAGGCGCGGGCCTTGAGCCGCATATTGATGTCGTTGGTGACGAGCACAACCGGCACGCCAGCCGTACGCCGCTGCAACTCGACAACCTGATTGATGATCTTGTTGTCGTTTAGGTCTTCTGGAAGGGCGCTCGAGTCGGCACCCTTGCTCATCAGGATCGAGAGACTGCCGCAAGGCCCGCTCTTCTCGCGCTGGATGGGGACACCAAGTTCGACCTCTTCCGGCGTGGCATCACCCAGCACCTTGTCGATCAGACGGATTGCCTGCCGGCACTCAGCCGCAACGCTATGTTTACCGGCCTTGAGCTGATCCAGCTCTTCGAGCACAGTCATCGGAATGGCAACCTGGTGCTCCTGGAAATTCAGCAAGGCGTTTGGGTCGTGTATCAGAACGTTGGTATCAAGAACGTAGAGGGTGGGCTGAGTTGCGCGGGGTCTGCCGTAGTCATCCATACGCGATCACCTTTTCGGAGCCGGAACGACGGAGAGCCGAATGCTCTCCGCCGTAGAGAAACCGCCGTGCGCCAGGGTGAGCGGACTTGAGTGGCAGGGGCTTGGGGCCACCCAGAGGCCGCCACCTGTGAGTGCAGGTTTCGGCGGTCTTGCATCAGGTAATACCGCAAAACAGATGACAGGAAAAAGTCTT
Source organism: Stutzerimonas stutzeri (assembly GCA_002387205.1). GTDB lineage: Bacteria > Pseudomonadota > Gammaproteobacteria > Pseudomonadales > Pseudomonadaceae > Stutzerimonas > Stutzerimonas stutzeri_N. Next base: position 28,934 of record DGLA01000025.1, on the reverse strand, counting down.
TTTCAAGCAGATGACGTTTTTTTATCGGAACGACGAACAGCGCTTGGCGGCCAACCAGAGGACGACTAGGCTCATTGGTCAACCTGCGTAGTTTTGCCGCACCCGTTAAGCCCTCCGTCACATGCTCCGCTGCAAGGATTGACTATCTGCGCTTCATTAGATCAGCCGAACATGGTTGATGGGCGACGGCGCCGGTCAATACACCCGTCTTCCCTCCGCCGCCTCGTCACGATGCAGGTCGGTCAGCCCGGTGTCTGACATCCGCTCAGGTCGCTCCCGCACCCGCCTCACAGACTGATCGTATGGTTACGGTACAGTAGCGTCCCGCGCGGCAACGCTCTGCCGCAGGTCAGATTGCTATGCCCACGATACCCATCAAAGCGACAGCCAAGGCCAACGGCCAATCGGGCCAATAGCTGGAGCGGCGAGGGCCATACAGCCTAGAATCGGTCCACTTCAAAGGAGACCGTTGCATGCTGATGGTGATTTCCCCAGCCAAGACCCTGGATTACGACACCCCACCGACGACCCAGCGTTTCACCCAACCCGAACACCTGGACCATGCAAAGACGCTGATAGAAGAGCTGCGCGCCCTGTCACCGCAACAGATTGGCGAACTGATGCATCTCTCCGACAAGCTTGCGGCGCTCAATGCCGCTCGATACGGCAGTTGGCACGATGATTTCAGCCCGCACAATGCCAAGCAGGCCCTGCTGGCATTCAAGGGAGACGTCTATACGGGGCTGAACGCCTGCGATTTCAGCGAAGAGGATTTTGACTTCGCTCAGCGGCACCTTCGCATGCTGTCCGGGCTCTATGGTGTGCTACGCCCGTTGGATCTCATGCAGCCTTATCGCCTCGAAATGGGCACCAGGCTGGCCAACCCTCGCGGCAAGGACCTCTATGCCTTCTGGGACGAGCGCATCAGCCACTGGCTCAACAACGCACTGGCTGCGCAAGGTGACGACATACTGCTCAATTTGGCTTCGAATGAATATTTTGGTGCCGTGAAACGCAAGGTGCTGAATGCCAGGGTAATCGACATCGACTTCAAGGACCTCAAGAACGGTCAGTACAAGATCATCAGCTTCTACGCCAAAAAAGCGCGGGGCCTCATGAGTCGTTACGTGATCAAGGAGCGTATCGAGCACCCCGAGCAGTTGAAGGATTTTGCTTACGACGGCTATCGCTACAGCCCTGAGCATTCACTGCCGGATCGGCTCGTATTCCTGCGCGATACGCCGGCCCGCTAGCAAAGCCAGGCACCGCCGCTCCCGCACAGGCGGGAGCGACGCCTGACCCTCCAGTCGAACGCCGCGTTCAGCCTAGCTGGCGCCGCGGCAACCCCTCATAACGGTATCGCTGTGCGTGCTCACAGATACCGAGAAAGTCTCCGATCAGCGGCGCCCATCCCGGGAACTATCCGAAGGCACCTGCAATCATAAGCGCGTACCGGCAATTCCAGATGGAAAGGGACGTCGCACATGAACGTGCCGTGGAACTCAGCGCAACGAAATCCAGATCCCTCGCAGGTCACTTCTTCGAGAAGGACCCGCCCGGGCACCAGAGGCCGGAGAGCCCTTGGCCAGGCAGCGCTTCGAGCCTGCCTCGATGAAGCGAACGCCCGGCAGCCCAACGCAGCGCCCGCCCGGCCGAATCCATACAGCCGCAGGCTCGAAACGCTGGCAATTCATCCGACATCGGATGCTCATGCAACACCCCCTTATTCAGGCTCGGAGCACGCTGTTCGCCCCGAAAGACGCTTTCCATTGGAAAACGCAGCTTGACGGCGCGTGGCACCTGAAGGCCCGACCAAGAAGCATACGGCGAGCTGATACCTGGCCGCTCAAATGGACAAGAAGAACTTCCCCTTCTCAACGATTCAGGAGAAACAACATGATTCCGGTCATTCTTTCAGGCGGCAGCGGTTCCCGACTCTGGCCTCTATCGCGTAAAGCGTTTCCCAAGCAGTTTCTCGCCCTCACTGCCGAGCAGACGCTGTTCCAACAGACCATCGAACGACTGGCTTTCGACGGCATGCAGCCCCCTCTCCTGGTCTGCAACAAGGAGCACCGCTTCATCGTCAAAGAGCAGTTGGCCGCGCGTAAGCTTGAAACCCAAGGCCTCATGCTCGAACCATTTGGACGCAACACTGCCCCGGCAATTGCCATTGCGGCAATGAAACTGATTGCAGACGGCCGGGATGAGCTACTGCTGGTGTTGCCAGCCGATCATGTCATCGAAGACCACAAGGCTTTCCAGCGCTCTCTCGCCTTGGCCACAAACGCCGCTGAAAACGGCGAGATGGTGCTGTTCGGTATTCCGGCCACCAGCCCCGAAACAGGTTACGGCTACATCAAAGGCGACCATAACGAGCGTAACGGACTGCCTGACGGCGTCAGTCGCGTCACTCAGTTTGTCGAGAAGCCTGATGAAGCACGTGCGCAGGAATATGTCGATTCCGGTGATTACTATTGGAACAGCGGCATGTTTCTGTTCCGCGCCAGTGTGTTCCTCGATGAATTGAAGAAGCACGATCCTGATATCTACGACACCTGCTGGGTTGCGCTGGAACGCAGCGCCAAGAACGGAAGTGAAGTACTCATCGACCCGGCAACTTTCGCCTGTTGCCCAGACAACTCGATCGACTACGCCGTGATGGAAAAAACAGAACTGGCGTGCGTCGTTCCAATGTCAGCAGGTTGGAGCGATGTCGGCTCATGGTCTTCGCTGTGGGACGTGCTCGAAAAAGACGAGGACGGTAACGTCACCCGGGGTGATGTAATCATCGAAGACAGTCGTAATTGCCTGGTACATGGCAATGGCAAGCTGGTAACAGTGGTCGGACTGGACAATATCGTTGTTGTCGAGACCAAGGACGCGACGATGATTGCCCACAAGGACAAGGTTCAGGACGTCAAGAAGCTGGTCAACAAGCTCGACGCCATGAAGCGCTCCGAAACGCAGAACCATTGCGCAGTGTATCGCCCTTGGGGCTGGTACGACTCGGTCGACATGGGCGGACGTTTCCAGGTCAAGCGGATCTGCGTCAACCCGGGCGCGCAGCTTTCATTGCAGATGCATCATCATCGTGCCGAGCATTGGATCGTTGTATCCGGCACAGCTCAGGTTACCTGCAATGACAAGACATTCCTGCTGACTGAAAACCAGTCTACCTACATACCCGTGACGTCCATTCACCGCCTGGCCAACCCGGGCAAGATCCCGCTTGAAATCATCGAAGTCCAGTCTGGAAGCTACCTGGGCGAAGACGACATCGAGCGCCTGGACGATGTTTACGGTCGTGCACCGAATGATGCGGCCAGCCAGCCAGCTCGTTAAGTCGTACCGCACTGAATAAACCGCGCCTGCAACGGGCGCGGTTTTCTAACGGAATAACCGGACAGACAAGACCCCGCAAATATAGACTGCTCCTTGAAAGGCGAAGAAGGCGCGGCAGCTGAATGTACTAACTTCTCGCAAACTTTTAATCAGCGTTCCGGATCGGCAGTAACTGTCACATTCAGCACCCAACTACACGAACGCTTGTGATATTCGGGCCGCTTGCAGTAATGTCTGTCAACGACGCTGCCCAGCCCAACCGAACCATGACCCGAGTAGTCGAGCCATGAAGTTCGCAATTCCCAGCCCAGCCCAGCGCTGCAGATCGATATGTGAAGAGGCAAAACCAGACGTGACAAAAGAAGAACTACGCGCCGAACTTGAAAAACAGGCTAACCGCTTTCAAGCCGTTTACGGCGGGGAAATAACGACCTACGCAGCGCAGCCCAACCCCGAACGAAAGCCGTGGCGCAAGAAACCAACCGTGCACGATCAGGTCTTCAAGGCTGAGCTGCAGAAGATTGAAAAAGAACTGTCTGAACAGGCTTCCCAGTCCAAGTGACCGCCCGCCTTCCACGAGCCGTGAACTCAGCACGTCTAGTGCCGCTGATGGCAGAACTTGCCCCACACCACTTCCGCTGAGCTATATCAAAGCGCGGGTATGTTCAGCCCGCGTGGAACCGCGGCGGGTACTTGCTGGCGCCGTAAACCGAAAGTGCATTTCAGCTCCTCCTTTCGTCTCTGACGCGACCCGCCGAGTCAGGGGTGGCTAGCTTGTCAGTTGTCGTCCGAGCCACCATCGAAGCTGCCAGCGGCGCTTTCATCGAAACTATCGTTGCCCCCTCGTTCGCGCTGGGAAAGATAACGTCTCCACAGCTCTTCAGCTCCTGGAAAGCCAGTGCCAAGCTCCGGCCCCATGTGCTCCGGATCGTAACGACGACTGCAGCCGCTACCAATGATCGGTGGCGCCTTGGCGCCAGCCTTGTCCAGCGGATCGGTCATGCTTCGTCCAGAGCCAGGAGCATCGGGTCAGTTAAACACCAAGGTCTTGTTGCTGTGTACCAGCACCCGCTCTTCTAGGTGGTAGCGTAAACCGCGCGAAAGCACCATCTTTTCAACATCCTTGCCCAGTCGAACCATATCTTCGATGCTGTCGCGGTGGCTGACGCGAACAACGTCCTGCTCGATGATGGGGCCGGCGTCCAGCTCTTCTGTCACGTAGTGGCAAGTCGCACCAATCAACTTGACGCCCCGCAGTGACGCCTGGTGGTAAGGCTTGGCGCCGACGAACGAGGGCAGGAAGCTATGGTGAATATTGATGACTCGCTGCGCGTATTCCGCGCAGAGCTCTGGCGGCAAAATCTGCATGTAGCGCGCCAGTACGATGACGTCGGCATGCTGCTCGCGAACCAGACGCGACACCTCGGCAAAGGCCTCATCCTTGCGCCCCGGTTCGATTGGCACATGGAAATAGGGAATGCCATGCCATTCGACCATGCTGCGCAAATCATCATGATTGGATATGACACAGGGAATGTCGCAATCGAGCTCACCACTGTGCCAACGATGCAACAGGTCTGCCAGGCAATGCGACTCCCGGCTGGCCATCAACACGACGCGCTTGCGCTGGTCCGAATCGGTAATACGCCATTCCATTGAAAATTCACGCGCTATCGGGCTGAAGGCTTGACGGAATCCTTCGAGATCAAACGGCAGCGAGTCGGCACGAATTTCATGTCGCATGAAGAACCAGCCACTCTGATGATCGGAATGATGGTTTGCTTCGGTGATCCAGCCATTGTAGGTCGCCAGAAAATTACCGACCTTGGCTACAATGCCGACGCCGTCGGGACAGGCGATAACCAGCCTGAATGTGCGCATGTTTAGTTGACTCCGGCTTCCAATATGACGCGCTATTCTAACGCAGCGAAGCAAACTAACCACAGTATCGAGCCGTGCCGTCGTCAGTCTGCACGCAGACTCCAAGCCGACAGCTATGGGGCCCACTAGCGCCAGGCAACCGCATCGAGCGGGAGCCTTCAGAGGCGGGCCAGGTATTTCTCGTATTTATCGAGACGGAACAACAAGGGAGACGTCGTCAATCCACGCGGGAGTTATGCCAATTATTCAAACGCCAGCAGTTAACTAAGCATCGTTTTCACCGCAGGCAAAAAGAAACATTGTTCAAACTTTGTTCAGAACAATATTTACTTGTGCACAGTAGCTGTCTATGATTGCTATCACTTGCGTTCAAACCCTATACCAAGGAAGTGACATGTCGCTGATCAATGAGTACCGCGCTACGGAAGAAGCTATCAAGGAACTTCAGGAGCGCCTGAAGTCGCTCTCGGAAGACGACAAGCTGCAAAAGGAACTTGAATTCGAAGGCAAACTGCGCGAGCTGATGGGTGAATATCAAAAGTCGCTTCGCGACATTATCGCCCTGCTCGACCCTGACGCTCGCGGCAACAAGCCACAACGCGCATCCAAGGCGCCTGCAGCAACCAAGCGTGCCCGTCGCGTCAAGCAGTACAAGAACCCGCACAATGGCGAGGTGATTGAAACCAAAGGCGGCAACCACAAAACTCTGAAAGAGTGGAAAGCCCAATGGGGTTCTGACGAAGTTGAAAGCTGGGCCACTCTGCTAGGCTGAGTTTAGGCGATACCTGAAGCCATCTGATGCATCACGGAGCATCAGATGGCTTTTTTTGTTACTGGCAAAGCAGGGTCATAACCCGTATCGATCCCGCAAAGCACGCGCATGCGACGACCATAGCTGAAGCAGCCCCACCTGCTCCGGCGTCGCAGTCAACAACACGGCTTCAAGAGCGGCGTTAAATTGCTCAAGGGTATTGGGTGCACCCGACTCGGGCGCCATCAATCTCTGTTTGCAGAACATTTGCCATCGCCGAGTTTCGTCTGGTGAAAGCGACTCGGGAAAATTACGCGCGCGATAACGAAAATGCAGTTCCGGCAAGCGCGGATCATCAAAAGGCAGCGCAGAATCGTTTGGCTGCGGCGAAAGAGTTCGCACCTGTTCGCATAGTCGGCGGTCACGCTCATTGAAAAAGCCGTCGTATAGCTGTTGCTCGGGATCGGATGAGCCAGTAAAGACATCTCTCTGATAAATGTCCGCCAGTTTCCATCGCCACTCCGGCTCGCGTCCACGTAACTCGGCGGCCTTGATTTCATAACTCGACAGATCAAGGCCCAGCCGTTCGATATCCGACTCACGCAACACTTTCATCGGCGCCAGCACTGGGCAGCGATTCACATGTATCAGTTTTAAGGGGACCGCCAATTTTTCGCCCAGATCCTCCCGGCGGGTATAGAGCCGTTCACGGAGTTCTTCTGCATTTTCTTCCCAGAGCGGCGAGCACTGCGCGTTGAGGTCGCAGACAATCAGCGCATTGCGGTTGTGCGGGTGCCAGCCAAGCGGCAAGACAACGGACATGAAATGGCGCGCAGCAGGGAACCGACCGGATACATGCACCATTGGTTTGAGCAGCTCGACCTGTTCCAACACTGCGTGCTTACGCCGCAGCCTATAAAGATAATCGTAGAGACGGGGCTGACGGTCCCTGATCAGCCGAGCCAGGGAAATGGTGGCACGTACATCAGACAGCGCATCGTGCGCCTGGGAATGCTCGAGCCCATTCGCTGCGCTCAGACATTCAAGCTTGAGCGTTACCCGGCCCTCCTCCTCTGGCCATACAAATCCTTCTGGCCGCAGCGCATAGGCCGTGCGAACCAGATCGATCAGGTCCCAGCGACTGTTACCGCCCTGCCATTCGCGTGCATAGGGATCATGAAAGTTGCGGTACAGGCTATAACGCAGCACTTCGTCATCGAAACGCAGGCTGTTGTATCCAGCCCCGCACGTGCCTGGCGTCGCCAACTGTTGGTGCAGGCGGCTGATGAACTCAGCCTCGCAGAGGCCCTTGGAGGCAAGCGTCCCAGGCGTGATACCTGTGACCAGACAGGCCGCCGGGTGAGGCAGGACGTCATCACTTAGGCGGCAGTAGAGGTTCAGCGGTTCGCCGATCTCCTCCAGAGCCTCGTTCGTGCGGATACCGGCCACTTGCAGCGGCCGGTCACAACGAGGCGAGATGCCCGTCGTTTCGAAGTCATACCAGTAGATGCTGGGTATCACGGGAGATTCCTTCTCGGTCTTCGGCGCCAGTCTAGCGCGCAGGCTCTGTGCAAACTAATCCCGGCAGCAGCCTGCGAGTTCAGATCAGAGGGAAGAGCAACCAGAACGTTGAGAAAAGGTTCTCTCGAATGAGTCGTTCGGTGGTGCTAGAGGCCTGACGGAAAGCCGCGGGCTGTAACCGCAACGTTTGCGCAATGGGAGCCCCTGCGTATAGAAGGCACAGCGCCCTCTGCCGGTCATCAACTGCCTTGACAGCAGTCCTGGTCGGCAGCCTTGTTCGCCGATGCAACCCGAGGCAGTCGCGCCGGCGGGACGTGCTGCATGGGCCGGAAGCTGAAGTAATGATGCAGCGCGTCGATCATTTCGCGAATGTCAGCGGGCGGTGAGACGAACACGAAACCCGAATCGAAGCTGCCAGGCGTGACGTCTTCCCGGGACCATCGGCAGGTGGCACTGAAATCGATGTGGCGCAGCTGCCCATGCTGGCCGGGGATCTTCAGGCGCATATCGAAACAGGCATCGGTCATCATTGGGTAGGGACTGATGAGCATCAGTCCTGTCTCGGACAGATTGCCGATGAAACCCAGCGGTTTGTCCGTGAACCTATTGAATACGTTGAGGTAGTACGGCAACTGGTGCCGCTGAATGCTGCGTTGATTATGCATGTCCATCAATTGCGGGCCTGCCGCCAAGTTTATCGCTGCCGCCGTCACCGGCCTCTCAGCTGCAGTTCTGACTGATACGACCGGCCAACTGCCGCCGCGCCGCCCCTATCTCTTCATCACTGTAGTAGACGCGACCACCCTCTGCATCGGCACTGAAATAACGTCCGCCGTGTGACAACCGCGACAAACGGCTGCGCAACTGCTGACATTCCTGTTCCCTCTGCGCATGTCTGGCGCTCGCCGCCGCTTTCGACGCCTGCTGTTCCTGCCGTCGCGCATCGAAAAACCGATCCGACCGCGCTTCCCGTTCCCGGGTAGCCTGATCACGCTCGACTATCTGTGGTCGAACCTCGACACGTTCGGCGCCCGCCTGCGGCTTCTGGCCGTAAAGGACGTTACCGCCCGGATCGACCCAACGGTAAATCTCGGCACTCGCCAGCGGTGACAACAAAACGCCGATCAACATCAGTGCAACACGCATGGGGTCCGTCCCTGCCGGCGCCTAGGCCAGCCTCACTTCAGCTGTTTGACCGGATGGGTGACCACCGGCTCCTCCGGCTGATAGTGCCCCAACTGACGCAACGTCTCCAGCCTGGCGCGGCTGCGAAAGGCATATTCACTGGCTGGATAACGAGCCTGTATGAAGAGGTAAGTTTGTGCCGCATCGACAAACAGGCCCTGGCGCTCGAGACACTGTCCGCGCAGCGACGATATTTCTGGCTGGAGATTATCGCGTGGTCGACTGCGACGCTCGGCCTGGGAAAGCTCGAGCATGACCTGGTCGCAATCGTCCAGCTGGTAGTGCTGATAGGCCTTGTCGAGATGGCGGTCCAGTGCGTTTCTGCTGCTGCAGCCTACGCTGAGGGTAGCCAGAAGAACTATGAACAGGGTGCGCATGGGTGATTCCTCCGATGCCGGATTATCGACTGCGGTGGAGAAAACTACAGTCCGTTCGGCTACCAAGGACAATTACGCACCTACCCGCCAACTCCGAAAGAGTAGTGCCGCTCAACGATGACTACAGCCGCCCGGCATAGTAGCCTCGCCGGCATTCTCGAAAAGGAGCATTGAATGATCTCGCGCCGTACCAAAATCGTCGCCACGCTCGGCCCGGCCAGCAGCTCGCCGGACGTACTGGAAAAAATGATCGTCGCCGGCCTCGATGTTGCCCGCCTGAACTTTTCTCATGGTGCGCCTGACGAGCACCGTGCCCGGGCGCAACTGGTACGGGACATAGCCGCCAAGCATGGTCGTTTCGTCGCTCTGCTGGGCGATCTGCAGGGTCCGAAAATCCGCATCGCCAAGTTCAGCAACAAGCGCATCGAACTGGCCGAAGGGGACAGTTTCCGTTTCTCGGTCACTCATCCGCGCGATGCCGGTACTCAGGAGGTGGTTGGCATCGACTACCCGGATCTGGTCAAGGACTGCAGCATTGGCGATGAATTGCTCCTCGATGACGGCCGGGTGGTCATGCGTGTCGACAGCGCGACCGCCGATGAGCTGCATTGTACTGTTCTGATCGGTGGTCCTCTCTCCGACAATAAGGGCATCAACCGTCGTGGGGGCGGCCTGACCGCACCAGCGTTGACCGCCAAGGACAAGGCCGACATCAAGCTGGCCGCCGAGATGAACCTGGACTACCTCGCGGTCTCCTTTCCGCGTGACGCCGCCGACATGGAATTGGCTCGCCGCCTGCGCGATGAGGCAGGCTCCAGTGCCTGGCTGATCGCCAAGATCGAGCGTGCCGAGGCTGTAGCCGATGACGAATCGCTCGACGGTCTGATTCGGGCCAGTGACGGCGTGATGGTCGCGCGGGGTGATCTTGGGGTGGAAATCGGCGATGCCGAGCTGGTGGGCATCCAGAAGAAAATCATTTTGCATGCACGCCGGAACAACAAGATCGTGATCACCGCGACCCAGATGATGGAGTCGATGATCCAGAACCCGATGCCGACCCGCGCCGAAGTGTCCGATGTAGCCAATGCCGTACTCGACTACACCGATGCGGTGATGCTCTCGGCAGAAAGCGCCGCCGGTGAATACCCGGTCGAAGCGATCAAGGCCATGGCACGGGTCTGTGTCGGTGCCGAAAAGCATCCGACAAGCATCAAGTCCGGTCACCGCCTCGGTCAACGCTTCGAGCGCAGCGACGAGAGCACTGCCCTGGCGGCAATGTACACCGCCAACCATTTCCCAGGCGTCAAGGCGATCATCAGCCTGACGGAAAGTGGCTATACCCCACTGATCATGTCCCGTATCCGTTCATCGGTGCCGATCTTTGCCTTCTCCCCGCACCGTGAAACCCAGGCGCGTGTCGCCATGTTCCGAGGCGTGCAGACCATTCCCTTCGACCCGGCCGCACTGCCAGCGGATAAGGTCAGCCAGGCCGCGGTAGACGAATTGCTGCAACGCAACATCGTCAACGTAGGGGATTGGGTGATTCTGACCAAGGGCGATACCTATCACGGCACGGGCGGAACGAACACCATGAAGATCTTGCGTGTGGGTGATTCCCTGGCCTGACCGGCTCGAATACGAAGGCCTCGACCGTTACGGTGGAGGCCTTCTGCTGGCCGTTTTGCCCCCCCAGCCGCCATGATCAGCCACCCGCCCTCGACTCCCCAGTGACGAAGGTATCGCTCAGTATCTGCACGCGCGGCAGACCTGCCATGAACATACGCTTGGTGCACGCCTCGACAAAGCTGCGACCGCCGCAGATCAGCGCCACCTCCTGCCGAGAGCTGATACGCAACGAGCGCAGGTGGTCACGCATTCGGGACCGATGTACCGCTTCTATGTACAACCCATCGTGCCTGCCGGCGAGCGATTCAAGGACTTCGCTGGCATAGGAGTGCTCGCCATCCAGATGCAATAGCCGAATCGGACCGCTGTGCGCCTGCCGCAAGGCTTCACGCAGCACGCTCAAGAGCGGCGCGAGCCCGGTGCCAGCTGCGAGAAGCAGCAGCGGCCGAGCCTGCCAAGTGCCGTCGTAGTGCAACGGTCCTTCATGCAGCTGCCCTAATTGCAAATGATCACCAGGGGACAGGAGACGAGCGTTGCTGCGGAAAGTGCCAGGCAGGCGGCAATCGAGATGAAACTCGAGCCACGGATCCTCGCCTGGCAGACTCGCGAAGGAATAAGGTCGTGCAATGCCGCCGGCGCTCCAGAGTAATACATGCTGGCCGGCGCGATAGCGAAACGGCTGCTCGGGTTGCAGGCGCAGTCGCAACATCTCTTTGCCGAGCCAGTCGGCCGAGAGCACCCGTGCCGTCTGACCTTCACGCGCCGGGTCAAAGACTGCCACCTCCAGGTCTTCGATCACCGAGCACTGACAAGCCAGACGCCAGCCCCCGTCACGACGCCCCGGATCGAGCGCACCAGGCCGCGCGTCCTCCGGCTCGCCTCGCAGACAGCGCACCAGGCAGGAATGGCAGCTGCCGGCACGGCAGCTATAGGGTACGTTCAAACCAGCCGAGTTGAGCTCGTCCAGCAGGTTGCTACCTGCCACGACGGTCCAGCTCCGCCTCCCGCAGCGAAGTTCAGGCATTGACGGCTGTCCAACTGGCCTCGCATCGGTTGCGGCCGTTGCCCTTGGCGCGGTAGAGGGCGTCATCGGCCCGCTGCAGGGACTTGTCCAATTCATCGCCTTCTCTGAGCAAGGTCAGACCTATCGACAGGCTGAGATGGCCAGGCTGCATTTTCACATCCAATGGCTGGGCGTTTGCAAAGGCCTCTCGCAATCGCTCGCAGCAGGCACTGAACTGTTCGGCGTCCGTGTGTGGCAGCAATAGAACGAATTCTTCACCGCCGTAGCGGGCCAGGATATCGCCATCGCGTAGGCAGGATCGTGCGACTGAAGCGAAGGTCTGCAGCACCCGGTCTCCCGTAGCGTGCCCGTGCAAATCATTGATCCGCTTGAAGTGGTCAAGGTCGATGAGCGCCAGGCCTGACTGGTGCCCGGGGCGCAGACGGTTCAGCTCCGCCTCTGCCTTGGTGATGAAGTAGCGCCGGTTGTACAGGCCAGTCAACTCGTCCGTAGAGGCCAGGTCCTCCAGCTGGCGCATCATGCCGCGCAGCGTCTGCTGATGCGCCTGCAAGGCGAAGCGCCGTTGACGCATGCGTTGACGCAGCTTGTATACGTAGCTGACAAACAGGCACATCCAGACCAGAGTCACCAACAACACGCAAGCCTGCAACAGGGCAACCTCTGGCTGCTCCATGCCGTGAAGTTGAAACTGTCCCAGGGAAATGCCAACGAAACTGAGGAAAGCCAGCGCCGCGTAACGAATGAAGACCTTTGGTGGCAGGAAAACCGCAAACATCAACACCAGCACGTAGAGCACCATCAGCGAGCCACGGTGGCTGCCGAGGTTGTACAGAAAAAAGGTCAGCCAGGACAACCCGATCAGGACCTGCGGCTCGGTCAGGCTGGGGTCGCGAAACCTCAGATTGTGGCCGCGGTAGAAAATCCAGAACAGAGCCAGCTGACTCACGACGATCATCAGCGAGCCAATGACGGCGGTGTCGACAGGCGCCTGATAAAAGCCACCGACGACAGAAATCCAGGTCAGCAGCAAGGCAAGACCATAGGTCCCCGCAGCCATACCGAAGCGCTTGATGACCAGTTGCTGGAGCGCCTGCGGTTCGGAACCTTCAGGAATCGCGCGCATGGAATCCTTCCCATAGTGGCAATTTGACATAATGTACGCCAGGGCTCGACAAATGCCTATCGAGCCTGCCAAGCGGAAGGGCTCGGGCGACCAACGGTATCTGCCGAGTCCCACCCTGTTCCAGCGTCCTGCTGTGTTTCATGCGCATCCCTTCACCTTTGGTCCGTCTGTGTTCCCTGCGACACGGCAGGGTATACTGCCGCGCATTTTTTACCTGAGCGTGTCGGCGATTTTCTCGACACGCCTAGTCTCCGCCCCGCCAAGAGGACGCGCTGCATGACCGTGATAAAGCAAGACGACCTGATACAAAGCGTTGCCGACGCCTTGCAGTTCATCTCCTATTACCACCCCGTCGACTTCATCCAGGCGATGCACGAAGCCTACCTGCGCGAGGAATCGCCTGCGGCTCGCGACTCCATGGCACAAATCCTGATCAATTCGCGGATGTGTGCGACCGGTCATCGACCGATCTGCCAGGATACGGGCATCGTCACCGTATTCGTGCGCGTCGGCATGGACGTGCGCTGGGACGGCTCCACCATGAGCCTGGATGACATGATCAATGAAGGCGTTCGCCGCGCCTACAACCTGCCGGAGAACGTTCTGCGGGCTTCGATCCTCGCAGACCCGGCTGGTTCCCGTAAGAACACCAAAGACAACACGCCAGCTGTCATCCACTACTCCATCGTCCCAGGCGACAAGGTGGAAGTAGACGTGGCAGCCAAAGGCGGCGGCTCGGAAAACAAGTCGAAAATGGCCATGCTCAACCCGTCCGACTCCATCGTCGACTGGGTCCTGAAAACCGTTCCGACCATGGGCGCCGGCTGGTGCCCGCCGGGCATGCTCGGCATCGGCATCGGCGGAACCGCCGAGAAAGCCGCGGTAATGGCCAAGGAAGTCCTGATGGAATCCATCGACATCCATGAGCTGAAGGCCCGCGGCCCGCAGAACCGCATCGAAGAGCTGCGCCTGGAACTGTTCGAGAAGGTCAACCAGCTGGGTATCGGCGCTCAGGGCCTGGGTGGCCTGACGACAGTGCTCGACGTGAAGATCATGGATTACCCGACCCATGCCGCCTCGCTGCCGGTGTGCATGATCCCCAACTGCGCCGCCACACGCCATGCGCATTTCGTACTGGACGGGTCCGGCCCGGCCGAACTGACCCCGCCGCCGCTGGATGCCTATCCGGAGATCGTCTGGGAAGCCGGCCCGAGCGCGCGCCGCGTCAACCTCGACACCATCACCCCGGAAGAAGTGCAGAGCTGGAAGCCGGGCGAAACCGTTCTGCTTAACGGCAAGATGCTCACCGGCCGCGACGCCGCGCACAAGCGCATGGTCGACATGCTGAACAAGGGTGAAGAGCTGCCGGTGGACCTCAAGGGCCGCTTCATCTACTACGTCGGCCCGGTCGATCCGGTCGGCGACGAAGTGGTTGGCCCAGCTGGCCCGACCACCGCGACGCGCATGGACAAGTTCACCCGTCAGATCCTCGAGAGCACCGGCCTGCTGGGCATGATCGGCAAGTCCGAGCGCGGCCCGATCGCCATCGACGCGATCAAGGACAACAAGGCCGTCTACCTGATGGCCGTCGGCGGCGCGGCCTATCTGGTTGCCCAGGCGATCAAGAAGTCTAAGGTGCTGGCCTTCGCCGAACTGGGCATGGAAGCGATCTACGAGTTCGAAGTGAAGGACATGCCGGTCACCGTGGCCGTCGATACCAACGGCGAGTCGGTGCACATCACCGGCCCGGCGATCTGGCAGAAGAAGATCTCGGAGAGTCTGGCAGTCGAAGTGCAGTAACCACCCCCACCACTGAAGGCTCGGTTCCGTATTGCTGTTCGTCTGAACGGCAATACGGCCAAGCTGGCCCACCTTGGCACGCCATCGCTAAGCGTCTCCCCCCCCCGACGAACCGATGCCCGGCGTTCTGGCTACAAGCAGATGCGAACGCAGACACCAGAACCGGCTCGGATGCACCGCCATCGGACGACCGGTAAGGCATACGCATGTCCGGAGCGGAATATTCCCCCCGCTTAGGCGGTCGGAAAAGGCAGACTTGCAGAGCAGGAGCGCAGATGACCAGCCTTACCGAACCACCGCTAGCTTATCTCGACGATGCTTTTTTCGACCGGGACGCGCAGATCGTAGCCCAGGAGTTGCTGGGAGCCGTGATTCGCCATTGCGTCGATGGGCTCTGGTTATCCGCACGGATCATCGAGACCGAGGCCTACTACGTCAGTGAAAAAGCCAGCCATTCCTCCTTGGGCTACAGCCCTTCGCGACGGGCGATGTTCATGCCGGCAGGGCATCTCTATCTCTATTACTCACGCGGAGGGGACTCCCTGAATTTCAGTGTGCAAGGGGACGGCAACGCGGTATGCATCAAGGCCGGCTACCCTTGGGTCGACTCGCTGTCCTGCGAGGAGTCTATCGAGCGCATGCGCGTTAACAGCCCGGCTGCAGCGGGAGGCCCTCGTCCACTGACCCGCCTGTGTTCAGGGCAGACGCTGCTGTGCAAGGCGCTCGGGCTGACCGTCACCGAATGGAACGCCCAGCGGATGGACCCCGCCCGGCTGCGCGTGGATGACATCGGCGCGCGACCGGATATCGTTCAGACCACCCGGCTAGGCATCCCAAAGGGACGCGACGAGCACCTGCCCTATCGCTTCGTTGATGCCGGCTTCGCCGCCCATTGCACACGTAATCCGCTGCGCCGCGGGCAAGTGGAAGGCCAGGACTACCTGATGATGCGCCGCGAGCTGATGGCGAGTTGAAATCGCTACCCGGTGCTGAGCAGACGAATGCGGGCAATCTCCGACGGTGCGGCAAAGCGCAGCGGCGGCCCCCAATAACCGGTGCCGCGGCTGATGTAGATCTGCATGTCACCGAGGCGCTGCAGTCCTGCAACCCATGGTTGCTGCCAACGCACGAAGTGCATCCAGGGCCAGAACTGCCCGCCATGGGTGTGCCCGGATAGCTGCAGATGGCAACCCACCTCGGCCGCAGCCTTCGCCGAGCGTGGCTGATGCGCCAGCAGAATGCGTGGCGCGTCTTGCGGCGCACCAGCGAAAGCCGCTACCGGATCGCTTTTATGGCTGGGGCTGAACAGTTCGGCTGAATAATCTGCGATCCCCGCCAGCACCAGCTGCGAACCGGCGTGTTCTAGCAGGACGTGACGGTTGAGCAACACCTTCATGCCCAGGCGCTCGAATTCGGCAATCCAGCTATCCGCTCCGGAGTAATACTCATGGTTGCCGGTCACCACATAAACACCATGGCGCGCACTGAGCTGCGCCAATGGCGAAATGTCGTCGGCCAGGTCGGCCACACTGCCATCCACCAGGTCACCGGTGATGACGATCAGGTCGGGTGACAATCCGTTTACGCGCTTCACGATTGCATCGATATAGCCCTGTTTGATCGTCGGGCCTACATGGATATCACTGAGCTGCACGATGCTGAACCCGTTCATTGCAGCGGGAAGACTGCACAAGGTGATGTCGCGTTGCATAACCCGAGCGGTTCGCCGTGCATTGAGCACCCCAAGCAGCGTTACCGCCAGCACGCCGACAATAACGCCCCACGCCGAGGCCCGGGTAAGCTCCGCCGACTCCCAGCCCAGCAGCGAAGCCAGCACCAGCACAAACGCGCGGACCAGAGAAAAGATCGCCAGGCTGGAAAATATCCCCATGGCGAGTAGCCCCGACCACGCCAGCAGCGCGCTACCTGCGCCTCGCACCAACACGCCGTAGCGCATCAGCAGCGCCGAAAGCATCAGGTAAGCCCAAGCCAGCACGGTGCCAGGCAGCCCAAGAGCAAGGTCCGGAATCAGCGTGACCCCAACGAATACATGCAGACCAACCAACAGCACACCCACTAGTAACCGCCTGTTCATGCATAGTCTCTTGAGCAATGAAACGTTAGGACAAGCAGTGTGGAGGCAGGAGATTCCCAGGGCCAGACATAGCGTCCCAGGCGCCGCCTTTGAGCGTCTGACCGACTTAGCTTGTCGGCCAGGTCCGCCACAGGCTTAACAACTGAACGCCAGTCCCGTCACGCCGGTTCGCTGTAGCTCCTATCGGTCTTCACCACGACCCGGGGGCTTCGCCGTCTAGGCACGCAGGCGCAAATCTATTCGCCAGACGCCATTGACCTGCCCCTACATCACGCCCGGATCAGGCATCGGGTCCGGTGGCGCCGGTTCTTTTTCCAGCTGTTCAACCACCTCATCAGGCAGGGTGTCGCCATCGTCCAGCTCGGTATCACTCTCGGCATCGTCGAGATCGTTCAGGGGCGATTCGTCCGCAAGCCAGGGGTACCGGGGCGGATCGCTTGGGAAATCAGTACTCAGCATGTCATGTCCTCACTGATGGGCCTGCAGAGTTAGGCAGGGTCACGCAGGCATGGTTCGGCCCGGTCATCCCTGGCGCGTCCACTCTTGCTCTGCCAAGCACTCGCTCAGGTAATCGAGCAAGCAGGTGATCCGCGCCGCCAACGCCGTGTTGCGGTAGTACACCGCGTGGATCGGCTGCAGGACGAATGCGTTTGACTCGGCCAGCACCTCCACCAGAGCGCCCTCGGCACGATCTTGTGCGGTCATGAAATCCGATAGACAGGCGATGCCCTGACCTGCCAGCGCCAGGTGCCGTACCGTCTCGCCACTCGATGCCCACAGGCTGGGTGCGATGGGCCAGGTTTCGCCGAGCGGGTGGCGCAGCGGCCAGTGATTGAGACTGTCCGGCTGAGTAAATCCGATCAGGCTGTGCGTTGTCAGCGCCTCCACCTGCTGTGGCGCGCCACGTCGTGCCAGATAATCCGGGCTGGCCACAGCACGAATCCGGCTGCGGCCCAGCGGCCGGGCGTGCAGGGTGGAATCACGTAGCGGGCCATGGCGCAGCGCGAGATCGGTGCGATGTTCAAGCAGATCGATGATCTGGTCGCTGCTGTGCAGTTCCAGCTCGATATCCGGATAGCGCTCGCGAAAGCCTCCTACGAGCGGCACCAGCACGTGTAGCATGAACGGCGCAGAGGCATTGATTCGCAAGCGTCCTGCCGGATGCTGCAACCGTCGCGACATCTGCTCTTCAGCCTCTTCCACTGATTCGAGAATCCGCCTCGCCTGAACCAGAAAGGCGGCACCCTCCTCGGTCAGCTGCAAACGCCGCGTCGTCCTGCGCAGCAATGTGGTAGCAAGTTTGGATTCAAGCCGGCTGAGCGCGCGGCTGATCCCAGAGGCCGTCTGCCCTAGCTGCACCGCCGCGCTGGATATCGAGCCGGTATCGACGACCGCCGTGAAAGCCTGCAACTCGTCGAGCGTGGTTTTCATCTATTACTCACATCAATCATGTTTGACTTGGAGGCGGGCTTTGCATTGGAAGTCGGAGCAGGACATTGCACGCATGCATCCCACCGCTTTATAAGATGCGGGCCTACGGCATGTGAAGTACGGCTCCTCAAGCGCATCGGCACGCAACCCAGCCAGATCGCCCTCGCCTGGCCGCCCCAGCTTCGCGCCGGAAAGAGGACCGAGCCGCAACAAAGCAGACGCTCATCAGTGCGGCCTTTAAGGTACGACCGGTCGCGCTGCATAACCAGTTGATAGACGGACGAAAAATCGCGGAAGGAGGGTTGACAGCCACAGGCGTGACGCGAATAATGCGCGCCACTTGGCTACGTAGCTCAGTTGGTTAGAGCATAGCATTCATAATGCTGGGGTCCGGGGTTCAAGTCCCTGCGTAGCCACCAAATTCTAAAAAGGGTTCAGCGAAAGCTGAGCCCTTTTTTTTTGTGCCCATCGTTTAGCCCGGCATCATCGAGAACACACCATGACCGACCGCTTCGACAACATCCGCGCCGAGCGCGAAACGCCCTATCGCAGCGCCGTTACTTCATCCAGCAGGTACGCTGGGCTTTGGAAACAGGTTGCGATCGGCATTGTGGTTGGAAATCTGTCGTTGGGGTTGATCGGCGCTGTGGGATGGATGGCTGCGGATCAGTTGCTTATCGGTGGTCTGCAAATCGCCGCACCGTGGGCGGAACACAAGCGTTAAAGGTACGTAGCCACCCGCTACCTCTGCGGTGGCCCGCTTGATCAGCGTTCGCCAGCGCGTCATCTGACCACTGGTTAGAACATCGTCCATCCTCCTCTCTCAAAGTATGTGAGCCCTTCACAAACTGACGAGGTGCAGCATGGCGAATGACAGCAAGACGACACCGCACGAGAAGAGCGACCACGAGCTGGCGAACACCGCAGATGAAGTCGAGATCGGAACAACCGCTCATACGACGCGTACGCAGCCTGTCGGGCATAGCCAGGAGCCGACACATACGCGCATGAACGGCAATGACGCAGACGATCCGGACAATCACAAGCGCAAATGAGCGAATCCAGCCGACCAGGTCGTGTGAAAGCTTAGCGAGCGACGGTAAGGCAAGGAGTTGGGGTCCATAAGAACAGGCGAGGCGGCGGGCTGGGCTCATCCCAGTCTGCTGTTATCGCTGCATGACCGAGTAGCTCTACACCTCCTGCGATGCGGGACTTCTTTGAACAGACTTGCCATCAGCCGGCAGCACGGCGCGCAGTCGTTCGGGTCGCCAGCAACAGGCCTGCGAAAATCAGCCCGCCACCTATCCAGTGGAACAGTTGCAGCCCCTCCCCTAGCAGCAGCCAGCCGAGGATCGCGGTGAAGACAGGCATCATGTAGGTCGCCATGGACGCCTTTGCGGCGCCGACGGCCTTGACCCCATGATTCCAGGACAGATAAGCCACCAGCGAGGCGAAGACGGCGGTGTAGGCTATCACCGAGAGGTTGGCCGGACTGGGGGTGAAGCCACCGACCTGGCTGAGCTCAATAAGATAGAACGGCAATATCAGCGGCGTGCCGAGCGCCATCAGCACACCCAGCAGCGTCAATGGCGGCACCTGGAGGAACCCGGCCCAGCGCCGCAGCGACAGGGTGTAGAGTGCCCAAACGAGCACTGCCAACAGCATGATCAGATCGCCGGGTTTGAAGGCCAGGCCCGTAAAGGCCTCCCAGCTGCCACGGCTGATGAGGTAGACCAGCCCGCCCGCTGCGATTGCCATGCCGAACCAGGCGCGGCGCGGGGGCCATTCGCCTAACAGCAGCCCGCCGCCGATAAAGGTGAACAGGGGGAGACAGGTATTGACCAGGGTAAGGTTGATGGCCGGCGTGCTTTGAGCTGCGGAGTACAACAGCGAGTTGTAGCTGCTCACCCCCAACGCGGCGATGATCAGCAGGCGCCAGCCAGCGAGGCGCAAAGCAGCCCGATGCGCCCAGATGGAGTTCGCCACGAATGGCAGTAGCAGGCAAGTCGCCAATGCCCAACGCCAGAACGCCAGGCTCAGCGGCGGAATCGCCTCATGGAATGCACGTGCCACCAAGGCGTTTCCAGCCCAGCACAGTACCGCGAGCAGCAGGCCGGCGATGGCCCATCCCCTGTGCTGCATCATCAAACCGGCCGACGGGTTCGCAAGCGATACTGCCGTGGCAGCTGTTCAACGCTGCTGATGGTGACGTTGAGGTCCTTCCAGATGCCATCCTTGATGCCATAGATGCAGCCATGGACAGCCAGCGGCTGGCCGCGATGCCAGGCGTTCTGAACGATATTGGTGTGGCTGACGTTAGCCACCTGCTGGATGACGTTGAGTTCGCACAGCCGATCGACTTGCGCCTCCTCGGTGGGAAAGCTGGCGAGATGGTCGCGGTGTTCGTAATAGAGGTCGCGAATGGTGCGCAGCCAGCCATCGATCAGACCCAGCTGATCGTCGCGCATCGAGGCGCGAACGCCACCGCAACCATAGTGGCCGGTGACAAGGATGTGTTTGACCTTGAGCACGTCCACTGCGTACTGGATCACCGACAGGCAGTTGAGGTCGGTGTGTAGCACCACGTTGGCCACGTTGCGGTGGACAAACAGATCGCCAGGCAGCAGGCCGACGATTTCGTTGGCGGGAACCCGCGCGTCCGAGCAGCCGATCCAGAGATATTCCGGCACTTGCTGCTTGGCCAGCTTGGTGAAGAAGGTCGGATCTTCTTCGAGGATCGCCTCAGCCCAGCGTGCGTTGTTCTCGAATAGCTGTTGAAGTTCGTTGCTCATGGGCTGTCCCTTGGATTCCGACACGCACGTTACGAACCGGTCGGCGTTTTGACAAGCACGCAGACCGGTACGTCACAGCATCAGACGGTGAACAGCGGATTCGAGGGGACCTCGGCTCGTGGGCGAGACGAGAACGAACGCAGGTCACGCAGGAAATTGTCGCGCCAGGCGTCCAGGTCGGCCGCACGGATAGCCCGCATCATGTGCTCGTAGCGATCCTTGCGCTCGGTGAGCGACATGCGCATGGCACGGTCGAGCGCTTCGGCCATGCCGATGCAATCATAAGGGTTGATGATCAGCGCGGAGGTCAGCTCTCGTGCGGCACCGGCAAAGCGCGACAGCACCAGTACGCCAGGATCCTCCGGGTCTTGCGAGGCTACGTATTCCTTGGCCACCAGGTTCATGCCGTCGCGCAGCGGCGTGACGAAGCCGATATCGGCCTGACGGAACAGGCCCATCAGCACGCGACGATCATGGCTCTTGTTCAGGTAGTGCAACGGCGTCCAGTCCAGGTCCGACAACCAGCCGTTGATATGGCCAGCCTGGCTTTCCAGCTGCTGCCGTATGGCCTGGTAGGTTTTGACATCCGAGCGGGAGGTGGGCGCGATCTGGATGAACTCCACCGCGCGTCGGTGTTCCGGATAACGCTCCAGAAAGGCCTGGTAGGCCCCGAACCGCTCCACCAATCCTTTCGAATAATCCAGTCGATCAACGCTGATGATTTTCTTGCGGGCTACATCGGTCGTGCGCCGCATGGGCCGAGCCCGCCCCTTGTAGGATTCGGCCAGGCTCTGAATCTCATCGGGCACCACGCCAATCGGGTACACCCCGGCGCGGAAATTCTGCCCATAGGCGGTGAGGCTGCCATCGGACTCGAGAATGCCGCGGACTTCGCGGGTCATATAGTCCTGAAATGCAAGCCGGTCGGTCTCGGTCTGGAAGCCGATGAGGTCATAGAAGCACAGCGTTTTCAGCAATTCGTTGTGCGGCGGAATGACCGTGAGAATTTCCGGTGGCGGGAAAGGAATATGGAGAAAGAAGCCGATGCGGTTGCGGATGCCCAGCTGGCGACAGGCTTCGGCGAAGGGAATCAGGTGATAGTCGTGAATCCAGATGATGTCGTCAGGCTTGAGATGGGGCTTGAGCTTTTCCGCCAGCATGGCGTTGACCCGTCGATAACCCTCGTATTCCTGGCGGTTATAGCGGGCCAGGTCGATACGGTAATGGAAGATGGGCCAGAGCGTGGCGTTGGAAAACCCGCGGTAGTACTGATCGTAGTCCTGCTTGGTCAGTCCCATCGTGACGTAGGTGATATTGCCAACGGTTTCGGTGCTTGTCTGCGGGGTGCTGCTTACGTCGCCGCTCCAGCCAAACCAGATACCACCGGCCTGGCGCAACGCGTCGTGAACGCCAACTGCAAGCCCGCCAGCAGCGACCTTCCCCGCCTTGATCGGCGCTACGCGGTTGGAAACCACTACTAGTCGGCTCATGTAGTTCTCGCTTCAGTCTTGTTGTGTGGGATTTACCTGCGATGCTGGCAGCGTGCTTCGCACTTCTTCGAGCCAGGCGGCGACGGCTTCAACCGAATCCAGTCGCTGCTTGGCTTGCGTTGCACCGCTGCCCACCTTGATCGTGATGCCGCCCAGCTCGTTGACCACCTCGAAGCCGGCCTCGTCAGTCAGGTCATCTCCGATGAATACAGGGACGCGACCGGCAAACGGTGGCTCCTGCATGAAGGTCCGAATGACCTCTCCTTTGCTGGCGCCACGCGGCTTGAGTTCGAATACGCACTTGCCGGGCTGCAGCGCCAGGACCTCGCTGTATCGCGAAACGAAGTCTTCGGCCAGGGCGCGGGCTGTGTCTTCAAGCTCAGGGGCAAGGCGAAAATGCAGAGCGAAGGCTACGCCCTTGTTTTCAAGCGACAGCCCGGAATGTGCGGCGCACGCCTGCGCCAACTCGGCTTGAATGGCATCGAGCACTTCTTTATCGAGCACCAGATGCTGCAAATCCCCTGCAGCCGTACGGCGCTCGGCGCCGTGCACACCAGCCGCCGCCAGTTGCAGCGGCGATAAAAGAGCATCGAGTTGACTGATTGGCCGGCCAGACACCACCGCGACCGGAACGCCTTGGTCGTTCAGCTGCTCGAGTGCAGCCAGCGAACGGGGAGGAATGAAAACGAGCTCTGGACGCGGCTGGATCTCGGCGAGCGTGCCATCGACATCGAAGAAAAATGCGCAGCGCCTGGTCTCTAGGACGGGTCGATCATTTTGTTTGCTCATGTATCGTAAGACTCCGGATCAGCGCGGGTGGTTCGCCATTTTTTTGCCGCGCTCAGGCCTGCGCCATAGAAAGTACAGCCATTGCAGCTTGGTTCATAAAGACCGAACCGGCCAGCGATCAGCCTGAATCTTCGCATCGGCACCGGGTCACAACCTGCAAGACCCGAGTTCCAGCAGGAGGTTGTCATGAACGATTCCAAGCCTTACACCCCAACGGAAATTGACACTACAGAAGACCGCATGGGCTCCATCGAACAGCTCGATTTCGATCAGCATCGGGACGACCGCAAAGGTCGCATCGGTGATGAAGTGCCTGCTGAAGACGTGGAGGACGAATTCCCGCCGGAGCGGGTGGCCGAAGCCGGGAAGACCACGGGTGAGGTGCCTGGCGGCCAGACGACGATGGACGACATGGCGCCGGAAACACTTATCCCTGACGATGGCTCTCGCTCGCCCCATGAGCGCGGTCATGGCGGACCAGCCGACCAGGATTTGAGTGAGGTTTCGGAGCACCGCATCGGCGCCGATGTGAACTTGGACGAGGCCGAAGAGGCGCGCTATGACCCATTGGACGGCAAGCCCTGGGACGGCCCGGCAGATGGCGATACCGATACCGGCCTCGGCGGCGGTGACGCTGTGCTACACGAAAATGACGATGTGATGGATGACAACGAACTGGGCGGCGACGCCCCATTGGATTCTGGCCGGGACAAGGCAACGGGGCAGTAGCGCCGTGTCAATCCGCTTCCCATAGGGCAATCGACACAAGACAAGGCCCGACTCATCCGAGTCGGGCCTTGTTTCGTCTAGCAGTTCGTTGATTAATCGATCAGCGTACAGGCCATCACCAGCGCATCTTCCCGCCCTTCGGCAGAGGGGTAGTAGCCACGGCGACGTCCGACTTCGTTGAAGCCGTAGCGCTCATAAAGCCGGTAAGCCGATGTATTGCTTGCGCGCACTTCGAGAAAGCACTCACGCCCGCCGCGCTCCTGCGCACGCTGCATCAGGTGTTCGAGCAGGCGCAAGCCAAGCCCACGGCCCTGACTCTGCGGCTTGACGGTGATGTTTAGCAGGTGCGCTTCGTCAAGAATGACATTGATCACGCCGTGACCGACCTGCTGCTCACCCTCGAACATCACCCAGCACTCATAAGCGGTGAGCGCGTCGGTAAAGATGCCGCGCGTCCAGGGATGACTGAAAGCGGCATATTCGATCTTCAAGACGGTTTCGATATCCGCCGCGGTCATCGGGCGAAAGCTCAGTGCATCACTCATCAACGCTACTCGTCGAGGCATTCAAACCAATCACCCAACGCGGCATGCTACGACGCATGGCCTGCCACAGTTGCGCCTTGCTGCCGGGTTGTTCCATCAGTTGCTCGAGCCCGGGCATCGCCAGTGCGACACCGAGGCCTTCGATGGTCAGCTCGCGGTAGAACGCATCGGCGCCCGCTTCGCCGGCAAACCGCAGCGCGGGCGAGCCAATCAGCCAGAGGCAGGCACAGCCCATCTGCTCCAGCTCGGCGGCAACGACACCTTGCACATAGTCGCGTGCGGCTTCGGCACCCTGTTCGAGGCTGCCACGATGAAGCAGAGGCCAACGAATCGGCTCGCCATCGCCCACCTGTTGCGGTTTGTCCGGCAGCCTTCCCGCGCGGAGCAGATCCTTGAGCAGGATGTACGCTGGGTCACGACTCTGGAACGACTCACCGGTCGGCAGCTCCACTACCAGCACTACATTACCCGCGCGCAACAGCTGCAAGGCAAATCGCGGTGGTGGCTCTGCAACCTTTTGCTCGACGTTGGCCGCTGGGGCCGCGCGGGTTTCTGCGACCGTTTTTTTCGGCTCAGGAATAACAACGCGCTGCATGGCGGCACGAGCCGCGTCCGCCGCAGGGCTGGCCGTCGAATTAGGTGCAGCGATCGCCGGATTGGGCTCCAAGGGCGTTCGCTGCGCGTCTGGCGACTCGAGTGCCATGGCCGGCACGGGATTTGGCTCCGGCTCGACAGGCTGCAACAGCTCCAGCCGTGAAGGCGCAGCGAAGGGCAGCTCGGCGCGCGGCAGCCAAGTGGTGATCTGCATGGCGTCGAGGTAGGCGCGACGCCGGACTTCGTTTATCAAACGCCTTCCACCTGTGGATGAGCCTTGGCGCCGACCTGCATCAGGTTCAGCGCGTTGAGATAAGCCTTGGCCGAGGCCACCACGATATCGGTGTCGGCACCGTTGCCGTTAACGATGCGCCCGCCCTTCTCCAACCGCACGGTCACCTCGCCCTGGGAATCGGTGCCCTGGGTGATGGCGTTGACCGAATAGAGCTGCAGGGTGGCACCCGACTGAGCGATCGCTTCGATAGCCTTGAAGGTGGCATCGACCGGGCCGGAGCCCTGAGCCTCGGCGCTGCGCTCGGCGCCGTCGACGCTGAGCACCAGCCTGGCTTCGGGGATCGTGCCGGTCTTGCTCGCGACTTCCAGGCTGGCCAGCTTGAAATGCTCGGGCGCTTCGTCGGCGAGGGTGTCGGAGACCAGCGCCTGCAGGTCCTCGTCGAAGATTTCGTGCTTCTTGTCCGCCAGTTCCTTAAAGCGGGCAAAGGCCGCGTTCAGCTCGTCGCCTTCCAGTGCGATGCCCAGCTCCTCCAGGCGCGAACGGAACGCGGCGCGCCCAGAGTGCTTGCCCATGACCATCTTGTTGGCGTTCCAGCCCACCGACTGGGCGGACATGATCTCGTAGGTCTCGCGGTGCTTGAGCACGCCGTCCTGGTGGATGCCCGACTCGTGGGCGAAGGCGTTGGCGCCGACGATGGCCTTGTTCGGCTGCACCGGAAAGCCGGTGATGCCCGA
>DGLA01000025.1:0-2685 GCA_002387205.1 Stutzerimonas stutzeri | reverse complement strand
TGGCAATGCACGGAGAACACCGCCTTGTCGGCATTGGGGATGCGCTCGAGCAGCTGGCGGATGGTGTCGGCGTACTGGTGCGGAATCGCATAGCCGACGGTGTCCGGAATGTTGATGGTGCGTGCGCCGGCGTCGATGGCAGCCTCGATGATGCGGCAGAGGAAGTCGATCTCCGAGCGCCCGGCATCCTCGCAGGAAAACTCCACGTCCGCGCACAGGCTGCGCGCCTTCTTCACCGCGCGCACCGCCTGCTCGACCACCTGGTCCGGCTGCATGCGCAGCTTGTACTGCATGTGAATCGGGCTGGTGGCGATAAAGGTGTGGATGCGCCCGGAGTTGGCGCCGGCCAGCGCTTCGGCGGCGCGTTCGATGTCGGCATCGACAGCACGCGCCAGGCTGCACACGGTGCTGTCCTTGATGTTGTCGGCGACCAGCTTCACCGCGGCGAAATCGCCGGGGCTGGCGATAGCGAAGCCTGCCTCGATCACGTCTACCTTCAGCCGCTCCAGCGCCCGGGCGATGCGCAGCTTTTCCTCACCGGTCATGGACGCGCCGGGGCTCTGCTCGCCGTCGCGCAGGGTGGTGTCGAAGATGATGACGCGATCGTTGCTGCTCATAGGACTGTCCTCACGGCTGCCGGGCGCCTCTGAAAGGGCGCTGTAGTGGGCGGATTGTCGCGTGAAATGGACGGGGCGGGAAGGCGCAGCTGCGTTTGGCATGGGTTGTTGTCGCGTAGGTGGAAAACGCTTCGCGGTTTTCCATCCTGCGCCAGAAACACAAAGCCCGCCTTTAGGCGGGCTTTAGGCTGATCGAGCGAGCTAGAGCCATGCAAGGCGCAACGACCAGCGGAAGTAACAGCTGAAGGCTGGCCCGTAGGGTGAGCGCCAGCGAATCAAAACAGGCGGGGAAGCGGACCGGGCTCGCGCGCGAGTTTAGTGCTGTAAATGAGCATGACTCGCTCCGCTCGCCCTTGGGGCCGGCCTAAAAGCCGTTCGGTGGCAAGCCACCGTCCGAGCCTGTTTTTAACGCAGCAGGGCCGACGCGCAGCCGATCAAGCCTGATCCCACGGGCGGTCGCCATGCTCATCCTTGATGCGCGTCGGCAGGCCCATTACGTCCAGCAGCTTGAGGAACGCCTCGGCCGGCAGCTCCTCGACGTTGACCATGCGCTTGGCATCCCACTCGCCACGGGCGATCAGCAGCGCCGCGGCAACCGGTGGCACGCCGGCGGTGTAGGAGATGCCTTGGCTGTCCGTCTCGGCGTAGGCCTCTTCATGGTCGGCCACGTTGTAGATGAACAGCTCGCGCGGCTGCCCATTCTTGGTGCCCTTGACTAGATCGCCAATGCAGGTCTTGCCGGTGTAGCCCGGCGCCAGCGAGGCGGGATCGGGCAGCACGGCCTTGACCACCTTGAGCGGAACGACCTCCAGGCCTTCGGCGGTGCGCACTGGCTGCTCGGAGAGCAGGCCGAGGTTCTTCAGTACGGTGAAGACGTTGATGTAATGCTCGCCGAAGCTCATCCAGAAACGGATGTTCGGCACGTCGAGGTGCTTGGAGAGCGAGTGCACCTCATCATGACCGGTCAGGTAGAGGTTCTGTTCGCCCACGACCGGCAGGTCGTCGGTGCGCTTGACCTCGAACATGCGGTTGGTCGTCCACTGGCCGTTCTGCCAGCTGTAAACCTGCCCGGTGAATTCGCGGAAATTGATTTCCGGGTCGAAATTGGTGGCGAAATACTTGCCGTGGGAACCGGCGTTGACGTCGAGGATGTCGATCGACTCGATCTTGTCGAAGTATTCCTGTTGGGCCAGAGCGGCGTAGGCGTTGACCACGCCCGGGTCGAAGCCGGCACCGAGGATGGCGGTGATGCCCTTTTCCTGGCATTCGGCCAGGTGCTTCCACTCGTAGTTGCCGTACCACGGCGGCGTTTCGCAGATCTTGCCCGGCTCTTCATGGATCGCGGTATCGAGATACGCGGCGCCGGTGTCGATGCAGGCGCGCAGCACGGACATGTTGAGGAAGGCAGAACCGACATTGATGACGATCTGCGATTCTGTTTCACAAATCAGCGCCTTGGTCGCTTCCACGTCCATGGCGTCCAGCGCATAGGCCTTGATCTCGCCGGGCTGCTTCAGCCCGCCCTTGGCCTGGACGCTGTCGATGATGGCCTGGCATTTGGAGATGCTGCGCGACGCGATAGCAATACGACCGAGTTCGTCGTTGTGCTGCGCGCACTTGTGGGCCACCACCTTGGCAACACCTCCTGCGCCAATGATAAGAACGTTTTTCTTCAATTGTTTCACCCCCTTGTACTGCGGCCTCAGGAAAGGCTGGACAGGTAATCGTTAAAGTCGAACTCACGAACCACCTCGACGCTGCCGTCGAGCTGCTTTACCACGATGGACGGCATTTTCAGGCCGTTGAACCAGTTTTTCTTGACCATGGTGTAGCCTGCCGCGTCGATGAACGACAGCCGATCGCCGATGGCCAGCGGACGATCGAATTGGTACTCACCGAAGATATCGCCGGCCAGACAGCTCTTTCCGCACACCATGTAGCTGTGCTCGCCGTCGTTGGGCGCCATCTTGGCGTTGAGGCGGTAGATCAGCAGGTCGAGCATGTGCGCTTCGATGGAGCTGTCGACCACCGCGAGGTTCTTGCCGTTGTACAGGGTGTCGAGCACCGT
>DGLA01000009.1 GCA_002387205.1 Stutzerimonas stutzeri | reverse complement strand
CTGGCCGGCATCGCCCCGCGTGCCGCCGATCTCGGCCAGCTGGAAATCACCTTTATCGAAAACCTGCGCTACGCCGCGCAGAAGCTCGAGGAGGCCGGCATCCGCCTGGTGATGGAGATGATCAACACCCGCGATATCCCGCGCTTCTTTCTCAACAACACCTCCCAGGCACAGGAGATTCGCGGCAAGGTCGGCAGCCCCAACCTGTTCCTGCAGTACGACATCTACCACATGCAGATCATGGAGGGAGACCTGGCGCGCACCATCGAGAACAACCTGGCGGCGATCAACCACGTGCAGCTGGCCGACAACCCCGGGCGTAACGAGCCGGGCACTGGCGAGATCAACTACCACTTCCTGTTCGAGCATCTGGACCGCATCGGCTACGGGGGCTGGGTCGGCTGCGAGTACAAGCCGGCGACCACCACCGAAGCAGGCCTCGGCTGGCTGAAGAGCCACAACGCCATCTGACCGCTACCTGCGGTCACGCCGCAACGCAGGCCGAGCAGCGGCCTGCCCCACAGAATCGAGGAGAACACACATGGCTAAGATTGGATTTATCGGCACCGGCATCATGGGCCTGCCCATGGCTCAAAACCTTCAGAAAGCCGGCCACAACCTTTTTGTTTCAACCCACCACGATGCGGCTCCAGCCGCTCTGGTAGAGGCCGGCGCAGTTGCTCTCGCGACGCCGAAGGAGGTGGCACAGGAAGCCGAGTTCACCATCGTCATGGTGCCGGATACCCCGCATGTCGAGGACGTGCTTTTCAGCCAGAACGGCGTTGCTGAAGGGGTCGGCCCGAACAAGCTGGTGATCGACATGAGCTCGATCTCGCCCAGCGCCACCAAGGGCTTCGCCGAGAAGATCGATGCCACCGGTGCCCGCTACCTCGACGCGCCGGTCTCTGGCGGCGAGGTCGGTGCCAAAGCCGCGACCCTGTCGATCATGGTCGGCGGTAGCGAAGACAGCTTTGCCCGCGCCCTGCCCCTCTTCCAGGCCATGGGCAAGAACATCACCCTGGTCGGCGAGAACGGCGCCGGACAGACGGCCAAGGTCGCCAACCAGATTATCGTGGCGCTGAACATCCAGGCGGTCGCTGAAGCATTGCTGTTCGCCGCGAAGAACGGCGCCGACCCGGCCCGTGTCCGCGAAGCGCTGATGGGCGGTTTTGCCGGATCGAAGATTCTGGAAGTGCACGGCGAGCGGATGATCAAGGGCACCTTCGATCCGGGCTTCCGCATCAGCCTGCACCAGAAAGACCTGAATCTCGCCCTGGCCGGCGCCCGCGAGCTGGGCCTGAACCTGCCCAACACCGCCAACGCCCAGCAGGTGTTCAGCACCTGCGCGGCGATCGGCGGCAGCGGCTGGGACCACTCGGCGCTGATCAAGGGTCTGGAACACATGGCCAACTTCTCGATCCGCAAGGACTAACAGAAACCTCAGCCTTCGAGCGCGCTGTGCCGAGCCACGCGTCCCGCCTTCAGGGACAGACAGACCAGGTGGTGGGAACCGCAACGCTTGGCGCAGCGATGCTCAAAGGGTCGGATTGCAGTTGCAAGGGGTCGGAATCACAGCGTCCCCCACAACCTCAGCCCTGCGCATCTGCGATCCGATCGCTGCCCTCGGGCGGCACCCTTTCGACCTGCCCGGCAGGAGGAGTCACGGCCCGACTGCCGGGTGGGTCGAATCCAAAATCTTATGCTCCAAAACCCGGATTACGCCTTCGGCTGATCCTGGCTACGTCCGAGAGCGGACGGCGCGATTGGTAAATGGGTAGGATGGAATCGCCGCAGGCGCTTCCGTCATCGGGCTAACGCCAGGCGTGTGGTTCAACCGCTGCCCTCGGGGCGGCACCCTTTCGACAAGGAGCTTCAGATGATTTTCGACCCGCAAGCCTTGCTGCGCGACCTGTTCACCGCCGCCATCGACGCGGCCCACCCGCGCCAGGTACTGGCCGAGCATTTGCCAGCGGACCGCAGCGGCCGCGCCATCGTGATTGGTGCAGGTAAAGCCGCGGCGGCAATGGCCGAAGCCATCGAAGCGGTATGGGAAGGCGAACTCTCCGGTCTGGTGGTGACGCGTTATGGTCATGGTGCTGACTGCCGCAAGATCGAGGTGGTCGAGGCCGCGCATCCGGTGCCGGACGATGCCGGTGAGCGCGTCGCCCGCCGTGTGCTGGAAATGGTCAGCAACCTCGAGGAAAGCGACCGGGTGATCTTTCTGCTCTCTGGCGGCGGCTCGTCACTCCTGGCACTGCCAGCCGAAGGCATCAGCCTTGCCGACAAACAGGCCATCAACAAGGCACTGCTGCGCTCCGGCGCGCACATCGGCGAAATGAATTGCGTGCGCAAACACCTTTCGGCGATCAAGGGTGGCCGTCTGGCCAAGGCCTGCTGGCCGGCGAGCGTCTACACCTATGCGATTTCGGACGTTCCGGGTGATGAGGCGACAGTCATTGCCTCCGGCCCGACCGTGGCGGACCCGACCACCTCGGCCCAGGCATTGGCGATTCTGGCGCGCTACCACATCGAGATTCCAGCGAACGTGCGCGCCTGGCTGGAAGACCCGCGCTCGGAAACAGTCAAGGCAGATGACCCTTGCCTGTCTCGCAGCCATTTCCAGTTGATCGCCAAGCCCCAGCAGTCCCTTGATGCGGCAGCCGAAAAGGCCCGCGCCGCCGGTATCACGCCGCTGATCCTCGGCGACCTGGAAGGCGAAGCGCGGGAAGTCGCCAAGGTCCACGGCGGCATCGCCCGACAGGTGGTGCTGCACGGCCAACCGATCGCCCCGCCCTGTGTGATCCTCTCCGGCGGTGAAACCACCGTAACGGTGCGCGGCAACGGCCGCGGCGGCCGCAATGCCGAATTTCTTCTGGGCCTGACAGAAAACCTCCAGGGGCTACCAGACGTCTATGCGCTGGCCGGCGACACCGACGGCATCGACGGCTCGGAAGACAACGCCGGTGCCCTGATGACCCCGGACAGCTATGCCCGCGCCGAAGCCCTTGGCCTGAAAGCCGCCGACGAGCTGGCGGACAACAACGGCTATGGTTTCTTCCAGGCGCTCGATGCGCTGCTGATGACCGGGCCGACACGGACCAATGTCAACGATTTCCGCGCCATCCTGATCCTGCCGTCGTCCCGCTAGCGGGTCGGCACATAACGACTCCAGCCCAAAGAGCCTGCCATGACGCCCGACAAGAAGGTCAAGATTCTCGCCACACTGGGACCTGCCACCCGCAGCATCGATGATGTACGCGATCTGGTCGATGCCGGTGTGAACCTGTTCCGCCTGAATTTCAGCCATGGCGAGCACGCCGACCATGCCGAACGCTTCGGCTGGATTCGCGAAGTGGAACGTCGGATCAATCAGCCGATCGGCATCCTCATGGACCTCCAGGGTCCGAAACTGCGGGTCGGTCGTTTCGCCGAAGGCAAGGTAACCCTCACCCGTGGCCAGGCCCTGCGCCTGGATCTTGACCCGACACCGGGCGACAGTAGCCGGGTCAACCTGCCTCATCCGGAAATCATCGATGCGCTCCAGCCCGGCATGAGCCTGCTGGTGGACGACGGCCGTCTGCGCCTGACGGTGATGGCCAAGCACGCCGATGCCATCGATACGCGGGTGGTGGCCGGTGGCGAGCTGTCCGACCGCAAGGGTGTGAACGTACCCGAGGCCGTGCTGGAGCTGAGTTCCCTGACCGAGAAGGATCGTCGCGACCTGGCGTTTGGCCTGGAGCTGGGCGTCGACTGGGTGGCGCTGTCCTTCGTCCAGCGTCCGCAGGATATTCACGAAGCCCGCGGGCTGATAGGCGACCGTGCCTTCCTTATGGCGAAGATCGAAAAGCCTTCGGCCGTGCAGCACCTGCGGGAAATTGCGCGGCTCAGCGACGCGATCATGGTGGCTCGCGGTGATCTGGGCGTCGAAGTGCCGGCCGAGAATGTCCCACGTATCCAGCGCAACATCGTCCGCACCTGCCGCCACCTGGGCAGGCCGGTGGTGGTCGCCACCCAGATGCTGGAATCGATGCGCTTCTCCCCTGCTCCGACCCGTGCCGAAGTCACCGACGTGGCCAACGCCGTAGCCGAGGGTGCCGATGCGGTGATGCTTTCGGCCGAAACCGCATCCGGCGAGTACCCACTGGAAGCTGTGGGCATGATGAGCAAGATCATTCGCCAGGTGGAAAGCGGTCCGGACTTCCAGGCCCAGCTCGACGTCAATCGACCCAATGCCGAAGCGACCTTACCGGATGCCATCAGCTGCGCGATCCGCCGTATCAGCGGCATTCTGCCCATCGCCGTGCTGGTGAATTACACCGAATCAGGCCGTTCAAGCCTGCGCGCCTCACGCGAGCGACCGGGCGCCCCGATACTCAGCTTGACGCCAAATCTGGCGACCGCACGCAAGCTGACCGTGGCCTGGGGCGTCTACTCGGCGATCGACGCACGCATGTATGACATGGAACAGGTGTGCCTCAACGCCCTTGATCAGGCCCGTGCGCAAGGCATGGCCGGCACGGGCGACACCGTTTTGATCACAGCGGGTGTGCCGCTGGGGCAGTCTGGCACGACCAACTCGCTGCGCATCGAAACGCTCGGCTAGCTCGTCCAGCAGTGCCTGCGCCGATGGAGGGGAATGTGCGAAGCTCAGGCGCTGGCCGGGGTGGCGGGCTAAAACCCCTCCCTCGAGGCACTTGCATTGAGCCAGGTGCCCCGCTCAGCAGTGGCGCCAGCGCCGGGTATTGCGCTGGCGATCTTCGGCAGGCAGGCCTTCGAGCTGATCGGCATCCCAGCTCTTACCATGCGATTCATCCTCGCTCGCTGGGCAAGCTGGGACGCCGACGCCTGCTGGAATAGCAGCCGATCTGATTCTCAGCCCTTGGTCGCGCGTGGATCCTGATCCCGCGGATAGGTCCGCTCCTCTTCGATCTTGCCGTCGAGGGTATGGATCTTTACCGAGGCGGTGCGCAACTTCATGTAGTCGCGTGTCTCGTTGATGATGTCTTCCTTGGTCGCCGCTTCGAGCAGTGCGCGCTTGTCACCTTCCTCACGCAGTACCCAGCGATCGTCATCGTGCGTGATGTGGTAGTTCTCCATGTTGCCTCCGTCATTCAGCGATAGATGAAGCTATAGAACGCTGGCATACATGACGGTTCGATCACATTTTTCAGGGTGATAAATACCCTGACTGGGTTCCTCAGACCCTCACCAACAGGGTCTTAACTACCAACCCCACCACGCAAGCCTTGATTTCAGTCAATTCGAGACTGGAACGTTTCTTGTAACGACCACTGCAACCTGTCCCAGCTGCCTGAAATCAGCGCAGCGCCATGAGAGACGGTGTCATCAACAACCGGAGTCCTTATGCTTTGCGCTGAACAATGTGCCCTTATCACAGCTACCGTCCCGCTACTGGAAAGCGGCGGCGAAGCCCTGACCGACCAT
This sequence comes from Stutzerimonas stutzeri, assembly GCA_002387205.1. Taxonomy (GTDB): domain Bacteria; phylum Pseudomonadota; class Gammaproteobacteria; order Pseudomonadales; family Pseudomonadaceae; genus Stutzerimonas; species Stutzerimonas stutzeri_N. The sequence continues at coordinate 146,994 of DGLA01000009.1, read as the reverse complement.
TTCTACAAAATGATGCTGGCCGAGCATCCCGAGGTTCGGCCCCTGTTCAACCAGGCGCACCAGGCCAGCGGCGATCAACCGCGCGCCCTGGCCAAGGGTGTGCTGATGTACGCCAAGCACATCGACCGCCTCGATCAGCTTGGCGGGCTGGTTTCGCAGGTGGTCAACAAGCATGTGGCCCTGCAGGTTCTGCCGGAACATTACCCTGTCGTCGGCAACTGCCTGCTGCGGGCGATTCGCGAGGTACTGGGTGCCGAGATCGCCACCGACGAGGTCATCGAGGCCTGGCGCGCAGCCTATGCACAGCTCGCCGACATCCTCATCGGCACCGAGGAACAGCTCTATCGCCAGACAGCCGAAGCTCCCGGCGGCTGGCGGGGTGCCCGACGTTTCCGTATCGCCCGCAAGGTTGCCGAAAGCAACGAGATCTCCTCGTTCTACCTGGAACCGGAGGACGGCGGGCCGGTGGTCGCGCATGCGCCCGGTCAGTACATCGGCCTGAGGCTGCTGGTCGACGGCCACGAAGTGCGTCGCAACTACTCGCTGTCCGCGGCCAGCAACGGTCGAAGTTACCGGATCAGCGTCAAGCGGGAACCTGGTGGCGTCGCATCCAGCGCGCTGCATCGGATGGTGCCCGGCGACCGCCTTGACCTGTTTGCACCAGCCGGCGACTTCACCCTGCAACCCGGCAACAAGCCGCTGGTACTGATCAGCGGTGGTGTGGGCATCACGCCCACGTTGGCGATGCTGGAAGCCGCGATCGACACGAAGCGGCCCATCTATTTCATCCATTGCGCGCGCAATGTTGGCGCCCACGCGTTCCGCGAGACGATTGACAACCTCGCCGACCAACATAGCCAGCTCAAGCGGTTTTACTGCTACGACGAACATGATGATGAAGCAGCGCAACCCGACGCTATCGGCTTCATGACCGAAGAACGCCTCGCCCGCTGGTTACCGGCCGATCGCGATCTCGACGCCTATTTCCTGGGACCCAAGCCCTTCATGGCGGCGATCCGCCGGCAGTTGCGTGCATTGGGCGTTCCTGACCATCAGGCCCGGTACGAGTTCTTCGGCCCGGCGGCCGAGCTGGAGTAAGCGTAATCCATGGGCCTGCCCAGAGAGGCCCGCACACAACGAGGTACGCCAATGATGACCCTGCATCCGATTGAACCTCACCGCCTGCTGATACTGGCCAACCTGGGCATGGTGACAGGACTCGCCCTGCTCATCCTCGGCGTCACCGGCGCCTATGTTTTCGACCACTACCTTGCCCTGGGCGCGGTGGTTGCCAGCCACGCCCTGGTCATTCTCGGGCCGACCGCGCTCAAGGTCGGCTACGTCATGCGCCTGGCCGCACAGCGTCACCTAGATCTCGTAGCCTGATCCGCTAAAAAATATATTTGGACAGGAAGTTATACAAAAGCCAACTTCGGTAAAAGGCTGCCGTTTCGCTGAAGTTTCACGAACGCACATATCCGATTACCCGGTTAGTTACCATTCGTCTGCCGCTTGTTCTTTGCTGGAAACTCCTGAGAGGGAAGCTCGCTCTGAAACCTTGAAGGCTGATGAAGTTGTTCAGCCCCCGAAAAAGTCTGTATCCATTGAGGAGAGTTAGACATGGCGAACAAAAATCCTGGCAACTTTGCTAACGACCGAGAAAAAGCATCGGAAGCCGGCAAAAAAGGCGGTCACAACAGTGGTGGCAACTTTGCCAACGACCGGGAAAAAGCGTCGGAAGCGGGCCGCAAAGGGGGCCAGAACAGCCACGGTGGCGGTCGTAACAGCAATAGCTAAGTATATTCAGCTGAAAAAAGGCAAAGGTTTTTAATCTTTGCCTTTTTTTATTTTTGCCGGTTGAAACATGAAAACTTAATACAACGCGACAATAGATCGTCACCCGACCAGACAACTTCTCCATATAACTATCGCATAGGCGCCGAAGCAGGCCCGATCCGGTCGTCCCAGCCTTCTACAAGGCGCAGAAATCGAGGAGGCACGACGGCATGAATATCAAAACCGACGCAACCACGACCACCAATCCAGGCGATCAGGCACCGCCCGACACCCCTGGGACCGGCGAGAACATCTGCCCGGCCTGCCAGGGCAGCGGCCGTATCGACTCCCAGGAATGCCAAAACTGTGGCGGTAGCGGTAAGGTGGTCGAAGGCATCGGCGGGGCCTGAAATCTGCCACGGACTTCAGGAGCACCCTATGAGCGTCAGCGCGTTTTCCGACCGGATCATCCAGAGCCTGATGGATACCGACTACTACAAGCTGACCATGATGCAGGCCGTGCTGCATCACTACCCGAACGCCGAAGTGGAGTGGGCCTTTCGCAGCCGCTCCGAAGAAGACCTGAGCCTCTATATAGACGCTATCCGCGAGCAGATGGAAGCCCTGGCGGAGCTTCGTTTCGAACCGGCCGAGCTGGCGTTTCTCGAACGCATTCCCTATATGCAGCCGGACTTCATCCGCTTTCTCGGCCTGTTTCGCTTCGATCCCCGTTACGTACGGGTCGAACTCGAAGGCGGCGAGCTGGTGGTCTACCTGCGCGGCCCCTGGCTGCATGTGATCCTGTTCGAGGTGCCGTTGCTGGCGATCATCAGCGAGGTACGCAACCGTGTGCGCTATCCACAGGTAACGCTGGACCAGGCATGCGACCGGCTGGAGGAGAAACTGGAGTGGCTGCGCAACGAAGCCACGCCCGAGGAACTGTCGGGGTTCAGGCTTGCCGATTTCGGCACCCGCCGACGTTTTTCCTTCAGTGTCCAGGCCGCTGTGGTCAGGCGACTCAAGGAGGCGTTTCCCGGCAACTTCGTCGGTACCAGCAACGTTCATCTGGCCCGTACCCTGGACTTGAAGCCCATGGGCACGATGGCTCATGAATGGATCATGGCGCACCAGCAACTCGGCCCAAGGCTGATCGACAGCCAGAGCGCGGCGCTGGACTGCTGGGCCCGTGAGTACCGTGGCGCGCTGGGCATCGCCATCACCGACTGCATCACCATGGATGCCTTTACCGCCGACTTCGATTTATACCTGGCCAAGCTGTTCGACGGTCTGCGCCATGATTCCGGTGATCCGGTGGAGTGGGCAGAAAAGGCCATCGCTCATTACCGGCGGCTGGGCATCGACCCGATGACGCGGCAACTGGTGTTTTCCGATGGGCTGGACTTCCCCAAGGCACTGGGCATCTACCGGGCTCTCGCAGGGCGCAGCAATACCAGCTACGGCATCGGCACTCAGCTGACCTGCGACATACCGGGTGTCGAGCCAACCAACATGGTGATCAAGATGACCAGCTGCAACGGCCAGCCGGTGGCGAAGATATCCGACTCACCGGGCAAGACCATGTGCCGGGACGAAGCCTTCGTCACCTACCTCAAGCATGTCTTTTCGGTGGGTCGCTGAGAGCAGCGCATAGCGCCACTCATCCGTTAGTGCGACACGCAGCCGACCGCCAAATGACGCTTTGGAGCGATTATGCCAACCGGCAGCGGCGGTTAGCTTGGATTGGCCAAGGCAGCTTCGGCTGCCGGATAACTACAACAAGAAGGAGTCTACCAGTGCGAATCCTTATCAAACCCCTAGCACTTGCCGTGGTCATGGCGAGCCTGTCAGTTGCTGCGAATGCTCAAACCAGTCCATACAGCCAGTTCGTCAATTTCGGCGACTCGCTCAGCGATGCCGGCAATTTCCCCGACGTCGGAAGTCCGTTGCGAAGTGGAAACCCGACAGGCGGGCTGCGCTTCACCAACCGTACCGGCCCGACCTACGAAGCTGACAACACCGAATATTTCGGTCTGGTCGCTACTCAGCGACTTGCCAATCGCCTGGGCCTGCAGTCGCTGCCGTCGACACCTCTGCTGCCGCGCATCCTGACCGGCAACCCGGACGGGACCAACTACGCAGTAGGGGGATACCGTTCGGACCAGATTCTCGATTCGCTCGTTGGTACCTCGACCGTCGCGGCAGGTGGTCTGTCCCGCAGCCGCCCCGGGTATCTGGTGGAAAACCCGCAGGTCGATCCAGACGGGTTGTACTACCTCAATGGCGGCGCCAACGACATCTTCCAGCTCGCGACCAACCCCGTAACCATGGCGCAGGCCGCCGGCAACATGGTCGAGGCAGTTGGCGCTCTGCAGGCTGCCGGCGCCCGTTACATCGTCATTTCGGACCTGCCGGATGTCGGCGACACGCCTTTGGGCAACAGCCTGCCTGGCTTCGGTACCGTCCTGAACGGTCTCAGCGATGCCTTCAATGCCGAGCTGGCTGCCGGCCTTCAGGCCCAGGGTGGCAATTATGTGCTGCTGAACAATCGGCTTCTGCTCTCGGAGGTACGCGCCGACCTGGCACGTTACGGCTTCGATCCGACTGTCGACCAGGACAGTGTGTGCTTCAGCGGGGACGACTGCCCGAGCGATCCCACCTATGGCCTGACCAGTCTCGTCAACAACACCAACGCCAACGCCGATCCAAGCCGCCTGCTATTCAACGACGCCGTACACCCGACCACTGCGGTGCACCAGATCAGCGCCGATTACATCTATTCCATCCTGGCGGCTCCAGCCGAGATATCGCTTCTGCCGGAAATGGGCCGTTCCGCCCTGCGTAATCATCTGCAGATGCTGGACGCTGAACTGACTGCCCAGCGCGGCAACTGGCAATCGGTCGGCGCCTGGCGGACCTTCGTCCAGGGCGGCTATAACCGTCCCGAATACGATGGCTTCGGAGGAGGCGACGGCAGCAGTCCGGCCCTGGCAATCGGTGCCAGCAACCGGCTCAGCGATGCCTGGCTGGCAGGGCTGAGCCTGGGCCTGGCGCAGAATTCCCTGAGCCTTGGTGAAGCGGATTCTGACTACGACATGCGCAGCTACCTGGCCAGCGCGTTCGCCAGCTACCAGCAGGACCGATTCTTTGCCGACTTCAGCATCAGCGCCGGCTATCTGGACTACGACTCGCTGGATCGCCGCTTCGCACTGGGCATCAGCGAGCGAACCGAAAAAGGCAGCACCGAAGGGATGCTCTGGGGAGCGTCGGCCAAGACCGGTTTCAACCTGATGCAGATGGGCGATCCCCTGCAGTTCGGCCCGTTCATCGGCGCCAGCTACCAGAAAGTGGATGTGGATGGTTACAGCGAGAAAGGCGTTAGTTCCACGGCATTGACTTACGAAGACCAGGAGCTGGAATCGCTGCGCCTGTCGGCCGGCCTGTTTGGCAACTATGCGCTGACCGAACGCACTCGTCTGTTTGCCGAAGTGGCCCGGGAGGTCGAGCGAGAGGACGAGCAGCGCGAGGACCTGCGCATGTCGCTGAACAGCGTGGCGAACAATAGCTTCGAGCTGCCTGGTGCTATCCCGACAGGTGACCAGACCCGCTTCAGCCTGGGTGTCGCCCACCAGCTGACCCAGGGCCTCAGCGTTCGCGCGAACTACAACTACCAGGGAAACGACAACCGCAACCAGGGCGTCAACCTGTCGCTGGCACTGGATCTCTAAGCGGCTGACCCTCGTTTGGCTTCAGTGCCTGGCCGCTGCGCCCGATACGCAGCGGCTTTTACTGTTTGCTGACCTGCTCAGCGCTGGTCGATCTGCTGCTGAAGATTGGCGATCTGCCCCTGCAGCGTATTGATGGTGCGGGTCATCTGCGCACGGAAGGAATCGAACTCACCGGTGTTCACGCCCGGCGTGGGGGTTGGCCGGTTGTCCAGCTCGCTGCGCAAGATAAGCAGATCCTGCTCGAGACGGTTGATGGCCTGGCTGGAATCGCCTTTCTGCTTCAACGCGGCGATGTCCCTGCTCATCCCGTCCAGTCGCGAGGACAGCTTTTCGATTCCATCGACGGAGCCTTTGAGGCTGTCTACCGCGGAGCCGAGCGCGGCCTGCTCGCTGCTCAGGGATTTCACGCTTTCAGCCAGCGCTGCGGTCGCGCCCTGCTGGGCCCGCACATCGTTGCCCACCGCCTCGACGCGCTTGGCCTGCTCGTCCAGACGCTGGTCCTGGTTGCCCTGCTTGCCCGTCAGACTCTGCTGTTGCGTGGTGATGGCGCGCTGCTGTTCGGCCAGGTCGAGCGCCTGTTTCTCCAGCTGCTTGAGGCGCAGCTTCAACGCCTCGCCTTCGGTGGTGATGCTGGATTCGGTCGCAACGAATTTGCCGGAGATATCCTGCAATCGGCCCGCTGCATCCTCGCTGATACGCGCGAAGCTCTCCTGAGTTGCCACCAGTTGCGCTTCCAGACGCGACATCTGTTGCATGCTCCACCAGCCCAGGGCGCCCAGCGCACAGAACAGCGCGACGATCATTATCCATAGCGGCGCGGTGCTGACATTCCGGCGCTTCGATCGGGATCGCTTGTCCTCGGGGTAGCCACCTGCCGACCTGCGAACCGGCTCCAGTTCCGGCGGTGGATAAGGACCGTCGCGGTCACGACCGGCGGTCAGGCTGGGGACATGGTCCAGTTCATCGTGAGCGTCGTTGCGCATGGGATACCTTCAAGGGCGCGAAGCGAGAGACAGCGCGCAGTATAACGATTCGACAGGGCGACTTCAGCGGCGCCAGTTGGCAACAGCGACGCACCACGAGCAGGCGCTCACAGGCGCCGTGATCCAGGCGCGTGCGCAGCGGTACGGCGAGGCCTGAGGGCATGACCGACCACAGCAGGCGCCGGCAGAGCCCAGCGGTGCGCGCGGCGGCCTTCAGCCAGCTTTCGCGAGTCCGCAGCTGGCCGTCAGCTGAACTGGTATGCCTGTTGCTTATGACACTCATGCCAGTGGATAGCACGTTCCGACAGGGAAGTCGGCCATCTGGCCAGCTTAGCCGTGACTAAGAGGAATGAATGATCATGGAGTTCAACAAGGCAATGCTCGATTGCATGCAGTCCCTGCGGCGCCGCTTGCGGGACGAGCAGCAGCTCGATATTCGTCTGAGTCAGCCCGACGCAATCACCGCAATGCTTACCGCCTGCCTTTGCTCGAATGATGAGCGGACACGCGAACTGGGCAGGCAACTGGCGACCTACAGCGACACGCCGACACCTGTCCTGAACAGACCTTCTACATCAGAGCCCCCGGTCATCCCTGCTGCGTCGGTACGCATCTACCGTGGCCAGAGAGTCATGGCCTGACGTCTCAATTGACCAACCACTGCCCTGCGCAACGGGCGAGTTGTCCGGTAAGTTCGGCCAGCAGCTCGCCGCCATTGCGCCAGTGATGCCAATAGAGCGGGACGTCGATGGGCTCTGCCGGGAACACATCCACAAGGGCGCCTCTGGCGAGTTCATCTCGAACCTGCAGCTCGGGCACCATTCCCCATCCAAGACCGCTCACCAGCAGGCGCACAAAACCCTCCGATGAGGGGCACAGGTGATGGCTGAACGCTCCCTTCAGGCCAAGCGATGCCAGATAGCGATGCTGGAGCTGATCATCCGGACCAAAGACAATCCCTGGTGCGGTCAACAGAGCTGTGGCTGATGCCCCGGGCCGCAAGTGCCGCTCGATAAAGTCTGGGCTGGCGAGCGCGCGATAGCGCATCCCTCCAAGAAATTCGCTGCGTGCGCCAGCCAGGGGCCGTTCCACCGCGCACACGCATGCTGCTACCTCCCCCGCCCGCATGCGTTTGAGCCCCACGTCCTGGTCTTCCAGTACGTGATCGAGGACTATGCCATGCCGGGTACAGAAGGGAGCCACGACGTCGGCCCACCAGGTGGCGAGGCTGTCCGAGTTGAGCGCGATGCGCAGTCGCTCCGGTAGCCGGTTCTCATCCAGCTCCGGCACCTGCCCTTGCAGGTCCCGCTCCAGCAGACGCACTTGCTGGACATGATTAAGCAGGCGGCGGCCGACCTCGGTTGGCTGCGGTGGCGCAGCACGCAACAGCACCGGCTGGCCCAGGCGCGCTTCGAGCAACTTGATGCGCTGGGATACAGCCGACTGCGACAGCCCCAGCGCCTGGGCCGCACGATCGAAGCCAGCCTGTTCAACCACCGCCGCCAAAGCGGCCAGCAGCTTGTAGTCAAACATCAGTCTTCCTTATGGGGCATTACCATATTTCGTTTTTCTTATAGCGAGCGAGCGCCGAAACTGCGAGCACTTTCGCAGCAACAGGCAGAGCGCCATGTGGCAAAGCTATTTCAATGGGTTGCTGGTGACAGCGGGACTGATCATCGCAATCGGAGCACAAAACGCATTCGTGCTGGCGCAGAGCCTGCGTCGCGAGCACCACATCCCGGTCGCTGCGCTGTGCATCCTCTGTGACATCCTGCTGGTCAGCATCGGCGTCTTCGGCCTGGCTGCGGTCCTGGCAGAGAATCCTGTCCTGTTGCAGATCACTCGCTGGGGAGGCGTTGGCTTCCTGCTGTTCTACGGCGCCATCGCGCTGCGTCGCGCAGCCCGACCGCAGACGCTGCGCGAACAAGCGAACGGCGGCGCACGCTCCCTGCGCAGCGTGTTGCTTGCTGCGCTGGCGGTGACCTTGCTCAATCCGCATGTCTATCTCGATACGGTTCTGCTGATCGGCTCGCTTGGGGCGCAACAGCCCGAGCCAGGCGCATACACGCTGGGGGCGGCAAGCGCATCGACGATCTGGTTTCTGATTCTCGCCCTTGGCGGCGCCTGGCTCGCCCCGTGGCTGGCGCGCCCTCTGACATGGCAGCTCATCGACCTGGGCGTGGCCGGCATGATGTTCGCGGTCGCCGTGCAGCTCATCGTCACCGCCTGAGGAACGCGACGCTCGGCACGAGGTCCACGCAAAGGGTTCAAACACCCGCCGGCATCTGATCGTCCCCGATAAGGACGCTCTGGCACCGGCTTTCCCACACAGTTGCCGCGTGGTTTTGCCACAGGGTGGGTGCTATGATCTTTGATCTGCAGGCATGGAGCGGAACGCTTCAGCCTGCATCCTGGCCGCCCGTGAACGGCCAACAGATTGCGCAAGCATGCAGCGAGCGACGGGAAAGACAGGCGTATACGGACGACATAAGCAGTTCCCCGTTACGCGAAGCGCTGATCATCAGCGCAACTGCTACCAAGCTGGCCGCATCAATCCTCGACACCTGAGCAGGAGATACACCATGGCTTTCGAATTGCCCCCGCTTCCGTTTGAAAAGAATGCCCTCGAGCCGCACATTTCCGCCGAGACCTTCGAGTATCACCATGGCAAGCATCACCAGGCCTACGTGACCAACCTGAACAACCTGATCCCGGGCACCGAGTTCGAAGGCAAGGATCTGGAAACCATCATCAAGACCTCGTCCGGAGGCATCTTCAACAACGCCGCGCAGGTCTGGAACCACACCTTCTTCTGGAACTGCATGGCTCCGAATGCCGGTGGCGAGCCGACTGGCGCCCTGGCTGACGCAATCAACGCAGCGTTCGGCTCCTTCGACAAATTCAAGGAAGAATTCACCAAGACCGCAATCGGCACCTTCGGCTCCGGCTGGGCCTGGCTGGTGAAGAAGTCCGACGGCAGCGTCGGCCTGGCCAGCACTATTGGTGCCGGCAACCCGATGACCGCTGGCGACAAGCCGCTGCTGACCTGCGACGTCTGGGAACACGCCTACTACATCGACTACCGCAATGCGCGTCCGAAGTTTGTCGAAGCATTCTGGAACGTCGTGAACTGGGACTTCGTTGCGAAGAACTTCGCCTAAGTCATCAGGCGAGCCCATGGCAGCCGGCTAGCCCGGCCCCATGAAGCAGCACCCAAATGCCCGCATCCTGGTGATGCGGGCATTTTTCGTTCTGGTGCCGGATGCCTCAAACAAGTGCAGCGGGTGGCAACCACAGCCAGGCGAGCACCAAAGCGAAGCAGCGACTAATATGCCGCCCTGCCCAGCCGGCCGTCTGCGCTATCCTGAAACAGCGTGGCCCGGTAATTCCTGACTGCTTGGCCAGCTTTTTGCTTTTGCATCGCCACGAACTTCAGCGGAAACCCGTCATGTCCGACTCGCCCACAGCCCGCCTGCATTTGCGCGGCATAACCAAGCGCTATCCTGGCTGCCTGGCCAACGACCGCGTTGATCTTTCCATAAAGCCCGGTGAGATCCATGCACTGCTCGGCGAAAACGGCGCAGGCAAGAGCACGCTGATGAAGATCATCTACGGCGTGACCCAACCGGACGCCGGAGACATCATCTGGCAGGGCGAGCCGGTCGTCATGCGTGACCCCGCCCAGGCCCGCGAGCGTGGCATCGGCATGGTCTTTCAACACTTCTCGCTGTTCGAAACCCTCAGCGTGGCGGAAAACATTGCCCTGGCGCTCGGTGCAGCAGCCGGGACGCCCAAACAGCTCGAACCCCGGATCCGTGAAGTGTCCAAGCGCTACGGCATGCCGCTGGAACCGCATCGACTGGTGCATAGCCTGTCGATCGGCGAGCGCCAGCGCGTCGAGATCATTCGCTGCCTGATGCAGGACATCAAACTGCTGATCCTCGACGAACCCACATCCGTCCTGACGCCGCAGGAAGCCGAAGACCTGTTCGTCACGCTGCGCCGACTTGCCAGCGAGGGTTGCAGCATCCTGTTCATCAGCCACAAGCTCAACGAGGTGCGTGCGCTCTGTCAAAGCGCCACCGTGCTGCGCGGCGGCAAGGTTTCCGGTAGCTGCGTTCCAGCCGAATGCTCGGATCTGGAACTGGCGCGCCTGATGGTCGGCGATGCCGAAGGGCTGGAGGCCGAGTATCCCAAGGTCGAAGGGCGAACCCCCTTTCTTCGAGTCGAGCGCCTGTCATGGCATAACAGCGACCCCTTCGGGGTCTCGCTCAAGGAGGTCGACCTCGAAGTCCGCGCAGGTGAAATCGTTGGCATCGCTGGCGTTGCGGGCAACGGGCAGGACGAGTTGCTCGCGTTGCTCAGCGGTGAACAGGCCCTGCCCAACAAGCGCGGTGACACCATCCGCTTTCTTGGCGACGCTGTTGGCCAGTTGCGCCCGGACGCCAGGCGTCGGCATGGCATGGCGTTCGTACCGGCCGAACGACTAGGGCATGGCGCCGTGCCGAGCATGAGCCTTGCGGACAACGCGCTGCTTACCGGATTTCAACAGACCGGCATGCTCGGTAGCGGCATGATCCGGCGCAGCAGCGTCAACGCGTTTGCCGAACGCATCATCCAGCGCTTCGCAGTCAAGACACCAAGCGCCGAGACAGCCGCCGCTAGCCTGTCGGGTGGCAATCTGCAGAAGTTCATCCTTGGCCGCGAAATCCTGCAGCAACCCAAGCTGCTGATTGCCGCGCATCCAACCTGGGGAGTCGACGTCGGCGCTGCCGCGGCCATTCACCGGGCGCTGATCGAACTGCGCGACGCCGGTGCCGCAATACTGGTGATATCCGAAGATCTCGAAGAACTGTTCCAGATCAGCGATCGCATCGCCGCGCTGAGTGACGGCAAGCTGTCTCCGCAGTACACCACCGCGAGCAGCACGCCTGCGGAGGTCGGCCGCTGGATGGCCGGCCAGTTCGACACCCGCAACCGCACCGTTTCCACCTCTGCCGCCTGACGAGAAACCCATTCATGCTGCTATCACTCGAACCGCGCGGTCAGCAATCGCGCGCGATGCTCTGGTTCTCCCCGTTGCTGGCCGCCCTGCTGACACTTTTGAGCGGCGCGCTGCTGTTTGCCCTGCTCGGCCATCCTCCGCTGGAAACCCTGCGGATCCTGCTGATCGACCCCCTCAGCGACCTCTATGGGATTTCCGAACTGCTGGTCAAGGCGCTGCCGATCATGTTGTGTGCCCTCGGCCTTGCCGTCGTCTACAACGCGCGCATCTGGAACATCGGCGCCGAAGGCCAGCTGCTTATCGGTGCCCTGGCAGGCAGCGCCGTGGCGGTGAACATCATCGAGTGGGAGAGCCAGTGGGCGCTGGTCATCACCCTGATCGCCGGCACGCTTGGCGGCGCGGCCTGGGCCGGGCTATGCGCCTGGTTGAAGACCGCCTTCAATGCCAACGAAATCCTTACCAGCATCATGCTCAACTACATCGCACTCAACCTGCTGCTGTTCTCCGTGCATGGGCCGCTCAAGGACCCAGAGGGCTTCAACTTCCCCGAGTCAGCCATGTTTGGCGATGCCACGCGTCTGCCTCAGATCGTCGAAGACCTGCGCGTCCACGGCGGCCTGTACTTTGCGCTGCTGGCCCTGGTCGTCGTCTGGGTGCTGCTGCAAAAGAGCTTTCTGGGCTTCCAGATCAAGGTGCTGGGGCTGGACAAGCGCGCGGCAGGGTTCGTCGGCTTTCGCGACAAGTGGCTGACCTGGATCGCGTTGCTGATCAGTGGCGCACTGGCCGGCCTGGCAGGGGTTGCCGAAGTCACCGGGCCGATCGGCCAACTGGTGCCGCAGGTATCGCCGGGCTACGGCTATGCCGCCATCACCGTAGCGTTTCTCGGCCGACTGCACCCGCTGGGCATCGTCTCTGCCAGCCTGTTGATGGCGTTGCTTTATCTCGGTGGCGAAAACGCGCAGATGGCTGCGAACCTGCCGCAATCCATCACCCAACTGTTCCAGGGCATGGTGCTGTTCTTTCTACTGGCTTGCGATGTGCTGATCCTTTATCGGCCGCGACTGGCGCTACGCCTGAAGAATAAAGCCGGGAGCCTGAAGCAAGCGGTGCAGCCATGAAAGCTGCCGCGATTACCAAACGCCTGAACCATCAGCCTCGTCCAAAGGGCTGCAAACCTGCGGTTCTCGGCTTTTCTTCCAGCTTCCAGCTTCTGGCTTTCAGCTAAGGATCCCCATGGACATCGACCTGCTGACAAACATCTTCTACGCCATGATCCGCACCGGCACGCCCCTGTTGCTGGTCGCGCTGGGCGAGTTGGTATGCGAGAAGAGCGGCGTACTCAACCTCGGCCAGGAGGGGATGATGCTGTTCGGCGCGGTGATCGGTTTCATGGTCGCCTTCTCCACTGGCAATCTGTGGCTCGGCGTATTGCTCGCCTGTCTCGCGGGCGTGCTGCTGTCACTGCTGTTCGCCCTGGTGGCGCTTGGCTTCAGTGCCAATCAGGTCGCTACCGGGCTGGCTCTGACGATCTTTGGCGTCGGCCTTTCCTCGTTTGTAGGCGCCTCCTGGGTCGGCAAGCCCCTGGCAGGCTTCGAGCCTGTCGCCATTCCGCTTTTGAGCGATATTCCGCTGATCGGTCGCATGCTGTTTGCCCAGGATTTGCTGGTGTACCTGTCGTTCGGCCTGTTCTTTCTGGTCGCCTGGGTGCTGCTCAAAAGCCGGATCGGCCTGATCATCCAGGCGGTAGGCGAGAACCCCAACGCGGCGAGCGCCATGGGCCTGCCGGTGCTACGGGTCCGCACGCTTGCAGTCATGTTCGGTGGCGCCATGGCTGGACTGGCCGGCGGTTACATGTCGTTGGCATATACCCCCATGTGGGCGGAAAACATGACCGCCGGGCGCGGCTGGATTGCGCTGGCCCTGGTGGTGTTTGCCAGTTGGAGGGTCAGTCGAGTGCTGCTCGGCGCGTACCTGTTCGGCCTCGCCAGCATTCTGCATCTGGTTGCGCAGGGCATAGGTCTGGCGATCCCCGGCAATCTGCTGGCGATGCTGCCTTACGTCGCGACCATCCTGGTGCTGGTACTGCTGTCACGCGATGCGATCCGCACGCGGCTGTACGCTCCGGTTTCCCTGGGCCAGCCCTGGCAGCCGGGGCATTGAGCGGCTTGAACCGAGTTCCAGCACGATCATGACCCGAGCAGCCGCAGGCTCACCCCGGCGTGAACACGGCAGGACGGTTTGAGCCAAGCGATATCTACCGGGCCCGTTGTGGCAGCGGCCACTAACACGTCGCGCCTGCACGATAGTAGGCGCAGGTTCAGCTATCCTCCCAGTCCGACTTCCATGGGAGAACGATCCACATGCCCAAAACAGTATTGATCATCGGTGCGTCCCGCGGGCTGGGATTAGGCCTGGCCAGACAGTTCAGTTCTGAAGGCTGGCAGGTCATCGCCACCGTTCGTGATCCGAGCCGGGCAAGCGAGCTTAAAGCCGCCGGAGCAAGAGTCGAGGCGCTGGATATCACCGATAGCAAAAGCGTCGAGGCGCTTGCTGCACAGCTGTCCGATACCGTGCTGGACGTCCTGTACATCAACGCAGGCATTTCCGGGTCCCGTCAGCTATCGGCAGACAATGCCAGCGATAATGAGATAGCGCAGCTGTTTGTCACCAATGCCGTCGCCCCCGTCCGTCTCGCCAAGCGGATGCTATCGCTGGTAAATCCCGATTCGGGCGTGATCACTTTCATGAGCTCGGTCATGGGCAGTGTCGAGACCGGCGCGGGAATGGGTATGCCGCTGTATGGAGCAAGCAAAGCCGCGCTGAATCACCTGACCCGCAGCTTCGTGGCCGAGCTGGGGGATGGGACAGGCGTGGGTGTGATTTCCATGCACCCTGGTTGGGTCAGGACGGACATGGGTGGCGACGAAGCGCCGCTTGATGTCGAAACCAGCTGCCGCGGCATGGTCGCACAGGTCACGAATGCGCTGGGTCAGGGAGGACATCGCTACATCGACTACCAGGGCCATCCCCTGCCCTGGTAGGCCCTGAAAACAACGATGCGGGTGGCAACCTCAGTTGCCCCCGCATCGGGATCCTGCTTCGCTGCGCTGATCTCAACTCCGTCAGGCCTTCGGCAACGTCACTCCGCGCTGCCCCTGATACTTGCCGCCACGATCGCGATAGGAGGTTTCGCACTCCTCGTCCGATTCCAGGAACAGCATCTGCGCCACGCCTTCGTTGGCATAGATCTTTGCCGGCAACGTCGTGGTGTTGGAAAACTCCAGGGTCACGTGCCCTTCCCACTCGGGCTCCAGCGGCGTGACGTTAACGATGATGCCGCAGCGGGCATAGGTGCTCTTGCCCAGGCAGATGGTCAGCACGTTGCGCGGGATGCGGAAATATTCGACGGTACGCGCCAGAGCGAACGAGTTCGGCGGGATGATGCAGACATCGCTCTTGATGTTTACGAAGCTCTTCTCGTCAAAGTTTTTCGGGTCGACGATCGCCGAATTGATATTGGTGAAAATCTTGAATTCATCGGCGCAGCGCACGTCATAGCCATAGCTGGAGACGCCATAGGAGATCAGGCGCTCGCTGCCCTCGCCGCGCATCTGGCGCTCGACATAGGGCTCGATCATGCCGTGCTCCTGGGCCATCCGGCGTATCCACTTGTCCGATTTGATGCTCATGGCGGGCGTCCTGATTTGGCTGGTGGGCGGGTAGATAAAGGTGTGCATCTTACCGAGCCCATGGGG
Source organism: Stutzerimonas stutzeri (assembly GCA_002387205.1). Classification (GTDB taxonomy): domain Bacteria; phylum Pseudomonadota; class Gammaproteobacteria; order Pseudomonadales; family Pseudomonadaceae; genus Stutzerimonas; species Stutzerimonas stutzeri_N. The sequence continues at coordinate 131,750 of DGLA01000009.1, read as the reverse complement.
CTGGTTCAAAGGTTGAGAACCGAGACCACGCGCCGCATCTCTGGCGCTTCGAACGGAAACTGAAAATAATCCTCGCAATGTGTCAGAAATGGAGTATCTTTCATTGGCTGCTGCTGCATGTGTCACCGTGAATCGCTACATGTTTAGATTTCGATCCGATCATTGCTACGACTCCTTTAACTCCTTGCACACAGTCACCGTTCGGGGTATTTGCCCGTTCAAATCACATCTACATTGTTCAAGGAGACATTCAAATGTCCAATCGCCAAACCGGTACCGTTAAGTGGTTCAACGATGAAAAAGGCTTCGGCTTCATCACTCCGCAATCCGGTGACGACCTCTTCGTACACTTCCGCGCCATCCAGGGCGACGGTTTCAAGAGCCTGAAAGAAGGCCAGCAAGTTTCCTTCGTCGCTACCCGCGGCCAGAAGGGCATGCAAGCTGAGGAAGTTCAGGTTATCTAACCTGAAGCTTCTTTGCTGAAAAGCCCCGCTTCGGCGGGGCTTTTTTGTGCCTGCGATTCGTCCAACAGCCAGGCAGCAGGCGGCGCCAGGGCGCCGCCTGCTACCGCATCAGTCGTCAGATACGGAAATGTTAGGCATCGACTGAGCGATGATCTGTCCGCTCTGGGATATCCGTGCCCCCACGCTGCGCGCCATCTGTTGATAGATCATGGCGATCTGGCTTTCCGGGTCGGCGATGGCAGTCGGCTTGCCTGCGTCGGCCTGGCTGCGGATTGCCATCGACAGCGGCAACGACGCCAGCAACTCGACGTTGTACTGCGCCGCCAGCTTCTCGCCCCCGCCCTCGCCGAATAGATGCTCGGCATGTCCACAGTTCGAGCAGATGTGGATGGCCATGTTTTCCACGACGCCCAGCACCGGAATGTTGACCTTGCGGAACATCTCGACGCCTTTCTTTGCATCCAGCAGCGCCAGATCCTGCGGAGTGGTGACGATGACAGCTCCGACCACAGGCACCTTCTGCGCCAGGGTCAGCTGGATATCACCTGTGCCCGGCGGCATGTCTACCACGAGATAGTCCAGATCATTCCACGCAGTCTGCGTGATCAGCTGCAGCAGTGCGCCGGAAACCATCGGCCCGCGCCAGACCATCGGCGTCTTGTCGTCGGACAGAAACGCCATCGACATGACCTGCACGCCGTGGGCTTCCAGCGGAATGAACGCCTTGTTGTCACGGATCTCGGGGCGGGTGCCTTCGGGAATCCCGAACATGATGCCCTGGCTCGGCCCGTAGATATCCGCGTCAAGCACACCCACGCGAGCGCCTTCGCGCGCCAGCGCCAGCGCCAGGTTGGCCGCGGTCGTGGATTTGCCAACGCCACCCTTGCCGGAAGCGACGGCGATGACATTCTTGACGTTGCTCAGCGCCTCGACCTGATCCTGCGCCTTGTGCGAGCGGATCACGCAATCGACCTGCACGTCGGCCCGGCTTACACCTTCGAGCCCTTCGATGGCCATCGCCAACATCTGCGCCCAGCCACTGCGAAACAGCCCGGCGGCGTAGCCCAGCTCGATCTGCACGCTGACGCGATCGCCCTGGACATCGATGGAACGCACGCAACCGGCAGTGACCGGATCCTGGTTCAGGTTAGGGTCGGTGTACTGACGGAGTACGGCTTCCACAGCTTCGCGTGTGACGGTCATGATTTCTCCTAAAAACCGAGTGGAACATGGGGGGGATGGTAACAGCAGAGTTGGGTTTCAAGATTCAGACAGTACAAAACGAGTGGAGTCCGACAGCGATTCGCTGCAACCACGTCCAGCCAGCGCACAGGGCAACGGCGTGTGGACGAGACCAGGCCGTTTCCCGCTTACGGCTTCAAGCTTGAGGCTGCTTCCCTTATAGTGACCAGCTCACTTCGCAACCCCGACTGCAGATTCCCCCATGTCCGAAGCTCGTCAGATCCTCGTTACCAGTGCCCTGCCCTACGCCAACGGTTCGATCCACCTTGGCCACATGCTCGAGTACATCCAGACGGACATGTGGGTGCGGTTTCAGAAACTGCGCGGCAACCAGTGCATCTATGTTTGCGCCGACGATGCCCATGGCTCGGCCATCATGCTGCGCGCCGAAAAGGAAGGCATCACGCCCGAGCAGTTGATCGCCAACGTGCAGGCCGAACACAGCGCCGACTTCGCTGACTTCCTGGTGGACTTCGACAATTTCCACTCGACCCACTCGGAAGAAAACCGCGAGCTCTCGAGCCTGATCTACACCAAGCTGCGCGACGCCGGCCACATTGCCACGCGCTCGGTCACGCAATATTTCGATCCCGACAAAGGCATGTTCCTCGCCGACCGCTTCATCAAGGGCACCTGCCCGAAGTGCGCGGCCGAAGACCAGTACGGCGACAACTGCGAAAAGTGCGGCGCTACCTACGAGCCCACCGAGCTGAAGAACCCTCGCTCGGCCATCTCCGGCGCCACGCCAGTGCTGCGCGACTCCAAGCACTTCTTCTTCAAGCTGCCCGACTTCGAGGCAATGCTCAAGGAATGGACCCGCAGCGGCAGCCTGCAGGACTCGGTCGCCAACAAGATTGCCGAATGGCTCGACGGCGGCCTGCACGAGTGGGACATCTCCCGCGATGCGCCCTACTTTGGCTTCGAGATCCCGGGCGAGCCCGGCAAGTATTTCTACGTCTGGCTGGATGCGCCCATCGGCTACATGGCCAGCTTCAAGAACCTCTGCGCCCGCCGCCCGGAGCTGGATTTCGATACCTTCTGGAAGAAAGACTCCAGTGCCGAGCTGTATCACTTCATCGGCAAGGACATCATCAACTTCCACACCCTGTTCTGGCCCGCCATGCTCGAAGGCGCCGGCTACCGCAAGCCCACCGCCGTCGCGGTGCATGGCTACCTGACGGTGAACGGGCAAAAGATGTCCAAGTCGCGCGGCACCTTTATCAAGGCGCGCACCTACCTCGATCACCTGAACCCCGAATACCTGCGCTACTACTACGCGGCCAAGCTGGGCCGCGGCGTTGACGACCTGGACCTGAACCTCGAAGACTTCGTGCAGAAGGTCAACTCCGACCTCGTCGGCAAAGTCGTCAACATCGCTAGCCGTTGCGCAGGCTTCATCCACAAGGGCAACGGCGGCGTGATGGTCGACCGTAACGCCGCGCCGGAACTGACCGACGCCTTCCAGACGGCCGCACCTTCCATTGCCGACGCCTACGAAAACCGTGACTTCGCCCGCGCGATGCGCGAAATCATGGCGCTGGCCGACCGCGCCAATGCCTGGATCGCCGACAAGGCCCCCTGGGCACTGAACAAGCAGGAAGGCATGCAGGATGAAGTGCAGGCGATCTGCGCCACCGGCATCAACCTGTTCCGCCAGCTGGTGATCTTCCTCAAGCCGGTACTGCCAAACCTGGCCGCCGACGCCGAGCGCTTCCTGAACGTCGAGCCACTGGGCTGGACCGACCTGCAGACACTGCTGACCAACCATCAGCTGAACGCCTTCACCCCGCTATTGACCCGTATCGAGCCTGCCAAAATCGAAGCCATGATCGAATCATCCAAGGAAGACCTCGCCTCCACTGAAACCGCCGCTCAGCCGAGCGGCAACGGAGAGCTGACCAAAGAGCCCATCGCTGCCGAAATCGCGTTCGACGCCTTTGCCGCCGTGGACCTGCGCATCGCGCTGATCGAGAAGTGCGAGTTCGTGGAAGGCGCCGACAAGCTGCTGCGCCTGACCCTCGACATTGGCGACGCCAAGCGCAACGTGTTCTCCGGCATCAAGAGCGCCTACCCGGACCCGAGCAAGCTGGAAGGCCGCCTGACCCTGTACGTCGCCAACCTGGCCGCGCGCAAGATGAAGTTCGGCATCTCCGAAGGCATGGTGCTGGCCGCCGGCCCTGGCGGCGAAGAGATCTACCTGCTGAGCCCAGACAGCGGCGCCAAGCCCGGTCAGCGCGTGAAGTAACGAAGCAGTAAGACGAGCCCGGTGCAATGCCGGGCTTTCCTTCTCATAAAGCCTCACTGCTCCACCGCATCAACGCTGCCACTGCCCGGAGGCGGTTATGACTGATTCGCCTGGTGTCGATAAGTGTCCCGTTTGTGGCGAGCCCAACCAATGCGGCTTGGCCAACCCAGCCACTGCGACACGGCCCTGCTGGTGCTTTACCGCCGAGATTTCACCCGAAGCCCGTGAACGCATTCCTGACGACGCGCTAAACAAGGCCTGCATCTGCCCCCGCTGCGCTCGCGGCGAGTTGCCTACAACCCCGTAATGCGCCTAGACCGCTTCCTTGCCAACCTGCCCCATTGCGGCCATCGCCAAGCGCGCCTGCTGCTGGCGTCAGGTCGTGCTGTGGTGAATGGAAAGACGGTCTGCGACGGCACCCACGACGTTCGCATCTTCGATCGTGTCGAGCTGGACGGCGAGGTACTGCAAGCCGGCAAGCCCGCGCGCTTCTTCATGCTGAACAAGCCGGTCGGCTGCGTCAGCGCCACCGCCGATCCACAATACCCCACGGTGCTCGACCTGCTAGACGAACCGGACGAGGAAGAGCTGCATATCGCCGGGCGGCTGGACTTCAACACCACAGGGCTGATGATCATCACCAACGACGGCCTCTGGTCCCGCCGCCTCACCCAACCGGAAAGCCTGCTGGGCAAAACCTATCTCGTGGAAACCGAAGACCCCATCGACCCCATCTGTATCGAGCGCTTTGCCGAAGGCCTCTACTTTCGCTTCGAGAACCTCACCACCCTGCCCGCCGAACTCGAACTGCTGGGCTCGCACCAGGCCCGCCTGACCCTGCACGAAGGCCGCTATCATCAGGTCAAACGCATGTTCGGCCACTTCAACAACAAGGTCACTGCACTGCACCGCGAACGTATGGGCCCGCTGCTGCTCGACCCCACCCTCGCCCCCGGCCAGTACCGCAGCCTGACGCCCGGAGAAATTGCGCAGGTCTGAAAACATTCATCGGCCTAAACGCCGCACCCGCTTCTCCTCCCCCCGCCCTTCTGGTACAAAGGCTGCCTACGCGGGCGTCGTATAATGGCATTACCTGAGCTTCCCAAGCTCATGACGAGGGTTCGATTCCCTTCGCCCGCTCCACTGCATCATTCTGCGGACTTCCGCAGAAGTCCAAGAGAGTCTGCAAGTCATTGCTCCACAAAGACTTTTCCTCTCTTTGACGTTCTGCCGTGGTCCACTGCGATCCGCCTACAGCCGGGACTTTTAAGTCCACAAACAAGTCCATTTTTGCGGGCGCGGCTGATTCCGGATTGTTGATGGAGGGGCGAGGTCGACGTGACCAGCATCTGGTTCCTGACTCATGTTCAGGAGCAAGAGCATGGCACTCTCAGACCTGGCCGTTCGGCAGGCCAAGGCAACTGGCAAGGCATACACCCTCCCTGACTTGGATGGCCTCTCCCTGGCCGTCACGGCTGCAGGGGGCAGGACTTGGCACTTCCGCTACTACTGGGCGGGCAAGCAGAAGCGGATGTCGCTCGGCACCTACCCGGAGGTGACGCTTCGCGAGGCCCGCAGCCTGCGCGACGAAGCGCGCGCCCTGCTGGCCAAAGGCACCAATCCTCGCGTTCACCGCAAGCAGAAGCGCACCGCTGTCCGGCTCGCCGACGAAAACACCTTCGAGGCGGTGTATCGCAAGTGGCTCAAGCATCGCGGGCTCAGCCTCAAGGAAGGCCGGCAGACGACCCTTTCGATACTTCCGCGCATCTTCGACAAGGATGTGCTGCCCGCCTTGGGCAAGCGGTCGGTCTATGAGATCAAGCGTCCCGACCTCTTGGACGTGATTGCCAAGATCGAGAAGCGCAGGGCGCTCTCCGTCGCCGAGAAAGTCAGGACGTGGTTCAACCAACTGTTCCGCTACGCGCTGGTGATCGTGCCGGGCCTGGAGCAGAACCCTGCCTCCGATCTCGATGTGGTGGCGCTGCCGCTGCCACCCGTCAACCACAACCCGTTCCTGCGCATGGCCGAGCTGCCGAAGCTGTTGCAGCGGCTGCGCAGCTATCGCGGCAGGCGGCAGACCCAGCTCGGGCTGCGGCTGTTGCTGCTGACCGGCGTGCGAACCGGCGAGCTGCGACAGGCGATGCCGGATCAATTCGATCTGGACCGTGGGTTGTGGATCATCCCGCCCGACGTCGTGAAGCAACTCCAGTTGGATATGCGCAAGAAGCGGCAGCAGCCGAAGGACATCCCGCCCTACATCGTGCCTTTGTCGATTCAGGCCATGGAGATCGTCCGGCACCTGCTTGATGAGTTCAAGCCGGCCCAGCGCTACCTGTTCCGGCACGACAGCGACTTGAAGAAGCGCATCAGCGAGAACACGCTCAATGGTGCCCTCAAGCGCATGGGCTATCAGGAACGCCTGACCGGACACGGCATCCGCGGCACGATGTCCACTGCGCTCAACGAGATCGGCTACCCGAAGGTCTGGGTGGATGCACAGCTCTCGCATGTCGATCCCAACAAGGTCAGCGCGACCTACAACCATGCCGAGTACGTGGAGCAGCGTCGCCGCATGATGCAGGACTGGGCCGATCGGCTCGACCTCTTCGAGCAGAACCAGGTCGAGGCGGCCAGCATGCCGCTCACCGTGCATCTGGAAGGCGTGCCCGCGTTCCCGAATGAGCAAACCGCAAGCGCACCCTCCACGCCGGTTGCCGCTTCGCCAATCCTGCTCGTGACGAAGCCGGGTGACGCCATGCCGTTGGTTTCTGCCGCCGCACATCGGCTACCGGCGGTTCCGCCCCCTCGATCGGCCGCGCCGCTGGTGCCTTCGGACATTCAGCGCGAGAGGATGGAGCTGTTCGATGTCTTCGAAGCGCCGCACAACCTTCCCGTCGCGGCGTTTGCCAAGATGGCGGGCAAATCCCGCAGGTGGATCAGCTACGAGATCAAGGCGGGCAACTTGCTGGCGTTGAACGTAGGCAATCGCGGCCAGCGGGTGCCGGACTGGCACCTCGACCCACTCAAGCACGAGCTGATCCAGTCCGTCCTGAAGCTGACCAGGGGTGCGGACCCTTGGCAGATCTACCATGCACTGCTGCAACCGCGCTCGATGCTGCGGGGGCGTTCGGCACTGGAGGGCGTGACGGCCAGCAATCTCGACAAGCTCGTCATGGCAGTGAGCACAGCCGTGAAGGAAAGCGAATGGACCCCGCCGCGAGTCGGGGTCGCCTAGCAGCAGGAATGCGGGATCGTGGCGAAACCGCGATTCCCGCGCGTCTGTCAGGACACCAGGCGCGCGCGGCGGGCGAATCTTGCCTGGGTGTCCGACAAGGAAGCGTTGCGGCGCAGCAGGTAAGCCATCACGATCGTTGGTGCGCCGGCCAGCGGCCGCACGGCGATGCCTCGGCGTAGGTAGCTCGCCAGTCTCGCGGCAGGCGCAATGGCGATCCCGTACCCGGCGGCAACCAGCGTCATCGCCACATCGAATGTCTCCACCGTTTGCTCCCGCTCCTGCAGCGCGTTCTCGAACACGCGCTGCACGGTCATGCGCCATGGTTCATCGGCCGTGGACTGCGAGCAGATCAAGGGCTGCTTGAGCACTTCCTCGCACGGCACTTCACGGTAGGCCAGCAGGTGGGAGCGCTTGGCCACGGCGACCGCCAGCGTGTCATGCCACAGCGGCTCGCATACCCAGCCAAGCCACTGCCGGGCAACCGCAGACAAGGCGAAATCGAAGCCGTCGCCCGGCAGCTCCGCGCCTCGAACGGGATCTGTCCATCCGGCCAGGACGGCATGAGTCTCCGGCTCTTCGGCACGCTGCAGGGCGAGCACGTCGGCGAGCTGGGGAGGCACCCATTCGCCGAGGACGGCCATGCGAATTTCGGCGGTGATGTCACTCGATTCCACGTCCAGCTCCCCCCAGGCGGTGAACTCGTGGCAACTGATCTCGAAGCCGTTGAATGAGTTAAGTTTAACGTGGTTTAAATCGTGACTGTGTTCGACGCTCTTGGCAATGCCAAAGCGTTCGATCCAAAGGGGCCGCCCCACCGGCACCACTACCTACGAAGCGGAACCAGCCATCGCGTTTGGGGCTGCCGTGCGGGAAGAGAGAACCAACCAGGGTATCGCTCAGGAAACGCTGGCTCACATGGCCGGCATCGAGCGGTCTCACATGGGCAAGATCGAGCGCGGCGAGCATGTCCCCACGCTCCCCCTCATCCTCAAGATCGCCCGTGCGCTGAAATGCAGTTCCGCCCACTTGATGACTCTGACCGAAGCCAAGCTGGCAGAGTCGGCCCCATCCGCGGATTGAAGCCGGCCTGCGCAGCGGCCGCACGGCTACCCTTGATCGTCGTTGTCCTTGCCCCCAAGGGCTGAATCTTCGCGCTTTGCGGCCTCGTTGAGGAGCCGCAGGTATGGGTTGTCTGGCGGCGTCTCCCGGAACAGCGCCTCCGGGCTGGCGAGCAGATAGCCGTGCAGCCGGCGCGACTTGCGCGGCCCCGTGACTTCGCAGGTCCAGATGTTCAGCCCGCTCGGCTGCTTGCGGTGCTGTCCCAGCTTCTCGAAGCGCTTCTGTACCCACTGCCACCCCTCCAGCTTCTCCTGCTTGGCCAGCGCGGCGACTTGAAGGTACTCCTGCGCGTAGCGCTGGAACACGCCGGGGCTGACGAGATAGGTCGTACCGGCGACGGTATGCACCAGGGCCTTGGCGTCGTTGATGATGAGCTTGCGCGTCTGGATGCTCTGACTCAGCCAGGCCATGAAGTGCGCCCCGGAGGGCTCCGCGCGATCCTGGGAAGGCGCGAGGCTCATCTGCGGCGGGGGCACGGTCGAAGGGGCCGGCTCGGCCTCGGCGATCTCCGGCGCTGTGGATGGAGCAGTGTCGCCCAGCAGGTCGAGCAGCGCGGCCACGCCGATGTCCGTGGCTGCGGATGCGATCGGCGCCGTGCTCGCGGGTGCAGCTTCGGTGCCTTCCACGCGCGGCCCATCGGCCACCGCCGGCGCCAGCGGCGGCGGCTCCGCCTGTTCCTCTTCGACCTGCACACGGCCTGCGAACGGCGCCGGCCGGTCGACGGCATCCCAGATCATCGCCGGCGAGAGTTTCAGGAAGGTAAAGGCGTGCGACCAGCCGGCGTCGCTGGTGACGGCAGCCTTCCAGATCGCCTTGCCATCCGGCGTCGGTTGCACGATGCCGTGATCCTGCAGCACGTTGAACACCGCCGTGTTGCTCGCCGGGATGCCGTCGATGCCCTGCGACAGCAGATGTGCGCGCAGCTTGTCGGAGACGGTCTTGCTCACCAGCCACAGGGCGTCTTGGGTCAGCCAACCGTCCGCCGGGCCGGCCTGGTTCAACTTGAATTCTTCCTTGAGCAGGTAGCGCAAGCCGTCGAGCAATTTGCGTTGCAGCGCATGCTTGGGCGCCGCCAGCGCCTTGCTGGGATCGCCGCCGAGTTCTTGGGCGACCGATGCCTGGTCGGCCTGCACGACCAGCTCGCCGAGCGTGCCGGCGTGCTCGTACTGGCCGGCCAGCACGTACAGCAGCGCGGCCCAGAGGTCGGGATAGCCGCTGAGCCAGTCGAAGATGTCCCGATCGAGAAGGCGCGCGTAGAGCAGCCCGGTGGCGGCGCAATGCAGGCGGTACTCGCGCTCCTTTCGGTAACGGAAGCGGTAGGGCTTTCGCAGCGGGCCGTGCCAGGGATGCCAGACGCTGCCGTCGGCATGCTCGACGTGCAGATCGACCGCAATCTTGCCGATGTCGTGCAGCAGGGCCGCGTAGGCCGTGCCTGCGGTCCAGGCTTCGGCCTGGGCCGCCTGTGCCTCCGGCGTGACGCCCGCAGGCAGCAGGTATGACTGCCGCAATTTCAGCGCATAGGCGACGATCTCCAGGCCGTGGTCCAGCATGCCGCCCGGATAGGCGTGGTGGTGGTTCTCGGAGGCCGGGAACTGCTGGACCAGCTCGGCGTAGCGCTCCAGTGGGGCGAGGTAGAGCGCGGCGAACTGCCGGCGCGAGAGCGATGTGCGTTGCCAGATGTGTTCCAGCAGTTTCTGCCGGCGCGGCGTGGCCAGCAGCGATGCGGCCGACTCCGGCCGCATCGACCCTTTCGGAGTTTCGATGGCGGAGGTGGGCGGCGTGCCGGAGGTGGGTGGCACCCTTTTGCGCTGGAACAGCGAGAGCATGGCGAACCCCGGATGACGGGCTGCTCAGGGGCGCCTTTTGGCCTTTTCAGGATAGGGCCTTTCCCCTTGGCGCCCTTCCTTTGCCCCTTCCCAGCCCTTTGGCCTTTGTCGGAAGCCTTTGGGTATAGGGCCGCTGCTTCGTGGATGCCACGATGAATGCGGCATGGGGCAATCCCGGCAAGTGGGGCGCTGCGGGATGTTCGTCAGCTCTGGCCCAAGCCGGTGTCGAGGGCGGCGGATTGCGCTGCGAAGTCGTCGGGACGGCGCTTGCGGAAGGTTTCGAGATTGGCGAGCTTCCAGCGCAGTGCCGGCAGTTGCGCGGCGTGCTGGCACTGCACCAGCGACCAGTCCGGTTCTGCGCGCGCCAGCCCGCTCAGAAACCGCCTGTGCGCGGTGTTCAGTCGCTGTGGCAGCTCGCGCCGCATCCTGGCGCGAGCGTCGAGCAGTGTCTCCAGGGAGCAGTCCACTTCGGTCATGCCGACAAAGGCCCGCTCGTACTCGCCGGCGATGTCCTTGTCGTTGCCGAACAGCACTTCGTGAGGCGGCCGGTTGTGGCCCGCCAAATAGATCACGAAGCACTCGACCATGCCGTCGCTGATGTCGCCCGATTCGTAGAGCTGCCACACGTCGAACAGGTCGCGGGGGTGCTGCCGATCCAGCGCGGCCACCAGCTTGCTGGCGTACAGCTCGTCCGGTGCCAGAACCGGCAGCTCGAACTCGACGCCGAACAGATCGCTGGTCTTGGCGCTCAGCGGCCGCCGCTCGACGGGCAGCACGCTGCCTCGGAACACGACGTTGACCTCGATCTTCACCTGGCTGGCGTCGTTCTCGACGATCAGCTTGGTGTCGCCCAGGTCCTTGGCGCGAACCAGGCGTGTCTGCACGCCCAGTGGTGCAACGCGCGCGGCGATGGCGGCCAGCTCCTGGTTGATGGCTTGCAGCGCTTCGTCGCGCGGCGTCTGCCATGGGAGGTACACCACGTCGATGTCCACCGACAGGCGCGGCATGTCCCGCACGAAGAGGTTGATGGCCGTGCCGCCCTTCATGGCGAAGATGTCGTTGGCGAACACGTCGGGCGCGACGGCCAGCAGCAGGCGAACGGTGTCCGCGTAGGTCTTATCCATGAGGTTTCAGGCTCAGCAAGGTGCCGTCATCGAGCCGGCTCATCCAGCGCGTGTTGCTGCCGGTGCGAACCGGGTGCTGCTCCAGCAGGGCATCGACATCCACGAGGCTGGTCTCGCGCGCCCAGGTCAGGAACAGGCGCACGGCCTTCACGCTGGCGCAGCAGGACAGCAGTTGCCCGAGCAAGTCCTTGCGGGGGGAACGCAGTCCATCAAAGAGGTTGCGGGCCTCTTCGAGGCTCTGCTTGACGCCGGCTTCGTACAGCATCTCCAGCACGGCACGCTCGGGGGCTGCCACCCGCAGATCCTCGGGCAGGCCCGGCGGCGTGGTCAGGGTCTTGGCGGCCAGCGCCGTGTCCGGCCAGTCGAACAGGCGGGCGTGGACATAGCGGGCCGGAAAGCGCGAAGTGAACCAGGCCGGCAACGCGAAGCGACCGTCGCCCCACAGCACCAGCGCCTCCCGGCTGCCCAGGTTGTGCCGCACACCCTGCAGGGCCAGGGCGCTCTTGCCGCCGACGTGCAGGCCGGGCACGCGCTGTTGCAGGAACTTCAGCGCACCGTAGACCCCGAATTCATCGTTCGGGAAGGCATAGACGCCATGGGCCAAACGCACGAGCCATCCGCCGTCGGCATAGTGGGCGGCGAGCTGGGGCGACACCCCGAACTGGCTCAGGGTGGCAAGGTCGAACGGCGCCCCACGGGGGAGTCCCGCCTGCAGTCGCTTGATTACCTGGTGCCGAGAATTTCCATCCATGCTATAAAAATAACACAGAATCCAATCGACCCCTAGAGCCATTGCAAGAACGTGCAGGGAAAGTAGCATAAGGTTTGATTTATCGCGCAGAATCTAATCGACCTGCGGCCCGAGCCAATCCGGCTCTGCCGGCCGCAACCCGCCCTCCTGATCGCGGTCTATGCTGGAGGGCAGGCCACGACCGGCCGCTCCGCGAGGTGAGGCACCACTGAAGCCGAGGCATATGAGCATGAGCACCAACACGCACAACGGGCGCTGGAGCCACCGGCTGGGCCGGGGGGCTGGCCGTGCCTGGCGTGGATACCTCCGCCGCGAGCAGCGTGTCGCCGGCTGGCTGGTGACGCGCGGGGTACCCGCGGGCGCGGCGACGGCGGTGCTCTGGATCGTCAAGCTGGCCGTACTTGGCATGCTGCTATACACCGTATCCTGGCTCGTCCTGCTGCTGGCCTTTGCGGTGGTCGCCGCATGGCTCGCGCGGAACGCCGACGAGGACGACGAGAAGCAGCCGGAACTTAGAGACGGACACTCGGGCGTCGGCCTGTACGACAAAGATGACTGGCGGATCGACATGGGCGATCCCGACGAGCCGTAGCTGCCGCATCAACGCGAGAGAGTGCTCCTTACTTCGCAGCACCTTTCGATACAGCCGTCATCGCAAGGCGAGAGCCACTACCCCCAGCCGACTTCGCATCGGACGTGCCAGTGATAAGACCGCCCAGGAAGTTTCCGGCGCGAACGCCTGCCCATCCGAGTGCCATGACCCAGAACGTCGGCAACACGATGAACATCGTTGCCATGACGAAGTTCAGCAGCATGTCACCGAACGCATTGTTCAGGCCGATCAATGGGTCGAAGTTGGCGTGCGGCCTGTCCGCGCCAAACCCCCAGCCGTAGAGCGCATCCAGGATCGTGCTGTCGATCCAGCGCGCGAGCCGGAACCAGAAGTCCACGAAGAACAGCGCGAACTGGACGCAGCTCACCGTCACCACCGTCTTCAGGTCGTAGGTGCCGATCAGCAGCACCAGTGGGATGCAGATGACGAGCGCCATCTTGAGCATGGTCAGCACCATCGGCAGCGCCTGGCGCACCACGTCCATTGCCGGAAAAAAGCCCAGCGAGCCGACGGTCAGCCCCAGGTCGCTCGCGCCGCGCGTGACGACGTTCGGCAGCGTCTTGTCGATCTGGCCGCCGTAGTCGGTGTAGACGGCGCCCTGGTTCATCTTCTGCTGCCTCGGTGAGACCACGGCGCGGATCACCGAGTCATTGACCTCGCTCTGCGACAGGAATCCCACCCAGCGCCCGATGCGGGTCAGCAGGTCCGGGTCGACCTGTGCCAGCAGCCGGCTGCGCAGTCCCTGGCCGCCATCGGCCCACCACTGCCGGCAGGATGGATAGCCGCCGCCGCTGCCCACCTGTGCCAGCCCCGCATCGCGGGTCGCGTCGTAGGGCCAGGCCGTGCGTGGGGTCTTGGCGCGATAGGTGTCATAGAAGCCGGGCGTGTCGAGGAAGTAACTCGATCCGATCCAGGTGACGTCGTTCATCTGCTCGTCGGAGAGCGTCGGCCGGTTCATGAACAGCTTGGCGCGCGACGGCCCGTAGCAGTCGTGCGTGAAGTCGGCGACCTCCTGTGCCAGCACCGGATCGTCGATGCGCGTGGCATCCACATCCATGCGAATCTGACGCAGGTCCGTGCCGCAGGGAATCGCCGCCACCGCGGAGCCCGTCACGGCTTTCGACAGCGCGTGCATGAAGAACCACCACACCGGCACCAGCGCGCTCTGGTCGTTGAGCGCCGTGTAGACGTTGGACCAGCCCGTGTCGTTGGGCAGCGGGACACTGACCTGGCATTGCGCGGAGCGCGTGGTGTCGAACCTGATCGTGGCGAGATCCACCGGGATGAACGGGATGCCGGCGAACATGATGACCACGATCGCCACCCACACCCGGTTCTCGATGCGCATCGACGACAGCACGCCCTTGTTGCCTTCGTCCGCACCTTCGCTGCGGGCCTTGAGCCACTCCTGGATCACGATGGCCACGAACGGCAGCGCGAACACGCCGCTGGCCACGAGAATGCTCCAGATGCCGTTGTTGACCACCCAAGCCACCAGGGTCAGGTAATACTCCAGGTAGTCCGTGGTGTAGAGCGTCATGCCTGCCTCCCGGTCTCAGCCGTGCCGCAGCAACTGGCTGGCTTCCAGCGCGACCACGGCGATCACGGCCGCGATCTCCGTGCGCAGCAGGCGCTGATGCGTCTCGCGGGACGGCTCCCGCCGCAACAGGCGCCGACGCATCCACCACCAGCCGTAAGCCGTCGCTCCGTAGAGGCACAGCCGCCACACGAAGAAGTGGCCGGCGTGCGCCTGCAACCAGTGCTGCCAGCCCTCGACGCCGCCGACCACGTGGATGCCGGCGATGTTCACCGCCACCGCGGCGGCGGCCACCAGCAAGGTCCACAGCAGCGCCACGCCGACGCGGCGGTTGAACAGCCATGGCAGCCGCAGCCAGGCCAGCCGGCTCATGGCGTACCGCTCCGCGGCTTCTGGACTTCCCGCAGACGGTCGCGTGTGGTGTCGCCCTCGAAGACGCCGCGCGAACCGGCAGCGCGGGTGCTGTGGCGCTGGATGATCGCCATCGCCGAGTTGCCGGCCAGCGTGCGGCGCAGCTCCAGTTCGGTCTTGAGGTTGTTGATCTCCTGCTCCAGCGCGCTGTTCTCCTGGTCGACCGCCTGCACGGCCAGCTCGTTGGCAGCGACGTTCGGCTCCTTCTTGCCGGTCAGCAACGTGCGTTGCAGCAGCAGGGCCTTCTCCAGCACGCTGGACAGCGCAGCCTCGGACGCGAGGCGCCGGCCCAGCACGTCCTGGTCGGGTTCGTCACGCAGGGCCTCGATCACGCCGCGGGTGATCGGCAGCGAGCTGCTGCCGGCCGCGTCGAGATTGGCCAGCGTCGTCGACCGGGCGCCCGTCACCAGTTCCTGCAGCGCCTGCAGCTTGGTCTCGTACTCTTCCTGGATCATTGGCGTCAGCCCGACGCCAGGCGTGGTCTGGGTCTTCGTGCAGTTTTCGCAGGTGCGCTGCTCGCGTTCGCCCAACACGCGGGTCGCCCAGTCCGCGGCCGCCTGGGGCGACGACCAGGTTTGGCAGGTCAGGCGGTTGCCGCAGGCGCTGCGCGCGATCGACGAGGTATCGGTGGCGCTGCGCCCGTTGAGCAGGTTGTAGCCCGCGCGCGTCACATCGCCGACCACCTTGATCGAACTCTGACCGGAGCCGCCCGCGTTGCCGCCGCCGACCCATGGCACGCCGTTGTTCCCTTTGTTGGACTCGGCCTGCTCGATGGCGGAGACGGCATCGGTGCTGCTGACCGCATCCCGCAGCGCCATCCCTTCGGCGAGCTGGTCCCAGCCGGCCTGGCCGCCGGCCATGTCCGCCATGCGATTGGCGATGGCCCGGCAGGTCATCTTCGAGCGGTCGAAATCCAGGCGCGCTTGGAGGATGCCGTTGGTCAGCAGGTTGTACAGGCCCGGGTCGGCGCGCTGGATGATCAGCGCCGGCAGCGAGGCCACGGCGCTGGTGGCGTTCTGGATCACGTTGCTCATGATCGTCTGGAAGCCGTTGGTGATGCCGTTGAGCTGGTTCTGCAGCGTCGTGGTGATGCTCATGTCGCCGCAGATCAGGTTGCTGTTCCAGCCGACGCCGACGCCGATGCTCTGCATGTTGCCGGCACCACCCATCGACACGGCCCGGCCGCCGCCGATGCTGTAGAGCACGTCGTCGCCGATCACGCTGCCGCTGACGTTCACGCCATTGGGGTCGATGCGGGTCTGCGCCCAGGCGACGCCGACGACCAGCGTGATGGCCGCCACGAGCAGCGTGGCCCGCAGGGGCGACTTCGCGCGGCGCAGGAAGTGAGGGAGGGAGGCGGTCATCGTGGGTTCCTCACATGAAATCGACGCTGCCGAGGAAGACCTGGCCACGGCGCCGGCAGCAGGAGTACGGCCGCCACAAGGCCCAGGCGTAGTCGCCCTGCTGGGCCTGCACGCGGGTGCGGCTGTGCGGGAAAACCACGCAACTGTTCGAGAGCGTGGGCGTCAGCTCCTGCCACTTACCCGTCGAGGCGTCGGTCTCCATCAGCGCGCCGGCCGGCCAGTAGCCGTCGCGGGCGTTGGCCAGCAGAGGCTGGTACACGTGAATCTGGTTGCGGCGCGTCACGATGTCGCCCGCGCGCTGCGCGACCACGGCGCCGCTCTTGTGATCGTCGGTCTGGTGCAGGAAGCCACCGCGGGGATACACGTTGCCCCAGAGGTTCAGGCCGGTGCGCGTACCGATTTCGCGCCGGCCGGGGATGAGCGCTTCGGGGTAGAACGCTTCCGGGATGTTGTAGCGCCAGGCGATCGTGTCGAGCGTGCTCAGCAGATACGGCATGAAGGCCGTGCCAGCGCCTTCGCAGGTGTAGCCGGAGGCGCTGGCGAACTGGCTGAACACCATCCCGGCCGGATGGCCGATGACATCGGCGTTCTTGAACTTGGCGAGGTTGTTCTCGTTGTCGTGATTGGTCGTGCCGTCACCGCCAGCCTTGGCGGTCGGGTTGGGCATGCTCATCGCCCTGACTTCCTGCCACGGGTTTTCTCCGGTGTTCGAGTAGCTCGACACCACCGCATCGGGGACGTAGTGGCGCACCTTGACGGAGGTGCGAACCGAGCAGCCGAAGGGCGTGCAGTACAGCCAGTAGCAGATTCCGACCACGCGGTATTCGAGGCAGTCGGGGGACAGCGCCGACGAGACGATGGTGACGGTGTCCAGGGCGAACGTCGATGTGGCCGTGCCCAGCAGCAGCGAGGCGACGGTGGCGCGCAGGCGCCGGCGTGCCAGCAGGAGGCTCATGGCTGCGTGCTCCGGTAGGCGTTGATGCGCGCGACGGCGCGGGACACGTCGGGCTCGCCGTAGACCACATAGCGTCGATCGACCACCACGGCGGGAATCTTGGCGATGCCCAGTCCCCAGGCATCCGCGACACCTTGGTAGGCGTGGCCGATGCGGCGTTGAAGGGCCTCGCCGCCGTCATGCAACCGCTGCCGCACCAGGGCTGCGGCCTGTTGCGGGTCGGCCGGCAGGTGCGCGGCGAGTTCGACCTTGATGCGCGTGGCCTGGTCCAGCTCCATGATCCGCACGCCGGCCGGGGCCTGCACCGGATGACGGCTGTCGGTGACGACGAGCACATCGGCGGCCCAGGCGGAGGGGCCGAGCAGCACAGCCAAGAGTCCGGCCGCAAGCAGGCGCCACTGCGCTACAGATGGGTTGGATATGGGAGCTGGCATGTCGAGCCACCGTGAAAACGATCAGGGTGGGTAGTCGACTCCAGGGGGGGGATGGAAGCGACTGTCAAACCGGAATCGGCACTCTCCGGTTTGATGCGACAACAGCAGCGAGCGTTATGGGCTGCTCAGGCTGCAAAAAAACGGGGAAGCTGGAAGCTCCCGTCAAGATCAATACGCTGCCATCTGGAGGACCTTGTGTACGAGTCTGCGCCAGAACCTATCCATCAGCCTCCTTCTTCCGCGAGTTCGTGACTTTTCGGCTGGCATGCACGGCCAGCACGTTCTGCACGAAGCGGATGCCTGTCGTGCGCGCAGCGAATGCCGCGACCAGATACTGACCCAGGAACCAAGCGGTCGAGATCAGAATGCGAGGCGTATCCAACCCGCTGAAATACATCACCGCGGGTACTATGGGCACGAGCAGCAGCGACATAGCGGCAATGTCGCGGAACAGCAGATAGTTCTTGTGGCTGTCCACGACCGAGGGGTCTGAATCGACCTGCTTGTAGAGGCCATACCACTTCGCGTTCTGGTCGCGTTCACCCACAGGGAACTCGCCGACGTTCTTTTTCAGCTTCGTCAGGTCGATGCGGTGATCCGCCGGCGCGTGCACGGAAAAGGCACGCGAACCCGGCAACGGATGCTTGCAGCGCCAGAATACGAGGATGGCCTTGTGGTCGGCCGAGATCAGCGACGAGAAGATCAACACCGGGATCGGCAACAGTGCGGTCAGGCTGGCGCGAACGGCCGCTAGTCGAGTCGGCGTCAGATCCTCGATCGCGGTGTGGAAGGCAAGGACCAGAAGGACGAGGAAGTCCAGGATGAGCGTCGCCACCAGCCATGCGAGGTTGCGGCCCTTGAGTGTCTTGCTGCCGTAGTTTTTGGTGTCCCTCATCCATAGCACTCCGTATAGATGGTGAAATCGCCACGATCATTGACGTTGAATTGAATCCAGCCATCGCGTCGCGTCGTGAGCACACGACGCTGTTTTCCAGTCGTGGCGACAAGAACTCCGTTCGGCCAGTGATCTATGACGCGCTGGCGATAGGTCTGAGTCATCCCCTGCGTATCATGGACGATTGCTTTGTCGGACATCACGATCGCTCGCGGGTGACAGTAGCCGAATAGCGCCCGGCAGTAGCCGTTCTCTCGGCCGTGGTGGGATGCCACGAGCACGGTCGTGTCGATGAGCTCCGCTCGAAATGCCGGCTGTTCGAGCAGCGCCAGCCATCCGTCTTCTTCGAGGTCACCGGGAAACAGAATCTTGAATGGCCCGTACTTGAAGAATGCCACCATGCTCAGGTTGTTCGTGTCGTAAAAGGGTGGCGTCGAGTTCCAAAACGTCCGCACCGAGATGCCTCCCATACTCTCATCGAAGGGGACGTCCACGGGGTTGACGTAGCCGGCATGAATGTCCAAGTATCGTTCGATGTCCTCGGTCAGTTCGCCGCTGGCCTCCTTGATGATCCTCATGACTTCGGGTGACACGCTGCGATTGCGGAAGAACGTGGATACCGTGATTCCTTCTTTCCACAGGTTGTTCAGATCGCTGATGTGGTCGAGGTCCGCATTCGTCACGAACAGGTAGTCCAGAACGTTGCGCTTCAGGTAGTGCTTGATGTAGGTGCTCGGCTTCCAGCCTGTGGTGCTGTTGTCACCCGAGTCGATCATCGCCAGGCGCCCTTCCACGCCGTAGGCAGAGCGATGTGTGAGCATGGCGCAGGCGCCATGTTCAACGTCCCATATCTTCAAGATCATCTCGCCTGGCATATCACTGCACCGCACCTTGCAGGATTTGCAGGTCTTGCTCTCCGACGATGAGCTGAACAGCCGGCAGGCCGTCATCGGCCATGCCGAGTGCCAGATGGACGAGTTGCACGAGATCGTGCCGGCTCGGAGATGCGGAGTGGCCAGGCGGATGGCTATGCCATTCGCCGACGTAGCCGACCATGCCCGCGGTGCGCTTGGCGGCGTCCTTGACCGCTTCAGCAAGTCCGGCGACGCCACGCTCGAAGGAGTCGGGGCTGGCCTTGCTGTCGGAGGGCGCTGGCAAACCGGCGACGATGACAACAGCCTTGATGTTGAAATCGTAGTACCCGAGCAGCACGCCACCGGTTTCGTTGGGAAAGCTTTGCTGGCGCAAAACCCGCAACTGTTGTTCGACACCGTCGTCGATGTAGAGGTCAAGCTCACCCAGCGCGATACGCCGCTCGGGCACTGCTGGCACATCATGCACCTCGACGCCGCCACGCGCAGGATCGCGTTGCCAGATCCGAATCAGGGCATCCTCGCGCGCCACAGCGGCCTGGATCTGCTCCGCCAGCGTGCTTGCCTGGCCCAAGATGCGCGAGTAAGGCATCACGAGTGAGATGTCGCGGCAACTCGCCCCGCTCCAGAAGGTGCTCGCGTGGCCGTCGAGGTGGACTCTCCCCCAGTCCTGCTGGATCAGTGCGCGATAGTACTGCGCCTCCAGTGTGCGAAGCCGCTGCATCCGCTTCGCATCCTCGGCAAGCAGCACTGCAGCGTTGCCGTTCGGCGTGACGAAGACGGAGAAATGTCGCGGAAGGGTATCGACCGCGCTGGCCGCTCGTGGGTATTCAAGTGTGGTCGAGGCGTCGATGGCCAGTGCGGCGCCGGCGAGCGCCTGTGCGAAATCCACCTGTGCAAAGTCGCAGGCATCAGCCGCTAGTGGGACGATCTCGGTCGCTCCTTCCATTGCGGCGGAATGTAATCCTGCGACTACCGTGGCCTTGGTCTCGCCAATGTGTTGCGCGTAGGCACCGTGCCGAGAGAGGTTGTGCGGCTTGATGTGATCCTTGTCGATAACCGTCCAACGTCCCCAGCCGCTGCGGCCCCATAGATTCAGCAGAGCGCTGCCGAGCGAGCCTGCGCCGACCAATACGCCCGCTGGCCCTTCTTCCGTGACGCCGGATTGACGCATCGCCGCCGTTCGGTCGTTTTGAGTCAGGACAGCCATGGGCAGGATGGGCTGCTCGCGCCATGCCGTTGCTGGTTGCTGGTTCAGCAGGTCCTTGTAGTACCGTTTTTCATGGACAAACAATGCACCGCAGGCGATGCCGAGTTCGAGGCCGCCAATCGGTACAAGGAATGCCCGATGCGCGACGCCATCGGGCTCGGCTTCGACGCTTCGGCGAATGGGGATATGCAAGAGGATGATCGTGCCCTTGTCGTCAGCCGAGGCGGTCGTGCCTGCTTCATTGATGTCAGCCTGTAGCGCTTCCCGTAGAGGACCAATCAGGTCTACCTCGCGTCGTGCCAGTACATCCGCCAGTTGCCCCAGCGTCACAGGATCACGCTCGACGAGGCCGTGCACGATGGGGGGCAGCGCCAGTTCAATGTGCTTGGTCGTCTTGACACGCGGGGCGGTCTTCGCAATGGGTTCCAGAAAGCAAGTGAAACCGCCGTCAGGGCGTTCATGCCGGAGAACGATGGCGAAACGCAGAGCGGGATCTTTGCGGAGTTCGGTCAGATTCCACGGCAGAACGAGTTCGTACTTGCTGGCAAAGAAGAGATGCTCAACCGGCTGGTCCGCCGCGTGTAGCTCGCCTCGGGCGCTCTTCTCCAGCCACCACTGGATGCGACGAAGGAATGCTTCGGGCGTCCAGGTGCGCATTACCGCTCCGGCTGGCTCGAAATACAGGCATAGGCTCGCAGGGGTGCCGGGTACGCCTTGGTTCTGATGCATCAGGATCGGGAAGTCCTGACGCAGCGCCAACACCTCGATCAGCCTCTTGGGGTCATTGGGGACACACAGCGCCAAGCGCTCACGGTACCGGATGCCGACCGGATTCTTCGGCGGTACGTCGTCACACTCGACCTCCACGACAAGACATTCGAGCGTCGGATCGCCGTCAACGGGATGGCGGAGAATCTGGACAAGCGAATAGTCGCGCTGACGCTGGACCGCGCCAAACAGCGCTTTCGCACGGGGGATCGTTAGTTCGCTGGCGTCCTTGACCTCTACGACGTTCGCGAGCTCGTGGTACGCATCCGGCATCATCCAGCTCGTCAGCCTGCGCGCGGCGGAGTTGAGGTGATGATGGCCGGCGCGCCGATGGACGCTGAACGCTTCCAGGTAACGCCGCCGCTGGCAATCTCGAAAACGATCGGTTCTGGCTTGTTGGCGTTCGGCTCCTCCATCGTCACCAGAAACTTGCGTCCGCCGACTTCCTTCAAGTAGCGCTCGTAGGTGTTGCGGGCTTGGATGTGCGGTGGTTGCACTTGCTCGTAGGACTCCTTGATGTCTGGAATGGGCTTGCTGCAACTGACGATGTAGGCGTCGCGCTTCCCTTGGAGCAACGGTTCCTTGACCAGCGGCTTCGGCTCAGTCTCTTTGTCACCTTTCTGGCCTTCCTCGTTGAGTGCCAGATAGCTGCAATGGTGCGGGATGTTGTACAGATCCCAGGCGAGGCGATCATCGTTCTTGTGGTACCTCGTCGTGCGGACGATGTCTTCCATTTCCTCCCAGGTGGCATCGCCCACTTCTAGGTAGTCGTAATACGCGCCATCTGCCAGGAAACGTACGTTGAACACCAGCGAGGCGCGGTTGCGGATGATGTCTCCTTCGTCACAATGCTTGATGAAAGGCGAGTGGCAGAAGAACTCAACCCCATCGCTGGCCAGCGAGAATCCGGGGACAATTGTGCCGGCGTCTATGAAGAGATGATCGCGCGCCGAAGCCGCTTCTCCCCGTTCTTTCAGTCGAGGTTCGAGCCAATCGGCGAGCGCCTTCGGCTTCGAGAACACAAGGATGTCCTTGCCTTCCAGTAGGCGGTGTCGCGCCTCTTGCCGGAGCAGTACAAACTCTTCCTGCTGATGGTCCTTGTCGGCCTCCTCCAGCAGCATGGCGGCTGGAACCCAAAGCTCCCGAATCTTGATCCGGCCTTCGCCTTGGTACTTCTTGGCATGCTGAAGCTCGAAGAAGTCGGTGCTGCCTTGGATGTGATCCAGGTCCGCATGAGTGAAAGCCACCACGTCGAAGTAGTCGCGATCGACTGCCTTCAGTTCGTCCTTGAGACGGGACTTCAGGTCGATTTCCGGGGTGTCGGTATCTTCGGCTCTATCGCGGTGGCAAAAGTCGAAGAGAACGCGGCGGCCGCCAGACAGGACAATCTGGGTGGTGTCCCCGTTTCCGACCGGGTAAAAGACAACCTTATGCACGTCTGCCACGGAGTACTCCTTGTTCAGGATAAGTGGCAGCTTTGCTATTTAGCACTCTACCACCGAGAGTGCTAACACTATATATACGAATCTACCGACGATCAACACACTATATGTAGACTGTCAAGCGAGGTGCGTCGCAAAAGGTGCGTCGTGCAGGCAATACCGCCTGAGTAGCTGGGTGACCCCAGTGGTCCGTCATTGGGACGCCACGGCTCCGCGTCCATGCCGGCTAGAAATTCCACAGGCGCCCCGGAAGGGACGCCTGCGGTGCGGACTACAACAAGCCGGCTTCGGCGAACGAGTACGGGCTGCCCTTGCCGACGATGAAGTGATCCAGCACCCGGACATCAACGGTGGCCAGGGCGCTCTTCAGCCGCTCGGTGATCGCACGATCAGCGGCCGAGGGCTCGGTGTTCCCCGAGGGATGCTGATGCGCCAGGATCAGCGCCGAAGCGTTGAGCGCCAGCGCACGCTGGACCACCACCCTCGGATACACCGAAGTCTGGTCGACCGTGCCCTTGAACAGCGGCTCGAAGGCGAGTACCTGGTGCTGGTTGTCGAGAAACACGACGGCGAAGATTTCGTTCGGCTCCGCGACCAGTTTCAGGCGCAGGTAGTCGCGCACGGCGGCGGGACTGCCCAGCGCCGGACCGGCCTTGAACACGCGGTTCTCCAGCAGGGTGATGGCCTGCCGGATGATCCAGTCTTCGTGCTGGGCGGCGATCAGGGTGAGCGACTCCGGGCGGGAGTCGGCGATGACAAGAGACATGGCGAACCTCCAATGGATGAGATCGGAGGGCGCCTGCCCCTGGAGGGCAAACCCTCCTGGGGACGATGGGGATGGAACAGATGACGAGCGGGCATCCACCACCGCGGATGCGGTGGCTGTTCGCGTCAAGGGATGCGATGCGAACGGGTTTCGATCAACGCGGACGAGCCGCGCCGCAGCCTTGAAGATCGATGGCTACCTGGGCATGTCACCGGCGACGCCGGCGGGCATGTCTGGGGAATGGGCGGGTTCGGCTGCGGTCGTGCTGCCGGCAGCGAGCAGGTCGATGGCCGACAGCAAGGCATCGCCTTCGACGGGGCCGTGCAGCAGGAGGGTCTTGCCGGACTCGCGGTCGCGCAGTTGCAGGGCCGGCGTGGCCGCGATGCCCTGCTGTGCTGCTTCCGCCGCCTGGGCACGGATGACCGCATCGGGGCGATCGCTGTCGAGACAACCCTGCATGGCTGGCGTGAGGTCGGGATAGCGCAGGCCCTCCGGCAGGCCCTGGCCGTCGCCACGGGTGTGCGCGTAGAGCCACGCCACGGCTTGCCAGAACGTGGCATGCCCGCCGGTCTCGCCCGCGCACTCGGCCAGGCGCGCCCCGGCAGTCGCGGCCGGCTCGTGCATGGACAGCGGCAGGTGGTGCCACTGCCAATTCACCTCGGGATGGGCGTCGATCCAGCGCTTGAGCGCGGGGAAGTAGGCCCGGCAGTACGGACACTCCAGGTCGGCGTACCCGACCACCGTGAAGCTCGCATCGGCACGGCCATACAGCCAGGGCGGGCCGGCCGGTTTCGGCGCTTCGGACCCGGCGGCGGCCAGGGGCATGGACTCGGTTGCCGGATGCGGCGCGCGCAGCAGCATCCACGAGGCCACCGCAATCGTCGCCACGATCAGCAGACCGATCCGGGGATGACGGCGGGCGAATGAAGGCATGCGCATCGTGTTGCTCCCGTCAGGCCAACGTATCCAGCGCCAGCGGTTCGATGCCCCGCGCACGGTCGATCTTCTCGGCCACGCGGAAGGCGGCATCCAGCTCGCTGATGCCGTGCTGCTGCATCAACTGGAAGCGTTCGGCCTTCTCCTCGGGCTCGGTCATCGCCATCGCCAGGTAGAGGCTGGGCGGCACGGCGCGGAACAGCACTTCCATCGACTTGGACAGGATGACGCCCTCGCTGAACTTGCCGGCCTCCTTGCGTGCCGAGAGCATCAGCGCCTTCTGCGAAGCGTTGAGTTCGCGGAAGCGCGCGATCTTCTCGACTTCATCGGGTGGCATCGACAGGCAGATCCACCACTCGATCATGTTGAGCATGGGCTCGGCCGCTTTCGGCAGGTCGTCCAGGTTCTGCGTGGCGAGCCAGAACCAGGCGCCGAGCTTGCGCCACATCTTGGTGATCTTGACCACGTAGGGCGCGAGCAGCGGGTTCTTCGTGATGATGTGGCCTTCGTCCGTCACGTTGATGATCGGGCGGCCCAGGAACTGGTCGCGCTCGGCGATGTTGTTGACCGTGTTGATGAGCGAGATGTAGGCAATCGAGAGTTGGGCGTTGTAGCCCTCGCGCGCGAAGGTGGCCAGGTCCACGATGGTGATGTCCGCCTCGGGCCACGGCGTGCCGGACCGGTCGAACATCTCGCCGTCCACGCCCTGGCAGAACATATCCATGGCGTCGGCCATCTCCAGCAGCCGTGCGCGCCGCATCTCCGGCAGCGTGGCGTCGCGGGCGCGCTCGCGCAGCGCGTCGCGCACATCGCGTGTGAGCACCGTGCGTTCGTCCGCCACGCAATGCTGTGCCGCATCGAGAATGCACTGGCGGATCAGGCTGCGGTCGGCGCGGGTCATGCGCGCTTCTTCCTTGTCCTCGCCGCCGGTGATCATCAGTCGTGCAGTGATTTCCAGCTCGCCGAGCACGTCGCGCTGCTCGTCGCCTTCCACGGCCATGCCGGCATCGGTCTGGTCTTCGTCGAGCGCATCGGCGTCCAGCGTCTGTACCTGGCTCGGCGTATCGACCAGGCGCCAGGCGTCGGCGAACGGCGCCAGACTGACGCCCGCGCCCGGCGAGAGCTTCACCCGATGCACGGTGAGGCCCAGCCGTGCCGCGAAGTCGCCGAACAGGCCGAAGCTGTTGCCCGCCTCGACGATGAACAGGCGCGGCCGATAGATCGCCGTCACCTGATTCAGGATGTTGTTGAGCGTCGCGCTCTTGCCCGAACCCGTGGGGCCGAACAGGAACAGATGCGCGTTCATCTGCCGGTCGAGGCGGTTCAACGGATCGAAGGTGATCGGGCCGCCGCCGCGGTTGAAGAACGTGATGCCCGGATGCCCCGTGCCCTGACTGCGGCCCCAGACCGGCGCCAGGTTCGCCGCGTGCTGCGCGAACATGAGCTGGGTGTACCACTGGCGCTTGTCGGCCGCCGGATCGAACACGCACGGCAGCCAGCGCAGATAGCTGTTCAGCGGCGCCACCTCGTCCTCTTCGCGCACCGGTTGCAGACCGGCGTTGAGCATCACGTTGACGAGCTGCAGGCCGCGCGCATCGAGCTGGGCCAGGTCGCGGCCGCGCAGGTAGAACGCCAGCGCGCCGCGGTAGAGCTTGTGCGCGCTGCCGATCAGGCCGCGCGCCTGCTGCACGTCCTGCCGGGTCTGCTCCGAGGCCAGGGTCTCGCCGACGGCTTTCCTGGCGAGGTGGTTGAGGTGCGCCTCCAGAACGTCCTGGGGCGTGGCGACCAGCGTCAGGCACATCACCGTGTCCTCGGGCATCTGATCGAACAGCGCGTTCATGGCATCGCCGCCTTTGCGCGTCTCGCCCGTCAGATGGCCGGTCACGGGTGGCGTGCGCAGGCGATCCATCACGATCACCCGATGCGGCATGCCGTCGAAGAACCACAGGCCGTTGGGCACGTCCGAACGTGGCTGGCCGAAGAACAGGCGCTGCGCGAAGTCGGTGCCGCTGGCGAGTTCGATCTCGCCCTCCTCCCGCTCTTCCGGGTAGCGGGTCAGCGCGTAGAAGCGTTCCCGATCTTCGGCAGTGGCGCCGAGCAAAGTCGGATTCGGGTTGAACCAGCGCAGCAGCCAGGCGTGGATGTCCGCCGCGCCGAGACGCCGGGCTTTCACGCCGGCATTCGCCAGCCCGCCGACGAGGCGGTCGCAGATCGTCGTCAGCGCCTGCTCGGGCGACTGGCCGCGCCGCGAAGCCGGGGCCGCGGACGTGCGGCGGTAGACCACCATGCGCACGCGCCGGACCTGACCGCGCCACGGCAGGCGCGTCACCGTGGTGTCCTCGAACAAGCCACCCGGCTTGGCGATGGCCCGCAGATGATGGGCGAAGAAGCGCAGGTAGAAGTCGCTGAACGCACTGCCCTGCGCACGCGGCTGCAGATAGTTCGCCAGGGAGCGCAGATAGTTGTCCCAGTCGGCCTCGTCCTGGGCGTAGAGCTGCACCACCCAGGGGTTGTCGTCCAACTCGTCGAAGGAGTCCTGCAGGGCGTTCTCCAGCGCATCGCGCGCCTGCCATAGCCAGGCCATCTCGCGGCCCTCGGTGCCGACCGGCGCCAGCTCGAAGAAGGCCGCCACCGACTGGCCATCTTCCAGCAACATGCACTTGCTGCCGGGCAGGTACTCGACCCAGGGCAGCAAGTCCGCGAACGACGGCGCGACGCCATAGAGCGCATCGTGGTCGGCCTGGGTGGCCGGCCTGCGCCGGCCCCGGCCGAGCGCGCTGCCCGGCTCGGCGACACCCTGTGCCACCAAGGCCGCCACGTGCCGTGCCCAGGCATCATCGGTCGCATCCACGGCGTCAGCAGGCGATGCGTCGCCCTTGCGTGACCACGACAGCGACCAGGCCATCAGTAGTCCTCCACGCGCTCGCCCGGCATCGCGTACTGCACGCGCTGGTAGAGCGGGAACACCGTGCTGTAGCCGGGCACCGGAACCGGGTCGGTGCCCGCCAGGTGCGGGAACACGTACATCACCAGGTCGGGGTTCGGCAGGCGGTGGAACTGGCGGTAAATCTCGTTCTGCGCGGTGCGGGTGTAGCGCGCCTGCACGCCGGGCGCCGCCTGCACATCGGCCTCGGCCAGCGGCCGGCGCAGGCCCTGGCGCGCATCGAGCAGTTGCCGCGCGGCCTGGCCGCCGCCCGCGCTGCCGCCGGTCTCCCGATGCCAGATGTCGAGCATGGTGCTGTCGCCGTGCGGCAGCAGCTTCTCCTTGCTGGTAGCGCAGCCGCCGAGCAGGGTGGCCGCCAGCAGCACGGCGGCCGCGTCAATCCAGATCCGAGGCATGGGCTTCTCCGGTGCGGTGGTGAACCCGACGCCCCTTGGCGTCGTAGTCGATGTCGAGCGGCTGCTCCAGATGCACGGCCACCTTGGCGCCGGGCTGCACGTAGACCGCCGCGAAGGCCTGGCCGTAGAGCTTGTTGACCCAATCGGCCATGTCGCGCACGCCGCCCGCGAGGATGCGGCCCATCGCTTCGTTGCCGCTGATGCCGACGGTGCCCAGCGAGCCGTTGCTGTTGGCGACCACGGCCACGCTGCCGTTGTCGGACTTGATGAGCGAGGCCACGCCGGCGCCGGCTGCGGTGATGAGCGCCTGGCTGCCCAGGTACTGCTGGGCGTTGCTGCGTCGCTCGCCGCTGACGCACGGAATGCCGTAGGGGTCGCTGATCCAGCCCAGGCCGCCCTGGATGCTGGCGCCGTTGTGCCCCGAGTTGCCGCTGTTGCTGCCGTCCTTGCTGCGGTCCTCCGGCACCGTGCGGATGGTGCCGTCCTGGAACACGAACGTGACCGAGCGGATTTGCCCGCGCACGCACGAGAGCGTCCAGTCGCCCGAGGCCGTGCCGCTGACCACGGCGCCGGCCACGTCGGGGATGTCGATGCCGTTGGCCGTGAGGTTGTCCAGGCCGATCAACACCTTGAACGGGTACGGGTCGTTGACGGTTCCGTCGATCGGCACGCGCCCGATCAGCGCCGTCATGGCAATCGACCCCATGAGCGTCGAGTTCGACGGCACGGTGTAGACCGCCTTCGTGGATGCGCCCACCGCGCGGCTGCCGACGTCGGCGACGGATTCCACTGCGGCCGACAGGCTTTTCTGGGCCGGCCCGAAGCTCAGGGGAAAGCTCGGCTCCTTGCTGGCGTTCTTGGCGTCGACCTTGGCATCGTCGGGCTCGACCCACTGCGTGCCACCGACGCCGCGGTTGAAGCGCTGGCCGTCACCCTCTTCCAGCCCCAGCCCGACGGGCAGATCGGACCGGCCACCCTTGCCGGAAAGGCCGTCCAGTTGCCGCTGCAGATCCTGCAGCAGCCCCTGGGTCTGCTGCCTGTCGCTGGCCACCTGATTGCGCTCCTGCTCCAGGCGGCTGCGTTCGCCTTCCAGCGCGCTCTGGATGCGTTGGTCGATCGCGCTTTCCCGGGCACGCAGGCGCTCGTTCTCGGCCTTGTGCTGCTTGTTGTCGCCGAGCGCGCTCTGCAGCTCGGTGCGCAACTGCTTCACCTGGGCCACCAGCGTGGCGACGGTATCGCGCGGCGTGTCGCCTGCGATGCCCAGGGCTTTCATCTCCTCGGGCGTGAGCGTACTGGCCGCGCCCTTGGGGGCGGGCTGGCCGCCGGGGGCGCCGGAGAACAGTTTGACGCCGACGAACACCAGCAGCAGCGCCATCGGGATCAGCAGCCACTTGAGCAGCGGATTACTTTTCATCGCGCGCTCCTCCGGTCGAGCCGGCCGCGGCGGCCGGCGGCAGGTTCACGGTGGCATCGATCGGGCTCAGCGCCGGCAGCAGCGACTCGGCCAGGCCGTGGCCGCGCGTGACCAGGTAGAGCACCGTGGTGTCGGACGGGGTGCCGGCCGGCCCCAGGTTCGGATGCTGGAAGGTCGCCGCCACGAAGTTCCCCTGCAGGGCGCGCGGGTCGAGGTCGAGCCAGCGCGCGGCGGTATTGGTGAGTCGCACGGCCGTCACCCACTGGTCTTCCAGCCGCCACGCGGCCAGCGCCCGCGCGTGCACCGGCAGCGTCGGCAGCAAGGTGTCCAGCGCGAGGCCGCGGCGCAGGTTCACGCGCCCGATGCCGGCGACCGGCTCGACGGTGCGCAGCGGCGCGTACAGGTTCTGTGCGGCATGGCGCGTCAGCACGACCGGTACCGGCGTTTCGCGCCGGGGAAGGGATTTGTCTGCCGGCGCAATGGCCTGCTCGTCCGCGCCGCCTGCTGCACCGCCGCCGTAGCGCTTCGCGGGGGCTTCCGCTTCCACGATGCGCACCGGCTCCAGCGGCGCCTGGCCGTCCTTCGCCGGCTCGGCGGCGATGTCGAGCAGGATCAGCGCGCCGGATTCCACGTCCTGCAGTTGCAGCCGCGTGGGCGGAATCGGCTCGCTCGCCCGCAGGTAGATCGCGCCGCCGGCACTCTGCACGCGCAGGTGGTCGCCGACGCTGGCCGGCACGCCGACGCGCACATTGCGGTCGATGAAGACCACGCGCTCCTGACCGACCACCAGCGGCACCGGCAGGGGCAGGCGCTCCCAGCGCAGGATTTCCACGGCCTGGCTGGCCGGCACGACACCGAGGATCAGCAGGACGCCGGCCAGGGCCGACCAGTTAACGGGCTTCATGGGGAGTCTCCCTGCAGGTGGCCGGAGGCGTTGGCGGGCGCGCCGGCCTGGGTCGGCGTCGGCGGCGGTTCGATGCGCTGGGGTGCGCCGGCGTAGCAGTCCAGCGCCAGGCCGAAGGGGTTGCGCTCGGGGTCGGTGTCGAGCCGGACGACCTTGATGGGGTAGCGCACCAGGGCGCGCTTGACCTGCTCGGAGCCGTAGTATTCGTCCGCGCTCACGTCGAGCGTGACGATCCAATCGCGGTCGGAAACCACCTTGACGCGCGTGGCCGGAGCGTCGCCATAGCCGCGGCCGGGAATCTCGTAGATGCCGCGCACGCGCTGACGCAGCTCGCCACTGGCGCGCCGGTACTCGTAGTCCTGTTGCAGGAAGGCCCGGCAGCTCGGCGTCAGGTAGGCCGACAGCGCACGCAGGTTGCGCGGATAGTCCTCTTCGCCGTTCGTGGGCCAGCGCTGCATCTGCTGCCAGATGTAGAACGAGAAGGCATACACGCTCTCGGGCGGCACGTCCCACCACTTGCGCGTGCTGCCCGAGCGCAGGTCCGGCGGCACATGGATGGTGAGACTCTTCGGCGCACTCCACCAACCGAAGCCGAGCAGCAGCGCCACCACGAACAACGCGCCGGCCCCCAGACGCAACGTCTTCACGTGCGCCTGCAGGTGCGCAACCTCGTTCTTGAAACGGCTCACTGAACTACCCTCCTGTCGCTGACGCGACATCCTCCCCGAGGGAGGTTCGCGCGCCCTTCGGGCGGCCGTGCGGGCGCGCTCATGGCGCACCTCGATCGGCGTTGCGCCGGGTCGTCCAATAGCCCGAGCGGGTGATGAGGCGCTGGCCGCCCAGGAGCGCTGCCAGCGCCGGGTGCCGCAATGCCAGCCGCCACTGGAGCTGCCGGTAGAGCCAGGTGTCGGGCCGGCCGCGCTTCTGCGCGCGCAGGAAGCCGCCGCCGACGAAGACGCCCAGCGCGATACCGGCGACGATCAGCGTGGGCACCATGGCGATGCTGTGCGTGAGCCAGGCCAGCGGCAGGCCGAGCGCGAACCCGGCTGCGGCCGACAGGCCGGCGCAGATCCACAACTCGTCGGCGGTCAGCCCGCGCACGACCACCGGCTGGCGGTTCAGCCGATGCGGCAGGAAGGTCACCAGCGTGTCTTGCGGGGTCTCCGAAGGGACGGCCATCGCTTGCCGCCCTCACAGCACGCCGGTGGCCTTGGTGAGCAGCCAGATGCCGACCACCAGGAGGATCGCGCCCACGGCGACCGTCAGGCCGAACTGTCCCCAGGTGGCGCGGCCGGTGTGGATCTCCGAGTAGCGCGTGTAGGCGTGATAGCAGACGCCGACGAACATCGAGGCGACCACGAGCAGCGCGATCAGCAGCACGATGTCGTAGCCGTAGTTCTGCAAGGTCTGCAGGATGCCGCTGCCCTGGCCACGCGATGGGTCTTCCATGGTCGGCAGGCCCTGCGCGAAGGCCGACAGCGGCAGGCCCGCGAGCGCCAGCGGCAGCAGCGGTGCGGCGATGCGGAACGGAATGCGATGGGATGTCGTTGGAGTGTTCATGGCGTGTGGCCCTTCGTGACGGTCAGGAGAGGAGAAAGAAGGTCAGCACCAGGTACATCGCCACGAAGCGCACGACGACGGCGAGGAACTGACGCTCGGTGATGCGGTGCTCGGCCCAGCCGACGTAGGCGGTGCGCATGGCCCACACACCCCACAGCAGCAACACGGCGAACACGAAGCCCAGCACCACGGCAGAGACGGCCGAAGGCGCAAAGCCACCGTTGGCCTGGAAGGCAGCGACCTGATCGGCAGAGGGCGTCATGGCGATGGCTCCTCGTCGTCGGCGCGGTCGCGGCGGACGTAATCGCCGGCCAGCGGGACGGGATCGCGCGGCTGGGCGCGCTGGGGCACGAGGTAGCCCTGCAGGCCGGCGCGAACGCGCTTCAGGTCGGCGCGCAGTCGGGCGTAGTCGAAGTGGTAGCGGGCGCGTTCCTGCGGAGCGGTATGGGCGGCGTGCTCGGCGAGGCGGTCGATCAGGTTGAGTTGGCGGGCAAGGGCCGCCAGTTGCTCGTGTTCAGCGCTGGCATCGTCGGCCGATGCGGGCGATGCGCTGGCCAGCGCGATGGTCAGCGCCAAGGCCAGGGCCGGCACACGGCGGCAGGCGGTCGTCAGGTTGCCAAGGGGTGTCATCACGCCGTTCCGCAGTCGTCTGGATGGCGGGATGCTGCGGCGTGAGGCCGGGGTGTGCCGCAAAGAATCGGAACGGGCGGCGCACCGGATTTGCCTCGATGGTTGGCGTAGCGCCGTTTCCGGACAAGGCCGGGAGTCCAGGACCTGGCTGTTAGAACAAGACAGGCCGGTCACTGATGTGGAAACCCTGCTGGCGCGGTGTGCCTACTTCTCTCCGACCGAAGCCGATGCATTCGCGGTGCTGGCCGAGGTCGTCACCGCGGTGGCTGCTTGGCGCTAGGTCGCACAGTGCCTGCTGGAGGGGCGATCCCCTTATACGAGCGGGCCCCTTCTCAGAACGGCAACCGGACCACCAACGACAATCAGACACTTTTTCGGAAAAGTCGGCACTAATCGGCACAAAACGCTTGATTTTGGCAATCCATCAATGTAGTTTATGGAGGTTAATTTGCGGCACTGTGTCCGGATTTCGGGTTTCCCGGAGACCTTCGGGCTTTTACCGAAAACATGATGAACGAAGGACGAAGGCTATGGATGAGAGATGGCTGACGGTCGATGACATTTGCAAATACCTGAATGTAAGCAACGAGACGGTCTACAAGTGGATCGAACAACGGGCTATGCCCGGTCATCGCGTCGGCCGTCGCTGGATGTTCAAACAAGACGAAGTGGACGAATGGGTCCGCTCCGGCGGTGCGGCTGACAAATCCGATAAGCCGGACACCGAGCAATAAGGAGCGACCATGGCCGAGCCGATTCACGACAAGATAAAACGATCCCTCCAGGCAGCCGAAGGCTTGTATCACCGTCTGGTGTTGCTGGTGGGTGAGACCGGTTCCGGCAAGACCGGCGTTCTTCGGGATATTGCCGAGGAATTCGGCTCATCTGTCGTCAACGTCAATCTGGCGCTTTCAGGCGAACTGCTTGAGCTGACGGCAAAGCAGCGGTCGCTTCGGTTGCCGGGCATCCTCGATCAGATCGCGGACCAGGCTCAAGCACCGGTGGTGCTGGATAATCTCGAGATCCTCTTCGACAAGGATCTCCAGCAGGACCCCTTGCGCCTGCTGCAGTCCATTTCGAGAAATCGGGCCGTGGTGGCTTCGTGGAACGGAATCATGAATTCCGGGAGGCTTTTGTACGCCGAAACCGGCCATCCCGAGTACCGCAGCTATGACTCGGTCGATGCGCTGATTGTGGGCATGGATGGCACGGCCACGGTCGATTCGGCAAAAAATAATAGAGAGGCAGGACAAGCATGAAATACGGAGACCTTATCCAATTCGACCCGATTGAGTCGGTCGTTCAGTTGCGTGACGCGGACAAATCGAGCGCCGCACACACCCTCGTGAACACCTATGTCATTTCCGAGGAAATGGCCGAACGGCTCACCCAGCTTGTCATTCCTCAGATGCAGTTCGACCAGCCGGTCGACAACAAGGGCCTGCTGGTCGTCGGTAACTACGGCACCGGTAAGTCGCACTTGATGTCGGTGGTCTCCAGCCTTGCCGCAGATGCCTCCCTGCTGGAAGGGCTGAAGAACGATGGTGTCCGCGACGCAGCCTCTCAGATCGCCGGGCGTTTCAAGGTTATCCGTACCGAGATCGGAGCCACCACCATGTCCCTGCGCGACATCCTGGTGGCCGAACTGGAAGAGCATCTCGAAAAACTCGGCGTGGAGTATGTGTTCCCCGAAGCCGGGACCATTACCAGCCACAAGCGGGCCTTCGAAGACATGATGGCCAAGTTCGGCGAGGTCTTCCCCGAACACGGCCTGCTGCTGGTGGTCGACGAGCTGCTCGACTACCTGCGCACACGCAAGGACCAGGAGCTGATCCTCGACCTCAACTTCCTCCGCGAGGTCGGCGAGGTCTGCAAGGACCTGCGCTTCCGCTTCATGGCCGGTGTCCAGGAAGCCATTTTCGACAGCCCGCGCTTCGCTTTTGTCGCCGACAGCATCCGCCGGGTGAAGGACCGCTTCGAGCAGATCCTCATTGCCCGCAGCGATGTGAAATTCGTCGTGGCCGAGCGTCTGCTCAAGAAGACCACCGAGCAACAGGCCAAGATCCGCGACTACCTGATGCCTTTTGCCAAATACTACGGCGGGCTCAATGAGCGCATGGACGAGTTTGTCCGGCTCTTCCCGGTGCATCCCGATTACATCGACACCTTCGAGCGGGTCACCGTGGTGGAAAAGCGCGAGGTGCTCAAGACCCTGTCCATGGGCATGAAAGGCATTCTTGGCAAGGACGTGCCGCAGGACGAACCCGGCCTGATCGCCTTCGACAGCTATTGGGGTACCCTCAAGCAGAACGCTTCGTTCCGCGCCATTCCCGAAATCCGGGCAGTCATTGATTGCAGCCAGGTTCTGGAATCCCGCATCGAGAACGCCATCACCCGCAAACAATACAAGCCGATGGCGCTGCGCCTGATCCATGCGCTGTCCGTCCACCGCCTCACCACCGGCGACATCTATGCCCCCATGGGCGCGTCCGCCGAGGAACTGCGCGACCGTCTCTGCCTGTTCGATCCGCTGATCGCCGAGCTGGGCAGCGATGAGCCCGACAAGGATCTGCAGACCCATGTGGAAACGGTCCTGCGCGAGATCCACAAAACGGTCAGCGGCCAGTTCATCTCCTTCAATGCCGACAACCGCCAGTTCTATCTCGACCTGAAGAAGACCGACGACTTCGACGCCCTGATCGACAAGCGGGCCGAAAGCCTGGGCCAGGCTCAGCTCGACCGCTTCTATTACGAGGCGCTCAAGCGGGTCATGGAATGCCAGGACGCCACCTATGTGACCGGCTACAAAATCTGGCAGCACGAACTGGTCTGGCAGGAGCACAAGGCAGCCCGCTCCGGCTACCTCTTTTTCGGGGCACCGAACGAGCGTTCCACCGCCGTGCCGCAGCGGGACTTTTACCTCTACTTCATCCAGCCCAACGATCCGCCGCGCTTCAAGGACGACAAGGTCAACGACGAGGTCTTCTTCCGCCTGAAAGGCACCGACGAGGAATTCCAGACTGCGCTGAAGAGCTATGCGGCCGCACTGGATCTTGCAGCCACCTCATCGGGCCATGCCAAGGCCACCTATGAATCGAAGGCCAACGGTTTCCTGAAGAAGCTGGTCCAGTGGCTGCAGAAGCACATGAGCGATGCCTTCGAGGTCACCTATCAGGGCCGTGCCAAGTCCATGACCGAATGGGCCAAGGGCAAATCCATCCGCGACCTGTCGGGCCTGTCGCCTCACGAGACTATCAACTTCCGCGACTTGGTGAACACCATCGCCGGTGTCTGCCTGGCACCGAACTTCGAGAACCAGGCCCCGGACTACCCGTTCTTCTCGGTCCTGATCACCGGCAACAACCGCGCCCAGGCAGCGCAAGACGCCCTGCGAGCCATCGCCGGGCAGAACCGCACCAAGCAGGCCACCGCCGTGCTGGACGCCCTGGAGCTGCTCGACGGCGAGAAGATCGACCCCTACAAGTCGAAGTACACCAAGTTCATTCTCGATACCGTCAAGGCCAAGGGGCACGGCCAGGTAGTCAACCGCAGCGAGATCATCCAGGACGACCACGGGCTGGAATACATGAACCCCGGCGGTGGTCGGCTTGAGCCGGAATGGGTGGCGGTCATCCTGGCTTCGCTGGTCTATTCCGGCGACATCGTGCTCGCCATTCCGGGCAAAAAGTTTGACGCCACCGGACTACAGCAGCTTGCCGCGACCGGCATGGACGAGCTGGTCCGCTTCAAGCACCTGGAGCAACCCAAGGAATGGAACCTGCCCGCGCTCAAAGCGCTGTTCGAACTGCTCGGCATGACGCCGGGCATGGCCCAGCTTGTCACCCAGGGCAAGGACGAGCCGGTGCAGAACCTGCAGCAGGCGGTGGGCAAGATCGTCAAGCGCATCGTCATGACCCAGCAGACCCTGCGCGAAGGGCTCTCCTTCTGGGGCCTGGACCTGCTCGCGGGAACCGACCTGGCCAGCCAGGCCAGCGGGCTGGACGAGGCCAAGGGCTTCTTTGAATCGCTCCAGGCCTACTCCTCGCCGGGCAAGCTGAAGAATTTCCGCTACAGCGCACCCGAAGTGCTGGCCCATGAAAAGGCCGTGAAGGCCCTGGACGAGCTGGACGCCCTGCGCGAGTTCATCATGGACCACAGCCCGACGGCATCCTGGCTCTCCACCGCCGAGGCGGTGCTGCCCGCCGAGCATGACTGGGTGGATCGCATGAAGACCACCCGGCAGGACGTGCTGGATGCCCTTAAGCAGGCCGACCTGACCGAGCTGGCCAGCCAGTCCCAGTCCATCGGGGCCAAGCTGCAAAAGCTGAAGAAGGATTACACCGTCGCCTACATCGGTCTGCATACCAAGGCGCGGCTGGGCGTGAACGACGACAAGCGCAAGGCGGGCCTGCTCAACGACCAGCGCCTGCAAACCCTGCTCAAACTGGCGGGTATCGACCTGATGCCACGGCAGCAGCTCACCGATTACCAGAACCGCCTGGCCGGGCTGAAGAGCTGCTTCGCCCTGACCGAGCAAAACCTCGACGCCTCGCCGATCTGCCCGCATTGCGGGTTCCGGCCTTCGGTGGAAACCTTTGCTTCGGCAGGCTCGCAGATGATCGACCAGATGGACGCCCAGCTCGACGCCATGGTGGCTGCCTGGACCTCTACCATCCTCAGCAACTTGGAGGACCCGATCACCCAGGCCAACATGGATCTGCTGAAGATCGACGACCGCGAGCCCCTGGAAGCCTTCATCAAGTCGAAGGAACTGCCGGTGCCGCTGGACAGCAACTTTGTCCACGCCCTGAAGGAAGTGCTCTCCGGTCTGGTCAAGGTCACCGTCAAGGCGCAGGAGCTGCAACAGGCCCTGCAGGTCATCGACGGCCCGGCCACCCCGGCAGAGATGAAGAAACGCTTTGAGGAGTACATCGATCAGCTCACCAAGGGCAAGGACCCGGCCAAGGTGCGGATCGTCATGGAATGACGGGTCTATGGTCTGGAGTCCAAGGTCCAAAGTCGAAGGAACAATATGGCAACGATAAGCAAGTTTGAGGATATCGATGCATGGCAGCTCGCTCGTGAGATGACGAAGACGATCTATGCCATTTCGAACGATGGTGCCTTTGCCAGAGACTTTGGGTTGCGTGATCAGATCAGACGAGCATCTGTGTCGATCATGTCCAACATCGCGGAAGGTTTTGAACGTGGTGGAGACAAAGAGTTTTTCCAGTTTGTGTCTCTGGCCAAGGGTTCATCTGGCGAGGTACGAGCACAACTGTATGTGGCATTAGACGCAGGCTATATCGACCAGCAGACGTTCAGCCGATTGTCAGACATGGCGACACAAATTAACCGAATGCTTGCGGGACTCATGAAATACCTGCGGAGTTCAGAATTAAAAGGAAGCAAATACAAATGAACGACCATTCGACATTAGACTTTGGACCAGAGACCTTGGACTCCAAAAACTCGCCGGTAACATGCCTGGGAATGACATTTCCCTCCGATGAAGAACGGCGCAAATATTTCACGGAAAAGCTCCGCGAGTTTTTGGCCGACCCGGAGTTCCGCAAGATCGAAGGCTTTCCCATCGGCAGCGACGAGGACATCCTGAACCTGAGCGATCCGCCGTATTACACCGCCTGCCCGAACCCGTGGATCGCCGACTTCATCGCCGATTGGGAGGCGCAAAAGCCGGAACAGCCCGATGGCTACCACTACCACAGGGAACCTTTTGCGGCCGATGTAAGCGAGGGGAAGCAAGATCCAGTATGCATGGCGCATACATATCACACGAAAGTCCCGTATCGAGCTATTGTCCGATATATTTTGAATTACACCTCACCTGGCGATGTGGTTTTAGACTGCTTCGCCGGCACCGGGATGACCGGAGTTGCAGCACAAGCGTGCTCTGAGCCTCCATCAGACCTGAAAAGAGCAATCGAAGACTATTGGCGAGAAACCGGGCGAGAACAGCCCTCATGGGGAACACGCCATGCGATCATGGTCGATTTGTCTCCATTCGCAACTTTTTTGCAAAGAAACTTCAATTCCAGCCTTAGTTCACGAACCTTCCAAAAATGTGCGGAGAGACTCCTGAATGAAACGGAAAAAAATTTGGGCTGGATGTATGAGACTGACATTCCCGGTGGCAAATCGAAGGGAAGCTTCGAATACGGATTGTGGTCTGATGTAGTTTTTTGTGAATGTGGTGAGGAGGTGCTTCTTTGGAACCCGGCGCTTGATGAGGGATCTCAAGGTTTCAACGCAGAAATGAAGTGCCCAAAATGTGGAAGGGAGATTAAAAAAACAGCTTCCGGTCGGGCGCATACAACATATTGGGATGATGAGTTAAAGACTTCTATAAAACAAAACCGACAAGATTTGGTTCTAATCCAGGCTCGCGTAGGAAATAAGACTTTTTCAAAGCATCCATCTAAATTTGATCGAGAGCTAATGTCTCGCATCAATAGCTTGAAACCCACTTCGTTTTCGCCATCGGCCCCAATGATGTTCAATGGCGAAAGGTGGGGCGATATGTTTAGGGCCGGAATCCATTTTGGCATAACTCACGTCCATCATTTTTGGACGAAGCGTAATTTGATTGCACTATCTGAGCTATTTGCAGCAGCACAAAAAAGCTCATACCCTCATGAAATGGCCTTTTTATGCACTTCGTTCGCAGTAAAAACCGGCAGTCGAATGCACAATGTAGGCTTCAAGGGCGGGAAAATAAATCTAGCTGGCCAGACATATAACACCTTTCAGTTCCCAAGTGTCTCTGCTGAGCGAAATATTTTTGTACTTGCTAAAGGGAAAGTCAAAGACATCTCCAA
This sequence comes from Stutzerimonas stutzeri, assembly GCA_002387205.1. GTDB lineage: Bacteria > Pseudomonadota > Gammaproteobacteria > Pseudomonadales > Pseudomonadaceae > Stutzerimonas > Stutzerimonas stutzeri_N. The sequence continues at coordinate 92,855 of DGLA01000009.1, read as the reverse complement.
TGTCTTCGAACTGAAAAAACAGCCAGGCAGGACAATTTCAAGCACACAATCAGGAACCAATCTACAGCATATCCCGTCAGGTAGCGTTGACTATATCTTTATTGATCCGCCATTCGGAGACAACATCATTTATTCCGAGTTGAGCTTTCTGTATGAGGCATGGCTCAAGGTTTTCACTAAGCAAGACTACGAGGCAATAATTTCAGGAAAACAGAGCAAAGGCCTCAATGAATACAAAGACTTAATGACAAGGTCGTTTGGCGAGCTTTTTCGAGTCCTTAAGCCGGGAAGGTGGATTACCATCGCGTTCCACAATAGTAAGAACGCAGTTTGGAATGTTATTCAAGAATCTCTCGGGATAGCTGGCTTTGTGATAGCTGACGTGCGGATTCTTGATAAGGGGCAAGGAACATACAAGCAGATGACAACAGCCGGAGCTGTTAAGCAAGACTTAGTCATATCTGCATATAGACCAAATGGTGGTCTTGAGGATCGCTTTGAACTTGAGGCCGGAACCGAAGACGGTGTTTGGGACTTCATACGCACTCATCTTGGCCAGCTACCCGTTTTTGTTTCAAAGGATAGCCAAGTTGAGGTTATAGCTGAAAGACAAAATTACCTTCTGTTCGACCGAATGGTCGCATTTCATGTCCAAAGAGGCGTAGCTGTACCTCTGTCTGCCTCGGACTTCTACTCTGGCTTAGATCAACGATTTTCATTGAGAGACGGAATGTATTTTTTGCCGGACCAAGCGGCAATGTATGACAAAAAGCGAATGACTGTTAAGGAAGTGCTTCAACTGCAGTTGTTTGTAACCGACGAATCCTCTGCCATTCAGTGGCTCAAGCAACAGTTAATAAGGAAGCCACAATCATTCCAAGATCTTCACCCTTTATTTCTCAAAGAGACCGCTGGTTGGAGCAAGAGCGAAGTTCCGCTTGAACTGTTGACATTGCTGGAGCAGAACTTCCTTCGCTATGACGGCAAAGGCCCGGTACCCGAGCAGATCCACGCCTACCTCTCAACCAACTGGAAAGAGCTGCGCAACCTGCCCAAGGATGATCCGACCCTGGTCACCAAGGCCCGCGACCGCTGGTATGTGCCCGATCCCAACAAGGCGGGCGACCTGGAGAAGCTGCGCGAGAAAGCGCTGCTCAAGGAGTTCGAGGAATACAAAGAGGTCAAGAAAAAGCTCAAGGTCTTCCGCCTGGAAGCTGTCCGCGCCGGATTCAAGAAAGCCTGGCAGGAACGTGATTACGCCGTCATCGTCGCCGTGGCCGACAAGATCCCCAACAACGTCCTGGAAGAAGATCCCAAGCTGCTCATGTGGTATGACCAGGCGGTAACACGGATGGGAGGGGAATAGCCCATGATCACCAAATGGAAGGTCTTCAACTTTAAATCGATTCGTGAGGAGACCGAGCTGGATCTCGGCCCTCTTACGATCTTCGCTGGCGCAAACAGCAGCGGGAAAAGCACATTCATCCAATCCGTCCTTCTCGTAGCACAGACTTTGGCCCATAAGGTCGGATCGCGATCTGTCGTATTGAATGGTGCTCTCACGAGCCTGGGCCAGTTTGACGACCTGAAATCCAATGGTGGTGCTTCGGACCAGATCACCATCAAATGTACCTGTCGGCCACTTCCGGATCAGGATGCTGCAATAGGCAGGCGGTCTCAGTTCGCGCCCCGTGGTGCTATTTACTATGGACCGCGCTCCAATCAGCTTCAGGAAATCGCTTGTGAGATTTCGTTCGACGCTGATGCTTCGAGCTCCCAGCGTGATCTGTTCCAAATCCAACCTCGGCTTTTTGCCACGCAGTTGTCCTGCATATCCAGAGACGAGGACAACGTGGATCAGAAAGCCGATATATCGATCCATCATTCCACCAAGGCTATCTCCGAGATTGAAGGAGCTGACAGCGCCAGTGAAATTGACGATCAGCTACGCGCCAGTTTGGCTTACGCTGTTGAGCTGGACGATGGGTCCATGGCTGAGGTGAAGGATGACTTTCGCTCGGCCAAGCCAATCGGCTGCATGCTTCGACACTTCCTTCCCGAGAGAATTGTTTACGCCATCGATACCATCGAAGAGGACGCCAACGCCATCACCACGGCCCTCCAGGATGATGGTCGCCGTGCCATGGGCTTACGGCGCAACATGGGAAGGGAGATTCTCCTTTCCGAAGAGATCGTTGCGGTGTTGCGCGAAGTCCTCAAAGGCACAATCGATTTTGATCAGACTTTCAAGGACAGGTATCGGCAGGAGTCACTCTTCGGTTCCGAGGCCGACACACTTACATTCAGGTCTTGGTATGAAAGGTTGCGCAGCCTCCCACGCGACGAGCGCCTGAAAGTTCAGCAGGTCCTGCGTGAGCGCGATGATCTTTTTGACCGCATCCACCAAGCCATGAAGGTATCAACGGCAGAGAAGCCAGAGACCCATGCCTTCGTCCAAGCCAGGCCACCTCGCTTGATAACGGAAGCTACCTGGTATCTGGATAATTTCTTCGCCTCTGCCTTGAAGTACCTCGGGCCGTTGAGGGATGCTCCCAAACCGCTGTATCCGCTCGCGCCAGCAGCGGACCCACATGACGTAGGCCTACGCGGAGAACACACAGCTTCTATTCTTGAACTGCACAAGAGCAAGAAGATCCGCTACATCCCGTCGGCAAATTTCAAAGACCCGGTAATTGACCGCAAGACCGTGACCCGGACACTCGAAGCAGCGGTTATCGATTGGCTCCAATATCTTGGAGTCGCCAGCTCAGTCAAAAGCCGGGACCAGGGTAAATTGGGGCACGAGTTGAAGGTAGGGCTTTCCAATTCGGATAGCACGCATGATCTCACGCATGTGGGTGTAGGTGTCAGCCAGGTTTTGCCGATACTCGTCATGTGCCTTCTCGCCGACACGGACTCTACACTCGTTTTTGAACAGCCGGAGTTGCACCTTCATCCGAAGGTACAGACCCTGCTCGGCGACTTCTTCCTTTCGATGGCACTCTCCAATAAGCAATGCATTGTTGAAACCCACAGCGAATATTTTATCGACCGCCTTCGCTTCCGAATTGCAGCGGCAACACCTGAGAAAGAGCTGGGCAGTCAGGCCAAGATTTACTTCGTGGAAAAACCGTCGCAGAGCTCAACTTTCCGAGAGGTAGTGATTAACGAGTACGGAGCCATCTCTGACTGGCCGGAAGGGTTCTTTGATCAATCTCAACAGCAAGCCGAGGAAATCCTGAGAGCTGCGGCGATGAAGCGCAAAGCAAGCCGGAGGAGCAAAGATGCATAGCATGCCCAGCGTAACAATTGACGCAGGCGTGCTCGCTGTTCCCCATGTCGATTGCGCCAAGGACGATGCTTTTCAGTACGTGGATACGCTATTGGACTGGAGCAGGCTACTTGATGAGCCCTGGGTTGCCATTTACATGAGCGAGCGCGCTTCTGAGGCTTTGGTTGATGAAGGTCTTTTCCCCCTAAGAAGCCACCTCCGCGAGCTCTTCAATAGACATGGAATTGTTGAGTACAGCGTAAACGACATTGCTACGGTAGCGGAAAAGCTGCTGTCGCTTACGCCTTCCTTTGAAACCTACTATCGGGTCAAGGACGTCTTGTCAGAACATCTGGAAACAGATCCGGATGTTATTCGGCTGACAACTCATGATGGCCTCCAGTCCGATCTTGCCCGATGCATCACGTTAATCGCCGTCCTACGCAAACACTGCTCCCAACCTCTTGGCGGCCATTCGCTCATTCTGAGAGAAGCGCCCAAACAGGTAATCCAGGTAAGAGCCCATATTCACGAACTCGAACATTCCAGAGACGATATTCCTGTCTTGCCGTGCCCGCCCGAGTTCTTTGAAGGCGATGTGTTGGTCTGTGACGATTTTCGAGGGCTGATCGATTGTCTCGATGAATCCGCCATTCTGGTTGGCGCGTCTGACGACCTTGGAACTGAACTCGCCGTCCGAATCGCTCTGTTCAAAAATGAGATTGCTCAAGGTGATTCCCCTGATTGGGGCGGCGTGATTGTTCCAGCCATTGGGTCCAGATTCCGGGAGTTGTGCCAGCAGGTTTGCGCCGACCAAGGGGACTCCGTGCCGCCCAAGATTCTCCGATCAATCATTGAGACTATCAAAGGACACAATCTTCCCGCCGTACACGCTCTTCGGACAGGGCCAGGCGGAAATGATCCGCAAAGAATGCGTGGCTCTGATAAGGCGCAGCGTCGAGATATCGATAGGGAATTCCATCTTCATTACTGGGAGTGCGCCGACGGGACAGTCGAGTTGGCGTCCGTGGTTTATCACAACGATTTTTCAATTCCGGGATGATGCCGATGCAGGATGTTTGGCAATACAGCACCGTTCATAACAGCGCCTGCAAGGTCATCGAAGAACAGACCTTGTGGGGGCAGACGGTATGCCGTGTCTGGTTGCCGAACCAGGACGCGGTGGTGCGCGTGCCCCGCTCCGCCTTGAGGCCGCTGAGTGCCGACCTGCAGCCGGAGATTGAAGCCGGGCGCATAGCCTATGTGGCAGCCGCAGCCAAGGTGGCCGAGGTGCTGGAAGGCTCCACCAGCGCCACCGACGGTCATGTATTGCTGGCTCCCATGGAGTCCAACGTCATTCCACTGCCGCACCAGATCCACGCTTTGTCCCGGGCCATCTCCGGCGACCGCGTGCGCTACCTGCTGGCCGACGAGGTGGGTCTCGGTAAGACCATCGAGGCCGGTCTGGTCATGCGCGAGCTCAAGCTGCGCGGGCTGGTTCGGCGAATCTTGGTCGTCTCTCCCAAAGGCATCGCCACCCAGTGGGTGGCGGAAATGCAGACCCATTTCAACGAGCAGTTCCAGCTCGTGCTGGGCGACGACATCGGCACCTTGCAGCGTCTGGCCCCCCAATTTGGAAAGAACGCGGACCTCCGGAACTCAGCCTGGTCGATGTTCGATCAGGTCATCGTTTCCCTGGATTCGGTCAAACCCATGGACAAGCGGCGCGGCTGGACTGCTGAGCGCGTTGCCGAATACAACCGCAGCCGGTTCGAGGATCTGATTACCGCCGGTTGGGATCTGGTGATCGTGGACGAAGCGCATCGGCTGGGCGGCAGTACCGACCAGGTCGCCCGCTACAAGCTCGGCAAGGGGCTGGCGGAAGCCGCGCCCTATGTGCTGCTCCTTTCGGCGACTCCCCACCAGGGGAAGACCGACGCCTTCCATCGCCTGATGAACCTGCTGGATGACGACGCCTTTCCGGATATGGACAGCGTCTCCCGCGAGCGGGTGGCCCCGTATGTCATCCGTACCGAGAAGCGCAAGGCCATCGATGCCGACGGCAAGCCACTCTTCAAACCCCGGCGGACGCAGATGGCCCCGGTGGCCTGGGAGAGCCGTCACCAACTGCAGCAGCTTCTCTACGAGGCGGTGACCGACTATGTGCGCGAGGGCTACAACCAGGCCCTGCGCGAGAAGAAGCGCCACATCGGCTTTCTGATGATCCTGATGCAGCGCCTGGTGGTTTCCAGCACCCGGGCGATCCGCACCACGCTGGAGCGTCGGCTTGCGGCACTCAAGGATGGTGAGCAACAAGCCAGCCTGCGCCTGGCGGAACTGGAAAACGGCGCGGAGGGATCGGAAAGCCGAGACGATGAAATAGCCGAGCTCTATGACATGGACGGCCAGGAGCTGCTCGATGAGCTGCTGAAATCCCATGTGTCGGCTCTGCAGAGCGAAGGAAGCCATGTTGAGACCCTGCTCGACGCGGCGGTCCGTTGTGAACAGGCGGGACCGGATGCCAAGGCCGAGGCTCTGATCGAGTGGATCTACAAGCTGCAAGCCGAGGAAAACGAACCGGATCTGAAGGTGCTGATCTTCACCGAGTTCGTGCCGACCCAGCAGATGCTGAAGGAGTTTCTGGAAGCCCGGGGAATCTCGGTGGTCACCCTGAACGGCTCCATGGCCATGGAGGAGCGTGGGGCAGCCCAGGATGCCTTCCGCAAATCGCACCGCGTATTGGTCTCCACCGATGCGGGCGGTGAGGGTCTGAACCTGCAGTTCGCCCATGTCATCATCAACTACGACATTCCCTGGAACCCCATGCGGCTAGAGCAGCGTATCGGCCGCGTGGACCGTATCGGCCAGCCCAAAACCGTACAGGCGATCAATTTCGTATTTGAGAATTCAGTCGAGTTCCGGGTCCGCGAAGTTCTGGAGCAGAAGCTCTCGGTGATCTTCGACGAGTTCGGCATCGACAAGACCGGCGACGTGCTCGACTCGGCGCAGGCCGGTGAGTTGTTCGAGGATGTGTTCGCCTCGGCCATCCTTAATCCTGACGGCATCGAAACCTCCGTCGATCACACGGTGGCCAGGATTCGGGATGAGATTCAGCAGGTGCGCGAGTCCTCCGCCATCTACGGCATATCCGAAGAGCCGGATGTGCAAACCGCTGAGCGTCTGCGCTCGCATCCGCTGCCCCACTGGGTGGAACGGATGACGGTGGGCTACCTCAATTCACACGGCGGCGCAGCCAGTCGCAAGCGCTCATGGTGGGATCTGAATTGGCCGGATGGCCAGGAACACCGCAAAGCCGTATTCAGCGCTCGGGAAGCGGATCGTCTAACCGACGCAACCCTGCTCAATCTCGAAAACAGCCGTGTCCGTGGTCTTGCCCTGAACCTGCCCCAGGTCGCGGCAGGTCAGCCATTGCCGTGCGTAACCGTAAGCGGGCTGCCAGCCAGCATCTCCGGACTCTGGGGGCTCTTTGAGATCCGCCTTCAGGCCGGAATGCACCAGAAGACACAACTCCTGCGCATCCCCATGGTGCGGCGGGGATATGTCAGCGTGTTTTTGAGCGAAGAAGGCAAACTGTTTCTGCCCACGGCCCGGCATATCTGGGATGCGCTGCAGACAGCGGAAGCCGAGGTGCAAGCCACCCTCGGCCAGGACGAATCCATCATCGCCCATGAGCGGTTGCAGGAAGCGGCAGAGCAAGCCGGACAGGAGCTGTTCGACGCATTACAGCAGGCGCACCTTGCCTCTGTGACTCGCGAGGAGGAACGCGGCATCGTTTCCTTTGCCTCGCGCCGCAAGGCCATCGAGCGGGTTGGATTGCCGGAGGTACGGCAATTCAGGTTGTCCCGTTGCGATGCGGACGAATCCGAGTGGCGGCATGAACTGCAATCAGCAAGGCAGATCGTGCCGGAAATCCGGCCGCTGCTGATGCTGCGGATTATCAAGGGAGGCGCTCAATGAGTAGTTGGCGAGACGCCATCCTGAACGATTTTGTACCGAACGTCAGCAAGCTGACCTTGGTCGCGGACCCGGATTGCCTGCTGACCGAGGAAAAGCTGGCCTTAGAACTTCGCGGGCGCGGCTTCGACCTGATTGAGTTCAGTGACCCGGTCGAATTCAGATACGCCTATGAATCCAAGTACCGCTCGATTTGGGACCGGGGTGAGCACACCGATCTGGTGGTGGTCCTCCGCTTGCAGGATGCGGAGCTGGAATCCCTGCCTTACGACCTGCTCCAGGCGGGCCGCAAGCTTTCGTTCAACTTGGGGGACCTCTTTCCCAACCTGAGCTATCCGGTCATTGAAAAGCTCGACAGGAGCTTGCTGGATTCGCTTTTTGAGGCCCAGCGCAAGTCGTTGCCGGATCGCATGGGCGACAACGCCACCAAGGATTTCATTCTCCGTCATGTGTTCGGCATTGCGGCGGAACTGATTGGGGGCGAGGTGGAGCTGCTACGCGCATTGCTGCGCCTACACTACGGAAAGCTCCAGATTCCACTGATGCTGGCCGAGCGGCTCATCCAGGTTCTCAAAGGGCATGATGGATTCAAGGCTTGGCCGCTCTCTGAAATCGTTCCGGACGATGAGGCGTTCTTCGCCTTTTTGCAGGAACGCTGGCCGCTATTTCTTTCCAGGCTCGGCAGCGCTCATCAGGTACGGGAGGATTCGCCGGAATACGGCCTCAAGTATCCCGGCCCTGATCGCCTGCCGTTCGACCATCAGGACATCAAGGTCTACATCGACAACCTGTTCCTGGAGGGGAAACTCACCCCTGTCGAGGCCAAAGGCATTGAAGTGGATGCCGGGTCCTGGGTTCGAAGCGGCATCGCCACGTCCGGCGTGGACGATGACGAGCTACGGATCTCTCGCTTGTTTGGCCTTGTCGAGAAGGAACTGCCCACTGCGGAAGCGCGTTACTCGGACTGGACCGCCTTTGCATTGAAATGGGCCGAACTTTCTTCGCTGGTTCATTGTGGCAACAGCACCGAGTATCAGACCCGGCTCAGGGAAATCGGCGATGCACTGAACGCGACCTTCGCCGTTTGGCTGGTGGACCACTACTCCAGTCTGATCAACTTGCCGCCGACCAATCCTGCCATGCTCCACCATGTGCCGCGCCGCCTGGCTCGGGATATCGAGGACTCCGGTAGCAGCCGTGCGGCGTTGATTGTGGTTGACGGCCTGGCCTTGGATCAGTGGGTAACCATTCGCCAGTTTCTGCAAAAGCAGGACGCCAATCTGGTCATGCGCGAATCCGCGACCTTCGCCTGGATTCCGACGCTGACCTCGGTATCGCGGCAATCGATCTTCTCGGGCAAGCCGCCGCTCTATTTCCCGTCATCCATCAACTCGACCAACAGCGAAGAGAAACTCTGGAAGCAGTTCTGGGAAGGCCATGGCCTGTCCCGGCTCGATGTCGCCTACCAGCGTGGCCTTGGCGACGGTGATGCTGCGGGTGTCCTCGACTCCGCAATCCACCCCGGGAAAACCAAGGTGGTGGGGCTGGTCGTGGATAAAGTGGACAAGATCATGCACGGCATGCAACTCGGCTCGGCCGGGATGCACAACCAGATCAAGCAGTGGTGCCAGGGTGGTTTTCTGGCTGCGCTGGTCGGCCAACTGCTGGAATACGGCTATGAGGTCTGGCTGACGGCCGATCACGGCAACATCCAATGCGAAGGTAAAGGTCGCCCGTCTGAAGGCGTGATTGCAGAAACTCGCGGCGAGCGGGTTCGTGTCTATCCAACGCCGGAACTCCGCGCTCAGGTGGCTGGGGCCTTCCCATTTGCCTACGAGTGGCAGCCGGTCGGGTTGCCCGCAGATTATTTCCCCCTGGTGGCCGGTGGCCGCGACGCATTCGTGAACCCGGGAGATGCCATCGTAGGTCACGGCGGTGTAGCCATCGAAGAAGTCATCGTGCCCCTTGTGAAGTTTGAAAGGAGGACACGGTGATGGGCAAAAGACACGAAGCCATTGGCATCAAACAGGCGATTCGTTTCGAGTGGATGCAGAAAGCAGCCAATCTGCTGCTGGCGGGACTCGACGCCAAAACCATCCGCCAGGAGCTGCATGAGTTCCTCGCGGATCGAAAAGGCAACGGCTCCGAAGGCGAACGAAGTGATCAGACCCGGACCTTTGTCGTCAACAATCTGATGAAGATCTGGGTCTCTCCTGACCCCGAGTTGATTCCATTCCGGGATGCCTCGCTGGCGTTTCTGAGGGAAAACCCGTCCATGGCCCTGGCGGTCCACTGGGGGATGATCTCGGCGGTCTATCCCTTCTGGTTCAATGTGGCCCGGCAGACCGGCCGTCTGCTGGCCTTGCAGGATCAGGTGACCCAGACGCAGATCATCAACCGCCTGAAGGAACAGTACGGCGACCGGCAAACCGTAAGCCGCTATGCCCGGTTCGTCATCCGCTCCTTTGTCGCCTGGGGAGCCCTGAAGGATTCCGAGGCCAAAGGCTGCTATGAGAAAGCCGCTCCTGTGAGCATTGCCGAGCCAAACCTGGCCATCCTGATGTTTGAATCCGCACTCCTGGCCACACCGGAGGCCAAGGGCGCATTGGGTCTGCTCCTGAACAACCCGGCATTCTTCCCATTCCAGCTCCCCGTGATGACCGGTGACTTTGTATCCCAACGCAGCGAGCGTATCGACGTGGTTCGCTATGGACTGGACGATGAGCTGTTGAAGTTGAAGGATCAGCAAAATTGTACATACAGTAAAAACTACTGCCGAGCAGATTAAACAGCCGGGTTCTTTCGAACCCAGTGAGGGGGTCCATGCATCAGCAGACGCAGCCAGCACCAAGAGAGCATCATTTCTACGTTGCGATTGCCAAGTTCCTTTTTCACCATCCGGAGCACGGCGTTGTATCAGTGCAGGACCCGATCAAGGTCAAGGACGCAGAGCGGTAGGGGCTCAGCCCCCTCATACTCTATGGATTGACCGTTGCCGGGTTGCCCATTCGGTGGATGACCTTTACCCCAGCCGATCAGCCCAGGGCCTTCCGGGATGTTCTTTTGGATGCGTGGCGTAACGCCAAGGGCTTGCGTGGCCGACCGGACATTCTGCGGATCAACCGCCACCTTGCGACGGCCAGCCCTGAACTGGCACGGGATATGGCGGAAATCGGAGTCCAGGTCGAGGTCGCCGATGCCAAGGAGAAATCCCTTCCAGCTTCCCTGCGCTCAGCCCAGGACTCCAGCCGGTGGCTGCTGAGGAAGCACGACGGAAAAGACCGGTCTCTTACCGGGTCCATCCAGGCCCTTTGCCGGGACGCTCAGAATGACCACGATTTTCGTATCAGGGATGGTCACAGAGGCGTGAACAGCCGCGAGGTCGAGGTCAGAATCCAGCAGTGGCTGGCCTTACCGGCGCAAGTACCGGTGCCAACAATGACAGGTGGGCTCGACTGGGAACCCGGTCCATGGATGTCGTCCTGGGAGACCTCTCTGCCGCCCGATCAGCCCCGTTATTTCAACCTCGACGGGTTCGATGGCAGGACTTGGCTGGTGACAGGTGAGAAGGCACCGGACGGCATCGTTGAGGATGATGATTTCTGGGCCGACAGTGACTATGACAACGCAGCCGAAATCGCCAAGAACCTCGTGGCGTGCTGGCCCAATTCGCCTGCAGACGTTGCCAAGTGTGCAGGGATCACCCTGCGGGAACTTCAATGGTTCACCTCGGGAAAGGCTCCCCTGGGCCGACATGCACGCTTTGACCTGGAAGACTTGCTCGGCATCGAATACGACGAACGCATGGGTAGTTATGTAGGGGCCGGGCCTTATGTCCTGGTGGCCCACAAACCCCAGGCCATCAAGGAGGTCTACGAAGCCATGTCCAAAGGCGGAGACGCACGTCCCTGTGAGATTGTCCCTCGCCAGGGAGCCGCAGACCCAAGCTGGCGATACGTGTTGATCAATACGTATGGAGAGCCCCCGAGCATTGTGATGGCACCTCGCGGAGCAAATATCACGGAGCGTCTTCCGGACTTGCTTATGAATTATGACGGCATCAGGACTGTCGCTCCGGAGTTCTACCGGGATGTCGTTTCTACCTGCGCCCGGGCCTTCCGCGAACCTGCCGTCAACATCCGGGAGATGAAAGACTTCGTAAAACGCTACGAAACGCACTGGGCAGATTGCGCCTGGCAGCCGGAGTGATCTACAGATACTTTTTGAACGTCGCCGCCGCAATGCATACCGCCACGCCGAGCAGCACGGCGCTGGGCAGCAGGATCAGCAACGGGTTCACGCTGACCGGCAGTGCCAGGTAAGTCACCCACGGCAGCACGGCCAATGGGATCAGGCTGGCCCTGGCGCGGTGATAGATGAACCCCGATTCGCGTCCCGCGCCGAAGCGGCGGATGTCCCGGCGTACCAGGCCGTCGACCAATCCGACGAAGGCGGCCATCAGGAACAGCGGCAGGGTCAGGCACAGCACCAGCAGCCGCACGAGGAAGACCAGCGTCGTGTAGGCCGCCGCGATCAGGTAGCTCTCCACGTTCACGTAGACCAAGCCGATGTAGTAGCGGAAATCCTTGGTCGGGCGATGGCTGCCGGCGCTGGCCTGCGCCGAGGCGTCGCGTATCCAGTCCAACAGACCGCTCTTCACGAACAGCCAGTCGTAACCCTGCTCGACCAGCCGGTGCGCGGTGCGCCCCGGCTCCTGCACCAGCGCGCTGCGCGTGAAGTTCTCCGAGAGCTGATCCAGCTCGTGGTGCAGCATGCCCTGCGCGTGGCGCCAACCCTGATCGGGCCAGAAGAAGTGCATGCCGACGCATTCGATCAGGATGCACAGCAGCAGCGCGCCGCACAGCACGCCGAAGAAGCGGAACGGCAGCGTGACCAGGCCGGCGATCAGGCCCTGCTGTCGTTGCTGCTGGCGCTGGGCCGCGACGGCCGGATCGCTCATGCTTCGGCCTCTTCAGCGGCGGCCATCTGCTTGAAGTCGTCCAGCAGGTCGTCGGGCAGCGCCTTGTCCTGCAGGCCGGGGATGCCTTGGGTCTCCCACCAGTCTCCTGCCTCGACGTAGTGCTGCCGCATGTAGCCGGCCAGCTCCTGCAGATCCTTCGGCATGGCTTCGTCGGGGTCGGGTGCCGGCAGCGGCATGCGGACTTTCCAGAGGTTGCCGCCCTCGATCAGCGCGAAGCATTGCCCCTTGGGTAGCGCCACCACATGCGCCGGCTCGATCAACGGCACGCTGTTGCTGCTGATGCGGTCCTGGGTGTTGGACGTGAACGCCGTGTTGCCCTGCGGATCGGAGCTGTCGGTGGCGCCGCTCATCAGTGCCGTGGCGTACACCTCGACCTTGGGAAGTTGTCGCGTCAGCAGTTCGGCGGTGGCGGTCTCGCGCACGCGCAGCATGAACAGGTTGTTGAAGTTGCCGACCACCTGGCCGGCCTTGGCACGGTTGCCGATGCGGGCCTCGATGTCGCTCAAGGTCTGCGTGTAGGCCGTCACCTGCACGCCGGCACCGCCGCCCTTGTTGACCATCGGAATGAACTCGTCGCCCATGAGTTCATTGAATTCGTCGGCGTGGACGTTGATCGGAATCTTGGCGCCCACCGCGGCGCCGGGTAGCCCGTCGTCGATGCCGAACTTGTAGATGTGGCCGGCGACCGAGACCAGATCGCTGAACATCGAGTTGCCCACCGCCGCCGCGACTTCGGCGTCGGACAGCGCATCCAGCCCCACGTAGACCACCGCGCGTTTGCGGATGACCTGCATCCAGTCGAAGATCGGCCGCGGGTCGGACAGGTCGGAATAGTTCGGTGCGAGCAGTTGCGCGATCTTGCCGGTGGTGAGCTTCTCCAGCAGCGGCAGCAGCGAAGCGACGATCTTGTCGAAGTACGTCCGGTCGTAGCGCACGGCGCTGCGCAGGCCGTCGAGCACCGGGTCATAGATGCGCACCTGCGACAGGTACTGTTCGAGGGCTACCACGCGCTTCTCGCGCCCGATCATGTTGCGCGGGATGTTCTTGTCGTTCAGCTTCGCTTCGAGCTGGACGATGACCTCCCAGGCCTTCGGCTCGTTTTTGGCGAAGTAGTGCTGGGCGTACTCGATGAACAGCGCGTCGATGTTGATGACGTGGCGCTGGATCAGCAGGTAGTCCGGCCGCTGCCCCAGCTCGACCAGGGCGCGCGCGATGATGTTGACGAAGCGCCAGGCGAATTCGCGGAACGCGGCGCTGTTGCCTTCGCCCGAGAGCTGTCCGGCGATGCGCGTGGCCACCTCGGAGATCCGCCCGAACCGGCCCACCGCGTTGTAGCGCGCCGAGATGTCCGGCCAGCCCAGATGGAAGACGTAGAACTCGCCTTCGCGCCCGGCGCGCTTGGCCTCGACGTACATGCGCTTCAACAGGTCCGCATCGCCCTTGGGGTCGAAGACGATCACCACCTCGTGCTCGCCGCGGACCTTGCGGCGGATGTCCTGGGTGATGAACAGCTCGGCCAGCCGCGTCTTGCCCACGCGCGTGGTGCCCAGCACCAGGGTGTGGCCGACGCGCTCGCCCAGCGGCAGGGTGACGTCGACCTCGGCAGGTTCGATGCCATGCAGGCGTGGCAGTCCGCCGACCGACGGCAGTGGTCGCGCCGGGTTGAGCGGGCTGTCCCAGGCCAACGCGCGCGCCAGCGTCGAGACGGGAAACGGCGCGAACTCAAGCCGCTCCTCCAGCCGCCGGGCGGCCCGGTAGATCGCCGTCGGCTCGACGTAGCGGCGGAACTCCGGCCGATAGGTCTGCATCAGCCGGTGCGTGTGCCGCTGTTCCCAGCGAAAGCCCTGGCCGACGAACAGCCGTTGCTGACTCACCGGCACGTCGCGGCGATAGCGCAGGATCGCCCAGGCATCGCGCAGGCGAATCGCGCCGAAGGTCAGGAAGGCCAGCGCCGAGCCCAGGCCGAGCAGCGGGTTCAGCGCGAGCGACCACGGTGCCACCAGGCACAGAATCGCGGCGCCGGTGCAGACCGCCACGGTATAAAGCTCCACCGCTGGCCGCAGCAAGACCTCGACCGCATGCGGTTGGGCCATTTGCGCACCTACTGCTCGACACCGGTGGCCGTGATGAGCACCGGGTAGTGGCGCAGGCCCAGGCGCTGGGCCAGGTCATCGCCGGAGGCCGGCGACAGGATCAGGCCGGGCGCCAGCCTGCGCAGCGCCGTCAGCGCAGCCATCGACTCCACGTTGACCACCAGGCCCACGGCCTGCAGCTCTCGCAGCGCCGCCTGCCGCTGCCGCAGCCAGGCGCGCGAACGCTCGTCGTCGCCGATCAGGAACAGCGCCGTCAGGCCCGGCGCCCGGATGACGCGGCGCTGCACCTCGCCCGGCGACAGTTGCGTCGAGCGCACCGGCAGCATGGCGGCTTCGGCGTCGGCCGTGTTGCCCGCGCGAGGGGTCGGCATCGGGGCCGGCGGCGTGGCCTGATCCGGCTGAGGATTCAGCGACTGGTAGTACGGCAGCGCGGAGTCGCCGCCGCGGTCTTCGACGACGATCAGCGGCCCGGAGACGGTCTGGGCGAAGATGGTGGTCGTGGACAGCAGCCCGATGGCGGCGATGAGGACGGTGTGGTTCATGGCGTGGTGGCCTGGAGAGTTGGAACGGGAACGCCGGGGTCGAGTACGCGGGTCAGGTGCCGATGCACACTGCGCCGGTATCGCGCCGCGGGTGCCCCGCCGGCGGGCCGGTGGTAGCGGCCGATGGCAAGCAGCCAGTCCTCGCCCGGCGTGTGCTGTTCGCGCAGGATTTCCGCAGCGATGGCGAGGTTGCGGTACGGGTCCAGCAGCTCGCAGGGCTGCGTGTAGCGATGCGTGTGGTAGCCGAGATTGACCTGGCCGAGGCCGGCGTCGATGCGATTGGCCGGCGTGTGGGCGAGCGCACGGTGCAGCCCCGCGCAGGCCTCGACGCGGGTGGCGTAGCGCTGTGGCGAGCCGGCGACGTTGAGCGTCCACGGCCAGGGGATCAGGCGCCCGCGCAGCATGGCGCCGCTCTCCTGCAAGGCCACCGCGTACAGCACGGCCGCCGGCACGTCTGCACGATGCGCCGCCAGTTGATAGGCCGGCGGCTGCACTTCCCGCGCCAGGGCGGCCAGCGCCCAGCCGACGGTGGTGAGCAGCAGCGCGGCGCTGGTGCAGCGGATGGCGACGCGGGACGGCCGGTGCTCCCGGCCCGGAGCACCTATTGCCGCTGCCATTGGCCGTTCACCTCGCGCACCACGGCCGGCAGATCGCCGGGCAGGCCGAGCGACAGCCAGCGTCCCGCATCGTGGTTGAGCGTGATGGTGCGGGCGCGCACCCTGGCCGGGTCGATGCCCGCCTGGGTGGCCCACTGCCGGATGCGCGCGTCGTCCTGACGGCTGCCGACCATGTAGAGATCGAAGGCCGTGCCGGCCGCCTGCAACTGCTGCACGCGCTGCGCGCACGGTGCGCAGTCGGCCTTGACGAAGACCGCCAGGCGCCCGGAGCCGGTGTTGCCGGCACCCTGCGCCTTGGCGCCGGGCAGGCTCACGCGCGGCTGGCCGGGAAACAGGCGCTGCCACGCCGCGTCGTAGGCGCGCTGGTAGGCCAGCGTCTTGCCGACGCGCTGGGCCTCGGCCTGCACCTGCAACTCCGCGTAGCGCCTGCGCTCCTCGTCGCTGCGGGCCTCGATGCCCAGCGCCGTGAGCGGATCGAGCTGGGGCGAATAGACCCCGAGCGGCCCCTGCATCAGTTGCCGGTAACGCGCCCACTCCTCGGAGCGAAGCCCCCACTCCCGCGCCTGCCTCTCGTCGAGCGCGGCATCAGCGCCCGGCTGCACTTGAGCGGGCACCATGCGCGAGTTCGTCACCGGGGCCGGTTGGGCGGATGCGCCGAAAGTGGCGAACAGGACGACGGCAGCGAGCAACGGCCGCAGGTTCATGGCGACCTCCTACGGCACCGCAACGCGCTGCGTCTGGCCGTTCACCTGGAACACGCCCGCCTGCGCCTCGATGGACTGCAGTTGCCAGCCGCCCTCGGCATCGCCCTCGCGCAGCAGCCGGGCGCCCGCGAGCGAGGCCGCGGCGGTGGAGGTGATCGACAGAAAGCGCTCGCCTCCCCGCAGCTCCACGCCGAGCACCCGGAACGGCGGCTCCGGCACCTTGGGCTTCGTCGCAACCGGAGTGCGCGGGCGAGCGGCGGATGCCACCTGCCGGGTTTTCTCCAGGCGGGTTTCGATTGCGTTCACGCGCGCCAGCAGCGTCTGCAGGTCGACGGCCAAGGCCCTCGCCTCATCGGCCTCTTCGAGGCGCGTCATCCGTTCGTCCAGCGCCTGCCGCGCGTTGGCGAATTCGGCCTGGCTGATCGGCACCGGCCGGCGCTTGTCCGCATTGGCCTGGTGTTCGAGATCGGCCACGCGCAGGCCCAGCGCCTTGACCTGCGCATCCTGTGCGCTGCTCTGGGTCTGTTCGGCGAGCCGAGACAGGCCGACGCTGTTGATGAGTGCCACGGCACTGATGAGCAGCAGCCAGAAGGCCGCGGCGATCTTGAGCCAGCGCGTGCGGGAATTGCGCTCGGATGGCGCCTGGGGAAAGGTCATGGCTGCATCTCCTCGGGCCGGTCGGCGTCCGGCACGGGCGTGGCGGTGCCGGGCGGGTTGGCGGAAAGGAAGGTGGGAGCACCGTGCCGGCTGAAGCAGACCTGGCGGGTCAAGTCATCGACCGACAGCTCCCAGGCGGGGCCGGCAAGGGTCAGCAAGGCATCGCGCAGCATCAGCGGGCCCAGGCGCAGGTGCGCGGCAGGCAGCGGCAGCGCGTAGAGCGTAGCGGCCTCGGCCGCATCGCAGAGCCGGTAGCCCGAGCGCAGCAACACATGGCGCATGGCATCGCCCACGCTGGCATCGAGCATGGGCGGAATCGAGACCTCCACCGCCTGCTGCAAGAGATCACGCTGCGCAGGTTCCGGCACCAGCTCGACCAGGGTGTAGCGGCCGTAGCGGGCCACCGGAACGAAACCCGGCTCCGGCGCGACGGCGGTTGGCGATGCGGCCGGCACCGCTGGCGCAGACGGCGCAGCGGTCGTGGCGCAGCCGGCGGCCAACAGGCTGCCGGCCAGCAAGCCAGTGACGAGGGCCAGGCGGTGAACAGCGCGGATGGATGGTTGCATGGAGGGCGCTTCCCTGGAACACGGAGCGCTCACCATCGCCGCCGCTTGGCCTGCGGGCAGCAAACAAAACGCACTGGCGCCCGCCCGAATACATGGCGGGGCGGCGCCATGGACTGCCATACGCCCAAGAAAAACGGCCCCGAAGGGCCGTGGAAAGAAGCCGGCGACCCCGAGGGGCCACCGGCATGGGCACATGGATCAGACCGTGACAAGCTGTCGGGCCAGGGCGACCTCGACGGAATCACCATCCTGGTTCAGAACATCCAGGCCCGACTCGGGTACGTCTCCCGACGTGCTCTGCGACACCATGATCTTCTTGGCCATCAACCCCAGGCAGGTCATCTGCGAGGAGTTGGCGTAGCCCAGGTAGATCACGCGCACCGGCTGCTTCTGGCCGATGCGCCATGAGCGCCGGGCGGCCTGCTGCAACGAATACACGTTGTAGCCGGACTGGAGGAACACGATGGTCGGGAACTCCAGCAAGTCCAGGCCGGTTTTCACCAGCTCGGGATTGGTGATGAGCACGTCGATGCCACGGTCCAACTGCTCGGCGATCCAGTCCTCGCGGCGGGAGGCATCCACGCTTGCGCGCAGCACCGCCACCTTGAAGCCTTCCTGCTCCAGCAGCACCTTCAAACGCGACGTGGTGTCGCGGGTGCCGGTGTAGACCGAATAGACCAGGGTCTTGCGACCTTCTGCCTTCTCCTGCCGGCAGATCTCGATCAGCTCGCGTTCCTTGGGCATCACCTCCAGCTCGTTGAACTGAGCCGGAACGAACGCCAAGGTGTTGCGCGTGCGCGGATGCACCACCGTTTCCGACCGGAAGCAGCAGTCCGGCCAGGCCAGCAGCACGTTGAGGACCACACCGAGCAGCGTCGTGTCGCGCTTCGCCAGGGCCTGCTTCAGCTCCTGGGTCAGCCGACCCGCCAGATCGCGGTAGGCCGCGGCCTGCGCCGTGTCCATCGCGACTTCGCGGAACTCCTCGTCGTAGGGCGGCAGCACATTGCCACCGATGTCCTTCAACTTGAGGAAGACCGTGAACGGCAGGACGCAACGCAGCACGCCCTTCGGACCGAAGCCCGGCGCCTTGACCGTGCGCACCGATACCTTGGTGCCCTTGGCCGTCTTGTGCGCCGTGCCGGTGCTCTCGGAGTAGATGTCCTTCAAGACACCGTGATCGCGCATGAACGCCATCGCGGCCGACGTCATGCTGCCGCTCTTCGTCGGCCGGTAGCCGTCTTCGATCATCCGCCCCGGCAGGGCGCGGAACAGCAGGTGGAACAGGTCGTCGCCGTAGCCGCCCATCAGTGTGCCGGTGAGCAATAGCGTCTTGCGCGCCTTGGCCGCCAACACCCCCATGGCCTGGCCCTGGGCGGAGCCGCCGTTCTTGTACTCGTGCGCCTCGTCGGCGATGAGCAGGTCGAACGTGCCTTGGGGAAGCTGCCTCTTGATGAACTCGGACGGCTGGTAGCCGCCCTCGCCGAAGCCGAACTCCATGTTGGCCATCGCACGTTCCATGCGATGGGCTTGCCGGTCCGAGAAGACCAGCTCGCCGTTGCCATCCATCAGGTTGATGAACTCGTGGATGTTGTCCCCGAGCATCGACGCGAGGAAGGCGTCACCGAACTTCTGCATCAGCTTCTGCGCGGTGACTTCGCCAATGGTTGGAATACGCTTCAGTGCCTTGAGCACCGTCGAGGACTGGTCGCTGGCGGACAGCCCTCTGGGACGGATCAACGACCACAGCGGTGCACGGCAGTGGCTGCACTTGCGGCGGGACTCCTCGGCTTCGAGTTCGACCGGGTTGATCGGCTCGCCGTCGAGGTCGGTGATGACATGCCCGCAATCCGGGCAGGCCCCCACGTCGCCGTGAGGCGTGCGCCGCCGAACGAAGACCGGCTTCCAGTGGAACCCCATCCGCATCCGCACGCGGCCCAGGACGAAGAACTCCTGGCCCTGCGCCGGCACGCCCAACTGCTCACGCAGTTTCAGCAGCTTGACCAGCGTGTCCGGGCCGTTGAGCACCCAGACCTTGGCACCGGCCACCGTCTCCTGGATTTCGCGCCGCCACTTGTAGACCAGGTGGGGTGGCGAGAGCACCAGGGTGCGGCGGTAGCCTTCGGCGTTGAGCACGGCGGCCGTGGCGATGCCGACGGTCGTCTTGCCGCAGCCCATCTCGCCATTGACGATCGCGGCGCGTTCGCCGCGATCGACCAACAGCTCGGTGACGGCGTGGACCACATCGGCTTGCGCGGGGAACAGCTTGCGCTTGAGCGCGGCGAGGATCAGTTGCCGATGCCCCCGCACCTGGCCGGTGTAGACCGGAGGATTGGCGCGGTTGAGCGAGTCGAGCAGCTCGTCGCCGAACTCGGACACGAAGTCCTGCAGGCTGAGCGTGAGGGGTGAAGCGGCCGCTTCGAGCAGGTCGCCCTGCACAGCGGTTTCGGGAACGGTTTCGAGATCGAGGGACATGGTGATGCTCCAAAGCAATGGGGCATGCACCTCCCCCACGGGGCGGTGACATGCCCCTGGGTGGGAAGAAAGAAGCGGCGCGAGGCCGCTGGATGCGGATCAGTATTCGCTGGGCAGCAGCAGTGTGGTGACGCTGCGATCCCATTCGGTGATGATCCAGAGGTTCAGGTCGCGCGTGACCTGGTAGGACGAGAACAGACGATCCTCGCCAGACTTCAGCGCGGCGTCGTTCTGTCGCCGATCGCTGTCGCTCAGGTCGCCCCATTCGCCATGAAGATGGCGGCTCAGGTACGGCGTGGGGTTGAGCCGGCCCTGTCGGACCAGCTCGTCGACGCCGGCGGTCATGACCACCTGCCCGGGTGAAAAGCGTGCTTGTGACGCGAGGTTGAGGACTGCGAGTGCCATGGTGGTATCTCCTTCTGGAAGAAGGGGCCACGGCACCCCATCGGGGCAACGTGACCCCGGTGGGTGGATGAAAGCGACGGTGAACCGTCAGGGAACAGCGATCAGCGGATAGTCAGCACTTCGCCCCACGTGGGCGAGCCCAGCGTCAAGTCCCATGCACGAATGACCGGCACGAACTTGTCGGTGAGGATGCGCGTCTCGGCCACGGAGCCGTCGTCGCGTTCGGTGTATTCCGTCTGGAGGGTCTTCTCCTTGTGGGTATCACCTTTGACGACGAGCACGCGCCCGCTCTTGGACGTCACTACGCCGGAAATCGCGCCTGCGGCCAAGGCCAGGGCGAGATGCCAGTGCGACAAGGCCCGCGCGGGCGGACGCAGCGACTGCTGCGCGGCGCCCAGATGCGTATCGAGCGCCGGCCAGAGTCCTTGCAGCCGGCCGACTTCATCGGCGAACTGCTCGGGCTCCATCGTCACGCGATAGAAGTGCTCCGGCTCGGCCGGGCTGGCAGGGACGGTGTACGGCAGGAACGGCCATTCGAGCGGCAGCTCCTCGGCTTCGGCGTCACCCTGTCCGATCTGCAGCAGCAGACCGCGCACGGCTTTGGCCGATTCCGATGCCTGGTCGCGCTGACGAATCCTGCGACCGAAGATCACCACCTGCTTGAACTGCGTTTCCACCGCACGGTAGATGCGCAGGTCGGCGAAGTGGCGCGTCAGCCATCCGACCAGCTCGGCGTCGAGCACGTAGGACGGCACGATGAAGATCAGCACGCCGCCGTACTGCAGCAGCGGCAGCGCGCGCTGATAGAACAGCTTTTCCAGCCGCGCACGGCCCTGGCCCTGATAGCCGATGTTGCCGTTCACGTCCTTGCTCAGGTCGCCATACGGCGGGTTCAGCCACAGCAGCCCGAAGGACTGGCGCGAGATCAGCGTGTCCATCAGGTCACCGTGGATGCAGCGATCGACCAGTTGCCGCGCGTGGCGGGCACGTTCGGCGTCGTACTCGACGGCGAAGGCCTGGACCTGCTCGCGCCCGAGGGCGTGGGCGGCTTCGGCAATCGCCACGCCTTCGCCGGCGCAGGGATCGAGGATGGACATGGAGCCGGGAGACGGCGCCAGTGCGGACAAGGCCCGCTCCAGCGTCGGCTCGTCGGTGGGAAAGTAGCCGTTACGAATGAAATTGCGCGCCAGGCGCGGAAACATGAGTGCCATGGATTTCTCCTGGTGATGGATGAGGGAAGGCGGGCACGCGCGGCGCGCATGCCCGTGGGGATGGCTCACGCCACACGCCGAAGCGGTGCGCTCGCGGCCAGTTCGTACTGCGTGGCGCCGAGGGTGCCGTTGCGGATCAGGTCGCCCAACGCCTTCGTCAGCGCCGGGACATCGAGGGCCAGCCGATGGCCTTCCAGCGGCCCGAGGGCCAAGGGAAGACCGGTCAGCATCCGCCGTGTCTGCAACAGCTCCAGCACGGTGCCGCGCCAGTGGTCGAGCAGTGGCAGCGGGCAGGTGTCCTGCACCAGCGTCCACAGCCGGTCGAGCCGGCGAGCGGAATCCCTGGGCAGAAGCGCCAGCGCGCTGGCGTTGGCCTTGTCTGGCTTCACGCAGCGACGATCGAACAGCCACACATTCGTCAGCGAACCGAACAGCGTTCGCCGATAGGCGCGGGTGATGCGCTTTTCCAGGTTCTCGACGTTGCCGACGAAGACCGGGATGGATGCGCCCTGCTCGGTGATGACGTGGAACTGATCCAGTCCCTGTTCATCCCGGCCGAGGGTCAGGCGGGCGAGGAACTCCTGAACGGCGGTGTCGCGCGCCCAGATCGAGAGAAAGACGAGATTGCCCTGCTCGTCACCGACGCAACCGTCGGCCATGAGGTCGGGGCATTCGTCGATGCGGTACAGCGGTTTCGCGGAAGAAGGTGCAGGCATGGTGATGTCCTCTTGGAAATGAAGGAGCAACCACAGCCCGCGGGGCCATGCTCGCCCCGGTTGGGTGAAGGAAGATGCGTGCCGCTAGACAGCGCGCCCCGCGTGGAAGCGGTGAACCCGCTCGCGCCACTCGGGGCTTTGCACCGGCGCCATGTCGAGATAACGCAGCGGGCACGAGTAGTAGTACGGATGCACGGACTCATCGAGGGACTTGTAGCCCCACTCAAAGCCCGCGCTTTCCAGCAGATGGCAGCCGATGTAGTAGACGGACTCACCGGCCGCGAGGCCCATGACGCCCGCCTGCCTGGCGGTGACGCGAACCACGGTCCACAGAACGTCGCCGTCCAGTGTGTGGTCGATGACTTCGCAGCAAGCGCGTTCGGACGCCTGCGGAGCGAGCAGCTCGCGGATCAACTGATCGCGCGTCTGACGTACGAAGGTCCAGCCCATGAAGGTCTCCTTGAAGAAATGGCCGGAGCCCTCCCCGTCGGGGGAGAACCCCGGCGGGTGGCGGAATGCCGCGCAAGGCGGCGGATGGATCAGGCAGCTTGGAGGTGCCAGTCCTGGGACAGCGGAGCGAACTCGTAGCCCAGCTTGTCGAGACGGTCGCGCTGCTGACGCAGCACACGACGATCCACGGTCGCATCGAGCTTCACGGTCTCGCCCAGGGGCCACAAGGCACCGAACAGCGCCGCGTCGTCTGCCTCGGCCGAGGCCGCAGCGGACACGGGAGCCGGTTCGCTGCCGAACGGCGTGGTATCGACCAGGGGATCGCGCGGACTGCGCGGCTTCGCCTTCGGCTTGGCCGGGGGCGTTGCCGGCACGGGCGCCTGCGCCTCCTCGTCGATCGGATCGACTTCCTGCGGACTCAGCCGGCGGGCTTCGTCGCGGCTCAGGGCGTCGATGTTGGACAGCGTCATCCCGCCCAGATGGGCGCGGATCTCGATGACCATGCGGCCGTTGGCGTTGTACGTGGAGGGGCGAATCTCGACGATGGCGAAATCACCGTCGTACTTGCCCTCGCGGTACTGATCGAGTTCGGCGTTCTTCACGACGAACTCGCCGATCGAGGTCGCCAGGCGGCCGACGTTGAAGTCGCCGTTCCTGCCGTGGATGGTCTTGATGGCCAGTTGGCCGGGGA
Source organism: Stutzerimonas stutzeri (assembly GCA_002387205.1). Lineage (GTDB taxonomy): Bacteria > Pseudomonadota > Gammaproteobacteria > Pseudomonadales > Pseudomonadaceae > Stutzerimonas > Stutzerimonas stutzeri_N. The sequence continues at coordinate 69,504 of DGLA01000009.1, read as the reverse complement.
TGGTGATCATGAAGGTCTCCTGCTGACGAAGAGAAGACAAGGCCCCGCGGATGGGGCCTTGCGGATCAGAACGACTCGGCAACGGCCAATGCGGGGGCATCGGCTGCGTCGTCGGCAGCATCGGCGACGGGCTCGGAAGGCTCCGGTGCCGAGGCTTGCTGCGCAGCGGGCGCGTCGGACGTCACAGGGACTTCCGGGTCGCGTTCGTCGGTCTCGGTCGGCTTGGGTTCGGCCTTGTAGACGAGCTTGCCGTCGACCTTGATCCAACTGACGAACAGCAGGCGGGCCTTGAGGCTCACACCCTGCTCGCCGGCACGCTTCCCCTTGGAGTAGGTGAAGGTGTCGGTCCACAGGTCGCCCAGGCGGAAGCCGATCATCACCTTCTTCTCGGCGTCGACCGCCTGAATGCAGCGGCGCACCAGGTGCTGCGCTTCCGATCCCGATACGCGCGTGTCGAAACGCACATACGAGACGTCATCGCTGGGACCGTTCAGGGCTGCGATGTCGCAGGCCAGGAACGCATCGCCTTTCTTGGGCTTCACTTCGCGGATGCGATTGAGATACCCGAGGCCGGTGATGTGCAGATCGAAGTAGGACTTTTCGGTGGAAGTGGTCATGGTGAATCTCCTGGGAACAATGAGGCGGAGACACACCCGACCCAAGGCGGGGAAGGTGTGGAACCCCCGCGTGGGTTGATGGAACAGCTTGGTGGCATCGCCATCGAAAACCGATGGCCGTTCGCGCATGGATGCCGGTGCGAACTGGGGTGATCAACGCGGTCGGAACCGCGTCGCAGCCTTGAAGATCGTGGCTGCCTGGGCATGTCGCTGACGGACGTCAGCGGAACATGGCCGGAAGCGTGGCGCCGGGATGGCGCGCAGGCGAGCGGCAATCGGCACTCGCGGCTGTCCACATTGCCGGGAAGAAAGAGGCTCCCGGAGCGGGGGCCAGGGATGGGCGGTCAGTTACCGCTGGGCGTGGGAGGAACCGCCTGCAGCGACAGGTGTGTCGTGGTAGCGGACACGTCGAGGTCGTCCTCGCTGCGCAGGATGCGCGCAAACACGCCCTCCTGCGGATCGAAGAACTCGCCGAAGTCGTCGCCACCGAACTCGGCACGCGCCAGTTCCCACCAGTCGTCGAAGGCCTCGACATCCGGGTTGCAACCGGCGGCATAGGCGATGGTCTTCTGGCGACCATCGGGTCGGCGCTCGCCGCACTCGGCCAGGAAGTACACGCCCTGATCCTTGACCAGGATGACGCGGCATTGATTCGCCACCGCTTCGGCGAGCACGGGCCGCAGCTCCGTGCCTTTGAATCGAACAGTCATGGTGTGATCTCCAGGGGGCAGGAAAAGAGGCTTCCCGCCGCGAGGGCGGGAAGCTGCTGTGAGATCAGTGCCGGATAGCCTTACGACACGACAGGCACTGCACGCGGATGCGCCGCCAACTCCCGTCGTCGATCAGCCGTTCCAGCGTCTCGCCGAGGGTGTCGAAGAACACCTCATCGACCCGTTCGACCAGCTCGCCGTCGCGGCGCAGCTCCACCGCGTAGAGGTCGAGGCCACGCTCATACAGCACGGTGACGCGACCCTGGAACTTCGTCGTGGCGACGGTGAAGCCGATGGCCGGCGGCGTGCGGATGATGTCGGCGGGCAGCGGATCGACCCAGGTGATGTCCCGCGCGCCGGCATCCACCAGCATGTGGGTGACGCGCCGGAAACCATCGGGAGCGGGCAACTGCTCCAGTTGGACGATCAGTTCCTGCAGCTCGGGGCAGCGCGGCTCGGGGATCGGCAGCTTCGCCGGTGCGGAACCGAGCACGAACCGCTTCACCGTGTAGGGCTGGCCGTCGGCGGTGAACTCGGTCTGCTCCTCGGGCGTGTCCGCCCGCTGACCGTCGAAGCGGCGTCTGACATAGGGTTCGACCTGCACCTTGGCGCCCTCGTCGGGCACTTCGGTCACGAGCGTGCGATCAAGCACCGCGAACTCGGCCCGTCCCGTCTTGACTATGATGGCCTCGTCGGTGGTGGCGATGACCTTGCCCTCGAAAGGCTTCGGGTCGATGTGAAAGCCCAGCGTCGAAACCTTGGGCTGGCCGTCGAAGATGTTGAACTTGAACGAACGGACGTTGGAAGGCACATGACCGACGACGAGCGTCGGCATCTGTGCGCGGATGGCTTGGGTATCCATGGGGAGACTCCTTGTGGCAACCAAGGGACTCCCGCCCTCAAGGGAGGTCGATCCCTTGAGGGTGAGGTGGATGGACGCGGGTGCGCCCGGAGAACGAAGCAACCAGCACGGCGAACCGCGCCGCAGTCTCGAAGGTCTCGACTGCCTGGGCATGCTGCCGGCAACGCCAGCGAACATGCGGCCAGCGTGCGGCACATGGCTGCGGCCGTCCGTTGGGAATCGGCAATGCGCCGGCACCGCGTTCCGCGAAAAAGAAGAGCCCCGACGTGGGGGCTCGAATGGGTTGCGGGTTACTCGTCGTCGTAGAGCGTCAGCCCGTCCAGCACGGGCGCGTCGGCATCGAACACCAACATGCGAACGTCAGCGAGCGCAGCCAGGTGCAACACTTCCACGAAGGATTCCGGCACGCCCTTGGCCCGGTGCTCCTGCCGCAGCTCTTCGGCGGTGATGCCCTCGACATGCTGCAGGTTCGCATCCGTCCAGGGGGTGGCGATCAGCTTCACGCCGACCGCCGGGCTGTAGGGAATGCGGAAGGCGACGAACAGAAAGCCGCTCGGCGTGGCGACGTCCGCCAGTTCGGCGAGGAAGCGGCCGGCCTCCTCGGTGATGTGCGCCGAACTGATTTCCCAGGCACGGCTGTAGAAGCCGGTCTCGAAGCGCAGGCGCCGCACCACCTCGCGCGCGGCTTCCTCGGAGTAGGTATCGCCGACGTGCAGCGGCTGGCCGGCTTCTTCGGCCATGACGGCGTAGACGAGGTTTCGGGCGATACCGTGGCTGGGGCACTGCGCGTCCAGCTCGGGCGGCACGTTCTGGCCCTCGGTGATCAGCGCGAAGTCGTCGCAGAAGACGCAGGCATGGCGCTCGACCTGGCTGTCCGGCAGGTGCGACTGCGAGACGTGCAGCGGCAGATAGCTCAGCGGGCAGTCGTCGTCGTAGGAAATCGCCAGCAGCCGCTGCACGGACAGGCCATCGTAGCCGCGGACGAAGGGGTTTTTGGAATGAGACATGGGATTCCTCCAGCAGAGGATGGCCGAGGCAATCCCCTGCCGGGGATTGAACCCCAGCGAGTGGATGAAGTGGCAACCGGTCAGCCGGCCGCGGCGTCGGGCCGCCCTGGTGGCGGGCGGTGCAGGTCAGTGGAAGATGGTGATTCGGGACATGGCCGCTCCTGCGAAAGGAAGGAGGGACATGGCCCCGAACGGGGACGCATGTCCCTCGTGGGGTGGGATGAAAGGACGGTGGGTTGCCAGGCGCGGCTCACCAGCCGTTGTAGTGCAGCGTGAGGTCAGCGATGACCTGGCGCCGTTCCAGATCGAGGCCGCCGAAGTCGGACAGCCCCTCGAAGCCGCAACGCTTGAGCATCGCGCCGCCCTCGCGGGAGTTGTAGAAGCTCACCATCGCGGACAGGAACATGCGTTGACCGCTGCTCAGCACGCCCAGGGCGTCGTTGAGCATCAGCATGTTGGGCCGCAGGTCCCACTTGGTGGTGGCACGCTGCAGACCTTCGCGTGTGCCGTCGCCGAACCACTCGTGGCCGGCGATCTGCGCGCCGCGCTTCCAGGCCTCGAAGAAGGCCTGCGGTGCAGCGTCGAAGTGCGCCTGTTCCAGCGCCATCTGATCGAGCACGTCTTCGGGTAAAGACAGATTCATGAGAGAACTCCTTGAAGGGTGGGAATCAGGGGTGAGCGCGCTGTGTCCAGGCATGGGTACCCAGGGCGCGCTGTGCTGCGAGGTGGGTCGGGAAATACTCGACGGACTCCCGCGATACCGGGCCTTCGTCGTCTTGCGTGCCGATGTAGTGGCCGGCCGCGCTGCGCAGCACCTGTAGCGGCAAACGCTTGCCGGTCCAGGCCAGCGCCAGCGCACCACTGCGCACTGCGGTTGCAGAGGAAGATGCAGAAGGTTCAGACATGCCGTGCTCCTTGGTGGGTCGAGGAGCACGCATCCCGTAGAGGATGGAGTTCCCCTCGGGTGGTTGAGAAAAGTGCATCGTCGCCAGGCCGGCGAGCGTCCGCGGTGGGCGATGCGAAGCGGACTGGATCGGTCGACGCGGCGAACCGCGTTGCAGTCTTGAAGACCGGGACTGCCAGGGCATGCCGCTGACGACTGTCAGCAACGCATGGCGTGAGGATGGGCGCGAGGCATGGCTGCCGTCGCAGGGAAAACCGAATCGCGGACGGTCCGCTTTTAGGGCAATGGCCCGCGTCACGGGACAAGGCAAGGACCAGGGCGCCGAAGGCCACGCGGGCCTTCGGCTGGAGAGGAAGGAAAACCACCTGTGGGCTGCGTCAGCGCAGGCCGTCGTCAAAGCCGTTCGCTGCGTCAGCAATCGCACCCGGCCCGTTTCGTGGCTGGGGCCGGAAACCTCTGGCGTGCATCCACACACAAAGGGAGCCCGATGTTTCGCCGGCGGGCACCGGCACGGAATACCCTCGGCCCAAGGGGCCTCCTCACGGCTCGCGCGGCGGCAAGGCGTCAGGAAGCCCCTCGTGACCGAGGCAAGGCACACCGATCAAGGGAATGGCGGCGGGCGCGATTCGTGGAGCAATGACCTTCTCGCCCCGTCGCCCGATGGCGGGCAGACGGGGCGCGCACACCGTTGCAGAAGGAGACGCGCGCTTTGGAGTCCCGCGCGGTGCGGGACGTTTGCCTCGCCGCCAGTGAAGGGCCGGCGCGGCAGGGGGAAGCGAGGATCAGGACGCCTTGGAGGCAGCGCGCCGCTTGCGCGGTGCGCTGCGCCGGCCCGTCGGGGACTCGATCGGCAACGTGCCGTTGCAGTCCGGGTAGCGCGAGCAGGACCAGAACGCGCCGCTTTTGCCCGTGCGCTGCTGCATCGGTGCGCCGCACTGCGGGCAGGCCGGCGCCGGCGGCAGCTTGAGCGAGAGCGTTGCGCCGCGGTACTGCTGCACGAGCTGACCGACCCACACGGACTGCTTCTCGATGAAGGTGTCCAGCGCCATCTGGCCGGCCTCGATCATGTCCAGCGCCTGCTCCCACACCGCCGTGGTGCCGGGGTCGGCGATGGCCGAGGGCACCGCGTCGATGAGCGTGAATGCCGCGTCGGAAACGCGGACGGCGCGGCCTTTCTTGACCAGGTAGCCGCGACCGATCAGACCGTTGATGATGTTGGCGCGTGTCGCCTCGGTGCCGATGCCGGTGGTATCTCGCAGCTTCTGTTTCAGCCGCGGGTCGGTCACGAACTTGGCGACGGTCTTCATGGCCTTGATCAGCTCGCCCTGCGTGTAGGGCTTGGGCGGCAGCGTCTTCAGCGCCTTGAGATCCACCTTGCCGACCGGGCAGGACAGGCCCGCATGCAGCGCCGGCAGCACCTGGCTGCGCTGCGCATCCTCGCCGTCGGCATCGTCCGGCCCCGGCGTCGCCAGCACCTCGCGCCAGCCGGTGACGGCGATCTGCTTGCCCACGGCCGCCAGCGACTGACTGCCGCACGAGAACTGCGCTACCGTCCGGTCGAACTCATGGTGCGGGAGGAACTGCGCGAGGTAATGAGCGCGGATCAGCCGGTAGACGGCCAGTTCCTTCTCGTTCATGGCCGACAGGTTGGCGGGCTCCAGCGTCGGGATGATGCCGTGGTGAGCCGTCACCTTGCCGTCGTTCCAGGCGCGCGAACGCTGGTTGCGGTCGAGCTGGCCGATCAAGGGCCGCAGGCTGGGATCGGTGGCGAGCAGTGCATCGAGCACCGCCGGCACTTCCGCGAGCATGCTTTCGGGCAGGTATCCCGAGTCGCTGCGCGGATAGGTCGTCGCCTTGTGCGTCTCGTACAGCGCCTGCGCGATGTCCAGCGTCTCCTGCACGTCGAGGCCCAACTGCTTGGAGCACACCTCCTGCAGCGTGCCCAGGTCGAACGGCAGCGGCGGTGCCTCGCGCACGCGCTCGGTGTCCACCGACACGACCTGCGCATCGCGTGCGGCGCGAATGCAATCCGCAGCCTGCTGCGCCACCGGCTGCTGAAGGCAGCGACCCGCTGCATCGGTGCTGCCTTCGGGCGGTATCCAGCTCGCGGTGAAGGACCGGCCGGCATGGGATAGCAGCACGTCCACGGCCCAATACGGCACAGAGACGAAGCGCGCGATCTCGCGATCACGATCCACCACCAACTTCAGCGTCGGCGTCTGCACGCGCCCCACCGACAGCACGCCGGTGTAGCCGGCCTGCCGACCTAGAAGCGTAAACAGCCGGCTCAGGTTCATGCCGATCAGCCAGTCGGCACGCGAGCGGGCCAGGGCCGAGTAGTACAGCGGCAGCGTCTCGGCGGACGGCTTGAGCGCACCCAGCGCCTTGCGGATCGACGCATCGTTGAGCGCCGACAGCCACAGGCGCTGAATCGGCCCGTGGTAGCCGCACAGGTCGATGATCTCGCGGGCGATCATCTCGCCCTCACGGTCGGCGTCGGTCGCAATCACCAGCTCGCCCGCCTTGGCGACGAGCTGCTGCACGACCTTGAATTGCGCCGCGGTCGCCGCCTTGGGCTCGACACGCCAACGCTCAGGAAGAATAGGCAGTTGCTCGATGGCCCAGCGCTTGTATTGATCGCCGTAGCCTTCGGGCGGAACCGCCTCCACCAGATGACCGATGCACCAGGTCACGACGACACCGGCGCCACTGTAGCAGCCGTTGCCGCGGTGGCCGGCACCCAGCACACGGGCGATGTCCTTGCCCTGGGACGGCTTCTCGCACAGGAACACGCGCATGAAGCCTCCTTGAAAATGTGCGGTTCATCGGATGGGCGTCAGCTTGGCGGGGCCAGGAGATGCCGGCAGCAAGGAAGCCGATTGATGCAGACACCGCTTTGTGATCGGCAGGCGGTCCGTTGCCGCAGCAGTGCGCATAGACCGCAGGAGCTGGCACAGCAAGAGCGTCGTTTCGGGAGGGCGGCTGGAACTCTGTGGACGACCTTGGAGCTATCCCTTGGGGATAGCTCGCTGGTGCATCGCGGGCGTATGACGGTTGCTACAGCCGCCCTCGGGGGAGCGGCGATGGGCGAACTACTGTCCGCCGGCCGGCTTGGCGCTGAGCGCCACCGACTCGATGCGGTACGGCAGGATGCCCACGCGCCGGGCCTCGACCTTGAACGTGACGCGCTCATTCTCGTCGGCGTCCTCCCATTCGTCGCGCACGGTGCGGCCCTCGACCAGCACCCGCATGCCTTTCTGGTACAGCGTCTTCCAGTGCTCGGCATCGCGGTGCCACAGCTCCACCGGTGCCCAGAAACCGCCGCGATCCTCGTATTCGCCATCCTTCTTCGGGATCGGGTTGTCGAAATAGACGTTGAGGCGAAGCAGCCGGCGCGGCTCGTCGTTGCCGTTCGGGAATTCGCGGTAGTCCGGCGCAGAACCGATGTTGCCCTCGCCGACGAAGTGCGTGCTCATGGTGACTCCTTGGTGGTGGGTGGAACGGCCGCGGTATGCCCGTGGACACGTCGCAGGTAAGCCGCTTCGGCCTGGGCGGCCTTGCTGGCGCATTCCAGGGCTTGGCGAGCGATGCTGTGGGTCAGGCTGATCTGCATGTTCAGCACGATGCGCTGCAGTTCCATCGCGTACAGCTCGTCGATCAGCGAGGCCGGCGTCGCGGGGTTGGCCAGCAGGGCCTCCCACAACGCCACGCCCATGGAGGAACGGTCGAGGTTGCGCCAGCGCAGGAAGGTCGTCCCTGCGCCAGTGGCCTGCTGGGCCAGTTGCACGTGGAGCAGGCTGAAGGGGTAGGCGCGCGCCCGGGGCAGCACGCGCCGCTGCGCCAGGCCAATCACGTCGTCGCGCAGCGCCGCGCACTGGCTGGCCCAGGTCTCCAGACTCCCCTTACCCTTAAAAGGCTGTAAAAGGCCTTTTAGGTAGCCTGCGTGTTCCAGCCGCTGGAAGTCCGCCTGTTCCAGCGCCACGAAGCGCGTGGATTGGCTGATGGGGGGCGATGCCGTCATGCGTCAGTCCCCTCATCGCCCGCCGCACCATCGGCTGCGCCATCCGTGTGAGCCGGCGCATCGGGCTCGATGGCGGGCGCAGCAGGCGGCGTGCCGGGCTTGGTCGTCCGCCGCGCGATCGGTGGCGCGAAGCGCGAGCGGCGCGTGCCTTCCAGCACGTCCTGCGGCAGCTCGCCGAACTTCTCCAGCGCCGCTCGCGCCGCGGCGTTCTTCGCCGCGAAGTCGTCGCGCGTCGTGCCCGAGTAGCGGTACTGCTGGGCCAGCGAGAACAGGCTGCGCAGCGCGTGCGCGCCATCATTGAGCCAGCGCTCCAAGGTGCTGCGGTCGATCAGCGCCGTGTGGTGCGCCAGGATGAGTTTGCGTGCCAGGTCGTCGTAGTCGGCCAGCAGGTACACCGCCATGAAACCGAGCTGAGCATTGACGAACAGCGGCAGCTTCACCGGCTGCACGTTCATGTTCTCGCCCAGCGACAGCGCCGCTGGCACGTCGGCCAAGGCCTGATCCACCTGTTCGCGCAGGGTCTGCAGACGGGTCCTGGTGTCGGCGAGCTTGTCCTCGATCCGCAACATCCACCAGTCCGAGTACGGGTCGTCCTGCTCGGCGCCGCGCTTCATCTTGTTCATGGCGCCGATATAGCCGTTGAGTCCGATGATGCCGGGGCGCCCCTCGGTCGGCGCGCGGCCGTGCCAGATGCGCGAAGCGTGGTGCGTGTGCAGCGTCAGCGACATCGCGCTGCGCAGCGATCCGAGATTCAGTTGCAGGGGTTCATTGGCCATGGGTGACGACTCGCATTAACGGAACGAGTCGCCAGCATCGGCACCGCCCGGAAGGCCGTCAGTCAACAAACCGCAATCGGCGTGCGCCCGGTTTGTCGGTGGCGGGAAGGCTGGCTGTCCCAGCTATCCCCTGGGGATAGCCTCGCGGCGGGTAGCGACGGCAAGCGCCGCCTGCTGTCCCAACTGTGCAATGAAACCTTCGAGTTGGCCGTCGGCAACATCGGCATGGCGGCCGGCGGCGATGTCGGCCCAGCCCATGCAAGCTGCTTCCTGCAGCGCCTTGAGTTTGGCTGCTTCAGGCTCCTTGGTATTCATGGTGAATCTCCAGTGAGGAAAACCTCCTTCACTCCCGTGCCGGCGGCCACTGCTGCGCGGCGTGCAACACGCGCAGGATGGACACCGCGCGGGTGTCCTCCATGTAGACCACCACGTAGTTCGCACGCACGACCATCTCCCGCGTGCCGGCCACGCGGCCAGGCCGGTAGAGCTTCGGGCGCTCCGGCAGCTTCGCGGCCTTGGCCTCGATGTCGTCCTTCAACCGCTGCGCGGCATCGGGGTTGTCGTCCGAGATGTAGTCAACAATCGCCAGCAGGTCGGCGCGGGCAGCTTCCCGCCACTCAAGTACGCGCACGCCGCTTCCTGTCGATCAGGGCCTGCGCCTCATCCATGACCTGCTGGTGCGGCACCGGCGGCCGTGTGTCGGCCAGCGCCTCCTGGACCTTCGCCCGGAACCAGGCATCGTAGGCCTCCGGGTCGGCCGTGAGGCCAGCCGGCAGTGCGCCTTCCTTGACCACACGGGTCAGCAGGATGCGCACGGCGTCCGAAACGGTGAGGCCGACCCCGGCGAGTTTCTCGGCTGCATCGGCCTTGAGCTTATCGTCCACGCGGATGTGCAGCATCGAAGTCTGTGCGGCCATCGTTGCTTCTCCTGTTATGCATTAGCCCCTATTTTGTATCTCAATTGAGACCTTGGCAAGAGTGTAGCCGGATTGACCCGCCGGAAGGCTCCCTGTCCCAGCTATCCCCAGGGGATAGCTCGGCCGGTCACGGGTCGCGCAGGGCCGCCCGCAACCGCGCCAGGTGGGCGCGCGCCACTTCGGGGGATACCGGCGGTGCCGATGGCGCCGGTGCCGGTGCGGGTGGACGGGAAGCAGGCGGCACCGTGGCGCTGTCGCCCGCCCAGGCCTTGAACTCCCCACGGATCGCCTTCTGGATGATGCCGAACAGGTAGCCAGCCGGGTTGCGCACCGAGCTGTTGCAGCAGCGCGCCTCCCATTCGTCCAGCACCGCCTGCCGCAGGGCTTCGTCCACCTGCCGCAAGGCCACCAGCGCGCCGGACTGCTGCTCGTGCTTCAAACGCTGGAAGCGGTCTGGCAGCCGCAGGTTCTGCAAGGCCCTCGCGCGCGGTACTGTACGTACTTCATTTATACGATCATTACGTACTGTACGGTCCTGCTTCGGAATCCGAAGAGAGCCGTCCGGCGCGGGTTTCGGCCCTGCTTCGGATTCCGAAGACGGGCGCGCAGCATTCCGAAGAAGGGCTTCCTGGCCTTCTTCGGATTCGTGGTCCGCACCCTCCTGTGGATAACCTGGCGTCGTCCAGCCATGCCGCGCCATGCGCTGCGCCAGCACTTGCAGGCGGGTCGGCAGCGTGCGCCCGCTGAGCAGCGGGTCTTCGGCGATCTCCCGCAGCGTGTTCATGCCCACGACCTGCACCGCCTTCGCCGCGTGCGTGAGCGCCTGACTGACCAAGCCCAGGTAGTCCGGGTCGAGCTGCATCGCCTCGAAGGGCGACAGCGGTTCGTCGTGCAGCACGTAGAGGTTGCCTTGGATACGGCCGGTCCTGGGATCGCGCCGCCGCCGCACCAGGCTGAGCCAGCGTGTCAGCCGCAGCAGCGTCAAGGCGCGCGCCACGGTCTCGTGCGAGGCTTGCGACGCACAGGGCATGGACGCCAGATAGGGGCGGAGCTGGTCGTAGGTAGGAAAGGCGGTCACGCCGTCGTCGTTGAGCTGCAGGCGGAACACCTGCCAGGCATTGCGCTCCAGCGGCGTCAGGCGCCGGTCGAGGAACAGCGCGCGCGGGACGCTCTCGTGCCGGTTGCCGCTGTAGAGAAAGCAGTCCTGGCTCGGCGCCGTGCCCTGCGCCGGTTCCTTCGGCTCAAGGTGCCGCAGCGCCTCGTCGAACAACGCCGACAGCGCAACCGGGCCATCGCGCCGTGGTGCGCTGCCCGTGGTCATGGCTACACCAGCCCCTGGTCGATCCAGTTCCGTATCGCCGACCAGATCACCGACATGGGCAGGGTCATGGCCTCGGCCAGGTCCATGGTCAGCGCCAGCATCGCCATGTCGTCGGTCAGGGCGATATGGCGCTCGGTGACGCCGGCCTTCCAGCGCTCCCACAAGGCCACGTCCTGCGCCTCGTCGAGTACCGGATGCCGGCCCTTGCGCTTGGGCAGCCCGAGGATGTCGCGGCGCAGCGCCACTTCCTGATGCGTGAGGCCGTAGAACTTGCTGACCATCTCCGTGCTCGCCCCCAGGCGCAGCATGCGGTCCACCGTGGCGATCTCCCGCTCCACGTCGTGCACCTGGCTCAGCAGCCGCTTCAACACCTCCTGGTTCACCGACACCGAACACCATGACACCGTGGCATTCACCAGCATGCTCACGAGTTCAGGGTGCTTCAGCGCATCCAGCTCCTCCTCGCCGAAGCCCATGGCCTTGCAGCGGCGCAACTGGCCGTTGCGCAGGTCATGCAGGGCCTGGGCGATCACGGCCTGGTTGAGCGGGTGCGGTGCCGACATGCGAGAGCCTCCTGCGCTCAGGATTCCTGGCCCGCTTCGCCGGCTTGCAGGTCCAGCAGCCGGCGCGCCAGGCGCAGCAGACGGAACAGCTTCACCAGCGCAGCATCGCTCAGGCGTGTGGCCGAGCCGCCGTGGCCATGCAGCAGCGCCGCCAGCTCGTCGGCCAGCCGCGCGCGGTCCAAGCCGTTCGCGGCAGGCGGCGCCGCACTCAGCGCATGCAGCAGGGTGAGCACCGCCCGCGCGAACGCCGGCAGCGCTTTCGCCTGGCCCACGGCCGGCGCCACGCAGACGAAGCCGATGCCGCCGTCGATGGCCTCGATGTGGTCGGCCACCGCCGCGTCCCCGGCAATCTCGCGCGCGAACTGCGCGATGTGCACGCGCAGGCGATCCGGCGCGTCCAGCCCCGGCTCGATATACCAGACGTCCGAGATGGGATAGAGCCCGCCAGCCTGCACGGGGATCGCACGCAGCGCGTCGACCTCGAAGTCGGGCAGCTTGTCGCCGAGCTGGTCCGCGACCATCCGTTGGATGGACAGCAGGCGCTCGGTGGTCGGTGCCGGTGTCACGATGTGCCCTTGCAGACGCTCGTCGCGTTGCCCGTACTGTTCCTCCGGCGCTCCGGGCGGTGCAGGCGGTGTTGCTGCTGGCGCCGGAGGCGCGACCGGCGTGGTGTCGCGCGGCACAGACGAGGCGGGTGGCTGCCGAGGCGCGGAGACCGGCGAGGGCGGTGTAGCAGGCAAGACAGGTGCTGCCGGGGGCGTCGGCGCTGCCGGTTCGCTGGTCAGCGCACGCTGGCGGCTTTCGCTGTCGTTGATCTCCAGCGCCAGCGTGTCGTAGTCCGCCACCAGCAGCTCGGCCATCTGGCCCACGAGCTCGTCCTGCACCCGCTGCGGCGAGAAGTCGTCTGGCTGAGTGTCGAACTGCGTCAGCACGTCCTGAAACAAGGTGGCGAAGTCCACGGCCACGGTGCGGCCCAGCGCACGCCGCTCCCAGGTGCGCTCGCACGCCTTGCGCAGCACCGCGAGCCGGTCCACCTGATGCCGGCCCAATCCGCCGTACAGCAGCGTCGGGATCGCCGGCAGCAGATAGCGCACCGCATCGTTCATGCGGCTGATGTGCGACTGCGGCACCGGATAGCCGTCGGCAGTCAGCCGCCGCGCGAGTTCGCTCTGCGACAGCGCCTGGCCGCTTTCCTGCTCGTAGAACTCGCGCGCCTTCTCGATGCCCAAGGCCCGCTCGATGAAGGTCAGCCCGCCGCGCAGCTCGTTCTCGGCCAGATGCCCGGTCAGCGCCACGATTTCGCCGCGCGCCGGCCACGGGCGGAACAGGCACGCAATGCGGAAGAAGCGTTCCTCCTTGGTCTCGCTCCACAACTCGCGCAGGATCGCCAGCCGCGTGTTGCCGCCGTTGCGAATGATGTAGTGCGCCTCGCCCGGCCTGCGCGTGATCGCGGGGGGCGCGTCCAGCCCACGTTCGCGGATGGACGCCTTGATCTCCGCATAGGCCGGGTTGCGCGTCACGCGCGGGTCGTGGTCGTAGGGCCGCAACTGGTTCAGCGTCACCATCATCGGCGTGTCGGCGATGGGGTCGCTCAAGGTCGCGGCCGAAGGGCCGCTGCGCTCGAAGCCGGTGGCCAGCAGCTTGGCAGCCATGTCCTGCGGCGTCAGCTCAGCCACGGCCGTTCTCCTGCGCCTGCCGGTCGGCCCGGCGAAGTTGCGCGCGGGCATTGCGGTCGGCACGGTGGTCGCTCGCAGTCGAACTGGTGTAGATCGACGCGCAGCCTGGTTTCGTGAATTTCAGGTGCCCGCCGGACGTGCGCACCACGCGCCAGCCTTCGCCCAGCGCGAACTCGATCAGCGCGCGCAGCCGTTCACGGCCGCGCGCCAGTTCATGTGCGCTCGCCATGGCTGGCCCCTCCCGCATCGGCCCGGCCGGTGACCAGCGCGAAGCACTCCCGCCACGCGGGGAACAGCTCGCCGGCCAGCGTGCGCATGGTCTCCAGCGCCGCGGGCGCCGTGCGCCCAGCCGGCTGCCGGTACTCCACCCGGTGCACTGGCAATCCTCGTGTCGCAGCGCGCGGATAGGCTTCGATGGCCGGCACGTCGGTGCCCAGCACCTGCACGCCGGCCTGTTCCTGGAACACCTGTCGCAGCGCCTGCTGGACCAGCCGCGCGTTCGACGACACCGGATGCACACGGTTGATGAGCAGGCGCAGCGGCGGCGGCTCGATGCCCAGGTGCCGATACGGCGCGATGTCCTCGATCAGTTGCAGCGTGCCGCGCCGCAGCTCGCGCGCCGCGAGGATTTCCGGCGTCACCGGCGACAGCGCCAGGTCGGACGCCAGCACAGCCATCTCCAGCAGCACGCTGCGCGCGCCCTGGGTGTCGATCAACAGCAGGTCATAGTGCGTGCGGAAGACGGGCAGCAAATGGCGCAGTCGCAGGCGCCCATCCGGAGCGTGCAGCAGCAGCGTGTTCAGTTCGCCGCGGTCGTCGTTCGAGAGCACCAGGTCCAGGCCCGCGATCGCGGTGCGCGACACCAGTTGCTCGATGCGCCGCTCGTTGAAGGCCAGCATCTCGTAGATGCCGCCGGGCGCGCGCACGTCCAGCGTGAAGTAGCTCGACAGCGTGGGCTGCACGTCCAGGTCCAGCAGCAGCACGCGCAGCCCGGCATCGGCGATGAAGCCGCCCAGGTTGGCCGCAGTCGTGGTCTTGCCCACGCCGCCCTTGGTCGAAATGATGGACACCACCTGCATGGGCTTCTCCTCGTCGAATGGCATGAACCGAGAAGAAGCGTCAGGCGCGTTCTTTGAGGCGCTCGGCGATCCACTGTTCGATCTCCACCGAGTCCCAGCCCACCGCGCGCACGCCCAGGCGCAGCGCCTTGGGGAACTTGCCTTCCTTCATCAGGCTGTAGATGTGCGCGCGCTTGAAGCCGGTCTTGGCTTCGACCTCGGCGCGGCGCAGGATGCGGTGCTCGGTCGGTGCCGCCGTGGCGGTGGTCTGCGAAGACATGAGGGTCACTCCTTAACGCTCAGTGGCGCTGATTGGCGTGACTCGAATTAAGAACGCCGCGTTGAAGAAAGACACCGCAAATGCGGTTTCCGCGACCGCAGATACGGTCTGGCATCGCTCAGGAAGTTGTGCTCTGCAGATTGCGCCGAGCCAGTGCGAACTTGGCCTGCAGGGTGCGCTCGGTGATGCCCATCGCGTTGCCGTGGTGCGCCACCATCGCGCTGATGATGGCCTCCTGCGTCAGGAAGCTGGAATACGGCATGCCGCTGGGCGACTTGCCCAGCAGCAGCGTCAGTAACCCGCCAACGATGTTCAGGTAGGTCGATTCGCTGCGCGGCCCCAGCGTGTTCGCACGCTCCGTGTCGGCCGCGCAGGCGGCGTGCGTTTTCAGCAGCGCCTCATGCTCGGCGCGCAGCGTCTCGAGCACGCCCAGGTGTTCCGCCAGCCGCGCCTTGATCGCTTCCCGTTCGACCAGCAATGCGCCCACTGTGTCCAGGCTGATCGCCGGGTGAAGCGCACGCTCGATCTCATCGAACAGAAACGTCGGTTTCTCGCCTGGGTAGTAGTGCGCCATCCAGGCTTTCAGATCGACGTGCCGCACCGTCAGCGACGGGTCGTCCATTGCCAGGCCCTGCGTGTCCCGCACTAAGCCCTCCTTGCCATACGGCATCTCGCCGTGAGCCAGCGCATCGAAGATTCTTTCGGCGTTCAACCGCAGCATCGGCCAGCGCGGAAACTCCGTTGCCTCCGGCAGAGGCCGCTCTCCCAAGGCCGCCAGGATGCGCCGCTCGAAGCGCAGCAATCCGCTCCAGCGGATTGCCGCCTCGATCGGGCGGTAGTAGGTCTTGGCGCCATCGGCCAGGCTGCTCGACTTCGGCATATCGCGCGCCTCCATTCGTCATCGCACCGAGTCCAAGCACGCGCACCCGCCGTACAGGCGGCGTGCGTGGCTGTCCAGGAATCTCCGGGCGAAACGAGCAGGTGGCGAAGCGGCGAAGACCGTGGCATCGGTGATACCGCCGGTTCCGATGCGAGATGTGCGCCTTGCCGCGCAAGGCGCCATCACTCACAATTCGCAAGCCGCGGAACATGCTGTCACCAGCGTCATTCGCGGGCGCCATGCCTGACCCGGATAACCAGGCCAAAGTCTTTGCAGGGAAAAAGGCCCAGTAAAGCGCGATCAGCTCAACACGCCAGAGCCGATGCGCATACGGCAAGCACTGTTGCGCCGCGCGTCTTCGCTGTGACGCGCCACGATGGGCATGCGAGTTTCATCGCAGGATGCCAACCGCAAGCGCGAGCAACGCCTGGATGCAGCGCGCCCGTGCACAACGTCAATGGAAACCCGCTATGACAAAACAGGTCTGGCGGTTTGACCAAAATGGAATCGGCCAACCCGCCTGAAACAGCCTCATGCGAGCCGTTGCGTATCCAACGGCATATGGCCGACACGCTGCGCACGGTCGATGAAGTGGCGCAGTGGCTCCGACATCGCGCCCTCGGGATGTAGCAGGTAGGTCGTCAGCGCCGCCGAGTCTTCATCCAGCGGCCGGACGATCACGTCCGCCTGCCGGCATGCCACCACGTGCGCCTCGGTGGAAAATCCCACGCCATAGCCGGCCGCCACCAGGGCCAGCATCAGCGAGTGGGTCGTCACGTACTCGGCCACGACCGACGGTGTCTCCACCAGGCGTAGCAGGCGCTCGCATTGCCGGCTGCACTCCGCACACACCTGCGGGTGGCACAGCACCAGCGGGTAGCCCACCACCTCTTCCAGCGGCACCCGCTTGTGCGCCAGCAAGGGGTGCCGCGCGGGTATGGCCACCACCAGCGGGTCTTGCCACACCGGCATGGCGACCACCCCGGCCTCCATCTCGCCGGCCATCGCAAAGGCCGCGTCGTACAGGTCGTTGCCCAGCCCGCCCACCACCTGCGACAGCGGCGCCTCGAACAGCCGGATGCCCACTTCCGGCGCCTCCTCCCGGCACAGCGCGAGCAGCGCCGACAGCCGGGTCCGCCCGACGCCGCCGGCCAAGGCGATGCGCAGGGTGCCCCGGTGTCCCGCCGCCACCGCCCGCGCCTTGGTCTGGGCTTGCTCAAGGGTCAGCAGCACGCGCCGGGCCTCCTCCAGGAACACCTGCCCGGCCGGGGTCAGGCGCACCCCGCGCGGCGTGCGCTCCAGCAGCGTCACGCCCAAGTCCGCCTCCAGTTGGCGGATCGTTCGCGACAGGGGTGACTGCTCCACATGCAGCCTTCGCGCCGCCCGGCCGAAGTGCAACTCCTCGGCCACGGCGATGAAACAGCGAAGATGGCGTAAGTTCATGTACTTCCCCCCCAGAAAGTGGAGTCCATTCCTCTGGCCGTAGGGAACCGCATGAGTGCTTCCCGGTGGCGATGCCGGTCACAGAGGCTTTCCAGTTGCCGCCATCCGGCCTTCAGTCGCTGGCGAGGCTGCGAGTGTCCAGGCAAGGCCGGGTTATTCCATCGGTGTTGCCATATCACACAAAACCACGGACAATCAATAATATTTCTTATTAGCATCTGTGTCTGAATGGAGTGAAGCCGATCAAGCCCGACGTGGCGAACCTGTCCGTCACTACCCACGGCAGCGTGTTCTGGAACGACGAACGCATGGGCGACGAGCAGCTCGCGCAGCGGCTGCAGGCCTCCGCGCCGCGTCAACCGCAGCCCGAGGACTTCATCCGCGGCGACCGCCTGGTGGATCTACGAGCGCGTCGCCCAGGGGATGGCGGCTACGCAGAAGTCCGGGGTGTTGGAGCTGGGTTCGTGACCGACCAGGCCACGACCGGGGTGAGCCGAAAGACACCCCCATGAAACTGCATCGGCACGCCCGCCCTGACGCCGGCGTGTCGTCGTCGGCTGCACCGATCGCGAACTCCGACACGCGTGAGCGCCTGCGCGCGGTGCTCGACACACCGGCTGATTTACCAGCCTTGCGGACGCAGCATCGTCTTCGCGGCCCTGGTTCGCAGGAACGCCTGCGTCATATTGCTTGGCCGCCCGCCCTGGCATGGCAGCAGCAAACACTGGCCATCAGCATTCAGTGTCCGGCTGTGTGCGCCGGCCAGCTCCGCGCGTGTCGGCGACGGGCCTGGTCCCGACAGGCATGAGTGCTTCGACGCGATGCAATCGAAGGAGGTACTGACGGGATGCGGATGTAGATGCTGGCGCCCGAGATGCCGAACCAGAAGAAGACAAACAGGAGGTGGCCTTGGATTTCAGATTGCTGCGTTACTTCGTCGCAGTTGCGGAAGAACTGCATCTGGCCCGTGCAGCCGAGCGTCTGGGCATCGAGCAGTCGCCTGTGTCGCGTGCGATGCGCGACCTGGAAAGCCAGCTTGGCGTGCAGTTGTTCGACCGCAGCACACGCCTGACGCGGCTGACCTGGGCCGGCCAGGTGTTCCTCGGCGAATGCCGGCGCGTGATGGCCACCGTGGAGCAGGCAGTCAAGAGCGCCAAGGCGGCGGCACAGGGCTACCAGGGCCATCTGCGCATCGCCATCTGCGACAGCCTGGCGCAGCCCCGCATCGCCACCCTGCTGGCACGCAGCCGTGAGGAGGAGCCCGAGCTGGAGATTCGCGTCTTCGAGCTGCCGTTCGCGCAGCAGCTCAAGATGCTGCACGACGATCTGCTGGACATCGGCTTTGCGTTGTCAAACGCGGTGCATGATGGCCTCGTCGCCGAGCCGGTGTGGACCGACCCGCTGTCGGTGATCGTGCCCGCACGCCATCCCTTGCTGGCACACGTGCAGGTGCCGCTGCCCGAAGCCTTGAAGTTTCCGCTGGTTCTGTGCCACCCCGAGGCGGGCTCCGGTTGCCGCCACCAGATTCAGGCGGTGCTGCAGGACACGAACATGCCGCTCAAGCTGGTGGACGAAGTGACCAGCCTGGGCGTGATGCTGACCCTGGTCGGCGCCGGCTACGGCATCGGCTTCGCCATCGCCTCGCAGGTGCAGACGCTACAGCGCCCGGACATCTCCATTCGTCCCCTGGCCGGCATCCCACCGATGCTCTCCACCTACCTGCTGCGCCGCCGGGGCGAACCCTCGGAGCCCATGAGGCGATTCATCGAGCGGGTGAAAGACGGGGCCGCGCCGGTCGATGATGAGCCGGTCCTTTGAGGACGCAGCTCGCCTGTCCGTTGCGGCCTGTGGCGTTATGTGCCGGTGGACAGATAGACTTCGGAATGAAATCCGATGCTCTGGCTGTTGATGGATGTGCTTGGCTCGCTTTGGATCACCCGCAACGGCCTGCGTTGACCAGGCCGAAGACTTGAGTCCACAATCGAGTCCATTCCGTGACGCCTGGATCGGAAAAAACGTTCGTAATAAACGAGTTAGCGACCGGGTGCTGTTCCCTTCGCCCGCTCCAGATTTGAAAAGCCCTGCATTTGCGGGGCTTTTTCGTTTTGGGTTTGGCTTGTTTTGGTTGGGTTGCATAAGGGCTTTGGGGAAAATAAATCTGTCCCCTTTTCCCCACGAGCGAAGATGAGCCTTCAATAGTAGCTACACTCGCCAATTCAACAAGGAGCGCCAATGATCAAAGGATTCTCAGAAGAAGAATTTGGAAAGGCCATACACCAACATGTAAGACCCTCCTCGCCGATAGACACGTTAGAGCTACTTAAAGGTCGTGAAAAAGAGTTAGCGGAAATCAAACGCGCTTTATTTGCAACTGGTCGTCATATCTTCATTTTTGGCGACAGAGGGATCGGAAAGTCTTCACTTGCTCAAACAGCCGCATATCAATATCAAAGCGCTGACAATGCAATAATTCAGGTCGGCTGCACAAAAATCAGCACGTTTTTAGGGATAATGGAAAATATTGCTAAGAAGCTGGCCGAATCGCTAGAGTCAGTTGAATGGCAAACAAAAGCCAGTCTGAACCTAAAAGTAGTGACACTTGAGTGCGGGAAGACTGAAAAGACCAGTTATAGCACACCGTCAGTTTTCAGCATGGACGACGCTTTAGACGTCATCTCTGACATCACAGAAATACACTCTGAAAGACCTGTCATAGTCATCGATGAATTTGACGCTATAGCCAAAGAAGAAAGATTCCTATTCGCTGAGTTCATAAAAAAAATGGGCGACTCAGGAATATATGTCCCCATGATATTTAGCGGCATAGCGATCTCGCTAGACGATCTTCTAGGGGGCCATCTATCAAGTATTCGTCAGCTGAAACCAATCGAGCTAAAGCCGATCTCTTGGGATTCTCGCTGGGATATTTTAGTTGAAGCGCTTGAAGCTTTCGACATAACGTTCGATGAAGAAATCAAATACAAAGTAGCAGGCATAAGCGATGGGTTTCCGTACTACGTACACTTAATTACAGAGCATCTTCTATGGGCTGTATATGATGACCCGCACAGCTCCCATGAAGCATCTCACAGCCACTATGTAATAGCTCTTGAAGAGGCGGTCAGATCGGTCCAAGAGCAAATTAGAAAACCATACGACACCGCAACGCTTAGGCATAGCCAAGACTTTCATCACGTTATATGGGCAGCTGCAGATTCGACAGATTTACATCGCAACATAGACTCAATGTATTGCTCTTATGAACGGGTAATCCGCGACCTCAACAAGATTAACGAAAACCAAAAGCTCGTTCCGATAGAAAGAAACCGCTTTTCACAGCGCCTTAGCACCCTTACCAAAGACAGCCACGGCGCTGTGCTTAGAAAAATGACTGAAAGTCGAAACGGGTGGTATCAGTTTAGCGAGAACATGCTGAGAGGCTACGTCCGCCTGCTCGCTGAAGTGCACGGCGTGCAATTATGGACACAAGAAGCAAAAGCCCCCAGGCAGGTAATTAACCCCCGCCCTCAACATCAGGTCAGCGCGTCAAGATATTCTTCTTCAGTACCGTACGGAGTAGGTTTGAAGGATGATGACGAATAGAAGGCTAGTGCAAACAACTGGATGTAAAGAACAAAGGGGACAGATTTATTTAGCGCCCTTCTAGCACAAGGAAGCTGCATATAGCATGGAAACGGTCGTTGGACTTATATTCGAGGTTGCGCTTCGAGATCTAGGCCTTTGGGTACTGAAAGTGCTGACTTTCGGCCGCTACAAGGACACTAACAGCTACTTGTATTTTTTACCTACCTTCGTTGGATTTCTATTCGTAGTTTTACCGTTGTTGTTGATACTCGTGATAGCAGCGGTATTGAAAGCTACAGCTCCGACTTGAGGCACATATTTGTTCCATCGGCAAACGCAAGGAGGCGATATGAGATCAGACTGGGACGATGCGCCCGAGTATCTACGCAGCAGGAAGAAACAAGGACCATGGCGATTCCTAACGATACTGGGGATCGGTCCGGCGGTCATTGGGGCACTGGCATTGACGTTCGGCCAACCGATAGTTCTGGACATGGGCCAGATCAAGCAAGGCATCCATATCGGCGGTAAGCCTCTGTTCGAACCAGAGCCAGCACAGCCACAGCACATCCAGCCGATTAGCCAGCCATCCATTGCAAGCTATCAAGCCCCAGCGGTAGAACCGACATCAGCGCCCCAACAGCGGCAACTAAGCCACGAAGAGATCGAGTGGTTCGAGCAAGCCACCGCTCGGGCTGTGCCATCTCGCCAAACTTCATTCAGCGACAACAACTACAACCCGAAGCAGCCAGCCAGCACCTATACCCCGCCGGCTATTCATCAAAGTGTCGCCTCTCCAGCCGCAAGCGAACGTCGACCGCGCACAGTGCACAGAGAGCACACTGCGAAGTGGATAAAGAGCTGGAACGGTGGAACCGACTATCTGGCGGAATGGATGGCGGTCGACAACTACATTGACGGCACAAGCGTATGCGCCAACCACCGTCGAGGCTCAATCGACTACCGTGAATGCCGCAAGGCGGCCAAGCAGCATTTTCATGAGGAGTGTCGGACATGGCGTGCGCGCTTTGATGGTGACCGTAAAGATCATAGTCATCAGATGAGGACACGTTATTGCGGGGCGGCAAGTAGCTTCAACCCGATGGGCTGAGCTTCTTGGTAGCACCAACACTCCCACCCGATCGCTAATCGACGCGAAGTAGCACTGATCAGCGGGCCTTGTCGCTTCTGATCGTGCACCGGTCATGGAAGCGAACAGGGGACAGATTTATTTAGCGCCACCGCTAGGGGAGCCGCTCCACATCTTCTTGGAGCCAAGACGGAATATCGTTCTTCCCGTGCAGTACGCGCCAAATTTCGATGTGGCTCGGACGCTCTACGTAGAACACCACGTAAGGATATCGCTTGATCGGCCAAGATCGGAGCCCTGGAAGATTGAGCTCATGTGCGTAGCGGCTGGAGCCAGAACCCGGATGCCGACTGAGCCGTTTGTAGGCATGCTCCAGCGCATCAATCAGCCCTAGCGCCGCCTTATCGGCGTCTTGCTCCAGGTAGTAGGCAATCGCCCGATCAACATCCTCGCGCGCTAGCGCTCTCGGGATGACAGGCTTTTGCTTCATTCGCGTGCTTTCCGAACCCGATCACGCAGAGATTCGAAGTAAACGGCATCAACGGGAGCAGTCGGCGCTGAGGCAGCACCTGCTAACAGCAAACCTCGAAGATGCTGGCGATCCTGATCCTTGCGAATCAACTCGCGTACGTATTCACTACTGGTGCCATAGCCACGCTGATTGACTTGTTCGTCTACGAAGCTTTTCAGCGTATCGGGAAGGGAGATGTTCATAGTGCTCATGCCGGCAGCCCCATTTGGCAAAAATTGGCATTCGCACTTTAGCGCGTTGCTAAATTAAGTGTCGAGATCGCAGTGCCGACTGCAACGAAAAGACCACTGCCCTTGTAGACAGCTGCCGCAGCGGCAGCTGTCCGTCCCACGTTCCTTCAATAAGCCGCTGCAGCCTCATCAAGCTGCAGGCTGAGGCTAAGCAAGCCGCCGCCGGAGAGATACCACAGCGACGGATTGAGATAGACGATGCGGCCGTTGCGCCCGGCGCTAGTGGCGCTCAGGGACGAGGCACGCAGGGCTTCGGTGGTCAGGGGCTCTGCGCCGATTGCCGCGCTGCGGTCGATGATGAAGATGACCTCTGGGTCTGCAGCAAGTAACTGATTGACGTCCATGGGCTGCGGGCGCTGGCGCGGTGCGCCGGGTTCGGCAGGCTGTGGCGCGGCGAGCGCGCGTGGCGCCTGCAGTACGGAGTAGATCACCGGCTGCTCGGTGGGCGAGAAGTTGCCGTCATTGTGCGTCAGCACCAGCGTGCGCTTGCCGGAGTTGGCGACGCGTGCGTGCGTCTGGCCGAGCTTGGCAGCCGTAACCCGCAATTGCTGCCGGGCCTCGGGCAGCTTGTCGAACAACGAGCCAAGGGCCAGCACGTTGCGCTCGAATCCGCGCAGGTAATCCTGACCGTTGATGCTCATGTCCAAGGCGGGGGCGATCTTGCTCAGGGCTTCGCTTTCGTCGCCCTGCCGCCCGGTGACCATGATCACGTCTGGGTCGAGCTTGCGTATGGCGGCCTGGTCAGGCTGCTTCATTCCCCCAGCATCAACCCGGGCCGGCAAGCTGTTCTTCAGGTAGTTCGGCACACTGGAGGCCGTGCCCGTCACCCGATCGCCCAAGCCCAGGGCCACTAGCGTATCGACCGTGCCGAAGTCAAAACTCACCACACTGCGTGGGTTGAGCGGGACGACGGCTTGACTGCCGTCTGGCTGGTCAATGGTTACGCTGGCAACGTTAGCGGGTGACGTAGGCGCATCGGGCGAACTGCTACAAGCCGTCAGAGCCAGCAACATAGAGGCTGATAGGGCGAGCTTTTTCATGTGCGGCGTCTCCTCTGTCTATATGCAAGCGAGAAACCATATCATCAGAGCAATCGAGGATGACCCGCAGGTGCAACGAATGCACACCCCAGGCTAGTGAACCCTGCACCGTGGAGGGTCAATGGGGCCGCGCCCTCGTCCGGCATCGTCTTGTCCGCCTTCATGTTCCTGGCTACGGATAGCACGTTCGGTCCAGCTTCCGCCCTTCATCTGCATCCCACCCTCCACAACTGATCCATCCGCGTCGTAAAGCTCTGGCTCATCATCTCCCGCCGCATCCCCCAATCCGGAGCGGTGGGAATGCGGCCCGGCCTCAGGGTGTTGCGCCCCCACTTGGCATTGACGGCATCGAGCACGCCCATGACGCGCTCCGCGGCGGCGGGTTGGGTTTCGGTGAAGAGATCGTCGGTGTATTCGCCGCGTTGGCAGAGGTCCATCAGCAGCACTTCAGCCTTGCTGAAGGCGAAGCCGTCGCGGTAGATCAGTTCCAGTCCGGCGATGGCGGCGCGGGTGATGTAGCGGGTGTCGTCGGTGGGGTATGGCAGTTCGCAGACGATGCCTTTGGCGAACCTGGGTTCGTCGGGGTTGAACATGCCGGTGCGGATGCTGACGCGTACGCGCTTGCACAGCGACTGCTGGGCGCGGAGCTTTTCACAGGCGCGTGCGACGTAGGTGGCAACGGCTTCGCGGATTGGGGCAAGTTCGCGCAGACGATCGCCGAACATACGTGAGCAGCAGATCTCCTGCTTGAGCGGGGTCACGTCTTCCAGTTCCAGGCAGGGCGTGCCGCGCAGCTCGCGGGCGGTTTTCTCGACCACGACGCTGAATTGTTTGCGCAGGGTCCAGGCGTCGGCGTTGGCCAGATCCCAGGCGCTGCGGATTCCCATGCTGGCGAGGTGTTCGGTCATGCGCCGACCGACACCCCAGACATCGCTCACGCTCGTGACGCGCAACACCTTGTCGCGCCGCTCGGGGTCGCGCAGGTCGACCACACCGCCGGTTTGCTTCTGCCAGCGCTTGGCCGAGTGGTTGGCGAGCTTGGCGAGGGTCTTGGTATTGGCAATGCCGACGCCGACGGGTATGCCGGTGAGGCGCAACACATCGGCGCGAATGCGGCGCCCTATGGATTCCGCATCGGCCATGCCAGAGAGATCGGCGAAGGCTTCGTCGATGGAATACACCTCGACGGCCGGTACGCGCTGTTCGATGACCGTCATCACGCGTTCGCTCATGTCGCCATAGAGCGCGTAGTTGCTGGAAAACACCACCACGCCCCAACGCTCCAGATCACGGCGAACCTTGAAGTACGGCGCGCCCATCTTGATGCCGAGGGCCTTGGCTTCTGCCGAGCGGGCGATCACGCAGCCGTCGTTGTTGGAAAGCACGACGATGGGCGTGGTGCGCAGATCCGGCCGGAAGACGCGCTCGCAGGCGGCGTAGAACGAGTTGCAGTCGATCAGCGCCAGCGTGCGCTCAGTATTTGCCATGGGTGCGCACACTGAAGGGGACGACGCCCCAGACGTAGAGCTCTTCGCTTTCCAGCAGGTAGCGCGGGGGAAACTTGGGGTTCGCCGAGCGCAGTATGATCTGGTCGCCCTGCCGGTCGAAGATCTTCACCAGCGGCTCGTTGTTGAGCGCGGCGATGACGATCTCCCCTTTTTCCGCCTCGCGCCCGCGGTCGATGATGAGGATGTCCCGGTCGAAGATGCCCACCTGAATCATGCTGTCGCCATCCGCACGGGCCAGGTAGGTGTGCGGTGCGCGGATGTTCATCAGCTCATCGAGTGAGAGCGTGCCTTCCATGTGATCCTGCGCGGGGCTCGGGAAGCCGGCGGGTATGCAGAAGCTGAAAAGTGGCAAGGCAATAGTGGACGGGGCGGCAGGCCCCAGGAAATGGATGGGCATGGTACAGACCTCATAACTGTATATGCGTACAGTATTGCGAGACCCCCTTCCGGTCAATGGAGCCAGACGCACGGGCAGTCATGATTGGTGATTCGCCGCAGCCTACTCCCTTCGCCGGCTCCGGGCCTTTTTCAGCCCGTAACGCCGCGCTGTGATTTACTCCATCAACACCAGCCCAGGTAATGAGAGCGCATGATGAGAACAGTAGACCCGACCGTCTTCATGCAGATAAACGACCTGCTCTGCCGGTTCTTTCTTTCCTTCGATAACCGGGACTGGCCAGCGATGGTCGAGTGCCTTGCGCATGAGATCGCGGTGGACTATTCATCCTCGGGCCGGGAGCAGCCCACCACCCTGAGCGGCCAGGCGTTCGTCGACCGCAGGCAGAACGCGGTTGACCGGCTGGCCAAGCACCACAGTTTTTCCAATCTGCTGATCACCGGCGGCGTGGATGAGCGCGCCGTCAGTGCGCGGTGCAATTATTTGATTCTTCGCTTTGACCCTGCCGCCTCAGACGAGGACTTCTTCCATTCGTGCGGAAACTATGAGTTCGGCTTCGCGAATATGGAGGAAGGCTGGAAGATAGCGAGCATCAAGCAGAACATGCTCCGCAGCTGGGGCAAGCGGAGCCTGCATGGAGGTTCCTCGCAGGGGAAAGCCTGACTAGGCCATTCAGGAAGAAAAAGCCCTGCATGAGCAGGGCTTAACTGTCACCGGTGCGTCAGTTGGATGGGCAAGGCGGCAGCGACGTCCGATTCTGAGTGCCATCGTTACGGGTGAACTGGCAGCCATAGGCGGGATCAGCTACGACTCGAGGGTTAAGAACTTCGTCACCGGCCGGCTTGATGCCCTGTTGTTCCCATCGCAGCATCGCCGCCATGGCTTCGACCTGCTCCTGATAGGTGAAATCACAGTGGCTCGGTGCCCGGATAGCACGTTGCACCAGCAGTTCCCCGTTGCCATTGGCTTCGGCGTTGCGGCGATAGATCTGCTGATGCTTGAACGGCACGTAAAGGTCGCCCAGGGTGTGGATGCTGACCACCGGGACGTTGAACTGGCCGTTCACCACCGGAATCCAGCGCAAACCGTCCGGACGGATGCTGTTGGCTGGCGGAAGGCCGACCACGCGGATGATCGAGTCGTTGAACTCGCGTTCCTCGCGGGACATCGCCTTGTTCGCATCGAACTGATATCGCGTGGCGAGGTTGCCGGACAGCGAATCGGCGAGGATGCCGTCGACGGTGCCGTCCCGCCCGCCAGTGCCGAGCACGACGCTCTGCAGGCTGGTGCGGAAGCCTTCGGCGAAGATCGGCCGCTCGCCCCCGCTGAGTTCACGGACGATGCCTTCGAGCTTCTCGCCTTGCGGCGATGGATCGGTTGGATAGCTGTCCCACAGCGCGCCGATGATCTGCGGCAGCTTGGCCTGGAAATCGGTCGCCGGGAAGCTGGTCGGCCCCTGCCCCGCCAGGTGTTGCGCGGCCAGGGTGAAGTTCATCAGGTATTCGAACTCGTAGACGTCGCCGGTCACGCCGCACATGGGCACCGAGCCGTCGTACACGACGCGGTTGTTGGCCGTCGCATAGGTTTCGGCCTCGACGGCAGCGGCCGCGACATGGCCGCCCATGGAATGCCCGGTGATATAGGTCTTGGTGGGCTCCGGCCTTCCGGTCAGGCTGCTGAAGGCCAGCGCCAGCGCGTTGGTGTCCTCGATGCCGGCGCGCACATCGTAGTAGTTCTTGCTGTAGCTGGAGGCGGCCCAGGCGTAGCCCTGCTGAAGCAGCCAGGGACGGATCGGGGGCGGCCCGACCGTGAGCTCCGGTCCCTGCCCACGAAACCCATGGGCGTACATCACCAGCATGCCGTTCCAGTTCGGCGGTACCTCGATCTGGTAGGACGAGCCCTCGTAGATACCTGTCCAGCGCTCGCTGGGCAGGCCGGGAAATGCAGCCAGGGCTGAAACGATCGGGACGAAGGTGCGCGAATCCTGCGCGCGGGATTCGCTGTGCGAGACCGGCGGCTTGACCGGCTTGGACCGCGCCTGGACATCTGCCGCTATTCCAATCGTGCCGACCAGCATGACGCCGGCGATGGCACGCCCACAGGCTGAAGCCAACTTGCTCTGTAGCATGGGAGGTTCCTCGGTGTTTATTGTTTTTGTTCTTGCGATGCGAGCTTTGCCTGGCGCCGAGCAGCAAGCACTGACGAGCTTCGACTAACCGTGGCAGAACGCTTGGACCTGTCAAACCGATCAGCTGCTTGCCGGATAGTTGGCGATGTCGTCACGGGAATATGACAACTGGCGTCGCGCTTATGGCAGCCGGTCAGGCTAAGCGGCAAGGCCGGGCCAAGCCGCACGACTTAGGCGAATGGAGCGGGAGATTGCGGGCGCAGACCCAAGCGGCAGGGCGCCACCCAGGCCCGGAGAAGGAAGCGAGGCTCAGCAGTTACCCTTCTTGGCCTGGCCAGGTGGGCAATGGTGGCCGCCATGGCCGCCGCCGTCGCCCACATCGATGCCGATGCCCGGCAAGCGCAGGCTGCAGCCTGTCATCAACAGAGCCGCCAGCACGAGGGCTACGGCACGAATCGTCACGGATTGCGCTTTCATTGGAATACTCCTGAATTTCCTGGCCAGGCGCTAACGGTAGGCGCCCCGCCAGGCAGTATCCGCCGCCAGGGACAGGAACGACAGATATTCGTGGATGAAGCGAAGCGCGGGATCATCGCCAGGGCGGCGATGATCCCGACGCCAGGTGGTCAGCCGGCGCGGTACTCCGCATCGGCCGCTTCGAAGCGGCGCTGGATGGTAGCTGCCGGCGCTTTGCCCATCAGGCTCACGACATAGATGGCAAGGCTGGCGAGGATAAAGCCCGGAATGATCTCGTACAGCCCAAGGCCGATGAACTCCTTCCAGACCACCACGGTGACGGCGCCAACCAGCATGCCGACGAGCGCGCCGTTGCGGGTCATGCGCTTCCACACCAGGGAAATCAGTACCACCGGGCCGAAGGCCGCACCAAAGCCGGCCCAGGCGTAGGACACCAGGCCCAGCACCTTGCTCTCCGGATTCGAGGCGATGCCGATGGCGATCAGGGCGATCAACAGCACCATGGCGCGGCCGACCCAGACCAGTTCGGTCTGCGAGGCACCCTTGCGCAGGAAAGCCTTGTAGAAGTCCTGGGTCAGGGCGCTGGAACTGACCAGCAGCTGGGCGCTGAGCGTACTCATCACCGCCGCCAGCACGCCGGAGAGAATGATGCCGGCCACCCAGGGGTTGAACATCAGCTTGACCAGCTCCATGAACACGCGCTCGCCGTTTTCGGTCACCGCGCCGGCCACCGCCGGGTTGTCGGCGAAGTAGGCGATACCGAGGAAGCCCACGGTCACGGCGCCGGCGAGGGTCAGGATCATCCAGGCCATGCCGATGCGGCGAGCGTTGGGGATGGTCTTGACCGAATCGGCGGCCATGAAGCGCACCAGGATGTGCGGCTGGCCGAAGTAGCCGAGGCCCCAGCCGAGCAGCGAGATAATGGCGATAAAGGACAGGCCCTTGAACATGTCGAAGTTCGACGGATCCTGCGCCGCGATAGTGTCCATCGCGGTGCCCAGGTCGCCCAGTGAGAGGATGACGAACACCGGCGTGATCAGAAGCGCAAAGATCATCAGCGTGGCCTGCACAGTGTCCGTCCAGCTCACCGCAAGGAAGCCGCCGATGAACACGTAGAGGATGGTTGCCGCGGCGCCAACCCAAAGGGCAGTGCCGTATTCCATGCCGAAGGTGGACTCGAACAGGCGCGCACCGGCCACCACGCCCGAGGCGCAATAGATGGTGAAGAACACCAGGATCACCAGTGCCGAGAAGATGCGCAGCAGACGGCTCTCGTCTTCGAAACGGTGCGAGAAGTAGTCGGGCAGGGTCAGCGCGTTGTGGTTGTGCTCGGTGTGCACGCGCAGGCGCCCGGCGACGAACAGCCAGTTGAGCCAGGCGCCGGCGATCAGGCCGATGGCAATCCAGCTTTCTGAAAGACCGGCAACGAATATCGCGCCGGGCAAGCCCATCAGCAGCCAGCCGCTCATGTCCGAGGCGCCCGCTGATAGCGCGGTGACAAAGCTGCCGAGGCTGCGGCCGCCGAGAATGTAGTCGTCGAAGTTCTTGGTAGCGCGGTAGGCGGTGAAACCGATCAGAATCATCGCCACGATATAGATCACGAAGGTGATCAGGGTGGGGGTGCTCACATTCATTGGTGTTGTTTTCCTTGTGCTGCGGGGACCATGCCCCCGCCTCCACTGACTAGACGCGAACGCTTGTGGCGCAGCGCTGGCAACGGACGGTCGGGTTAGGCGCGAAAGGATAGCGTCTCGCTGCGCTCAATGCTCGTGACCGGACAGTTTTACCCGGTAGAAGTGCAGACGATCCAGGAAAAACGGACGGCGGCGAACCGGCAAGCTGCCGGTTGCAGAGGTGCGCGAACCTATCGATCGATAACCTGGCCGCGCATGGGAGCCAGGCGCGCCAGCAAACGGTTCTGTGCCGGAATCGATACGCCCTCGGCTGTCATTGCTGACTGCAGGTTTTCCACCAGCGCATTGAAGTCGCTCGGGGTGAGCGCCTGCCCCTTGTGGCTCTCCTCCATGCTGTCGCCGGTGTAGACGCAAGGGCCACCGGCTTCCGCGCAGAACTGTTCGATCAGCTTGTCGCGCAGGCGCTGAATGTCGATGTCCTGGAAGTGCTCGACAATACGGCGATCATCGGCGATGCGCAGCAGCATGCCCTCGACGATACGGGTGACGCCAGGCTCACCGCCCAGCTGCTGGTACAGGCTGTCATCCCTTGGCGGTTGCCCAGCGCAGGCACCGAGCAGCAGACAGACGAGCAGAACCAGGCTGCGCATCAGAAACTCCCCTGAATGGATAAGTAGGCACCGTCCTGATTGTCCAGCGTGGCGATCTCGCCAAGGCGTGCATAGGCCAGCACCAGGGCAAGCTGCTTGTGCGGGAAATAGCCGAGGAACAGGTCTGCCCAGTCGCTTTCGCCCGCGAAGGACAGGTTGTCCGGCTTCTCCCGATACTCAACGCCTAGCGCCCAGCGGGGGTTGAACAGCACTGCAACGGAGCCTTCCTTGAGCAGACTGCGGCGGTCACGCCGATCTCCACCGAAGCCGAGCAGGCCGAGCTCATTGGCGCGACTGTAGCGCACGCCACCGTTGACCAGCAGGTTGTAGCCGAAGGCGCCGCCGAGTATCAGCCGGCTGCCGGTGAGGTAGGCCTCGGTGTCCTCGTTGCGCTGCGCGCCGACCAGGGACGGAATCAGGAAATCCTTCTGACGTTTATGCTGCAGGCCTAGCGACACCTGCGGCAGGTGATCATAGATCAGGTCGCCGAACAGCCGCAGTTTGGCGCCGAAAATGTCCTGGCTGAGGCTGTTCTCGGGAAGCGACAGGTCACGGGCAAGCGAACCGAGATCGAAACGCTGCCGCGCAAAAGACAACTCCAGGCGGTTGTCGAAGGCAAACGCCACCCCACCGACATCCAGTCGGTAGTCCCCGGTTTCCACACGAGTAGCGAAAACGTCACCGCCCCACTCGCCCCGCTCACCGTAGCCAGCCAGCACGGCCCAGGGCGTTATGCCGCCGCCCGCCGTGCCTTCGATGCTGGTTGCGCCTCCGCTAGCCAGCAGGCGCCCCGCCTGGGCATTGGCCAGCAGCGGCGTGCAGCATGCGGCCAGCAGAAAGGCTCGTGCGAGTCTCATGAGTGCTCCTTGAGCGGTCGGGCAGCCAGGTGAGGTTGTTGTATCAGCCATGCCTCGAAGGCGTCGGCGGGCAGCGGGCGGCTGAAGAAGTAGCCTTGCAGGGTGTCGCAACCCCAGGCCCGCAGCAGGTCACGCGTCTCGCCATGTTCGACGCCCTCGGCCACGACCTTCAGGCCCAGCGCGTGGCTCATGTCGATGGTCGAACGGACGATCACCGCGTCGCCGCAGGTCTCGTCCAGTTCACGGATGAAGGATTGATCGATCTTCAGTTCCTGCACTGGCATGCGACGCAGTTGTGCGAGCGAGGAATAGCCGGTGCCAAAGTCATCGACCGACAAGCGAATGCCCAGCGAGCGCAATCGATGCAGCATCGCCAGGGCGCGTTCCGGATCGCGCATCACCGCACTTTCGGTAATCTCGAAAACCAGCTGGTGACCCGGGATCACGTAGCGCTGCAGCAACTCGGCGACCCGGTGCTCGAGGGTGAGGCTGACGAGGTCGTCGGCGGAAATGTTCAGCGACACCTCCAGATACAGACCGCGCCCGTTCCAGACGTGAAGCTGACGCAGCGCAGCCTCGATCACCCAGGCCGTCAGCAACTGGATGCTGCCGGTGCGCTCGGCCAACGGGATGAATTCGCCGGGCGACACTGCGCCGTACTCTGGATGATTCCAGCGCAGCAGGGCTTCGGCCTGATAGACCCGCCCCTGCTCAAGGTCGACCTTTGGCTGGAAATGCAGCTGCAAACCGCCACCCTGCGCGGCGCGGCGCAGATCGCGAATCAGGGTGATCTGCCGCTGATGCGCATCGTCACGGCCGTGTTGGTAGAGTTGCAAGCCGTCCGGCATCTGCGCCGCGTCCTGCATGGCGATCCGCGCACGACGCAGCAGATCATCGACGCTGCCGGCATCGTCCGGGTAACCGGCCACGCCGATGTGCGCTTCGAGGCGCATTTCAAGCTCGGCAACGCGAACGGGCAAGGCCAGCGCCTGCTGCACCGCGACCGCGGCACTGAAGGCATCGTCGGCCGAGGTATCGCTGACAATCAGTAGGAACTCGTCCGACAGCATTCGCGCCAGGTGATCGCCCGGCTGCACCCCAGCCTGCAGGCGCTGAGTCAGCTCACGCAGCGCCTGGTCGACGCCTTCGGAGCCGCCGCTGTCCCGAACGCTATCGAGATTGCCGATACCGATGTGCAACACCGCCGTGGTTCGTCCTGCATCCAGGGCGTTGGACAGTAGTTCGGCAGCGAGCGTGCGATTGGGCAGCCCCGTTACGTCATCGTGCAGCATGTTGTGGGCAATAAGCTGCTCGCGTTCGGCAATGCCACGCTGCATCTGATTCAGAGCCGTGGCCAAGCTGCCCAGCTCGTCGCCGCGATCCAGCTCGATCGGCGTCTGGTAATCTCCACGCCCGACCCGCTCTGCCGCACGGGCAAGGGCATTGACCGGCTCCGACAGGCTACGCGCCAGCAGCAGCGCGCCGAACAGCGAGGCGATCAGGCCAACACAGGCAATCAGCAGAATCCGCGAGTCCAGTTGGTGGAAACCGGCCAAGGCGTCGTCCAGCGAGCTGTGCACCAGCGCGACGACTCGGTAGTCCTCGCCCTGCGACAGCACCAGGTCCTCGTTGAGATAGCGCTCGCCTCCCAGCATCAGCTCCTCGACGCCGTTGGCGTGGTCATGCCGGCTCCAGCCCCTGAGCAGCTCGTCATGGATATCGGGCTTGAGCGTGCTCGCCATCTGGCCCGGACCGCCGCCCTCCTTGGCCAGGAAGGACACGTCCAGGCCCGTCAATTGCTTGAGTTCACTGGCCAGCGCCTGGTCCATGGCGAAACCCATCACCACCCGCGCGATTGGCAGAGGCGCACGGACTTCCGCCTCGACCATCAGGTGCGCCTGCTGGTCCAGCGACACCACCAGCATGGTCTGGCCCCGCTGACGGGCCTCACGCAGCTCGGCGGCGTAGCGGAACATATCGCCCGCAATCGCATTGGACAGGCTCGATGCCAGGATCCTGCCGTCAAGGCCGAGCAACATGGCTTCGCTGGCATTTATTCGCGCAGCCTGGTTGGCCATCGCCGACTGCAGAGTCAGGGTGTCACCGCTGGCCACTGCATCCTTGAAGCCGAAATCGGCGGCCAGTACCTGGACGCCATCACGCAACTGGCGACCACGCATATCGATCAGCCGCTCGAAAACCCGTAGTCCGGATTCCAGTCGCTCGGTTGCTTGTCTGTTCACCGCCGACTCGGTTACCAGCCGCACGGAAAAATACAGTGCGCCGATCACCACCAGAAGAAAGGCGGCGAGTATCCAGGACAGGCGGGCATGGAAACTAAGGCTGCGCGTCACGGGTGGCTTTCCTGAAGGCATCGGCAAACGGCGTTGGCGCAGGGGGCGAGGGTTGCAGCGCAGCGGTAACCGCCACCGGCAGCCTCAACTCGACCGTTTCTTTACCCAGCCGCAGGGTGCCCGCGTCCACTGGCTGCCCATCAATTAGGGCCGGATGCCAGGCCGTTGCCGGGTACTGGCCGGCTGGCGCATCCAGCTGAACGAGACCTTGGGCGTCGCTAACGGCAAACCAGGGATCGTCGGTGATATAGACGTAGCCGAGCATCCAGTCGTGGATATTGCAGCCCAGCACCACCAGGCCCGGCTGATCGAAGGTTACCGGCACGCTCGGTGTACCCTCGTAAAGGCGCAGTTCGAAGCGCTTCGCCGGCGAGAAGGAATAGACCTGATGGCGGATATCGTCGCGATTGGGAAAGCTCACTGCGGTGCCGGTGGCCACGGCAAGCACCGCCGGCACGAACTGCTTGTCGACCTGGTCCATCACCGCCAGGCCAGCGGGTCTGGCCTGCGTCTCGCCCGCCAGGCTGAGCACCGCGCCTGCGACCGGCTGCCCCTGCGCATCGAGGATACGTACGCTGAGTGGCTGGGCCTGAGCTGTTGCGTACGCGCAAGACAGCAGAAAACAACTGGACCACAAAACACGCTTGAACATCTGGCTGACTCCGCCACCTTGACGATTACCCTTGGACTCCCGCCTTCCTTGGCAACCTGCTGGCCTGGTCAGGCTAGCCTATTGCCATCACTTCATCAGCATAATTTTCAATTTCCGCCTCGGCAGCCGTTGGATTCGATTGCCGCCGCGCAAACGGATCGTCCTGACCACGGTCTCATTCAAAGTCGCTACACGTTCCAGTGTGGCTTCATCGCAACCCAAGGAGCCCGCCATGACAGTCACTATCGATACCGCTAACGGCACTTGTTCAACCACACTCGAAAACGCCACCCATACCTGCGCCATCAAGGACGCACGAGTCTCGACAGATTCAGTTGCCCGCATGTCCATAGCGCATATAAGCGGCCACAGCGTTCATGTGACCGAAGACATGGCCGAGCACCTGATCGCAGCAGGCGCGAAAGACGATCGCAGGAACCTTGTTGTCGACGACTGACCGCTTCACATGAGCCATCGCCGACCAGCGGTTGATGGTTTGTAGCGAAAAATAAGAAAAACCCCGCTGCCGGAACGCCGGCAGCGGGGTTTTTGTTTGGTCGGTCGGTAGATCAGCGGCCTTGGTATTCGCTTTCGGCGTCCTCGAAACGCTTGACCATGCTCGGTGAGGCACCGGCTCCGACCTTGCTGAAGATCACGATGGCGATGCTGGCAAGAATGAAGCCCGGGATGATCTCGTACAGACCCATACCGATGAATTCCTTCCAGACCACCACGGTGACCGCGCCGACGATCATGCCGGCCAGCGCGCCGTTGCGGGTCATGTGCTTCCACAGCAGGGAGATCAGCACCACCGGACCAAAGGCGGCACCAAAGCCGGCCCAGGCGTAGGACACCAGGCCCAGCACCTTGCTGTCCGGGTTGGAAGCGATGCCAAGTGCGATAAAGGCGATCAGCAACACCATGGCACGACCGACCCAGACCAGCTCGGTCTGCGAGGCATTCTTGCGCAGCATGGCCTTATAGAAGTCCTGGGTCAGGGCGCTGGAGCTGACCAGCAGCTGGGCGCTGAGGGTACTCATCACGGCAGCCAGCACACCGGAAAGGATGATGCCTGCTACCCAGGGGTTGAACAGGATCTTCACCAGCTCCATGAATACGCGTTCGCCGTTTTCGGTGACCGGGCCAGCCAATTCCGGATGACCGGCAAAGTAGGCAATGCCGAAGAAGCCCACCGCAACGGCACCGGCCAGGGTCAGGATCATCCATGCCATGCCGATGCGGCGGGCGTTGGGGATGGTCTTCACCGAGTCGGCGGCCATGAAGCGCACCAGGATGTGCGGCTGGCCGAAGTAGCCCAGGCCCCAGGCCAGCAGCGAGATGATCGCGACGAAGGACAGCCCGTTGAACATGTCGAAGGCTGCCGGATTCTGCGTGGCAATGGTGTCCATCGCAGCGCCCATGTCGCCCAGCGCCAGGATCACGAACACCGGTGTGATCAGCAGGGCGAAGATCATCAGCGTGGCTTGCACGGTGTCAGTCCAGCTCACCGCCAGGAAGCCGCCGATGAACACGTAGAGGATGGTTGCTGCAGCACCGATCCACAGCGCGAGATCGTAGGGCACGCCGAAGCTGCTCTCGAACAGACGCGCGCCGGCGACCACGCCGGAGGCGCAGTAGATGGTGAAGAACACCAGCACGACCAGCGCCGAGAAGATGCGCAACGTGCGGCTCTCGTCCTCGAAACGGTGTGAGAAGTAGTCCGGCAGGGTCAGGGCGTTCTTGTTGCGCTCGGTATGCACCCGCAGGCGGCCGGCGACCAGCAGCCAGTTCAGCCAGGCGCCAGCGATGAGGCCGATGGCGATCCAGCTTTCCGAAAGGCCTGCCACGAAGATTGCCCCTGGCAGGCCCATCAATAGCCAGCCGCTCATGTCCGAAGCGCCCGCGGAAAGCGCGGTGACGAAACTGCCGAGACTGCGTCCCCCAAGGATGTAGTCGTCGAAGTTCTTGGTTGCACGGT
This sequence comes from Stutzerimonas stutzeri, assembly GCA_002387205.1. Taxonomy (GTDB): domain Bacteria; phylum Pseudomonadota; class Gammaproteobacteria; order Pseudomonadales; family Pseudomonadaceae; genus Stutzerimonas; species Stutzerimonas stutzeri_N. Next base: position 33,357 of record DGLA01000009.1, on the reverse strand, counting down.
AGGCGATGAAGCCGATCAACAGCATGGCACCGATGTAGACCACGAAGGTGATCAAGGTGGGAGTACTGATGCTCATTTTGTTCCCTCGTTAGTTGTTGTTGATGGGCGCGAGGACATTCCCGATCCCACCTGGCAGAGGGCGATGGCGGTTCGCGCCATCACCGGGACGGGCTCACCTGAGCCCATCAGAGGCGGAAGAGCGATCCGCCAACTGTTCTGGTTGTTCTGCAGCCCAGCGACCCTTGAACCCGGGCCGCTGGTGGTTTCAGTCGCAGGTCAATCGTCGACCAGTGACAGCAGCGAGGCGTTACCGCCCACCGCCGTGGTGTTGGTGGAGGTGGTGCGCTCATTGGCGAAACGCAGCAGATAGCTCGGGCCGCCCGCTTTCGGGCCGGTCCCGGACAGGCCGCAACCACCGAACGGCTGAACGCCTACCACGGCGCCAACCTGATTGCGGTTGACGTAGAGGTTGCCGACCCGGGCCAGCGCCTCGATGCGCTCGGCGGTTTCCTCGTTGCGGCTGTGCACGCCGAGGGTCAGGCCGTAGCCGGTGGCGTTGATATCGGCGACGACCTTTTCAAGATCAGCCGCGTCGAAACGCACCACATGCAGCACGGGACCGAACTGCTCCTTCTTCAACTCATGGATCCCGCCAATCTCGAACGCCACCGGGGCGACGAAATGGCCGTTGAGACTGCCCGGCAGCCTTGCTTCGGCGATCAGCTTGCCTTCGGCCTTCAGCTGCTGGATGTGGGCCAGCAGACCGTCACGGGCTTCGGCATCGATCACTGGCCCAAGGTCGTTCTCACGCAGATGGGTCGGGCCGACCTTCAGCTGATCCATCGCACCCTTGATCAGCTCGATGACGCGATCGGCGATGTCGCGCTGAACGTAGAGCACACGCAGGGCCGAGCAACGCTGGCCGGCGCTGGTGAAGGCGGAACCGATGGCGTCCTTGACGACCTGCTCAGGCAGCGCAGTGGAGTCGACGATCATCGCGTTCTGGCCACCGGTCTCGGCGATCAGGGTGGCGATGGCGCCCTCCTTCTCGGCCAGCTGACGGTTGATGATGCGCGCCGTGTCGGTGGAACCGGTAAAGCACACGCCCACCACACGCGGATCGCGGCAGAACACGCCACCCAGGGTGGCGCCGTCACCCGGCAGGAAGGCGATCGCCTCCTTCGGCAGGCCGGCTTCGAACATTAGCTCCAGCGCACGGGCGGCGATCAGGCTGGTCTGCTCGGCCGGCTTGGCCAGGACAGTGTTGCCGGCGACCAGGGCCGCGGTGATCTGACCGAGGTAGATCGCCAGCGGGAAGTTCCAGGGGCTGATGCAGACGAACACGCCGCGGCCTTCGTGGAACAGCTCGTTGCGCTCGCCGGTCGGGCCCTTGAGCTCCTCACGGCCGAGTTTCAGGCGTGCCTGCAGCGCGTAGTAACGGCAGAAGTCGACCGCTTCGCGGACCTCGTCGATGCCGTCCTGCAGGGTTTTGCCGGCTTCCAGCGTGCACATTGCCATCAGCTCGGCGCGGTTGGCCTCCAGCAGATCGCCGAGTCGCTCGAGGATTTGCGCACGCTGCTCGACCGGGGTGGCGTTCCAGCGTGGCCAGAAGGCGGCCAGACCGTCGATGGCCTGCCTGGCCTGCTCGGCAGTGGCGAACTGGGCGGTGCCCACTTCCCTGCTGAGCTGATAAGGGCAATGCACCTTGTGTGCGGTGCCGGTGAGCTTTTGGCCAACGATCACCGGAGCTGCTTGCCACTGACGGTCGAGGAAGGTCTGGTAGGCGCTGGACAGGTCGTTCCACTGAGTCTGGATGTTCATGTTGATGCCTTGCGAGTTGGTCCGATTGCCGTACAGCGCCGGCGGAAGCGGGATGCGATGGTTGCCGAGGGTCTTGAACTGACGCAGCTGGGTCACCGGGTGGTCGATCAGCGTCTCGACCGGCACGCGCGGGTCGACCAGCTGATGCACGAAGGATGAGTTGGCGCCATTTTCCAGCAGACGACGCACCAGATACGGCAGCAGGTCCTTGTGGGCGCCCACCGGCGCGTAGATGCGCACGTTCTTGCGGTACTTCTCGATCACCGTGTCGTACAGCGCGTCGCCCATGCCGTGCAGCCGCTGGAATTCGAATTCGCGCGGCGTCTTCAGCTCACCGACCATCGACAGGATGCAACTGACGGTATGCGCGTTGTGGCTGGCAAACTGCGGGTAGATCACCCCACGGGTGTGCTCGGACAGCAGGTAGCGGGCGCAGGCCAGGTAGGAGGTGTCAGTGCCTTCCTTGCGGGTGAACACCGGGTAGCCATTGAGCCCCTGAACCTGACACTGCTTGATTTCGCTGTCCCAGTAGGCGCCTTTCACCAGACGCAGTGGAATGCGCGCGTTCAGCTCCTTGCCCAGCAGGGTAAGCCAGACCAGCACCGGCAGGCAGCGCTTGGAATACGCCTGGATCACCAGACCAAACTCGCCCCAGCCGGCGATGGCCGGGTCGCGCATGAGTTTTTCGTAGAGTTCCAGCGACAGCTCGAGGCGATCGGCCTCCTCCGCGTCGATGGTGATGCCGACGTCCAGGCGGCGCGCCAGGATCGCCAGTTCGCGAACGCTTTCGAACAGTTCGGTCAGTACGCGCTCGCGCTGGGCCACTTCATATCGCGGGTGCAGCGCGGACAGCTTGATCGACACTGATGGACGTGGTCCCGGACCGACCTGCGGCTCGGCACCCACAGTTTCGACAGCCTGACGGTAGTCCGCCATGTACTTGCGCGCATCTTCGGTCGTCAGCGCCGCTTCTCCGAGCATGTCGAAGGAATAGGTGTAGCCCTTCTCGCGCTCGGGACGACCGTTCTTCAAGGCTTCGGAGATGGTCCGGCCAAGCACGAACTGCTTGCCCATCAGCTTCATCGCCTGGTTCATCGCCGCACGGATCACCGGCTCGCCGGAACGCTTGACCAGCCGGCCAATGACATTCTTCGGACGACCATCGGAGTTGTCCGGGTCGACCACCTTGCCGGTCATCACCAGGCCCCAGGCGGCGAAATTGACCAGGACGTTGTCACTCTGGCCAAGGTGGCGTTCCCACTCGGCGGCGTTGAGCTTGTCGCGGATCAGCGCGTCGGCGGTGGCCGAATCAGGCACGCGCAACAGCGCTTCGGCCAGGCACATCAGCATCAGGCCTTCATGGGTATCCAGGCTGTACTGACGCAGCAGCGCGTCCAGGGTGTCCACCGCGTTATCGCGGCCACGCACCGCTTCGATCAGGGTGCGGGCTTCACGGCGAATGGCCTGGATGCCCGCTTCGCCAGGATCGGCCAGCTGCAACAGCTCATTGAGATAAGCCGCCTCGTCAACGCTGTAGTTGGCGCTAACGGTGGGAAAGAATTCGGCGGCTTTCAGATTGGCGAAATCGCCCTGCAAGACTTGACCGGCTTTGAACATCGCGCCGCTCCTCTCGTGGAGTGTTGTTGTGGTTGGATCTGGTCTGGCGGGCGGCGCACAGCAATGGTCGCGACGGTTCGCCAAACGGGTAGGCGAATCTAAGGCGAGGACGCCTCGGGTTGTTGCGCAAAACTACGGAACTTTTACAAAAACCTACGGCTTTTGGCGACCGTCAAATGGCTGTCATGAAAACTCACTAAAGCGGTGCGAAACAGCAGCATCCAAACAAGAAACGCACCGAAGCAGTGCGTTTCTGGATCATCAGGATTCGGTGCGCCTGAGCCGCTTCGGCGTCAGTCCAAGATAACGCCGGGTCGCGGTAGTCAGGGCACTCTGGCTGGAGAATCCACATTCTTCCGCAATGCGGACCAGGGGCAGCGGACTTTCACGCAGCAGCCGCGCGGCACGGTCCAGGCGACTTTTCAACAAATATTGATGGGGAGTCAGCCCGACACTGTCCTTGAACTGTGCATGAAAGTGACTGGGGCTCAGACAAACCACCTGTGCCAGTTCGGCCACGGTGATCCGGCGCGCCAGGTTGCTCTGGATATGCGCGTCCAGGCGCGCGATGTCCAGCGGGCCTTTTGGCAGGTATGTCGCCTCGCCAAACACCCGCAGGTGCAACGCGCGCAGCAGCACCCCGCCCAGCGCACGCGCCAGCAACGGGTCGCTGCCATAGCGCGCCAGCTCGGCACCCGCGTAATTGAGCAGGTTGTGAAAGTCGGCATCCAGCGCGGGATAGCGCGGCGTCTCGAACAGCTGAGCCAGCAGACGCGGATCGTCAGCACTCAGGTCCTGCTCGTCGAGATCGATGATGAGCATGCGGTTGTCGCCCTTGCCGGCGAATTCATGCTCGGCATAACCCGGCACCAGACAGGCACGCATGCGGGAGACCTCACCACCCGATCCGTCCACCTCGAACTCGGCACTGCCCGATAACGACAGTACCAGCTGGTGGTAGTCGTGGGCGTGTTCGTGGGCCTGATCATCGAGGCGAAGCAGACGTGCGTTGAGCATGGCGGGGTACCTGGCGTATTGCCGCACTTTACCGGAGGCAGGCCGTTTTTTATAGCGGCGGGCAAACCCGGAGGCTGCGATCGGATTGAAATCATTTGCCGGATACCCATCTAAAGAGCACGTACTCGAAACAGGTGCCGCATGAACGACGACAACAATCAGGACTTCGAGCAGAACCACCCATCCACGGGTTTGGTGCTGCCGGACCAGAACCTGCCCGACAAGCTGTATATCGTCCCGGTGCACAACCGGCCTTTCTTTCCGGCCCAGGTACTGCCGATCATCGTCAACGAAGATCCCTGGGCGGAAACCCTGGAACTGGTGGCCAAGACACCGCACCAGCGCCTCGCTCTTTTCTATGTGGACACGCCGGCACCGGACGCCGCCAGCTTCGACCCGGACAGCCTGCCCGAGCACGGCACCATGGTTCGCGTGCACCATGCGTCAAAGGAAGGCGGCAAGCTGCAGTTCGTTGCACAGGGTATGGCGCGTGTTCGTATCAAAGGCTGGCTGCGCCGCAAACCACCATATCTCGTCGAAGTGGAATACCCCCAGAGCGACGAGGACCCGCGTGATGAGGTGAAGGCCTACGGCATGGCGTTGATCAACGCGATCAAGGAGCTGTTGCCGCTCAATCCGCTGTACAGCGAAGAGTTGAAGAATTACCTCAACCGTTTCAGCCCGAACGCGCCCTCCCCGCTGACCGACTTCGCCGCAGCCCTGACCACAGCGCCGGGCCCGGAACTGCAGGAAGTTCTGGATACCGTGCCGGTGCTCAAACGCATGGAAAAGGTCCTGCCGCTGCTGCGCAAGGAAGTGGAGGTCGCCAAGCTGCAGAAGGAACTGACCGGCGAGGTGAATCGCAAGATCGGTGAACGCCAGCGCGAGTTCTTTCTCAAGGAACAGTTGAAGATCATCCAGCAGGAGCTCGGCATCACCAAGGATGACCGTAGCGCCGATGCCGACGAATTCCGTTCCCGCCTGGAAGGCAAGGTGGTGCCGCCGGTTGCGCAGAAGCGGATAGATGACGAGCTGCAGAAGCTCTCGGTGCTGGAAACCGGATCGCCGGAATACGCCGTCACCCGCAATTATCTGGACTGGGCGACCTCCATGCCCTGGGGCCTGTACAGCGAGGACAAGCTCGACCTCGAGCATGCGCGCAAGGTCCTCAATGCTCACCACGCTGGGCTCGACGACATCAAGAGCCGGATCATCGAGTTTCTCGCCGTGGGTGCCTTTCGCGGCGAGATTGCCGGCTCCATCGTGCTGCTGGTGGGCCCGCCAGGCGTCGGCAAGACGAGCATCGGCAAGTCCATCGCCGAGTCGCTGGGCCGACCGTTCTATCGGTTCAGCGTAGGTGGCATGCGTGACGAGGCCGAGATCAAGGGCCATCGTCGTACTTATATCGGCGCCCTGCCCGGCAAGCTGGTGCAGGCGCTGAAAGAAGTCGAGGTGATGAACCCGGTAATCATGCTCGACGAGGTCGACAAGCTGGGCAGCAGTCATCAGGGTGATCCGGCGTCGGCTCTGCTGGAAACCCTCGACCCTGAACAGAACGTCGGCTTCCTCGACCACTATCTGGATATGCGCCTGGACCTGTCCAAGGTGCTGTTCGTCTGCACCGCCAACAGCCTCTATTCGATTCCTGGCCCCCTGCTGGACCGCATGGAAATCATTCGGCTGTCCGGCTACATCACCGAGGAAAAGCTGGCGATCGCCAAACGCCACCTCTGGCCGCGGCAGCTGGAGCGTGCCGGGGTGCCGAAGAATCGTCTGTCCATCAGCGATAGCGCGTTGCGTAACCTGATCGAGGGCTATGCGCGTGAGGCCGGGGTTCGGCAGCTCGACAAGCAGCTCGGCAAGCTGGTGCGCAAGGCAGTGGTCAAACTGCTGGATGAGCCCGAAAGCAAGATCAAGATCGGTCCGAAGGACATCGAAAGCTACCTGGGCATCCCCTTCTGGCATCCGGAACAGCTATTGACGGGCGTCGGCGTGGTTACGGGCCTGGCGTGGAACAGCATGGGTGGCGCCACCTTGCCCATCGAGGCGACCCGGATACACACCCTCAACCGTGGCTTCAAGCTCACCGGCAAGCTTGGCGACGTAATGAAGGAGTCAGCTGAGATTGCCTTCAGCTACGTGAATTCGCACCTGAAGGAATTCAAGGGCGACCCGAAATTCTTCGATCAGGCCTTCGTGCATATGCACGTTCCCGAAGGCGCCACGCCGAAGGACGGCCCCAGCGCCGGTATCAGCATGGCCAGCGCGCTGCTGTCACTGGCGCGCAACCAGGCGCCGAAGAAAGGCGTGGCCATGACGGGCGAGCTGACCCTGACCGGGCTGGTCTTGCCCATTGGCGGGCTGCGCGAAAAGGTCATCGCCGCGCGGCGACTGAAGCTCTACGAACTGATCATTCCGGAACTGAACCGGGGCGATTTCGAAGAGTTACCGGATTATCTGAAGGAAGGTCTGACCATGCATTTCGCCAAGCGCTTCAGCGATGTGGTCAAGGTGCTGTTCTGATGACAGGGTAACCGCAGGCCGTGCGTCGGCACGGCCCGCTCGCTCCGCCCCCAACCCAGCCGGACGCATCGCATGGCGAACGCCTTTACCTGAGGGCGTTCGCGCCTTATGGTTTCAACCGACGCCCGAGCGTTTTCCTTTTCTTTCCTGAGTCGGTCGCCCAATGCCTCTATCCCGCTTGCTGTCGTTCGCCCCCGCTCTCCTGCTTGCTGGCTGCGCCAGTGCCCCGCCAAGCAGTGTCGCGCTAAACGACGACGCGGACTGCCCGGTGACATTGCAGCGCGGCCAGACGCTGATCGTCACCCTGCCAAGCAACCCCACCACAGGCTATCGCTGGGACATACGCGACCTTTCGACAGAACAACTGAAGAGCCTCGGCCCGGAAGTGTTCAGCTCGCCAAAGACCGACCTCATCGGCGGAGATGGGCTGTCTACCTGGCGCTTCGAGGCAGCCGACACGGGCACCGGGCGTCTCCTGCTCACCTACCAGCGCCCCTGGGAAGCCGACGCCGAGCCGGCCGGGCTGTTCGACTGTCGAGTCGAAGTCCGATAGCCCGCGAAGGCAGGATTGCCGCGCCGGCTGTCTACTTGAGGACGGCCACCGACACGGCTTTCGGCTACAATGCCGGCCCTGTTTTTCAGCCTGCCCAGACGCCGCCGTGAGCCACGAACCCGACCGCCTGTTCGCCCAGCCCCTCGCCCAGCCCCAGGATTTCGTCTTCAACGAAGACGTGGTGCGGGTTTTCCCCGACATGATCAAGCGCTCGGTGCCGGGCTATCCCACCATCGTAGAGAACATCGGCGTGCTGGCCGCGCAGTTCGCCCAGCCAGACACCGCACTCTATGACCTGGGCTGTTCCCTGGGTGCGGTCACCCAGGCGCTGCGCAGGCACGTCAGGACCGACAATTGCCATGTCATAGCCGTCGACAATTCGGCGGCCATGGTCGAGCGCTGCCGGGAATACCTGCACGGGCAGGACTCGATGTTTCAGGAGCTGCTCCCGGTCCAGGTGATCGAGGCCGATGTACTCGCTCTCGACTTTCAACCCGCCTCGCTGGTTGCCCTGAACTTCACCCTGCAGTTCATTCCGTCTGAACAGCGGTCTGCGCTGCTCGGCGCCATCCGCCAGGCCCTCGTGCCCGGCGGGGCCCTGATCCTTTCCGAGAAGTTGCGCTTCGAGGACGAGCAGGAGCACGAGCTGCTGACCGACCTGCACATCGCCTTCAAGCGCGCCAATGGCTACAGCGAACTGGAGATTGCACAGAAGCGCAGCGCCATCGAAAACGTGATGAAACCCGACAGCCTGGAAACCCACCGCCAGCGATTGCTGGACGCCGGTTTTTCCAAGGTGGTGCCCTGGTTCCAATGCATGAATTTCGCCTCCTTGATCGCCCTGCCATGAACCTCGACCTGACACCCCTTGCCTGGCGCCTGGCCGGAACTCCACTGGCTGCCTGGGCCAATGGCCTGCAAGCGCAACTCGATGCCAAACTCGCCATCGGTCACGGCGACCTGCCACGCTGGCGTCGCGCCGTCGATGCATTACCGGACCTCCAGCCCAGCGCCGTGGAACTACGCGAGGCCTTCCGCCTGGTTGCCGATTGCGACGAAGCCACACGCGCCATCACTCATGACGCCCTGTTCGGTCTGTCGCCGTGGCGCAAGGGACCCTTCGATGTCTTTGGCGTGCAAGTCGACACCGAATGGCGCTCGGACTGGAAGTGGGACCGCGTCTGCCCGCACCTCGACCTGATCGGCAAGCGCATCCTCGACGTCGGCTGCGGCAATGGCTACTACATGTGGCGCATGCTCGGCGCGGGCGCAGACTCGGTCGTCGGCATCGACCCGAACTGGCTGTTCTTCTGCCAGTTCCACGCGATGAAGCGCTATCTCAACGAACTGCCAGTCTGGCATCTGCCCATGGCCCTGGAAGAACTCCCGACAAAGCTCGAAGGCTTCGACACTGTGTTCTCCATGGGTGTGCTCTATCACCGCCGCTCGCCAGTCGACCACCTGCTGGACCTGAAGGATTGCCTGATCAAGGGCGGCGAGCTGGTACTGGAAACCCTTGTGGTGGAAGGAGACGAGCACACCGCGCTGGTTCCTGAAGACCGCTACGCGCAAATGCGCAACGTCTGGTTCCTGCCCTCGGTGGCGGCGCTGGAGTGCTGGCTGCGACGCGCCGGCTTCGCTGATGTGCGCTGTGTGGATGTCAGCGTCACCAGCGTCGAAGAGCAGCGCGGCACCGACTGGATGCGCTATCAGTCGCTGCCTGATTTCCTCGATCCGCAGGACCACAGCAAGACCATCGAAGGGCTGCCCGCGCCCATGCGCGCCGTGCTGATCGCGCGCAAACCGTAAACGGAGACCCCGGGTCAGCCGGAGACCAGTGCTCGCGGGTATCGGTGCAGCGCCTCGCAGGCCGTTGGTTAATTCGTCACCGGGTTTGCGGGATGGGGACACCCGGGCGCAGTCGTAGTCGAAATAGCGTACGACCTGACGCAGCGTCCCCATCCTTGAGGACTCGATGCCGGAAGGGTCTGAACCCAGCCCTGGACGAGGGAGCCGATATGTCGAAATGGTTGATAGGGGCAGGCGTCGCGCTGATCGTGCTGGGTGTTGCCTTGCACTACGCGCCGGGACTGCTGAGCTGGTTCGGCAAGCTGCCCGGCGACATCCGAGTCGAATCGGAGCGCAGCAGAACCTTTATTCCCATCACCTCGATGATCATCATCAGCGTGGTGCTGACCGTCCTGCTGAATCTGTTCAAGCGATAGGCGACCTGCCAGGCCCTAACGCCGCGCTAGTCAGCCGCGTGCGGCAGCAGTCAGGATGAGGTGCTTCATTTCCTTGACCGCCTGCTTGAAACCTACGAACAGCGCATGGGCAACGATGGCGTGGCCGATGTTCAGTTCGTTGACCCCCCGTATCGCAGCAATGGGCTCGGCGTTGTGATAATGCAGCCCGTGACCCGCGTTGACGATCAATCCGTGGCTCAGCCCCGATTCGACGCCGTCGCGGATTCGCGCCAGCTCACAGGCCCGCTCGGCCACGCCGTGCGCATCGGCATAGCGTCCCGTATGCAATTCGATGGCAGGCGCGCCGATTCGCGCCGCCGCTTCGATCTGCCGCGGATCGGCATCGATGAAGAGCGACACTTCCGCACCACAGGCGGTCAGGCGATCAACCGCCTCTCGTATGCGTGATTCCTGACCCGTTACATCCAGCCCGCCTTCAGTGGTGAGCTCCTGGCGGGTCTCGGGAACCAGGCAGACATGTTCCGGGCGCAACCGCTCGGCAAATGCCAGCATCGCTTCGGTCACGCCCATCTCGAAATTCATCCGAGTCTGCAGCGCGTCCTTCATCATCAGGACATCACGTTCCTGGATGTGCCGGCGGTCCTCGCGCAGGTGGACCGTGATGCCATCCGCTCCCGCCTCCTCCGCGTCCAGTGCGGCCTTGACCGGATCCGGATAGCGCGTACCACGAGCCTGGCGCAGGGTGGCGACATGATCGACATTCACGCCGAGCAGGATTCGATTGGCTTCAGTCACGCGGAGGCTCCTTCATGTTCATGAACAGTTCACGGCTGACCAGAGGCCTGCCACCCAGATGGGGCGCCAGGGCCTGGCGCATCAGTCTCTTCGCCGCGGCCAAAGCCCCCGGCACAGTCCAATCGGCCTCGGCCATCGCCAGGAGTTCCGCACCGTTGAACAGGCCTGGCTGAAAGTGGCCGACCGGTTCCAGTCCGGTATCAGGCAGCAGGCGATAGAGCCCGTCACTGACAACCGGCCGATCAAAGATGTCCCGGTCCAGAGCGAAACCATAGCCCAGTTCAGTCAACAGGCGCCATTCGAACGAACGCAGCAGCGGCTCCAGAGGACGCTTGGCCGCCAGGGCCGGCAAGGTCGCCGCGTAATGGTCGAACATGGCGGGATGGGCGTCTTCGGCAGGCAGCAGGCGAATCAGCAGTTCGTTGAGGTACATGCCGCTGAACAGCGCGTTGCCGTCGAGCCAGTAGGCCAGGCCGGCGCTTTCCAACCGCCCGACGCTCTTGAGTTCGCCGCGCCCGCGAAATTCGACCTCGAGCGGTACGAAAGGCCGAGCCAGGCTGCCCGCTTTGCCACGCGCACCGCGTAGCACCGCCCGGAGACGGCCCTGGGGCGTCAGGAAATCCACCAGCGCGCTGCTCTCACGGTAAGGTCGACTATGCAAAACAAACGCGGGTTGGCCGGTCATAAATGGGCATCAGGCCGAGGGCTGGAAGCTGGAAGCTGGACATGTGCCAGTCCAGCCCCGTCAAGCATGTTTCTGCATGGCTACCAGGGCTTTTCGCTCTGCTTTTCAGCTATAGCCCAGCGAGTGCAGGGCGCGCTCGTCGTCTGACCAGCCGCTCTTCACCTTGACCCAGAGGTTGAGCATGACCTTGCTGTCGAACAGCACTTCCATGTCCTTGCGCGCTTCCTGACCGATTCGCTTGATGCGCTCGCCCTTGTCGCCAATGATGATTTTCTTCTGTCCGTCGCGCTCGACGAGGATCAGCGCGTGGATATGCAGGACATGCCCCTGCTGCTTGAAGTCTTCGATCTCGACCGTGATCTGGTAGGGCACTTCAGCGCCCAGCTGACGCATGATCTTCTCGCGCACCAGTTCTGCAGCAAGAAAGCGGCTGCTGCGATCGGTGATCTGATCTTCGGGGAAAAAATGCTCGCCTTCGGGAAGATGCGAAGCGACTAGCCTTTCGAAGACATCCAGATTCTGCCCATGCTGGGCAGAGATGGGCACGATTTCCGCTTTCGGCAACTGCTGGGCCAGCCACTCGAAATGCGGCAACAGCTCGCCCTTGTCCTCGACGCGGTCGGTCTTGTTCACCGCAATTATCACCGGGCCTTCGACATACTGAACGCGCTCGAGCACCAGCTGATCCTCATCGGTCCAGCGGGTACGGTCGACGACAAAGACCACCACGTCCACATCCTTCAGCGCAGAGGATGCCGTGCGGTTCATATAGCGATTCAGCGCCGTCTCGCCATTCTTGTGCAGGCCGGGCGTATCGACGTAGACCGCCTGGACAGCACCCTCCGTCTTGATCCCAAGCATGTTGTGCCGGGTGGTCTGAGGCTTGCGCGAGGTGATCGCAAGCTTTTGCCCAAGAACATGGTTGAGCAGTGTCGACTTGCCCACGTTGGGTCGCCCGACGATGGCTACGTAGCCGCAGCGGGTGACGTCTTCGCCTTGCAGGTGTTCGTCAGTCATGACCATTCTCCACGCCCAGCGCGATCAATGCCGAGGCAGCGGCAACCTGTTCGGCAATACGCCGGCTTGCACCCTGCCCCTGGGTTTTCTCTTGGAGCAGCGATATCTGGCATTCGACAAAAAAGGTCCGGCAATGCGGTTCTCCCTGGATCGCCACCACTTCATACTTTGGCAATTCGCACGCCCGCGACTGTAGAAATTCCTGCAGGCGAGTCTTGGGATCCTTGTTCGTATCGACCAGAGTCAGCCCTTCAAGCTCGTTGGCAAGCCAGGCCAGCACGCGGTCACGCGCAGTCTCCATCCCAGCATCGAGATAGATGGCGCCAATCAATGCCTCGAGCGTATCGGCAAGGATCGATTCACGTCGGAAGCCACCGCTTTTAAGCTCCCCTGAACCAAGCCGGAGGTATTCACCCAGTTCGAACCCACGCGCCAGTATCGCGAGCGTTTCACCCTTGACCAGGCGTGCACGGAGCCGGGAGAGCTGCCCTTCCTTGGCCTGCGGAAAGTGGTTGAACAACGCCTCGCCAGCGATGAAGTTGAGGATGGCATCGCCGAGAAATTCCAGTCGCTCATTATTGCGGCCAGCGTAGCTGCGATGCGTCAGAGCCAGGAGCATCAGCTCCTGGTCCTTGAATTGATATCCGAGCCTGCGCTCGAGACGGGCTAACGAAGTGCTCACGGCATCCTTAGGCGATATTCTTTATCGAAGTTCGCCACCAGATCGAGATTGCGGATCAGCGGCTCGCGTTTTTCGTAGTCCAGGTGAACCCTGAACTCATTATTTTCAATCACGACCTTCATCGCCTCTTCGAGGTTCAGGTCGCGGATACCATTGACATCCATGCCCTTGCGCACGTGGCTGTAGAAATCCCTTACGGTGCGGATGTCCGAGGCCTGGTCACTTTCAACCCCGGAGATGATCTTGTCCATGGACATATAGTCGAAGTAATGGGGCAGCATCTTGAACGCGGTGCTGGCAACAAATGCAACCAGCGCCAGCACCATGATCCAGCTCAGCATGGACAGCCCTTTTTGCGAACGAGCAAAACTCATGTCGACCTCTATGTCGTACGTTACCCACGAATCGGGGCTGCTCAAATATAACGGGCCGGCTCATATGAACCAGGCCCTGATTCACAGACTCAGTGAATCAGCCCCACGCGGGAAAAATGCGGCAGGTTGCTGAACTTCGGATCAGGCCAGCTCATCCACACGGCGAAGGCCTTGCCGACGATATTACGATCCGGGACCATGCCGGCAAGCTCGGCGGGAATGGCGGCATCGTTCCAGTAGCGGCTGTCGTTGGAGTTGTCGCGGTTGTCACCCATCATGAAGTAATGCCCTTCCGGCACTCGCCATTCACGGTTGGGCTCGACCCGGTAGCGTGTCATTTCCTTGCGAATAAGGTGCTCCACTTCGCCCAGCTTCTCCAGGTAGAGCTTCGCGCTGCCCAAGCTACCGGGCTCGTCCCCGATGAGCATTTCGGGTACCAGCTCCCCGTTGATGCTCAGGCGTTTGTCGCTGCTGTAGCGAATCACATCGCCTGGCAGCCCGATGACCCGCTTGATGTAGTTGATGTTGGGATCGCTGGGGTAACGAAACACCATGACATCCCCACGCTTGGGATCGCTGACCTCGATGATTTTCGTATCGACTACAGGTAGACGGATGCCATAGGCGAACTTGTTGACCAGGATGAAATCACCCACCTCGAGTGTCGGGATCATCGAACCGGACGGAATCTGAAAGGGCTCGATCAGAAACGAGCGCAGCACCAGCACGATAGCCAGAACCGGAAAGAAGGACTTTCCATACTCGATCAGCACCGGCTCCTTGTTCAGCGCATCCAGGGTCGACTGGTCGGGTTCCCCGGCCTGGCCTTCGTAATTCGCTATCGCCGCTCGACGACGCGGCGCGAAGAAAACCAGGTCAAGCAGCGCCAGAAAGCCGCACACCGCAACGGCAATAACCAGCAACAGCGGGAAATTGATCGACATATCAGCTATCTACCTTCAATACCGCGAGGAATGCTTCCTGCGGAATTTCAACGTTGCCAACCTGCTTCATTCGCTTCTTGCCGGCCTTTTGTTTTTCCAGCAATTTGCGCTTACGGCTGACGTCACCACCGTAGCACTTGGCCAGGACGTTCTTGCGCAATGCCTTGACAGTGCTTCGAGCGACGATCTGCCCACCAAGAGCAGCCTGGATGGCCACATCAAACATCTGACGAGGGATGAGCTCCTTCATCTTTTCGACCAGAATGCGTCCTTTGTAATGCGCATTGTCGCGATGCACGATAAGCGCCAGGGCATCGACCTTCTCCCCGTTGATCAGGATATCCAGGCGGGTCAGATTGGCGGACTGGAAGCACTCGAAGCTGTAGTCCAGCGAGGCATAGCCACGGCTGACAGACTTGAGACGGTCGAAGAAATCCAGCACCACTTCACTCATGGGCAAGTCGTAGCGCACCTGAACCTGCGAACCGAGGAACTGCAGGTCGCGTTGCACGCCGCGCTTCTCGATGCAAAGCGTGATCACGCTGCCCAGGTGCTCCTGTGGCACGAGGATATTGGCGCGCACGATGGGTTCGCGCATGTCTTCGATGAAGGACATGTCCGGCAGCTTCGATGGACTGTCAACGTAGATGGTCTCGCCATTCTTGAGCGCCAGCTCATAAACCACGGTTGGCGCCGTGGTGATCAGATCCAGGTCGTACTCACGCTCGAGACGTTCCTGGATGATCTCCATATGCAGCATGCCGAGGAAACCAATGCGGAAACCGAAGCCCAGCGCATCCGAACTCTCAGGTTCGTATTGCAGTGCCGCATCATTGAGCGTCAGCTTTTGCAGCGCTTCACGGAAGTCCTCGAAGTCATCGGAACTGACCGGAAACAGACCCGCATAGACTTGCGGCTTGACCCGTTTGAATCCGGGAAGCATCTCGACATCAGGCGTATTCGACAGCGTCAGGGTATCGCCAACCGGAGCACCATGAATGTCCTTGATACCGGCGATGATAAAGCCCACTTCGCCGGCCTTGAGGTCAACCGTACTCGTGTGCTTTGGATTGAAAACCCCCACGCTGTCGACCTGGTGCACCTTGCCGGTGGACTTCACCAGAACCTTGTCGCCTTTCTTTATCCGGCCGTGGCGAACCCGCACCAACGAGACAACGCCCAAGTAGTTATCGAACCAGGAGTCGATGATCAGCGCCTGCAACGGTGCTTCTATTTCACCGGTTGGAGGCGGAATGACGGCCACCAGGCGCTCCAGTACATCCTCTACACCCATGCCGCTCTTGGCGCTGCACGCAACGGCATCAGTGGCGTCGATGCCAATGATGTGCTCGATTTCGCCCTTGACCTTGTCAGGGTCGGCCTGGGGCAGGTCCATCTTGTTCAGCACGGGCATCACTTCCAGCCCCTGCTCGATGGCGGTGTAGCAGTTGGCGACCGATTGCGCCTCAACGCCCTGCCCCGCATCGACCACCAGCAAGGCACCTTCGCAGGCAGCCAGCGAACGGCTCACCTCGTAGGTGAAGTCCACATGCCCCGGGGTATCGATGAAGTTCAGCTGATAGGTTTTGCCGTCCTTCGCCTTGTAGTAGAGCGTGACGCTATGGGCCTTGATGGTGATACCACGCTCGCGCTCGAGGTCCATGGAATCGAGAACCTGGGCGTTCATCTCACGCTCGGTCAAGCCGCCGCATATCTGGATGAAACGGTCAGCCAGGGTCGACTTGCCATGGTCGATGTGCGCGATGATGGAGAAATTACGGATATGACTCAGGTCGCTCACAGCTCAACACTCTAATACGTCGCGAGCTGATTGCCCGCCGAAAATAGCCGCGAATTGTACCTGATAGGTCTTTTCGACGCCACGCTAGAGCCAACAGCTTCACTTGCAGGCCTCCTACAAGCGACAGACTCGCCATCGCGCCGCAAAGAGCAACGGGCAGCGAACCGACGAGCCGATGGCGCCTGCCGCTGACTGGCGGTAGCCATGACATATCGGTTCGCCAGGTTTATTTTCGCTGCAAAAGCAAACGCCCCGAACCAGTCGGGGCGTTTGCGGGTGTTGCCCATCAGGATGCTTTCGCACCCTGACGTGACGGATTCCAACCGGACCGGCTGGTTTACATCATGCCGCCCATGCCACCCATACCACCCATGCCGCCCATGTCCGGCATGCCGCCAGCAGGCTTGTCTTCAGCCACTTCGGCGATCATCGCTTCGGTGGTGATCATCAGGCTGGCAATGGAAGCCGCGGCCTGCAGAGCAGAACGGGTAACCTTCGCCGGATCGAGAATACCCATCTCGATCATGTCGCCGTACTCGTCAGTTGCAGCGTTGAAGCCGTAGTTGCCCGAACCCTGCTTGACCTTGTCGACCACAACGCTCGGCTCGCCACCGGCGTTGGAAACGATCTGACGCAGCGGCGCTTCGACCGCGCGGCGCAGCAAGGTGATGCCGACGTTCTGGTCTTCGTTGTCGCCCTTGAGATCGGAGATAGCCTGCAGAGCGCGCACCAGGGCAACACCGCCGCCAGGCACCACGCCTTCTTCGACGGCTGCACGAGTGGCGTGCAGGGCGTCTTCAACGCGGGCTTTCTTCTCTTTCATCTCGACTTCGGTACCAGCGCCGACCTTGATCACGGCAACACCGCCAGCCAGTTTGGCCAGACGTTCTTGCAGCTTCTCTTTGTCGTAGTCGGAAGAAGTGTCTTCGACCTGCTTGCGGATCTGCGCCACACGAGCTTCGATGTCGACCTGCTGACCGGCACCGTCGATGATGGTGGTGTTTTCCTTGTTCAGCACGACGCGCTTGGCGTTACCCAGGTGCTCCAGGGTAGCGGTTTCCAGGCTCAGGCCGACTTCTTCGGAAATCACGGTACCGCCAGTCAGGATGGCGATGTCTTGCAGCATGGCCTTGCGACGATCGCCGAAGCCAGGCGCCTTGACGGCAGCAACTTTGACGATGCCGCGCATGTTGTTGACGACCAGAGTCGCCAGGGCTTCGCCCTCGACGTCTTCAGCAACGATCAGCAGCGGACGACCGGCCTTGGCAACACCTTCCAGCACCGGCAACAGTTCGCGGATGTTGGAGATCTTCTTGTCGACCAGCAGCAGCATCGGGCTGTCCAGCTCGGCCACCATGGTGTCCGGCTTGTTGATGAAGTACGGGGACAGGTAGCCACGGTCGAACTGCATACCTTCTACCACGGACAGTTCGTTTTCCAGGCCCGAGCCTTCTTCAACGGTGATGACGCCTTCTTTACCGACCTTTTCCATGGCTTCGGCGATGATCGCGCCGATGGAGCTGTCGGAGTTGGCGGAGATGGTGCCAACCTGAGCGATGGCCTTGAAGTCAGCGCATGGCTTGGACTGGTTCTTCAGCTCAGCAACGATGGCGATGGTCGCCTTGTCGATGCCGCGCTTCAGATCCATCGGGTTCATGCCGGCAGCTACGGCCTTCAGGCCTTCGTTGACGATCGACTGCGCCAGAACGGTAGCAGTGGTGGTGCCGTCGCCCGCATCATCGTTGGCACGGGAGGCAACGTCCTTGACCAGCTGCGCGCCCATGTTTTCGAAACGGTCCTTCAGCTCGATTTCCTTGGCAACGGAAACGCCATCCTTGGTGATGGTCGGAGCGCCGAAGCTTTTCTCGATGACGACGTTACGGCCTTTCGGGCCGAGGGTCGCTTTTACCGCGTCAGCCAGGACGTTGACGCCTACGAGCATCTTCTTGCGAGCGGAGTCGCCGAACTTAACTTCTTTAGCAGCCATGTTGATTCTTCCTCAAATTCTGTTGATGGAACGCAGTTCGCTATAAGCGAGCGCTGATCAGGCTTCGACGACGGCGAGAATCTCGTTCTCGCTCATCACCAGCAGGTCTTCACCGTCGACCTTGACGGTGTTGCTGCCGGAGTAAGGGCCGAACACGACCTTGTCGCCAACCTTGACGGCCAGCGGACGGACTTCGCCGTTATCCAGAACGCGGCCAGTGCCTACAGCGACGACTTCGCCACGGTTGGGCTTCTCGGCAGCGGAGCCCGGCAGCACGATGCCGCCTGCGGTCTTGGTTTCTTCTTCGCTGCGACGAATCACGACGCGGTCATGCAGAGGACGAAGCTTCATTGTCGATCTCTCCTAGTACAGTGGTTTCCATGCCGATGCATTCTCATCGGCGGGTTGGCAAATCCGGCGGTGCCGGTTGCGGCCCGCAATGCGAGCCGCAGAAGACGGACTGTCAAATCGCGACAGCGACCTTGCGGTGACCGCTACATGCGGGCGGCAAAAACGATTTCAAGGGTGGAACGCGAATTTTTTGCGTCGGCGAAGATAAAAAAGGCATGCCGTGGCATGCCTTTGCTTGGGGGGGAAACGGGCTATTTGTCGCGGCGTTCCCACTCGCCCTCGATGATATTCGGCCGCTGCGGGCCCTCACGATGTTCATGTTGCTGACGCAGGTCGTCGGTAAAGGCCCTGCGCCGCTGCGCCTGCGCTTCGACACGACGCCCGACAAAGCCTAGAAAGAGGTTGCGCGACGGCGGAAACAACACCAGCAGCGCAACGATGTCGCTGAGAAAACCAGGCAGGAACAGCAGCCCGCCTGCCAGGGCCATCATCAAGCCCTGAAGCATCTCCCGTTCCGGCAATTCACCACGCGCCAGCCGCTCGCGTGCACGCCAGGCAGTGGCAAAACCGGCCAGGCGCATCAACAGGATCCCGGCCATACCACTGATGACCAGCAGGAGGATGGTGGGCAACACCCCGATCGAGCCGCCAACCTTGATCAGCAGTGCCAGCTCGGCCAGCGGAAACAGGAGAAACAACAACAGGAAAATACGCATCAAGAAGTCCTTTGCGGAAGTACGGCTTCCGGAATTGTGTAGATGACGGCGGTGCGCAGCGAATTCAACCCAGCTGACGAACAGGCCTGTAACCGAATTATTCGCCCCGCTCCAGCAGCCGGAATCAGCTTCGGGCCATTGCGACCAAGGCATGCCGCACCTCATCTGGCGTGGCGCATCTGGAGGGGAAGGCGAGCCAGTAGATGGACTGCCCGATCCGCAGATGGAAGCCTTCGCTGTCGATGCCGGCCATGGAAGCCTCCTGCGTGGCCAGGAGCCCGGCCCGCTCTACGTAATGGGCAATGGCGGATGCGTGATCGCTGTTCATGTGATCGATCATGCCGCCCTCGGCGCCGCCCCGCGAGGCGAAGGGGTTGGCCAGCGCGACCTGATCCAGCCAGTGAATCGCCCCGAAGCCACCGATATACCGCCACCGCACCGGCTGCAGCACCCAGAAGTCGAAATCATGGACGCGGTGATAATCCCTGGACTCCGGAAAGTAGCGGTAATAACGCGCCGCTGCCATCTCGATGGCTTCCTGCTCGACGAGTTTCCGCGCCTCGGCCAGCATGGTCAGGCGGCCGGTCGCCTGAACGTCCTCGACGCCGCGTTCGCCCACCAGCATCGAGCAGCGCGGGTCGGCCGTGAGGTTTTTGGTGTGCTGGGCAATCCGGCTGATCAGGATCAGAGGCCAACCCTGCTCATCCAGGCAATAGGGTACTGCCGAACCGAAGGGGAAGCCGGGCATGCTCTGGGAATGGGTGGAAAGCACGCCTCGGTATTCCTTGAGCAGTAGGAGTCGGGCATGCTTGGCGGCTTCTGCGCTCACCTGGGCACCTCATGGCTGGTCACTGTCGATTGCCGCCAGCATACCGGTTCATGCCTGGGACGTCGCGATACGCACTGACATACAGGCACGGAGATCAGCATGCAGCTCAACGACAAGATCATCATCATCACCGGAGGCGGCCAGGGTCTGGGCCGCGCCATGGGCGAATATCTGGCAGCCAGAGGCGCGCGGCTGGCCTTGGTCGACCTCAACCAGGAGCGCCTGGACGAGGCGGTAGCGGCATGCAAGAACGCCGGCGGCGAGGCGCGCGCCTATCTGTGCAACGTGGCAAACGAAGAACAGGTAAGCCAGATGGTTTCCCAGGTCAGTGAGGATTTCGGTGGCCTCGACGGCCTGGTGAACAATGCGGGGATCCTTCGTGACGGCCTGACCATCAAGGTGAAGGACGGCGAGCTGTCAAAGATGAGTCTCGCCCAATGGCAGGCGGTGATCGATGTCAACCTCACCGGCGTGTTTCTCTGCACACGCGAAGTAGCAGCCAGGATGATCGAGCTGAAACGTCAGGGTGCGATCGTCAATATCTCCTCGATTTCACGGGCCGGCAATATGGGCCAGGCGAACTACTCAGCGGCAAAAGCCGGCGTTGCAGCCGACACGGTGGTCTGGGCGAAGGAACTGGCGCGCTACGGCATCCGTGTAGCCGGCGTTGCTCCCGGCTTCATCGAGACGGAGATGGTGGCCAGCATGAAACCGGAGGCACTGGAAAAGATGACCACCGGGATTCCATTGAAACGCCTCGGCAAGCCGATGGAAATCGCCCACTCGGTCGCCTATATCCTGGAGAACGACTACTTCACCGGGCGCATTCTGGAGCTCGATGGCGGGCTGCGGCTCTAAGCGCTAAAGCTGGAGGCTGGAGGCTGGAACGTATGGGCGCCGGTTCCAAATAGTCTTCCTGCCTCCAGCGGTTTTATCCTCTCTACCGCTTACCAGCCTACACCGAAGCCAATGCTGTACTGGGTTTCGTCCAGATCGCTTTCAGCGCCGCTGACGATATCCTTCTCGGCTTTCATGTTCAGCGACGCCCAGTCGGTCACCTTGTAACGCAGCCCGACTTCTGCGTCGAGCTCGTAGTCAGCGACATTTTCCAGTGGCTTGCCGATCTCGCCGTTGCTGAACAGCTCGAACGTCTTGCCCACCAGATAGCGGTTGTAGTTCCACTTCAGGGCGAGGGAGTAAAAGTCTTCGGTGTTGCCGTTGGCGAACTGGTAGTCGCTGCGGTTGGCCAGGGATGCCAGCGAGAAGGCACCGAGCTCGTTATCCCAGAATTGATAACCCGGACCGGTACCGATGGTGCGCTGGCGACGGACGTCCTCGATCTTGTCGCGCTTGTATTCCAGACGTCCCTGCCAGAACCAGTGCTCATCGAGGAAGCGGTCGAGGGCGTATTCGGCATCCCAGTTATCCGTTGCCGTCACGTCGTTGCGGTATTCGCGGTTGTAGCTACCGGAGCCGTTATGGCGCCACAAACCATGACGCGCCGACGTTTTGAACGATACGTCATAGTCATCCGTGTCGGTTTCGGCGCGCTTGTAGTCCAGCGCCACATCGACATTCCCCTTCCAGGTCAGGTCCTGAATCAGCGGCTTCGGATGGATGATTTGCGTGATGCTGGTCAGCGGGACCGTGCGTGGCGTACCGCCATTGCTCAAGGTGACCTTGCCATCTCCAGCGGCCTGCAGCGACTTGGCCACTTCGCCGGAAACGTCGTTTTCCTTGACCAGCAACTGCTGGTTGCTTTCCAGGGTCGCAACCTGACTCCACTTTACCGGTATCGACCCGCCGTACTCGGTTTCGATCAGCAGCTTGCCGCCGTCCAGCACGCTGATCTTGCCGGTGAGCCGGTCACCGTTTTTTAGCCATACGGTATCGGCGACCGATGACAGAGAGAACGCCGACAGGGTTACGCAAAGCAGGGTTCGGGGAAGCAATGGGGAGAACATAGGCAGGGGATATCTGGGTAAATGAGAAAGGCAGGCATTATCCTTATGCACCGATAGTCGACAAGCACTGGCCGCCAAACGGAACCGTAGTTCTTATCGCGCCCCCTGCGAACGGAGCCAAACGATGCCAAACACCAGGGCCGACGCCCAGCTGGACGTACTGCGAACAAGCGATTCGGAAACTCGCCGGGCAGCACTCTATCTGGCGCTGGCGCAGATTCCGCAAGGCAAGGTCATCAGCTATGGCGAACTTGCCGCCGTTGCTGGACTGGGTCGGGCGGCACGCTGGGTCGGACGGGTTCTCTCGCAGTTGCCGGACGATACCCGCCTGCCTTGGCACCGGGTGCTGGCCGCTGGTGGAAGACTGAGCCTGGCCGCCGGGACCGTATCGGGCGAGGAGCAACGTGCTCGACTTCGCGCCGAGGGCGTGCAGCTAGTCAACGACCGTGTCGACATACGTCGGCACGGCTGGCATTCGGCGGAGCACAGCGGGTAGAGTGCGCCCTTCATGTTCTTCCGCTATTTGCCCTTATGTCTCGTGAAACCTGGCGCGCCGCGCTAGCCGCCTATGCCAGCCCAGCCTCACTGACACTGCTGATCCTTGGCTTCGCTGCCGGGCTTCCGGCGATCCTGGTTTTTTCCACGCTCTCGGTGTGGCTACGCGAGGCTGGGGTGTCTCGCGAAACCATTGGTTTTGCCAGCTGGATAAGCCTGGCCTATGCATTCAAATGGGTATGGTCGCCAATGCTCGATCAGTGGCGCCTGCCCTGGATTGGCGGCCTGGGCCGGCGACGTTCCTGGTTGGTGCTTTCGCAGGCGGTGATTGCGGTCGGCCTGATCGGCATGGCCATGTGCAACCCGCAACAGAATCTGACCATGCTGATTGCACTGGCGGTGGCGGTGGCTTTCGCCTCGGCCACCCAGGACATTGCAATCGACGCCTATCGCCTGGAGATCGCCGAGGACAAGTTGCAAGCCACGCTGGCGGCGAGCTACATGACTGGCTACCGAATCGCGATGCTGCTGGCCAGCGCCGGCGCCCTGTTTCTTGCCGAGTGGCTGGGCTCAAGCAATGTGGAGTACGACCAGGCTGCCTGGGCCACGACCTACATCGCCTTCGCCCTGCTCATCCTGCCGGGCCTGGTCACCAGTCTGCTGATCCCGGAACCCGAAGGCGCAGCCCCCCTGCCCAACGAACCTTCCCTATTCACCTTCAACCATCAGTTGGCCGCGGTCGGGCTGCTGCTGGTGCTGCTCATCTCCGTACCGGCGATGATCAATGCACTGATTGCCCAGGCCTGGCCACGGGCAACGCTCTACTTTCTTTTCATCATCGGCTCGCTCTCCCCTTGGGGGCGCTCGCTGATGATTCCGGTGCGGCAGATGCTTCACCAGGCCGGCCAGCGCCAGCGTCCGGCGCGATTCGATTTCGTACACCAGGCGGTATCGGTCATCGTCCTGATCATCCTGATGGTGTCCGCTACAGGCATGTTTCAGTCGTACTGGGGCGGTTACTGGCCGCGGGGAACCATGTACCTGTTGATTTGCTGGGGCTGTCTCTCCGGCCCGGGCCGGATCCTGATGGGGCCAGTGCTGACACCCATCACCGATTTCATCTTCCGTTACCGCTGGCAGGCGCTGCTGTTGCTTGGGCTGATCGCCACCTACCGGATGTCCGATACAGTAATGGGAGTCATGGCGAACGTCTTCTACATCGACCAGGGGTTCAGCAAGGACCAGATCGCCAGCGTCAGCAAGCTCTTCGGCCTGATCATGACCCTGCTCGGCGCCGCCTTCGGCGGGCTGCTGATCGTGCGCTTCAGCATTCTGCCGATCCTGTTCATCGGCGGTGCTGCCTCGGCCGCCACCAACCTGATGTTCATGTTGCTCGTGGATATGGGCGCCAACCTGAACATGTTGATCGTCACGATTTCCTGCGACAACTTCAGCGGCGGGTTGGCCTCGACAGCTTTTGTTGCCTATCTTTCGAGCCTCACCAACCTGAAGTTTTCCGCCACTCAATACGCGCTGCTCAGCTCCCTGATGCTGTTACTGCCAAGACTACTGGGTGGTTACTCAGGCGTAATGGTCGAGCGGCTTGGCTACAGTGACTTCTTCCTGGTCACTGCTCTCCTTGGCGTTCCGACCCTCGTGTTGATCCTTTGGCAATGGACCCGCAGCCGCCGCCAGCCAGATCCAGCCGACCCGCTGGCAGCTACGGAACAGACCTGAGAGAGGCCGGCAATGCCGGCTTCCCTTAAACGGGCTGAACGAGGTTCAACTCTGAACCAGGTGTACCACGCGCTGCGGAAACGGGATGCCGATACCGGCTGCGTCGAATCGCTCCTTGACCAATTCGGTAAAGCCGAAGGTCACCGGCCAGAAATCGCCCGTGGCGACCCATACCCGCAGCGACAGATTCACCGAACTGTCGGCCAGCGCGACGACATGGACCACCGGCTCCGGGTCGCGCAGTACGCGTTCGTCTTCGGCGATCTGCAGCAGGATCTTGCGCGCCAGCTTGATATCGGCGCCATAGTCGATACCGATATTGATATCGGCGCGCCGGCGCGGCTCGCGGGAATAATTGGTGATATGCCCATTCGAGAGGCTGCCGTTGGGCACCACGATGGTCTTGTTGTCGGCAGACTTGAGGACGGTGTGAAAGATCTGGATCGAATGGACCGTTCCAGCCACCCCCTGGGCTTCGATCCATTCACCGACGCGGATCGGGCGAAAGATCAGGATCAGCACGCCCCCGGCAAAATTGCCCAGACTGCCCTGCAGGGCAAGACCGATCGCAAGGCCCGCCGCGCCGATCACGGCAATGAAAGACGTCGTCTCGATACCGACCATCGACGCCACGCTGATCAGCAACATGGCCTTGAGGACAACGCCTGACAGGCTTTCGATGAAGCCATGCAGAGACGGATCGATCTGACGGCGCTGCAATATCCCGCCAACCTTGCCGACAAGCTTGTTGATCAGCAGCCAGCCGACCAGGAAAGTGACCAGCGCCAGCGTGACCTGCGCTCCATATTGAATGACGACCGGCAACCAGGCCTCGGACAGTTCGATCAGGTAATCAACACTGAAATCCATTGGAAAGGGAGTCTCCTTAGAGCACCGAGCGCCCCGGCTGGGCGGTTCGCTCGGCTAATGCGGAAAGGCACGCGAGAGCGCGCGGGGAGGTGAATCAGTCGCGGAAATTGTTGAACTGCAGCGGCATGCCGAAATCCTTGGCACGCAGCAGCGCGATGGCCTCCTGCAGATCGTCCCGCTTCTTGCCGGTTACCCGAACCTGCTCGCCCTGGATGGCGGCTTGCACCTTGAGCTTGGCATCCTTGATGTGGGCGACGATCTTCTTCGCCAACTCCTTGTCGATGCCTTCACGCAGAATGACGTCCTGCTTGACCGTCTTGCCAGATGGGTAGGGATCCTTGAGCTCAAGGCATTGGATGTCGATCTTTCTCTTGGCCAGGCTCAGCTTGAGAATTTCCAGCATCTGCTCTAGTTGGAAATCAGCGTCGGCGGTCAGGTGGACCGTCAACTCCTTGGACTCGAAACTGCCTTTACCGCGTAGATCGTAACGCCGGTCCAACTCCTTTACGGCGTTGTCGACGGCGTTGGTCACTTCGTGCTTGTCCAGCTCGGACACCACGTCGAACGAGGGCATGGGATTCCTCCATTGATAAAACGGCGCAGCGGTGTGATCCAGCGCGCTCTGCTTGACGGTTCAAATGCGCCATCATTATAACTGGTCGGGCCGACGACGCCTGGCTGCCAAGGTAATACGGAAATTTTCCTCCTCTATTGAGCCGTTGAATGCCCAACCCCCAACTCAGCATCCTGGTGGTCGACGACGCCAAGTTCTCCAGCGTCATGATTGGTCGAGCCCTGGCGAAAGCCGGTTATGAAGATGTGCGCTTTGCCAATAGCGCAAGCGCTGCGCTGGAGCTGATCCAACAGCGCCCGACCAATGTTCTGCTGGCCGACTGGCTGATGCCGGAAATGGATGGCCTGGAGCTGACTGCCCAGGTGCGTCAGCAGGACGAGATGTCCGATCACTACACCTATATCATTCTGCTGACCGGACGAGACGGTCAGGACGTGCTCAGCCAGGCCTTCGACCGAGGCGTGGATGACTTCATCGGCAAGTCAGCCATGAATGAACAGCTGGTGCCGCGTGTGTACGCAGCCGACCGGATATGCGGCTCGCTGCAACGCCTGATGCACGAAAACCGCCTGCTGACCGAAAACATCGCCAGCCTGGAGAAGCGCAACCTCATCGATCCCACCACTGGTCTCGGCAATGTCCGCTATCTGCGCCAACGGCTCGCAGACAGCCTGCGCCAGGTCGAGAGCCGCGGCGGTGCGCTTTGTTACCTGATCATCGGGCTGCCGGAAATCAGCAGCCAGAGACATCGTTACGGTGAGCTCTTTCATCAGGAGTTGTTACGTGGAGTCGCACGGCGGCTGCAGCAGCTTGTGCGACCGCTGGATATCCTGACCCGCCTCGACGACAGCCACTTCGCCCTGCTCGCACTGGTCCAGGACCTGCAAGGCTGCTCGCCGAGCAGCTTCAAACGCCTCCATGAGGGGCTTAATCTCAAGGCCTTCAAGACCAGCGAAGGCTTCATCTCGCTCAAGGCCGGCATCGGCCTGGTCAGCCTCGATGCAAGGGCGCTGCCCCTGACAGCAGACGTCATCATGGCACGTGCCGAATCGCTGCTGGCGGATGCGTATGCCACCGGCCGTATCGTGCCGTTCAAGTTCAAGCAACCGGCGTTATGACAACCTGGCATGTATTGGGCGCAGGCAGCCTTGGCTGCCTCTGGGCTACGCGCCTGGCTAGGGCCGGGCTGCCTGTGCGGCTTATCCTGCGGAACACGCAGCGCCTGAGGGCCTACCAGGCTGCAGCGGGCGTCAGCCTGGTCGAGGCAGGACAAACCTCGCTCTTTCCCATGCTCCCCGAAGAGCCCGCCGGCTGCGCCCCGATCCAGCGGCTATTGGTCGCCAGCAAGGCCTATGATGCAGAAGCCGCCGTTGCCAGCGTGTCAGCGCGTCTGGCGCCGGGGGCAGACATCCTGCTTTTGCAGAACGGCCTGGGGAGCCAGGAGGCGGTTGCGGCACGCTGGCCGGACAGCCGTTGCATCTTCGTTTCAAGCACCGAAGGCGCCTATCGCGACGCGGACTTTCGCGTGGTCCATGCCGGCCATGGGCAAAACTGGTTGGGCGACCCGGCCAACATCGACCCTCCCGTGTGGCTGGCCGAGTTGGAAGCAGCCGGGATTCCCCAGCAGTGGACGCCGCAGATCATGTCCCGCCTGTGGCGCAAACTTGCACTCAATTGCGCCATCAATCCACTGACTGTCCTGGATGACTGCCGTAACGGCGAGTTGCTGAAGCAACGCGAAGCACTTCACAGCTTGTGCGACGAACTGGTGGCGGTGCTTGGCGCCTGCGATCAGCACGACGCGGCGCAAGGGCTGGAAGCTGAAGTGTTCAGGGTTATCGAGGCGACCGCCAGCAACTTTTCTTCGATGCATCAGGATGTGCGCAACGGACGACGCACCGAGATCAGCTTCCTGCTCGGCAAGGCCTGTCAGGCTGCATGCCTGCATGGCATCCAGGCGCCGGCCCTTAGCGACTTGCTACGGCGGCTGCAGACGCACCTTAAGCATCTTGGATTGCCGGTGGACTGAGGCACCGCTACCCTGCTGGGAAACCCGTCGCCTGTAATTGCCATGACCCTGCGCCAGCGCCTCGAAAACCTGCCGGTCGGCCGCAAGCTGCTGATCGCCCTCCTTGTCCTGCTGGCGGCTGTGCTGCTGGTCTCGAATCTTGCTTTCATCAGCGCGGCGTATTGGATTTCCAGGCAAAGCGTTGCACCCCAGGCAATGCATACGCTCGGCGCACTGTTTGCCACGCCCGAACTGAGCAATCGCGCGCTGGAGTCCGAGGCGGCGGCCGATGAGCTGTTGCAGAAGCTAGGCGACTACGCACCTCTGCGAGCCGCGATGATCTATGACAGCGCCGGGTTGCGCCTCGCGCAGCTGTATCGCGGCGACCCGCTGGACATGCCTCAGCGCATCGGCGAGCTGTCGGCCTGGCAAAAGACCGAGATGCGCGCCAACCTGCTGGTCGAACTGCCCCAGGCAGGAGGACCGCCCGGGCACCTGCTGATCGTCGCCAGCAGCGAGCTGCCAGGGGCCTTTTACACAGGGACCCTGACGGCGAGCCTGGCGATCCTGCTGGCAAGCCTGCTGCTCTGGTTGCTGGTGGCACGACAGATCCGCAGATTGATCACCCAACCGATCCGCGACCTCGAGGCCCTTTCTCGCCAGGTCACTCGCGAGGAGAACTATTCGCTGCGCGCCACGCCACGCAATCAGGACGAGATCGGCCGTCTTGCCGACGCCTTCAATACGATGCTGTCGCGCATGGAGGCGCGCGAGCAACAGCTCAAGCGTGCCCGTGACGATGCCCAGGATGCCTTCGACCACGCCCAGGGACTGGCTGAAGAAACCCGACACTCCAACCGCAAGCTGGAATTGGAAGTGCAGGTTCGCAGCAAGATCGAGAAGAAGCTCACCGGGTTCCAGAACTACCTGAACAGCATCATCGACTCGATGCCATCGGTGCTTATCGCCCTAGACGAACAGCTATACGTGACCCAGTGGAACCAGCAGGCCAGCGCACTTTCCGGCACGTCCATCGATGACGCCCTGAACCAGCCGGTATTCATTGCCTTTGAGCCATTGAAGCCGTTTCTGGCGCAGATACGTCGGACATCCGAACGGCACCAGGTAGAAAAGATCGAGCGGCTCACCTGGACCGTCAACGAAGAGCCCCGGCATTACGCCATGACACTCTACCCGCTGATGGGCGGTGGTGGGCGCGGCGTGGTGATCCGCATCGACGACATTACCGAGCGCATCAACATGGAAGAAATCATGGTGCAGTCGGAAAAGATGCTTTCCGTCGGCAGCCTGGCGGCGGGTATGGCACATGAGATCAACAATCCCCTCGGGGCGATTCTGCACAACGCACAGAACATTCGCCGACGCCTGTCTCCCGACCTGGAGCGCAACCGTGAGGCGGCGGATGACACAGGCGTGTTGCTGGAAGCCGTGAACCAATATCTGCAGCGGCGAGAAATACCGCAGCTGCTCGACGGCATCCAGCAGGCAGGTTCACGCGCCGCCAAGATCGTCAGTCATATGCTGAGCTTCAGCCGACTTAGCAATCGGCAGCTTGCCGATTGCCAGCTAAGCGTGCTGATCGACCAGGCACTGGAGATTGCCGGCAACGACTTCGCGCTGATAGAAGGATTCGATTTCCGTGCCATCGAGATCGTCCGCGATTTCGACCCGCAGCTCGATCGAGTGCCCTGCATTGGCAACGAATTGGAACAGGTGCTGCTTAACCTGCTGAAGAACGCCGCGCAGGCGATTCATCAGAAACCGGTTCCGGTTCGCTCGCGCGGGCTGATCCTCCTGCGTACACGCCTGAACCCGCCCTGGGCGGAAATACAGGTGGAAGACAATGGCGGAGGCATTCCCGAGCATATCCGCAAGCGGATCTTCGAGCCTTTTTTCACCACCAAGGAGGTGGGCCAGGGAACCGGGCTGGGCCTTTCCGTTTCGTATTTCATCATCACCAACAATCACAAGGGCCAGATGGAAGTTCAGTGCAAGCCGGATCATGGCACCTGTTTTACCCTGCGCTTGCCGCTGAACTCACCCACCGAAGCCAACGACGGCTAGCAAGGAATACTGATGGGCAACCGACTTTCGAAGATCTACACCCGTACCGGTGACGCCGGCGAAACCGGCCTGGCCGATGGGCGCCGGGTGCCCAAGGACCACCCACGGATCGAGGCCATGGGTGAGATCGATACTCTCAACAGTCAGCTGGGCCTGCTGCTGGCCGAACTGGCCGAAGCCCAGGCCCGCTGGCCGGAGCTGGCCGAATTGATCGAGGTCCTGAGCCCCTGTCAGCACCGCTTGTTCGATCTGGGCGGCGAACTGGCGATGCCGGAATATCAGGCTCTGACGGACACGGAAGTGGCACGCCTGGAAGCGGCGATCGACCATTGGAATCTTGAACTCGGACCGCTCGAAGACTTCATCATGCCCGGCGGGTCGCGCCTGATTGCCCTTGCACATCTGTGCCGAAGCATGGCCAGGACCAGCGAGCGCCGCTGCCAGCAGCTCAACGCCATCGAGCCACTGCGCGCGGTGGGATTGTCCTATCTCAATCGCCTTTCAGACCTTTTCTTTGTCGTGGCCCGCCTGATCGCGCGTCGCCAGGGTTGCGCGGAAATCCTCTGGCACGCCGCCAACGCACCCGCCAACGCCGATGGCTGAGCCAAACCCTCGGCGCGAGCGCTACCTGGACGGTCTGCACGCAGCATGGGAAGTGCTGATCGTGCTACTGGTCTGCGTCAATCTCGGGTTGATCCTGTTCGACAGCCTGTTCATCTTGCAGCCGATCAACCAGGCGCTGGCCGACTGGGCGCCCGGGCTGTATCGGCGCTACGAAACGACCGTCCACGAGAATTTTCAGCACATCGATCTCGCCTTCGTCGCGATTTTCATCTTCGATGTATTGCTGGGCTGGGCCGTCGCACTGTTCGAGCGGCGCTATGTCCGCTGGTATTACTACCCGTTCGCCCATTGGTACGACGTGCTCGGGTGCATTCCGCTGAGCGGTTTTCGCTGGCTTCGGGTATTGCGGGTCGGCAGCCTGCTGTTCCGGCTACAGCGACTTGGGTTGATCGATGTGCGGAACTGGGCCGTGTTCGGCCTGATCAACCGCTACTACCTGCTGCTGCTGGAAGAGCTGTCCGATCGTGTCATGGTTCGCCTGTTCAGCCGCATGCAACAGGAGATCGGCGCCAGCGACGACCTATCCCGCCGCTTGCTGCAAGAGGTGGTCAGACCGCGTAAAGAGCGACTGCTCAACGACCTTTCGCGCCGCATGCACAGCATGTTGGAGAGCGGTTATCGCGATAATCGCGGCGCCATCGAAGGCTATGTGGGTGGACTGATTCACCAGGCATTGCTGAACAACCCCGAGGTGACCCGCCTGCGCCGCCTGCCCATGGGCGGACGCGTCGCCGATACCCTGGATGAAGCGCTCGCCGACATCGCTGCACAGTTGCTTCAGGGCGCAGCCGAAGGCCTTCAGAGCCCGCAATTCCAGCGACTGGCTCGAAGCCTGGCCGACGAGTTTTTCGAGGCATGGGTTTATCAGGACGAGCACACCGACCTGGCGCTCGAAGAGTTGCTGGTCGATGTCATCGAAGTGCTCAAGCAACAGGTACTGGATCGGCGCTGGAGCCGATTCGTCGGGCCTACCGAGCCACCCTCACCGCCAGGCTAGGGACTATTCCTTACTGCGGCAAAGCCTTCCTGCTGGTCCAGACGCGCGCCGACCACCATTTCCGTCGCCCAGTTCACCAGAATGTCGGTGTAGGCCTTCTGGCAGCAATCACTGGTCAAGGCGTGGTCGGCACCGAGGATGATCCGATGCGTCAGCGAGTGCGTCTGATGGAAGGCAGCGCGATAACTCATGATAGTGCTGTGCGGAACCAGATGATCGTGCTCGGACTCGACGATCAGCACGTCACCTCGGAAATCGGCACAGGCAGCCAGCGCCCTGTTTTCTTCGGGCAAGACACGCCGCCCACGCAGCTGATTGAGCAGATCCCGATTCAGCTGTCGCTTGGGCACCATCCAGTCGTCATCGCCATACAAAGCCGGGACACGCATCGCCAGCCATTTCACCGGCCTCAGCGCTGTAAGCAAGGCCGCGAGGTAGCCTCCGTAGCTGGTACCGACCACGGCGATGGCGGACGGATCGATATGCGGATGCTGCGCCAGCAGATCGTAAGCAGCCAACAGATCGTTCAGGTTCTGCTCACGCGTGACGGTTTGCTGTTGCGCCAGCGTCAAGGCGTGCCCGCGCAGATCGAATGACAAGCAGATGCAGCCCAGGCCCGCTATACCACGGGCGCGGGTCAGGTCACGCTCCTGGCTACCACCCCAGCCGTGCACGAACAGAACGCCGGGCAGCTTGGTAGGCGGGGACAGAAATGTACCAGCGATATGTTCATCATCGACCAGGATGTCTACGCATTCACTGTTGGTTGCCATAATCCTCTACCGTTACGTACTTGGTAATAAAGCCGACGTCCGCATCTTCGTCGCGAAAAAGTACGGTTGCACCAGGAGGGACCCTTTGCTCCTCTCCATAAAGCTCCACGGTGGAAGCCCTGACCGCACCATTTGCCCCCTGGCTGAATGCTTCAAGCGCAGCGATTTCCGCACCACTGGCCCCACCGATTCGCCAAGATTGCTCCAGAACGCCTGAACAGGCGCGCCCCCGCCCATCGACCCCCTGGGCAATGTCGTAGTTGCGGCGGGACGCGAAGAAGCCTCGAAAGCATGCCGATGCTGCATCGTCGTAAACCTGAGCCTGCATCACCGCCAGACGGGCCTTTTCAGGGAGGTCGAGGCCTAGCAAAGCCTCGAAATCACCTGCAGAGACCACCAGGTCAGATCCGCCGTATACGGTTTCCCCCGCGTTATCCGAAGTCAGCCGCTGTGTGCCGTAATAGCTGATCGTGTGACCAGCGACGCGGATCTGTCCGACACTGAAGGTCGTGACGTGCTCAAGGTTGGCCTCGAGTACCAGCCCATACTGCGCGAGCTCTTTCTCGTCCAGAGGCTCCAGCGCGTGGTCCAGTGCCTGCTCGGTGCCGATTTTTTCCTGCCCCCTTCCGCCGGTGGCGCGCACCGGCTTGAGTCTCAGAGAACCTTCATTCAGCAGTCGACGCCCGGCCTCACGAGCGTCTTCCAGCGAAAAGACGCTGTACCCGGGGAGCACACTGCCAACGACCCGAGCGGCGAAGTCTCGCGACCAGCCAATCGGCGCATCTGCGTCTGGCCGGACAAGCGGGTGGGTGATGGCCTTGGTCTCGATGAAGGCTTGAGGCACCACGCCGCCGAACAGGTCCTCCTCGCTCTCCAGACCCAACGCTCGGGCTGCATCGGTGCCTATGATGGTGCCCGACGGTACGAAGTACAGCGGGTGGAGATATTCCACGGTGCGGTCGTACTCACCAACGAAACTCATACCCTGCAGCTTCGCCAGGCGCCTGGCCAGATGCTCGTGTACGGCCTTTTCATGTTGAGGGTCCCTGGATCGATTGGCCAGGGTTACTACTGCCCCGCGGGGCGTTTGCGGCGCGTCCGCTTCTATCATCTCTGGGCTCGCTCCATGGACTGCTGGTACATGCACGGCGAGCGGTGGATTACCGCCCGTATCGCTCGTTATCACCCGAGCCAAAGCGGATCCGGTGTAAGTGAGTAGACCCTCCGTGTCGACTATCTATCCTTCGATCGGCATCAGCAGCGCTGGATTGCAGCAGCCATAAACGACAAAGGGGAGCAGACCTGATCTGC
>DGLA01000019.1 GCA_002387205.1 Stutzerimonas stutzeri | reverse complement strand
AGGCCGGCGCAGCGGTGCTGGTAATCAGCGAAGACCTCGATGAGGTGCTGGCCCTGGCCGATCGCATCGGCGTGATGAGCGGCGGACGCATCGTCGCCGAATTCGACAGGCCAGCGGATCGCCAGGCCATCGGCAGGGCCATGGTCAGTCATGGAGAACTCACTACCGAAGGGGCAAGACATGAATGAGCAGGTACGCCCGGTGATGCTCGAGCAGGCTACGCAGGCCGCGAAGCAGCCCAAGCCGCCGCTGCTGTCGCGACGCTACGCCCTGGAGATCCGCCAGCAACTGGCCTGGCATTGGCAGGCTGTGATCATCGGCCTCGCGCTGTTGCTGGGGTTGGGCATTTCCGCCGCGATCCTCGTCGCCGCTGGCGTACCGGTCGGCGAGCTGCTCAACGAGTTCGTCATTCTCACGGTATTCGATGCGCAGAGTCTGACCGCCGTGCTGTTTCAGGCTTCGCCGATGATCCTGGTCGGTCTGGCCGGCTGCATGGCGTTTCGCGCCAAGTTCTGGAACCTCGGGCTGGAGGGCCAGATGATCTGGGGCGCCATCGGTGCCACGGCGATCTCGCTGTTCGAGGTTGGCCCTCCGGCGCTGCGTCTGCCGTTGATGCTGGTAGCGGCCATCTTCTGCGGCCTCGCCTGGGCGCTGGCGCCGGTGTTGCTCAAGCTGCGGCTGAAGGTCAACGAGATCATCTCGACGCTGATGCTCAATTACCTGGCGATCAACTTCCTGCTGCACCTACTGTACGGCAGCTGGAAGGACCCGAGGAGCTCGTTCCCCTATTCGCCGCAGTTCCA
The DNA here is from genome assembly GCA_002387205.1 of Stutzerimonas stutzeri. Lineage (GTDB taxonomy): Bacteria > Pseudomonadota > Gammaproteobacteria > Pseudomonadales > Pseudomonadaceae > Stutzerimonas > Stutzerimonas stutzeri_N. The sequence continues at coordinate 184,456 of DGLA01000019.1, read as the reverse complement.
GTCGTTCGAGCGCTTGCCCGAATTGTTCGAGGGCTTCAGTGCGGCGGTGCCGCTGGCGGTGATCGTCGCGCTGCTGGCGCTGTGGTTTCTCGGCATCTCCCGCGCCGGGCTGTACCTGCGCTTTGTCGATGCCAACCCGCGAGTGGCCGGCGCGGTGGGCGTGCCGGTGCAGAAGATGATCATCGGCACGGTGCTGGTTTCCGGCGCCATGGCCGGGATCGCCGGGTTTCTCGTCACGGCCGGGCAGGAGGGGCGGTTGACCCAGTCGTTCTACCAGGGCTACGGCTTCTCCGGCATCCTCATCGCCTTTCTCGCCCGCAACAACCCGGTGGCTGCACTGGTGGTGGCGCTCTTGATGGCGATGCTGTTCGTTGCCGGACGCAGCCTGCAGGTGTTCTACCAGATCCCCTTTTCCATGGTGCAGCTGATCCAGGCGATCCTGGTGATCTGCGTCGCCTCCTCGGATTTCTTTATCCGCCACCGTATCCGCCGCGTTCAGGGAGGCGAAAGCTGATGGACATGATCGCCAACTGGCTCGGCAACACGCCGGACTTCGCCGTGCCCTTCGCCCTCGCGGCGCTGGGCTTGATCCTCACCGAACGTGCTGGCGTGCTGGCCCTCGGTGCCGAGGGACTGATGCTCGTCGGTGCCCTGGCCGGGATCGGCGCGCAGTTGGCCTATGGCATGCCGGGGATATCGCTCCTGCTGGCCATGGGCGCGGCGGCGGTGGTGTCGCTGCTGTTCGCGCTGATGGTGCTGATGCTGCGCATCAATCAGGTCATCGCCGGCCTGGCGCTGGTGTTCTTCTGCCAGGGGCTGACCGGCTTGCTAGGCACGCTGCTGGACTGGACCAACAAGCCGGTGAAGGGGCTGGGCGCCATTGAGCTCTGGCCGCTGTCGGAGCTGCCACTGCTGGGCAAGCTCTTCGTGCAGAACCCGCTGGTGTTCATGACGCCGCTGATCTTTCTCGCCGTGGTCGCCTTTCTGACACGGACCACCACTGGCCTGCGGATGCGCGCCGTTGGAGAGAATCCGCAGGCGGCGGATGCGGCGGGCATTTCCGTGCTCGGTTATCGGCTGGCCGCCATCCTGGCCGGTTCAGCGCTGATCGGACTGGCGGGCGGCTATATTTCGGTGCTCAGTACCAAGCTGTGGATCGCCGACATGACCGGCGGCCGCGGCTGGATTGCCGTGGCGTTGGTGATCTTCGCCCGGTGGTCGCCTTGGAAGGCGTTGGCTGGTGCGCTGCTGTTCGGCTGTATCGAAGCGTTGATCCCGCAACTGGCCGCCGCCGGGGTGCGCCTGCCGCAGTACTTCGTGCTGATGACCCCTTACGCGGTGACGCTTGCCGTGATGATCTGGGTCGCCAGCGGCAGGAATGTCACCGGCACCCAGCCTGGCGCATTGGGGATTCCGTTCATTCGAGAGGAACGGCGTTAAAAGCCCGGACCTCGGCAGGCCGGGCCAGGTATAGGGTTGAGTCACCGATCGCGGCTGTTGCCTTCTCGCGAACGCGTCGAGTCGGCAGGAATGCCGGTGCCCGTCTCGGTGGCGGATTCAGTGTGAGGCTGGGTATCGGCGGCGGGCTCGGCATCCGGCTCGCTGGAAGGGATGACCGTCGGGGTGCCAACGCTCTCGGCGGCTCCGCGGCAGGTCAGTTCAGCGAACGGCTGGTCCGGCGAGTAATTGCCAGGCACGCGCTCCACGCGCTGGGTATTGGGGCTTACGGAAAAGACGGGCGGGGCGGAGGTGTCCGCGCGCGCATCGGCAGGCACGTGAAATTCGCAGGTCACCGTATCGCCTGTGTTGTTCATGACCTTGACGGCACGTATCCCGACCAGTTCACCGCCGGCTTCGGTTGTCGAGGTCGGTACACCCATGGCGCTGACTTCAATGTCCAGCCCATTGAGATGGGTGATCACCTCTGGCTTCGGCGTCTGGGCGAACACGGCCGGGGCCAGGAGCGCAAAGCCGAGCGCAGTGAAGGGTAGTTTGGTCATGGCAACCTCCTCTAGTCGATGACTGCTTAGAAGGGGGGGAAGCGCGAGGGTTCGGTCGGCCTGGCATCGATTGATCTCGAAAGTGCACAACAGCCCACCCCGGAAGGTGCGGAGAAGACGCGAGCAGGGCCGATCGCTACCCGAGAGCCATGATCAGTCGTACTCCGACGCCTCGTGTTCACCGAGCAGACGACGCTGCCTTGGCGTGGCGGCGGCGATGACGTCCGGGTTGAACTGCCACTGCAGATAGGGCGAAAACTTCTGCGCCACCATCCGCCGCCCGTAGTGCACCTGCAGCAGATAACGGCTGCGGTCGACCGTGCGGTTGCGGCTGCCTGCGTGCCAGAGGTCGCTGCGAAACAGCAGCACGTCACCGGCTTCGCAGAGCACCGGATGTGGCTCGTGGCCCTGCCAGTGGGTTTCACCCGGGCGCGGTTTGCGGCCGGCCCGGTGGCTGCCGGGTATCACCAGGGTAGGGCAGAGGTCGGAATCGATCCGGTCGAGGTAGATATGTGCCGTGCAGATCTGCATCGGCAGCTTGAAAGCGGAATCCGCCAACAGGTGCTCGGGCAGCTCCATGACGAGGTAATCGGCATGCAGCTCGCCGCCAACGAAGCCCGGATGGCTGCGCCAGGCGGTCTGGCCGATCAGGTGGCAATCCCTTCCAAGACAGGCTTCGGCCAACTCGATCACACCAGGAGGATCGAGCAGGGGCAGCCAGAACGGGTCCCGGTTGAAGACGCATTTGTAATGGTCGTCCACCAGTCCCTGGTAGTCCCAGTGAATGGGTTCGAGGCGATCGATGGCGGCGCGGACGACCTCGATCTGCTGCGGCTGCAGGACCTGGCGCAGCAGAACGAAGCCTTGCTCATGCATGGCATGCAGCTGCTCGGAGATCGTGGTCTGGCTCATGCTGATGACTCGGCTAGGCGTGAAGGGTCGACAGCTGACTGAAAGCTTGAGTTCGTAAGCTCGCCCCGCTCGTGGCTGATCCGTATCGGTCCGGCAGGCGTACGGCCACAAGCGGCGCGCCCGTGACACCCTCTCTCGTGCGAATCCCGGCGGCGTGGCCACAAGCGGCGTCTGCCGGTTCGCTTCCAATGCATCCTGCCAAGCGAACCCGCTGCCTGGTATCACTCTCGGTTCAGCGTTGAGCCTTCTCGCCTCGCTTCGCTTCAGCGCCGACCTAGCGACTGCATGTCTTTCAAGTAGCCCGGAGCTGTCCTGTGGCGCTGCACGTCTGTCGGTGCGATAGAGAGAATGCTTGCCCGCTCCTTCGCTAAATGATAATTAAACTCATTAGCGCAAGGCGTTCGGCGCGTCCTTCTCCGCTGCGCTTTGCCTGTTGTGCACCTCCCATCAGCTGAAGCCTCGCTTCAAGGAGATCCATCATGGAGCACTGGAAACGGACCATCGAACTGGCCAACCGGCTTTTCAGCCAAGGCGAATACATCGATGCCCGAGAGCATTATCTGCAGGCGCTGGCGCTAAGCCGGGTGCTGTTCGAGCGTTGGCACGACGCCGATGAAGCGGTCGCTGCCTATGTCATCTCCCACCACAACCTTGCCGATGTGCACCTGCGGTTGAAACAGCCGGAGGAGAGCGCCGAATACCTCTGCGCCATCCATGAGCACCTGCTCAAGTGCCTCATGGATCTGCGCCTCCAAGCAGAGCTACGCGAGGCTTGCCTACGGCACAGCCGGCATAGCTATGTCGAGCTTTTGCAGTTCACCACCGCCCATGGCGACACCCCGCGCATCCGCCGCGTGCTCAAGCGCAGCGCCAACCAGCCTGTATCAATGCTGCAACAGCAGGCGCTCCTGCATGAAAGCCCATTTCACGGAGTTCACTGACATGCCCCACACCCTTCCCGAGCTTCCCTATGCCTACGACGCGCTGGAGCCTCATATCGACGCCCAGACCATGGAAATCCACCACACCAAGCACCACCAAACCTACATCAACAACCTCAACGCGGCACTGGAAGGCACCGAGTGGGCTGAGATTTCGGTAGAAAAACTGCTGACGATGATCCAGCAGCTGCCGTCCGATAAGCAGGCTGCGGTGATCAACCAGGGTGGCGGTCACGCCAACCACTCGCTGTTCTGGACAGTCATGGCCGTCAACGCCGGCGGAACGCCGGAAGGCGAGCTCGCCAAGGCCATCGTTGAGCAGCTGGGCGGCTTCGATAAATTCAAGGAAGCCTTTACCAAAGCGGCCGTGTCGCGCTTCGGCAGTGGCTGGGCCTGGCTCAGTGTCACACCTGAAAAGAAGCTGGTCGTGGAACACACCGGCAATCAGGACAGCCCCCTGATGAACGGCAACACGCCGATCCTCGGACTGGACGTCTGGGAACACGCCTATTACCTGCGCTACCAGAACCGCCGGCCGGAATACATCAACGCGTTCTACCAGGTGATCAACTGGCCGGAAGTACAGCGGCGCTACGGGGCCGCAATGGGCTGATGGCAGGGCAAGCACGGCAGCCGATGTCGTGCTTGCCCCCTGGCTTAGAACCCTGCCGCGCCGATGATCCTCAGCCCGCTCTGACCGTTGCCCTGTCGCTGCACCTGTATCTGCACCGGAATGCGCTCGTGCATTTCCGCCACGTGTGAGATCACCGCCACCTTGCGGCCCTGGGCCTGCAGCGAGTCCAGCGCATCCATGGCGATTTGCAACGACTCCGGATCGAGACTGCCGAAGCCTTCGTCGATGAACAGCGACTCGATCTTCAGTTTGCTCGAGGCCATGGAGGCCAGCCCCAGTGCCAGCGCCAGCGAGACGAGAAAGGTCTCGCCACCCGACAGTGAATGCACCGAGCGCAGCTCGTCGCCCATTTCCGTGTCCATCACCAGCAACCCCAGCGGGCTCCCGCCGCGCTTGAGCCGATAGCGCCGGGCCAGCTGGCGCAGCTGCACGTTGGCGTGCTGCACCAGGAGGTCGAGGTTGTAGGCCTGGGCGATCTTGCGGAAGGCGCCACCGTCGCTGGAACCGATCAGCGCCGCGAGACGACCCCAGCGCTGGCTTTCCGTCGTCGCCTCGGCGATCTGCTGGAGCAGGGACTGGCTCTGGTTGCGCCTGCGGTCGTCGTCGAGCAGCGCGGCGCGGGTTTCGGCGCAGCGTTGCTCGGCCGCGTTGCAGCTGACTTCCTGCTCCGCGTACTGGCGCTTCAGGGTTTCGCCATCCGGCGCATCGGGTTGCCCGGCCTGGTGCGCGGCCAGCCGCTGCGTGCAGCCGTCCAGCCGCTCACGGCTGCGGGCGAGCTGTTCGGTGTTGGCGCGCAGCCGCTCGCGGGCTTCAGCGAGCAAGGCGTCGTCCAGTTGCAGCAACTGCGTCAGGGTCGCATCGTCCAGGTCGGGATGGGCGGCGCGCCAGGCGTTGAGCTCTTCGCCAAGGGATTTGCGTTCGGCCAGCAGCTCGTCGCGGCGCCCGGCGCAGTTCTGCTGCTCGCCCGCGAGGCGAGTGAGCTCGACGCGCGCTTCGTTCAGCTGCCGGTCGATGTCGGCCTGTTGCTGACGAGCGTTCTGGATGGCGATCTCTAACTGCTGCTGCCAGCCTTGGGCGCTGGGCTGCTCACCCAGGCTGTCACGCAGGCTCTGGCGACAGGCCAGTTCGCGAGCTTCGAGTTCACTGAGGCGGGCGGCGCACGCCTTGTGCTGATCGAGACGATTCTGTTGCTGCAGCTGCTCACGTTCCAGTGCGCTCTGGCGCTGTTGCTGCTCCTCAGCGACCTCTGTTTGTTGCTCGATCTGCTGGCGCCGCGCCTCGACCTGGCTGTCGAGCTGCATAAAGGTTGCCGCCGGTGCCTCGCGCCACTGGCTGAGCAGGGTGGCGGGCAACAGACTGCCGAACTCGGCCAGTTCTTCATCCAGGCGCTCCTCGTCGCGGCTGATGGCGTCGCGCTGTCCGGTAAGGGCCTGAGTCGCCTGGACGCAGGCGTCGCGTGCACTTTGCCAAGCGGTCTGCAGAGCTTCGCTGCGCTGCTGCAGCGCCAGCAGCTCGCGCTGGCGGGCGTTGGCCGTGGTGATCTCGGTTTTGAGTGTGGCGAGTTTCCTGTCCAGCCAGAATTGGCGCCCTGTTTCCGGCTCCTTCAGCAGCTCGGCATAGAGGGGCAGGGCGGCCAGTTGCGCCTCCAGCGTTGCCAGCTCGTCGGTGATCTCGGCTTGTCGTTGCTCGTTCTGTTTGATGCCCGTGCTCAGGGCGATGTGCTGGTCGCGCAGCGCCTGGAGTTTTTCGTCGTGACTTTTCAGCAGCAGCTGGGCCTGCTCGGCTTCGCGCTCATCGCCCTGGTCGAGGGCAGCGAGCAGCGCCTTGCCGTCATGCCAGGGGTGCTCGAGGCTGCCACAGACGCTGCATGGCTCGCCGGGGACCAGCGCCGCGCGCAAGGCCTCGACATTGGCGCTGCGGGCCAGACGCTGGCGCTCCAGCAGGGCTTGCACCACCTTGAGCGCCTTTTCCGCGTCGTCCCGCTCGCTGCGAGCGAGCTTGCCTGCCTGCGTCAGGGCGTCGAGTTCCTGCTGCTGGCGGCTCCGTTCATCGCGTAACGTCCGCTGCTGATCTGTTAGCTGCTGATGGCGAGACCAGAACCCGAGCAGGGTTTCGGCTTCGCGCTGGGCTTCACGCCAGGCGTCGAGCCCTGTGTTCAGTTGCGCAAGCTGATCGGCCAGGCTCGTTTCACCGCCGATCCTGGCCTGCAGCGCGTCCAGCGCCTGGCGCGCCTGTAGCTGTGCGGCCTCGGCGGTCTTGGCCGCAGTTTCCAGGGCGGGGAGTTCCAGACGGCCCTTTTGCAAGCGAGCGGCTATCTGCACGGCCTGTTGCAGGCGCGGCCGGTAGCCATTCCAGGCCGCGCATAACGGATGCAGCTCGGCGCTGCGGGCAAGCCCTTCGGTCAGGGACGCCAGTTGGGTGGCGGCCTGTTCCTGTTGCTGTCGCAGTTGCGCGAGGGTCTGTTCGCCGGACTTGCTCGCGGCCTCGGCCTGTTCGGCTTGCCGGCGCGCGTCACTCAGGTCTGTGGCCAGATCGCTCAGGCGTTCCTCTTCGCGGCGCGCCTGAGCCAGCTGAGGCTCGGCCGATTTGAGCGCCTGCTCGGCCGCCTTCAACGCCTCGGTCGATGCCTTGCAGAGCTGCTCCAGCTCGTCGAGGCGCTGCTGCACCGCGCTGTGCTCGCGACCATGGCGAGCCAGGTTCTCTTCAACCTTCGCCAGCAGCGGCGCCAGTTCCCCCTCGCGCAAGAAACGATGCCGTTGCGGTGCCAGCAGTTCGAACAGCCCGAGAATGCGGCGGGCATCGGCCAGGTTTTCGTGTTCGGTTTCAGCGTCGGTCAGCTGCTGCCTCGCGCTGTCGAGCTCGCCTTGCAAGCGGGCCAGGTCCTGTAACCATTGACTCTGCTGTTTCAGCGTCTCGAGCTGCTGCTGCAGCGCCTTGAGCTCGGCCAGTTGCGTCTGGTGCTGGGCTTCCAGCGATTGGCGCGCTTCGGGTTCAAGGGGCTGCACACCGCCAGCCTGTTGTTGCAGCGTGGCGAGTGCTTCGCGGGCGCGCTTGGCTGCTTCGAAGGCGGCCTGGCCGAGGCGGCTGTAGAGACCGGTATCGGTGAGCTTTTCCAGCAGGGTGCCGCGGTCGTTGTCGTCGGCCTTGAGAAACGCCGAGAACTCGCTTTGCGCCAGCAACACGGCGCGGGTGAACTGCGGCAGGGTCAGGCCCAGCTTGGCTTCGAGCAGCTCCCTGAACTCGCGCTTCTTGCCGCTGGCCAGGAGCTGATTGCTGTCCAGATCGAGCAGGCTTTGGCTGCTGGCTTGCAGGCGACCGTCGATCTTTTCCCGGGCGCGCTTGACTTCCCAGCGGGCGCGGTAGCTATGGCCGTCGACGCCAACGAAATCCACCTCCGCGTAGCCGCTGCCACAGCCGCGGCGCAGCAGGTTGCGCTCGTCGCCGCTGCCGATCTCGTCGCTGCCATCCGGCACCTTGCTAAGCAGCGAGGCGCCATCGAGCCGTGGCGTACTGCCGAACAGTGCCAGGCACAGCGCATCGAGAATGGTGCTCTTGCCGGCACCTGTAGGTCCCGTGATAGCAAACAGGCCGGCGCTGGCCAGGGGTTCGGCGGTGAAGTCAATGACCTGTTCGCCGGCGAGCGAGGCGAGGTTTTTCAGCCGGATGGCGAGGATATTCATTTCGTGTCTCCTTCGCCGGCAAGCTCGACGTCCTGCAGGAGGCTGGCGAAGTCATCCAGTGCCTGTTCGTCGGGCGGGTTGCCGAACTGGGCTTCCCAGGCGCGGGCAAAGAGTTCCTGCGGGGTGATCTGGTCGAGGCCGAGCAGTACCTCCGATTCGGCCTCGCCGCGCTTGCCGGCGTATTCACTGGCGATGCGCACCAGCCGGCAGGCCTTGCCGGAAATGGCGGTTTCTATGCGCTGGCGCAGGTCCGGCAGGGGTTCGTCGAGCTGCACGCGCACTTCCAGCCAGGGCAGGTGTTCGGCGAACAGGCCGACCGGGGGCAGGGCCTCGAGTTGGCCGATCACCTCCGCCAGCGGCGCGCGGCCGATGCGGATCATCTCCACGGCGCGGGGCACGGGCAGCGCTTCGACGGTGTCGAGCCGGTCGCCCTCGAAGCCGACCAGCAGCACCTGATGCGGATAGCTGATCTCGCCGAACGAAAGCGGCAAGGGTGACCCGCTGTAGCGGATGCGCTCCTGCCCGGCGACCTTCTGCGGCTTGTGCAGGTGGCCGAGGGCGACGTAGGCGATGGGCTCTGGGAAAAGGCTGGCCGGCAACGCCTCGGCATTGCCGATGACGATGTTGCGCTCCGAATCCTCCGATACCGCTCCGCCGGCCATATGCGCGTGGCTCATGGCGATCAGCGCCTGGCCCGGCTGGCGTTGGGCTTCGGCGGCGGCGATCAGGTGTTGATGGACGTGGCGGATGCCGGCCATGTAGTCCTCACCGGCCTCACCGCCAGTGACTTCCGCCGGGCGCAGAAAGGGCAGGGCCAGGCACCAGCCCGCAACTTCGCCCTTGGCATCGTGCAGCGGGACCAGCAGGCGCTTGTGGTCGAGCTGGTTTTCCGCGATCCAGCTGATGCGACCGATGGCATGGGCGTTGAGTCGCTTCATCAGCGGCCCGGGCAGTTCGATGCGCCCGCCGGAATCGTGGTTGCCGGCGATCATCACGATGTCCAGCTGCGGGAGCTTTTCGTGGGCGCGAACGATGAAGTCGTAGAGGCGTTCCTGAGCTTTTAATGGCGGGTTGACCGTGTCGAAGATATCGCCGGCGATGAGCAGGGCGTCGGGCTGATGCAGGCTGAGCTGGTCGAGCAGCCAGGCGAGGAACTGGGTGTGTTCGTGGTCGCGGTCCTGGCCGTGGAGGGTCTGGCCGAGGTGCCAGTCGGAGGTGTGGATCAGGCGCATACGAGGGAGTTTTCTTCGTTGGTGTCGCGACGGGGCGCGACTGGATGTGAGTCTGAGCGCAGAGTTTGCAAGGTGCTTTTATAGCCGCGAGGGAGGCGCAGCGTTCTTGCTTGCGAAGCTTTTTGGCCGAGGATTCGCGGGGTGTAGCCTATTGGCGATGTGGGTTGAGGCATTGGTTTCGCCCTGCTGGGCGAGTCCCTTTTGGCAGTCGCCCCAAAAGGAACCAAAAGGTCTTGCCCCTGCATCCGGGTCTCGCTGCGCTCGACTTCCCTCATTCCATCGCTGCTCCGAGGGTCGCCGCGCAAGGGCCATCCATGGCCCTTCACGGCTCTCGCGGCATCCATGCCGCTCGCCCCTCTGCGCAGCGATTCCATTCGGCCTCCTGAAAGGGGCGTTCGGTGTCGCCCTATAGTTTTTTTGCTCACAAATGAGCGAAGCGCTTCATGGTCTTTGCAATTAAGAAGCTTGCAGACGACTCGGGCCCAGGTCCCCTTCAGGAGGCCGAGCGTAGACGTTGCGTGGGGGGACGCGAGGCATGGATGCCGAGCGAGGAGTGATGGGTCGGGGCCGCCGTCGGCATGGATGTCCCTTCGCGACGACACCCGGAGCAGCGCCGGAGTGAGGGGAGTTTTGCGAAGCAAAACCCGGATGCAGGGGTGGCCTTCTTTTTGGTTACTTCTTCTTGTCCACACAAGAAAAAGTGACGCGCCATCCAAGGCGCAAACTGCAGGTCGGGCCGAGGAAAGCGCGGCGTCGCGCATGCAGGTCTGCGCCTGCACCTGATCGTGCGCAATCTCGCTCCTGCGAGTGGCCAGGTTCCGTCTAAGCCTCATGCGTACAACCACCCCTTCAACCCCTGCAGATTCCTCACCTGAATCTGCTGCGCCGCGGCATTCGCCTGCACCGTATTCGGATCGATCTGGTAGCGCTGCAACACGTACTGCACCAAGGCCCCGCGGGTGGCGATGCGCAGCTCGCCATCCTGCATGCCGTAATCGGTTTCGATGATTGCCTTCTGCTCTGCACTGAGCCGCGCATCCGGCTCGATGACCACATCCACCGGCGTGTTCCAGGCCTCGTCCTTGTCCTGCGTGTTATCGCTTTCATCCATCAGGTCCGGCTCGCCGCGAAAGCGGCTGAGGACGAAGTCGCGGAAGCCGCGATTTTTCTCGCAGTAGGCGCGCACGTGCCAACGGGTGCCGGTAAACACCAGGGTATGCGGCGCCATCACGCGAATTTCCACATCCGGGTGGGCGAGGGAGACGTATTCGGTTTCCAGCCGCAGCCCTTCGCGGCAGGCTTTTAGGATCGGTCGCAGCACCTCGGGTCGGATGCTGCGGTCGGGCATGTGCAACACCTCGGTGTGCGCGTAGGCCAATGCTAGGCCTTCGATGTGCGGGGCGCGGTCGCGGTTCTGGTCCAGCAGGTGCAGGTAGGCGCTGGCGCTGCCGTCGATGAATAGCGGCTCGAACCCTTTGCTCGGCTTGTAGCCTTTCAGATGGCGGTCATATGTAAGGTTTTTCGGCGCATGCTCGTTCAGGTAGGTGTTGATGTCCTTTGAGGCCTGCTGCCGGCTGATGCCGAAGCTCTGCATCAGGTGGCCCGTGGTCAGGCGGCCTTCCCACCAGGCGATCGTCTCGATCAGGCGGTAGCGCAGCGCCAGATCCCAACGGATATGACTGATCGATTGCTTGCGTTTCATGCATGCCTCATCTGCTTGGAAACTTTACGGGCCACTATCGGCTCGCTCGACGTGTCGCGCGAAGCTACATATATTCGGGCCTTAGTTCAAGCGAGCGGAACGAGGAAACGCCTTATGAGCCTGTTACTGAATGCGTTGCTAGTTTCCGTGGCGGCCTTTGCCGGGATGGGAGTTCTGGCGTGGCTGGCATACGGTAATGACAGCCAGCGATGAGGCGGAAAGAGCAGCGCAGGGTTACAGTTTGTCGTTGATGAGCGGTCATCCGATGAGCGGTATGAATCACCGGGCGCCCTGCTGGGTCTTTGTCACAGACCCAGCGCATGAGACGTTTGATGAAAACCCTGTCCCGTCACCTGGCCGACAACTTTCCGGCCGATTATAAAACCCGCGTAGAGCCACAGGACGATGGTTACCTGGTGGTGCGCGTCGGTTATCCGATCAATGGCACCGAAGCCACTCGTATGGTTGCTGGCCGCCATGTGGAGAACGGCCTGCTGGTCGAGACCATTCTCGAAGACATGCGCAACGAACTGGCCCGCGCTCAGTAACAGGTCACCTCTCGCATCACCCTGCCTGACTGTCTGCCCCCTTCGAGCCACCGGCCCACTTTGGCGCCGATAGGCGAACGCTGACCTGCAGCCCGCCGAGGGCGCTGTCGTCCAGCTTCAGACTGCCGTTCCAGGCTGCCAGGATATCCCGCACGATCCCGAGCCCCAGCCCATGCCCTTCGGCGCGCTCGTCGAGCCGAGCACCACGCTCCAGTACCGCTTCACGGCAATCCGCCGGGATGCCCGGGCCGTCATCTTCAACCAGGATCAGATAGCCGTAGATTGTCGGCTCGATCGTCAGCCGCACCTTCGAGCCTGCCCACTTGCAGGCGTTGTCGAGCAGGTTGCCGAGCAATTCGAGCATGTCTTCGCGATCCCATGGCAACCGGCAGTTCTCGTGGGTATGCCAGCTCAGGTCGAGCTCACGGCGATGGATCATCCGCAGCGTCTCGAACAGCGGTGGCAATTCATCCGCACAGTCGAAATAACCGCCTGGCAGCACATCACCAGCCAGGCGTGCGCGCCCCAGTTCGCGTGAGACGCGTTGCTGGATCTGGCCAAGCTGCTCGCAAAGAGCCGCCCGCAGCGCCGGGTGTGCGGCAATTTCGTCGCGCTGGGCGAGGCTGCCGAGCACCGCCAACGGCGTTTTCAAGGCGTGGCCAAGGTTGCCCAGGGCATGACGTGAACGCTTGAGCGTGTCGTCCGTATGCGCCAGGAGGTGGTTGATCTGCTCCACCAGGGGTTCGAGCTCCAGCGGCACCTGGATGTCCAGCTGCTGGCGCTGGCCCTGCTGCAGCTGGGAGATCTGCTGGCGAGCCCGCTCCAGCGGCCGCAGCGCAAGCTTCACCGCATAGCGTTGCAACAGCAGAAACATCAGCAGCACCACGCCCACCAGGCCGAGGCCGCCCAGACGGACCTGGTCGAAGCTCTTGAGGATAGGTGTGTAGTCGCGGGCGACACTGATGTCGATGCGCTGCCCGTCGCGACGGTATTCAGCGCGGTACATCAGCAGGCGTTGATCCTGCGGACCGTCGGCCAGCTCTGCGCTCAGGCCACTGGCGAGGGGCCACTCGGGCTCGGTGTCCCACAGCGATCGCGAGCGCCAGTTGCGCTCGGGCAGGTCGATCCGGAAGTAGTGACCGGAAAAAGGCCGCTGGTAGCGAGGGTTCAGCCGTCCTGAATCCAGCTTGAAACCATCCTGTCCCTTTACAACGGCGATCAGCAGGCCTTCGGTTTCCTGGCGCAGATCGGTTTCCAGGCTCTGGCGCAGTCCCGCCTCGAACAGCCAGAGGCTGGTCTGCACCAGCAACAGGCTGACCAGTAGCAGTACGGCGATCAACCCCAGGCTGAGGCTGCGCTGGATCGACTTCAAGACGCGCCGCCGAAACGATAGCCCTGGCCGCGGCGAGTTTCGATGAGGCTGCGGCCGAGCTTGCCGCGCAGCCGATTCACCTGCACTTCGATGACATTGGAGTCGCGCTCGGTCTCGCCGTCATACAGGTGTTCGGCCAGCTGGGTCTTCGACAGCAGCTGGCCTGGATGCAGCATGAAATAGCGCAGCAGGCGGAACTCGCCGGCGGTGAGTTCGATGTCCTGGCCGTCCTTGTTGCAACGCTGACGGGCCTCGTCCAGGGTCAGGCCGCCCGCCTCCAGCAGCAGGTTATTGGCCACGCCATGGGCACGGCGCAGCAGCCCCTGGATACGCAAGAGCAATTCTTCCGGGTGGAAGGGTTTGGTCAGGTAGTCGTCGGCACCGGCCTTCAGGCCCTCGATGCGTTCGGCCCAGGAGTCGCGCGCAGTCAGGATCAGCACCGGTGTGGCCAGACCGCGCTCACGCCAGGCGCGCAACACCTCGAGCCCCGGTTTGCCGGGCAGACCGAGGTCGAGAACGATGAGGTCGTAGGGTTCGCTGCTGCCCTGGTAATCGGCGTCGCGGCCATCGGCCAGCCAGTCGGTGGCATAGCCGTGACGGCTGAGGCCCGCAACCAGTTCGTCGGCCAGAGAGACGTTGTCTTCCACCAGCAGCAGGCGCATCAGTCTTCTTCGTCCTTCAGTACACGGCCGTCGTGGGCGTCGAGCTCGATTTCCCGGGCAACGCCGTCGACGGTGATCAATTCGATCTCGTAGACGTAGAGGCCATCCTCTTCTTCCAGTTCCGCCTCCAGCAGCCGGGCACCTGGATAACGCTCCAGGGCGCCCCGCAGAAGGGTTTCCAATGGCTGGATCAATCCCTCGTGGCGCAGCCGCAGGGCTTCGTCCTGGTCCAGGTCACGGCTCGCCGCCGGGGTGGCGACGAGCAGCAGAGCGAGCGGAAGGAGGAGAAGAGTGGCGGGCCGCATTAGTCGTCCTGATGGTCCTTGAGCACTTCGCCGGTCTTGGCGTCCAGCTCCATGTCCCATTGCACACCTTTGCTGTCGCGCAATTCAAGCTGATAGACATGTCGTCCGTATTCTTCTTCCAGCTCGGTTTCCTCTACCGTGGCGCCTGGATGCTTGGCCAACGCGGCTTCGTTGAGCTTTTCGAAGGACTGGATGGTGCCCGCGTCACGCAGCTTCAGTGCTTCGTCCGGCCCAAGGTCGCGGGCCATGGCCAGGTTGGCGCCAAGGGCGAGGGTGGCGGCAGTGATCAGGGTGGTCAGTGTTTTCATGGTTTCGTTTTCCTGTTTGGGTTTCGACGATTCACAGGTTACGGCCCCTGGCTTACACGAACCTGAACGGCGCACACCGGTACAAATCTACGCGCTCACCAGCATTTGCTGCGCAGGGATTGTCCAATACGAGGTACGTCCACCGGTTCCGGAGGCCTGCCATGAAGCTGCTCCATTGCGTCACCCTTACCCTGTCACTGCTCGTCCAACCGGTCTTCGCGCAAGACCTGCTGAAACCGCCGACCTCGGCCGGCTCACCCTCGATCAATGGCGGCCCGGCCACTGAGGTTGCGTCCGAGCCCGTTGTGCATGCGAGCGGCCGGATCGAAGTGATAGACCGTGACGAGGGGGTGGTCACCATCGATCACGACGCGGTGCCGGCGCTGCGCTGGCCGGCAGCGACCATGGAGTTCCAGGCCCGCCGTGAGCAGCTCGAAGGCCTGTCGGTCGGTGACGAGGTACGCATCAGTTTTCAAAGCGAGGGCGACGAAGCGGCGCTGGTCTCCATCGAGAAGCGCTGAAAGCCGCTTTGCAGACGAATCGGGTGAACCCTGGATGAACGAAGTCGCTCGTATGTAACAGGGCTGTCATACGCCCGACGTTCATTCATCAAGAGGATCGACCATGTATCACAAGAAACTGACTGCCGCCCTTGCCATCGCCGTTCTGGGCTCCGCCAGTAGCGTTGCTCTGGCGGATTCGCCCGGCGCCGACTGGATCACCTTCGATCAGGCCGTCGAAAAGGCCAAGGCCGCCGGCTATACCGAGCTGCACAGCCTTGAAGCGGACGACAAGAGCTGGGAAGGAAAAGGCTTGAAGGCAGACGGCAAGAAGTATGAATTCCAGATGGAAGGCAAGACCGGAAAGATCACCCTCGACGAAATCGACTGATCCAGCGCAGATGCGCTCGGCGGACTGGCTCCTCTGTCCGGGGGAGCCATAGGCGCGCCGAGCTCAGGTATCATCGCGCTCCGCTTTGCCACGGGATTTGTCTTGTATGGCGCCCGCCAATGCCCGCAGCACCCTGCACCTGCCCCAAGGCGACTGGGCGACAGTACTCGATTGTCTGTGCGCGCACTTCCAGGCGATCGGTCGCGACACCTGGGTCGATCGCTTCGCGCGAGGTCGTGTGCTTGACGCTCACGGCCAGCCGCTCGCAGCTGAGCATCCCTATCAGGTCGGGTTGAAGGTCCATTACTTCCGCGAGGTGCCGGACGAGAAGCCGATCCCGTTCGAGGAGCGGATCCTGCATCTCGACGATCACCTGCTAGTGGCGGACAAGCCGCACTTTCTGCCGGTGATGCCGGCTGGGGAATACGTCAACGAGACCCTGCTGGCACGCCTGAGCAAGCGTGTTGGCAACGCCAGTCTGGTGCCAATCCATCGCATCGATCGACTGACCGCCGGCTTGGTGCTGTTCTCGACCAATCCAGCCAGCCGCGGTCTTTACCAGGCGCTGTTTCGCCAACGCAAGATCGACAAGCGCTACGAAGCGATCTGCCCGGCGTTGCCCGAACTGGATTTTCCCCGCGATGAGCGCCTCCACATGGTCGATGGCGAACCCTTTTTCCTGATGAAAAGGGGCGACGGCGAACCCAACAGCGAGACGCGCATCGAGGTGCTCGAACGTCGCGATGCGTTATGGCGCTATGCGCTCTATCCGGTCACCGGCCGCAAGCATCAGCTGCGCCTGCAGATGGCTTCGCTGGGCGCCGGCATCTGTAACGATCCTTTCTATCCCGAGCTGATCGACCGCGGCCGGCGCGAGCAGGATGACTACTCGCGGCCGCTCAAGCTGCTGGCGCGCGGGCTGGCGTTTACGGATCCGCTGAGCGGCGAGCTGCGCCGTTTCGAGAGTCGCCTGCAGCTGGATTGGTAACGCTGATCGCACCATCGCGGCAGCTTCCAGTCGATATGGAAACAGTCCAGCTGAAGCCCTATCGCCATGCCTGAAGGTCCTTCGATCGTCATCCTTCGTGAAGAAGTCGCCGAGTTCACGGGCAAGCCCATCGAGCGCGCGGAAGGCAGTGCCACGCTCGACAAGGTGCTGTTGGTGGACCAGAGGGTTCGGTCGTTTCGCAGCTGGGGCAAGCACTTCCTGATCGAGCTGGACAACGTCTCGCTGCGCATTCATCTGCTGCTGTTCGGCAGCTACCGGATCAACGAGCGCAAGGAGTCGACGCCTCGGCTGAGCCTGGGATTTCCCAATGGTGAGCTGAATTTCTATGGCTGCTCGGTGCAATTCATCGAAGGCCCGCTGGACGTGGCATATGACTGGGGCGCAGATGTCATGAGCGATACGTGGGACAACCGCACGACGCTCAAGAAGCTGCGTAAACGGCCGCGGCTGCTGGCGTGTGATGCGCTGCTGGATCAGACGCTGTTTTCCGGCTCCGGCAACATCATCAAGAACGAAGTGCTGTTTCGCGCCCGCATCCATCCGCTTTCGCTAATTGGCGATCTGCCCGCGCCCAAGCTCAGGGAGCTGACGCGTGAGGTCAGGACCTACAGTTTCGAGTTTTTGCAGTGGAAGCGCGAGGGCACGCTTAAGGCGCACTGGCTCGCGCATACCAAATCCACCTGTCCGCGCTGCAGGATTCCCTTCGTCAAGGCCAAATCGCTGGGTCGCAGCAAGCGCCGCGCTTTCTATTGCGAGCGATGTCAGAAGCGCTACGGCGACAGCGATCAGGTCGCGGTCGAAGCGCCGGCGGACAACGAATGACAAGCCGGCGTTGTATGCTTCGCCGACTTGTCACGCTGCCCTTGACCCACAGAGTCCAATCATCGATGCGTACTGCTTTGTTGCCATTTCTCGTCTTCTTGGCCGGGCCTGCCAGCGTCCATGCCAGCGAGCCGCTTCTTGATCTTCAAGTGGGGACTGCAAGGATCGAGGCCGAGTACTCCCGCTCTCCCGCTGAGCGCGAACGCGGCCTGATGGAGCGCACCGAGATGCCGGCAGACCACGGCATGCTGTTTCGCTTCGATGACTTTCGCCGCCACTGCCTGTGGATGAAGAACACGCCGCTACCGCTGTCGGCGGCCTTCATGGACGAGGAGGGGCGCATCGTCGACATTATCGATCTGCAACCTTTGGACACATCGATTCGCTGCTCGCAGGAGCCGGCCCGTTATGCGTTGGAGGTCAATCAGGGTTGGTTCGAACGCAACGCGATTGAAATAGGCGAGCGGGTTCGGGGGATACCGGGCGAATAATTGATCGTGCCGCTGCGGCCTTGTGACTCCGTCATCGACCGATGGATCGCCGGTGGAAAAGGCTGTGGCCGTTTTCCACCCTACGTTCACGGCACTGCGTCGGTAGGGTGGATAACGGCTCCGCCTTATCCACCGCCTGCCTCGGCCCCGGTCTGAAGGCTCAATCCAGCGGCAGCTCCGTCGTCCGCTTCACCTCGCTCATCGCAATGTGTGAATGCGCTTCCTGCACGTGCGGTCTTTGCAGGAGCTGGTCGCGCAGGAAGCGTTCATAGGTATCGATGTCTTTGGCCACCACCTTGAGCAGGTAATCCGACTCGCCAGCCATTGTGTGGCATTCCAGCACTTCGGGATAACCGACAACGGCGCGCTCGAATTCATCGAGGTTGCTGCGCCCGTGAGCGGAGAGCTTGATGTTGACGAACACCGTCATGTTCAGCCCGAGCTTCTTAGGGTTGAGCAGGGCGACCTTGCGCTCGATCAGTCCTTCTTCCTGCATGCGATGGATGCGGCGCCAGCACGGCGATTGCGACAGCTCGACCTTTTCCGCGATCTCGGCGGCGGACAGGTCGGCGTTGTGTTGCAGCAGCAACAGGATCTTGCGATCGATGCTGCTCAGCGGGGTCTGCATGGTTGTTCTCTTTTTGTTGTTGTTGGTGGATGGATCATGCACGGGATCGCACTTACACCGCAAAAGTAGAAAGAAAATCTCTCCCTGTCACGGCCAGACTTTTATCCAACGCGCAACGGTAAGGTGATCCCCTGCCGCTCGCTGGCGTGGGACGGCTTTCCGTGCGGCTGCCCACGACCTGTTAGGCGGACAGTGAACAACGCTGTCCAGACTCCGATAAAAACAAACAGGAGCGCCACATGTCACTGGCCGAGATCCGCCTGGATGACAAGTACCGGCTCGCAACCGGACATCTGTACCTCACCGGCACCCAGGCGCTGACCCGCCTGCCCATGCTGCAGCATCAGCGCGACCAGGCTCAGAACCTGAATACCGGTTGCTTTATCTCCGGCTACCGCGGCTCGCCGCTTGGCATGCTGGACAAGAGCCTCTGGGAAGCGCGCGATTTCCTCAAGCAGAACGCCATCCATTTCCAGCCGGGCCTCAACGAGGAACTGGCGGCGACGGCAGTCTGGGGCAGTCAGCAGACCAACCTCTTTCCCGGCGCCAAGTACGACGGCGTGTTTGCCATGTGGTACGGCAAGGGGCCAGGCGTGGACCGCTCCGGTGATGTGTTCAAGCATGGCAACGCGGCCGGCGTCTCGCCCCATGGCGGTGTGTTGCTGCTGGCCGGTGACGATCACGGCTGCAAATCATCGACATTGCCGCACCAGAGTGAACATGCGTTCATTGCCGCCTCGATCCCGGTGCTGAACCCGGCCAACGTCCAGGAAATCCTCGATTACGGCATCATCGGCTGGGAGCTGTCGCGCTATTCCGGTTGCTGGGTGGCGCTCAAGACCATCGCCGAAAACGTCGACTCCTCCGCCGTGGTGGAAGTCGATCCGCTACGCGTCAAGACGCGCATTCCCGATGACTTCGAACTGCCCGAAGACGGCGTGCATATCCGCTGGCCGGACCCGCCGCTGGTGCAGGAAAAGCGCCTCAACCTCTACAAGATCTACGCCGCGCGCGCCTTTGCGCGGGCCAACAACCTGAATCAGGTGATGCTCGATTCGCCGAACCCGCGACTGGGCATCATCACCACCGGCAAGTCCTATCTCGACGTGCGTCAGGCGCTGGATAACCTTGGCCTGGACGAAGCCCTGTGCGCCTCGGTTGGCTTGCGGGTGCTCAAGGTCGGCATGAGCTGGCCGCTGGAGCCCGTCTCGGTGCATGAGTTCGCACAAGGTCTCGACGAGATTCTGGTGGTCGAGGAGAAGCGCAGCATCATCGAGGACCAGCTCACTGGGCAGCTCTACAACTGGCCCGTGAGCAAGCGCCCGCGGGTGGTCGGCGAGTTCGACGAGCAGGGCAATTCATTGCTGCCGAACCTATCCGAACTGACCCCGGCGATGATCGCCCGGGTGATCGCCAAGCGGCTCGCGCCGATCTACACCAGCGACAGCATCCAGGCACGCCTGGCTTTCCTTGCCGCCAAGGAAAAGGCCCTGGCTGCACGTAGCTACACCACCGTGCGTACGCCGCACTACTGCTCCGGCTGCCCGCACAACACCTCCACCAAGGTCCCCGAGGGCAGCCGCGCCTCGGCGGGTATCGGCTGTCACTACATGGTGCAGTGGATGGATCGGCGCACCGAGACCTTTACCCAGATGGGCGGCGAGGGCGTCAACTGGATCGGCCAGGCGCCGTTCACCGACACCCCGCACATGTTCCAGAACCTGGGCGATGGCACCTACTTCCACTCCGGCAGCCTGGCCGTGCGTGCGGCAGTGGCAGCCGGCGTCAACATCACCTTCAAGATTCTCTACAACGATGCCGTGGCCATGACCGGTGGCCAGCCCATCGACGGCGAGCTGCGCGTGGATCAGCTCAGCCGTCAGGTGGCCGATGAGGGCGTCAAACGCATCGCCCTGGTCAGCGATGAGCCGGACAAGTACCCGACCCGCGATACCTTCGCGCCGATCACCAGCTTCCATCACCGCCGCGACCTGGATGCCGTGCAGCGCGAGCTGCGCGAATTCAAGGGTGTCTCGGTGATCATCTATGATCAGACCTGCGCCACCGAAAAGCGTCGTCGGCGCAAGCGCGGCAAGCTGGCAGACCCGGCCAAGCGCGCCTTCATCAACCCCGCGGTGTGCGAGGGCTGCGGCGACTGTAGCGAGAAGTCCAACTGCCTGGCCGTCATGCCGCTGGAAACCGAGCTGGGGCGCAAGCGCGAGATCGACCAGAACGCCTGCAACAAGGATTTCTCCTGCGTCGAAGGCTTCTGCCCGAGCTTTGTCACGGTGCACGGAGGCGGGCTGCGCAAACCGGAGGCCATGGCCGGTGGCATCGCCGACGACCAGCTGCCCGAACCGCAGCATCCGACACTGGATCGCCCCTGGAACGTGCTGATCCCAGGTGTTGGCGGCAGCGGCGTGACCACCCTCGGCGCGCTGCTGGGCATGGCCGCGCATCTGGAAGGCAAGGGCTGCACCGTGCTCGACCAGGCCGGGCTGGCGCAGAAGTTCGGCCCGGTGGTGACGCACATCCGTATCGCCGCCAGGCAGGACGATATCTATGCCGTGCGCATTGCCGCCGGCGAAACCGATCTGCTGCTGGGCTGCGATCTGGTGGTGGCTGCCGGCGAAGATTCCCTGACCCGCCTCAACGATCAGATCAGTCACGCGGTGGTCAACAGCCACGAATCGGCAACTGCCGAATTCACCCGCAACCCTGATGCCCAGGTACCGGGCAAGGCCATGCGCGAAGCGCTGATGGATGCGGTGGGCGCCGAGAAAACCCACTTCATCGACGCGACCTTCCTGGCCACTCGACTGCTGGGCGATAGCATCGCCACCAACCTGTTCCTGCTGGGCTTTGCCTATCAGCAGGGGTTGTTGCCGCTGTCCGCCGAGGCCATCGAAAAGGCCATCAGCATCAACGGCGTCGCCGCAGAGCTGAACCAGCAAGCGTTCCGCTGGGGCCGTCGTGCGGCACTGGAGCGCGAGGCGGTCGAAAAGCTGGCACGACCGGCTGAAACGGTCCAACCGATTTGCCAGACCCTGGAAGAGATCGTCGACTGGCGGGTGGACTTCCTTACCAAGTACCAGAACGCGGCCTATGCCAAGCGCTATCGCTCGATGGTCGAGCGCGTACGGGCGGTGGATACCGCTGATGACCTGGCGCTGTCCAAGGCCGTAGCGCGCTACTACTTCAAGCTTCTTGCCTATAAAGACGAGTACGAAGTGGCGCGGCTGTACAGCGAACCGGAGTTTCGCCAGCAGCTCGAGGCGCAGTTCGAAGGCGACTACAAGCTGCAGTTCCACCTGGCACCGGCCTGGCTGGCCAAGCGCGACAGCACCACTGGCGAGCCGCGCAAGCGTGAACTCGGGCCTTGGGTGCTGAACGCCTTCAACGTGCTGGCCAAGCTGAAGTTCCTGCGCGGCACGCCCTTGGACGTCTTCGGCTACGGCTATGACCGTCGTGTGGAGCGCGAGCTGATCAGCGAATACGAACGCAACCTCGACTGGCTGCTGGCGCAACTCAAGCCGAGCAACTACCGCACCGCGATGGCTATTGCCGCGCTTCCGGAACAGATCCGCGGCTACGGCCCGGTGAAGGAGCGCTCCATCGCCAAGGCGCGCCAGCAGGAGAAGTTGCTCAAGGAGCAACTGACCCGCGGCGACGAGGTGCAGACCGTGCGGCTGTTCGAGCCGGCGGCGTAGGCTGCTGCAAAGCGCTTCGCGAGATTTGTAGGGTGGCCGCCCGGTCACCCTAACAAAAGCTGCCCCATACGCAGCGCAGAACATTAAAGGAGCCTGCGCAGCAGGCTCTCGATCAGAACAAGAACAGAGGAATCCGCACATGTCCGTCTTCACCCATCCTGATTTCGATGATCACGAACAGGTGGTCTTCTGCCACGACAAGGCATCAGGGCTGCGCGCCATCATCGCCATCCACGACACTACGCTCGGCCCGGCGCTGGGCGGCTGTCGGATGTTCCCCTACGCCAGTGACGACGACGCCCTGCGCGATGTGCTGCGTCTGTCTCGCGGCATGACGCTGAAGTCTTCCCTGGCCCGGCTCAAGCTCGGCGGCGGCAAGGCAGTGATCATTGGTGACCCGCATACCGGCAAGAGCCAGGCGCTGCTGCATGCCATGGGCGATTTCGTTGACAGCCTCGGCGGGCGCTACATTACGGCGGCCGATTCGGGCACCGGCGAGCCGGAAATGCAGGCGTTCGCCCAGCGCACCCGCCACGTCATCGGTGCGACGCCGCGCACCACGCTGGACGGCAGCATCGCCAGCGGCGATCCCTCACCGTCCACCGCGCTTGGTGTATTCGTCGGTCTGCGCGAGGCGGTGCGTCAGCGTCTTGGTCGCGATGACCTGACTGGCCTGAAGGTTGCGATCCAGGGCGTTGGGCATGTCGGTCTGGGGCTGGCCCGGCACTTGAAACAGGCCGGTGCCGAGCTGTGGGTCTGCGACATTTTCGATGACAACGTGCGTCAGGCCATGGAGGAGCTGGGTGCCAACGCGGTGCGCCCGCACGACATCTATGGCCTGGACGTGGACGTGTTCGCGCCCTGCGCCATGGGCGGCATCCTCAACGCGGAAACCCTGCAGACGCTGCGTGCGCCGGTGATCGCCGGGGCGGCGAACAACCAGCTGGCCAGCCCGGAGATCGGCGTCGAGTTGCAGCGTCGCAACCACCTTTACGCGCCGGATTATGCGATCAATGCCGGCGGCATCATTGACGTCTACTACCAGCGCGTCGGTGGCAGCGCGGCGCAAAGCGATGCGCACATCAGAGGCATCGCAGAAACCCTTCGCGAAATCTTCGAGCGGGCTGCCAGCAGTGGCGAGTCCACTTCGATCGTCGCCGATCGTTTGGCGCAGGAGCGCCTGCAGACCGGCAACAGGGTGCAGCCTGCCGAGCAGCGTCTGCATGCCTAGCAAGAAGCGGCTTCGCCCTTGCCATCCGAATAGGCGGCTCGTTGGGCGCTCGCCGGTTACTTGTTGTGCTTCACGATCCGGGCCATCGGATCTACCCCTTGGGTACGCGGTGCGGCGCTACGTCGCACATGCTTGGCAGCTTTTCGTTACGCAACTCAAGGAAAGGTGCATGTGTCCACGCTGGTCCAGAGGCTGTAACGAAAACCTTCCGTCTGCCCTTTGAATATGGATGCTGTCCGCCTGATCGCGGGCTTGTAGGGTACCGCTGGGTGGTTTGTGATAACCGCTGCGGTCTAGATAAGAAGAATCAGGGAGCGCCATGAACGGCACCGAGATAAACGAAACAGCTGGCTCATCCCCGCTCAAGCTCTACGGTTACTGGCGATCCAGCGCCGCCTACCGGGTACGCATCGCGTTGAACCTCAAAGGCCTCGCCTTCGAGAACCTGCCCGTGCATCTGGTCAAGGACGGCGGCCAGCAGCGTTCGGCCGACTACAAGGCACTCAATCCGCAGGGGCTGGTGCCTTTGCTGGTGGACGGCGACGAGCGCATCAGCCAATCGCTGGCGATTGTCGAATACCTGGAGGAGGTCTTTCCGCTTCCGGCTTTGCTGCCGGACGATCCGGCCGACCGCGCGCGGGTGCGCTCATTGGCGCTTCATATTGCCTGCGACCTGCACCCGCTGAACAACCTGCGCGTATTGCAGTACCTCAGCTGCCCGCTGGGCATCGAGGATGAGGCGAAGCAGCAGTGGATCCAGCATTGGATTCACACTGGCCTCGCTAGCGTCGAAGAGGGGTTGGCCACGTTCGATGGCAAGCTGTCACTCGGCAGACGGCCGGGCTATCTGGAGGCATGCCTGATTCCGCAGGTATACAATGCGCGCCGTTTTGCCTGTGACCTAAGCCAGTACCCGCGCATTCTGCAGATGACCGAGCAGTGCGAATCCCTCGAAGCTTTTGCCAACGCAGCTCCGGAGGTGCAGCCCGACGCTCAATAAAGGTTTATCCGCCTTGCCACTCCGTCGCGTCACGAGCGCGGCGGGTTCGATTCCGTCACAGATAACAACAAACAGGTGACGCATGACCCGTGAAAAACCCAAGAACCTCTGGCTCTCCCGCTGGGGCTTTATCCTCGCCGCGACCGGCTCTGCAGTCGGCTTGGGCAACATCTGGAAATTTCCCTACATCACCGGTGAATACGGCGGCGGCGCCTTCGTATTGATGTACCTGGCGTGCATCCTCGCCATTGGTATTCCGGTGATGATGACCGAGATCGCCATCGGCCGTCGCGGCCGTGGCAGCCCCATCGATGCGATCGGGCGAGCGGTCCGCGAAAACGGCAGCAGCCCGCTCTGGAAAGGCGTCGGCGGCATGGCCATGGCGGCCGGCTTCCTGATTCTTTGCTTCTACGTGGTCGTGGCCGGCTGGGCGTTCGCCTATACGGTGAAAATGCTCGACGGCTCGCTGGCAGCCAGCTCGGTGGATGGACTGGCACAGGTGTTCGAGGCGCACAACGCCAATCCCTGGCAGCTCGGTGGCTGGAGCGTACTGGTGGCGCTGCTGACGCTGTGGATCGTGGCCAAGGGTGTCCAAGCGGGCATCGAAAGCGCGGTGCGCTGGATGATGCCGGGCCTGGCGGTGATGCTGCTGATCCTGGTCGGCTATGCCGTCACCAGCGGCGGCTTCGATCAGGGCTTCGCCTTCCTGTTCAGTTTCGACACCTCCAAGCTCACCGGTGAAGCGCTACTGGCCGCACTGGGCCACGCGTTCTTCACCCTCAGCCTGGCCTCCGGGGCGATTCTGACCTACGGCTCTTACATCCCTGACGGACAATCCATCGCGCGGACCACTTTCATGGTCGCGATTGCCGATACGTGCGTGGCGCTGCTGGCGGGGCTGGCAATCTTCCCGATCATCTTTGCCAACGGCATGGACCCGACCGCGGGCCCTGGTTTGATCTTCATGAGCCTGCCGTTGGCCTTCGGGCAGATGCCGTTCGGCACCGTCTTCGGCACGCTGTTCTTTGCCATGGTATCGATCGCTGCGCTGACTTCGGCCATTTCCATGATCGAAGCCACCGTCGCCTACCTCAACGAAAAGCACGGCATCAGCCGCCTCAAGGCCGCCATTGGCGCCGGTGCGGTATTGCTGGTGATCAGCCTGCTGGCGATGCTCTCGTTCAACCTGATGGCCGGTTGGACGCCGCTGGGCAAGAACTTCTTCGACTGGCTCGACTACCTGACCTCGCGCTGGATGATGCCGCTGGGCGGGATCTTCATCGTGATCTTTGCCGGCTATGCCCTGCGCAGCGAGATCATGCGTGACGAGCTGGATCTGCCACCGCTGGGCTACGCGCTGTGGCTGTTCATGGTCCGCTACGTCTGCCCGGTGCTGATCACCATGGTCTTCCTGCATGCCCTCGGCTGGCTGGGCTTTGACCCGGTGGTGCGCTGGTACTGGATTGCCGGTGCGATCGGCGTGCTGACCATCCTCGGCGAGGGCCTGCGGCCTCGGGTGCTTCCGGCGCTGGCCGGGCGCAACGCCTGACCGCTGGGTGCGACGCGTCAGGGCAGGCGACGCGAGGATGACAGGAGGAGGCGCAAGGCGGGCTATGCGATGCCGCTGAGCGTCGCTCAGCTCGGCAGTCCGTCCGCCCAGGGCAGGGCGTCGGCCTGGCTGCAGGCTTCGAACAGCGGTTTGCTGAACAGGTAGCCCTGCATCAGGCTGATCCCCAGGTCATGCAGGGCGCTGCACTCGTCCGGGGTTTCCACACCTTCGGCGATGATCTTGATGCCAAGCTCCCTGCACATCGCGACGGTCCCCCGGACGATCGCCTGGCGCGGGTGGCTCTGATCAATGCCTCGGATCAGGTCCATGTCCAGCTTGATCAGGTCGGGCTGGAAGTCAGCAAGCAGGTTGAGCCCGGCAAAACCGGCACCAAAATCATCGATCGCGGTGAGAAAGCCGATGCGTTTGTATTCCCGAAAAACTTCGGTCAGCCATTTGGCATCGCTGATGCGCTCGCCTTCGACGGTCTCGAAGATGATCTGCTCGATAGGAAAGTCATGGGCGCGTGCTGCCTCGAGGGTCGAGCGAATGCACAGCTCCGGGCGGTAGATGGCGTTGGGCAGGAAATTGATGGACAGCTTGCTCTGCATCCCAAGCCTGGCGGCAGTCTTGATGGCCTTGACCCGGCAGGCCTGATCGAAGCGAAAGCGGTTTTCTTCGGTTACCTGCGACAGCACGCTCGGCGCCGGTTCACCGTTGACGCCACGCACCAGTGCTTCGTGGGCGAATATCTCTCGGCTGGCGAGATCGACAATCGGCTGGTAAGCGTAGCTGAAGCGAAATCCCAGGCGCTCGCCACTGGCACAGCTCGGGCAGGCTCCATGCTCGTTGGCGGAGTGACAGGCGTATTGATTCGGAGCAGGGTTGCTGGCGGCATTGCAATGATTCATCGGGGGGCTCGTTCGAAACCTGTTACTGAAGATAGCGGCTCGTCTGGCTCAAGTTGCAGCCCGTTGGTCACCTGACCAGCTGGTCACCCGTTTCGGATGCGGATGCAGATTGGAGACAGCTGACTCGATGGGTGATGTCATAGTGCTATGACAGGGCCGGTGAGGTCGAGTTCCACTACGCGGTGGCAAAAAGCGGGACCTGTGCCTGGCCTCGGCATCAGGCCCGCGCGAGGTTGGCACGCGCATTTGGCCTTCAAGGGAGGGGGGAGACCAATGGATTCTGCACATCGCGGCCACGGCGTCTTTCTATCGCTGGCCAGGTTGCTGCGGCAGCTTCAGCTTGAGGTCCCCAGCGCGCGACAGACCGCGACCTGGGCGCACCCTGAAGTTGTTGTTTGGTCAGATGGGAGACGGGGCGGGATAGACCCAGCCCCTGATGTCGGTAGCTCAGGCCACGACTCGGGCGATCGAGGCGGCCAGCTGGTCGAGTCGTGCGGCGTCCAGTCCGGCGATATTCGCCCGTCCGCTTTCCACCAGATAAACCGCATCCTCACGCCGCAGACGCAGCACCTGCTCGGCGGTCAGCCCCGTGTAGGAGAACATGCCGCGCTGCCGGGCAATGTGTGCAAAACGCTCGGCCAGGCCATGAGGCGCCAGCGCCTCCACCAGCCCCTGACGAAGCCCGGCGATGCGCTCGCGTTTGGCGGCGACCTCTTGCTGCCAGAGCTGACGCAGCTCGGGGTTGGCCAGGATCGTCGCCACAACGGCCGCGCCGTGCGACGGCGGCGTGGACCAGAGGTTGCGCGCTACCGAGGCAAACTGGCTGCGCACGTCGATCAGCGATTCCCCATCGGCGGCCACCACGATCAGCGCACCCGTACGTTCACGATACAGGCCGAAGTTCTTCGAGCAGGAACTGGTGATCAGCACCTCCGGCAGCGCTTCGACGAACAGTCGTACCGCCCAGGCGTCTTCGTCCAGCCCGTCGCCGAAGCCCTGGTAGGCGAAGTCGAACAAGGGCAATAGCTCGCGCTCGCGAACGATGTCCAATACCTGCCGCCAATCGTCCCGGCTCAGGTCGTATCCGGTGGGGTTGTGGCAGCAGGCATGCAGCAGCACTACGTCGCCCGACGGAATCTGCTCCAGCGCGGCGAGCATGCCCGGCACGTCGAGGCGGTTCCGCGCATCGACATAGGGGTAGTGATCGACCTTCAAGCGGGCGGCGGCGAACAGGGTTTCATGGATCGGCCAGGTCGGGTCGCTGAGCCAGAGGCTGCGGCCGGGCAGGCACTTGGCGAGGAAGTCGCCGACCAGCCGCAGCGCGCCGGTGCCGCCCGGGGTCTGAGTGCAGCCAGCACGGTTTTCGACCAGGGCTGGCGAGCCTTCGCCGAGCACCAGTTTCAGCAGCTGCTCACCGAACAGCGGATCACCATGGCCGCCGATGTAGCTCTTGGTCTGCTCGCTGTCGATCAATCGCTGCTCGGCCAGCTTCACCGCCTTGGGGATCGGCGTCAGGCCCAGCGCATCCTTGTAGACGCCGACACCCAGGTCGAGCTTGGCCGGATTGGGATCGGCGCGATAGGCATCGAGCAGGCCGAGAATCGGGTCGCCCGGGACCCGCGCGACGTCGCTGAACTGTTTCACTTGCGACCCTCGGCGGTTTTCGCGACCTCGTCGGTACGTGCTGCCATGATGAAGTCGTTGCGGTGCAGCCCTTTGATCGAGTGGCTCCACCAGGTCACAGTGACCTTGCCCCATTCGGTCAGCAGACCCGGGTGATGACCCTCGGCTTCGGCAATCTCGCCGACGGCGTTGGTGAAGGCCAGTGCGTGCTTGAAGTTCTTGAACAGGAAGACCTTCTCCAGCTCCATGTGGCCGTCGCGGGTTTCGATGTTCCAGTCCGGAATCTGCTTAATCAGCTCGGCCAGTTCATCGTCGGACACCTTGGGTGCGTCGGCGCGGCAGGCTTCGCAGTGGGCTTGGGTCAGGGCGGTCATGGTTGGGTCCTTGTGATGAGGTTGATAAGAGTTAAGCAACGTAGGGTGGACAACGCCGGAGGCTTGTCCACGCGTCGGGTTCGGTCCGGCAGCAGCGTAGGGTGGGCTTCAGCCCACCGTCCAGTCCGCCAGGTTTGCGTAGGCAACATCGGTGGGCTGAAGCCCACCCTACGGGAGTGGTGGCGGCCGCACCGACGCGTGGAAAATGCTTCGCAGTTTTCCACCCTACGCGGCTTTCGGCGGAAACTTTGGCTGGTGCAGGCCGAGGTTCATGGCGGTGCGGACGTGGGCCATGATGTCTTCATGCGCCACATCGAACAGCCGCTTGAGCTCGGACAGGACGAAGTACACCGGCTGCAGGATGTCGATGCGATAAGGGGTGCGCATGGCTTCGACAACGTCGAATGCCTGGTGCTCGGGTTCGTCTGAAAGGCTGTAAAGCGTCTCCTTCGGCGAGGAGAGAATGCCGCCACCATAGATGCGCCGACCGGCTGAAGTCTCCACCAGACCGAACTCGATGGTCATCCAGTACAACCGCGCCAGGTAGACGCGCTCTTCCTTGGTCGCCTTGAGGCCGAGCTGGCCATAGGTGTGGGTGAACTCGGCGAACCAGGGGTTGGTCAGCAGCGGGCAGTGGCCGAAGATCTCGTGGAAGATGTCTGGTTCCTGCAGGTAGTCCAGTTCTTGCGGGGTGCGGATAAAGGTGGCTACCGGAAAGCGTTTACTCGCCAGCAGCTCGAAAAAGGTCTGGAACGGAATCAGCGCTGGGACCCGCGCCACCTGCCAGCCAGTGGTCGCATCCAGCACGCGGTTGATTTCGCCCAGCTGGGGGATGCGGTCGTGGGGCAGGGAGAGCTGCTCGATTCCATCCAGGTATTCCTGGCATGCGCGGCCGTCGAGCAGTTTCAGCTGGCGTTCGATCAGCGTTTGCCAAACCGCGTGTTCAGTGTCCGGGTAGTGGATGTGACCGTACGCATCCGGCTCGCGAGCAACGTATTTGGTGGCTTTCATCTGACCTCCTGAGCGGGGCGGCCGCCTGAGTCTTGTTGTTATGGATGCCTCATCTGACCGCGGCTTTCATGCCTTGGCGAGGCGGTCGCCAGCTTGAAGGGTGCGACCAGATACCTTTCTTGCGTAACGAAATGATTACGATGCGGCGCCATGGGGCAAATATCGCCTTGCTCGCCGTCGTATCTGTCAAATAATCTTGACGAAAATCAACGGCGCTTCGCAGAAATCCCGGCGCCGCTTATAACAACAAGCCAAAGGCACCCTTGCATGCGTATCAAGATTCACTGCCAGAACCGCATTGGCATCCTCCGTGACATGCTCGAACTGCTGGTCGACTACGGCATCAATGTCGCGCGCGGCGAAGTGGGCGGCGAGCATGGCAACGCTGTGTACCTGCATTGCCCCAACCTGATGAACCTGCAGCTACAGGCCCTGCGACCGAAGATCGAGGCGCTGCAGGGCGTGTTCGAGGTGCGCAAGGTCGGGCTGATGCCCAGCGAACGGCATTCGCTGGAGCTCAATGCGTTGCTCGGCGCGCTGGAATTTCCGGTGCTGTCCATCGACATGGCTGGCGCCATCGTCGCGGCCAACCGTTCCGCGGCGCAGTTGCTCGGGGTTCGCGTGGATGAGGTGCCGGGCATGAGCCTGTCGCGCTACGCCGAGGATTTCGACCTGCCGGAGCTGGTGCGCAGGAACAAGGCGCGGATCAATGGCCTGCGCGTAACGGTCAAGGGCGACATCTTTCTTGCAGACATCGCGCCCTTGCAGTCGGAGCACGATGACAGCGAAGCCCTGGCCGGTGCGGTGCTCACGCTGCATCGCGCCGATCGGGTGGGCGAGCGTATCTACAACGTGCGCAAGCAGGAGCTGCGCGGCTTCGACAGCATCTTCCAGAGTTCGAAAGTGATGGCTGCGGTGGTCCGCGAGGCACGGCGAATGGCGCCGCTGGACGCACCTCTGCTGATCGAAGGCGAGACCGGCACCGGCAAGGAACTGCTGGCGCGCGCCTGTCATCTGTCCAGCCCGCGCGGGCAGTCACCGTTCATGGCCCTTAACTGCGCGGGCCTGCCGGAATCCATGGCCGAGACGGAGCTGTTCGGCTACGGCCCTGGCGCGTTCGAAGGCGCGCGGCCCGAAGGCAAGCTTGGCCTGCTCGAGCTGACCGCCGGCGGCACGCTGTTTCTCGACGGTGTGGGGGAGATGAGCACGCGGTTGCAGGCCAAGCTCGTACGCTTTCTGCAGGATGGCTGCTTTCGCAGGGTCGGCAGCGATGAGGAGGTCTATCTGGATGTGCGGGTGATCTGCGCGACGCAGCTGGATCTGTCCGAGCTCTGCGCCAGGGGCGAGTTTCGCCAGGATCTGTATCACCGGCTCAACGTGCTGTCGCTGCATATTCCGCCGCTGCGTGAGTGCCTGGACGGGCTGGAGCCGCTGGCGCTGCACTTTCTCGACCAGGCCAGCCGGCAGATCGGCTGCGCCTTGCCGAGCCTGTCATCGGCAGCCCTCGAGCGGCTGGCCGGGTATCACTGGCCGGGCAACGTCAGGCAGCTGGAGAACACCCTGTTCCAGGCGGTTTCGCTGTGCGAGGGCGGGGTGATCAAGCCCGAGCATATCCGCCTGCCGGACTACGGTTCACCGCAGCCGTTGGGTGACTTCTCGCTGGACGGCGATCTGGACAGTATCGTCGGCCGCTTCGAAAAGGCCGTGCTGCAGGAGTTGTATCAACGCCATCCCAGCAGCCGGCTGCTGGGCAAACGGCTTGGCGTTTCGCACACCACCGTGGCCAACAAGCTGCGGGGGTACGGGATTGGAAAGGAAGGCTGATCTGGCGCCGAACAGCGAGCCTGGCGACTGCGTCGATCAGATCGGACGGGGTGCCCACGGCTGAACGTGGGAACCCGCAACAAGCTATTGCACCGCTTGCGTCACCGCATCGATCAGCGCCTGCAGGTCGATGGGTTTACGCAGGTGAAGGGTAAATCCGGCGCTCTTGGCCTTCTCCATATCGCGCAGGGTGCCGTAACCGGTCAGGGCGATGCTTGGCGTGGTCATGTTCAGTCCGTTATGGCGGATCGCGGTCATCATCTTGTGGCCGTCGATCTCAGGCATGCCGATGTCCGAAACGATCACGTCGAATGAAGCCTGCCGGGCCAGCTCGATGCCCCGTGCGCCACCGTCTGCGGTGGTCACTTCGGCACCTTCGCTTTGCAGAAGCTCGGACATGGTTTCGAGGATGTCCGGCGAGTCATCCACCAGCAGAATCCGGATACCCGAGAGGCCGCCGTCCTCGCTGCTCTCGACCAGCCCGCTGAGCTCCATTTCGGTCTGCAGATGGATAGGCAGCCATATACTGAACCGCGCACCACGACCAATGCCCTCGGAGAAGGCTTCGATGCGGCCGTGGTGCGCTTCGACCAGCTGCTTGACCAGAGCGAGACCGATGCCCAGTCCATGTTTGGAGCGTTGGGCGTGCTGCATTTCGGCCTGGCCGAACATGTCGAAGACCTTGGGCAGGAAGTCGGCGCTGATGCCCTCGCCGGTATCGATGACGTCGAGGCGCGCCAGGTCTCCCTCGCGTTCGAGTTGGAGACAGATGCGCTCGCCGCCCTTGGTGAATTTCCAGGCATTGTTCAGCAGGTTCCAGATCATCTGGTCGAGCCGCGTCGGATCGGCAAAGACGTAGATCGGCTGCTCTGGCTTGTAAACCTCGAACGTCACGTTCTCGGCCTGGGCCAGGGGTGCAAACACGGCCTCGATGCCGCGCAGTACGTCCTGATACTGCAGTGTAGAAAACTGCAGCTTGAGCTTGCCGGTACGAATGCGCGACA
Organism: Stutzerimonas stutzeri; assembly: GCA_002387205.1. Lineage (GTDB taxonomy): Bacteria > Pseudomonadota > Gammaproteobacteria > Pseudomonadales > Pseudomonadaceae > Stutzerimonas > Stutzerimonas stutzeri_N. Next base: position 152,082 of record DGLA01000019.1, on the reverse strand, counting down.
CATCCATCAGGTCGTCGATGATCCGCGACTGGCTGCGAACCGCGTTCTGGATCGACTGGGTGGCCTTGCGCAGGGTTGGAAAATTCTTCGCAGCCTGGGATCGCGCGACCAGATCCGTGTTCAGCTGGATCAGGTTCAGCGGATGCTTGAGCTCATGGGAGAGCACGGCGAAGAACTGGTCCTTCTGGATGTTGGCGGCCTGGATGCTGGCCAGCTCGCTCTGTTGCTCGGCGTTGCGCTGACGGTCCTCGGTGAGGTCGCGGGCAATCTTGGCAAAGCCCGTGACCTTGCCATCGCTGTCGACCAGCGGGTTGACCAGGCCGCTGAAGAAACACGCCGAACCATCCTTGCGCAAGTGCCAGCGCTCATCGGTCGCCTGTCCCTGCTGCAGCGCACGCTTGCGCTCGGCTTCCGGCACACCGGCCTTTCGGTCTTCTTCGTTGTAGATCATTTCGACGTGCTGGCCGATGGCTTCCTTTTCGGTGTAGCCAAAGATGTGCTCGGCGCCGGTGTTCCAGGTGGTGATGTAGCCGTCGCGGTCCAGCGTAATGATTGCGTAGCCCTTGGTGCTCTGCGCCAGGAGCTTCATATGGGCTTCACCGGCACGCAGCTGGTCTTCGGCACGGCGCCGGTCAGTGATGTCGATGAAGGTCAATACGGCGCCCTGGATACGGTCGTCCAGGGTGCGGTAGGGCAGGAAACGCGCAAGATACCAGCGATTGGCGCCCTTGGAGCCAATCTCACGCTCGACCAGGCGAAGCTCCTCGAACGCCTTGGCGGCATCGGTATGCAGTTGCGGGTAGTCCAGGCGATGGGTGATGTCGAACAGCGACCGGCCGGCGTCGTTGCCGATCACGTTGAAGATGTCCTGGGCGCGGGGCGTGAACCATTTGATGCGCATCTTGCGGTCGACAAAGACCGTGGCGATGTCGGTGGAGGAAATCAGGTTCTGCAGGTCATCGTTGATCTTGCTGGTCTCATCGACCTTGGCCTTGAGCTCGAAGTTGACCGTGGTCAGCTCCTCGTTGATCGACTGCAGCTCTTCCTTGCTGGTTTCCAGCTCTTCGGTGGCCGAGCGCAGCTCTTCATTGATGGCCTGCAGTTCCTCGTTGGAGGCCCGCAATTCCTCCGTGCTGGTCTCCGAATGCTCCATGGTGATCTGCAAGCGTTCCTTGGTCTGCTGCAGTTCCGCCTCGAGCTGGGTCAGCACACTGTCCTTGGTGTCTGGATCTGCCAGCGTGCCGGGGTCCATACAGGCCTCGACCTCGTCGAAGATCACCAGCATGTAGTCGCTGCCGGCTTCGTTATCACGAAACGGACGCACCACCATGTTCACGTAAAAGCTGCGGTCGTCCCGTTCCAGGCGCACCCGCCGTGCTTCCACGCTTTTCCCGGTGTGCGTGGCCTGGTAAAGCGCCGTGCGCAGCTCAAGACGCAGCTGCGGGTGCACCAGCGTGGTCAGGTTCAGCGAGGGTTCGCCACCCACATAGCGCAGGAAGTTACCGGCCCGATCCGACATGTGCACGATTTCAGCGTCGTGGTTGACGATGACGCTGGGCGGTGCGTACTGCTCGAGCGCGCGCTGATGTACGTCAGAAAGGAGAATTTCCGGTTGCGCCTGGAGGGTTCGCTGAAGGGCGGGCGGCTGGCTGGGGCTAGCGTGAAACCCTGATACGGACCCGCAGGCGGGCGACGCAAGGAGCTGGTCACTTCCTTGGCTCGATAAATGCGGTTTTTCTTGTCCACCGGCGTGAACAGCTGGCTGCACGCATCGGCAGTTTCCGAGCTGCCGAGGAACAGGTAGCCGCCTGGATTGAGGGCGAAGTGAAACATGCGCAGCACTTCGATCTGGATGTCGCGATCCAGGTAGATCATCAGATTGCGGCAGGAAATCAGATCGAGCCGAGAAAACGGAGGGTCGCGCAGGAGGTTGTGACGGGCAAACAGAATCCGCTCGCGCAGGTCCTTCTGCATCCGGTAATGATTCTGTTCCTTGACGAAATACTGCCGCAGCCGTGCTGGAGGCACATCGGTAACGATGGCCTCGGAGTAGAGGCCGGCGCGGGCAGTTTCCAGCGCGCGGTCGTCGATATCGGTGGCAAACACCTGTAACAGGACTTCACCCTTGACGCCGCTGACCCCGGCCTGATCGGCCAGCAGCATGGCCAGGGAGTAGGCTTCTTCGCCGGTCGAGCACGCCGCAGCCCAGACACGCACGGATTTGTCGTCGCTATTCAGTTTCTGCTCGTACAGTGAAGGGAGGATGTCGCGCTCCAGTGCTTCGAACGCCTCGCGGTCGCGAAAGAAGTTGGTCACGCCGATGAGCATGTCGGCGAGCAGTGCAGGGGTCTCTTCGGGATGATTTTGCAAATGGCGGGCATAGCTGGGCATGTCACGCAGCGCGTTGACCTGCATCCGGCGCTCGATGCGACGCAGGACCGTGGCTTGCTTGTAGTGGCGAAAGTCGTGACCGGTGCGGGCTCGCAGCGCTGCGAGAATTTCGCGCAGCGCCAGCTCGTTCGGTTTGGACTGTGCATGGGCCTGAGCGTATTCGACTGCGCCCTGCGCCTCTCCGGCTTGTTCGCTATCGCCTGCAGACACGACCGGGTCCTGCCGCGCCAGCAACACCTCCAGGTTATGACGCAGCTCTACCAGCTTTTGCGGCATATCCGCGACCGGCAGAACGATATCGACCATGTCTGTTTCGATGGCGCTGCGCGGCATCGAGTCGTATTCGGCGTCATCCGGTGCCTGAGCCAGGGTGACCCCGCCCTGCTCCTTGATGCGCGAAAGCCCGACCGAGCCATCCGACCCCGTGCCGGTTAGCACAACACCCACGGCGTGGTTGTGATGTGCGTCGGCCAGCGTGCGGAAGAACAAGTCGATGGCGACCAGAGCGCCGCGCTCACGCTCGGGTTGCTGCAGGCGCAGATAGCCATCGTTCATCGACAGGTCCATCGCCGGTGGAATCACATAGATATGGTTCCGCTCGATGGGTACGGGCCGTGTGACCTGCAGGACAGGCATGCGGGTGACTTTTTGCAGAATCTTGTCGGCGTTGCTTTCATGCTTTGGCGAGAGGTGCATGATGATCACAAACGCCATGCCGCAATCGGCTGGCATGTTTTCGAAAAAAGCCAGTAACGCCTTGAGGCCGCCTGCCGAGGCACCGATCCCAACCACAGGAAACCGCAGCGTACTCCGGGCCAGGGGCAGGTTCTTGGGTGTGGACGGCTCAGGGCTGGTGCTCATTGATTCCTCGGCGTTTGAAGACTATCCGCTCGGCGGTAAGAAGATGACAGCAATCCGGACGGGGGAATTCACCCCTTCGGCCATGACACCATTGAATGGATGATAAAGCTTTGCGTTGGGGATTACCGCTCGCAGCTCAGGTAAGACCGGCACGCGCTCGGTTCACGTCTATTGCATGGCGGCCTCGTCGCGTTTGTCTGGCGAGTTGGCCTGTCTCCGCTCGGTCAGTGCCGGGCTATCGCGCCGTGCCTGCTACCGAGCCACCCCAGGGGTTGGCTTCAAGGCTGTTGTGCACTGCGGTGGCCGCTTGTGCTGCTTGCCCGATGGCAACGCTTATCTGCTTCAGGCCCATGGTTACATCGCCGATGGCGTACAAGCCGCGCATCGACGTCTGCAGGTGGTCGTCGGCCCATATGCCGCCGCATTCGTCACAATCCAGGCCCAGCTGCACCGCCAGCTCCGAGCGAAAGCGCGCCCCCAGGTTGGGATAGATGATGTCGAAGTGGTGCCGTTCGCCACCGCAGGTCAGCAGTTCGATGCCGGTTTCGCAGGGGTGCAGGGACTCGACACGGTCGCTGATCACGCGGATCGCATAGTGTTCGGCCAGGGCGATGGCCTGGTCGCAGGCGTTGGGCTCGCCATGCACGACGACCGTCACGCGGTCGGTGAAGGTACGCAGAAACACTGCGTGGCTGATCGCGTTTTCCGCCTCGCCATAGACCGCGACATTGTGACCGTCCACTTCGTAACCGTCACAGATCGCGCAGAGCCTGACCTTGCCATCGCCGATGGCCTGCGCCACATCGGGCATGTCGGGCAGGGTGTCTTCGATGCCCGTGGCCAGGATGATCCGCCGGGTCACGCATATGCTGTCGCCGTAACGTGCGCTGAAGCCTTCTGCGTGGGGTTCTATCTGCTCGATACGCCCATGCTCCAGGCGCGCGCCGTAACCGCTGGCCTGTTCGCGCAAGCGAGCCAAAAGCTCGTTGCCGTTGATGCCAGGCGGGAACCCCGGATAGTTATGCGAACGCGGGATCCATGAAGCGCGGCTGGAGCCGGCGTCCACCACCAGGCAGCTGCGGCGGAACCGGGCGAGATAGAGCGCAGCGGTAAGCCCGCCTGGGCCTCCTCCGATGATCAGGCAGTCGATCACGCTGGTATTCGGGCTCTGCTGGGTCGGGATATCGTTCATGGCAGGTAGGATCGGTCGAGGACGTCCCCAGTAGAAATGAGGCCCGGTTTGAAAGTTCGGCTTATCCGATGAGCGCAATGCGCTGTTTTGAGAGCTGGTTTGCCCTTCAAGCCTTGTGCCAGAGCCGCCGATGGCCAACACTGCGCGCGCTTTTGACCCGTCAGGGCTAACCCGCACTGATGGGTCACCGCCATTCCAATAAAGACCAGCCAGTGACTTGCGTCACCGAGCCGTGGTCACCTCGCTGTACCTCTTCAGGCGCGCCGTACCAGGTGCCGGCTGAACCATACCGAATCGCAATTCACCACTCGAACGATGCTCACAAGGTGTCGCATCGAGCCTGTTTCCCGTGGGGGTCAAAATGTTCAAGTCTTTCATCGTTGCGCCATGTGCTGCGCTGTTGCTGTTGTTCACGCCACTGGCGAACGCCGCGCAACCCATCATCATCAAGTTCGCCCACGTAGTGGCGGAGGACACCCCCAAGGGCAGGGGCGCCCTGCTGTTCCAGAAGCTGGTACGTGAACGCCTGGCGGGCACGGTGGAAGTCGAGGTCTACCCGAACTCGACGCTGGTTGGCGACGCCGATGAGATCCAGGCGTTGTTGGATAACAAGGTGCAGATGCTGGCGCCGTCGCTGTCCAAGTTCACTGACTACTCGCCAAAGCTGGAAGTCTTCGACCTGCCGTTCCTGTTCGATGACGAGGCTGCAGTGGCGCGCTTCCAGAAGCGCGAGACAAGCCGGGAGCTGCTGCGATCGATGGCTAGTCGCGGCATCTACGGACTGGCCTACTGGAATAACGGTCTCAAGCAGTTGACGGCTAGCCAGCCGCTGCGCAATCCGGCCGACGCGGCAGGGCTCGCGTTTCGCATCCAGCCTTCGCCAGTGCTTGAAGCCCAGTTCACCGCAGTGGGTGCCAAGCCCGTACGCTTACCGTTCGCCGAGGTGGCCAAGGCCATGCAGAACGGCACGGTACAGGGAACAGAGGGGCCCTGGTCGAACATCCGCAGCCAGTATGCCGGGGCCAATCGGAGCTACGTGACGGAGACCAATCATGGGGTGCTCAACTACATGCTGGTGACCAACGCCAAGTTCTGGGCGGGCATCCCCTTCGCGGTGCGCTCGGAGCTTGACAACATCCTGCTCGAAGTCACCCAGGCGGTTAACGCCGAAGCGGCTGCGATCAATCAGCGCGAACGCGAACGCATCCTTGCCAGTGGCAGCACTCTGGTCACGCTCTCCCCGGAACAGCGCCAGGCCTGGCGCGACAAGATGCGGCCGGTCTGGAAAACGTTCGAAGCGGAAATCGGCGCCGATGTGATGCGTGCGGCGCTGACCGTCAACCGCCGATGATGATCTTCTGCTCCGGTGCCATGCGGAGCACCCTCACATGGCAGGCAGATCCGGGGGCGAGAGCGCATGGCTTGCGCGTTCGACAATGTGCCGTTTTGAGACCTGGTTGGGGTTTTCCAGCCTTGTGCCCCTCTCGGTGATCACGAAGACTTCCTCGGGGTTGGCATCGGCTCCGGCGTACGGCTCCGAGTCAACCTCATTTCAATAAAGGCCAGCCACCGACCGCCGCAGTCGGAATGTTCTGGCTAACTCGAACTGGTGGAAGGTTCACGCCGTTGCGTGAGCCTTCCATATCGTCGATCAATCTCAGAAAGGCGCTCACGAGGCGCTTTCGGTTCTCCGTTTGGGGGTCAGATGTACAAGCCTTGTATCGCTGCGCTGGTCGCAGCCCTTTATTGGTTGAGCTCGCCGGCCCTGGCGGCCGAAGACGAGCCTATCGTCATCAAGTTTGCGCACGTGGTGGCCGACGATACGCCCAAGGGGAAGGGCGCCCTGATGTTTCAGAAACTGGTTCAGGAGCGCCTTGCTGGCAAAGTGAAAGTCGAGGTCTATCCGAACTCGACGCTGGTGGGCGACGCCGATGAGATGCAGGCGTTGCTGGACGGCAAGGTACAGATGCTTGCCCCATCGCTGTCGAAATTCGACAAGTACACCAGGAAGCTTCAGGTATTCGACCTTCCGTTCCTCTTCGATGACGAAGCGGCGGTGCAGCGATTCCAGAAGCGTGAGATGAGTCGCGAGCTGCTGCGCTCCATGGCTGATTCCGGAATCTATGGCCTGGCCTACTGGAACAATGGCCTGAAACAGCTTTCAGCCACTCGTGCGCTGGTCAAGCCGGAAGATGCCGCTGGGCTGGCGTTTCGTATCCAGCCCTCTGCTGTGCTCGAAGCCCAGTTCAGTGCCGTGGGCGCCAAGGCGGTACGACTGCCATTTGCCGACGTCTACAAGTCCCTGCAGAACGGTACGGTGCAAGGGGCTGAAAACCCCTGGTCGAACATCGCCAGCCAGAAGATGAATACGGTCCAGCCCTTCATTACCGAGAGCAACCACGGCGTGCTCAACTACATGCTGGTGACCACCTCGAAGTTCTGGATGAGCATGCCGTTCGCGGTGCGCTCGGAACTTGAAGGTATCGTGATGGAGGTCACCCAGGCGGTGAACAGGGAAGCCGCAGCACTGAACCAGCGCGACCGTGATCGAATCGCGGCCAGCGGCACCAGCAAGCTGATTACTCTCACACCGGAACAGCGTCAGGCGTGGCGCGAAAGGATGATGCCTGTATGGCAGTCCTATGAGTCGGAAATCGGTGCTGACGTCATTCGTGCCGCACTCACGGTCAATCGCAAACGCTAACCCCCCTTCGCCCGCCCGACTGTCGCAGTGGCGCTGGGGCTGATCCCGGCGTCATGACACTGATCGCTGACTTGTCAGGCGGCAAGAGATCAAGGCCGCTTCGCGCCTGCTTCGACCAAGCCGTTCGGCCACGGTCGAGAGCAGTGCTCACATTTCAAGCGCTGCCGAACTGCCTTTTCAGCTCGCCCCACGGGATGTCTAGCTAGCTGGCCACTGCCGATGCGGCACAAAACTCCATCCCGGCTGCGGCTGATGTTCGTACCCGCGTGACTTGGCCACGTCGTTATTTGTTCTTCCTGGATGCCGCAGTCAGCGTGAATCCCCGCAACAAAGGGTCCGCAGGTCGTCAAGTCCCGGTTCCCAAGAATGACGGTCGTGAGATTGTCGATGCCGGTCCCTGACCTGCGTGCCTTGAAACTTGGCTGTTAGGATCATCAAGCAGAACGGAATGAGCCCGGTTTTCTACCGGTGATCGACCGTCCTGGTGCCAGCGTTTAGATCCGTCAGCGAATAACAAGGAGAACAACAGGTGGCAAATAACCCTGGGAAACACACGGGAAATTCCGTGGAGAGTATCCCCGCCCCAACAGGGGCGGCCAATCTGATCGACACCGACTATGTCATCGGTCAGGACAACATCAAGCGCAAGTTTCTCGATATTCACAGCAAGGTTTTCAGCATCTCCGCGGTAAGCATCGTCCTGTTCGTGATCATCACGCTTGCACTGCGCAGCGATGTCGAGCCGCTGTTTACTGCTATTCGCGACTGGCTAACCACGAATCTCGCCTGGTTCTTCCTGGGTGCTGCGAACATTTTCGTTCTGCTGTGCGTGGGCCTGATTCTGTCACCTCTGGGCAGGGTGCGCCTGGGCGGCAGGGAGGCGACGCCGGACTATTCCTACACGGGATGGTTTTCCATGCTGTTCGCTGCGGGCATGGGGATCGGTCTGATGTTCTACGGTGTTGCGGAACCCATGTCGCACTTCTCCACGGCAATGGGCGGCACCACGGTAGAGAATGGTGTGCGTACCGACTGGGCCCCCCTGGGCGCAGCCGCCGGTGATGCTCAGGCTGCTGCGAGCCTGAGTATGGCCGCGACCATCTTCCACTGGGGCCTTCATCCCTGGGCGATCTACGCCATCGTGGCCCTGGCCTTGGCGCTGTTCTCCTTCAACAAGGGCTTGCCATTGAGCATTCGCTCGATCTTCTACCCATTACTGGGTGAGCGGGTCTGGGGCTGGCCTGGGCACATCATCGATATCCTTGCGGTATTCGCGACGCTGTTTGGCTTGGCCACCTCGCTTGGGCTGGGGGCTCAGCAAGCTGCGGGCGGGCTCGAGGTCCTGTTCGGCATGCCCAACACCGACGTCAGCAAGGTCCTGCTGGTCATCGGTATCACGGTAATCGCGCTGATGTCGGTGCTGGCGGGGCTGGACAAGGGAGTCAAGCGCCTCTCTGAAATCAACATGGTTCTGGCCCTGTTGCTGCTGTTGTTCATCATCATCGTTGGGCCGACCGTGGCGATCCTCACCGGCTTTTTCAGCAACCTGGGCAGCTACCTGGCTAACCTGCCGGCATTGTCCAACCCGATCGGCCGTGAGGACGCGAACTTCAGCCAGGGATGGACCGCGTTCTACTGGGCCTGGTGGATCAGCTGGTCACCCTTCGTTGGCATGTTCATCGCCCGTGTCAGCCGCGGCCGTACCGTGCGTGAATTCCTGATCGCCGTGCTGCTGGTGCCTTCGCTGGTTTCGGTGCTGTGGATGACAGCCTTCGGTGGCACCGCCCTCGGCCAGTTCGTCACCGATGGGTTTACCGGCGCGCAGGATGCGGCGCTGGAGCTGAAGCTGTTCGCCATGCTCGGCGAGTTGCCGCTGGCGCAGATCAGCTCCTTTGTCGGCATTCTCCTGGTCGTGGTGTTCTTCGTGACTTCATCGGACTCCGGTTCCCTGGTGATCGACACCATCACCGCTGGCGGTAAGGTCAACGCGCCGGTGCCACAGCGGGCCTTCTGGGCGATCCTGCAGGGCGTGGTAGCGATTTCGCTGCTGCTTGGCGGCGGCCTGGTTGCGCTACAGGCCATGGCGGTGTCCACCGGCCTGCCATTCACCATCGTGCTGCTGGTGGGCTGCGTGTCCATCGTCAAAGGCTTGATGAGCGAGCCGCGGTAGGGTGGGTTAGGCGCATGCTCTGATGGTTGGGGCGTATGCCGTCATCGGCAGCGCCGCAACCAACCATCAGCCTGGCAGGCTATCGAACGAGGCGCGGCCGTTAGCGGTCGCGCCTTTTCAATTCCAGAGATCGCCCACTGCCGTAGCGGGTGGGTAGTGCTGGGCCGATTGCGCTTGTAGCAGCTCGGCGGTAGCCAGGGCATCGGTCAGCGCATGGTGGGCTTGATACAACGGCAAACCATAGCGCAGACGGCTGTCGGCAAGGCGTATGGATACCGGTTGTTGTCTGCCCAGCATCTGCCGCAGCCAGCCAGGCCGGTGCCTGCGCGGATGCAGACGGGCTTCCAGCTGCATGGTGTCGATCACAGGAAATTGCAATCCTTCCCCGAGCAGGTGACGCACCGCCTGGTCGAGAAACATCCGTTCGATGTTACGGTAGTGCACCACTATGATTTTGCCGGCCATGATCGTGAGCAGCTCGTTGAGCACGCTGGCCAGGCGGGGCGCATCGCTGACATCCGAGTGGGTAATGTGGTGAAAGGTGACCGATTGGCTGCTTAGCTCGCAAATCGGCTTGACTACCCAGTAACTGGCCTCGCGACAGCGGATGCGGTGCAGGTCGAAGGGCACCAGGCCAACGCTGACGATCGAGTCCTTGCGGCTATCGAGACCAGTGGTTTCGACATCGAGGGCCAGCAATGGCGCCTGCTCTAGCGGCGTGTCGGCGCTAACCGTGCCGGCCTGGTAAAACCGTACCAGGCGCGGATCACGCGCCGTCTGCGCCAGCTGGGCAAAGACGGCCGGCCAGTCCGGTGCTGCCAAAGGCCTGTTACGCCTCATAGTGGTCGGTTCTGCAGCTGACCCGGGTAGCGGAAACGCAGGAACTGCTGCGCATTGCTCAACACCTGGAAGGCCGATTTGAGGTTGTGCCGCTCGTTGGAGGAAATCTTTTCCGGTTCTATGTAGTTATCCGGTTCGCGCCCTTCGAGTATGTCCATGGCCTGGTGGCGAATGCGCACGATGGAAAGGAACTCCAGGGCATTTCGCAACTGGGCGATGGCATCTTCGGTCAGCAGCTTGGTTGCGGCGATGGCATCCAGACGCTCCAGTGAGTTCTGGGCCTTCGAGCCAGCGGCGAGAGCGTGCACTCGGATTAGATCGGTCAGTGGCGCGGTGCCTCGACCCTTGAGGTTGATGATGTTGTTCTGCTGGCCATCCTTCTCCATCACGAAGGTGCGGAAAAAGCCCAGCGGCGGCGTGCGATTGAGCGCATTGCGTGCCAGGTTGGCGAGAAACAACGGGTTGCTGCTGGCTTTCTGCGCGATCAGATCCTTGAGGTTCTCCACCAGCTCGGTCTCGCCGTAGACGCTGTCCAGGTCGAAGAAGATGCAGGCGTTGAGCAGGGTTTCCGGGTTGGGCTGCTCTATCCATTGGGTGAAATAGCTTCGCCAGACCCGTAACGGCTGGCGCCATTTGGGATTGCTGCCCATGATCCCGCCTTTGCAGTAGGTGTAGCCACACGCCGCCAGACCGTCGCTGACAAAGCTTGCCAATTGGCGGAAATACTCATCATGGATTCGCGGGTCAAAGCGGTTGTCGATCACCAGCGCATTGTCCTGGTCGGTGACGATCAATTGCTCGTCACGTGCCATCGATCCCAGCACCATGTAGCAGTAAGGCACTGGGGGAGGGCCCAGCCGCTGCTCCGCCAGCTCCAGCAGGCGATGGGTCAGGCTGCGGCCGATTCCGGCCATGGCGCTGCCGATCATGTGTGCGGTCGCTTCTTCGTTGACCATGCGCAGGAAGGTTGCGCGTAGATCTGGCAGCAAGGCCTGCAGCTCGGCCACCGACTGTTTGTTGAAGATGCTGTTGACCAGATAAAGGCTGCTCTGCGACTCATACTTGATGATGTCCGAGAGGTTGATTACCCCCACCGGGCGCTGACGATGCACTACCGGAAGATGATGGATGTTGTTGCGTAACATGCACAGCATCGCTTCGAAAACCGAGTCGTCGGCCTGGATGGTGATCGGGTTGGGCGACATCACCTGATCCACGGGTGTGTCCAGCGGCAGGCCTTCAGCCAGTACCCGTATTCGCAGGTCGCGGTCGGTGGTAATGCCGGCCATGACCAGTCCCTGTGAGGCCTGGGCGGCATCGGCGGGCGGGCCGAAGATCACCAGCGAGGACACGCCATGCTCGCTCATCACTTGGGCGGCCTCCTGCACGCTGGTGCCCAGCGGCACGCTCACGGTGCGCCGGGTGACCAGCTTGCGCACCTTGATCTTCATCAGCTCGCTGGCCTTTCCCTGGGGTTCCTCCGCTTTCAGGCGTGATTGACCTTCGGCCTCGACGAAGTCGGCGAAGGCATCATTTGCCTCGCACAGCTGCTCGAACAGTGCTCCGGGAATGAAGTAGATCAGGCTGTCCTCGATCGCCTGCGCCGGCAGTCGCACCTTGTGGCCGCGCAGCAGGCCGAACTGGCCAAACACCTCACCTTCGGACAGGCGGTTGTACAGTTCACCGTTGCGCCGGTAGATATCCACGGCGCCGCTGCGGATGTAGTGCAGGTCCTGGATCGGTTCTCCATAGCGAAGAATTTCACTGCCCGCCTTGAAGTAGCCGACTTCGATCTGACGGGCTATTTCGTCGAGGGTATCGTCCGGCAGACCGTCGAAAGGGGCGAAACGACTCAGGTGGTCGCGTATTTCGATCAGTTCGACCTGCATGGGGGCCTCCTGGCGGAACTCTATCGATCGCATTGAACCATAGCCGCGCTTCCTGCGGCTGGGGCCCGACGCTGCGAGTCGTTGCCAGGCAGCAGCATGTCGCTCCGGTTTGCCTGGTTTGCCTGGTTTGCCTGGTTTGCCTGTGCGACCAAGCGTGGCAAGCTTCCCGAATCAGCCGGGGCGCGACTCGCACCTCTGCGCCCATTGACCCATCGAGCTCAATGGCCTCGTTGTGGCGCAACCGCCGCTGTGCGGATCACCGTTTTGTAGAGGACTGGAGATGAGTTATTCCCTGTTGCATGTCACCCATCTGCTGGCGGCGATTTTCTTTATCGGAACGTTGTTCGTCGAGGTAGCCGTGCTCAGCCGGGTGCGCCAGCAGATGGAGCCGGCGCTGATGGCCACGGTCGACAAGGCGGTCGGCGCCCGTTTGCGCGTGGTTCTGCATTGGGTCGTGGTGTTCGTCTACGGCGCCGGCATCGGCCTGGCCTGGTATCACCGCCAGGCGCTGGCGAACCCCTTTCTCAGCAGTTTCGGGGCCTTGCTCTCGTTGAAGATTCTGCTGGCGATTGGCGTGTTCTTCACCTTTGGCATGGTTGCGATGCTGCTGCGCTCGGGTCGGATGACCCCGGCGCGCTATCGGCGCATCCATTGGGCGATCTTCCTGCAGATGGTTGGCATCGTGCTGCTGGCAAAGGGAATGTTCTACATCCACTGGTAGCGTCCCATTGCCCATTGCCCATTGCCCATTGCCCATTGCCCTTTGCCCGCGCCTAGTCCATTGGCGCGTTGCTGGCGATGATCCCGGTCAACCGGCGGGGGTTTCGGTGGCCTGCTGATTGTGGCTGATTCAGCGGCGTGAGGGTGGTTTGCCCGGCGCCTGCCGCAGGCTATCGTGCGCGCATCCAGCCCAGTCCGTTCAGCCGAGGCCCATCATGCATTTCGCCTACAGCCCGCGCGTAGAAGCGCTGCGTCAGCAATTGCTCGCGTTCATGGACCAGTACATCGTGCCGCGCATAAGCGCCTGGCATGAGGAGGTGGCGGCCGGGCACTATCCCGTGTCGTTCATGGAAGACCTGAAAGCCCTGGCGCGTTCCGAAGGCTTGTGGAATCTGTTCCTGCCGTCTCTACGCGAAGATGAGCCGGGCATGGGCCTGAGCAACCTCGAGTACGCACCGCTGGCCGAGATCATGGGCCGCGTACATTGGGCGTCTGAGGTGTTCAACTGCAACGCGCCGGATACGGGGAATATGGAGCTGCTGCACCTGTTCGCCACGCCGGACCAGCGCGAGCGCTGGTTGAAGCCCTTGCTTGAAGGCGAGATCCGCTCGGCCTTTGCCATGACCGAACCGGACGTTCCGTCCTCCGACGCCACCAATATCCAGACGCTGATCCGCCGTGATGGCGATGACAACGTGATCAATGGTCGCAAGTGGTTTATCACCAACGCCTCGCACCCCAACTGCAAGCTCTTGATCGTCATGGGTAAGACCGACCCGGACGCGGAGACCCATCAGCAGCAGAGCATGATTCTGGTGCCGTTTAACACGCCCGGCGTCGAGCTGGTACGTAACATTCCGGTGATGAATCACCTCGCGCCGGAAGGCCACAGTGAACTGGTTCTGCGTAACGTGCGGGTGCCGGTGGCCAATCTGCTGGGCAAGGAGGGCGATGGTTTCATGATGGCCCAGGCGCGACTCGGGCCGGGTCGTATTCATCACTGCATGCGCTCGATAGGCATGGCCGAGCTGGCGCTGGAACTGATGGTCGAGCGCTGCCAGGAACGCAAGGCGTTTGGCAAGTATCTGCAGCAATACTCGAACGTCGGCGACTGGATTGCCGAGTCGCGCATCGAGATCGAACAGGCGCGCCTGCTGGTGCTGAAGACCGCCTGGATGATCGACGAGGTCGGCGCCAAGGCGGCGCGAAAGGAAATCTCGATGATCAAGGCGCTGGTCCCGAAAATGCTCACCAACGTGGCCGATCGAGCCATGCAGGCTTACGGCGCGATGGGCCTGACACCTGACACACCGCTGGCGGACATGTGGACCGGCGGGCGTGCCCTGCGCTTTGCCGACGGCCCCGACCAGGTTCATCTGCGCAGCATCGCGAAGATGGAAATCAAGGCCAGCGAAGCCAGGCGTGGCGCAACGGCCGCCTATCTGACCCCGCCGGCCAGACTGCTTTAAAAATCGCTGTGGGTTTTCGTCAGGCCGCGTTTCACGCGGCCTGACCGTCTGTGACAGGCAGATCACCACAGGGTCCGCTCCCACTTCTGACTGCCACGGCGCAGCGTTCGCCGCGCTGTGGCGCTTGAGCCATGCCAGGCACCGCCAGCCGACCTGGCGAAGGGGCATTGGCATGCATTGGGTGCGGCCTGGCCTATTGATATCACTGCTGCGATCAAACTTGATAGTTGTCAAGGGAACGCCCCGGTCCCCTCCCTACCATCGGCTCCACATTCAGCGGATGCAGTAGGTTGGTTATGAAGTCCCCTTTCTCTCTCGCAGCTGGCATCAAGCGCACCTGGGGACATGGCTTTATCCTGCTGCTGACTCTGGTGCTCGGTGTCTTTGCCCTGCAGGCCAAGGAGTATTCGCTCGAGCAGCAACGCATCGACCAGTCCTTCCCCGGCGCAGAGGTGTCGGCCCCAGCGGGCGACTATCAGGTCCGCACGCTTTCCAAGAACGACGACGTGCTGGGCTATGCCTTCCAGACCATCAACGTGGTGGATATTCCTGCCTATTCCGGCAAGCCGATCAACCTGCAGGTGCTGCTCGATCCCAAGGGCGTGATCGTCGATGCCTATGTGCTTGAGCATCATGAGCCGATCCTGCTGGTGGGCATTCCGGTCGAGCAGCTGCACGCGTTCACCGCCAAATATCAGGGCATCAAGGTCGATCAGCGGGTCGTGGTCGGCCGTTCCAGCGACGAAAAGGCGGTCACCATCGACGCGGTCACCGGGGCTACCGTCACCGTCATGGTGGTCAATGAGATCGTCATGCGCGCCGCCCACGATGTAGCGGTCTCGCTCGGGCTGGTTGAAGACAAGGCCGGTGCGGCGCAAAAGCCTGCCACCGTTCGTGAGGATTACTACGAGCCCGCCAACTGGAACGAGCTGACCGGCAATGGCGCGATTCGCCGCCTGCACCTGACCAAGGGCGATATCGACCAGGCCTTCAAAGGCACCGAAGCCGAGGGCGTTGGCGAAGCTTCACCGGAAGAAGCCGGCGAGACCTTTATCGATCTCTACGCCACCCACCTGAACCCGCCCACCATCGGACGGACCCTGCTTGGCGACGATCACTACGCCGTCCTGATGGGGGCGCTCAAGCCAGGCGAGCACGCCGTCGCAGTCATGGCCAGTGGTGAATACTCGTTCAAGGGGTCGGGCTACGTGCGTGGTGGCATCTTCGATCGGGTGCAGTTGCGCCAGTTCGGCAACGTCATCAGCTTTCGCGACATGGACTTCCAGCGCCTGGACGACGTGTACGCCGAAGGCATGCCGGACTTCAGAGAAATGGCGATATTCATCGTTCGTGAGCACGCGGCCTTCGACCCCGGCTCGGCCTGGACCCTGGAGTTGCTGGTGCGCCGCCAGACCGGCCCTATCAGCGGCATCTTTACCAGCTTCGAGCTGCCCTACCAGATGCCCGAAGACTACATCGAGCGCCCGCAGCCGACCGCTGAAGAGCTGGCTGCCATCGAGGAAGCCAACCGGCCGATGTGGGTCACCATCTGGTACCAGCAGAGCTTCCAGATTGGCGTCATCCTCGCCGCGCTGCTTCTGCTGACCGTCATCCTCTTCATGCAGGACAAGCTCACTCAGCACCCCAACTTCCTAAAGAAGCTGCGCCACGGCTACCTGATCTTCACTGTCGTGTTCATCGGCTGGTATGCCCTGGGCCAGCTGTCGGTGGTCAACGTGCTGACCTTCGTGCATGCGCTGGTGCAGGACTTCCGCTGGGAGCTGTTCCTCACCGACCCGGTGATCTTCATTCTCTGGACCTTCACCGCGGCCAGCATCCTGCTCTGGGGGCGCGGGGTCTTCTGCGGCTGGCTGTGCCCCTTCGGTGCGCTGCAGGAGTTGATCAACGAGGCTGCGCGCAAGCTCAGGATCCGCCAGTACGAGGTGCCCTTCGCGGTCCATGAGCGGCTCTGGGCGATCAAGTACATCGTGCTGCTGGTGCTGTTCGGCATCTCGCTGGAATCCATGACGATGGCCGAGAAGGCCGCCGAGGTGGAGCCGTTCAAGACCGCCATCACCCTCAAGTTCGACCGCCAGTGGTGGTTCGTGGCCTACGCCGTGTTCCTGCTGGCGATCAACATCTTCACCCGCAAGGTGTACTGCCGCTACGTCTGCCCGCTGGGCGCGGGGCTGGCGATCACAGGCCGCTTCCGCCTGTTCGACTGGCTCAAGCGGCGCAAGGAGTGCGGCAACCCCTGCCAGGTGTGCGCCAACGAATGCGAAGTGCAGGCAATCCATCCCGATGGGCACATCAATCACAACGAGTGCCACTACTGCCTCGACTGCCAGATGACCTATCACAACGAAAACAAGTGCCCGCCGCTGATCGTGAAGAACAAGCGCACCAAGCGCGGCAAGAAAGCCCCGGCCGGCCCAGCGCTGATCCCGGTGGTGCAGGTAATGGACCCACAGAGCGATACGCCTGACCGCGAGCGCTCGCAACCGATCGTTTGACTGACTGATGTTGTCCACAAGGAGCAATCACATGAGCGACAAAGAAACCAAGAACCCGCAAGCACTGGCGAAGGGCGGCCTGAGTCGCCGCGGCTTCCTCGGTGCCAGCGCCCTGACCGGCGCCGCCGTGGCTGCCACCGCATTCGGCGGAGCGGTCATGACTCGCGAGAGCTGGGCGGCAGCGGTCAAGGATGCGCAGCAGAAGATTCATGTCGCGCCGGGGGAGCTGGACGACTACTACGGCTTCTGGAGCGGCGGCCACCAGGGCGAAGTGCGCGTGATCGGCATCCCCTCGATGCGCGAGCTGATGCGCATCCCGGTGTTCAACGTGGATTCCGCCACCGGCTGGGGCCTGACTAACGAAAGCCGTCACATCATGGGCGACAGCGCCAAGTTCCTGAACGGCGACTGCCATCACCCGCACATCTCGATGACCGACGGCAAGTACGACGGCAAGTACCTGTTCATCAACGACAAGGCCAACAGCCGCGTCGCGCGCATCCGCCTCGACATCATGAAGTGCGACAAGATGCTCACCATTCCTAACGTCCAGGCCATCCACGGCTTGCGCTTGCAGAAGGTGCCGCACACCAAGTACGTGTTCGCCAACGCCGAATTCGTCATCCCGCATCCGAACGATGGCACCACATTCGATCTCCAGGCCGAGAACAGCTACACCATGTTCAACGTCATCGACGCCGAGAAGATGGAAATGGCCTTCCAGGTCATCGTCGATGGCAACCTGGATAACACCGACGCCGACTATTCCGGCAAGTACGCCGCCTCCACCTGCTACAACTCGGAGAAGGCCTATGACCTGGGCGGCATGATGCGCAACGAGCGCGACTGGGTGGTGGTCTACAACATCCCGCGCATCGAGGCGGCGATCAAGGCCGGCAAGTTCACCACCATTGGTGACTCGAAAGTGCCGGTAGTCGATGGTCGCGCCGGGTCCGAACTGACCCGCTACATCCCGGTGCCAAAGAACCCGCACGGCTGCAACACCTCGTCCGACGGCAAGTACTTCATCGCCGCCGGCAAGCTGTCGCCGACCGTGACCATGATCGAGATCGCCAAGCTCGATGACCTATTCGACGGCAAGCTGAAGGACCCGCGTGACGTAGTCGCCGCCGAGCCTGAGCTGGGCCTTGGCCCGCTGCACACCACCTTTGACGGCCGCGGCAACGCCTACACCACGCTGTTCATCGACAGCCAGGTGGTGAAGTGGAACATGGCCGATGCGGTGCGCGCCTACAAGGGCGAGAAGGTCAACTACATCAGGCAGAAGCTGGATGTGCAGTACCAGCCGGGTCACCTGCATGCCTCTCTGACTGAAACCAGCGAAGCCGATGGCAAGTGGCTGGTGGCGCTGTGCAAGTTCTCCAAGGACCGCTTCCTGCCGACCGGCCCGCTGCATCCGGAAAACGACCAGCTGATCGACATCTCCGGAGAGGAAATGAAGCTGGTGCACGACGGCCCGACCTACGCCGAACCCCACGATTGCATCCTGGCGCGTCGCGACCAGATCAAGCCGAAGAAGATCTGGGACCGCAACGATCCGTTCTTTGCCCCAACCGTAGAGCGCGCGAAAAAGGATGGCATCAATCTGGAGACCGACAACAAGGTCATCCGTGACGGCAACAAGGTACGGGTGTACATGACCTCGATGGCGCCGACCTACGGGCTGACCGAGTTCACGGTCAAGCAGGGCGACGAAGTCACAGTGACCATCACCAACATCGACCAGATCGAGGACGTGTCCCACGGGTTCGTCATGACCAACCACGGCGCGAGCATGGAAATCAGCCCGCAGCAGACCTCATCCATCACCTTTACGGCCGATAAGCCCGGCCTGCATTGGTACTACTGCAGCTGGTTCTGCCACGCGCTGCACATGGAAATGGTCGGCCGCATGTTGGTCGAACCGGCGTGACGCCACCGGGCGGGAGCAATCGCTCCCGCCTTTCACCTGCCTGGAAGCTGAAGAGGAACAACGCAGTGCTCAGATCTCAGGCGATATCAAGGTTTCAACCGCTGGCAGCGCTGCTGCTGGCCCTGTTCTGCGGGGTGGCCATGGCGGCCCCGCAATCCATTTCGACCCTGCCGCTCGAGGCGGAAGAGGGCAACCGCTGGCGCCTGCCTGCCGGCGAATACACCGGCCAGTTCGTCATCGACCAGCCCATGCAGCTGATCTGCGAGCCCGGCGCCGTGTTGCAGGCGCAGGGCGAGGGCAATGGCCTGTTGATCGAGGCGTCCGATATCACCGTCGAGGGCTGCACAGTGCTCGACTGGGGGCGCAATCTCACCGCGATGAACGCCGCCGTCTTTATCCAGCCGAAGGCGCAGCGTGTCGTGATCCGCGACAACCAGCTGCGCGGCGCCGGCTTCGGCATCTGGGTCGACGGCTCCAAAGAGGTGAGCCTGATCGGCAACAGGATCGAAGGCGACACGAGCATTCGTTCCCAGGACCGCGGCAACGGCATCCATCTCTACGCGGTCAGCGGTGCACGGATCATCGACAACCAGGTGCGCAACACCCGCGACGGCATCTACATCGATACTTCCAACGGCAATCACATCGAAGGCAACGTGCTGGAGGACCTGCGTTACGGGGTGCACTACATGTTCGCCAACGACAACAGCGTGATCGGCAACGTCACCCGTCGCACCCGCACCGGCTATGCGCTGATGCAGAGCCGCAAGCTGGAGGTCATCGGCAACCGCTCCGAAGGGGATGAGAACTACGGCATCCTGATGAACTACATCACCTACTCGACCATCCGCGACAACCTGGTCAGCGACGTGCGCAGCGGCTCGACCGGCGACAGCATGATCTCGGGTGCCGAGGGCAAGGCACTGTTCATCTACAACTCCCTGTTCAACACCATCGAGGGCAACCGCTTCGAGAAAAGCGCGCTGGGCATTCACCTGACCGCTGGCTCGGAAGACAACCGCATCGCGGGCAACGCCTTCGTTGACAACAGGCAGCAGGTCAAGTACGTCGCCAACCGTACGCAGGAGTGGTCGATAGATGGTCGTGGCAACTATTGGAGCGACTACCTTGGCTGGGATCGCAATAGCGACGGCCTGGGCGATGTGGCGTATGAGCCAAACGACAACGTTGACCGGCTGCTATGGCTCTATCCACAGGTAAGGCTGTTGATGAACAGTCCGAGCATCGAGGTGTTGCGCTGGGTTCAACGGGCCTTTCCGGTCATCAGATCGCCCGGCGTGCAGGACAGCCACCCGCTGATGAAGCCGTCAGCTAAACCATCGATAAGCAAAACGCAGGAGCCAACGCCATGAGCGCTGTCGAAATCCAGGGCGTGAACCAGCGTTACGGCAGCATGACCGTACTCCACGATCTAGACCTGAAGCTGGGTGAAGGCGAGGTGCTGGGCCTGTTCGGCCACAACGGCGCCGGCAAGACCACCAGCATGAAGTTGATTCTCGGCCTGCTCGCGCCGAGCGAAGGTCGGGTGCGCGTGCTGGGCCGTCAGCCCGCCGACCCTGAGGTACGCCGTCAGCTCGGTTACCTGCCGGAGAACGTGACCTTCTATCCACAGCTCAGCGGCCGCGAGACGCTGCGGCACTTCGCTCGGCTGAAAGGCGCGGCAGTGCAGCAGGTGGACGAATTGCTGGAGCAGGTGGGCCTGGCCCACGCGGCTGAGCGCC
Organism: Stutzerimonas stutzeri; assembly: GCA_002387205.1. Lineage (GTDB taxonomy): Bacteria > Pseudomonadota > Gammaproteobacteria > Pseudomonadales > Pseudomonadaceae > Stutzerimonas > Stutzerimonas stutzeri_N. Next base: position 131,658 of record DGLA01000019.1, on the reverse strand, counting down.
GGGTGAAGACCTACTCCAAGGGCATGCGTCAGCGCCTCGGCCTGGCTCAGGCGCTGCTCGGCGATCCGCGCCTGCTGTTGCTCGACGAGCCTACCGTGGGGCTTGACCCCATCGCCACCGGCGACCTCTATCAGCTGATCGACCGGATGCGCCAACGCGGTACCAGCGTCATCCTCTGCTCGCATGTGCTGCCCGGCGTCGAGGCGCATATCAATCGGGCGGCAATCCTCGCCAAGGGGCGGCTACAGGCGGTGGGCAGCCTGGCGCAACTGCGCGTCGAGGCGGGGCTGCCGACGCGCATCCGCGCCAGTGGCATCGGCGACAGCGCCGGCTGGTTGCAGCGTTGGGACGCTGCGGGCCATAGCGCGCGTTCGCTGGGTGAACGCAGCGTCGAGGTGTCGGCCATCAATGGGCATAAGCTGCCGCTGCTGCGTGAGTTGCTGGGCGAGGGCGAGCCGGATGACATCGAGATCCACCAGCCCTCGCTGGAAGACCTGTATCGCTATTACATGCAGCGCGCCGGTGACGTCCGCGCGGCGGAGGGCACGCCATGAACCAGATCTGGAATATTGCTCGCAAGGAATTCAGTGACGGCCTGCGCAACCGCTGGTTGCTGGCCATCAGCCTGTTGTTCGCCGTGCTGGCGGTGGGCATTGCCTGGCTAGGCGCCGCGGCATCCGGACAGCTTGGCTTTACCTCTATTCCGGCGACCATCGCCAGCCTGGCGAGCCTGGCCACCTTCCTGATGCCGCTGATCGCGTTGCTGCTGGCCTATGACGCCATTGTCAGTGAGGACGAGGGCGGCACCCTGATGCTGCTGCTGACCTACCCGCTGGGACGCGGGCAGATCCTGCTGGGCAAATTCGTCGGCCACGGGCTGATCCTGGCGCTGGCAGTGCTGATCGGCTTCGGCTGCGCGATGCTGGCCATCGCCGTGCTGGTGGAGGATATCGAGCTCGGCCTGCTGCTCTGGGCCTTTGGCCGCTTCATGATCTCCTCGACCTTGCTCGGCTGGGTGTTCCTCGCCCTGGCTTATGTGCTGAGCAGCAAGGTCAGTGAGAAATCCAGCGCGGCCGGCCTTGCGCTTGGGGTCTGGTTTCTTTTCGTACTGGTGTTCGATCTCGTCTTGCTGGCGCTGCTGGTGCTCAGTGAGGGGAAGTTCAGCCCTGAACTGTTGCCCTGGCTGCTGCTGCTCAACCCGGCTGATATCTACCGGCTGGTCAACCTGTCGGGGTTCGAGGGTGCGGGCGCCATGGGTGTGCTCTCGCTGGGCAGCGAGCTGCCGGTGCCGGTGCCGGTGCTCTGGATGTGCCTGCTGCTGTGGGTCGCCGTTTCCCTGTTGCTGGCCTATGGCGTGTTCCGCCGTCGGCTCGCCTGATCTGTTAAAGGAACTGTCATGATGAATGCGCTATACATTCGGGCTTCGCGGGCATTGGTTGCCGTCCTTGTGCTTGGCCTGGCCGGTTGCAACGAAGCGGAGCAGCCCGAGCAGCTATTGGAACCGGTGGCCTTTCACGCCAGCGACGAGTGCCATGTGTGCGGCATGGCGATCACCGATTTTCCCGGGCCCAAGGGCCAGGCGGTAGGAAAGGAAGGAGCGAAAAAATTCTGCTCCACCGCCGAACTGCTTGGCTGGTGGCTGCAGCCAGAGAATCGCATGCTTGATGTCAAACTCTACGTCCATGACATGGGGCGTAGCACTTGGGAGCAACCCGACGACCACTACCTGATCGACGCAACAACTGCCTACTATGTCGCCGGTACGAGCCTCAAGGGCGCGATGGGCGCGGTGCTGGCAACCTTTGCCGACGAGTCCGCGGCCAAGGCGCTGGCGGTCAAGCACGGCGGCCGGGTGTTGCGTTTCGATGAAGTCGATCAGTCAGTGCTCCAGCAAACGTCTGGCATGTCCCACGACATGTCCGGTCATCAACAGGCTCACGCCGGTCACTAGACCGCAACCTACAACTCGATGAGGTAATTGAAATGATGGGTATCAGCATCTGGCAACTTCTGATCGTTCTGCTGATCGTGGTCATGCTGTTCGGCACCAAGCGCCTGCGCGGTCTCGGTGCTGATCTGGGCGGCGCCATCAGCGGCTTTCGCAAATCGATGAATGATGGCGAAAGTGCGGCGCAGGCCGATGGGGTCAAGCAGGAGCTGAAATAGCGCGTCTGTGGGCGACTCTCACAGGCGCGTGACTCGCGACGTCTGCTGTTGGGAGCTTTGGCAGGTAGCGGCCTGCGCGTGAACACCGAGGGCAAACCCGGTGGTCACGCGCAAGCTTATCTCTGCGGGCGGGGATGGCTAGTGATGTTCGCGTGTCGCGCGGAATTTCACGTCCGGCCAGCGCTCTTCCATGAGGCTCAGGTTGACCCGTGTCGGTGCCAGGTAGGTGAGGTGGCCGCCACCGTCTAGCGCCAGGTTCTCGTAGGCCTTGTCGGAAAATTCCTTCAGCTTCTTCTCGTTGTCGCACTCGATCCAGCGCGCCGACCAGACGTTGATCGCCTCGTACGCGCACTCGACCTTGTATTCCTCCTTCAGCCGGCTGGCGACGACGTCGAACTGCAGCACGCCGACCGCGCCGAGAATGATGTCGTTGTTGCGCTCGGGAAAGAACACCTGGGTGGCGCCTTCCTCGGCCAGTTCCTGCAGGCCCTGACGCAGCTGCTTGGATTTCAGTGGGTCCTTCAGGCGCACGCGGCGGAACAGCTCCGGGGCGAAGTGCGGGATGCCGGTGAAGCCCAGGTTCTCGCCTTCGGTAAAGGTGTCGCCGATCTGGATGGTGCCGTGATTGTGCAGGCCGATGATGTCGCCGGCCCAGGCTTCCTCCAGCTGCTCGCGTTCGCTGGAGAAGAAGGTCAGGGCGTCGGCGATGCGGATGTCCTTGCCGATGCGCGCATGGCGCAGCTTCATGCCCTTTTCGTACTTGCCCGAGCAGATGCGCATGAAGGCGATGCGGTCGCGGTGCTTGGGGTCCATGTTCGCCTGGATCTTGAATACGAAGCCGGTGAACTTGTCCTCGACCGGCTCGACCACACGCTCGTTGGCGGCGCGCGGCAGCGGGCGCGGTGCCCAGTCGACCACGGCGTCGAGCACGTGATCGACACCGAAATTGCCAAGCGCGGTGCCGAAGAACACCGGGGTCAGCTGACCGCTGAGAAACTCGTCCTGGTCGAATTCGTGACAAGCGCCCTGGACCAGCTCCAGCTGTTCGAGGAAGCGCTCGTACTCGTCGCCGATGTGCTTGCGCGCCTCGTCGGAATCCAGCTTCTCGATGATCTTCACATCGGTGCGCTCGTGCCCGTGGCCCGGCGTGTAGACGATGATGTAGTCGTCCTTGAGGTGATACACCCCTTTGAAATCGCGGTAGCAGCCGATCGGCCAGGTGATCGGCGCGGCCTTGATCTTCAGCACCGCCTCGATCTCGTCGAGCAGTTCGATGGGGTCGCGGATGTCGCGGTCGAGCTTGTTGATGAAGCTGACGATGGGCGTGTCGCGCAGGCGGCAGACGTCCATCAGCGCGATGGTGCGCGGCTCGACGCCCTTACCGCCGTCGAGGACCATCAGTGCCGAATCCACCGCGGTCAGGGTGCGATAGGTATCTTCCGAGAAGTCTTCGTGACCGGGTGTGTCGAGCAGGTTGATCATGTGCTCGCGGTAGGGGAACTGCATCACCGAGGTGGTGATGGAGATGCCGCGCTGCTTTTCCATTTCCATCCAGTCGGAGGTCGCGTGACGGTCGGATTTACGCGACTTCACGGTACCGGCCACCGCAATGGCCTTGCCCATCAGCAGCAGCTTTTCGGTGATGGTGGTCTTGCCCGCGTCGGGGTGGGAAATGATGGCGAAGGTGCGGCGCTTCGCGACTTCGGCGGCCTGGGTGGTCATGGCGGTCCCGGTATAGAAAGCGTGTCGGAAAAAGCCGGCGATTATAGCGCAATGCTGCAGTTCCGATGACGGTCACCTGGCTGTCTCTGCTTGCCGAAACACTGGTAGCTCTCTGCGGCGCGCAGATGCAATGCGATGAAAGGTCCCGTGTCGCCTCGATCGAGGAACATCCCTGCGTCATATCGGTCGGTTTGAATACGACAGGTTTGCCAAGACAATCCAAAAAAGGAAGCGAGCACGGATTTTTCGTTGATCTCGAACAGCTGTGGTTCTAAAGTTCGCGGCCGAACGTCCATGCTGGAAACGATCCATCCGGCTCAAGTACTGACGACGAGAGGTTGCCGGTTTTCGAACCCGACGAGCATGGCTCGTAGGTTCACCGGGACCGGTGATGCTCGGCGACATGCCTTGGGAAGTAGGCGAACCAAAATGGGGAAACTGTCAGACGTTCGCGGCCTTGCGCCACCCCCGCTCATTCTTCCGTTCCCGCCAACTGGAGCCCTGCATGTCGATCAAGATCGAAGACTACTATCCGCGCGAAACCTTCCAGAAGATGAAGGCGTTCGCCGATGAACGCGAAACCCCGTTCGTCGTCATCGACACCAAGATCATTAGCGATTCGTACGACCAGCTGGTCAGCAACTTTCCGTTCGCCAAGATCTACTATGCCGTCAAGGCCAATCCGGCCACCGAAATCACCGAGCTGTTGCGCGACAAGGGTTCGAACTTCGACATCGCTTCCATCTACGAGCTGGACAAGGTGATGGCCAGCGGCGTCGGCCCGGAGCGCATCAGCTACGGCAACACCATCAAGAAAGCCAAGGACATCCGCTACTTCTACGAGAAGGGCGTGCGCATGTATGCCACCGACTCGGAAGCCGACCTGCGCAATATCGCCAAGGCCGCGCCGGGCTCCAAGGTCTACGTGCGCATCCTCACCGAGGGTTCCAACACCGCCGACTGGCCGCTGTCGCGCAAGTTCGGCTGCCAGACCGACATGGCGCTGGATCTGCTGATCCTCGCCAAGCAGCTGGGCCTGGATCCCTATGGAGTGTCCTTCCACGTCGGCTCGCAGCAGCGCGACATCGACGTCTGGGACGCCGCCATCGCCAAGGTCAAGGTGATCTTCGAGCGCCTGAAGGAAGAGGACGGCATCGTCCTGAAGATGATCAACATGGGCGGTGGCTTCCCGGCCAACTACATCGCCAAGACCAACGACCTGACCACCTACGCCGACGAAATCATCCGCTTCCTGAAAGATGACTTCGGCGACGAGCTGCCGGAAATCATCCTCGAGCCGGGCCGCTCGCTGATCGCCAATGCCGGCGTGCTGGTGTCCGAGGTGGTGCTGGTGTCGCGCAAGTCGCGCACCGCGGTCGAGCGCTGGGTGTTCACCGACGTGGGCAAGTTCAGCGGCCTGATCGAAACCATGGACGAGTCCATCAAGTTCCCGATCTGGACCGAGAAGAAGGGCGAGATGGAAGAAGTGGTCATCGCCGGCCCGACCTGCGACAGCGCCGACATCATGTACGAGCACTACAAGTATGGCCTGCCGCTGAACCTCTCCAGCGGGGACCGCCTGTACTGGTTCTCCACCGGTGCCTACACCACCAGCTACAGCGCGGTGGAATTCAACGGCTTTCCGCCGCTGAAGGCTTATTACATCTAAGCCGTGCTGCCATGCTGAACGCCGCGACATTCGCGGCGTTTTGGTTTCTATCGTTCGCCTATCTCAGGCGTTTGGCTCGAGCAGGTCCGGACGTGTCGCGGCGATCTCGCGAGCAAGCAGTCGGTCGGCCTGGTCGCCGATAGCGGCGCAGCGCGCGACGTAAGCCATGGCAATGTCGGTAATCGGCTCGATCCGTGCCGCCAGCAGCTCGTCCCGCGCCTTGCGCATGAATTTCAGATGTCCGGTCGCCAATGCCTGGATCAGCCAGTGACGCGCCTCATCCCACCGCTGCTGAATGATCAGCACCGCGGCGTAACTGAACTGGCCGCGGAAATCGCCAGCTTCGGCAGAGCGCCGATACCAACTCAACGCTGCGGCGGAATCGGCCGGCACCACCAGACCTTCTTCCAGATAACGGCCCAGCAGATTCATCGACTTTGCATGGCCCAGCTCTGCGGCCTGGCGATACAGCGTCAAGGCTTGCGCCTGATCCTGCGCGACGCCGCGGCCCGTGGCGAACAGGTTGGCAAGGTTGTACATGGCCCAGTCGAGACCCTGTCCAGCTGCCTTGCGGTATTCGCAGGCGGCGGCCGATGGATCCGGATCACAACCCCAGCCGTGCTCCAGGCAACGGCCGAGCATGTTGTGCGCCATCGCGTTGCCCTGGGTGCAGGCGATGCGGAACCAGCGCACAGCCAGCACCGGATCGCGCTGAATGCCGCGGCCTTCCAGCAGTATCTGGCCGAGCATCACCTGGGCGTCGGCCAGCCCGGTTTCGGCGGCGGCGAGAATGGTTCGTGCGGCCTCTCGCGGTTCGCCTGCCAACACGTCGGATAACTGGTCCGGTAAGACTTCGTTACGGCGGGGGAGGTAATTCATCTAGACGTCCGCCCAGCGGCGCAGGAGGTTGTGATAAGCGCCGGTCAGCTGGATGAGCGAGGGGTGGTCGGGTACATCGCGGGTCAGCTGTTGAATGGCCTGGTCCATCTCGTAGAGCAGGGTCCGCTGTCCATCATCGCGGATCAGGCTCTGGGTCCAGAAAAACGAGGCGATGCGTCGCCGCGTGTGACCGGCTCGACCTTGTGCAGGCTCGTCGACGGGTAGAGCACCAGGTCGCCAGCCGCAAACTTGACCCGCTGTGTGCCGTAGGTGTCCTGAATGACCAATTCGCCACCGTCATAGCTGTCCGGGTCGCTGAAGAAGAGGGTCGAGGAGACATCGGTACGGACGCGTTCCGGGCTGTTCCTGACCTGCCGAATGGCGTTGTCGATGTGATAACCGAAGGACCCGCCTTCGGCGTAGCAGTTGAACAGCGGCGGAAACACCTTATGCGGGAGCGCAGCGGACATGAACTGCGGGTTCTGCCAGAGACGCTGTAGCATGGCCTCGGATATCTCTCGAGCGAGTGGCGAATCTTCCGGCAATTGCAGGTTGTGCTTGGCCTTTGCCGACTGGTAACCGGCAGTCATCTTGCCGTCGGCCCAGGGCGCTTGTTCCAGCGCGCTGCGTATACGTTCGACTTCGTCGGGGCGGAAGATAGCGGGGATGTGCAGGAGCATGTCGGGTGCCGAAGGTTCTGGTTGAAGCGGAATGGTAATGAGTCTCAGCGCTCATTTGCGAGGAGAGGGCCACTTTTCGACAAAATTTCTCGCTCGGAATTGATATCGATTATTGTTTGTTCTAGATTTCGCGTCCTCCGATTACCTCACCGAGAATAATGATGCCTACCCTGTCTTCGGATCGCCCTGCTTTGTCGCCTCGCCTGCTCGCTACTGCGGTGGGCGTTGCCATTACCGGTATGACTGCGGCCCAATTGGCGCAAGCTGACCAGTCCGAACCGCTCAGCCTTGGCACCACTACTGTCACGGGTGATGCCGTGGAGGGCGACTACAAGGTCGAGCAGGCGCAGTCATCCAAGTACACCGCGCCGCTGCGTGACACGCCTCGCTCGGTCACCGTCGTACCGCAGCAGGTCCTCAAGGACACCAACTCGCTGAACCTGCAGGACGCCCTGCGCACGGTGCCGGGCATAACCATGGGTGCCGGCGAAGGCGGAAATCCCACCGGTGACCGTCCGTTCATCCGCGGCTTCGACTCGCAGAGCAGCATGTACCTCGACGGTGTGCGTGACACCGGCGCTCAGAGCCGCGAAGTGTTCGCCATCGAGGCGATCGAAGTGGTCAAGGGTTCCGACTCTGCTATGGGAGGCCGCAACTCGGCCGGTGGCAGCATCAATCTGGTGAGCAAGAAGGCGCACCTAGGCAACTCGCTGGATGGCGGCTTCACCTGGGGTTCCGATCAGACCCAGCGCTACACCCTCGATGGCAACTACCAGTTCAACGAAACCTCGGCTGGCCGTCTGAATCTGATGAGTCACGAGAGCAACGTCGCGGGCCGCGATGCGGTGAATAGCGACCGTTGGGGCATGGCGGCCTCGCTTGCTTTCGGCCTGGGCACGCCGACACGCGTTTTCCTTGATCACTACCACATGGAAAACGACGACCTTCCGGACTCGGGCATTCCGTACACGCTGTCTGCCGACCGCAGCTCGGCCAACCCGGACGAGCCTACAGACGGCGGCGATAGCAGCAACTATTACGGCCTGAAGGATCGCGACTTCTCCAAGGGCCGCGCTGACACCTCGACGATTGCCCTCGAGCACGACCTGAACGAGAACCTGACAGTCAGGAACACCCTTCGTCACGGCAGCTCAATGCAGGACTACATCTGGAGCCAGCCGGACGACAGCAAGGGCAACGTCGCCAATGACCTGGTCTTCCGCCGTGCGAACCAGCGGCTCAGTAACACCACCAGCACCATCAACCAGACCGAGCTGTTTGGCGAGACCGTGGTCGCGGGCTTCAAGAACAACTTTTCCTTTGGCGTCGAGTTTGGCCGCGAGAATGTCGATCGCTCCGGCTACAGCCTGGCAGGTACCAGTGCGGGTACCTGTACTCCGGCGCTGATTGCATCGGGTGACTGCACCTCGCTATCGAACCCGAACTACAACCAGGCTTACACGCCTGCCATCACACGTAACTACTACGGCACTGAAACCGAGGCCGATACGCGCGCACTCTGGGCATTCGACACCCTGGAACTCACCCAGCAGTGGCTGCTGAACATGGGCGTTCGCTACGACTATTTCGACACCAGTGCCAAGACCACGGCGGCTACCGGCATCACTCGGATCGAAGACACCAGCGAGTTCGTCACCGGCCAACTGGGCCTGGTTTACAAGCCGGTCGAGAACGGCAGCATCTATGTCTCCTACGCGACGTCGGCCACGCCGCCCGGCTCGACGCTGGGGGAGGGCTCGGAGCCCAACGCGCTGAACAATGGCAACGGCACTGCCGGTAGCATCCGAAGCGACATGGAGCCGGAAGAAACCACCAACTACGAGATCGGTACCAAGTGGGATCTGCTGGATAATCGCCTGTCCCTAGGCGCTGCAGTGTTTCGCACCGAAAAGGACAATGCTCGGGTACTAGCTTCTAACTTCACCTACGAAAACGTTGGCAAGACGCGTGTGGACGGTTACGAGCTGACTGCCACTGGCCGCCTGACGCGCAAATGGAACGTTTTCGCCGGGTACAGCTACCTGGACAGCGAACTCGTTGAGGGCGGAGCGGTGGGGAATCGTGCCGGTGTGGTGACGAGCCAGGCGAATCCTGACAATGGAAACCAGCTGGCAAACACGCCGAACCACAGTTTCAGCCTCTGGACCACCTTCGATGTGACCGACAAATTTGCGGTCGGTGGTGGCGCGTTCTATGTCGACGAGGTGTACGGCAACACCGCCAACACCCTGCTGGTCGATTCGTACTGGCGCTACGACGCGATGGCCAGCTACAAGGTGAACAAGAATCTGGATTTCCAGGTGAACGTGCAGAACCTGACGGACGAGACCTACTACGACAAGGCGTACGGCGCTCACTACGCCAGCCAGGCCGCAGGGCGCACGGCATTGCTGAGCACCAACTTCCATTTCTGACTGAAGCCGGGAACCGGAGTGGCTCTCTGAGCTGCTCCGGACGAAAGAAACCCCGCCGCCCCTAATACAGGTCCCGCCGGTAGCGGCCTTGGTCTGACAGTGCCTGCAGCTGCGTTTTCCCAAGCAGGTCCGCTAGAGCCTCATGCACCTGGCGGCCCATGCCTTCGAGGCTTCCGCACAGATAAATCGCGGCGCCTTCCTCGACCCACTGGCGCAATTCGTCAGCCGCATCCCGCAATAGATGTTGTACATAGACTTTCTCCGCCTGGTCACGGGAAAAGGCCAGATCGAGTCGCTGCAGATGGCCCGATTGCAGCCAGGCGTCAAGTTCGTCTCGCAGCAGCTGGTCGTGGGCAGCGCTGCGTTCCCCGTACAACAGCCAGTTGCGCGAACCCGGCGTGCCGGCGCGCTCGCGCAGATGAGCACGCAATCCGGCCAGGCCGGTGCCGTTGCCGATGAGGATCATGGGCTGCGTGGGATTCGGGCCGTGGAATCCGGGATTGCTACGGATTCGCAAGTCGATCGGGTCGCCAATGGCAGCATGCCGGCAGAGCCAGCCCGAACCCAGACCGAGACGACCATTCAGCTGTCGGGCTTCACGTACCAGTAGCTGCACGTGGCCTTCATCAGCAATCGATGCGATGGAATATTCCCGGTGGGGAAGGCAGGGCAGCGCCAACAGTCCATCAAGGTCAACACCGTGCAGTTCCGCAGGATCTTCCGGCAGGCGTCTGGAGGCGAGGGCCGCCGCCAAGGATTGTCCACCCTCGACGGGTTGGGCGGGATCTATACCGAGCTGTCTGAGCAGCCGTTCCACCTCCGGCAGGGCATGGCGTGGTCCGATCTCGGCAATATCGCCGGCTTGCCAGTGGGGGGCGTTGACGGTTGGGGAAAGCCTGAGCTGAAACACCGGTGCGCCCTGGCTGCCTGGGTTGAGCAGCGTGCGGCTTTGCAATGTCCAGGGTTGATAGTGCGCCGGCTGCCAGTCGCTGAAGTCGCTGCGGCCGCTGATGTGGGCCAGCTGGTGTTGCCAGTGGCGCAGCGTGCCGGGGTCGGCGCGATCAGCTTCCAGCCGATCGAACAGGGTGCGCGCGCCCAGCTCGCGCAGGCGAGCGTCGATCCGTCGTCCAAAGCTGCAGTAATGGCTGTACTGCCGATCACCCAGCGCCAGCAAGGCATATTCCAGGGCTGACAGGTCGATTCCATCGTGCAGCAGGCGTTGCTCGAAGCGAGCCGCATTGTCCGGCGCTTCGCCCTCGCCGTAGGTGCTCAGGATGAACAGCGCACGCTGTGGCCTGGCCAGGGTCCTGTGGTCGAGGCTGCTGAGTGCACGGATGTCCACGCTCATGCCGGCGTCGCGCAACTGCTCAGCACTGCGTTCGGCCAGATCGCGCGCCTGCCCGCCCTGGCTGGCATAGGCGATAAGCAGGGCTTCGGCAGACTGCGGGGCCGAGCAAGGCTGGGCGTGTTTGCGCTGGCTGCGCCAGAGGTGCAGACACACGCCAAGGTATGCGATCAGCACCAGGCCCGCCGATACGAACCGGGGCGGCTGCCACCAGAACAGCCAGGCAGCGAGCAGCAGGCACACCAGCAGCGGGGCATAACGCAGGAGCGCGAATGGGCGAGCCAAGGTAGCCGTCTCCAGGAATGTGGCTATCGTGTGGAGCTTGTCTGGTTTGCGTAAGGCTGTTGCGGCTGCGCAGCAGATGTCGGTTTGGGCCGATACCGTCGCGCCAGGATGCGTGGCCTATCCAAACGGCGGGTGGCGCCGCTGCGACGAGTCCGCCGCTGCGGCGCGCTCGCCATGCTACTGCGGCAGCACCTCGAGAGTGGCGCTATAGCTGGCACGGCGTTCGGTGGCAGGTTTGCTCACGCCCTTGTCGGTCCTCAGCTCGGCTTCCAGCCAGTACATACCCGGGGTCGGCCAGGTAATGCTGACCTTGCCCTGGGCGTCGGTCCTGGCTTTTATTTCGCCGAGATCGTCACGGTAGCGGTTGCCACCCGGGATCACGCTGACGTCCACGTCGGCGGCCGGCTTGCCATCGAGCAGAAAAACGAACTCGGCTGCTTCGCCGGCGAACAGATCGTTGGGATGGGTGACCGGCGAAAGCTCCAGACCCTTGCCGGTGGGCTGCAGAACCTCCTCGGTCGGGTTGCCGGAGGTGACGAACACTTCCATGCGGCTGCTGTTCTGGTTGACCTTCAGCTCTTCGGCTTGGGCCGGTACTTCCTTGGCGAAGCTGTCGGCAGCGCCCATCCAGCGGCGCGTCTCGCCATTCTCCTTCCAGCTGGCGAATAGGCCGTCATTGGCCACGGCCAGCTTGTAGGTACCTTTCTGGGTGAGGTGCAGGTCGAAGGTGGTGCGGTAGCGTCCGAGGTTGCCGTTCTCGACCTCGAGCTGCGAGCCGTCCGGCGCGATCACGTGCAGCTCGGGAACTGGGCGGCGCATGCCCTGGGGGCCGCCAGCCGGTGCGTTGTCGACACCGATGCCCTTGAGACGCATCGGGAAATGCTCGAAGTAGAACAGGTCGTTGGAGACTGCTGCGTCGACAGTCACCCAGGGATCCTCGCCGGACAACACGGTTGCCGACGGGAGCATCCAGGCCCGGTGGGCCTGGGCAGACAATGGCAGGCAGACGGCCAGCGCCAGTGCGGTCCATTTGATCATCGGTTTCATTAACGCGGCTTCCTTGGTTCAGAGAGGTGGGTTCAGGGATTGAGGGTGAGGGAAATGGCGCCCAACTCGCTTTCGCCCTGGGCCTGATGAATCTTCTGTTCGGTGGCTGGCCAGCTGAACGGGACGCGCAACAGTTCACGGCCGCCGACCTCGCGCGCCGCTTCGATCACAAGGCGATAGTCGCCAGGCGGCAGCTCCTTGAGCGGGACCTGGCTGTCGTCGAAGCTCAGCGTGTGGCTACCCACGGCGCGTGTGGCTGCGCTGACGCCGTCCACGGGCAGCTGGAGGCTGCGCCCGCTGCGGCGCCACCACTGGCGAAGGTCTTTCAGCCACTTCTCGCCTTCCTTGTCCTCCATCTTCACGTCGTACCAGACCGCCAGGTCTGCCACGTGGCTCTGGTCGGTCTTCTCCAGCCATATCGCGACATAGGGACGATGGTATTCGGCGACCTGAAGACGCGGAATCTCAACCGACACTTGCAGGTCGGCGGCCATCAGCGGAGTGCTGAGCAGGAAGAGGGGAAGAAGCAGTGATTTTCGCATCGCAGATCCTTAGTGAATGAACAGCAGCGCCAGCAGTACAGGAATGACCAGTCCCAGCCCGACCAGCGGCCAGGTTGTCGGGCGACCGGCTGCGTAACGTTGCAGCAACAACAGGCCGGTGAGGCTGAACACCACGCAGGCGGCCGCGAAGATATCGATGAACCAGCTCCAGGCGCTGCCGGTGTTACGGCCCTTGTGCAGGTCGTTGAGGTAGGAGATCCAGCCGCGATCGGTGGATTCGTAAAGCAGTTCGCCGCTATCCAGTGCAAGACTCAGCCAGGCATCCCCGCCAGGACGGGGCAGGGCGATGTAGAGTTCATCGTCGGACCATTCCGGGTTCCGGCCAGTGAGATCGACGTCCAGTTGCGCCTCGATCCATTGCCCAAGAGCGTCCGGCAAACCGGCTTCGGGTCTGTTTGCCAGCAGCTCGCGTTGCAGCGTCTCCGGAAGCTTGGCCTGGCGTTCGGTCACCGCTGGCCGTGCCTCGATCTGTGCGGCATGGTTGAGGGTGATCCCGGTAATGGCGAACAGCAGCATGCCGACCAGGCACAGCGCGGAGCTGATCCAGTGCCATTGGCGAAGCGTGCCAAGCCAGAGTCGCATGCTAATCCTTGGTCGTGGGCGAGTGACGGCAGGATTCTAAAGGGCGTCCGCGCGCAAATGCTATGAATTTACAGAAGACATACATTCGCGTTAGCTGTCGACCGGACAGCCGCAAGCAAGTTGTCGGCCCAGGCTGGAAGGCCGTCGATCATCCATCAAGGTGGCGCCAGCCCAGGCGGAGGCATCCTGGCCCATGCCGTCTGTAGAGCCACTCAGGGCATCTGCACCTCGATGACACCTTCGGCATTGATGCTGATCTGGCGGGTCCCGGCTTCGACGTCCGGGGTCGGCATGGCATCCATGCTTTTCATTGCCACGCTGCGCATCATTTCCGGCTGGTAGCTGCCGTTGCTGTTCAGGTTGAGGCTGACGATCCGGTAATCGCTGCCGCCCAACGCTTCGGTCGCCAGTTGCGCGCGGGCGCGGAATGCCGCGACGGCATCCTTGAGCAAGGCGTCCTCGTTTTGCTGACGAATCGGATCGGACACGCTGAAATGCATGCCGGCCATCTTCAGTTCCTGCATCAGCTCGCCGGTGAGTTTGGACAGTGCGGCGAAATCCCCGCTCTCGAGGCGAAGCTCGGCACGTTCGCGCCAGGCGGTGATCTGCTGGCCCTTTTCGTCATGGACCGGGTAGCTGCTGCGGCTGCCCTGGCTGACCGTCACGCCCTCGACCTGGCGCGCCTGGCGCAGCGCCTTGTTGATGGCTCGGGTGGTCTGTGCGGCCAGCTGGCCGGGCTCCTGGTCCTGAAACTCGGTATACAGCGTGACGTGCATGCGATCGTGGGCCACTTCACTGTTGGCCTCGGCGCGCAGGGATATCTGGTTGTAATGTTGCTCGTCGGCGACGGCAGGAAAACAGGCGATGCAGGCGATCAGCGCGATGCTGCGTGAGACTGGGACAAACATGAACGCTCCTAGGTGAGTTGCACCGGTGTGCGGCGTTGCTGACTGTAGCCGTTTGAGTGCTGATGCGCAGTTTTTCATGCGTCGCGTTGCCGCATACAGGCTGCCTTTCGGAGTGCTTGGTTATACTCGCGGCTCGTTTGGAGAACCCATGTACGCATCCGTTCAGCTGCTGTCTGCAAGTCGTCAGAATCTTCGTCTGCTTACGCTGATTCGCATCCTCGTGCTCGCGGCCCAGGCGGGTGCGGTGGGACTCGCCTACGCGACGCAGCTGGTGGCCTTGCCCTGGATGCACCTGGGTTTCACGCTCGTGGTGTCGGCGCTCATCTGCCTGGGCACGGCGTTGCGGCTGCGTGGCCCCTGGCCGGTGACCGAACTGGAATATGCCGTTCATCTCGGCGCCGACCTGCTGATCCACAGCGCGCTGCTGTACTACTCGGGCGGTTCGACCAACCCGTTCGTGTCCTACTACCTGGTTCCGCTGACCATCGCCGCCGCCACGCTGCCGTGGCTCTACTCCATCGTGCTGTCAGGCCTGGCTCTGGCGGGCTACACGCTGATGCTGGTGTGGTATGACCCGGTGATCGTATCGCCGGAAGATCGCACCACCATGCTCGTCTATGGCATGTGGCTGAGCTTCGCCCTGGCCGCTGCGCTGATTACCTTCTTTGTCGCACGAATGGCCGAGCAGCTGCGGCGCCAGGAGCAATACCAGGCCCAGCGCCGTGAAGAGAGCATGCGCGACCAACAGCTGTTGGCGGTGGCGACCCAGGCTGCGGGTGCGGCGCATGAATTGGGCACGCCCTTGGCGACCATGAGCGTGCTGCTCAAGGAGTTGCGCCAGGAATACCAGGAACCCCAGCTGAGTGAAGACCTGGCGTTGCTGCAGTCGCAAGTCCAGTTGTGCAAGGAGAGTCTGCGCCAGCTGGTGCGGGCGGCCGAGGCGGACCGGCGCCAGGCGATTCAGGAGCAGACCGTGCGGGAGTGGGTCGAGTCGGTTCTGCAGCGCTGGCACCTGATGCGTCCCGAG
Organism: Stutzerimonas stutzeri; assembly: GCA_002387205.1. GTDB lineage: Bacteria > Pseudomonadota > Gammaproteobacteria > Pseudomonadales > Pseudomonadaceae > Stutzerimonas > Stutzerimonas stutzeri_N. The sequence goes on along the minus strand of DGLA01000019.1, from coordinate 116,350 downwards.
GCGACCTATCGATTCCAATGTCTGGGCAAGGGCAGCCCACCGCGGATGATGCCGCCGGCCGACCTGGGCCAGTCATTGCTGAATCTGCTGAACAATGCCACCGACGCCAGCCCTGACAACCTCGACATCCGCCTTGATTGGGACGCCCAATGGATCACCCTGACCATTCGTGACCACGGCGCTGGCGTGCCGCTGGCCATCGCCGAGCAGATCGGCCGGCCCTTCATCACCACCAAGGGCAAGGGTTTCGGCCTGGGTTTGTTCCTGAGCCAGGCCAGCGTTACCCGTGCCGGCGGTACGGTGAAACTCTACAATCACGAAGATGGCGGTACCCTGACCGAATTGCGCCTGCCCCATGGCTCGGTCCGGGCCTGAACAGACTGACGTGACAATCTATGCGAGGAATGCAGACATGACCGAAGAGTTGCAGCACGAAGGCGAAGATCAGCCCCATCTGCTGCTGGTGGATGACGACCCGACGTTTACCCGCGTGATGGCGCGGGCCATGAGTCGTCGTGGTTTGCATGTCAGCATCGCCGGATCGGCCGAAGAAGGCCTGGAAATGGCAAAGCAGGACCTGCCGGATTACGCCGTGCTGGACCTCAAGATGGAAGGCGATTCCGGCCTGGTGTTGCTGCCCAAGCTGCTGGAGCTGGATCCGGAAATGAAAGTGCTGATTCTCACCGGCTACTCGAGCATCGCCACGGCGGTCGAGGCCATCAAGCGTGGCGCCTGCAACTACCTGTGCAAGCCGGCCGATGCGGATGATGTGCTGGCTGCGTTACTGTCCAAGCATGCTGACCTGGATTCGTTGGTGCCGGAAAACCCGATGTCGGTGGACCGGCTGCAATGGGAGCACATCCAGCGCGTGCTCGCCGAACACGACGGCAACATTTCCGCCACCGCCCGTGCGCTGGGAATGCATCGGCGCACCCTTCAGCGCAAATTACAGAAGCGGCCGGTCAGGAGGTAGGTGGGAAGCCGGAAGCCTGAAGCTAGAAGCCTGAAGCTAGAAGCTAGAAGCTAGAAGCTAGAAGCTAGAAGCTAGAGCCCGGGGTATGCAGTTGGCTTCGGGCCAGAGCCGTAGAGCGTATCCGCAGCTTGACACCATTACCGCGGGCTAGAAGACTGCTTCCAGCTTCCAGCTTCCAGCTTCCAGCTTCCAGCTTCCAGCTTCCAGCTTCCAGCTTCCAGCTTCCAGCTCCAACACCGGTCATTCGTCATGCTCCCCCTGGTACTTCAGACCCTGAGCGTCACCGCTCCGGTTTTCGTCATGCTGTTTGTCGGTGTCGCGTTGATGCGGCTGGGCTGGATCGACAACGCCTTCATCCACACCGCATCGACGCTGGTGTTCAACGCGACGATGCCGACGCTGCTGTTCCTGTCAGTCATAAAGGCGGATCTGAACGCAGCGCTCCAGCCGGCCCTGCTTGTCTACTACGTTGCCGCAACCCTGGGTGGCTTCCTGCTGGCCTGGGGCTGGGCGATCTGGCGTTGCCCGGTGAGGGATCGCGGTGTCTATGTGCAGGGCGCCTTTCGCGGCAATAACGGGGTGGTCGGGCTGGCACTGGCTACCAGCCTCTATGGCGACTACGGGCTCTCGCTCGGCGGGGTGCTGGCCGGTCTGGTGATCCTTCTATACAACAGCCTGTCCGCCGTGGTCCTGGCCATCTACAGCCCGGATGGTCACGCCGATGCGGGCGCGATCATCCGCAGCATTCTGCGTAACCCGCTGATCATTGCCGTGACCACGGCGATCCCCTTCGCCTATTGGCAGATCCCGCTGCCGGACTGGCTGATGACATCAGGCGGCTATTTCGCTCAGCTGACTCTGCCGCTGGCGCTGATCTGCATCGGCGGTACGCTGTCGATCTCGGTCTTGCGCGAAAGCAGCAGCATTGCAATGAGCTCGAGCCTGATGAAAATGGTCTGGTTCCCGGCCCTGGCGACGCTGGGTGCTTGGCTGTGCGGGTTTCGGGGTGCCGAGCTGGGTATCCTGTTCCTGTACTTTGGTTGCCCGACGGCAGCCTCAAGCTTCGTCATGGCGCGCGCCGTCAATTCCAATCATCAGCTGGCCGCGACCATCATCGTGATCACCACCCTGGGCGCGGCGGTGACGATCAATATCGGCCTGTTCCTGCTGCGCTGGGCCGGCTGGATCTGACCTGCCGGCCCGGCGAGTCAGCTGCGCTGCGACTTCCAGGCGCGCGCCGCAATCACCGCCAGTGTCACTGCAGTAAGCGGCAGGGCATAGCCGATCATGGCGTCACCGAAGATCTCGGCTGACGGGCGGCCTGTGCTGACCATCACCAGATACACGGTGTAGGCCACGTAATAGCCGAGGAACAGCAGTCCTTCCCAGCGGTTGATGGTGTATCCGCTGAAAAAGATCGGCAGACAGGCCAGGGCCACCGCGATCATGACCGGGAAATCGAAAGCCAGGGCATTGGCAGCCACGGCGATCGATTCGGGGGAAACCAGCGAGGCCAGGCCCAGCACGCAGAGCAGGTTGAAGATGTTGCTGCCGACAATGTTGCCGACCGCGATGTCCCTTTCGCCGCGTATGGCAGCAAGAATCGAGGTGGCCAGCTCCGGCAGCGACGTACCGATGGCGATCACCGTCAGGCCGATGACCAGTTCCGACAGGCCCAGCGCTCGCGCCAGGGAGACGGCCCCTTCCACTAGAAAGTTCGAGCCCGTTACCAGCAGAACGAGGCCGGCAACAACCAGACCGGCATTGATCAAGGAGGCATAGGGCTTAGGTGTTTCGTCGAGACCGAACTCCTTGGCGAACTCATCGTCAGCTGCTGCTGCGGCGTTGGCGCGTCGGCTGCTGACGATCAGGAACAGCGTGTAGCCGACGACGGCGGCAAACAGCAGCGCACCGTCCAATCGGCTGAGCGCACCGTCCCACGCCAGGGCATAGGTAACCAGGCTGGCGCCCATCATGATCGGCACATCCAGGCGGATCAGCTGACGGGAAACGATCAGCGGCGCAACCAGCGACGTCATGCCAAGGATCAACAGAACGTTGGCGATGTTGCTACCGAGCACGTTGCCGATGGCGATGTCACCGCTGCCGTTGAGAGCGGCCTGCACACTGACTGCGGTTTCCGGTGCGCTTGTGCCAAAGGCAACCACGGTGAGACCGATGATCAGTGGCGGAATGCCGAATTGAGCGGCTAGTTTGGCAGCGCCACGCACCAACACCTCGGCACCGGCAACGAGAAGTACAAGGCCGGCTATCAGATAAACAAAGGTCATCGCGGACACGGAGATAAGGCTCCAAGAGAGGAAGGAATTCGCTCAGCGCTGGTGTTTCCAGGCGCGCAGGAAGATCACCAAAAGCGTGACGGCGGTCAAGGGCAATACGTACCAAGTCATTGCATGGCGCAGCAGGCTGATCGCTGGCAAGCCAGTGGAGAACATCACCAGGTAAAGGGTATAGGCCAGGTAATAGCCGAAAAACAGCGTGCCCTCCCAGCGGTTGATGCGATAACCGGAAAAGAAGATTGGCAGGCAGGCTGCAAATACCGCGAGCATGACCGGGATATCGAAGGCCAACGCATTCGGCGAGATTGAAAGCCCATCGGACGACACCACCGCACCGGCACCAAGCACCAGCAGCAGATTGAAGATGCAGCTGCCTACAACGTTGCCCACGGCAATGTCCCGCTCCCCGCGGTAGACAGCCAGCAGCGAAGTGGCCAGCTCAGGCATGGAGGTGCCGACGGCAATCACCGTCAGGCCGATCACCAGTTCCGACAGGCCCAGCGCGCGAGCCAGCGCCACAGCGCCTTCGATCAGCAGGTTCGAGCCAAACACAAGCAGGCCCAATCCGACCAGTACCAACAGCAGTTGGACGAGCCAGCCGAAGGGTTTGGCTGCTCCTTCCACGCCATATGCATCGGCGAATTCGTCCGTTTGAACACGCTTCTTTTCGTTCTTGCTGGCGATGACCAGGAAAGCGGTATACAGCACCAGCAGCATCAGCAGGACGATGCCGTCGAGCCGGCTGATACTGCCGTTCCAGGCCAGGGCGAAGGTCATCAGGCCGGCCCCGATCATCACCGGGACATCGAGGCGGACCAGCTGGCGCGAAACGACCAGCGGCGCGACGAGGGCAGAAAGACCGAGGATCAGCAGAATATTGGCAATGTTGCTGCCAATGACGTTGCCCACGGCGATATCGCCGCTGCCATTGAGGGAGGCCTGGACACTGACGGCCGTCTCGGGTGCGCTGGTGCCAAAGGCAACCACGGTGAGCCCGATGATCAGCGGTGAAATGCCAAAGCGTGCGGCCAGTCTGGAGGCGCCGCGAACGAGGGCTTCTGCACCACCGACCAGCAATACCAGGCCAGTGATCAGGTAGGCGAACGTCATCAGGGTCATTTTGGCTCCATTCGAACGGGATACCCCGGCTTCAATCGATGGTTTCGATCTCGACCGGGGCCAGGCCTTCTTCAAGCAGGTCGATCTCGCGCGCGGCCAGTCGCGACAGGTCGATGATACGGCCGGGCTTGAACGGGCCCCGATCATTGATGCGCACCGTCACTTGCTTGCCATTGTCCAGGTTGGTCACCTGCACCTGCGTACCAAACGGCAGGGTCTTGTGTGCGGCCACCAGCGCGTTCTGGTTGAACGTCTCGCCGTTGGCGGTTTCTTCGCCGTGAAAGCTGCGCGCGTAATAAGACGCCTTGCCCTGTTGGGTAAAGGTGTTTTGATCGGCCGTTTCGTTTTCCTGGTCGGCACAACCCAGGGAGGCCGTCAGCATGATCGGTATGAATAGCAGTCTGCAGTGCATGAGCCAACCTCCTTCCTGAACACGTCCAGGTGCCGGTGGCAGGGTTGCGTCCCGGCTTCAGAGATTTTGAGCGTGAACCGGCCGAGCCGTTCAACGTGGCGCAGGCATCGAAGCGGGCCGAGCGCCGGCCCGCTTCGGCTGCTCAGCCTTCCAGCTTGCTCTTGAGCAGCTGGTTGACCTGGGCGGGATTGGCCTTGCCTTTCGAGGCCTTCATGGCCTGGCCGACAAAGAAGCCGAACATCTTGCCGCGCTTGGCTTCGTCGCTGGCGCGGTACTGCTCGACCTGCTCGGCGTTGGCAGCCAGTACTTCGTCCAGCATCTTCTCGATCGCGCCGGAATCGGTGACCTGCTTGAGCCCCTTCTTCTCGATGATTTCATCGGCGCTGCCTTCGCCTGCGGCCATGGCCTCGAACACCATCTTGGCGATCTTGCCGCTGATGGTGTTGTCCTTGATGCGCAGGATCATGCCGCCCAGCTGCTCGGCCGATACCGGCGACTGCTCGATCTCCAGTCCTTCCTTGTTAAGCAAGCTGGAGAGTTCACCCATGACCCAATTGGCTGACAGCTTGGCGTCGCCGCAAACCTGCTGTACGGCTTCGAAGTAATCGGCCATTTCGCGGCTGGCAGCCAGGACATTGGCGTCATAGGCGGACAGGCCGAACTCGCGCTCGAAACGCTCGCGCTTCTGCACTGGCAGTTCCGGCAGGCTGGCACGCACCTCGTCGAGGAAGCTCTGTTCGATCACCACCGGCAGCAAATCGGGGCAGGGGAAGTAGCGGTAGTCGTTGGCTTCTTCCTTGCTGCGCATCGAGCGCGTCTCGTCCTTGTTCGGATCGTACAGGCGGGTTTCCTGGACCACTTTCCCGCCGTCTTCGATCAACTCGATCTGACGCTGGACTTCGTGATTGATCGCCTTCTCGATGAAGCGGAATGAGTTGACGTTCTTGATCTCGGCGCGGGTGCCGAACTCGGCCTGGCCTTTCGGCCGCACCGAGACGTTGCAGTCGCAGCGCAGCGAACCTTCGGCCATGTTGCCGTCGCAGATGCCGAGGTAGCGCACCAGTGCGTGGATGGCTTTCACGTAGGCCACCGCTTCCTTGGCCGAGCGGATGTCCGGCTCGGAGACGATCTCAAGCAGTGGCGTGCCAGCACGGTTCAGGTCGATGCCGCTCATGCCCTGGAAGTCCTCGTGCAGGCTCTTGCCGGCGTCCTCTTCCAAGTGGGCACGGGTGATGCCTATGCGGCGCGTGGTGCCGTCTTCCAGGGTGATGTCCAGATAACCCTTGCCGACGATGGGGTGGTCCATCTGGCTGGTCTGGTAGCCCTTGGGCAGGTCTGGATAGAAGTAGTTCTTGCGGGCGAAGACGTTCCTGTCGGCGATCACGGCATCGATGGCCAGGCCGAACTTGCAGGCCATGCGCACGGCTTCGGCGTTGAGCACCGGCAGCGTGCCGGGCATGCCGAGGTCGATCAGGCTGGCCTGGGTGTTGGGCTCGGCGCCAAAGGTGGTAGCGCTGCCGGAAAAGATCTTCGACTGGGTCGCGAGCTGTGCGTGAATCTCCAGCCCGATCACGGTTTCCCATTGCATGTGTTCGTCCTCAGAATCCGCTCGGTGCTTGTTTATGCCACTCGGTGACCTGCTGGTACTGGTGCGCGATGTTGAGCAGGCGGCCTTCCTCGAAATACGGCGCCAGCAGCTGCACGCCCACCGGCAGACCATCGATGAAACCGGCCGGCATGGACAGGCCCGGGATGCCCGCCAGGTTGGCGGTGATGGTGTAGATGTCTTCAAGGTAGGCCGAAACCGGGTCGTTGTTCTTCTCGCCAAGTTTCCACGCCAGGTTCGGTGTGGTCGGGCCGAGGATGACGTCGACTTCCTGGAAGGCGCTGACAAAATCGTTTTTGATCAGGCGGCGAATCTTTTGCGCCTTGAGGTAGTAGGCGTCGTAATAACCCGCGGACAGCGCATAGGTGCCGACCATGATGCGGCGGCGCACTTCGTCTCCAAAGCCCTCGGCGCGGGACCGCTTGTAGAGGTCGGTCAGATCCACTGGGTTTTCGCAGCGGTAGCCGAAGCGCACGCCGTCGAAACGCGAGAGGTTGGAGCTGGCCTCGGCCGGGGCGATCACATAGTAGGACGGGATCGCGTGCTGCATGTTCGGCAGGCTGATGTCCGTTATCGTGGCGCCGAGTTTCTTCAGCTCCTCGACCGCAGCCATTACTGCCGTGCCGATCTTGGCGTCCAGTCCGTCACCGAAGTATTCCTTTGGCAGGCCGACGCGCAGGCCAGCCAGCGGCTTGTCCAGCGCAGTCAGATAGTCATCAAGCGGCTGGTCGACGCTGGTTGAATCCTTCGGATCGAAGCCGGCCATGGCGCCGAGCATCAAGGCGCAATCCTCTGCCGTGCGCGCCAGCGGCCCGCCCTGGTCGAGGCTGGAGGCGTAGGCGATCATGCCCCAGCGCGATACGCGGCCGTAGGTGGGCTTGAGGCCGGTGAGGTTGGTCAGTGCTGCTGGCTGGCGGATCGAGCCGCCGGTGTCACTGCCGGTAGCGGCAGGCAACAGGCGCGCTGCGACCGCTGCAGCTGAACCACCGGACGAACCACCGGGCACGCGGCTGAGATCCCAGGGGTTTTTCACTGCGCCGTAGTAGCTCGATTCGTTGGCCGAGCCCATGGCAAATTCGTCCATGTTCAGCTTGCCCAGCGATACCGCGCCAGCGGCGGCGAGCCGCTCCACTACGGTGGCGTCGTAGGGCGCCCGAAAGTTGTCGAGAATCTTCGAACCGCAGCTGGTGCGAATGCCCTGGGTACAGAACAGGTCCTTATGGCCGATCGGCGCACCGAGCAGGGCGCCGGTCTCGCCACTGGCACGGCGCGCGTCGGCTGCCTTGGCCTGGGCGATGGCCTGCTCTTCGGTAAGCGTGATGAAACTGTTGAGCTGCGGGTCGAGTTGGCCGATGCGCGTCAGCAGCGAGCGGGTCAGCTCCTCGGCGGAGAACTGCTTGTCGGCCAGGGCGCGGGCGATCTCGGCCAGGGTCAGTTGATGCATGTCTGTGTCCTTCATTACTCGATCACCCGCGGAACCAGATACAGGCCGTCTTCCACGGCCGGGGCGATGGCCTGGTAGGCGTCGCGCTGGTTGGTTTCGGTGACGGCGTCGGCGCGCAGGCGCTGGCTGGTTTCCAGCGGGTGAGCCAGGGGCTCGATGCCGGTGGTGTCGACCGCCTGCATGCGATCGATCAGGCCTAGGATGTTGTTCAGGGTCTCGGTGGTGCGGGGCAGGTCGTCTTCATTCAGACCCAGGCGGGCCAGATGAGCGATCTTTTCCACCTCGGAGCGTTCAAGCGCCATCGGGATTCTCCAGCGGGAAGCGAGTCGGGTTCGCCTTTCGTCGGCAAAGCACGACGCAGGACGGCGGGTTCGAATCGCGGCGGTGGGCGTTCATGCCCGGAAAAGCCGTCAATCTTACATGCATGGGCCCCGGCTCGGTAGCACGGCCGGGGCTTGCAGGCGCCATTTTGCCGGTGTGCATTTTTCGCGCAGTGGCGCACGTATGGCCCGAACAGCGCGGACTCTCGCCTTGCCCTAACTTCCCACCGTTGTTAGAGTTTGCGGCACTTTTTTCCCCACGCGTTTGCCTCAGGGCCCTTTTCCCATGTTCAAGAAACTGCGTGGCATGTTTTCCAGCGATCTGTCGATCGACCTGGGCACTGCCAATACCCTTATTTATGTGCGCGATCGCGGCATCGTCCTGAACGAGCCCTCGGTCGTTGCCATCCGTACCCATGGCAACCAGAAGAGTGTTGTCGCCGTGGGTACCGACGCCAAGCGCATGCTTGGGCGTACCCCGGGCAACATCAACGCCATCCGTCCGATGAAAGACGGTGTGATTGCCGATTTCAGCGTCTGCGAAAAGATGCTGCAGTACTTCATCAACAAGGTTCATGAGAACAGCTTCCTGCAACCCAGCCCGCGCGTGCTGATCTGCGTGCCCTGCAAGTCCACCCAGGTCGAGCGTCGTGCGATCCGCGAGTCGGCGCTGGGTGCGGGCGCGCGCGAAGTGTTCCTGATCGAGGAACCCATGGCTGCTGCCATCGGTGCAGGCCTGCCGGTAGACGAAGCACGTGGCTCGATGGTCGTCGACATTGGCGGCGGTACTACCGAGATCGCGTTGATATCTCTCAACGGTGTGGTCTATGCCGAATCCGTTCGCGTGGGTGGCGACCGTTTCGACGAATCGATCGTGACCTATGTTCGTCGCAATTACGGCAGCCTGATCGGTGAATCCACTGCCGAGCGCATCAAGCAGGAAATCGGTACGGCCTTCCCAAGCAACGATCTCCGCGAAGTCGACGTGCGTGGTCGCAACCTGGCCGAAGGCGTCCCGCGCAGCTTTACCCTCAACTCCAACGAGGTGCTCGAGGCGCTGCAGGAATCCCTGGCGACCATCGTCCAGGCGGTCAAAAGCGCGCTGGAACAATCCCCGCCGGAACTGGCTTCCGACATCGCCGAGCGTGGGCTGGTATTGACCGGTGGCGGTGCACTGTTGCGTGACTTCGACAAGCTGCTGGCGCAGGAAACCGGCCTGCCGGTCATCGTTGCCGAAGAGCCGTTGACCTGTGTTGCGCGCGGCGGCGGCCGGGCGCTGGAAATGATGGACCGTCACGCCATGGATTTGCTCTCCACCGAGTGAGTCACAAGCGGTAAGCTCCAAGCCACAAGCCGATAGCAGGGCCTGACTCTGCTTTCGGCTTGTCGCGTTTAGTTTGAAGCCTGCAGCTGCGAGGACCCCTCCATCAAACCACTTTTCGCCAAAGGACCCCTGCTCGGTGTGCGCCTGCTGGTGCTCTCCGTTCTCTGTGTCGCGCTAATGGTGGTCGATGCGCGTTTCGATACGCTCAAGCCGTTGCGCAGCCAGCTCGGATTGGTGCTGACGCCGTTCTACTGGCTGGCCGACCTGCCGGTGCGGACCTGGCAGCAGGCTACCGAGCAGATCAGCAGCAGCTCCAGTTTCGCCGCCGAAAACGAGAAGCTAAAGGCCGAGGCGTTGCTCATGCAGAGACGCCTGCAGAAACTGGCCATGCTGACCGAACAGAACGTCCGGTTGCGAGAGCTGCTCAATTCCGCGGCATTGGTTGATGACAAGGTGTTGATCGCTGAACTCATCGGCCTCGACCCCGACCCCTTCACCCACCGAATCCTCATCGACAAAGGCGAGCGCGACGGAGTGTTCCTCGGCCAGCCGGTGCTCGACGCCAGTGGGTTGATGGGGCAGGTGGTCGAAGTCATGCCCTATGCCGCGCGGGTGCTGCTGTTGACCGATGTGACCCATAGCATTCCGGTGCAGGTCAACCGCAACGGACTGCGCGCCATCGCGATCGGCACCGGCAGCCCGGACTATCTTGAGCTGCGCCATGTCGCCGAGACGGCTGACATCAAGGAGGGTGACCTTCTTGTCAGCTCCGGGCTTGGCCAGCGCTTCCCCAGTGGCTACCCGGTAGCCCAGGTGACCGAGGTGGTGCGCGGCTCCGGGCAGCCTTTTTCCATCGTTCGCGCCGTGCCCACGGCAATGCTCAATCGCAGTCGCTATCTGCTGTTGGTGTTCAGCGATTCGCGCTCGCCGGAACAGCGTGCCACCGACGCGGCTGAAGCGCAGGTAAGCGCTGATCGCGAGGCCGCCGAGCAGGCCGGCGCAGCAGCGGATACCGTTGCTGCGCCGGCCGATCCCTCCGTGCCGACAGAGCCTGCTGCGGCTGCGGGAGGCGAACCCTCGCCTGATGCCGGGGTGCAGCAATGATCAGCGGGCGCCTGAACAACGGCTGGGTTATCTGGGTATCGCTGCTGGTTGCCTTGCTGCTGAGCATTGCACCCATGCCAGACAGCCTTCAGTTGGCGCGGCCGCTCTGGCTGGGTATGTTCATCGCTTACTGGGCGATTAATCTGCCGCATCGTGGCGGGCTGAGCATCGCCTTCTTCTTCGGCCTGATGCTTGATGTGCTTTCCGGCACCCTGCTCGGGCAGCATGGTTTGCCGCTGATCCTGACGACCTTCCTCGTCCTCAGCCTGCAGCAGCGCTTGCGCATGTTTCCGTTACTACAGCAAAGCCTGGTACTGATGGTCCTGCTGGGCCTTGGTCAGCTGGTTCAGCTGTGGCTGAACACCCTTACCGGCAATCGTCCGCCAACCCTGCTGTTCCTGATACCGGTGCCGGTCAGCGCCTTGCTCTGGCCATGGGTGTTCGTCGTCCTGCAATGGGCCAAGCGGCGTTTCAACGTCAACTGAGCGGCCCTCATCGAGGGCAGCGGAAAGGTCATGCACGCCAATGCCGCCGGTCTGGTTCCGCAGGTTGCGCGGATATGCGAGTCTGCCCCGACAGGTTTTACAAGGATCAAGCATGGCCACTCTTTTTCTCGCCTCTGCATCGCCTCGGCGCCGCGAATTGCTGACGCAAATCGGGGTTCCGTTTTCCCTGGTCTCGGTTTCGATTGACGAAACGCCCCGACCTGACGAGTCCCCTGAAAGCTATGTCCAGCGTCTGGCGCAGGAAAAAGCCTTGGCTGGCCTGGCCTCTATAGCGGACGACTCGGCCTGTGTCCTGGGCGCCGACACGACCGTGGTGCTGGGTGAGCAGATACTGGGCAAGCCGGCGAGCAGAGAGGACGCCATTGCCACGCTGCTTTCACTGTCCGGCCGCGAGCATCAGGTCATGACTGCCGTGGCGCTGGCAAGTGCGAGCGGTTGCCAGGTGCGTCTGGTGACCAGTCAGGTCGCGTTTCGCCCGATCAGCCCTGACGAGGCGGATGCCTACTGGCAAAGCGGCGAGCCGCAGGACAAGGCCGGAAGCTACGCCATCCAGGGTTGGGGGGCGGTTTTAGTCAGCAGCCTGCAAGGCAGTTATTCGGGGGTGGTCGGGCTGCCATTGTGCGAAACGGCACAGCTACTCGACGCATACGGTATCGGTTACTGGACTAAAAGCTCCGTCTAGAGCCTGTGGCTTGTCTGCCTATGCCGTTAGAATCGAGCCAACTGGTCAGCTTCGGCTGCTTCACCCCACCGCCTTCGGCCGAGAATAACAATGAGCGAAGAAATCCTGATGAACATCACCCCCATGGAGTCGCGGGTGGCGGTGGTGGAAAACGGTGTGCTGCAAGAGGTGCATGTCGAACGCACGCAGCGTCGCGGTATCGTCGGCAACATCTACAAGGGCAAAGTGGTGCGCGTGTTGCCGGGCATGCAGGCAGCCTTCGTCGATATCGGGCTGGAGCGGGCGGCCTTCATCCATGCTTCCGAGATCTCGACCCGTGAGGGCAATGCCGTCGAGCCGATCAGTGGGCTGGTGCACGAAGGGCAGGCACTGGTGGTTCAGGTCACCAAGGACCCGATCGGCACCAAGGGCGCACGCCTGACAACCCAGCTGTCTATCCCGTCGCGTTATCTGGTGTACATGCCCAGGACGAGCCATGTCGGCATTTCCCTGCGCATCGAGGAGGAAGCCGAGCGTGAGCGCCTCAAGCAGGTCGTCGCCGAGTGCATTGCCGCTGAGGGGATCGAGGAAACCGGTGGGTTCATCCTGCGCACCGCAGCCGAAGGGGCCGGCAGTGACGAAATCCTGATGGACATTCGTTATCTGCGCCGGCTATGGCAGCAGATCGATGGTCAGATGAAAACCGCCGGTGCGCCTTCGGTGATCTACGAAGACCTGACCCTGGCCATGCGCACGCTGCGCGACCTCGTCAATCCGCGCATCGAGAAGATCCGCATCGATTCGCGCGAGAACTTTCAGAAGGTCAGTCAGTTCGTTGGCGAGCTGATGCCGGAGTTGAGCGAGCAGCTGGAGCACTACCCGGGCGAACGGCCTATATTCGACCTCTACAGCGTCGAGGACGAGATCCAGAAGGCCCTGGAACGCAAGGTGATGCTCAAGTCCGGTGGCTACCTGATCATTGATCCAGCCGAGGCCATGACCACCATCGACGTCAATACCGGCGCCTTCGTCGGCCATCGCACGCTCGAGGAGACCATCTTCAAGACCAATCTTGAATCCGCCACTGCAATTGCGCGACAGCTGAGACTGCGCAATATCGGCGGCATCATCATCATCGACTTCATCGACATGGAGGACGAAGAGCACCGCCGTCAGGTCCTGCGCACGCTGGAAAAACAGCTGGAGCGTGATCATGCCAAGACCAACATCATCGGCATCACCGAACTCGGGCTGGTGCAGATGACGCGCAAGCGCACGCGGGAAAGCCTGGAACAGGTGCTGTGCGAACCCTGCATGTGCTGCCAGGGCCGGGGCAAGCTGAAAACACCCGAGACCGTATGCTACGAAATCTTTCGGGAGATCCTGAGAGAGGCCCGTGCCTATCAGCCCGAGGGCTATCGCGTGCTGGCCAATCAGAAGGTCATCGACCGGCTGCTCGATGAGGAGTCGGGTAATGTCGCCGACCTCGAGAGCTTCATTGGCCGGTCTATAAAGTTCCAGGTGGAAACCATGTATTCCCAGGAACAGTACGACGTGGTGTTGCTCTGACCAGATGCAAGCCAGGCCATGTCGGCCCAGGTGACCGGAGCGCATCTGCATGAGCCGACTCCTCGCCCTGATACTTATATTTCTGCGCCGCACGCTTTGGCTGGGCGCGATTGCGCTGATGCTGGTGGCGCTATACGTGAGCCTGGGTCGTCTGCTGGTGCCACTGGTTGCAGAATACCGGGCCGAGGCTCAGGGCCGGGCTCGCGAGCTGCTGCAGATGCCCGTGCAAATCGGTCGCCTCGAAGGTCGCTGGGACGGATTATCGCCTCGGCTGCTGGCGTACGAGGTGTCGCTGGGCGAGGGCGCCGCCGCCATGCGCCTGGACCGGCTGGCGCTGGTGCCGGATGTTGCAGCGAGCCTCTGGTCCCGTGAACTGCACCTCAAGGCTGTCGAGTTTGCCGGGGTTCATCTCAGCCTGGCGCAGAGCGCGGATGGCACATGGCGTGTCGAGGGGCTGCCTGAGCGCAACGAGCAAGGGCCCCCGGACCTGGACAAGCTGCTGTCGGAGCTGCAGCGCATCGATCGGCTGCGGTTGCTGGACAGTCAGCTCACCATCGAGCCTGCCGGCGAAGCTCCGCTCACCCTCACCTATGCCAATCTGGAAATGAATGCGGTCGGGGAGCGCCTGCGGTTGGAAGGTCGCGTCCTGTTGCCGGACGGTCAGCGACTGAGCATGAGCAGCCAGATCGACGTCCGGCCAGAGGCCTGGAAGGCGAGCGAGGCGCGGCTGTATCTCAGCCTGCCGCAAAGTGACTGGGCCGCCTGGATGCCGGCCAAGCTGACCGGCGCCTGGCCCGTCGAAACGCTTCAGGCCGGTGGTGAACTATGGCTCGGCTGGCGCGGCGGGCGCCTGGCGCGAGCTGTGGCGCGCCTGAACGCCCCCCGCCTGCAGCTAGGTCACGCGCAGCAGGAGCCGGTCACCATCGAGGACCTGTCGCTCAATGCCTACCTCGACCACAGCGATGCTGGATATCGTCTGCAGCTCGACAGACTGGCGTTCAACTTTGCGGATCATCGCTGGCAGGAAAGCACCATCCTCCTGCAGCAAGATGTCGGAACTGATCGCTGGCACGTCCAGGCCGACCGCATTGCCCTCGCGCCGGCCGCCGCGCTAGCGAATGCGCTGGCTCCGTTGCCGGATAGCGGACGCGAATACCTGCTCGGACTGGCGCCCGCTGGCACATTGCGCAACATACAGGCTGACCTCCAGCCATCCGCCGAGCCGGCGCAACGCCTGACCTACAGTGCGAATCTGGACGCGGTAGGCATCGCTGCACACCACTGGATTCCCGCGGCGCAGAATGTCAGCGGCGCGGTAAGAGGCGATCTGGGTGGCGGCGAGTTGCGCTTCGATAGCCAGGATTTCAGCCTGCACCTAGCCGAGCTCTTTCCGCAGCCATGGAACTATCGCCGCAGCCGAGGGCGTCTGGTCTGGACCATCGACGAACAGGCATTCACGCTGGCGGCGCCCTACCTGCAGGTCGAAGGGGAAGAAGGGCTCATCGGCGGCGATTTCCTGATTCGCCTGATGCGTGATCCAGCCGCTGAGGACTACATGGATCTGCGGGTTGGCATCCGCGACGCTGACGCGCAATTCACCGAAAAATACCTGCCGACGCGCTCGCCTGCGCTGAGCCCTGCCGTCGCGGAGTGGCTGGACACAGCGATCCGCGGTGGCACCGTCGAACAGGGTTATTTTCAATACCAGGGGGCATTGAGCAAGGGTGCCCCCGACAGCGCACGCAGCATCAGCCTGTACTTCAAGGTGAAGGACGCCGAGCTGGCTTTTCAGCCGGGCTGGCCATTGCTCCGTGATGGTCGCGGTGAGGTGCTGATCGATGACAGTGGTGTACAGGTTCGTCTGGCCGATGCCCGAATGCTGGACAGCCGAGTCCATGACGCCACCGCTGTGATTCCCCACAGCCAGAACGGGACTGCACCCAGACTTGCCATCAACGGGCTGGTCGATGGTGACCTTCGAGACGCCTTGACTGTGCTTCAGGTTTCGCCCATCGGAACTGCCGATCTCTTCGCTGGTTGGCGCGCCAGCGGGCCGCTGAATGGCAAGCTGAACCTGGATATTCCCCTGGCCAAGGGGGAGCGACCCAAGGCGATCGTTGATTTCGCCAGTCGCGATGCCTCGCTGTACATCGCCCAGGCTGACCTTAGCCTCAGCGAGCTGGCGGGAGAGTTTCGCTATGACAGCGAGCGCGGCCTTAGCGCCAAGGGAATCCGTGGCCGCACCCTCGGCGCGGCTGTGCAGGGCAGCGCCAGCGCCATCGGCACGGCAGGCAGCCCGGCGACGCGGATCCAGGCGAACGGAACGGTAGGTGTCGAGCAGCTGCGGACCTGGCAGGGAATCGAACGGCCCCTGCCGATATCGGGCAAGGTACCCATGCAACTCAGTCTGATGCTGGGAAGCGACAGCAATCAGCTGCAACTGGACTCCTCCCTGCTGGGAACCGAGCTCGATATGCCGGCCCCCTACGGCAAGTCCGCCAGCGAACGTCGTGACACCTCCTTGCGCATGACGCTGGGCGGCGACAGGCAACGCTATGCGCTACAGCACGATGGCCTGGCGGCGCTCGCTTTTGTTGCTCCTGTCGGAAACCTGGCTGGGGGAACCGGGGAGCTGGTGCTCGGCGGCGGGCCGGCTGCCCTTAGGAGCAGCAATGACCAGGGTTTGCAGGTTCGCGGCAGCGTGTCACATGTCGACCTCGACGAGTGGCAGGCGTGGCTGGCGAAGTACCGCCAGCCGTCCGAAGACCAGCCGGGTGTCAGCGTGCTGCGCCGCGCCAGGCTTCAGCTGGCCGATGTCGAGGCGTTCGGTACCCATGTCGATGAGCTTGGCATCGACCTTCAACGCTTATCCGGCGCATGGTTGCTGGGGCTCGACAGCCAGCTCATCACCGGCACCGTCAGATTGCCTGACGCAGCTGACATGCCGATCGCCCTGGACCTGGCGCACCTGAGGCTGCCGGCCCAGGACCCGAACAGAGCGGGTAAACCACCGAGTGACCCCTTGGCTGATGTGGATCCGTCGCAGTTGCCGCCAGTCGACATCCGCATCGCTCAGGTGCTGCAGGGCGATCAGCCACTCGGTGCATGGTCGCTTGACATGCGTCCGGCCGATGGTGGGGTTGCATTGTCAAATCTGGATCTGGACCTCAGGGGGCTCAAGATAAGGGGCGATGGCGGTTGGGCGAGCGAGCGGACCTGGTACAAGGGGCGCCTTGAAGGAGGGGATCTTGCGGAGGTCCTGCTGGCATGGGGCTTCGCGCCCTCGACAACCAGCGAGAGTTTCCGCCTGGATGGCGATGCCCACTGGCCGGGCTCGCCTGCATTCTTCAGCCTGGAACGTCTCTCTGGAGGGATCAGCGGGCGGTTGCGCAAGGGACAGTTGCGCGAAGTGGACGGTAGCGCGCAGGCGTTGAGGGTCTTCGGGCTGCTGAACTTCGATTCAATTGGCCGGCGTCTGCGGCTGGACTTTTCCGACCTGTTCAGCAAGGGGCTGAGCTACGATCAGATCGAGGCCGAGCTGAACGCGGCCGACGGGGTCTACGTCACCACCAAGCCTCTCACGGTCACCGGGCCATCGAGCAACCTGGAGCTCGACGGACGACTGGACATGGTCGACGATCGGATCGACGCCAAGCTGAGGGTCACGCTGCCGGTGAGCAACAACCTGCCCCTGGCGGCGTTGATTGTGGGTGCGCCAGCCATCGGTGGTGCCCTGTTCGTGGTCGACAAGCTGCTGGGCGACAGGGTGGCGCGCTTCGCAACAGTTCAGTACAGCGTCGAGGGGCCGTGGCAGGCCCCCGAGATCACCTTCGACAAACCCTTCGAAAAACCTCAATGACCTGCTTCCCTGGGTGACCTGTTCATGACCCTAGCTGTAATCCAGATGGCCAGCCAGGCCGATATCCAGGCAAACCTCGCGACGGCTCGGACCTTGCTGGAACAGGCTGCCGCAGACGGTGCGCAATTAGCGGTGTTGCCTGAGAACTTCGCAGCCATGGGGCGCCGCGATCTGCCTGCGCTGGGGCGCGCCGAGGCTGAGGGCGCCGGCCCCATTCTGCCGTGGTTGAAAGGTGTCGCCCGCGACCTCAGGTTATGGATTGTCGCGGGGACGCTGCCGTTACCGCCCGATGGGCAGGCGGATGCCAAGGTGCGCGCCTGTTCGCTGCTGTTGGATGACCAGGGCCAGCGCGTAGCCCGCTATGACAAGTTGCACCTGTTCGATGCGGAGGTCGATGACACCCGCGGCCGGTATCGCGAATCGGATGATTACGCGGCGGGAGATCGCCTGGTGGTGGCCGATACGCCGGTAGGGCGCCTGGGCATGACCGTCTGCTATGACCTGCGTTTCGCCGAGCTATATACGGCGCTGCGCATGGCCGGCGCAGAGCTGATCAGCGTGCCTTCGGCTTTCACCGCGACCACCGGCCGCGCGCACTGGGAGATGCTGATCCGCGCGCGAGCCATCGAGACACAATGCTATATGCTGGCCGCAGCACAGGGTGGAGAACACCCCGGCGGACGTCTGACACACGGGCATTCGTCTATCGTTGATTTCTGGGGGCGCGTGTTGGCCGAGCAGGCAAGCGGCGCGGCGGCACTGACAACCGTCCGAGACACAGCCGAACAGGCTGCGGTGCGTCATCGGATGCCATTGCTCAGCCATCGTCGTTTCACCGCGCCCCGTCTTGCATCAGGCACATTGGAGTAGATATGAGTGAACTGTTGTTACCTGTTACCGAGCGCCTGCTGACACCGGGCGGGCTGGGGATCGATGATCTGCCAGGGTTGCTTGGCGAGCTGGCAGTTCCCGGTGTGGACGCAGCGGACCTGTATTTCCAGGATCAGGTCACCGAGTCGTGGGTTCTCGAAGACGGCATCGTCAAGGAAGGCGGCTTCCACCTGGAGCAGGGCGTAGGCGTGCGGGCCCTGTCTGGCGAGAAGACCGGCTTTGCCTATAGCAATGCCATCACGGTCGATGCGTTGCGCCAGGCCGCCGAGGCCGCTCGATCCATCGCCCGTAGCGGTGAGCAGGGGCAGGTCAAGGTGCTATCGCGGGCTACCTTCGCGCCGCTGTACCGTCAGGACAATCCGCTGGATGGACTCGGTCGGGCGGAAAAGGTCGAGCTGCTCAAGCGGATCGATGTCGCTACCCGCGCGCTTGATCCGCGAATCAAGCAGGTCACCGTGAGCCTGGCGGGGGTCTGGGAGCACATCCTGGTGGCCGCGCTGGATGGCGGTATGGCGGCGGACATCCGTCCGCTGGTGCGCTTCAACGTCAGCGTCATCGTCGAGCAGAATGGCCGACGCGAGCGTGGCGGGCACGGCGGTGGCGGGCGGACCGGGTACGACTACTTCCTTCAGGAAGACCGGGCGATGGGCTATGCCCGCGAGGCCCTGCGGCAAGCACTGGTCAACCTCGAGGCGGTGGCTGCGCCGGCAGGCACCTTGCCGGTTGTCCTTGGGCCGGGCTGGTCCGGCGTGCTGCTGCATGAGGCCGTCGGTCACGGGTTGGAAGGCGACTTCAATCGCAAGGGCAGCTCGGCCTACAGTGGCCGCATCGGCCAGCAGGTGGCTTCCAGCCTTTGCACCATTGTCGACGACGGCACGCTGGCCGACCGTCGCGGATCGCTCAGCGTGGACGACGAAGGCACGCCAACCCAGTGCACCACCCTGATCGAGAACGGCATTCTCAAGGGCTACATCCAGGACAAGCTCAACGCGCGGCTGATGGGTGTCGCACCAACCGGGAACGGTCGGCGCGAATCCTATGCGCATCTGCCGATGCCGCGTATGACCAACACCTACATGCTGGCCGGGGAGAGCGATCCCGAGGAGATCATCCGCTCGGTCAAGAAGGGCATCTATTGCGCCAGTCTCGGCGGAGGGCAGGTGGATATCACCAGTGGCAAGTTCGTGTTCTCCACCAGCGAGGCCTATCTGATCGAGGACGGCAGGATCACAACGCCGGTAAAGGGCGCCACGCTCATCGGCAATGGCCCTGAGGTCATGAACAAGGTGTCCATGGTCGGGACGGATCTGTCACTCGACAGCGGCGTCGGCACCTGCGGCAAGGACGGCCAGTCCGTCCCTGTCGGTGTTGGCCAGCCGACGCTGAAGATCGATGGCATAACGGTGGGGGGGACTGGAGCGTGAAGCTGGAAGCCAGAAGCTGGAAGCAATGCAGGCCACTTTGGCCTTCGTGCTTCAAGCTTCAAGCCAAGGCTTTTATCTCAAGCCACGCTGGGTTTCGTCCAGGCCGCGGATGTACTTGAAGATCTTGCGGCTGGCCGCTGGCGGCTTGTCCCGTGCAGCTTCGTGCTGGGCATGGCGGATCAGGCTACGCAGGTGCTGGCGGTCGGTTTCAGGGAACTCGCTGACGAAGGCTTCTAGGGTTTCATCGTTGCCGGCAATCAGGCGGTCACGCCAGCGCTCCAATGCATGAAAGCGCTCGTTGTACTGGCGAGTCGAGGCGTCGAGTTGATCGACCAGCGCCAGGATGGCGTCGATGTCCTGGTCGCGCATGAGCTTGCCGATGTATTGCAGGTGGCGCTTGCGGGCGATGTTCGCGGTGTGCTTCGGGGCATCGGCCAGGGCTTTGCGTAGCGCGTCGGTCAAGGGCAGACGATCAAGTACGTCAGGCTTGAGTGTCGCCAGGCGTTGCCCCAGATCCTGCAGTGCATGCAGTTCGCGCTTGACCTGGGTTTTACTTTTTTCCTCGAAACTGTCGAGGTCGGAAATATCAGACATGAGGCGGGTCCAGTAGAAATTGCCGCCATGATAACAGCAGCCATGCCAGGGGGCTTAATGCAAGCGCCCCTGGCTGACATGATCGAATGACAAGGTCTGGAGTGTTTTATGAGTGAAGTTGAAGGGATCGGCCCGCAGGCATTGCCGGGGTTGCGTGAAAAGGTAGCGCGCATACTCGAGGAAGCCAGCCGGCAAGGCGCCAGCGCCTGCGAAGTATCCGTTTCGATGGAGCAGGGACTTTCCACGACGATCCGGCAGCGCGAAGTCGAGACCGTTGAATTCAATCGCGACCAGGGCTTCGGCATCACCCTGTACGTGGGCCAGCGAAAGGGTTCGGCGAGCACCACCGGCAGCGGTGAAGAGTCGATTCGCGAAACCGTAGCGGCTGCCCTGGCAATTGCCAAACACGCCTCCGAAGACGAGTTTGCCGGTCTCGCGGCGCCCGAATTGATGGCCAGGGACGTACCGGACCTCGATCTCTACCACCCCTGGGCCATCACGCCCGACGAGGCAGTGGAACTGGCGCTCAGCTGCGAGGCGGCGGCATTCGACACCGACCCCCGTATCCGCAACGCCGACGGCACCAGTCTGAGTACGCATCAGGGCTGCCGTGCCTACGGTAACAGCAACGGTTTCATCGGAGCCTATAGCAGTACGCGGCACAGCCTCAGTTGCGTGATGATTGCCGAGGCCGAGGGCCAGATGCAGCGCGACTATCATTTTGACGTGAGCCGCCTTGCCAGCGTACTCGCCGCCCCGCAAGCGATCGGTCGCCGCGCGGCGGAGCGGGCCGTTCGCCGCCTCGGCGCACGACCGGTGCCAACCTGCGATGTGCCGGTGCTGTTCTCATCCGAGCTGGCGACGGGTTTGTTCGGGCATTTCCTCGCGGCCATTTCCGGCGGCAACCTCTACCGCAAGTCCTCCTACCTGGAAGATGCCCTGGGACAGGTCCTGTTTCCCGAGTGGCTGAATCTTGATGAGCGGCCATTATTGCCGCGTGGGCTGGCGAGTTCTGCCTATGACGGCGATGGTCTGGCCACGTACGCCAAGCCATTCGTTGACAACGGCAAGTTGGTTTCCTATGTGCTCGGTACCTATTCTGGCCGCAAGCTGGGCATGCCCAGCACCGCCAACGCGGGTGGCGTTCATAATCTGTTCGTGACCCATGGGGACGATGATCAGGCGGCGCTGATCAAGCGCATGGGGCGTGGGCTGCTGGTGACGGAGCTGATGGGCCAGGGTCTGAACCTGGTCACGGGTGACTATTCCCGCGGGGCAGGCGGCTTCTGGGTGGAAAACGGCGAAATCCAGTTTCCGGTGCAGGAAGTGACGATAGCCGGCAATTTGCGCGACATGTTTCGTCAGATCGTTGCGGTTGGCAATGACATCGAGAAGCGCAGCAGCATTCATACCGGTTCGGTGCTGATCGAGCGGATGAAGGTGGCGGGGCAGTAATAGGGCAGCTGGAGGTCTGGAACGGGAAGCCTGAGGTTAGGCAAAAAGCTTAACGGGATTCAGCGCCTAGCCACACTGATTCCAGCTTCCAGCTTCCAGCTTCCAGCTTCCAGCTTCCAGCTACTCACCCTCTTCAAAGTAATCTTCGATCAAGGCGACCAGTGCGTCGAGCGCCTCCTGCTCCTGTTCGCCCTCGGCGTGCAGATGCAGCGTGGTGCCCTTGCTTGCGGCGAGCATCATCACCGCCATGATGCTCTTGCCATCGACCAGCGTGGCCGGGCAACGTCCGACGCGCACCTGACAGGGGAAACGGTTGGCAACACCGACGAACTTGGCCGCGGCACGGGCATGCAGCCCAAGTTTGTTGATGATGATGATTTCGCAGGACGGCATTTTTTTTCCTAGGCCAGGTCGCGATGGCGAACCTGAACGTTCTTCAATGGCTCGCGCAGGGCCCGGCCAATGCGCTCTGCCAGATAAACCGAACGATGGTGGCCGCCAGTGCAACCGATGGCAACCGTGACATAGGCGCGATTGCTGGCGGCGAATCGCGGCAGCCATTTGCTCAGGTAGCCGAGGATGTCCTGATACATCTCCTCGACATCGGTCTGCATGGCGAGATAGTCGATGACAGGCTGATCCAGTCCGGAAAATTCGCGCAACTCGGCTTTCCAGTAGGGATTGGGCAGGCAGCGCACGTCGAATACCAGATCGGCGTCGACCGGCATGCCTCGCTTGAAGCCGAACGACTCGAAGAGAAAGGCGGTGCCGGGTTCGGGCTTGTTCAGCAGGCGCAGCTTGAGCGTGTCGCGCAGTTGATAGAGATTCAGATGTGTCGTGTCGATCTTCAGGTCAGCATGATCGATGATCGGCGCCAGCAGCAATTCCTCGTCATGGATCGCCTCGGCCAGCGAGCGATGCTCGGTGGTCAGCGGATGGCGCCGACGGGTTTCGGAAAAGCGCTTCAGCAGGGTTTCATCTGCGGCGTCGAGGTACAGCACATCGCAGTGGATGTGCCGCGCGCGTACTTCGTCGAGCAGCTCGGGAAAGCGCTTGAGCTGGCTTGGCAGGTTGCGCGCATCAATGGAGACCGCGACCTGTGGTTGCAGAAGTTCGGTGTGCAGTAGCGCTCGTTCGGCAAGCTCTGGCAGTAACCCGGCTGGCAGGTTGTCGATGCAATAGAAACCATTGTCTTCGAGTACCGCCAGTGCGGTGCTTTTCCCCGAGCCCGAGCGCCCGCTGACGATGATCAGGCGCATGGCGTTACCGCGGAAGGTGGCTTGGCATACGCGTCGATGCGCCGGTTCAGGCTGGTATATCGACCACAGGATTCGCAGGTTGGGTACACGTCTCTTCCCTCACTTCATGCGGAGGCGTGACATGCCGCCTCGCTAGCGGCCGCTTTGTATATCAACAATCGCCTGGTAAAGATCCTGGCTAGTAGGCGCCTTGCGCAGCTGATCGCGCACCTCCTCGCGATCCAGCATGCTGGCGATCTGGCGAAGCAGTTCGAGGTGCTCATCGGTTGCGGCTTGCGGGACCAGAAGCACGAACAAGAGGTCAACCGGTGCGCCGTCGATGGCATCGAAGTCCACTGGCCCGTCGAGTCGCAACACCGCGCTAAGCGGCGATGCACAGCCGGCCATGCGGCAGTGAGGAATGGCGATACCGTTGCCAAACCCGGTGGAGCCTAGTTTTTCGCGGGCAACGAAACTCTCGAAGACAGTTTGTGGGTCCAGGTCTGGCAAATCCTGGGCGATCACCTTGGCGATCTGCTCCAGGACGCGTTTCTTGCTACCTCCCGGTACGTTCACGAGGGAACGTCCGGGGGTCAGGATGTTTTCGATTCGGATCATGATGGGTTAGCGAGCAAGGGCACCCTGGCTATGGTCGAGCTGTTTTTCTTTATGCTTGATGAGCTGGCGATCCAGCTTGTCGGCAAGCAGGTCGATGGCTGCATACATGTCTTCATGTTCGGCGTTGGCAACGACTTCGCGCCCGGCTACGTGCAGCGTGGCTTCGGCCTTTTGTCTGAGTTTCTCGACCTGCAGCACCACCTGGACGGCAATGATGCGATCGAAATGTCGTTCCAGTCGCTCGAATTTCTCCTCGACGTAGTCACGCAGGGCTTCGGTGATTTCCAGGTGAAGGCCAGTGATGTTGACTTGCATACTGCATCTCCTTATTGCCACGTGCGAAGGGCTGGCGATGAGCCGCTCAGGTCGCCTGCGTCACAGCAGCCGCTTGCGTTCGCTAGACGGCGCGATCCCGAGAGATTCGCGATATTTGGCGACTGTTCGGCGTGCGACCTGGATACCCTGTGCCTCCAGTAAACCAGCGATCTTGCTGTCGCTCAATGGCTTTTTCTGGTTTTCCGCAGCCACCAGCTTCTTGATGATCGCGCGGATCGCAGTAGAGGAGCATTCGCCCCCTTCGGCGGTGCTCACATGGCTGGAAAAGAAGTATTTCAGCTCATAGATGCCGCGAGGTGTGTGCATGTATTTCTGAGTGGTGACGCGGGAAATCGTCGACTCGTGCATACCGACCGCTTCGGCGATGTCATGCAGCACCAGGGGCTTCATGGCTTCATCGCCGTGGTCGAGAAAGCCGCGCTGATGCTCGACGATCTGCGTGGCGACTTTCATCAGGGTTTCATTGCGGCTGAGCAGGCTCTTTATAAACCAGCGCGCCTCCTGCAGCTGGTTGCGCATGAAGGTGTTGTCTGCGCTCGAATCGGCACGCTTTACGAAGCCTGCATACTGGGCATTGACCCGCAATCGCGGCATGGCATCCTGGTTCAGTTCCACCAGCCAGCGGTCGTTGTGCTTGCGCACGATGACATCGGGCACCACGTACTCCGGCTCGCTCGTTTCGATTTGCGAGCCCGGGCGCGGATTGAGGGTCTGGATCAGGTCCACAACCTGGCGCAGTTCATCTTCCTTGAGCTTCATGCGGCGCATCAGGGCGCTGTAGTCCCGGCTGCCGAGGATGTCCAGATGGTCGCCAACCAGGCGCATCGCCTCCGCCAGCCACGGGGTGCGCTCGGGCAACTGGCGCAGCTGCAGAAGCAGGCACTCACGCAGGTCACGTGCGCCAATGCCGGCCGGTTCGAACTGCTGGATACGGCGCAGCACCACTTCGATCTCGTCCAGCTCGATTTCGAGCTCCGGATCGAAGGATTCAAGTACCTCTTCCAAAGTCTCGTCGAGGTAGCCCTGCGGGTTGATGCAGTCGATCAGCGTGGCCGCGATGAGCCGATCGGTGTCGCTCATCGGCGCGAGATTCAACTGCCAGAGCAGATGGCTCTGCAAGCTTTCACCGGCGGAGGTGCGGGTGGTGAAGTCCCATTCGTCATCATCGCTGCTGGGCAGGCTGCTGGCGCTGGTCTGATAGATGTCCTCCCAGGCAGTGTCGACTGGCAGCTCGCTGGGGATGCGATCTCCCCAATCACCGTCCTCGAAGTTTTCTACCGTATTGATCGGCTCTTCATGGTGGGTATCGGTATTGTTCTGCTCGCTTGCCGTGGTCTCGGGCTTCCTTTCGACCGACTCGGCCATAGGGTCCGAGTTGTCGAAGTCGTCCCCATCTTCCTCGCGTTCGAGCATGGGGTTGGAATCCAGCGCTTCCTGGATCTCCTGCTGGAGATCCAGCGTGGACAGCTGGAGCAGTCGTATGGCCTGTTGCAGCTGCGGTGTCATCGTCAGCTGCTGGCCCATCTTCAGGACTAGCGATGGTTTCATGGCAGAGGACTTCGAACCTTGTTTGCCGGCGCAACCGCGCCTGTTCCATTTCGTTGACGCCCGCCGGCGTCCCTGTAAGCAAATTATATGCCTGCCAACGAAGCCTTTGCCTAGCCCCCGGTGCCTGTCTCGAAGCGAAATCCCACAATCAGAGGCGGAATTCGTGTCCGAGATATACTTCCTTCACGAGCTGGTTGGCCAGGATGGTCTCGGCGTTGCCTTCGGCGATCAGTTGGCCATCGTTGACGATGTAGGCTGTTTCGCAGATATCCAGCGTTTCGCGGACATTGTGATCGGTGATCAGTACGCCGATGCCCTTGGCCTTGAGGTGATGGATGATCTGCTTGATATCGCCGACCGAAATCGGGTCCACGCCGGCGAAAGGCTCGTCGAGCAGGATGAACTTGGGTGCCGTGGCCAGTGCACGTGCGATCTCGACGCGACGGCGCTCGCCACCCGACAGGCTCATGCCGAGGCTGTCGCGGATGTGGCTGATATGAAACTCCTGAAGCAAGCCTTCAAGTGCCTGCTGGCGCCCGTTGCGGTCCAGGTCCTTGCGCGTCTCAAGGATCGCCATGATGTTGTCGGCCACCGATAGCTTGCGGAAGATCGAGGCCTCCTGTGGCAGGTAGCCGATGCCTGCCCGTGCTCGACCATGCATGGACTGGTGGGTTACGTCCTGGTCATCGATCAGCACGCGGCCCTGGTCGGCCCTGACCAGGCCCACGATCATGTAGAAGCAGGTGGTCTTTCCGGCACCGTTGGGCCCGAGAAGGCCGACGATCTGACCGCTGTCGATCGAAAGACTCACGTCGCGCACGACCTGACGGCTCTTGTAGCTTTTGGCCAGGTGCTGGGCTTTCAGCGTTGCCATTACTCGCTCTGCTCCGCTGTCGACTCGTCTTTCTTGCGGGGCTGGATGACCATGTCGACGCGCGGCTGTGGCGTGGTCACATCAGTATTGGTTGCGCGGCCTGCGTTGACGATCTGGCGCTGAGTGTCATAAACGATCTTTTCGCCTTCGAAAGTATTGCCTTCCTGGACGACCTTTGCCTGGTCGATCAGCACGATACGCTCGTTTGCCGCGAAGTACTGGATCGTCAGCCCATAGGCCTTGACGATCTCCTTGTCGACCGCCGGCTTCTGCTCGTAATAGGCGGGCTTGCCGATCGAGGTGAATACTTCGACGTCACCGTTCTTGTTCTGGGTGATGGTCACGGTGTCGCCGGTGATCTTCATCGTGCCCTGGGTGATGACCACATCACCGCGATAGACCGCGACGCCCTGGCGATCGTCCAGCTCGGCCGTGTCGGCCTGCACGCGGATTGGCTGGTTGCGGTCTTCGGGCAGTGCATGGGCATTGGCGCCGAGCAGGAAGATGCTCATTCCGAGCAGGAAAGGAAGGGTCTTAACGCAGCTCATGCTGGCCTCTTACATTGGATAGCAGGAGCATCCTGCCTTCGTTCAGGTACGCTTTCATACCCGTAGCGTTCGTAACGCCGTTCGCGGCGAAGATTCTAACGGGTTGCCCGGTCTCGGCATATTCCTCGTCCGGCAGCACGGTCATCCGGCTACTGGTGATGATTGTCGGGCGGCCCTTGGCATCGGTGCGCTCGACGCGGACGTTGTCGATAAGCTCCACCTCCTTGCCCTGCGGGCCAACTTCACCGCGCTCGCTGGTAACGTGCCAGGGCAGGGCGGAGCCGCGGTAGGAGCGAAGGTCGGGGCGGGTCAGCAGGCTGACGTCGCTTGCCTTGATATGTTCGACCTTGTCTGCTGTCAGCTCGTAGTTGCGCTTGCCGTCCGGCTGATACTGCACGGTGCGGGTGTTGGTGGCATAGAAGTCGATCGGTGATTGCTCCGCAGCGGTGGCCGGGGCGTCCTGCATGAAGCTTTCGGGACGAATGTTCCAATAGCCTACCGCGACCAGCAGCAGCGCAATCATCAGAAGGAGGCCGGGAAGGCGAATTCGGCTCAGCATCGGGACCTCATAGATAGGCGGATTGCGCGGCGTCCAGGGTACCCTGCGCGCGCATGATCAACTCGCAGAACTCGCGTGCAGCGCCTTCGCCGCCGCGTGCGGTCGTGACGCCGTGGGCATGCTGACGGACGAAGCTGTCGGCGCTGGCGACAGCCATGCCCAGGCCAACCCGGCGAATGACCGGCAGGTCGGGCAGGTCGTCGCCGAGGTAGGCCACCTGAGCATAATCGAGTTCAAGTTCGCCCAGCAGTTCATCGAGCACCACCAGCTTGTCTTCGCGGCCCTGGTACAGGTGCTGAATGCCGAGCCCCTGGGCGCGCCGCTCGACCACCGGGGTCTTGCGTCCGCTGATGATCGCGGTGCGAACGCCGGAGTTGATCAGCATCTTGATGCCGTGCCCGTCCAGGGTGTTGAAGGTCTTGAACTCGCTGCCGTCGACCAGGAAATACAGCTTGCCGTCGGTGAGCACACCATCGACATCGAAAATGGCCAGGCGAACATCTCGGGCGCGGCGCAGCAGATCGTTCATTACATTACCCCTGCACGCAACAGGTCGTGCATGTTCAGTGCGCCCACCGGGTGGTCGCGTTCGTCGACCACCACCAGCGCGTTGATCTTGTTGTCTTCCATGATCTTCAGGGCCTCGGCGGCGAGCATGTCGGCGTTGGCGGTCTTGCCATGGATGGTCATGACCTGGTCGATGCTGGCCTGTCGCACATCGACACCCTTGTCCAGCGTGCGGCGCAGGTCACCGTCGGTAAATATCCCGGCGAGGCGGCCATCCTCTTCCACCACGACCGTCATGCCGAGGCCTTTCTGGGTCATCTCCAGCAGGGCGTCACGCAGCGACGTACCCCGGCTTACCTGTGGCAGGCGGTCGTCGGAATGCATGACGTGCTCGACCTTGAGTAGCAGGCGCCGTCCCAGCGCACCGCCCGGATGAGAAAAGGCAAAATCTTCCGCGGTGAAGCCGCGAGCTTCGAGCAGGGCAATGGCCAGGGCATCGCCCAGCACGAGACTCACGGTGGTGGAGGAAGTAGGCGCCAGATTCAGTGGGCAGGCTTCGATGGCTACGCTGGCGTCGATGTTGACCTCGGCGGCCTTGGCCAACACTGATTCGGGGTTGCCGGTCATGCTGATGAGGGTGATGCCCAGGCGTTTGATGAGCGGCAGCAGGGTCACGATCTCGCTGGTGCTGCCCGAGTTGGAGAGCGCCAGCACGACATCGTCCCGGGTGATCATGCCCATGTCGCCATGGCTGGCTTCGGCCGGGTGCACGAAGAATGCCGTGGTGCCCGTGCTGGCGAGAGTGGCGGCGATCTTGTTGCCGATATGGCCCGATTTGCCCATACCGACCACCACGACACGGCCCTTGCACTGCAGGATGAGTTCACAGGCCCTGACGAACTGCTCGTCGATACGCGTTCTGAGTTGCTCGACCGCCTCCACTTCCATGCGGATAGTGCGTTGGGCAGTCTCGATCAGCTGGCTGCTCTGGCTCATGTCTGGTCATCGCCTGAATGAAAACGCGGGATTATAGCGCCAATCCAGCCGCCCCTCACCGAAAGCTTTAGTGCAGATCGTCGCGCCTGTAGCTGAATGCAAGCTGAACGGCGTGCGATTGCTCATGTGCCGATACAGAGGGCTGCTTGGGACGCCTACGGCGCGGTGCTATAGTTCGCGCCGCCAAAAACGGCTCTGCGAAGTATCTCCGAACGCTCGGAGCGCGTCTGTTTCGCAGGCTGTATCCGAGGAGATCCGATGAGCGCCGCCAACGCTAACGCCGTCGAGCTGAAGGGTGTCACCTTCAAGCGCGGCGAGCGGAGCATTTTCAATAACATCGACATGGTCATTCCCCGCGGCAAGGTGACGGCCATCATGGGGCCGTCGGGCTGTGGCAAGACCACCTTGTTGCGCCTGATTGCTGCACAGTTGAAGCCCGTCAGTGGCGAAGTCTGGGTGGCCGGGACCAACCTGCCCAGCCTCTCGCGCCGCGAGCTGTTCGACATGCGCAAGCAGATGGGCGTGCTGTTCCAGAGTGGCGCGCTGTTTACCGATCTAGACGTGTTCGAGAACGTCGCCTTCCCCTTGCGTGTGCACACCAGGCTGCCGGAGGAAATGATCCGGGACATCGTACTGATGAAGCTGCAGGCGGTCGGGTTGCGCGGTGCGGTCGAGCTGATGCCGGACGAACTGTCCGGTGGCATGAAACGTCGCGTGGCACTGGCAAGGGCCATTGCCCTGGACCCTCAGATCCTTATGTATGACGAGCCCTTTGCGGGCCAGGACCCCATTGCCATGGGCGTGCTGGTCCAGCTGATTCGTCTGCTCAACGACGCGCTCGGCATTACCAGCATCGTGGTGTCCCATGATCTGGCTGAAACGGCCAGCATCGCCGACTACATCTATGTGGTCGGCGACGGTCAGGTCCTGGGGCAGGGCACGCCGGCGGACTTGCGCCAGTCGGATAACCCAAGGATTCAGCAATTCATGCGCGGCGCCGCGGATGGCCCTGTGCCGTTCCATTTCCCTGCGCCGGACTATGCCGACGACCTGTTGCGAGGCTCAGATGCGTAAGCGTTCCCTGATCGAGCGAGTCCGCCTGTTTGGTGTGGCCGGCATCGATGTGGTCGCCGCCCAGGGCCGTGCGACACTTTTCCTGTTTCATGCGCTGTTCGGCTCCAGCGGCCTGGACAACCGCTTTTCGTTGCTGGTCAGGCAGCTCTACTCGGTAGGGGTACTGTCGCTCGCCATCGTGGTGGTCTCTGGCCTGTTCATCGGCATGGTGCTTGCGCTGCAGGGCTACAGCATCCTCAGCAGCTACGGTTCGGAGCAGGCGGTTGGGCAGATGGTGGCCCTCACCCTGCTGCGTGAGCTGGGGCCGGTGGTGACGGCGTTGCTGTTTGCCGGGCGCGCCGGCTCGGCGTTGGCGGCGGAAATCGGCAACATGAAATCCACCGAGCAGTTGTCGAGCCTCGAAATGATCGGTGTCGATCCGTTGAAATACATCGTCGCGCCGCGGCTGTGGGCGGGCTTTATCGCGCTGCCTCTGCTGACCGTGATCTTCAACGTCGTCGGCATCTGGGGCGGTGCGATGGTCGCGGTGGACTGGCTCGGCGTATACGAGGGCTCGTTCTGGGCCAACATGCAGAACAGCGTAACGTTCTCGTCCGATGTCCTGAACGGTGTGATCAAGAGCATGGTGTTCGCTGTTGTGGTGACCTGGATCGCGGTGTTCCAGGGCTATGACTGCGATCCGACTTCCGAGGGGATCAGTCGCGCCACTACCCGAACCGTGGTCTACGCCTCGCTGGCGGTGCTCGGCCTCGACTTTATTCTGACCGCGTTGATGTTTGGAGATTTTTGATGCGTATCCGCACCCTGGAAATCGGTGTTGGCCTGTTCCTGCTCGCGGGGATTCTCGCCCTGCTGCTGCTGTCCCTGCGAGTCAGCGGGCTGAACGTCAACAGCGCCGACACCTACAGGCTGTATGCCTATTTCGACAATATTGCCGGTCTCAGTGTCCGATCCAAGGTCACCATGGCTGGCGTGACCATCGGCAAGGTGACCGCAATCGATCTGGATCGAGAGAGCTACACCGGGCGCGTCACCCTCGAGATACAAAAGGACGTCGACATCCTGCCGACCGACTCTACCGCTTCGATCCTGACGGCAGGGTTGCTCGGTGAAAAGTATGTTGGCATCAGCGTCGGTGGTGAGGAAGAAACGCTCGGCGATGGCGACACGATCCGCGACACCCAGTCTTCGCTGGTACTGGAAGAGCTGATCGGCAAATTCCTGCTTAATTCGGTCAATAAAGAATGAGGAGCAACCCCATGATGATGGCCCTGCGTCGCGGCTTGCTGGTATTGCTGGCAGCCTTCCCCCTTCTGGTCCAGGCGGCGCCCAGCGCCCATGATGTGATCCAGCGCACCACCGATGAGTTGCTCGCTGATCTCAAGGCAAACAAGGAGCAATACCGTCAGGACCCGAATGCGTTCTACGAGTCGCTCAATGACATACTCGGTCCTGTGGTCGATGCCGAAGGCATCTCGCGCAGCATCATGACGGTCAAGTACTCACGCAGCGCCAGCCCCGCGCAGATGAAGCGATTCCAGGAGAACTTCAAGCGCAGTCTCATGCAGTTCTATGGCAACGCACTGCTGGAGTACAACAACCAGCAGATTCGCGTGCTGCCGGCCAGCGGCAAGCAGGACCAGGAGCGCACCAGTGTCGGTATGGAAGTGACGGGCCGCCAGGGAGAGATCTATCCGGTGTCCTACACCATGGTCAACAAGGGCGGTGAATGGCGCGTCCGCAACGTGATCATCAATGGCATCAATATCGGTAAGCTGTTCCGTGACCAGTTCGCCGACGCCATGCAGAAGAACGGCAATGATCTCGACAAGACCATTGATGGCTGGGCCGAGGTCGTGGCACGCGCCAAGGACACCGAGGCCGGTCAGCAGGCGGCGGCCGATGAGTGAAGGGCGGGTTGAGCGTGGCGCGGCCGGAGAGCTTCGGCTCGCCGGCGTGCTCGATTACCGGTCCGGGCCGGCCGTGCGGGCGCAGGGACAGGCCTTGATACGCCAAGCCCGGGGCGAGCGTTTACGTGTCGATTGCTCATCGGTGGAAAAATCCAGTAGCGTCGGCCTGTCCTTGCTGCTGGCCTTTACCCGCGATGCGTTGGGGCAGGGCGATGAGATCCTCATCACCGGCCTGCCTGAAGACATGCGTGAGATTGCCCGGGTCTCCGGTTTGCTGGACGTTCTTTCGCTGGAAGATGAAACAGAAGGAGTTGTCTGATGTTACTGCGCTGGGCGGAGTCGACACGTGCCAAGGTCCACCTGACGGCCGAGTCGCTGGGAAACCTTCTGGTGGAGACCTTTCATTATCTGTCCCTGTTCGCGATTGGCGCGGTCACGGCCTGGGCCGGGCTCGATGCCTTTCTGGGCATGATCGAGAAGGGCAGCATCAGTGTCGATGACATCCTGCTGCTGTTCATCTATCTCGAGCTGGGCGCCATGGTGGGAATCTATTTCAAGACCAACCACATGCCGGTGCGCTTCCTGATCTATGTGGCGATCACGGCACTGACCCGCCTGCTCATCTCCGACGTGTCGCATCATCATCGTCCGGACATGGGGGTCGTCTATATTTCCGGAGCGATCCTCCTGCTGGCGGTGGCCATTCTGGTAGTGCGTTTTGCCTCCTCGCGTTTTCCAGCCGTTGCGGCCAGTCGACACCCTCTGCGGCGGGACAGCGATGCCGAAACCCTCGATTAGGTGAGCTTCGTCAGGCGGCGTGGCTTCGGGGTTCGCAGTCTTCGGGCTTTTTTGTATGATGGCCGGCCGCGCGCGTCCGCTGCCGATCGAGGTTGAACATGCAGGCTGTAGAAGTTAAGAATTTTCTGGAAGAGAAACTTCCAGGTGCCCAGGTAGAAGTTGAAGGCGAAGGCTGCAACTTCCAGCTCAATGTCATCAGTGACGAGCTGGCCGGCCTGAGCCCGGTCAAGCGCCAGCAGCAGATCTACGCTCACCTGAACCCGTGGATAGGCGACGGCAGTATCCACGCAGTGACCATGAAATTCTTCAGCCGCGCCGACTGGCTTGCACGCGGCTGAGCCCTGGTCTACGCCAGTCACATTTCTGCCGGCGCGCCGTTAACAGGGCGCGCGGCTTCTCTTCGAAAGCGCTTCGAGCCTGCGGGTTACGGGAACTTCCATGGATAAACTGATCATTACCGGCGGCGCCCGCCTCGATGGCGAGATTCGCATCTCCGGTGCCAAGAACTCGGCCCTGCCGATCCTGGCGGCCACCTTGTTGGCCGACACCCCGGTCACCGTCTGCAACCTGCCGCACCTGCACGACATTACCACCATGATCGAGCTATTCGGTCGCATGGGCGTGCAACCGGTCATCGACGAAAAGCTCAGTGTCGAGGTCGACGCCAGCAGTATCCAGACGCTGGTAGCGCCCTACGAGCTGGTCAAGACCATGCGTGCATCGATCCTGGTGCTGGGGCCGATGGTGGCGCGTTTCGGCGAAGCCGAAGTAGCCCTGCCGGGCGGCTGTGCCATCGGCTCGCGTCCGGTGGACCTGCATATTCGCGGCCTGGAAGCGATGGGCGCGCAGATCGATGTGGAAGGCGGCTACATCAAGGCCAAGGCCCCAGCCGGCGGCCTGCGTGGCGCACATTTCTTCTTCGACATCGTCAGCGTGACCGGCACCGAGAACATCATGATGGCCGCCGCTCTGGCCAACGGCCGCAGCGTTCTGGAGAACGCAGCGCGCGAGCCGGAGGTGGTCGATCTCGCCAATTTCCTCAACGCCATGGGCGCGCAGGTGTCGGGCGCCGGCACCGATACCATCGTCATCGACGGTGTGAAGCGCCTGGGCGGTGGCCGCTACAGCGTCATGCCGGACCGGATCGAAACCGGCACCTATCTGGTTGCCGCAGCCGCGACCGGCGGCCGGGTGCGGTTGAAGGATACCGACGCGACCCTGCTTGAAGCCGTCCTGCACAAGCTCGAGGAAGCGGGTGCCTATATCGATACCGGCAGCAACTGGATCGAGCTGGACATGAAGGGCAATCGGCCAAAGGCGGTGAACATCCGCACCGCGCCCTATCCGGCCTTTCCCACCGACATGCAGGCGCAGTTCATTTCCATGAACGCCATTGCCGAAGGCACCGGTACGGTGATCGAGACGGTGTTCGAGAACCGCTTCATGCACGTGTACGAGATGAACCGGATGGGGTCGCAGATCCTCGTCGAGGGCAACACCGCCATCGTCACCGGCGTACCGAAGCTCAAGGGCGCTCCGGTGATGGCCACCGATCTGCGCGCCTCGGCGAGCCTCGTCATTGCCGGGCTGGTAGCTGAAGGCGACACCCTGATCGACCGCATCTACCACATCGATCGCGGCTACGAGTGCATCGAGGAAAAGCTGCAGCTGCTGGGCGCCAAGATTCGCCGCGTACCGGGCTGACCGCATGGTGGATTGTCGGCGCGTGCCGGCAATCCGCCCTGGCTGGACCAAAGGGACCGGCCGCCGCCAGTGAACGGCCGCCAACAATAGGCTTCAAGGAAACACATCGTCCATGCTCACCATCGCCCTGTCCAAAGGCCGCATTCTCGACGACACCCTCCCGCTGCTTGCCGCTGCCGGTATCGTTCCCACTGAAAATCCGGAAAAAAGCCGCAAGCTGATCATCCCCACCACCCAGGATGACGTTCGCCTTCTGATCGTCCGCGCCACCGACGTGCCGACCTATGTCGAGCACGGCGCGGCGGACCTTGGCGTGGCTGGCAAGGATGTGCTGATGGAATACGGTGGGCAGGGGCTCTACGAACCACTGGATCTCAGGATCGCCAATTGCAAGCTGATGACCGCCGGCAAGGTTGGCGCTCCGGAGCCCAAGGGGCGGCTGCGTGTGGCAACCAAGTTCGTCAACGTCGCCAAGCGTTACTACGCCGAGCAGGGCCGTCAGGTCGACATCATCAAACTCTACGGTTCCATGGAGCTGGCCCCGCTGGTGGGTCTGGCCGACAAGATCATCGACGTCGTCGACACCGGCAACACCCTGCGCGCCAACGGGTTGGAGCCTCAGGAGCTGATCGCGATGATCAGCTCGCGGCTGGTGGTCAACAAGGCCTCGATGAAAATGCAGCACGCCCGTATCCAGGCGCTGATCGAAGCCCTGCAGAGTGCGATTGCGCATCCGGATTGATTTCTCCTGCCGGCCCGCTGCGGCCGGCAGGCCTATCCGCGTCATAGCCTAAATTCTCAGGTGCCCGCGCGGTTGGCTTGTTAATCTAGTGGCGCCTGACCCTTGCTGTCCGCATCCCTTCATGAGGCCCGTTATGACCGCTCCCATCGACATCCGCCGACTCAATGCCGCTGATCAGGATTTCGGTCGACATCTGGACCAGCTGCTGAGCTGGGAAAGCGTGTCCGATGATGGCGTCAACCAGCGCGTGCTGGAGATCATCAAGGCTGTACGCGAGCGCGGCGATGCGGCGCTGGTGGAATACACCCAGCGTTTCGACGGGCTCGAAGTGGCCTCCATGGCCGATCTGATCCTTCCTCGCGAGCGTCTGGAGCTTGCACTAGAGCGCATTACCCCGGCCCAGCGCGAGGCGCTTGCAGCCGCCGCCGAGCGGGTGCGTGTCTATCACGAGCGACAGAAGCAGGATTCCTGGCAGTACACCGAGGCCGACGGCACCGTGCTTGGCCAGCAGGTCACGCCGCTCGATCGTGCCGGCCTCTATGTGCCCGGTGGCAAGGCTTCTTATCCTTCGTCAGTGCTGATGAACGCGATCCCGGCAAAGGTGGCCGGGGTGCCTGAAGTGGTGATGGTGGTGCCCACGCCGCGCGGCGAGATCAACGAGCTGGTGTTGGCTGCGGCGTGCATTGCCGGTGTCGACCGGGTCTTCACCATTGGCGGCGCCCAGGCGGTTGCGGCGCTGGCATACGGCACCGAGAGCGTGCCGCCGGTGGACAAGATCGTCGGGCCGGGCAATATCTATGTGGCCACGGCCAAGCGTCACGTGTTCGGCAAGGTCGGCATCGACATGATTGCCGGTCCCTCGGAAATTCTCGTGGTATGCGATGGGCAGACAGATCCGGACTGGATTGCCATGGACCTGTTCTCCCAGGCCGAGCATGACGAGGATGCGCAGTCGATCCTGGTCAGCCCCGACGCGGCCTTTCTCGACAAGGTTGCCGAAAGCATCCAGCGGCTATTGCCGACCCTGGAGCGCGCCGATATCGCGCGGGCATCCATGCTCGGGCGTGGCGCGCTGATTCAGGTGGCCGATATGCAGCAGGCTATCGAGGTGGCCAACCGCATCGCCCCCGAACATCTGGAGCTGTCGGTGGCCGAGCCGGAACAGTGGCTGCCGCAGATTCGCCATGCCGGCGCGATCTTCATGGGTCGCTACACCGCCGAAGCCCTGGGCGATTACTGTGCAGGGCCCAACCACGTCCTGCCGACCTCCGGTACCGCGCGCTTCTCCTCGCCGCTGGGCGTGTACGACTTCCAGAAGCGCTCCTCGATCATCAACTGCTCAGCCGAAGGCGCCTCGGAACTCGGCAAGATCGCCTCGGTGCTGGCGCGCGGCGAGTCATTGACCGCCCATGCACGCAGCGCGGAATACAGGATCAAAGATTTCTAGTCGGAAGCTGGAAGCTAGAAGCTAGAAGCTAGAAGCTAGAAGTGCAAAACGCGGTTGCCGCAGGAGCCGACTTCAAGCTTCGGGCTTCGGGCTTCAGGCTTCAAGCTTCAAGCTCCCCCACCTTCTCCAGGAGTATTTCGTGAGCCGTTTTTGGAGCCCCTTCGTCAACGACCTGGTGCCCTACGTGCCGGGCGAGCAGCCCAAGTTGAGCAAGCTGATCAAGCTCAACACCAACGAGAACCCCTACGGCCCGTCACCCCGGGCCATCGCCGCGATGCAGGCGGAGGTCAACGACAGTCTGCGCCTGTATCCGGACCCGAACGGCGAGCGGCTCAAGCGTGCCGTCGCCGAGTACTACGATGTGAAGCCGGAGCAGGTATTTGTCGGAAACGGCTCGGACGAAGTGCTAGCCCACGCCTTCCATGGTCTGTTCCAGCATGGCAAGCCGTTGCTGTTCCCGGATGTCACCTACAGTTTCTACCCGGTCTATTGCGGCCTCTACGGCATCGAGTTCGAGGCCATTGCGCTGGACGAGCGGTTCCAGCTGAATGTGGATGACTACGCTCGGCCCAACGGCGGCATCATCTTTCCCAACCCCAATGCGCCGACCGGATGCCTGCTGGGCCTGGATGCCATCGAACGCCTGCTGCAGGCGAACCCCGATTCGGTGGTGCTGGTCGACGAAGCCTACATCGATTTCGGTGGCGTCTCGGCTATCGCCCTGGTGGATCGATATCCGAACCTGCTGGTGTCCCAGACATTGTCGAAGTCGCGCTCCCTGGCCGGGCTTCGGGTTGGTCTGGCGGTCGGTCACCCAGACCTGATCGAGGCCCTGGAGCGGATCAAGAACAGCTTCAACTCCTATCCGCTCGATCGCATCGCCATTGCCGGCGCGGCGGCGGCATTCGAGGATCGCGAGTACTTCCAGCGCACCTGTGTGCAGGTCGTCAGCAGTCGCGAGAGTGTTGTGGCTTCGATGCAGGCCTTGGGTTTCCAGGTTCTGCCATCGGCGGCGAACTTCATCTTCACCCGCCACCCGCAGCATGATGCTGGCGAGCTGGCAGGGCAGCTGCGTAACGAGGGGATCATCGTCCGGCATTTCAAGATGCCACGGATCGATCAGTTCCTGCGCATCACCATCGGCGCGCCGGAGCAGAATCAGGCACTGCTCGATGCCCTGGCCGATATTCTCAAAAGCGGCTAGCTACGCTAAAGAGGCGCTGATACCCGTCCGGGTACTGCGCCTCTCGTCTGTCACTGCGGACTGTTTTCCACCAGCGGACGCATGCCGACTTCGGCGGTCAGGGTCAGCGGCTTGCCGTTGCGCAGGATGTCGATGTCGATCTTGTCGCCAGGCCGCACGCGCGCGACCTGGTTCATCGAGCTGCGACCGTCGAGTGCCTGCTGGCCATCGATGCTGAGGATCAGATCGCCCGGTTGCAGGCCGGCGCGTGCAGCGGGGCCGTCCCGATAGACGCCGGCTACCACGATCCCGGGCCGCCCGGCCTGTCCGAACGACTCTGCCAGTTCCTGGGTCAGCGACTGCACTTCCACTCCAAGCCAGCCGCGGATCACCTGGCCATGCTCGATAATGGATTTCATCACCTCCATGGCCAGCTTTACCGGGATCGCGAAACCGATGCCCTGCGAGCCGCCGGATTCGGAAATGATCGCCGTGTTGATGCCGATCAGATGGCCGGCGGTGTCCACCAGCGCGCCCCCTGAGTTCCCACGGTTGATCGCCGCGTCGGTCTGGATGAAGTCCTCGTAGGTGTTGAGGCCCAGCTGGTTGCGCCCGGTGGCACTGATAATGCCCATGGTCACGGTCTGGCCAACGCCGAACGGGTTGCCGATCGCCAGCGTCACATCGCCGATGCGGATGCTGTCGGAGCGACCGATGGTGATGGCAGGCAGGTCGGCCAGGTCGATCTTCAATACCGCCAGGTCTGTTTCCGGGTCGCTACCGATCACCCGGGCTAGGGTTTCGCGGCCGTCGCGCAAGGCCACGACGATCTGTTCCGCGTTGGCGGTGACGTGGTTGTTGGTCAGCAGGTAGCCTTCCGGGCTCATGATCACCGCCGAACCCAGGCTTGACTCCATGCGCCGCTGACGCGGCAGGTTGTCGCCGAAAAACCGTTGAAACAGCGGGTCGTCCTTGAGCATCGGCTTTTCGGTCGAGCTGTCGATGACCTTGGTGGTGTAGAGATTGGCCACCGCTGGCGCCGCGCCGCTGACCGCATTGGCATAGGAATAGGGCCCCTGTTGCGGGATGCCCACCAGCGGCGTTTGCCGCAACGTGTATTCCGGCTCGGTGCCCATGCCAACCAGGTGCGGGTAGCGTTGAATGATCAGCAGGGCCACAAGCAGGCCCACCAGCAGCGGCCAGCCGAGAAAACGCAGGGCATTGATCATCGCGATTCAGAGATCCGGGCAGGTTGCGAGGGGGCTAACGCCCCCTTAAGGTGGCGGCATTATACGAAGCTGGAGACGAATTGCAGCGTCGCAGATGCCGAATCTGAACCTGATCCCATGGCCGGCTTAATCCGGTTGCGTTCAGCCGACCGCTGTGGTGCTGCAATCCTGCTCCGATCACCCGAGGACTGTGCATGGCTGTTGCGTTGACCACCCTGGTTCAGGAAGCCGATCGCTACCTGAATGCTGCGAAGATCGCTGATTACTGCCCGAACGGCCTGCAGGTCGAAGGTCGGCCTCAGGTGAGCCGGATCGTCAGTGGCGTGACCGCAAGCCAGGCGCTGCTGGATGCCGCTGTCGAGGCGCGTGCCGATCTGGTGCTGGTGCACCATGGTTATTTCTGGAAGAACGAAGACCCGCGTGTAGTCGGCATGAAGCAGCGCCGGTTGAAGACCCTGCTGACCCACGACATCAGCCTGCTGGCCTATCACCTTCCCCTGGATGTCCATCCGGAAGTGGGCAACAACGTGCAGTTGGCCCGGCTGCTCGGGCTGACCGTCGAAAGCGCACTGGAACCGGACAACCCTCGTTCGGTCGGCCTTGTCGGCTCGCTTGTCGTGCCGCTGCTGCCTCTCGAATTCGCGCAGCGGGTCCAGACGGCACTCGGGCGTGAACCCGTGATGGTGGACGGTGACCGGCCGATCCGGCGAATCGCCTGGTGCACCGGCGGCGCCCAGGGCTACATCGAGCAGGCGGTTGCTGCAGGTGTCGATGCCTATCTGACCGGCGAAATATCGGAGCCCACGGCCCACATCGCACAGGAGAACGGGCTGAGCTTTTTTGCCGCAGGCCACCACGCCACCGAGCGTTACGGTGTCCAGGCCCTCGGTGACTATCTGGCCAGTCGATTCGCGGTCGAGCATCAATTTATCGATTGTCCGAATCCGGCCTGAGCACACCTGCCGCAAGGCTGTTTGCAGCGTTGCCCCAGGAAATCCGGGCGGCATAAACCTAGAGCATTTAGATCTAACCAGCCGCCTGATTAGAAGTTAATGCCGTGTTAAAGTGGCGCCCTCGTTCCGGCCTGCCGGCCGTCCATCTGCCAAATCGTGAGTAGCCATGGTCGACAAACTGACGCATCTGAAAGAGCTGGAGGCGGAAAGCATCCACATCATCCGTGAGGTGGCCGCCGAGTTCGACAATCCGGTGATGCTCTATTCCATCGGCAAGGATTCCGCCGTGATGCTGCATCTGGCACGCAAGGCGTTTTTCCCCGGCCGCCTGCCGTTCCCGGTGATGCACGTCGATACGCGCTGGAAATTCCAGGAGATGTACCGCTTCCGCGAGAAGATGGTCACCGAGATGGATCTGGACCTGATCACCCATATCAACCCGGATGGCGTGGCGCAGAACATTAATCCGTTCACCCACGGCAGCGCCAAGCACACCGACATCATGAAGACCGAAGGCCTCAAGCAGGCCCTCGACAAGCACGGCTTCGACGCCGCGTTCGGCGGCGCCCGCCGCGACGAAGAGAAATCCCGTGCGAAGGAGCGTGTCTACTCCTTCCGTGACAGCAAGCATCGCTGGGACCCGAAGAACCAGCGTCCAGAGCTCTGGAACGTCTACAACGGTAACGTGAAGAAGGGCGAGTCCATCCGCGTCTTCCCCCTGTCGAACTGGACCGAGCTGGATATCTGGCAGTACATCTATCTGGAACAGATCCCGATCGTGCCGTTGTACTTCGCCGCCGAGCGCGACGTCATCGAAAAGAACGGCACCCTGATCATGATCGATGACGAGCGCATCCTCGAGCACCTCACCGATGAGGAAAAAGCACGCATCGAGAAGCGCATGGTCCGCTTCCGTACTCTCGGCTGCTACCCGCTGACCGGCGCCGTGGAATCCACCGCCACCAGCCTGCCGGAAATCATCCAGGAAATGCTCCTGACCCGTACCTCCGAACGCCAGGGCCGCGTCATCGATCACGATGGCGCAGGTTCCATGGAGGAGAAAAAGCGGCAGGGGTATTTTTAACGAGTAATAGCTGGAAGCTTGAAGCAGGAAGCTTGAAGTGAAAGCAGCATGGAGTGCTGTATGGATTTCGAAAAGTTAGATGTATGGAAGCGATCGGCAAGGCTGTCGGTAGATTTGTATCGGCAGCTGAGTGGTTCTCGTGAGTTAGGCTTCAAAGACCAGATCACCCGCTCAGGCTTATCAATTCCCAGCAATATTGCCGAAGGCATGAGTAGGGAAGGAGCGAAGGAAAAGGTCCGGTTTTTACTGATTGCCAAAGGGTCCTGTGCGGAACTGCGAACGCAACTTTATATCGGTCGCGAGGCAGGTTTCGTTACTGAAGAGTTTGCAAGGCCGAGCATTCAGGAGACCCGTGAAATCGCCGCCATGCTGTCCAGCTTGATTCAAACCATTCGTAAAGACTGATAGCAGAGCATGCTGCTGATGTGAGGGGCTATTACTTCCAGCTCCCAGCTTCCAGCTTCCAGCTCGGAGAATGCAATGAGCCACCAATCCGACCTTATTTCCGCCGATATCCTCGCCTACCTGGCCCAGCACGAGCGCAAAGAGCTGCTGCGCTTTCTCACCTGCGGCAACGTCGATGACGGGAAGAGCACCCTGATCGGGCGCCTGCTGCATGACTCGAAGATGATCTACGAAGATCACCTCGAAGCCATCACCCGCGATTCGAAGAAATCCGGCACCACGGGCGACGATGTCGACCTGGCGCTGCTGGTCGATGGTCTGCAGGCCGAGCGCGAGCAGGGCATCACCATCGATGTCGCCTACCGCTATTTCTCCACTGCCAAGCGCAAATTCATCATCGCCGACACCCCCGGTCATGAGCAGTACACGCGCAACATGGCCACCGGCGCGTCCACCTGCGACCTGGCGATCATCCTGGTCGACGCGCGCTATGGCGTGCAGACCCAGACCAAGCGCCACAGCTTCATCACCTCGCTGCTGGGCATCAAGCACATCGTCGTGGCCATCAACAAGATGGATCTGATGGACTTCGACGAGCAGGTGTTCGAGCGCATCAAGGCCGATTACCTGGCCTTTGCCGAACGTATCGAGCTCAAGCCGTCGTCGCTGCACTTTGTGCCGATGTCCGCGCTCAAGGGCGACAATGTGGTCAATCGCTCCGAGCGTGCGCCCTGGTACGAAGGCCAGTCACTGATGGAGATACTCGAAAGCGTCGAGATCGCCGGCGATCGCAACTTCGACGACCTTCGCTTCCCGGTGCAGTACGTCAATCGCCCCAATCTCAACTTCCGCGGCTTTGCCGGCACGCTGGCCAGCGGCATCGTGCGCAAGGGCGACGAAGTGGTTGTGCTGCCGTCGGGTAAGCGCAGCACGGTCAAGTCCATCGTCACCTATGACGGCGAACTGGAGCAGGCGACCCCGGGCGAAGCCATTACGCTCACCCTGGAAGACGAGATCGACGTCTCCCGCGGCGACATGCTGGTGCATGCCGATAACCAGCCACGCATCACGGACGGTTTCGACGCCATGCTGGTTTGGATGGCCGAAGAGCCGATGCTGCCCGGCAAGAAATACGACATCAAGCGCGCCACCAGCTATGTACCGGGCTCCATCGCCAGCATTACCCATCGGGTCGATGTGAATACTCTCGAACATGGCTCGGCCAGCAGCCTGGCCCTGAACGAGATTGGCCGAGTCAAGGTCAGCCTCGACGCGCCGATCGCGCTGGACGGCTATGCACAGAACCGTACTACCGGGTCCTTCATCGTCATCGACCGCCTCACCAACGGCACCGTTGGCGCGGGCATGATCATCGCTGACCCGGTCAGTCATGGTTCTTCGGGTCATCACGGCGCGCTCGCGCATGTTTCCACCGAGGAGCGCGCGACCCGTTTCGGCCAGCAGCCGGCCACCGTGCTGTTCACCGGCCTCTCCGGCGCCGGCAAGAGCACCCTGGCTTATGCGGTCGAGCGCAAGCTGTTCGATATGGGCCGTGCGGTCTATGTACTGGACGGCCAGAACCTGCGTCACGACCTGAACAAGGGCCTGCCGCAGGACCGCGCCGGTCGCACCGAGAACTGGCGCCGCGCCGCCCAGGTCGCGCGTCAGTTCAACGAGGCCGGTCTGCTGACCCTGGCAGCCTTCGTCGCACCCGATGCCGAAGGCCGTGAACAGGCCAAGGCGCTCATCGGCAACGACCGGGCCATCACCGTCTACGTCCAGGCGTCCCCGCAGGCCTGTCAGCAGCGCGACCCGCAAGGGTTGTACGCGGCAGGCGGAGATAACATTCCGGGCGAATCCTTCCCTTACGATGTGCCGGGCAACGCCGACCTCGTCATCGACACCGAGTCGCTGACCGTGGAAGAGGGTGCCAGGCAGGTTATCGACCTGCTGCGCAAGCGCGGCGCCATCTAACCTAGCGACGTGAGTCACCCGACGCCCTGCTAATGCAGGGCGTTTTTGTTAGACGTTCCATCACGAGAACCAGATGCCCAGCCACCGTAGGTTGGATTAGCCGAAGGCGTATTCCGACGTTCGGGAGGGTCGGGGCGAGGGTGGTGATTGGCCGAGACGTGACCCATACCGCGGCAACCACAAAAAGCGATCCGCCGTACCGCAGTGGCCACACAGCAAAACGCCCCGCACGAAGGCGAGGCGTTTGGTTTGCAGTGGCGGGTACAGTAGGTTCGCAATGAATGACGGATTACGCTTCGCTAATCCATCTTACGAATTGATCCGCCTTACCGTGTTATGGATAGGTGCCGCGGCAAGAGGCAGGAAGATACTTGTCGGGGATGGTGGTGCCGTCCGTGGTAGATCCGCATCTCCAGCCATTGATGGTCTTCCCGCCATCGGTCGTGCCGACAAACGCCGTAGTTGTAGTTTGCATAGGTACCAGTGTCAGAGTATTTGTGCTCGATGTGAGTTGGCTCAGGTTCGCATGATTTGCGACAACTGTAATCATGCCATTTGCATCACCGGCTACCGACGTTACGAACTTACTAGCTTGCGTAGTACATGCTTTCGGCAGGTCAGCACTGATGTCAGCTTTTCCCGCAGAGGTAATGGCTTCCGAGATACTAGTGCGGCAGGAAGATGCAGCCAGCACTACTTCGGAAACTTTCGCACGTACGGAGTAATCCTGATAAGCCGGCAACGCCACCGCAGCCAAAATCCCGATAATCGCCACAACGATCATCAATTCAATCAGGGTAAAACCTTTTTGCATCTGAGCTTTCATGTGTTTCTCCTTGAAAAGTTCAGGCGTTGAGCCTGCTATCCCTACTGCAGCCGCCGTGCCAACTTCTCGACCCCGCGCGGAACGTAGCCTGCAGCCCCTTTGTGAACCATGCACGCTGCCTCGTTTCGCGCCCTTGTGACAAATATCGTCACCCGGTCTGACGCCGTTTGGCTCTCTCGCTTATCTGCGCTATAAGGCGGGGATAATACGGGAGAATCACGCCCATGACGGACAACATGGCCCTTTCCGGCCTTGCCAGGCAGATGGTGCTGACCGGCCTGCTGGATGAGCGCATGGCGCAGCAGGCGCAGCAGCAGGCGGCGCGCAACAAGCTGTCGCTGGTGACCTATGTGGTACAGAACAAGCTAGCCAATGGCCGGGCGGTTGCGGAGCTTGCGGCCGACCAGTTTGGCGTGGCCTATATGGACCTCAGCGCGCTGGACAGGGAGAGCCAGCCCAGGGACCTAGTGTCCGAAAAGCTCGCCCGGCAGCATCGGGTGCTGCCACTGATCAAGCGCGGCCACAAGCTGTTCGTGGCGGTGTCGGACCCGACCAACCACCAGGCCGTCACGGATATCCAGTTCAGCACCGGGCTGACGACCGAGGCGATCCTCGTCGAGGACGACAAGCTCGGGTTGGCCATCGAACAGTTTTACGAGAGCGCTACGACCGGCCTGGAAGAGCTGGGTGACGTGGATCTGGACGGCGTCGATGTCCAGACGGTGTCGGATGATGGCGCGAGCGAGGAGGCCACAGAAGCTGCTGACGACGCCCCTGTGGTGCGTTTCGTCAACAAGATGCTGCTCGATGCCATTCGCGGTGGCTCGTCCGACCTGCATTTCGA
Organism: Stutzerimonas stutzeri; assembly: GCA_002387205.1. Taxonomy (GTDB): domain Bacteria; phylum Pseudomonadota; class Gammaproteobacteria; order Pseudomonadales; family Pseudomonadaceae; genus Stutzerimonas; species Stutzerimonas stutzeri_N. The sequence continues at coordinate 71,392 of DGLA01000019.1, read as the reverse complement.
GCCCTATGAAAAAGCCTACCGTGTGCGCCTGCGTACCGATGGCATTCTCCATGAGGTCGCCCGCCCGCCGATCCAGCTGGCGCCGCGTATCTCGGCGCGGCTCAAGGTCATGGCCGGGCTGGATATTTCCGAGCGGCGCAAGCCGCAGGATGGCCGGATCAAGATGAAGCTGTCCAAGACCAAGGCCATCGACTTTCGCGTGAACACGCTGCCGACCCTGTGGGGCGAAAAGATCGTAATGCGGATTCTCGACCCCTCCAGCGCGCAGATGGGCATCGATGCGCTGGGCTATGAAGAGGATCAGAAAGAGCTGTACATGAATGCCCTCAAGCAACCGCAGGGCATGATCCTGGTGACGGGCCCCACCGGCTCGGGAAAGACAGTGTCGTTGTACACCGGCCTTAACATCCTCAATACCGTCGACGTGAACATCTCTACGGCCGAAGACCCTGTCGAAATTAACCTTGAGGGGATCAACCAGGTCAACGTCAACCCGCGTCAGGGCATGGACTTCTCCCAGGCGCTGAGGGCGTTTCTGCGTCAGGACCCGGATGTGATCATGGTGGGCGAGATCCGCGACCTGGAGACCGCCGAGATCGCCATCAAGGCGGCGCAGACAGGGCATATGGTGATGTCCACGCTGCACACCAACAGCGCGGCAGAAACCCTGACCCGTTTGCGAAACATGGGCGTGGCGGCTTTCAACATCGCTACTTCGGTCAACCTGATTATCGCCCAGCGCCTGGCGCGCAAGCTGTGCAGCAGCTGCAAGAAGGAAGTGGATCTGCCGCGTGAAGCCCTGCTGGAAGAGGGCTTCCCTGCCGACAGGATCGGCACCTTCAAGATCTACGGGCCGGTCGGCTGTGACAACTGCAAGGGTGGATACAAGGGCCGTGTCGGTATTTATGAAGTGGTTAAAAACACGCCCGCACTGGCCAGGATTATCATGGAGGACGGCAACTCCATCGACATTTCCACCCAGATGCGTAAAGACGGCTTCAACGATCTGCGTACATCGGCGTTGGTAAAAGCCATGCAGGGCGTGACCAGCCTGGAAGAAGTCAACCGGGTGACCAAGGATTAACATGGCGCAGAAAGCGATCAAAACCAGTGTGTTCACCTGGGAAGGCATCAACCGGCAGGGCGCGAAGATCAAGGGCGAACTCAGCGGTGTGAGCCCGGCGATGGTCAAGGCGCAACTGCGCAAGCAGGGCGTCAACCCGCAAAAGGTGCGCAAGAAGTCGATGTCGCTGTTCAGCGCCGGCAAGAAGATCAAGCCGATGGACATCGCGCTGTTTACCCGGCAAATGGCGACGATGATGAAGGCCGGCGTTCCGCTGCTGCAGTCTTTCGACATCATCGGCGAGGGTTTCGATAACCCGACCATGCGCAAGCTGGTGGACGACCTCAAGCAGGAGGTGGCGGCGGGTAACAGCTTTGCCGCGGCGCTGCGCAAGAAGCCGCAGTATTTCGATGATCTGTACTGCAACCTGGTGGACTCGGGCGAACAGTCCGGCTCGCTGGAAACCCTGCTGGACCGGGTCGCCACCTACAAGGAAAAGACCGAGCAGCTTAAGGCCAAGATCAAGAAGGCCATGAACTACCCCATTGCGGTGGTGCTGGTGGCGATCATCGTGTCGGCCATCCTGCTGATCAAGGTGGTGCCACAGTTCCAAGAGGTATTCGCCAATTTCGGGGCGGAATTGCCAGCGTTTACCTTGATGGTAATCGGGCTGTCCGAGGCTCTGCAGGCCTGGTGGCATGTGGTGTTGCTCGGTTTGTTCGGCGCTGCTTATGCCTTCAAGACTGCCCATGGCAAATCCGAGCGTTTTCGTAACTGGTTCGACCGCCTGTTACTGAAGATGCCGGTGGTGGGCGGCATTCTTTACAAGTCGGCGGTGGCACGCTTTGCACGGACATTGGCGACCACCTTCGCGGCCGGCGTGCCCCTGGTCGATGCCCTGGATTCGGTGGCCGGCGCTACGGGCAACGTGGTGTTCCGCAATGCGACGATGAAGGTCAAGGGTGACGTTTCCAGCGGCATGCAGCTGAACTTTTCCATGCGCACCACGGGGACCTTTCCCAGCATGGCTATCCAGATGACCGCCATCGGCGAGGAGTCCGGCTCGCTGGACGAAATGCTGGCCAAGGTGGCCACCTTTTACGAGGAAGAGGTCGACAACATGGTCGATGGCCTGACCGCCCTCATGGAGCCGATGATCATGGCGGTGCTGGGCGTGTTGGTGGGCGGCCTGATCATCGCCATGTACCTGCCGATCTTCCAGCTGGGTGCAGTGGTCTGACCATGGATGTCGTGAACTTATTGGCCAGCAACCTGCTGGCCTTTGTTTTGTGCGCGCTGGTGCTGGGTTTGCTGGTGGGCAGCTTTCTAAACGTGGTGATTCATCGTCTGCCGATCATGATGCAGCGTGACTGGCGCGCACAGGCGCGTGAGTTTCTCGAGCTGCCGGCCGAGCCTGCAATGACCTTCAACCTGGTCTTGCCGCATTCCCATTGTCCGCACTGCGATCACAGGATTCGCTCCTGGGAAAACATTCCGCTGATGAGCTGGCTGGCACTGCGTGGCAAGTGTTCGTCCTGCCGTGCGCCCATCAGCCGGCGGTATCCGTTGGTAGAACTGGCCTGCGGGTTGCTGTCCGGCTACGTGGCATGGCACTTCGGCTTCTCCTGGCAGGCCGGGGCAATGCTGCTGCTGACCTGGGGCCTGCTGGCGATGAGCATGATCGACGTCGATCACCAGCTGCTGCCCGATTCCATCGTGCTGCCGCTACTCTGGCTGGGGTTGATCCTCAACAGCGTCGGCCTGTTTGCATCTCTGGCGGATGCCATGTGGGGCGCCGTGGCAGGGTATCTGAGCCTGTGGTCGGTGTACTGGCTGTTCAAGCTCGTGACAGGCAAGGAGGGCATGGGCTATGGCGATTTCAAGCTGCTTGCCATGCTTGGCGCCTGGGGCGGCTGGCAGATAATGCCGCTGACCATCCTGTTGTCATCCGTGGTGGGCGCGGTGCTTGGGTCTATCACGCTGCGCATGCAGAAGGCTGAGACCGATACGCCGATTCCGTTCGGGCCCTATCTGGCGATAGCCGGCTGGATCGCGCTGTTATGGGGTGATCAGATCACCGCCAGTTACCTTCAGTTCGTCAGGTTCTGACGCCGGGGCAGAGCTCATCGCACAGCTGGCGCGGTGGGTTCCTGCAAAGCTCTGTTCTCTGTCAGTACAGGTAGCGTCTGCCCTCACACTGAATTCCAGCTTCCAGCTTCCAGCTTCCAGCTTCCAGCTTCCAGCTTCCAGCTTCCAGCTTTTGTCTTCTCCTTCTTGCATCCACGAGCCACAGACGTTACTACTGCGCGTCGTTCTGGTTTGGGCAGTTGACGATGAAGCCTTGGGTTCTCGGGTTGACCGGCGGTATCGGCAGTGGCAAGTCCGCTGTAGCCGAACATTTCGGCGCGCTTGGCGTGCATTGGGTGGATGCCGACCACGCCGCCCGTTGGGTGGTGGAGCCGGGCAGGCCGGCGCTGGCGCTGATCGAGCAGCGTTTCGGTGAAGGGGTCATCGCCGCCGATGGCACCTTGAATCGTCCGGCCCTGCGCGAACTGGTCTTCAAAGATCCGCAGCAGCGCAAGTGGCTCGAAGGCTTGCTGCACCCCTTGATCGCTCAGGAAGTGGCCGAGCACCTGGCCCGGGCCGGGTCGCCCTACGCGATCATGATGTCGCCCCTGCTGGTCGAGTCCGGGCAGTACCGGCAGGCCAGTCGTGTACTGGTGGTGGATGTGCCCGAGCCGCTTCAAGTACAGCGCGCGATGCAGCGTGACCAGGCCAGCGAAGAACAGATCCGCGCGATTCTCAAGGCCCAGGCCAGCAGGGAAGACCGGCTCCGCCATGCCGATGATGTGCTGGTCAATGACCGTGACCTGGGGTGGCTGAAGACCGAGGTCGAGCGGCTGCACCAATTTTATCTGACGCTACGAGGAGGTCAGGCGTGAATGCAACAGTAGTTGAGTGTCCAACCTGCGGTGCGCCGGTGGAGTGGGGCGTGCAGAGCCCCAGCCGGCCGTTCTGTTCCGAGCGATGCAAATTGATCGATCTGGGCGCTTGGGCGTCGGAAGAGCATGCCATCCCGGGCAACGAGCTAGAGGACGACCTGTTCTCGGATGACCTGCCGCCTCGGCAGCATTGACGGGCAGCTCAGGCTTTCTTGTTGCCGTCGTCCTTCCAGGGCGCCTGGAGATAGCGGCTGCGGTTGAAGGTCTCCATCCAGTCCGGGTAGAAGACCACTAGCGCACTGACCACGGTGCCGTTGATAAAGGCTTCCGGGAACATGACCAGCCAGATGTAGCCGGCAAAGTCATCCAGCCAGGGCGGCATCAAGTAGCGTCCATCGAGCAGTAGCACGCCAAGCCCGGCCAAGATGCAGAACAGGGCCGCGAGTCCTGCGGCAAAGAAGCCCGAAAAAAAGATATAGACGAACAGGTTCTTGGGCTGAGTGCGTTCGACCAGCAGCGCGCAGCCTTCAGTGACCGCCACGGGAATGAGCACCAGCAGCGCGCCATTGACGCCGAGTGCGTTCAGTTGCTGGTGTCCGGTCAGGGTCAGGCCAAGCTGGGCAAGGAAGGCCGCCAGGATTGCCAGCGGCCAATCCAGCAGCAGCGTGACGGCAGTCAGTCCAATGAAGTGAAAGGAAAGGCCGGAATCGAAATCCCGGCGAACCAGCCAGAGCAGGAATATCGCCAGCACGGCGCCGAACAGCAGGTGCTGTCGCCGCGTGTCGCTGAACAGCTCGACCCAGGGCGCACGCAGGCAGGCCCAGGCAAGCCCGGCGGCATACAGCAGCCAGCCCAGCACAAGGCTGGAAGGCGCCAGCAGCTCTGCGGTTATCATCCTTATCCCTCCTGCTACAGCCAGTATCGATCAGTCACGGTGCCGGATTGGGCTGCGCGGTATGAATCGCCTCGATGGCTTCAAGGACCTCGGTGGACAGCTGGAGCTCGGCGCTTGCAAGGTTGCTTTCCAACTGCTCGATGGATGTTGCGCCAATGATATTGCTGGTGACGAAGGGTTGTTGGGTCACATAGGCCAAGGCCATCTGTGCGGGGTCGAGGCCGTGCTCGCGAGCTAGGCTGACGTACCGGGAGCAGGCGGTGCGTGCTTGCGGGTTGTTATAGCGGGCGAAGCGACTGAACAGGGTGAGGCGGGCGCCGGCAGGGCTGGCGCCGTCTTCATATTTGCCGCTGAGCATGCCGAACGCCAGGGGCGAATAGGCCAGCAGTCCGCACTGTTCACGGATCGCAATCTCCGCGAGGCCGACCTCGAAGCTGCGGTTGAGCAGGTTGTACGGGTTCTGGATGGATACCGCGCGCGGCCAGCCCCTGGCTTCGGCCAGCTGCAGGAACTTCATCGTGCCCCAGGGGGTTTCGTTGGACAGGCCGATGTGGCGGATCTTGCCTGCCTTGACCTGTTCGTCCAGTGCTTGGAGGGTATCCTCCAGAGGCGTGAAGTCCTGCTCCTGGTGACGGTAGCCGAGCTGCCCGAAGAAGTTGGTGCTGCGCTCGGGCCAGTGCAGCTGATACAGGTCGATCCAGTCCGTCTGCAGTCGTTCCAGGCTCGCGTCGAGCGCGGCGACGATGTGCTGCCGGTTCATCTTCAGCTGGCCGTCGCGAATGTGAGTAATGCCATTGCCAGGCCCGGCGATCTTGCTTGCCAGAATCCAGTCGGCGCGGTTCCCGCGGGCCTTGAAGTAGTTACCGATGTAGCGCTCGGTGGTGGCGTAGGTCTCGGGTCTGGGCGGTACCGGATACATTTCCGCGGTGTCGATGAAATTGATGCCGGCTGCCTTGGCGCAATCCAGCTGCGCAAAGGCTTCGCCTTCGGTGTTTTGCTCTCCCCAGGTCATGGTGCCCAGGCATAGCTTGGTGACATTGAGTTCGGTGCGGCCTAGCGGGCGCTTGTCCATTCGATTTCCTTAGTCGGGTGAGTGCTCTGGAAAGTGGGATGGTAACGCAGGGGGATAAGTTTCCTGCCTCTGGTTGGCGGGCTGTCGCACCCTTGCGGCCGATCATGGTGTGATGACTACCGGTCGTCCCGCCTGGGCACCTGGGTGCGCCAGAAGCGGCGAAGTTGCTTGCTATTCTGCTCGTAATCAGGATAATTCCGCAGCCTGTCGCCGGGGATGCCTAGCCCGCTGACGCAAAACCAAGGTAGGGGATGCCTAGCCTACCGAACCACTGCCGTAGCGGACGCGCTGACCCGAGCCCCCGATAGCGTCTGTTTCCGGCTGTCCTGGCCTTGCCAGGGCGAGCACCATTCAGTAAGATTCGCCGTCTTATTTTCAGGGCGGCCCCTGAGGCTATAACGAATGAAGACTTTTACTGCTAAACCGGAAACCGTCAAGCGCGACTGGTTTGTCGTCGACGCTGCCGGCCAGACCCTGGGTCGTCTGGCAACCGAAATCGCTAGCCGCCTGCGTGGCAAGCACAAGGCGGAATACACCCCTCACGTCGATACCGGTGATTACATCGTCGTTATCAATGCCGAGCAAGTGCGTGTTACCGGTGCCAAGACCACCGACAAGATGTACTACTCCCACTCCGGTTTCCCGGGTGGCATCAAGTCGATCAACTTCGAAAAGCTGATCGCCAAGGCGCCAGAGCGTGTGATCGAGACCGCGGTCAAGGGCATGCTGCCCAAGAATCCGCTGGGTCGCGACATGTACCGTAAGCTGAAGGTGTACAAGGGTGCCAGCCATCCACACACCGCTCAGCAGCCCCAAGAACTGAAGATTTAACGGAATAGTTCATTATGTCGGCGACTCAAAACTACGGCACTGGCCGTCGCAAGACTGCAACCGCGCGCGTGTTCCTGCGCCCGGGTACTGGCAAGATCTCCATCAACAACCGTGAGCTGGACAACTTCTTCGGTCGTGAGACTGCTCGCATGGTTGTTCGTCAGCCGCTCGAGCTGACTGAGACTGTCGAGAAGTTCGACATCTACGTCACCGTTCTCGGTGGTGGTGTCAGCGGCCAGGCCGGTGCGATCCGTCACGGTATCACTCGTGCCCTGATGGAGTATGACGAGACCCTGCGCCCCGCTCTGCGCAAGGCTGGCTTCGTGACGCGTGATGCGCGTGAGGTCGAGCGTAAGAAAGTCGGTCTGCGTAAAGCGCGTAAGCGTCCGCAGTACTCGAAGCGCTAATTCAGGCTTCTCAAAAAAAACGCCCAGCTTCTCACGGAGCTGGGCGTTTTTTTTCGTGGTTCATTTTCTGTGCTGCGACAGCTTGTCACGCGGCAGGCCCCGATTTTCGCGGCCTGCCGCCCGGTTGTATCCGGTTATTACCTTGTCATGGGAGGGGCTTTTCTTTACCATTTGGCGAATTTTTCGCGGCCTGATTTTACGTAGTAGACGCCTGCTTTCGGTGGGCCATAAGAAACTGATGGGAGACGACTGAATGAGCAATGACGGCGTGAATGCTGGCCGGCGTCGCTTCCTTGTAGCCGCTACTTCGGTAGTAGGTGCTGCAGGAGCGGTGGGTGCCGCGGTCCCGTTCGTGGGATCGTGGTTCCCAAGTGCCAAGGCCAAGGCGGCCGGTGCACCGGTAAAGGTGAATATCAGCAAGATCGAGCCGGGCCAGCAAATGGTTGCCGAGTGGCGTGGTCAGCCGGTGTTTATTCTTCGTCGTACCGAAGAGGCGCTGGCGAATCTGGACAAGCTCACCGGTACGGTCGCAGACCCGAAATCCGAGGCCTCCGTGCAGCCTGCCTACGTGGACCCTCAGGTTCGCTCGATCAAGCCGGAAGTGTTGATCGTGGTCGGGCTGTGTACCCATCTTGGTTGCTCCCCATCGTTCCGGCCGGAAGTGGCGGCGCCTGATCTGGGTGCCGATTGGCTGGGCGGCTATTTCTGCCCCTGCCATGGCTCGAAATATGACTTGGCTGGCCGTGTTTACAAGGGGCAGCCCGCTCCGTTGAACTTGCCAGTTCCCCCGCATACATACGAGACGGATTCCATCGTCATCGTCGGCGTGGATCAGGAGAGCGCATGATGAGTAAGTTCATGGAATGGGTCGATGCGCGCTTCCCCGCGACCAAGATGTGGGAAGACCATCTGAGCAAGTACTACGCACCGAAGAACTTCAACGTTCTGTATTTCTTCGGCTCGCTTGCCCTGTTGGTTCTGGTCAACCAGATCCTGACCGGAGTGTGGCTGACGATGAGCTTCGAACCTTCAGCCGAAGGTGCGTTCGCGTCCGTCGAATACATCATGCGTGACGTCGAGTACGGCTGGATCATCCGCTACCTGCACTCCACCGGTGCTTCGGCATTCTTTGTCGTCGTCTATCTCCATATGTTCCGCGGCATCCTCTATGGTTCCTACCAGAAGCCTCGCGAGCTGGTCTGGATCTTCGGGATGATGATCTATCTGGCGCTGATGGCCGAAGCCTTCATGGGCTACCTGCTGCCTTGGGGCCAGATGTCCTACTGGGGCGCACAGGTGATCATTTCGCTGTTCGGGGCCATCCCGGTCATCGGTGATGATCTGACCCAGTGGATCCGTGGTGACTACCTGATTTCCGGTATCACCCTCAACCGCTTCTTCGCGCTCCATGTGATTGCGCTGCCCATCGTGATCCTGGGGCTGGTCGTGCTGCACATTCTGGCGCTGCACGAAGTCGGCTCGAACAACCCGATGGGTGTGGATATCAAGAAGAGCAAGAACGAGGCAGGCGTACCGCTGGACGGCATCCCGTTCCATCCCTACTACACGGTGAAAGATATCGTGGGTGTGGTGGTGTTCCTGTTCGTGTTCTGCGCCATCGTGTTCTTCTTCCCGGAAATGGGCGGTTACTTCCTGGAAAAACCCAACTTCGAAGTGGCGAACGCGTTCAAGACGCCTGAGCACATCGCACCGGTTTGGTACTTCACGCCGTTCTACGCCATCCTGCGTGCGGTTCCGGACAAGCTGCTGGGCGTTATCGCCATGGGCGCAGCGATCGCAGTGCTCTTCGTGCTGCCCTGGCTGGATCGTAGTCCGGTCAAGGCGATGCGCTACAAGGGCTGGTTGAGCAAGATTGCGCTGCTGTTGTTCTGTGTTTCCTTTGTCATCCTCGGCGTGCTGGGTGTGCTGTCTCCGACGCCGGAGCGCACGCTGGTATCTCGGATCTGTACAGCCGTCTACTTTGGCTACTTCATCCTGATGCCGTTCTACACCAAGCTTGAGAAGACTAAAGTAGTTCCGCAAAGGGTGGATGGCTGATGAAAAAGCAATTTGCTGCGTTGATCCTTGCGCTGGCCCCAGCATTCGGCTTTGCCGCTGGTACTGGTGTCCATCTGGATCAAGTCGATATTGACCTGACCGACAAGGCCGCGATGCAGGACGGCCTGCGTACCTTCAGTAACTATTGCATGGGTTGCCACAGCGCCCAGTACCAACGTTACGAGCGTGTCGCGACCGACCTGGGTATTCCGGAAGAGGTCATGCTGGACAACGTCGTTTTCAGTGGTGCCAAGATCGGCGATCACATGAAGATCGGCATGGACCCGCAGGAGGCCAAAACCTGGTTTGGTGCAGCGCCGCCTGACCTGACCCTGGTCGCGCGCGTGCGTGGTAACGACTGGCTCTATACCTATCTGCGCAGCTTCTACGAAGACCCGAGCCGTCCGTATGGCGTCAACAACACTGTCTTCCCCAATGTGGGTATGCCGCATGTCCTGGCACCCCTTCAGGGGCGTCAGGTGCTGCCGAGCAAGCTGCCTGAGGGCGAGTCGGTTGCATGCAAGCAGGTTCAGGTGGTCGAGGATGGTCGCAAGCAGTTCGATCCGCTGACAGGCACGCCGATAACCCACGAAGACTGCCATGCAATGACGGTCGTTCCGGGAACAGGCGAGCTGACCGAGGCTGAGTATGACGAGAAGATCAAGAACCTTGTGACCTTCCTCGCCTATTCGGCCAACCCGGTCAAGCTTGAAAGTCAGCGCATCGGCACCTACGTGCTGCTGTTCCTGGCGGTCTTCTTTGTATTTGCCTATCTGCTCAAGCGCGAATACTGGAAAGACGTTCACTGACGTCAGGCTGTAATGCGTTACTCTGCGCGCGCCCTGTTGGGCGCGCGTTTTTTTCCGCGACTCAATAATTCCAATGAGGAGGGACCCTATGGCCGTGACCAACTGGTTGGCCTGCTATTCCGATCCCGCCGACCATTATTCGCACCGGGTGCGTTATGTGCTCGCCGAAAAGGGTGTCAGCGTCGAAATAATCGATGTGGACCCGGCGAATTGTCCGGTCAAGCTGACCGAGGTGAATCCCTACGCCAGTGTCCCTACGCTGGTTGATCGTGATCTGGCGCTCTATGAGCCTGGTGTCATCAGCGAGTATCTCGAGGAGCGTTATCCTCATCCGCCGCTGTTGCCGGCTTATCCGGTGGCTCGGGCGAATACACGGCTTCTGGTTCATCGAATCCAGCGTGACTGGTGCTCGCTGGTCGATCGGATCACGGATCGGCGCACCTCAGAGGCCGATCGTGCGCTGGCGCGAAAAGAGCTGCGCGAGAGCCTGACGGGTGTGTCCCCGGTGTTCGGTGAGAAGCCTTTCTTCATGAGCGACGAGATCACTCTGGTGGATTGTTGCCTGTTGCCTATCCTGTGGCGTTTGCCCAGACTTGGGATCGAGTTGCCAAGAGCGGCCAAGCCGCTGCTCGACTACATGGACACCAATTTCGCTCGCGAGGCCTTTCAGGTCAGTCTATCCGCCGTTGAGCGCGGCATGCGCTAAGAGAGGCTGTATATGACTTCTAGTCGTCCCTATCTGGTCCGTGCACTCTATGAGTGGATCGTGGACAACGAACACACGCCGCACCTGCTGGTCAACGCCGAGCACCCGGGTGTTCAGGTGCCTGCAGGTTTTGCCAATGACGGCCAGATCGTATTGAACGTCGCGCCAGGTGCAGTTCGTAACCTGCAGATGAACAATGATGCCGTCAGCTTCGAAGGGCGCTTTGGTGGCGTACCGCATAGCCTCCATCTGCCGTCGGCGGCCATCATGGCAATCTATGCCCGTGAGAACGGGCAGGGCATGGTGTTCGAGATCGAGCCAACACCTCCCGATGACGATGCGCCGGATGATGGCTCCGCTGATGATTCGGCAAAAGCAGGGGCGCGCCCGGCTTCGGCGGGGCGTCCCAGTCTGAAAGTTGTCAAATAAGTTTAGGCTGCGAGAAGCTGCAGCTGGACGATATGTGGCGTGGCGGCTGTTAACGCTGGCCGCCACGTCATATCAGCCTGTGAATGTCAGTCGATGTATTCGAAGAGTTTGACGATACGCTGCACGCCTGACACGCCTTGCACGATGCCTGCTGCCTGGTTGCCTTCCTGCCGCGTCACTAGACCGAGCAGATAGACGATACCGTTTTCCGTGATGACCTTGATGCGGGAGCCCGGCACGCTGTTGTCCGCCAGCATTTGTGCCTTGATCTTGGTGGTCAGCCAGGAGTCGTTGCTTCGTGCCAGCGCTGACGATGGCTGGATCACCTGCAGCTCGTTATGTACCCGCTTCACTCGCTGGACAGCACTGGCCGCCTGCTCGGCCATTTGCTTGAGCTCATTACGTGGTGTCTGGCCCGCTAGCAGCACCACTCCGTTATAGCTTGCCACAATGATGTGGGATGCATTGTCCAGGTCCGGGTGAGCCTTGGCGATGTTCACCGCGGCCTTGGTTTCGATCAGCGAGTCATCGATCTTGCTGCCGATGGTGCGGGTACCACGATCGTCATTGATCGGGTCGTCGCGCGTGGCGGTCAGTACTGAGCTGCAGCCCGTGGCTGCCAGGCACAACGCAAGCGTAACCGCATGAAATCGCACCGAGGTCATTCTTCACTCCCGAACAGTTGGTTATCAATCAGGTCGCACAGGCAGTGAATCACCAGCAGATGCACTTCCTGAATGCGCGCGGTTACCTTCGCCGGGACGCGTATTTCGACGTCTTCCGGCAGTAGCAGCGAGGCCATGCCGCCGCCGTCTCGTCCAGTCAATGCGACGACCACCATTTCTCGGTCGTGGGCTGCCTGGATCGCCTGGATGACGTTGGCCGAATTCCCACTTGTGGAAATGGCAAGAAGTACATCACCGGGCTGCCCCAGTGCGCGGATCTGCTTGGAGAATACTTCGTTGTAGCTGTAGTCGTTGGCAATCGAGGTAATGGTCGAGCTGTCCGTCGTCAGGGCAATTGCCGGCAGGCTGGGGCGCTCCCGCTCGAAGCGGTTCAGCAGTTCGGATGAAAAATGCTGCGCGTCGCCGGCTGATCCCCCATTGCCACAGGTCAGGATCTTGCCTTCGCTGAGCAGCGTGTTGACCATGACTTGTCCGGCCTGCTCGATGCAGGGGGCTAGTACTTCCATGGCCTGCTGCTTGGTTTCGATGCTGGCCTGGAACAGCTCGCGGATACGGGATTGCATGTCCATCTATGTTGACCTTTCAAATGACGGGCTGGGCAAAGTGGTGGCCAAGCCGAAAACAGTCGTTAAACGCCCCTGGCAGCGCCGATGCAGCGATTAGCTCTCGAACGCATTGCGTATCCAGTTGGGTGCTTGCCTGCCAGACGCTGCGTCGATGGCGATGACGTCGAAACGGCAGGGGTGTCTCGCCCAGCGACTTTCCTTCTGCAGGAACAGCTGGGCAGTCTTGATAAGCTTCTGCTGCTTGCGCCGGTCGACGCTTTCAAGTGCGCCGCCCCATTCGGCATGGCGCCTGTAGCGAACCTCGACGAATACTACTGTATCGCCATCGAGCATGACCAGATCAAGCTCCCCGCTGCGGCAGGACCAGTTGCGTGCAAGCAGGCGGAGCCCCTCCTTCTCCAGCTGCGCTTGTGCGCGGTCCTCGGCCTGCTGACCACTCTGCTGCTTGCCGGTGCTGCTCAATAGGAAAGGTCCGGTAGTGGCTGAACCTGTCCATCATGAAACTCGGCCCAGGGTAGCTGCCGCTCGATGCGCTGTCGCGGCGTCAGGCTGAGCGTTCCGGAAAGACCTTCGAGGCGGGTATCCGGCAGGGCCAGCAACTGGTTCAGGCGCGGCGCCAGCAGGTACGCGTCCGCTCCCATCGCATATAGGCGGCCAAGGCTGCCACGGGCTTGTGGCCATTTGTTTTCGATCGCCTGGCGCAGTGGCAGTTGCGGATCCAGGAGCCACGGCGTCTCGGCGAAGCGAATGCCCTCGAGGTCCAGGTACTGGCTGCGATTGTCAGTGGCGGCCAGCAGGTGCGAGGTTGCATAGACCGGCAGGTCCCCTGCGTACTGGAAGATCAGCGTTGGCTTCACTTGCTGTGCCTGCTGAGGGGTCGCCGCTAGAAAAAGGAAGTCGACGTCCTGGCGGCGCGAGGGCTGTTGGCCTTCGCCACTGCGTACCTGAAGCAGGCGCGCTATCTGATTGGCCAGTTCGATCGGCTCGGCGAGCGGTTCGGCGGCCACTACCGTGCCGCCCAGTTCCTGCCATTGCTGGCGAAACGCATCGAAGACACGGTTGCCCCAGTCTCCCCGTGGCGTCAGGGCTATGGCGCGACGGTGGCCATCGTCCCAGGCGCGGCGGGCGACTTCGCGTGCTTCGTCCTCCGCGGCTAGGCCAAACTGGAACAGCTGCGCGGGGGTGCTCTGGTTGGCGTCGCTGTAATTGAGCGCGAGGGTGGTGATGGGCAACTCTTCGCGGTCGGCAAGCTGACGTACCAGGTCTTTATCCAGGGGGCCAATCACCAGTTCGACGCCCGCTGCCGCTGCCTTCCGGTAGAAGTCATCCAGCGAAGACAGGCGTGTACTGTCATGGATTTCGATGTTCAGCTTCTGCTGCGCCTGCAGGTGAGCGGCCAGGAAGCCATCACGCAAGGCGCGCGCGACGTTGGCCAGCGGCCCTTCCATGGGAAGCAACAGCGCAACATGAGAGAGAGGTCGGTCCGCCAGCTCGCGTAGCTTTACCAGAGGGTCGGGCAACTGTCGGGCCGCAGGGTGGTTCGGGTGCTGTTGTGTCCAGGCGTCAATGGCGCGCTGCTGTTGGCCAAGTGTCCCGGCCTGCTTCACGGCTGCGGCGAGTGCAAGCCAGCCGGACAGGTCGGTATCGGTTGTGGGTTGCGGTGGGGTTGGCGAAATGGCAGAAACCAGAGCCCAAATTTTCTCGTGGTTCTCCTCGCCGGCATTGCCGCTCAGCAGCGGTGCAATAAAGGTGCGCTCGCGAGCTGCCTCGAGCAGCTGGTCGTTCATCTCCAGAGCGTTGGCGCGTGCCAGTTGGGTGCGCAGTTGCTGCTCGATCGGAAGCTCGGCAATCCGCTCGAAGGAGGGGTGCTGAAGCAGTTGAAGAGCGCGCTCGGGGTCGCTGTCGGCCAGTGCCAGCTCAGCCAGCTGCGTTCTGGCAAACATCTGCTGGGCGGGCATCAGCGAGTCCAGCTTTACCTGCTCGAGTATCTGCCTTGCTTGTGCCAGATTGCCCTGGCGGATGCTCTGGTCGGCTGCCGACAAACGCAGCAGCGCTGCCTTGGCTGGATCGCTGTCCTGGGCTTCCTTCAGCAATTGCTGCGCCGAGGCCTGGGGCGTGCGTGGCAGCTCGCCCAGTGTCGAGGAGGGCGAGCTGGCGCAGGCCGCCAGGAAGGCGACAACGCAAACAAGTAGAAGGAGGCGAAAGCGAGCCATCATGTAATGGTTTCCCTGTGAAACATTAGCGGTCTCGGCGGATTGTACCCAAGCGATCCTGGTGTCGCGATGTCGTCGACGCCAAACGGGCTACAATGCGCGTTTTCCGTTATCGAGGTACGCCCTGTGACTGCGCCAGATGCCGTGAATTCCGTTGCAGGCACGCTCTACGTGGTGGCCACGCCGATCGGCAACCTAGAGGACATCAGTGCCCGTGCCTTGCGCGTCCTGAAGGAGGTTGCGCTGATTGCTGCTGAAGATACCCGGCATTCGGTGCGTCTACTGCAGCACTTCGGGATCACCACGCCACTGGCGGCGTGCCATGAGCATAACGAGCGTGATGACGGCGGGCGTTTTGTCGGGCGACTGCAGGCGGGGCAGGATGTGGCTCTGATTTCAGATGCTGGCACGCCACTGATTTCCGATCCCGGTTTCCATCTGGTGCGCCAGGCCCGTGCCGCCGGTATCCGAGTGGTTCCGGTTCCTGGGGCCTGCGCTCTTGTCGCGGCGCTTTGCGCGGCCGGGCTGCCATCAGACCGCTTCGGCTTCGAGGGATTTCTGCCGGCAAAGCAGGTGGCGCGCAGGGCTCGGTTGGACCGTTTGCGCGAGGAGTCGCGAACGCTGATCTTCTATGAGGCCCCGCACCGCATCCTTGAATGTCTGCAGGACATGGAAACGATCTTCGGTGGCGACCGGCCTGCCGTGCTGGGGCGCGAGTTGACCAAGACATTCGAAACACTGAAGGGCCTGCCACTGGCCGACCTGCGCGCCTGGGTAGAGTCCGACCCTAACCAGCAGCGGGGTGAGTGCGTGCTGGTGGTAGGTGGCTGGCAAGCACCTCAGGGAGACGAGGCTGTCGACGCAAATGCGCGCCGGATCTTGCTGCTGCTTCTGGATGAGTTGCCGGTCAAGCGGGCGGCCGCTGTGGCGGCTGAGATCACCGGGGTTCGCAAGAATCTGCTCTATCAGCTGGCGCTTCAGCAAAAGCAGCCGAATCCCGAGTAAGTTCGTGGCCGGTTTTCATGCCGGTTTGCCTCGGCCTGGCGCGGACGATCAGCTTGCAGGTTACAGCTCGTCCACGTACCCTGACGGCCGGAGAGTCGATCGGACAGTCGCTGTCTCTTCTTGTTCCGCAAGAAGGGAGGGAGGAAAGTCCGGGCTCCATAGGGCGAGGTGCCAGGTAACGCCTGGGAGGCGCGAGCCTACGGAAAGTGCCACAGAAAATAACCGCCTAAGCGCTTCGGCGCCGGTAAGGGTGAAAAGGTGCGGTAAGAGCGCACCGCGCGGCTGGCAACAGTCCGTGGCTAGGTAAACCCCACCTGGAGCAAGACCAAATAGGGATCCATTGGCGTGGCCCGCGCTGGATCCGGGTAGGTTGCTAGAGGCAGTCAGTGATGGCTGTCGTAGAGGAATGACTGTCCTCGACAGAACCCGGCTTACAGATCGACTCTCCGATTCCCTGCAGAAACATCCCGCATCTTTAGTCCAAAAAATTCTTGCTCTTAACAAAGCACTTTAACTTTGAAGCGCAGGTTTTTGGTCGTCTTCAGGTTCTCCAGTGGCCACTCTCTACGGGCGACCGTTCGTCGCTGAGCGGAAAGCTAAATTCCCGTCACATAAGGGTTTTTCCCGTCAGGCTCACCTTGACGGTAGGGCGGCAGCATTTCTATAGTGCGCACAAGTGGTAGAAAGTGGAACGAAGTGGGTATTTATGGGCAAGGATAGCTAGTTCAGGGGAAGCGCAGCCGTGTTTCGCGGAGCAAACGCCATCAGTCTCGACGCAAAAGGCCGGCTAGGCATGCCCAGCCGGTACCGTGACGAGCTCGTTTCGCGCTGCGAAGGCCAGTTGATCATCACCATCGACGCGGTCGATCGGTGCCTCTGCCTTTATCCCTTGCCCGAGTGGGAGCAGATCGAAGCCAAGCTGAGGGAGCTGCCTTCCTTGCGAGAGGAAAGCCGCCGGCTGCAGCGTTTGTTGATTGGTAACGCTGTCGATCTGGAAATGGACGGCAGCGGGCGTGTACTGGTGCCGCCGCGGCTGCGCGAATACGCCGGGCTGGACAAGCGGGCCATGCTGGTCGGCCAGCTGAACAAGTTCAGCCTGTGGAACGAAGACGACTGGAACGCACAAGCCGATGCGGACCTGGCGGCCATAAAACAACCCGGTGCCTTGCCGGAAGAACTGCGTGACCTAATCCTGTGACCCAGACCAGCCCCTACACCCATGTGACCGTATTGCTCAACGAGGCCGTTGCGGCATTGGCCGTGCGCCCGAGCGGCCGTTACCTGGACGGGACCTTTGGTCGCGGCGGCCACAGCCGGCTCCTGCTACGCCAGCTAGGGCCTGATGGCTGTTTGCTAGGGTTCGACAAAGACCCGCTAGCAATCGCTACGGGGCAAGCACTGGCGGCCGAGGATGGCCGCTTTGTCGTTGTGCAGAGAAGTTTCGCCGAGCTGGGTATTGAGGTCGCGCAGCGCGGCTGGGACGGGACCTTGAGCGGTGTGCTGCTGGATCTGGGTGTGTCGTCGCCGCAGCTGGATGATCCGGGGCGGGGGTTCAGTTTTCTTCATGATGGCCCACTCGATATGCGCATGGACCCGGGTCGGGGGCAGAGCGCCGCCGACTGGATCGCAACCGCTGCTGAAGACGAGATCGCTCGCGTATTCAAGGAGTATGGCGAGGAGCGCTTCGCCAGGCGCATGGCGCGTGCGGTCGTTCAGCGCCGCGCCGAGCAGCCTTTTGAGCGCACCGCCGACCTCGCTCAGGTGCTGACAGTTGCCAACCCCGCCTGGGAGAAAGGCAAGAACCCGGCGACACGCGCTTTTCAGGGCTTGCGTATCTTCATCAATAACGAGCTTGGAGACCTGGAGACAGGCCTGGAAGCAGCGCTCGAAGCCCTCGAGGTGGGTGGGCGACTGGTTGTCATCAGCTTTCATTCACTGGAAGACCGCATCGTCAAGCAGTTCATGCGCCGCCATGCGAAAGGCGAGGCCGACTCGCTGCCTCGCGACCTGCCGATCATTCCCGAGAAATTTGTGCCCCGCCTCAAGGTGTTGGGCAAGCCGCAATACGCTTCCGCCGAAGAGGTAAAGCACAACCCTCGCTCGCGCAGTGCCGTCATGCGTGTCGCGGAGAAGCTGCGATGAGCACGTCTCGCCGTCAGATGCCCCGTGGCAGCCTGCTGATGCTGGTGCTGTTCATAGCGGTGCTGCTGTCCGCCATCGGGGTCGCTTACAGCGCGCATTGGAATCGCCAGCTGCTGAACGAGCTGTACGGTGAACTCAGCGTGCGCGACAAGGCGCAGGCCGAGTGGGGGCGGCTGATCCTGGAGCAGAGCACCTGGACGGCCCATAACCGGATCGAGACGCTATCCGCCGAGCAGCTGAAGATGAACATCCCGGCGGCTGCTGACGTCAGGCTGGTGGCGCCATGAGGCTTGAAGGCGCGCTGTACCCGTGGCGTTTCCGCATCGTGCTGGCCCTATTGGCGCTGATGGTTGGCGCCATTGCCTGGCGAATCGTCGACCTGCAAGTGCTCGACCAGGCGTTCCTCAAAGGTCAGGGCGATGCGCGTAGCGTGCGGCATATCCCCATCCCGGCGCATCGAGGCCTGATCACCGACCGTCATGGCGAACCGCTGGCCGTCAGCACACCGGTCACCACGCTTTGGGGCAACCCTCGGGAGCTGCAAGCTGCCCAGGCTCGCTGGCCCGAACTGGCGCAGGCGCTCGGGCAGGATGCCGCCACGTTGCAACAGCGTCTGAAGGAGCAGGCTGAGCGGGAGTTCACCTACCTTGTGCGTGGGCTGACTCCAGAGCAGGGACAGCGTGTCCTGGATCTCGGCATTCCGGGTGTCTATGCCCAGGAAGAGTTCCGTCGCTTCTACCCCGCCGGCGAAGTGGCCGCACACGTGGTCGGTTTCACTGACATCGATGACCATGGCCGAGAAGGCATGGAGCTGGCGTACAACGAGTGGCTGGCCGGGGTGCCCGGCAAGCGCCAGGTGCTCAAGGACCGGCGCGGGCGGCTGATCAAGGATGTGCAGGTGGTCAAGAATGCCAAGGCCGGCAAGGCCCTGGCGTTGTCCATCGACCTGCGTCTGCAGTACCTGGCGCACCGCGAGTTGCGCAATGCGCTGCTGGAGTTCGGCGCCAAGGCCGGAAGTCTGGTGATGCTCGATGTGAAGACCGGGGAAGTCCTGGCCATGGTCAACCAGCCGACGTACAACCCGAACAACCGCCGCAACCTGCAACCGGCGGCGATGCGTAACCGAGCGATGACCGACCTCTTCGAGCCGGGGTCGACCATGAAGCCCATTTCCATGAGTGCGGCGCTCGAAACGGGCCGCTGGAAACCGAGCGACCTCGTCGAGGTCTGGCCTGGGTCAATGCGCATCGGCCGCTACACCATTCGGGACGTCTCGAGGACCGAAGGCCGGGAGTTGAGTCTGACCGGTATCCTGATCAACTCGTCCAACGTCGGCATGAGCAAGGTCGCCTTCGACATTGGTGGTGCGGCAATCCACGACGTCATGCGCAAGATCGGTTTTGGGCAGGACACCGGCCTGGGCTTCCCTGGTGAGCGGGTTGGCAATCTGCCTACCCATCGCGAATGGCGCCAGGCCGAAACCGCCACGCTGTCCTATGGCTACGGACTGTCGGTAACGGCCGTCCAGCTGGCCCATGCCTATGGGGCCCTGGCCAACGATGGCCGCCTGGTGCCGATGTCACTGACCCGGGTCGACCGGCAGCCGGAAGGCGTCGAAGTGGTCTCGCCGGAGGTCGCCAAGACACTTCAAGGCATGCTGCAGGAAGTCATCGAGGCGCCGCGCGGGGTGTTTCGCGCCCAGGTGCCGGGTTATCACGTAGCAGGCAAGAGCGGTACCGCGCGCAAGGCCTCGACGAGCAGTCGTGGCTATCAGGAAAATGCCTATCGCTCGATGTTTGCCGGTTTCGGACCCATGAAGGATCCGCGTATCGCCATTGCAGTGGTCATCGATGAGCCGAGCAAGAGTGGTTACTACGGTGGTCTGGTGTCTGCCCCGGTGTTCAGCCGGGTGATGTCCGGTGCGCTGCGCCTGATGAACATCGCGCCTGACAATCTGCCGCCACCCGAAGAGGTTCAGACCGCTCAGACCGCCAAGGCGAAGGGAGGACGGATCTGATGTCGATGCCCCTGAATCAGCTGTTTCCTCAGGCCGATAGTTCGACCCTGATACGCGAGATGACACTCGACAGCCGCAAGGTGCGTCCGGGGGATCTGTTTCTCGCCGTGCCTGGTCTGCAGCAGGACGGTCGGCTTCATATCGCGGACGCCATAGCCCGCGGCGCGTCCGCGGTAGCCTACGAAGCAAGCGGCGCCCCCGAGGTGAGCGCAGCAAGCGCTGTGCTGGTGCCGGTACGCAATCTGGCAGGGCAGTTGTCCGGCATTGCCGGGCGTTTCTATGGGGAGCCCAGTCGTAGCCTGCGTCTGGTCGGTGTGACCGGCACCAACGGCAAAACCAGCGTGACCTACCTGATCGCCCAGGCGCTTGATCGATTGAATGAGCGCTGCGGCATCATCGGCACACTGGGTACGGGTTTTCATGGTGAGCTGGTTCTTGGGCGTCACACCACGCCAGACGCGATCGGTGTACAGGCGAACCTGGCGGGTCTACGCAAGCTTGGCGCCCGAGCCGTTGCCATGGAGGTGTCGTCCCATGGTCTGGCACAGGGGCGCGTGGCTGCGTTGGCGTTCGATGTCGCCGTGTTCACCAATCTGTCCCGTGATCACCTTGATTACCACGGCTCGATGGAGGCCTATGGTGAGGTCAAGGCCCGCCTGTTCAGCATGCCTGGTGTCAGCTGTCGGGTGATCAATCTGGACGATCCGTTCGGACGCTCCCTGGCCGTCCAACAGGATGAATCGCGCCTCATTACCTACAGCCTCGAAGACTCCGCTGCCCATCTGTATTGCATCGATGCGCGTCTGGATGACGATGGTATCCACGCACGGCTGGTTACCCCGCAAGGGGAGCGCTCCTTGCGCAGCCCGCTGCTCGGACGGTTCAATGTCAGCAATGTGCTGGCGGCAGTTGGTGCCCTCATGGGGATGAACTATCCGCTGGACGAGATCCTTTCGGTGCTGCCTGAGCTCCAGGGCCCGGCTGGGCGGATGCAGCGTCTCGGCGGTGGAGACCAGCCACTGGTGGTGGTGGACTACGCCCATACGCCAGACGCGCTGGAAAAGGTTCTGTCCGCGTTGCGTCCCCACACTCAGGGAACGCTGACATGCCTGTTCGGTTGCGGTGGCGAGCGCGACCGCGGCAAGCGGGCGTTGATGGCAGAAGTGGCCGAGCGGCTGGCAGATCGAGTCGTGGTGACCGATGACAATCCGCGAAATGAAGATCCGCAAACCATTCTCGACGATATTCGTACTGGCTTCAGCGCACCGGAGCGCGTGACATCTATACCGGGCCGTGGCGATGCGATCGCTCGTGCCATTGCCGACAGCGAAGCCCAGGACGTGGTGCTGCTTGCCGGCAAGGGTCATGAGGACTATCAGGAAATCAAAGGTGAGCGTCTGCCGTTCTCCGACCTCGAACAGGCCGCGATGGCCCTGACTGCCTGGAGAAATGCTCATGCTTGATGCCCTGCGCCTGAGCGATCTCGTCATGCCGTTGTCCGGTGCGCAGATCGGCGCCGATGCCTCGTTCCGCACTGTCAGTACGGACAGCCGTGCGGTGGAGCCGGGCCAGTTGTTCGTGGCTTTGGCTGGCCCCCGCTTCGATGGCCATTCATACCTGGCCGACGTCGCCGCCAAGGGCGCGGCGGCGGCGCTGGTCGAGCGCTACGTCGAAGGTGCCGGATTGCCGCAGCTGGTAGTAGCCGATACCCGCATTGCGCTGGGGCAACTGGGTGCGCTCAATCGCACGGCATTTTCGGGACCGGTCGCGGCCATAACCGGCTCCAGTGGCAAGACCAGCGTTAAGGAACTGCTGGCCAGCATTCTGCGGGCGGCCTATGGCGACGATGCAGTGCTCGCCACGCGTGGCAATCTTAACAACGACCTGGGCGCACCCCTGACCTTGCTCGAACTGGCGCCACAGCATCGCGCTGCGGTCATCGAACTCGGTGCTTCGCGGGTTGGCGAGATCGCCTATACCGTCAGCCTGACAGCGCCGGATGTCAGCCTGATTACCAATGCCGGTACCGCTCATGTTGGTGAGTTCGGCGGCCCTGCAAAGATCGTCGAAGCCAAGGGCGAGATCCTTGATGGCCTTTCCGGCGCTGGCATCGCCGTGCTCAATCGCGACGACAAGGCCTACCCGACGTGGGAGCAGCGCGCAGCAGGTCGGCGCGTGCTGAGCTTTGCCATGCAGAGTCCGCTTGCTGACTTCCACCCCGGTTCGATCGGCTATGACCCGCGCGGCTGTCCAAATTTCGTGCTTACCGGTCCCTTTGGAGCCGTACGCGTCCAGCTCAACCTGCTTGGGCGCCATAACGTGGCTAACGCCCTGGCGGCGGCCGCAGCGGCGTATGCGCTGGGTGTCAAGGCGGAACACATTGTCGCCGGGCTTGAGAGCTTGCAGCCAGTCAAGGGCCGTGGCGTTGCGCAGATGCTCGCCAACGGCGTACGCCTGATCGACGACACCTACAACGCCAACCCGGCTTCCATCTGCGCGGCAATCGATGTGCTAACCAGTTTTGCCGGACGCAAGGTGCTGGCGCTGGGAGACATGGGCGAGTTGGGAGAATGGGCCGAACAGGGTCATCGCGAGGTCGGCCTGTACGCGGTGGGCAAGGTGGACACCTTGTTCGCAGTTGGCCCGCTCATGAGATCTGCAGCCGACGCCTTTGGCGCCGGTGGACGACATTTTGCCGATCAGCAGAGCCTGATCGCCGCGTTGCGCCTGGAGCAGGGCAACGGGACCACCCTCTTGATCAAGGGATCACGGAGCGCCGCGATGGATAAGGTTGTCGCCGCGCTTTCCGCGTCCGGCATGGAGAAACACTGATGCTGTTGTTGCTTGCCGAGTATCTGCAACAATTCCACAAGGGATTCGCAGTTTTCCAGTACCTGTCGCTGCGCGGCATTCTCGGTGTATTGACCGCTCTGGTGCTCTCCCTGTGGATGGGGCCATGGCTGATCCGCACGCTGCAGATGCGCCAGATAGGGCAGTCCGTGCGGACCGATGGCCCGCAATCCCACCTTTCCAAGTCAGGCACCCCGACGATGGGCGGGGCGCTGATCCTCAGCGCTATCAGCATCAGCACCCTGCTCTGGGCCGATCTGGCCAACCGCTATGTCTGGGTGGTGCTGGCGGTTACCCTGCTGTTCGGCGCGATTGGCTGGGTAGATGATTATCGCAAGGTCATCGAGAAGAACTCCCGTGGTCTGCCGAGTCGCTGGAAGTATTTCTGGCAGTCAGTGTTCGGGCTTGGCGCCGCAGTCTTCCTTTATACGACTGCCCAGACGCCGGTCGAGACGACGCTGATCCTGCCGCTGCTGAAGAACATCGAGATCCCGCTGGGCATCGGCTTCGTAGTGCTGACCTATTTCGTCATCGTCGGCTCGAGTAACGCCGTGAATCTCACAGACGGCCTCGACGGGCTGGCGATCATGCCCACGGTGATGGTGGGTGGCGGCCTCGGCATCTTCTGCTACCTGTCAGGGAACGTGAACTTTGCCGAATATCTCCTTATCCCCTATATCCCTGGTGCCGGCGAGCTGATCGTTTTCTGCGGCGCGTTGATTGGCGCCGGGCTTGGCTTCCTCTGGTTCAACACCTATCCAGCGCAGGTGTTCATGGGTGATGTTGGCGCGCTCGCGCTCGGCGCTGCCTTGGGCACCATTGCGGTGATCGTCCGGCAGGAGGTCGTGCTGTTCATCATGGGCGGCGTATTCGTCATGGAAACGCTGTCGGTGATGATCCAGGTCGCCTCGTTCAAGCTCACCGGCAAGCGCGTGTTTCGCATGGCGCCGATCCATCACCACTTCGAATTGAAAGGCTGGCCCGAGCCTCGGGTCATCGTGCGCTTCTGGATCATCACAGTGATCCTGGTGCTGGTCGGCCTCGCCACCCTGAAACTGAGGTAATAAAGAGTGCTCATCGCTTCCGATCAGTTCCGCATCGTCGTCGGTCTCGGCAAGAGCGGTATGTCCCTGGTTCGCTATCTGGCGCGCCGGGGGCAGCCGTTTGCCGTGGCTGATACGCGCGCGAACCCGCCGGAGTTGGCCGCTCTGCAGGCGCAGTACCCGGATATCGAGGTTCGCTGTGGCGAGCTGGACGCCGACTTCCTCTGTCGTGCGAGCGAGCTGTTGGTCAGCCCCGGGCTGCCTTTGAGCACACCGGCGCTGCAGGTGGCTGCCTCCCGGGGCGTGAAGCTGTCCGGAGACATCGAGCTGTTCGCCCGTGAGGCCAAAGCGCCGATCGTCGCCATCACCGGATCGAACGCGAAAAGTACCGTCACCACGCTGGTCGGCGAGATGGCCATCGCGGCCGGAAAAAAGGTTGCAGTCGGTGGCAACCTTGGCACGCCCGCGCTGGATCTGTTGAATGATGAGGTCGAGCTGTACGTACTCGAGCTGTCGAGTTTCCAACTGGAAACAACCGATCAGCTGAACGCCGAGATCGCGACCTGTCTGAACATCAGCGAAGACCACATGGATCGCTACGACGGCTTGCCGGCCTACCATCAGGCCAAGCACCGCATTTTCCGCGGCGCAAGGCAGGTGGTGATCAACCGGGACGACCGGCTGAGCCGTCCGCTGATTGGCGATGATGTGCCGGTGTGGTCCTTTGGCCTGGGCAAACCTGATTTCAAGGGTTTCGGCCTGTTCGAGGAACGTGGGGAAAAGTATCTGGCATTCCAGTTCGACGCCCTGATGCCCGCCAATCAGCTGAAGATCCGTGGCGCACATAACCAATCGAACGCGTTGGCCGCATTGGCTCTTGGGCATGCTGCAGGCCTGCCGTTCGAGCCGATGCTGACAACCTTGCGCAACTTTGCCGGTTTGGCCCATCGCTGTCAGTGGGTCGGCGAGCGTCGGGGCGTGAGTTACTACGATGACTCCAAGGCGACCAATGTTGGTGCGGCACTGGCGGCGATCGACGGCTTGGGTGGTGATATCGACGGCAAGCTGGTTCTGATTGCTGGCGGCGACGGCAAGGGCGCTGACTTTTCGGTCATGCACAGTGCTGTGAGCCGTCACTGCAGGGCCGTTGTCCTGCTTGGTCGGGATGCGGACCGTCTGCAGCAGGCGCTCGACGGAGCGGCTCCGATCCAGCGTGCGCAAACGCTTCAGGAAGCCGTACAGCAGGCGGCCAAGATTGCTCAGTCGGGAGACGCGGTGTTGCTTTCGCCGGCCTGCGCCAGTCTCGACATGTTTGCCAACTTCGAAGATCGCGGACAGCAGTTCGCCCTTGCAGTGGGGGCCCTTAGCTGATGTTGGCTTTCCTGCGTGGTGCGCCTTCGCCGTTGTTCAGTCGTCGCGGTCTGGATCTGGACTTTTCGATGCTAGCCGGCTGCCTGGCGTTGCTGGGCCTCGGCCTGGTCATGATCACCTCGGCGTCGTCAGAGGTGGCTGCGGTGAATTCCGGCAACGCCATGTATCACATGATCCGCCACCTGGTATACCTGGTGCTCGGGCTAGGAGCGGCGGCTGCTGTACTGATGGTCCCGCTATCGGCCTGGCAACGGCTGGACTGGATGCTGCTACTGGCTGCCTTTGCCTTGCTGATCCTGGTACTGATCCCCGGGGTCGGTCGTGAAGTAAACGGCTCAATGCGCTGGATCGGCTTCGGCGCATTCAATATCCAGCCTTCCGAACTGGCCAAGCTGTTCGTCGTGGTTTACCTGGCGGGTTATCTGGTGCGGCGCCAGGAAGAAGTGCGGGAAAGCCTCTGGGGCTTTCTCAAGCCGTTCCTCGTTCTGCTGCCGATGGCATTCCTCTTGCTGCTTGAGCCTGACTTCGGTGCGACCGTGGTGATGATGGGCGCCGCCGTGGCGATGCTCTTCCTCGGAGGCGTCGGCCTGATCCGCTTCAGCCTGCTCGTGCTGCTGGCCGTGGGGGCCGTTTTCGTGCTGGTGCAAACCCAGGAATACCGACTGCAGCGCCTGATCACCTTTACCGACCCCTGGGCCGATCAGTATGGCGCCGGCTACCAGCTGACCCAGGCGCTGATCGCGTTCGGGCGAGGTGAATGGCTGGGCGTTGGTCTGGGCAACAGCGTGCAGAAGCAGTTCTATCTGCCGGAAGCGCATACCGACTTCGTGTTTTCCGTACTAGCGGAAGAGCTGGGCATGGTGGGTGCCTTGCTGACTATCCTGCTGTTTGCCTTCGTTGGCGTGCGCGCCCTGTATATCGGCCTGGCCGCTGAGCGGGCGCGGCAGTTCTTTGCCGCCTACATCGCCTGGGGCCTCGCTTTCCTCTGGCTGGGTCAGTTTCTGATCAATGTCGGCGTAAACGTGGGATTGCTACCGACCAAGGGGCTGACATTGCCATTTCTCAGCTATGGCGGCAGCTCGCTGGTGGTGACCTGCGCCAGTATGGCGCTACTGCTGCGCATCGAATGGGAAAGTCGCACCGTGCTGGGCAGCGAGGATGCCGAGTTCAGCGAGGAGGATTTCGCTGAAGCCCCTCCGGCGAAGGCCAAGGGGGTTCCGCATGGGCGGTAATGTGCTGATCATGGCTGGCGGTACCGGAGGCCACGTGTTTCCTGCCCTCGCTTGCGCCCGGGAATTCGAGGACCGGGGTTACAGGGTGCATTGGCTGGGCACGCCGCGCGGTATAGAGAACGAGGTGGTTCCAGCTGCAGGCCTGCCATTGCACTTGATTCAGGTCAGCGGACTGCGCGGCAAGGGCGTCGTGTCCCTGCTCAAGGCTCCGCTGCAATTGTTGCGCTCGCTCTGGCAGGCACGGCGGATCATGCAAGAGCTCAAGCCGGTTTGCGTGCTGGGACTCGGCGGGTACGTCACGGGGCCTGGCGGTCTGGCTGCAAAGCTGGCTGGCGTCCCGCTGATCATTCACGAGCAGAACGCGGTGGCGGGCACTGCCAATCGCAGCCTGGTGCCGTTTGCCTGCCGGGTTTGCGAAGCCTTTCCGGATACCTTCAGCAACAGCGACAAGCGCCGTACCACGGGCAATCCGGTGCGGCATGAGCTGTTCCTCGAGACGCCACGGCAAACGCTGGCCAATCGTCGGCCGCGGTTGCTGGTCCTCGGTGGCAGCCTGGGGGCGGAGCCGCTCAACAAGTTGCTTCCCGAGGCGCTGGGGCTCATGCCGCAGGCGCTGCGCCCGGAAGTATTCCACCAGGCGGGCAAGCTGCATGCCGACCTTACTCAGGAGCGCTATACCGCCGCTGGTGTCGAGGCCGAGGTGGCGCCGTTCATCAAGGACATGGCGCGCGCCTATGCCTGGGCCGACCTAGTGATCTGTCGTGCCGGCGCCTTGACGGTATGCGAACTGGCTGCCGCTGGGTTGCCGTCGTTTCTGGTGCCCTTGCCACATGCCATCGATGATCACCAGACCCGCAACGCCGAATATCTGGCCAAGGAGGGTGCCGCCGTGCTCCTGCCCCAGGCCAACACTGATGCCGCCGCGCTCGCCGCGCGGCTTACCGAGGTAATGATGCAGCCGGACACACTCAAGGCCATGGGGGCTACGGCTCGCCGTCTGGCCCGGCCAGACGCTACGCGTACAGTCGTCGACATTTGCCTGGAGGTGGCCCATGGCTAAATCTCCCGCAGCGGTCAAGGCAGAAGTGCGCCGCATGCGCCGGATCCGCCGGGTCCATTTCGTCGGCGTCGGCGGGGTGGGCATGTGCGGTATCGCCGAGGTGCTGCTGAACCTCGGTTACGATGTGTCGGGTTCGGATCTGAAAACCTCGGCCAGCACGGAACGTCTGCAGAATTTCGGTGCGCACATCTTCATCGGTCATCAGGCCGGCAATGTGGCTGGGGCCGACGTGCTGGTGGTGTCCAGTGCGGTGAATTCAGCCAACCCTGAAGTGGCATTCGCGCTGGAGCAGCGGATCCCGGTCGTGCCGCGTGCCGAGATGCTTGCCGAATTGATGCGCTATCGCCATGGCATCGCCGTCGCCGGTACCCACGGCAAGACCACTACCACAAGCCTGCTCGCGTCAGTATTTGCCGCCGGCGGCCTGGATCCGACCTTCGTCATCGGCGGGCGGCTGACTGCAGCCGGCACCAATGCCCAGCTTGGCAGCAGTCGTTACCTGATCGCCGAGGCCGACGAAAGCGATGCCAGCTTCCTGCACCTGCAGCCGATGGTCGCTGTCGTGACCAACATCGACGCTGACCACATGAGCACCTATGGCGGAGACTTCGGGAAGCTGAAGAAAACCTTCGTCGAGTTTCTCCATAACCTACCGTTCTACGGCCTGGCGGTGCTCTGCGTCGACGATCCGGTGGTACGTGAAATCATCCCGCAGGTCGGCCGTCCGATCACTACCTACGGCATCAGCGAAGATGCCGATGTCCGCGCGATCAATGTGCGCCAGGAGGGTATGCGGACCTATTTCACCGTGCTTCGGGATGGCTTTGCTCCCCTCGATGTGTCGGTGAACATGCCCGGCAACCACAACGTGCTCAATGCACTGGCAACCATTGCCATTGCCACCGACGAGGGCATCGACGACGAAGCCATCGTGCTCGGACTGTCCGAGTTCGGCGGCGTGGGCCGTCGTTTCCAGGTCTATGGGGAGCTGCCGGTTGATGGTGGCAGCGTGATGCTTGTCGATGATTACGGTCATCACCCGCGGGAAGTCGCCGCGGTGATCCAGGCGGTCCGTGGTGGCTGGCCCGAGCGGCGGCTGGTCATGGTTTACCAGCCACATCGCTTCAGCCGTACGAGGGATCTCTATGACGACTTCGTCCAGGTATTGAACGACGCCAACGTGCTCTTGCTGATGGAGGTCTATCCCGCCGGCGAAGAACCGATCCCCGGTGCAGACAGCCGTCACCTGTGCCACAGCATTCGCCAGCGAGGCCAGCTCGACCCGATCTACATCGAGCGGGGTATCGACCTGGCGCCGCTGGTCAAGCCGTTGCTGCGCGCTGGGGACATCCTGCTGTGTCAGGGTGCCGGCGATATTGGCGGCCTGGCCCCGCAACTGATCAACAGCCCACTGTTTGCTGGCGACGTGCTCGCCGCGAGGAAAAGCGAATGACGGCCCTGCAATCGACTCGCGATCCCAAGGCGTTTGGTCGAGTCGCCGTGCTGTTCGGCGGCAAGAGCGCCGAACGTGAGGTATCTCTCAAATCCGGCGCCGCCGTCCTATCGGCGCTGCAATCGGCTGGCGTCGACGCGTTCGGCATCGACGTTGGCGATGATTTCCTGAAGCGCCTGAGCAACGAGCGCATCGATCGAGCCTTCATCGTGCTGCACGGTCGTGGCGGCGAGGACGGCAGCATGCAGGGGCTGTTGGAGTGCGCAGGGATCCCCTACACCGGCAGCGGCATTCTTGCCTCGGCGCTGGCCATGGACAAGCTGCGTACCAAGCAGGTCTGGCAGAGCCTTGGTTTGCCTACCCCGCGGCATGCGGTGCTGGCGAGCGAGGCCGATTGCCATGCTGCGGCTGACGCGCTGGGCTTCCCGTTGATCGTCAAGCCCGCACACGAGGGTTCGAGCATCGGCATGGCCAAAGTGAGCGGCATCGCCGAACTGATCGAGGCCTGGCGTGCAGCGAGCGCTTATGACGCCCAGGTGCTGGTGGAACAGTGGATCCAGGGGCCGGAATTCACCATTGCGACCTTGCGTGGGGAGGTCCTGCCGCCCATTGGGCTGGGCACGCCGCATACCTTCTACGACTACGATGCCAAGTACCTGGCCAACGATACCCAGTACCGCATCCCTTGTGGACTGGACGCCGCAAAGGAGCAGGAGCTCAAGAACCTGTCTGCGCGGGCCTGCGAAGCTGTAGGCATCCAGGGTTGGGCGCGTGTCGACGTGATGCAGGACCTGGCCGGGGCCTTCTGGTTGCTGGAGGTCAATACGGTTCCCGGCATGACCGACCACAGTCTCGTTCCCATGGCTGCTCGTGCAGCCGGTCTGGAATTCCAAGATCTGGTGCTGGCCATCCTCGATGCCAGCATGGCGGCAGGGAGCTGATCGATGATCGCCACGCTGCGTCATTCCCAGCCATCGACTGGTCGCGCCTCACGCAAGCCGGTGCAGCGGGGTGCGAGCCGACTGGTCCAGCGCGAGCCGTTGTCGGCGCGCTTGCCACGCCCTAGCCTGACCGCATTGAAACGGGGGCTCTGGCCGATCCTGCTGGTCGTGTTGCTAGTCGGACTCTACGAACTGGGCCAGTACCTGGCGCCCTATGCCGATCGCCCCATATCGCAGGTCAGCGTGCGTGGCGACCTGACCTACGTCGACCAGCAAGCCGTTCAGGCCCGCATGGCACCGTTCGTCGAAGCCAGCTTCTTCAAGGTTGATCTCGATGGCCTGCGGCATGACCTTGAACAGATGCCCTGGATTGCCCATGTCGAGGTCCGACGGGTCTGGCCGGATCAGGTCATGGTGCGCCTCGACGAGCACTTGCCGATCGCCCGTTGGGGCGACGAAGCGCTGCTGAACAATAACGGCCAGGCCTTTGCGCCGAATGACCTGACTCAATATGAACACTTGCCGCAGTTGTACGGTCCGAAGCGGGCCCAGCAGCGGGTGATGCAGCAATACCAGATGCTCAGCCAGATGCTGCGGCCCCTTGGGTTTTCCATTGCCCGCCTGGAACTCCGGGCGCGGGGCAGTTGGTTTCTGACGACCAAACAAGGCGTCGAGTTGTTGCTGGGGCGTGATCAGGTAGTCGAAAAAATGCGTCGCTTCACTGCCATCTACCAGCAATCGCTGGTGCAGGACAGCGAGAAAATTGCGCGGATCGACCTGCGTTATGCCAATGGCCTTGCCGTGGGCTGGCGCGAGCCGAATCCGACCACGGCGGATGAAGCCGTCGTGGCGAAGAATTGAGGAATGAAACACATGTCTAGCGTGCAAAGCGGCAAGATGATCGTCGGTCTTGATATCGGCACCTCCAAGGTGGTGGCGCTGGTGGGCGAAGTGACCCCGGACGGCGAACTCGAAATCGTCGGGATCGGCACTCATCCGTCGCGTGGCCTGAAGAAAGGCGTGGTGGTGAATATCGAGTCGACGGTGCAGTCCGTTCAACGCGCCGTCGAAGAAGCGCAGTTGATGGCTGGCTGTCGTATCCATTCCGCCTTTGTCGGTCTGGCCGGCAACCATATTCGCAGTCTCAATTCCCACGGCATCGTCGCGATTCGCGATCGGGAAGTGAGCAGTGCCGACCTTGAACGGGTGCTGGATGCGGCACAGGCCGTGGCGATACCGGCTGATCAGCGCGTGCTTCACACGTTGCCGCAGGATTACGTGATCGACAATCAGGAAGGTGTTCGCGAGCCGCTGGGCATGTCGGGTGTCCGCCTTGAAGCCAAGGTGCACGTGGTCACCTGCGCAGTGAACGCCGCCCAGAACATCGAGAAATGCGTACGCCGCTGCGGGCTTGAAGTCGACGACATCATTCTCGAGCAACTCGCCTCGGCCCATGCGGTACTGACCGATGACGAAAAGGAGCTGGGCGTGTGTCTGGTAGACATCGGCGGCGGTACGACCGACATCTGCATTTTTACCGAAGGCGCCATCCGCCATACCGCGGTCATTCCCATTGCCGGCGACCAGGTTACCAACGACATCGCCATGGCGTTGCGTACGCCAACCCAATACGCCGAAGAGATCAAGATCCGCTACGCCTGTGCATTGGCCAAGCTGGCGGGGCCGGGTGAGACCATCAAGGTACCGAGCGTCGGAGACCGTCCGCCACGGGAACTCTCGCGCCAGGCACTGGCCGAAGTTGTCGAGCCTCGTTACGACGAGCTCTTTACCTTGATTCAGGCCGAGCTTCGTCGCAGTGGCTACGAAGACCTCGTACCGGCCGGGATCGTCCTGACCGGTGGCACGGCGAAAATGGAAGGCGCCGTCGAGCTCGCCGAAGAAATATTCCATATGCCGGTGCGCCTGGGCGTACCGCACAGCATCAAAGGGCTGGCGGACGTAGTGCGCAACCCCATCTATTCAACAGGCGTAGGCCTTTTGCTCTATGGCATGCGCAAGCAGACCGACGGCGTACCGATGTCGGGTCTCGGCAACTTCAGCGAAGAACCCAAAACATCTGTCGTGGACCGGCTCAAGAGCTGGATCCAGGGCAATTTCTGAGCAGTGTGGCTGTACCTAAAACTAGAAAGCTGGAAGGAGAGAGGGAAATGTTCGAACTCGTAGATCATACCCCGCAAAATGCAGTGATTAAGGTCATTGGCGTAGGCGGAGGTGGCGGCAACGCCGTCAATCACATGGTGCGCAACAGCGTCGAAGGCGTGGAATTCATCTGCGCCAACACCGATGCCCAGGCGCTGAAGAAAATCGAAGCGCGGACCGTGCTGCAACTGGGTTCCGCCATTACCAAAGGCCTGGGCGCTGGCACCAATCCTGACATCGGACGTCAGGCTGCCATGGATGATCGTGAGCGCATCGCCGAAGTACTCCAGGGCGCTGACATGGTATTCATTACCACCGGTATGGGTGGTGGCACCGGTACTGGTGCTGCGCCTGTCATCGCCTCGGTTGCCAAGGAAATGGGCATTCTGACCGTTGCTGTGGTGACGCGTCCGTTCCCGTTTGAAGGGCGCCGCCGCATGCAGGTGGCTGACGAGGGTATCCGTCAGCTGTCCGAGTGCGTCGACTCGCTGATCACCATCCCCAACGAGAAGCTGCTGACCATTCTCGGCAAGGACGCCAGTCTGCTGTCCGCTTTTGCCAAAGCCGATGACGTGCTGACCGGTGCGGTCCGCGGCATCTCCGACATCATGCAGCGCCCCGGCCTTATGAACGTCGACTTCGCTGACGTGAAAACCGTCATGGGCGAGATGGGCATGGCCATGATGGGCACCGGTTGCGCTTCTGGTCCGAACCGGGCTCGCGAAGCGACCGAGGCAGCCATTCGCAACCCGCTGCTCGAAGACGTCAACTTGCAGGGCGCGCGCGGCATTCTGGTCAACATCACCGCTGGTCTGGACCTTTCGCTGGGCGAATACGCAGCAGTCGGCGAAATCATCGAGGCCTTCGCATCCGACGAAGCGACCGTCAAGGTGGGTGCCGTGATCGATCCGGACATGCTCGACGAGCTGCATGTGACAGTGGTCGCCACGGGTCTCGGTCCGCGCAACGAGAAGCCCGTGAAAGTCGTTGATAACACCCTCCATACCGCTGCGGTAGCCGCCCAGCCGGCACCTGCGCCTCGTCAGGACCAGGCGGCTGCGAATTACCGCGACCTGGACCGCCCAACGGTCATGCGCAACCAGGCTCATGCCGCCGCGACTGCAGCGAAGATGAACCCCCAGGAGGACCTTGACTACTTGGATATTCCTGCGTTCCTGCGTCGTCAGGCTGATTGATTGCATGTATCAGGATTACTGGGGTGATTGGTATTCAGCAAAGTTGGGTTCTGCTATGATCGCCACCTTTGTTGGAAACCATTCGCAACAGCGATATAGCGAAACCAAGCCATGATCAGACAACGCACACTGAAGAACATCATTCGCGCTACGGGCGTTGGCCTGCATTCGGGTGAAAAGGTATATCTCACTCTGAAGCCCGCACCCGTGGACACCGGAATCGTGTTCTGTCGCACCGATCTCAATCCGCCCGTGCAGATTGCCGCACGGGCCGAGAACGTTGGCGAAACCACTATGTCAACGACGCTGGTCAGTGGTGACGTCAAGGTCGATACGGTGGAGCACCTGCTCTCGGCGATGGCCGGGCTCGGGATCGACAACGCTTACGTCGAGCTTTCCGCATCGGAAGTGCCCATCATGGATGGCAGCGCTGGCCCCTTCGTGTTCCTGATTCAATCGGCCGGCCTGCAGGAGCAGGACGCCCCGAAGAAATTCATTCGCATCACCCGTGAAGTGTCGGTGGAGGACGGCGACAAGCGCGCCACGTTCCTGCCGTTCGAAGGCTTCAAGGTAAGCTTCGAAATCGATTTCGATCACCCTGTTTTCCGCGGCCGAACCCAGACTGCCAGCGTGGATTTCTCAAGCACTTCCTTTGTCAAGGAAGTCAGCCGAGCCCGGACCTTCGGGTTCATGCGCGACATTGAGTTCCTACGCTCGCACAACCTGGCCCTGGGAGGCAGCGTCGACAACGCAATCGTGGTGGATGAGGACCATGTGCTGAACGAAGACGGCCTGCGTTACGAGGACGAATTCGTGAAGCACAAGATTCTCGATGCTATCGGTGATCTCTATCTTCTGGGCACCAGCCTGATCGGCGAATTCCGCGGCTTCAAATCCGGACATGCCTTGAACAACCGTTTGCTGCGCACTCTGATGGACCAGAAGGACGCGTGGGAAATGGTGACGTTCGAGGAGTCTCAGACCGCACCGATCTCCTACATGCGTCCGGCAGCTGCCGGCTGAGTAGTACCTCCTTCCTTTTTAGGCCACCTTTCAGGTGGCCTTTTTTATTATCCAAGGGTCCGGCGGCGACAGTACAGCCGACCTGCGATTGCTGCGTTGGGGTCAATTCATACCGTCGAGCAGGCCAGCCATGTCATCGGCGTGCTCTTCTTCCTGAGCAAGGATGTCTTCAAAGATGCGGCGGGTGGTGGGGTCCTTGTCACCGATGTATTGGACAATTTCGCGGTAGCTGTCTATGGCGATGCGCTCAGCAACGAGGTTTTCAAAGACCATGTCACGCAGGCC
Organism: Stutzerimonas stutzeri; assembly: GCA_002387205.1. Lineage (GTDB taxonomy): Bacteria > Pseudomonadota > Gammaproteobacteria > Pseudomonadales > Pseudomonadaceae > Stutzerimonas > Stutzerimonas stutzeri_N. The sequence goes on along the minus strand of DGLA01000019.1, from coordinate 36,937 downwards.
GTTGCCCTCGGCGTACTGCGCATGGGCTCGCTCGGTCAAGCTGTCCGGATTGAAGTCGGGCTCGCCGCCAAGCTGGACGATGCGCTCCGCCAGCCGATCTGCATGTTCCTGCTCTTCATTGGCATGCTCTAGAAACTCATCGGCTGCAACGCTCGATTTGAGGCCAGTGGCCATATAGTAGTGGCGCTTGTAACGCAGATAGCAGACCAGCTCGGTTGCCAATGCTTCGTTGAGAAGCCTGATCACGGTGTCGCGGTCGGCCGAATAGCTTTCGGTCACTGCGCCATTTTCGACATGTTGGCGTGCGCGCTCGCGCAGGGTCTGTTTGTCGCTTAGTTGTACGAAACTCATCACGGTCTCCTTGATGCACATGCGTTGTGGCGTTCTGTGACCACATGCTGACTGCTGCCCAGCGGGTTTGGGGCAGGCCGTTTATTGAGATAGGCCTGTGTGAGGAAAGTTTTATCGGAGAGCCTGGTCTGGCTGCCTGGGTGGCGTCGGTTCTTCGATGGGCACCGGCTCGCCCGGCTCGTCGCGCTCCGGAACAGGTACCGGAGCGGGTGTCCCGTCATCGCGCGGGTCAGGTTCCTGCATGATTGATCTCCTCAGCTTAGTGCCTTGATCAGCTCGTCCTTGCGCATCTTCGATCGGCCGTGAACGTCACGTTCCCGAGCCTTTTGCATCAATTCGTCACGGGTCAGGTCGGTGAGTGAGGTACTGCCGGAGCGATCGTTGCGAGCTGCTGATCCCTTGTTTGGAGACTCGCCATCTCGTGACTTGGCTGCCCGATGCGCAGAGTCCTTGCGGTCGGCACGCTTGGCGGTCTCGCTTTTTCCCTGTCCGGAGCCACCCTTGCGCTCGCCGCCTCCGGACTGCTTGTTGACGGTCGCCCATGCTCGCGCCTCAGCCTCTTTTTCGGAAACGCCGCGCTGTTCGTAGCTTTCTTCGATATGTTCGGCTTTGCGTTGCTGTTTCTCTGTGTACTTGGACTTGTCACCTCTAGGCATGACGTTTCTCCAGGTTCAGAAAGGTGGCTTTAACCAGCTGGGGCTTGTCATGTTTGAGTCCATGGCGGGTCGCGAGTTTCACCATGGTAGGATGGCGCGGCATTCCTGAACCCAGGTGACGAATACGTCAAGATCGCTGGTTTCAGGCAGCAACCATCCCGTCCTGTGAATTCGAAAAATTCTACGGCTCTCTGGATTTACGGGAACAAAAGCCGTTTATTTCGGCCTGAACGAAGCACGTGCCGCGCTGACGGGCTTCTGCAGGGCACAGACGTGCAGCGAACCTGTTGTAAAAACCATACCCGCGCTGTCCGGCGGGCTATTTGTGAGGCGCTACCAGATGCGGATCCTTGTATGCGGTGCCAACGGCCAGGTTGGCCGTGAATTGGTAGACCGCGCCCAGGCATATGGCCTTGAGGCGTTTGGCTTGACTCGCGCGCACCTGGACATTACTCACGCTGAACAGGTTGCGGACGCTATCCGTCAGTTCAAGCCAGGTTTGATTATCAATGCCGCCGCCTATACCCACGTCGATAATGCCGAGACTCACACAGAGAAAGCCTATGCGGTGAATCACAGCGGAGCGGAGCGCCTGGCCGAGGCGGCACGGCAGGCCGGCATCGCACTGCTTCATATTTCGACCGACTATGTCTTTTCCGGTGACGCGCGTACGCCCTACAAGGAGTCTGATCCGGTCGCACCAGGCGGTGTCTACGGTGCGAGCAAGCTGGCTGGAGAGCAAGCCATCCAGACCTGCCTGGATCGACACCTGATCCTGCGCACTAGCAGGGTGTATGGCGTGCATGGGCATAACTTCGTCAAGACCATGCTGCGACTGGGGCGTCAGCGTGATGCGCTGTCAGTGGTCGCCGACCAGTATGGCTGCCCGACCCAGGCAGGCAGTATCGCTGACGTACTGCTGGAGTTGGCACGACGCTATGAGCAGGACGGTAGCCTCGCTTGGGGGCTCTACCACTACACCGGCCGTTCGCCTTGTACCTGGCACGACTTTGCGGTGGAAATCTTCCGCCAGGGAGTCGCCAAGGGCTTGCTGGCCAAGCAGCCCCGGGTTTCTTCGATCACTACCGCGAAATACCCTACGCCAGCGCGCCGGCCTGCATGGTCGGTTCTGGATTGTTCGAAGTTCGAAGCCACCTTTGGCATTCCAACACGAGACTGGCGCGATGAGCTTTCGGTTGTGCTTGATGCCCTGGCCGAAGCCGAGGCTCGCCAGCTGGAAGCCACCCATCATTCCCAGGCCTGATCGCAGGGGCTTCAGCGAATCGAAGAGCTTGCCATCGACTGTTGACGGCAACTCAAGCGCACCGTGATTCGCACCCGACGGTCAGGTAACCTTGGGTCCGCAGGGCGGCATTCAGCTGCCGTAGTCGTGGAGAAAGGCGAGTGGTAGTTTTTCAGGCGATATTGCCTATATTTGGCCTGATCATGCTTGGCTACCTGCTGGGCTGGCGGCAGTGGCTAGCCGGCGAGGCGGCTACTGGTCTCGCCAACGTGACCTTCAAACTGTTCATGCCTGCAGTTCTGTTTACCGGCATTGCGCGGGCAGAGTTGAGTGAGGGCATGTCGCCAATGTTGCTGCTGGCCTATTTTGTTCCGGTAGTGGCCGTCTTCACCGGGGTCGGGGTGGTCGCGCACCGTTTTCTTGGCCGAGCGTCCCCGTTGGGACTGACCGCAGCCTATTCCAACAACGTCCTGGTTGGGATTCCGCTGGTCACCACGCTGCTCGGACCGGCCAGCCTGGTATATGTGTTTTCCGTGCTGGTATTCCACAGCCTGATCCTGTTTTCCCTGCAAAGCTTCTATGCAGCTTTCGGTTCCGGTCAGCAGGTCAGCGGCAGGGCATTAGCGAAGAATCTGGCCAACCCGCTCATTGTCGGCCTGATGCTTGGCGCGCTGCTCAACCTGTCCGGCTTGCAATTGCCATCAGCGATTTGGCGTATCGCCGACTGGTTGGCACAGGCGGCGCTTCCCTGTGCGCTGATGGTGCTGGGTATAAGTCTTTCACGCTATCGGCTGCGCCCCAGCGTAACGGCGTTGGGACTCACGCTGGTCAAGCTCGGGCTGTTTCCCCTGCTGGTCTGGTATTTCAGCCGATGGCTGCCAGGGTTAAGCGCGGAGGCCCGTAGCGTGCTGGTACTGCTCGCCGCCTGTCCTAGTGGGGTCAACGTATTGGCGTTCGTAAACAACCCCGAAGATACCCGCGTGGTGAGCTCCGTGGTGTTTCTTTCCACGGTGCTGGCTGCGGTCAGTTTGCCGTTATGGATGCTCTCGATGTCAGCGTAACCCTACCGGCACGCTCAGTCGTTTTTGCCCTGGTGATCGGGGTGGGCGTTGTTGGCGATGATGTCTTCCAGCCGGAGCCCGGTCAGGCCGTGTATCGTCCGCCAGAGGTAGTAAAAGATTGCCATCATCATCAGCATGCTGGGTATGGCAATCATGGGATAGCTGAGCAGCGTCATGCGTCCCAACTCGTCATTGAACGCCTCGCTGCCGGCCGGGCTGTGGACAATCCATTTGGCCAGGGCGTAGTTCATGAACGACGAGAAGAAAAAGGTCCCGCTGAGAAAATAGGTGGCGCGTAACAGGCGCGTTTCGAAATAGTCGACATGCCCCCTCAGTTCCAGTTGCTGGTGAACCTTGGTGACGTTCAGAACCCTGGGGTTGTAAAGCAGCGTGCGGATCAGAGGAAAGCGCGTACGCGTCGAGGCCAGGACGACAATTCCGATGACGCCCGGGATTGCCGCTTCCTTGACCGCCAGCCATTGGGGGTCGAGCTTGAGGAGGCCGATCCCGCCAGTCAGCAGCACGCTCAACAGCCCGAGCAGCGCGATCCAGTTGATCTTCCGGTATCTGGCCAATTCGAACAGGCCCCAGCCGAGCGGGAATGCCAGCGCCAGCAGCAGCGCTCCGTCTGGACCGAGACGGTCTTCGCTGCTGAGCTTCATCAGGATCAGCGAAGGAATCACGATGCTGATTGCCAGATCCATCAGCGGTCTGGGCTTGTGCTCGGCCGTTGGCGTAGTGCCCGGTTGGTTGCTGCGGGTGTCGTCGGTCATGGACTTTCAGTTCGTCTTTAGCGGACAGGCATGATCGCCCGTGGGCGTTCGCTTGGCCATAGGCCAATGGTGTCTTTGCGAAAGGGCATCACTGGCCAGGCGTCTGTCCGCGTTTTTTCCTGGTAGACCATTGGCCGGCCTCGAATACCGCTACCACCAGAATCGCCAGGGCGAACGGCAGCAGGAGGTAGAAGGCCCTGAAGACAATCAGAGCTGCCAGCACGTCGGCCGTCTTCATGCCGGGCAGGGCGGCGAGAAATGTCACTTCCAACACACCTAGCCCGCCGGGAGCGTGGGATAGCAGAGCGAGGGAGAACGATGCCAGAAACACACCTAACACGATCAGGTAACCGGGATTATCGGCGGTGGGCAGTGTGAAGTAGATGATGGCCGCAGCGCAGGCAAGCTCCAGGGGCGCCGCTACCAGCTGTCGGCCTACAACTGGCAGGCGGGGATACTCGATACGCCACTTGCCAAGATGCAGCGGTGGGAATTGTCGCCATGCGCCGATCAGGTAAAGGCCCACCAGGCACAGCAGCGCAGAGCCGATCGCCTGGGAAACCCAGGGCTCGGCATCGACCAGTCTTCCCAGCAGTTCAGGCCGCAGCAAGAGAACGCTGCCGCCAGCCAGGAGCGTACCCAGCAGAAAAGTAAAAGAGCAGAAGACGATGAGCACGCCGATTTCCTGCGGAGTCAGTCCTTTGCTGCGATAGGCGCGATAGCGCACCACGGCGCCGGAAAACACCGAGGCGCCGATATTGTGCGCTAGCGCGTAGGTGGTAAACGAGCAGAGCGTGATGAACCACCAGGAGATGCTCTTGCCAAGATGCGCTACGGCGATACGGTCGTACCAGGCCAGCGCGACATAGGCACCAAGCGTCGCTCCTGCTGCCAGCAGCCAGTTGCGCTCGCTGATGGCGTCAAGGCTGTCGGTGAGTTCAGCGAGTGAGAGATTGCGTATCTCCTGGAAAAGCAGGTAACCGGAAAGCAGAACTGCCGTGATGCCGATCAGCGTCCAGGCGACATCGCTCCTCTTCATCATTGCGTGGGGCTCCTTGGCGACGCTGCGCAGGGCTCAGGCGAGGCTGGCATAACAGGCGTGGCGCGTCGCGAATTCATTCAGCCGGTCTGTTATCGGCAGCTAGCGGCGCGATTTGTTCAGTTTGCTGCCTGCGGCCACGGCAAACGCGGCACCCGCAGCGCCGTGGGTGGTCCACCACAACAGTCTCCAGAAAAGGTGTGATTTATGGCCGATATTCCACGCATTCCCGATGTGGACAGCTCCCTGGCATTGCTGCGGGAAGGATACCCCTTCATTTCGAGCCGTTGTCGCGCACTTGGTACCGATGTATTTCAGGTCCGCCTCCTGATGCAGGACACCATTTGCATGACCGGCGAGGACGCCGCAAAGCTGTTCTATGACGAGCGGCTGTTCCAGCGTCGGCACGCCGCCCCACGCATGTTGCAAAAGACCCTCTTTGGTCGGGGCGGGGTGCAAGGGCTAGATGATGAGCCCCATAAGCAACGCAAACGAATGTTCATGTCATTGCTGACAGATGGTGCCGTGCATGATTTGGTAAAACTGACCGAGCGCAACTGGCAGGAGGCGATCCCGGGTTGGGCCGGCCGCGAGCGAATAACCTTGCTGCCCGAAGTACAGGCGATACTTGCACGCTCAGTATGTCAGTGGGCCGGTGTACCGGTAACTGCAGACGAGTTGCCCGTGCGACGTGACCAGTTGGCCGCTTTGATCGACGGGGCCGGTGGCATTGGTGCGCGGCACTGGAAGGCACGCAAGGCGCGTCGGGAGACCGAAAGCTGGCTCGTCACGCTGATTTCGGAGGTTCGCAACGGCAGTGTTGCGCTTGGCGAGTCTCGGGCGTTGGCCGTGGTCGCACGGCATCGTGATGCGGACGGACAGCCACTGGATGAGAAAACCGCGGCGGTAGAAATGCTCAACCTGCTGCGGCCCACGGTTGCGGTAGCGCGCTTCGTCATCTACGCCGCATTGGAATTGCTTGCCCATCCTCAGTGGCGCGCACGGCTGCAGCAGGATGACGACATGCTCGAACCCTTCGCGCAGGAGGTGCGGCGGCTCCATGCCTTCTTTCCCTTTACCGCGGCGAGGGTGCGTGAGGATTTCGAGTGGCGTGGCTACCTGTTTCCCAAGGGAACCCGGGTCCTGCTGGATCTTTATGGCACCAACCGTGACGAACGGCTCTGGGAGAATCCGGAAGAGTTTCGCCCCGAGCGCTTTCACGAGTGGAATAAAGGGGCGTTCAATTTCATTACCCAGGGAGGGGGCGATGCTGCGACCGGACACCGTTGTCCAGGGGAACCCCTGGCCATCGCTTTGCTGATGGCTGCCCTGCGCATGCTGACACGCCATATGGACTATGCGGTGCCGGCTCAGGAACTACAGATGGCTCCCTCACGGATGCCTGCGCAGCCGGAAAGCCTGTTTATTATCGCCGACGTTCGCGAGAGGAGGGCGTAGAGCACTCAGGGTTGCGGGTCGGGCTCGGTCTTGGCGGCCCGAACCTCGACCCAGTGCTCGATCAGCTCGCGAAGCTGGGACATTTCGACCGGCTTGGACATATGTCCGTCCATGCCTGCCTCCCTGGCGCGCTCGCGATGTTCGCTGAGAATGTGCGCGGTCAGCGCCACCACAGGCGTTCTCGGCCGGTTCTCGGCAATTTCCCAGCTGCGCAACTGTGCGGTGGCCTGGAAACCATCCATCACCGGCATCTCGCAATCCATCAGCACCAGGTCGTAGGGCTGCGCCTTGATGGCGGCCAGAGCCTCTTCGCCATTGCTGGCCGTGTCCGGCTTGAGGTTCAGCTTGTTCAGCATGCCGCGGATGACCTTGGTGGAAATGCTGTTGTCTTCGGCAACCAGAATCCGGAAGTCATCCGGTACTGACAAGGGCGTGCTCGACTGGGTGGTGGTGGGACGCAACGTCGGGGCTGTGTTGCGTCGGGCCAGTTCGTCGGCCAGTGTCGTCTTCAGGGTATAACCGGCAACAGGCTTGGCCAGGATGCGCTTGATGCCGGCGTTGCGTGCGATGATCTTGCTGGGTGCGCTGCTCATGCCTGTCAGCATCACCAGGATAATGTCATGGTTGAGGCTGAAATCTTCCTTGATCTTGCTGGCCAGTTGCATGCCCGTCATGCCGGGCATGTCCTGATCGAGCAGAACTACGTCGAAATACTCGTTCAGATGGGCCTTGGTGCGCAGCAGCGCCAGAGCCTCCTTGCCGGATGCGACGGCACTGACTTCCATGCCCCAGCTGCTGCATTGCTGACTGAGTACCTTGCGGCAGGTGTCGTTGTCGTCCACAACGAGCAAACGGGTGCCTTTCAACGACAGGTCCAGATCGCCGTGCGGCTGCTCGAGGACATCGGCGCCGAGCGGAAGGCTGATCCAAAGGGTATTTCCGGCCAGACCGCTGGTTTGTATGCCGAACTCACCCCCCATCAGATGAACAAGCTGGCGGGCAATGATCAGGCCTAGTCGACCGCCATGACGGGTCGCGGCGAGGAAGTCGCGACTGTCCAGGGCGGCATTGAGCAGCGCGTCGCGTTCCTGCGCTTCCAGCGGGCGGCCGCTGTCCTGGACCGTTATGCGCAGGCGCGGTTGCTCATTGCTGTCATCGATGGCGGCAATCACCAGCACTTCGCCTTCGTCGGTTTGCTTGAATGCGTTATCCAACAGGTTGAGCAAGGCCTGGCGCAGGCGTGTCGGGTCCCCGGCGACTACATGCGGCATCTGCGGCTGGATGAAGCTGATGAGTTCGACCTTTTGTTGTTCCGCCTTGGCACGGAAGATACCCAGGCAGTCCTCGATCAGTGCGTTGAGGTCGAACTGAACGTCATCCAGTTCGATCTGTCCCGATTCCAGCTTGGAAATATCCAGGATCTCGTTGATGAGGTTGAGCAACTCGTTGCCCGAGCTGTGGATCGTCTGGACATAGTCGCGCTGCTTCGCGGACAGCGAAGTGCTGAGCAACAGCTCACTCATGCCCAGTACGCCGTTCATGGGTGTACGAATTTCGTGGCTGATCTTGGCCAGGAAGTCTGCCTTGGTGCGCAGTTCTGCGCTGGTGACCGCCTCGGCAGTGTGCTGATTACGATTGTCAGCCTGGATCTGCCGTTGCCGCTCAAGCAGAGCGAAACTAAGAATCAGCCCCGAACAGGTCGCCATGCTGAACACCACACCGGTGAGCCAGTTGGGATCAAGTTCGCTCAAACCCAGCAGAACCGGCAGAACAGATATGAAACCTGCGTCGAAGATGAGCATGCCGGCGACCAGCAGCCGAGCTGGATCGTATTGGAGTCGCCAATGGTGAAAGGCAACTAGCGTCACGCTGGCGGCGGCCGCCAGGACCATGACATAGATAAGCCAGCTGTACCAAAGCTGGCCTGTGAACATGATGACCGCCGCCAGTGCCACGACAAGGGCCACCTGGGTCGACAGCATCCAGCTGACCCAGCGCCTGCGCCGATGCTGGAAAAAGCCCAGGGTGAACACCAGCAGCGAAATGCAGGCGAGCAGGGCAGCCATGTCCGCAACCAGTGGCTGGCTGTAAAGCAACCGAGGTACCCACACAGCGAGCAGGCCCAGATTGGCTACGGCGCAGGTCAGTAGTGCGCCGTGCAGCAGCGCCAGCCAGATATGGCTATAGCTGAGCGTGTAGGCGAAACGCAGCAGGTTGTAGATCAGCAACAGGGACAAGGCGCCGAACAATGCACCGAATAGATAAGCCGGGCGGGCCTGTTCCACGAGGCCTCGCTCGTCGACCGTATAGAACCAGGCGGTGATCGGATGCGACGACTGCAGACGTATATAAGCCTCGCGAGGTGCCCCGTCATTTGGCAACGAAAACAGATACGCACGGGCCGGCAGAGGGCGCGATTCAAGCGGCTTCAGCTCGCCTGTTTCAACATGCCGCTCCAGCTCGCCGTCGCGCAGGAGGTAGAAATCGAGATATTGCACACGGGGTGCGAAGACCCAGAGCCAGTTGGGGTGGGCGAAGGGTGGCAGGCTTACCTGTAGCCAGACGGCATTTTCGCTGGCTGGCGCTGCGTAGGACAGTTTTTCGATACGCTGGAACAGGCCGCGTTGACCGAGTATCTCCTCGAGTGTGAGTTGGCCTGATTGATCGATCAGCAGGCGCCAGTTCTGCGGCGAAGCCTGGGTGTCGGTTGCTGGTGATGGGGCAGAGGGCTCGACCGGTGCTGCCACGCTGGGCAAAGAAGCGCTCAGCGCAGCCAGCATGAGACTGAAGGTTAAAGCGATGGCGACCCAGAGTCGACGCACGATTGAAGTCCCTTCAGCTCATTGACGGCGGATTATAGGCATGAGAACAAGATGCTGTAATGCACGCAACCACGAGCGGATAGGCAGCAGCGCGCATCACGTCCAGGGACGTCAGCTCTCGCCTTGTTCGCGTGCAATGGCGCGGTATCCAATGTCGTGACGATAGAAATGCCCGTCCCACTCCACGCGCGCGGCCAGGGCATAAGCATTCTGCTGGGCATCGGCTACCGTTTCGCCCATGGCCGTGGCGCACAATACGCGACCACCTGTAGTCACGATCTGGCCATCCTTCAGGCCCGTTCCGGCATGGAAAACCTTGCCGTCCAGCTTGCCAGCCTCGTCCAGTCCGTGTATCGGGGTCCCCTTGGCATAGTCGCCGGGATAGCCGCCAGCCGCCAACACCACACCCAGGCTTGGCCGCGGATCCCACTGCGCCTCGATCTTGTCCAGCGCCTTGGCCAACGCTGCCTCGACGAGCAGCACAAGGCTGGACTGCAGCCGCAGCATGATTGGCTGCGTTTCCGGGTCGCCAAAGCGACAGTTGAACTCGATCACCTTGGGTGCGCCGCTGCGGTCGATCATCAGGCCTGCGTAGAGGAAGCCTGTGTACACATTGCCTTCGGCGGCCATGCCCTTGACGGTGGGCCAGATGACTTCGTCCATGACCCGCTGATGCACATCTGCGGTTACGACCGGCGCCGGTGAGTAGGCCCCCATGCCGCCAGTGTTCGGTCCGCTGTCTCCATCGCCCACGCGTTTGTGGTCCTGGCTGGTGGCCATTGGCAGCACGTTCGCGCCGTCGACCATCACGATGAAACTCGCCTCTTCGCCGTCGAGAAACTCCTCGATGACGACCCGCGAGCCAGCACTGCCGAAGACATTGCCGGAAAGCATGTCGCGTACCGCTTCCTCGGCTTCTGCCAGCGTCATGGCGACGATCACGCCCTTGCCGGCCGCCAGGCCGTCGGCCTTGATTACAATCGGCGCGCCTTTGTCCCGCAGGTAGGCCAGCGCCGGCTCGATCTCGGTGAAATTCTGGTAGTCGGCGGTGGGGATCTGATGGCGAGCCAGGAAATCCTTGGTGAAGGCCTTTGAACCTTCCAGTTGCGCAGCGGCAGCGGTCGGGCCAAAGCAATCGAGGCCGCGGCTACGAAACAGGTCGACCACGCCTTTGACCAGTGGGGCTTCAGGACCCACGATGGTCAGCTGAACATTCTTCTCGGCGAAGTCTGCCAGTTGCTCGATGGCCAGGACGTCGATTGCCACGTTTTCGCATTTTGTCTCGGTTGCGGTGCCGGCATTACCTGGGGCAACGAAAACCTTATCGACACGTGGGTCCTGCGCGACCTTCCAGGCCAGCGCGTGCTCGCGGCCGCCGCTGCCGATGATCAAGATATTCATGGGTCTCTCCTGCGCAGAGAGCTGCAAGCGGCAAGCTGCAAGCTGCAAGTAAAGGCATATACGCTTCTCGCTTGTGGCTTACAGCTTGTGGCCTGCGGCTCGCTGTTAGTGTCTGAAATGGCGCATGCCGGTAAATACCATGGCGATTCCCGCCTCGTCTGCAGCCGCGATGACTTCGGCGTCGCGCATGGAGCCGCCAGGCTGGATTACTGCGGTGATACCCGCCTTGGCTGCGTTATCGATGCCGTCGCGGAACGGGAAGAAAGCGTCGCTGGCCATGACCGCTCCAGCTACCGGCAGCCCGGCGTGCTCGGCCTTGATTGCAGCGATGCGGGCAGAGTTGACCCGGCTCATCTGGCCGGCACCGACGCCCACGGTCTGGCGGTTCCTGGCGTAGACGATGGCGTTGGACTTGACGAACTTGGCCACTTTCCAGGCGAAGATCAGATCATGGATTTCCTGTTCGGAGGGTGCGCGGCGAGTCACTACCTTTAGGTCGGCTTCGCTGATCATCGCAATGTCACGGCTCTGTACCAGCAAACCGCCATTGACTCGCTTGAAGTCCCAGCCGGGTGCCCGTTCTGCTGGCCACTGTCCGCATTCGAGTAGCCGCACGTTTGCTTTGCTTGCCACGATGTCACGGGCTGCGGCGGAAATGCTCGGCGCAATGATCACCTCGACGAACTGACGCTCGACGATGGCTTTCGCGGTTTCGCCGTCCAGTTCACGGTTGAAGGCGATGATGCCGCCAAAGGCTGATTCGCTGTCGGTGGCGTAGGCCAGTTCGTAGGCCTGACGAATGCCACCATCGGCTTCCGGAACCACCGCAACGCCACAAGGATTGGCATGCTTGACGATGACACAGGCTGGCTTGACGAAGCTTTTCACGCATTCCAGCGCGGCGTCCGTGTCGGCGACGTTGTTGAACGAGAGTTCCTTGCCTTGCAGCTGACGAGCCGTGGCGATACAGGCTTCGTCGGCGGTTTCAACATAGAAGGCTGCAATCTGGTGCGGGTTTTCCCCATAGCGCATGTCCTGCGCCTTGACGAACTGGGTGGTGAAGGTGCGTGGCAGCAGGCTGCGACCTTCTGTGGAAAGTGTCTCGCTGCGCTGGTCAACCGTTCCAAGGTAGTTGGCAATCATGCCGTCATAGGAAGCAGTGTGCTCGAAGGCCTTGAGCGCCAGGTCGAAGCGCTGGGCATAGGTCAGCCCACCATTTCCGAGATTTTCAATGACGTCGTCATAATCGTCGGCATTGACCACGATGGCGACGTCCTTGTGGTTCTTCGCTGCGCTGCGGACCATTGTAGGTCCACCGATGTCGATGTTCTCGATGGCATCGGGCAGCGTGCAGCCGGGCTTGGCCACGGTGGCTGCGAAGGGGTAGAGATTGACGGCAACCAGATCGATGGGGTTGATGCCGTGCTCAGCCATGACCTCGCCATCCAGGTCACGGCGGCCAAGAATGCCGCCATGGATCTTCGGATGCAGCGTCTTGACCCGACCATCCATCATTTCCGGGAAGCCCGTGTAATCGGCGACTTCCACCGCAGCGATGCCGTTGTCTTGCAGCAGCTTGAAGGTGCCGCCGGTGGACAGGATTTCGACGCCGAGGGCGGCGAGGGCGCGGGCAAAATCAACGACGCCGGTCTTGTCGGACACGCTGATCAGCGCGCGGCGGACGGGAAGGCGAGTGCTTTGGTCGGTCATTGTTATTCCAGTCGATTGGGCAATTCGGGTCAGCTTGCTAGAAGCTAGAAGCTAGAAGCTAGAAGCTAGAAGCTTAAAAGCTAAAAGCTAGCGATCTGGCTGTATGTCGAGGCTGCAAAAACTTCCGGCTTACAGCAGGTCGTACTGCTTGAGTTTCTTGCGCAGGGTGCCGCGGTTCAGGCCCAACAGTTCCGAGGCCTTGGTCTGGTTGCCCTTGACGTAATTCATCACGGTTTCGAGCAGCGGCGCTTCTACTTCGGAAAGCACGAGGTTGTAGACGTCCGTGACATCCGCGCCTTCCAGGTGGGCGAAATAGTTATGCAACGCCTTTTCCACGCTCCCGCGCAAGGTCTGGCCTGCTTCGCTCGGCGTATTCAGGTGTTGCTTGAGGTTTACGTTGTCGCTCACGGATGTTGTTCCAGTTAACAGTGTTTCGTTCAACAGCGTCATGCAGCCACCCCTTTTCCATCCCCCGAGTCAGGGCCTGTTCGGCGCTCGGCAAAAAATGCCCGCACGCTGGCGCATTGCGCATCCCTGTCTTCCAAACCATTGAACCGGGCACGGTATTCCCGCGCACCGGGTTGTGTCGCCAGATACCAGCTGACGTGCTTACGGGCGATACGCACGCCCATGACATCCCCGTAGAAGGCGTGCAACGCCTCCAGATGTTGCAATAGGATGCTTTCGACTTCCGTCAGCGTGGGTGGCGCCAGCAGCTCGCCCGTTGCCAGGTAGTGATTGATCTCGCGAAAGATCCAAGGCTTGCCTTGAGCGGCGCGGCCGATAAGCAGCGCGTCGGCGCCGGTGGCGTTCAGTACCTGTCTGGCTTTCTGTGGTGTGTCTATGTCTCCGTTGGCAAAAACCGGTATCGATACCGCCTGTTTGATCGCAGCGATGGTTTCGTACTCGGCTTCTCCCGTGTACAGGTCCGCTCGCGTTCGGCCATGTACGGCCAGTGCTGCGATACCGGACTGCTCGGCGATCTTTGCCACCTTCAGCCCGTTTCTGTTGTGTCTGTCCCAGCCCGTGCGGATCTTCAGCGTTACCGGAACGTCAACCGCTCCTACGACCGCTTCGAGGATCTCGGCTACCAGGCTTTCATCTTTCATCAGCGCCGAACCGGCCGCCTTGTTGCAAACCTTCTTGGCCGGGCAACCCATGTTGATGTCGATGATCTGTGCGCCTAGCTCCACGTTGCGCATGGCTGCCTCGGCAAGCATTTGCGGATCGCCACCCGCTATCTGCACCGAGCGGGGTTCCGGGTCGCCGTCGTGCAGCAGGCGCAGCCGCGACTTTCGGCTATTCCAGAGGCGCACGTCGCTGGTCACCATTTCCGAAACCACCATCCCGGCACCCAGCCGCCGGCATAACTGACGGAACGGCTGATCGGTCACGCCAGCCATGGGGGCGAGGATCAATCGATTGGGAAGAGTGTAGGGGCCGATACGTACCGCTGACATGGAGATTCCCTGCTTGGAGCCTGCTTGTTAGGTCGATCGGGACAGCAAAAAAGGGTGTGCATAATACCCGCTACGCATGACCGGTTAAAGGCTGTTCTGAACAAAATCTGAACAGCCTCAAGCTTATAACCGGCAGCCGGATTGGCACGTCAATGCGACCGGCGGTGGCAGGTTTCGCGATGCCAGGAGCGGTGCTACGGCAAGCTGAACCCTAATCGGGAGAGCGGAAACTCAGGCTGTAATTAACCGCCTTGGTACCGGGATCGAGGATGTCCAGCGCAATGTGGATGGGGACCTGTGACGGCATCTCCCGTTGCCCGGCGAGTTCGCCGGATAGGTATTCACCTGGTTTGAAGCTGCGGCTGGCCAGTGTCTGGCCGTTGATGTCGGCGAAGCGTACCTCCAGCAGCGGAAACGGCTGTGCGAACGGGGCACGGTTGTAGATGATCGCGTCGACTACCAGCGCACCGGTGAACTCCGGGTGGCTGCGCACCACCAGATTGCTGCTCTTGATCTGGGCGATGTCGACCTTGGCTGGCAACTCGCAGCCCAGCGATGAACAGACTTTTTCGAGCCAGGGACGGTATTCGTCCTGGCGCGAGAGCTCGTCGAAGTTGTAGGTCACGTACTGAGCGGCCAGCACCAGGAGCGCGATCAGATTCAACAGGCCCCAGCCGAGCCAGCGCCCCCATGGCCTGCGGCGGGCCTCCCAGTCCAGCTGCAAGGGTTCTTCGTCAAGTTCGAACAGCGGCTCTTCCCGATTGCGGGAGCTTGGTTGCGAGTCGAGGGTCTCGCCAGTTGCGGTGATCCTGACGGCATCATCGGTTTCGTCGTCCTCATCTGGCGGGCCCGCGCCAAGGGCCGGCTCAGCGCGTGGTGGGGGCTGCGTCGTGACAGGTTCGCTCAGAACTCGGTGGGTGCCTTTCAAGGGGGTTGGCGGAGCGGGGTTGGCCGTCGTCACAGGGGTGAGATGCGTCAACTGGAGGCTTTGCTCGGTCTCTGCTGCCGAGGTCGAATCAGCGCCGACTGCCGTAGATGGCAGCCGGTCATCCTCGGCGCTGATCAGGCGCTCGGCCCATGCCTCGTCATCCTTGGTTCGCTGTGCGTCCAGCTGGAGCAGCTCGCGAGCCAGCTCGTGCTCCTCCCGCTCCAGCTTTGCCAGCTCTGCATCGAGATCCAGCTCATCAAGGTCCAGATCGTCGTGAAGCCAACGGGCCTCGTCTGTAGGAGTAGGTGTCGTCGGTGACGGCGGTTGAGGGCTCGCAGCGCCAGGAATGGCGCTTCGAACACCCACGTCCTTTACCAGCGATACGTCGTCGTTTTCCAGGTCCCGGGCAGCGTTGAAGATTTCAAGGCAGGCACCGCATCGCACTGCGCCGCGGGCAGCGGTGAGCTGGGTGCGGCTGAGGCGAAAGCGGGTTCGGCAATGCGGGCACTGGGTGACGAAAGTGGTCATGCGCTGGTCCGGCGGAAATGCCGGCTAGTCTAGCGCATCCCCGCTAGCCTGCGGCAGTGCCAACGCTCAGGCTCGACAGATGCATGCTGAGGAGTGGGGTCAGGCGTGACGGGTACCGGTGATGCGCACCCAGCCATCCTTCTCTGCAGTCGTGTCGAGGTGGAACTGCCCGGAATAGGCCGCGCGTACTTCGTCAGCCTGCTCGGCCAGAATCCCCGAGAGGGCCAGCCGACCGCCCGGCTTGACCCGCTCGATGATTTGGGGTGCCAGCGTAACGAGCGGGCCGGCGAGAATGTTGGCAACCACGACATCTGCCTGGCCTGCCGGCAACTGCTCCGGCAGATACAGCAGGAAGCGCTCTGGCTCTATCCCGTTGCGTCCCGCATTGTCACGCGATGCTTCGACCGCCTGGATGTCGATATCCGTGCCGATCGCCCGTTCGGCGCCGAGAAGCAAGGCGGCGATGGCGAGAATGCCCGAGCCGCACCCAAAATCCAGTACCTGCAGGCCCGTTAGCGTCTGCGCATCCAGCCACTCCAGGCAGAGCGCGGTGGTGGGGTGCGTTCCCGTGCCGAAGGCAAGCCCCGGATCGAGCAGGAGGTTTACCGCGTCGGGTTGAGGAGCTGCATGCCAGCTGGGCACGATCCATAGCCGTCGACCGAAGCGCATGGGCTGGAAGTTATCCATCCAGCTTCGCTCCCAGTCCTGATCTTCGATGTGCTCGAGCTGGTACTGGGGCAGTTCGCCTCCGGTCAGTAGCTGCAGGTGGGCGAGGAGGTTGCTCTCATCTACATCGCTTTCGAACAGCGCCAGCAGATGAGTGTGCGTCCATAGCGGCGTGGTGCCCAGGTCAGGCTCGAAAATTGGCTGATCCTGCGCATCCATGAAGGTGACCGACACTGCTCCAACGCTCAGCAGTGCGTCTTCCAGGCCCTCTGCCTGTTCCGGAGAGATGGCGAGACGAAGTTGTAACCAGGGCATGGGGTTTCCTTCCGCAAACGGCTTCAAGACGCAAGCTTGAAGCGATCGATAAAAAAAGGGGATCGGCTAGCGCCGATCCCCCAACATCATACTTTTGCAGCTTGCAGCTTGCAGCTTGCAGCTTAGTGCTTATCCATACCCAGTTTCTTTTCCAGGTAATGGATGTTCACCCCGCCTTTACAGAACCCCTCGTCGCGAACCAGATCCCGGTGCAGCGGGATATTGGTCTTGATGCCATCGACAACGATTTCGTCTAGCGCATTTCGCATACGCGCCATGGCTTCTTCACGGGTGGCGCCATAGGTGATCAGCTTGCCGATAAGCGAATCGTAGTTCGGCGGGACCGAATAGCCGCTGTACAGGTGCGAATCGACCCTGACCCCAAAACCTCCCGGTGCATGAAAATGCTTCACCTTGCCGGGGCTAGGCAGGAAGTTCGATGGATCTTCCGCGTTGATCCGGCACTCCAGCGAGTGGCCGCGGATCACCACGTCTTCCTGCTTGATCGAAAGCTTGTTGCCCGCGGCGATACTCAGCATCTCCTTGACGATGTCGACACCCGTAACCATCTCGGTCACCGGATGCTCAACCTGGACGCGTGTGTTCATCTCGATGAAGTAGAAGCGGCCATCCTCGTAAAGAAACTCGAAGGTGCCGGCACCACGGTAGCCGATCTCGACGCAGGCGTCGGTGCAGCGCTTGAGCACTTCAGTGCGCGCTTTCTCGTCAATGTAAGGCGCTGGGGCTTCTTCAAGGACCTTCTGGTGACGGCGTTGCAGCGAGCAGTCGCGGTCACCCAGGTGCACGGCGTTGCCCTGACCATCGGAAAGCACCTGGACTTCGACGTGACGTGGGTTGCCGAGAAACTTCTCCAGATAAACCATGGGATTGCCGAACGCCGCGCCAGCCTCGGTACGGGTCAATTTGGCCGACTTGATCAGGTCTTCTTCACGATGAACGACACGCATACCACGGCCACCGCCGCCGCCGGCGGCCTTGATGATGACCGGATAACCCACCTCACGGGCGATGCGCAGGGCTTCGGCTTCGTCTTCCGGCAATGGGCCATCGGAGCCTGGTACCACTGGCACGCCGGCCTTGATCATGGCGTCCTTGGCTGAAACCTTGTCGCCCATGAGGCGGATGGTTTCCGCTTTCGGACCAACGAACGCAAAGCCGGAATTTTCCACCTGTTCGGCAAAGTCGGCGTTTTCGGCAAGAAAACCATAGCCCGGGTGAATGGCCGTGGCTCCGGTCACTTCAGCCGCAGCAATGATCGACGGGATATGCAGGTAGGAGTTTGTGGCGAGGGCCGGACCAATGCAGACGGACTCATCTGCCAAGGCCAGGTGCATCAGTTCCCGATCGGCAGTGGAATGCACCGCGACCGTCTTGATCCCCATTTCCTTGCAGGCTCGCAAAATCCGCAGGGCGATTTCACCGCGGTTGGCGATCAGTACTTTTTCCAACATCGCTGAATCTCCGCGGTTCAAACGATGGTGAACAGCGGCTGGTCGTATTCGACCGGCTGACCATTCTCCACCAGGATGGATTCGATGGTGCCGCTGGTTTCGGCCTCGATGTGGTTCATCATCTTCATGGCTTCGACGATGCAGAGGATGTCGCCCTTCTTGACAGTCTTGCCGACATCGACGAACGAGGCAGCCTCTGGAGAGGAGGCGCGGTAGAAGGTGCCAACCATCGGCGAGCGAACCACTGTGCCGTTGAGCTTCGGCTGGGCCGGAGCAGCATCAGCGGCAGGAGCAGCGGCGGCTGCTGGAGCCGAAGCAGGTGCAGGCATTGGCGCCTGGGCGTAGTAGGGCTGCTGCATGGCCACCTGCTTGCTGTGGCGGCTGATGCGAACGGATTCTTCACCTTCGTGAATTTCCAGCTCGTCGATACCGGACTCTTCCAGCAGTTCGATCAGTTTTTTGACTTTGCGAATATCCATGAAGCGGTGACTCCCAAGTAAGTTCAAAGGGCATTGCTGCTCGCTTCTTCGAGGCCGGGCATCTTGATGCACGGCCTGTCAGGAAGCAGCGAGTTGTTCCAGGGCGGCCTCCAATGCCAGGCGGTAGCCGCTGGCGCCAAGGCCGCAGATCACCCCTACCGCGACATCCGAAAAATAGGAGTGATGGCGGAAAGGCTCACGCTTGTGCACGTTCGACAAGTGCACTTCGATGAATGGGATGCTCACGGCCAGCAGCGCGTCACGTAGCGCAACGCTGGTGTGGGTAAAAGCGGCCGGATTGATCAGAATGAAGTCCACGCCTTCGCTCCGGGCAGCATGGATACGCTCGATGAGTTCGTATTCGGCGTTGGACTGCAGGTGCAGAAGGTGATGGCCGGCATCCCGTGCCCGCTGTTCAAGATCCTCATTGATCTGAGCCAGCGTCACCGCGCCGTATACGCCAGGTTCGCGGGTGCCAAGCAGATTCAGGTTCGGGCCGTGCAAGACCAGAAAGGTCGCCATGAATAGTCCTTGTTTTTATCCGGGAAAGCGCTGCGGTGCGGGCCGATACCGGTGAGGGGAAAAACTATGCACGAAGCGGGGGCTGACTGTCCAGTCATGTCGTGATCGGCGTAAATGCCGACATTATGACTGGAGATTGCCGCAATGAATCGTCTAGAAAAAGGATTGGGCGCGATCCAGTCGCTTGGAAAACTGGTCGGCGTCGATTTCGCCGACGACCCGTACGTCGGCCATTTCAGCGCCTGAGCGATCAAAGAAGAGAATGGCAGGTGGTCCGAACAGCTTGTATCGGTCCAACAGCGCTCGCTGCTCGGGGTTGCTGTCGGTGATGTCGAAGCGAATCAGCTGGTAGTCGGACAGGCGTGGTGCGATCTGCGGGTCGGCAAATACTTCTCGCTCGATCACCTTGCAGCTGATGCACCAGTCCGCGTACCAGTCGAGCAGGGCCGGTCGACCTGCAGCCCTTGCAGCGGAAAGCTGGGCATCGAGCGCGGCCGGCGTGGTCACGGTATTCCAGCTTTCGTTGTCGGCCGGCGTGCCGCTGGCAGCGGACAAGACAGGGCGAGGGAGCGGGCGCAAAGGGTCCGTGCCGCCCTGCAGCGCGCCGATCCAGGCGGTCAGGCCGTATATCAGGAGCATCAGCCCCAGCAGTTGCGCGAGTTTCTGCCGTGGCGCCTTGTGCACCAGTTCGAGCGTGCCGAGAAACAACGCCGTGCCTGCTGCCAGAGCTCCCCACAGAAACAGCGCCACTGGGCCTGGAAGAACGCGTTCGAGCATCCAGACGGCAACTGCCAGCAGCAGTACCCCAAAAGTGTTGCGTACCGTCACCATCCAGGGGCCACTCTTAGGCAGCAATGCCCCACCGCCAGTGGCGAACAGGATAAGTGGCGCGCCCATGCCCATCCCTAGAGCGAACAGCTTCAGTCCGCCGCCCAAGGCGTCGCCGCTGGCGCTGATGTAGAGCAGTGCACCCGCCAGAGGCGCAGAAACGCAGGGCGAAACCAACAGGCTGGATACCGCACCAAGCAAGGCTGCGCCCATGAACGAGCCGCCCTTGGCGCTGCCAGCCAGATGGTCGAGGCGGCTGTTGACGGCCTGTGGCAAGCGCAGCTCGAACATGCCGAACATGGCCAGGGCAAAAGCGACGAAAAAAGCCGCGAAGGGGATGAGGATCCATGGCGATTGCAGTCTTGCCTGCAGGTTCAGCTCGGCACCGAATACACCCATCAACGCACCGAGCAAGGCAAATCCGGCGGCCATTGGCAGCACATAGGCCAGTGACAGCAGAAAGCTGCGCATGCCGCCGGTCTGCCCACGCAGCACGACTCCGGACAGAATAGGGAGCATGGGCAATACGCAGGGGGTCAAGGTCAAACCGAGCCCGGCCAGGAAGAACAGCGCGACTGAGCGCCACGAACGCGAGTCATCTGTTTCGCTGGCGCTGGGATTGCTGCCAGGGGAGACTGAGGGGCCTGATGATGGGGCGGCTGCTGCGTCGCCTATATCAAGTGTTCCGGTTTCCGGAGGGTAGCAAAGACCTTTATCCGCACATCCCTGGTAAGTCACCCGTAGCGTGAACGGGCGGTTATCTGGGTTTTGCACTGGCAGCTCGACGTCCAGTACGCCGTAATAGACTTCGACCTCGCCAAAGTAATCGTCTGTTTTCGCTTCTCCCGCCGGAAGCTGCGCCTCGCCGATAGCGACCGCCGGATCGCTTGATACGAACTGAAAACGATGCCGGTACAGGTAATAGCCTTCGGCGGCAACGAAACGCAGTTTGATCTGCTCGGGTGAGCTGTCACCTAGGCTCAGGCGGAAGGCTTCACGTACGGGCAGAAAGTCGGCGCTGTTGTTCAGCCCACCCAGGGTGGCGCTTGGGCGGCTATCGAACAGGCCTGCGCTGGCGGGAAGGGCAAGCAATAAAAACAGCAGACTCAGCAAACGGCGCATGGTCATCTCACAGGTAGCGATGGGCGGCATGATACCGAACACAGCCAGGCGTCGCTTGCGTACAGGGTCGCACTAGGTCGCGATTTGCAACCATATGCTGCCGTCGCGCTCGGTGCAGGGATGGGCTCTTAGCGCTTCGCCGGCACAGGGGCCGGACACGCATTCTCCGCTGTCGATCAGAAATAGCGCGCCATGGGTGGCGCACTGGATGAGGCTGCCGCTGCTGTCCAGGAACTGGTCCGGTATCCACTCCAGTGGCACGCCTCGATGTGGGCAACGATTTTCGTAGACGTGCACGACACCGTCCCTGCGTACAGCAAGAAGGCGCTGTCCCTGTTGCTCGAATCCTTTGCACTGGCCTTCGGCAAGATCAGTCGTGGCGCACAATCTCATTATCGATCTTCCTCGGTAGGCAGTCATTATGCGCTGGTGATGCTCCGGTGCTACAGGTGGGTGGCCGCGCCTGGTGTTATGGCGATTCACTGTTGCAATCGGCTCGGGCTGAGTGAAGATGAGCCTCGTTGCGGGAAGTTTGCAGGCCACATTGGCTTGTCTTCGATTCAAAATTCATGGACAGGGTCGCCAGCCCTGGATCCTACCGCCACTTGCCGAGGATGATCGATGCGATTGCTGCGTTTGCTGGTTATGACATTGCTGACCGCTTGCCAGGCTCTCCCGCCCTTGCCTGACTGGCAGAGCCCGGAGGGGCGTGAGCATGCGGATCTGGGCGAAATCATCGAGCTGAGCAGTGGCGAGCATATTTCCCCCCAAGATCTGGTAGCGAGGTTGGCCAACGCTGATCGGGTTCTGGTTGGCGAGCGTCACGACAACCCGGATCACCACGCCTTACAGCTCTGGTTGCTGCAAGCCCTGGCGCAGCAACGACCTCAAGGCAGCGTATTGCTGGAGATGATCAATCCGGACCAGCAGTCAAAGGTCACTGAGATTCAGTTGGCGTTTGCACGAGGCGAGCGTCCCGATGATCTGCCTGCCTCGCTAGCATGGCAGGAGGGTTGGCCCTGGGAGCTGTACGGACCTCTGGTGGAGTACAGCCTGGCACAACCCGCACCGTTGCTGCAGGCAAACCTCGATCGCAATGAGATAGCCGACATCTATCGTCGCCAGCCACGGCCGAGCGGGCTGGCGGCGGAGCGGCACGTGACGGAAGCCTTGGCCCGGCAGATCCGCGAGTCGCATTGCGGGATGTTGCCGGAGTCGCAGTTGCCGGCGATGCTGGCTGTCCAGCAGCAACGTGATCGGCGAATGGCGGACCGGCTCGAGGCTGCACCCGAGCCGGCGATACTGCTTGCTGGCGGCTTTCACGTCAGGCGTGACCTTGGCGTGCCGCTCCATCTTCAAGGCAGTCGGGATAAACCGGCGGTGCTCGTCTTGATGCTCGCTGAGGTGGGGGGGCGCGTAGGCGATGACAGGGCTGACTATGTCTGGTTCACCCCGGCTCAGCCAGAGGAAGATTTCTGCGCAAGGTTTCGCCAGCCGTCGCGCTGAGCGCCGGGCTCCGCCAGCGCTCTATTGCAGGCAAAAAAAAGACCCGGCAAGAGCCGGGTCAAAACCGTGATTAGCCTGATGAGGAGATAACCTGAAAGCCCGACTGCCTGGCCTTCCAGTTTACCCAACTGATCTCGCGACCAGTTGTGGTAATAATAACAATTCTCATTACGTAGTCAACAGGCAATCGAGAATAAATTTGCTTTCCGTCTCCCTTGCGCTGGGGTGCTTATCAAGCAGTCAGTGGCAAGCGTAGCTGGGTGACCTCCTTGTTAAGAAGATCGATTCGCCTGGCCATACTTTCTATCAGGCTATGGGCGATCTTGGGATTGCTCTGCATAAGCCCGAGAAATTGGTCCTTGGGGATCACCATCACCGTACAGGGAGCGGTCGCGATAACCGTGGCGCTGCGCTTTTCCCGCGTGAAGACCGCCATGGCACCGAAGATCTCGTCACGTTGCACGTCGCCAACCTTCTGTCCGTCTACTATCGCCTCTGCGTGTCCCTCGATGATGATGAACACGTTGTCGGCGTCTTCACCCTGGCGAATCAGTTCCTCTCCCGGGGCAAAGTGCTGGAAACCTGTAGTTGGGTGAATTTCAGGCTGTTTCAGGCGTGCCAGGGCGTCCGATAACAATGCGGTCTGGCCAATCAAGTACTGGGTGAAAAGCTCCTGACGCCGCGGGTCGTCATGAATATGCTGAAAAACCGCAGGGCGGGAATAGGGGAGCAGGCGAACCGATTCGTCGCTTCGATACCGACACGCGGGTAGCTCTATGCCCTGGCGCAGCCCAAGCAGGTCGCCTTCCTGCATGTAGAAGAGCGGTCGCTCATCCACCAGTGCATGTAGCAGGCCGCTTTCGATGATGAACAACTGTTGCTCCGGCAACTCACGGCCAAGGTCATCTGACCCTTTCATTTCGATCAGCTCTGCGCACGGTGCAAGTCCTTCAAGGAGCTGGGCGGGGATCCCCTGGAGGCGGTTGATCAAGTGGTCGGCATAGGCCGGTTGTTCCCCGAGTAAATACATGACGGCAATCCTTGATCAAGCGAGCTGACAGACGGCTAAGCGATGTGCCCGCTCACAATAAGCCCGGGGACTTCACGAGTAAATCGGGCTGCTTAGAGGTTGTGAGCTAGCTCTTGTTGCGCGAAGGAAGACTATCCAGATGCTGATTCAGCTCGCGCTTCAGCGTGTCGGGCAGATCCTTCCAGTTAATGTCGCGAAGCGCCCCCTCAATTGCATAGAGCAATACGCGCGATGCCCCGAACCCTCGTGATTTGACTGCGTGGTATGCGCTGACTGCGCCCAGTTTGCGGAGGTCATCCAAGGTATGGATGCCCGAGGCGTGGAGCCACTGCGCGGACGTCTTGCCAAGGTTCTTCAGGGTCAACAGCTCGTCGTGCATAGGGGTACCTATCGGCCCGGGAAGCCTGCGAGAAGATGCAGGGGCCAGCGCACTCTGCGTTTCTGCTCAGAGTTGTCCCACTGCTGTGCTAACAGGGGGGCGAGCTCCTGCACCGGGTCTTTGCCGTGCTTGTTTTGCCACTGGGCTACCGCAGACCAAGTGCGCAGGTAACCAAGAAGCTGATGCAGGTCCCACTGCGTTTCGATGAAAAACACTGGCGTAACGAGCCGCTCGAATGGCGCTTCTATATCGGCATAGCCGGCATCAACGCTGGCGCGTCCCCGAGGCCAGTAGCCCGCTAGTGTCTCTCCGTGCAGTCGCTGGATAATCATGTCGAGCGCCGGATCAATGGTCAGCAGGCTATAGCACCACGCGCAGAACAGCCCGCCGGGCCGCAAGATTCGTCTGGTCTCCTTGAAGAAGTCCGGTGTCGCGAACCAGTGCAGCGCCTGGGCAACCACGACCAGGTCTACCGTATTGTCCCGCAGCGGAAGCCGCTCCGCTTTGGCTGCAAAGCGCTGGACGGTTCGCCACTCGATGCTGCTGTTCAACTGTTCTGGGCTGGCGTCGCAGGCCAGCACCCGGTCGAAGTGGGCAAGCAGAGGACGCGAGGCCTGCCCGCTGCCGGCGGCAATATCGAGCGCGCATCGGGTGTGGCTGGACAGCTTGGCGAGCCAGGCGAAGAGGCCGGCAGGATAGGTAGGCCGGAACTGAGCGTACGCATGGGCGCGTTCCGAGAACAGCCTGACGCTGTCATCCATGACAATGGTCCGGCAAGGAGGGCGGTAGGGCGCAATCTGGCATGGTCAACTTCCCTGGTCAGTCCTGCCAGAGTATAGAAGCACCGGCGGATACTGCCCGCCGCGGTGCTTTTCGTTAACGGTGGGCTTGTTCGCGTTAGCCGCCAAGTTGCTCAAAGGCCTGGCAGGCGTTGACGGATGGCGCTTAGCAATTGATCGAGGCTCGCTGCGTCCGGAGTGTCGACCCGTCGGCTGAGGAGTGTTTCGCTGTCGGTCAGAGGTTCGCGCGAAAGCTGCTGTGCCTTGACCACTTCCAGCGTCGCGTCAGAGGGGTCGCCGCCTTCCGCCTGCCGCTGCTGGAGCCATTGCGCTATGACTGCTTCCGGAGCCTGGCAGTCTATGATCAGGAAGGGAACACCGGTGGATTCCGCGACTTGCCAGGCTGCCTCCCGATGGTGCCGCTTGAGGTAGGTGGCGTCGATCACCACGGAAAATCCTGCGTTGAGTGCCCTGCTCGCGAGGCCATGCAACTGCTGATAGGTCATGTCGGTCGCTTCGACGCCGTATAGCCCGGCATCCGGTTCGCTGCTACCAGGTTGTTCAGCGAAGAGTCGCTTACGCTCAACATCCGAGCGCAGTCGGATGACGCCCAGCGCCTCCACCAATCGCAAGGCGACCTGGCTCTTTCCAACCGCTGATACGCCGTGAGTAATGGCCAGGAAGCGCGAGGGAATTGCGCTGTAGCTTTCGGCCAGGTTCGCATAGCTGCGGTATTGGCGCAGGATGACCCGGCGCTGAACGGCGTCCTGCTCCTGATGCAGGCGGAACAGGCTTACCTTGGCGCGAACCAATGCCCGGTAGGCCTTGTACAGGTGTAGCAGCTCGAGGGCCGCATAGTCACCGGTGCGTTCCAGCCAGCCGTTAATGAAGCGTCGGGCCTGGCATTTCAGCCCACGGTCTTCCAGGTCCATCGCCAGAAAAGCGGCATCGGACGCAATGTCGATCAAGCGAAATGGCTCGTTGAACTCGATGCAGTCGAACAGCACGACCTTGTCGTCTATTAGGGTGGCGTTGCCCAAATGCAGATCGCCATGACATTCACGAATGAATCCTTGCTGGCTGCGTTGCTCGAGCAATGGCTGCAGCCGCGTGATGCTCGTTTCGGTCCAGTCCATCATGGCGTCGAGCTGCTGCAGGTCGGCTTGTTCGCTCAGCAACGGACGAATCTGCTCGAAATTCTGCCGCATTGGCGCAACGATCGCTTCGGCACTGTTCAGCGGATGGTCGGCAGCCACTTGGGGAATGCTCATGTGGAAGCTTGCGATCTGCGCCGCAAGTGCATCGATATGACTGTCAGTCAGCTCACCGCGCGCCTGCACCTCGGCCATCAGTTGGGTTTGCGGGAATTCACGCATTTTAAGCAGGTATTCGATCGGTTCGCCGCTGCCGTCGATTTCAGGCTTCTCGACACTGCCGGTAACGGGCAGGACCTGGAGGTAGAGGTCTGGTGCCATGCGCTGATTCAGGCGCAGCTCCTCCTCACAGTAATGCTTGCGGGCGGCCAGGTCGGTAAAGTTGAGAAAACCGAAGTCCACCGGTTTCTTCATCTTGTAAGCGTAGGTGCCAGTCAGGATGACCCAAGAGATATGGGTCTCGATAATCCGGAAGCCATCGACCGGATGAGGGTACAGGGCCGGATTCTGCAGCGCGGCGATCAATGCTTGGCTCACGGTCATTCCTTTTTAGATTCGTTGGCGGAGCGTGTGGACGACTTCGCGATACAGTTCACACAGTCAGAAAGCGATCCATTATGGCCATCCAGGGGAGCCCTGCAAACCGCCAAGAGGCCGTCTTCGTGGTAAATCAAAGTGCGTATAATCCGCCGCCATGACTAAATCACGCTCTTCTCGCTCCCGCTCCAAACGCCGTTCCTCGGCCTCTCGGCCCTGGTTGGGCTGGATCCTCAAACTGTCCGTCGTCGCTCTGGTGATTATTGCCGGCGTGGCCATCTATCTCGATGCAGTGGTTCAGGAGAAGTTCTCCGGCAAGCGCTGGACTATCCCGGCAACGGTCTATGCCCGGCCGCTGGAGCTGTTTGTCGGGCAAAAGCTCGACAAGGAGGATTTCCTTACCGAGCTCGATGCGCTGGGATACCGACGGGAAAAGTCTTTGAGCGGCCCCGGTACCGTATCGGTCGCCAGTAATGCCGTCGAAATGCACACACGCGGATTCCGGTTTTACGAGGGGGTGGAAGATTCGCAGCGGATCCGTGTTCGATTCTCCGGTGATTTCGTAGCGGGGCTTGCGCGCATGGACGGCGGCGATTTGCCAGTGGCGCGGCTGGAGCCGCTTGTGGTGGGCGGTCTATATCCGGCGCATAACGAAGACCGCATCCTGATCAAGCTTGATCAGGTGCCGCCTTATCTGGTCGAGACATTGGTGGCCGTGGAAGACCGGGAGTTTTTCAATCATTTCGGCGTGTCGCCCAAATCCATTGCGCGTGCTGTATGGGTCAACCTGACGGCCGGTGAGGTGCGCCAGGGAGGAAGCACGCTGACTCAGCAACTGGTCAAGAACTTCTATCTGACCAACGAGCGCAGCCTGAGCCGCAAGGCCACCGAAGCCATGATGGCCGTGCTGCTGGAACTGCATTACGACAAGCCGGAGATACTTGAGGCTTACCTGAACGAAGTCTTTCTCGGTCAGGATGGTCGCCGCGCCATTCACGGCTTCGGCTTGGCCAGTCAGTACTTTTTTGGACGGCCGCTTGCAGAGCTCAAGCTTCAACATGTTGCGCTGCTGGTCGGCATGGTCAAAGGGCCTACCTATTACAATCCTCGGCGCCACCCCGAACGCGCCCTGGAGCGACGCAATCTGGTCATCGATCTGCTGGCGGAGCAGCAGGTCGTCAGCGCGGAGGAGGCAGCCCAGGCGAAACAGGCGCCCCTTGGGGTGACCCAGCGTGGCAGCCTGGCCAACAGTTCTTATCCCGCGTTTCTCGATCTGGTGAAGCGCCAGTTGCGCGAAGACTACCGTGACGAGGACCTGACCGAGGAAGGCCTGCGAGTCTTCACCAGCTTTGACCCGATCGTGCAGTCCAAGGCCGAGAAGGCCATGACGCAAACGCTGCAGCGTCTGGGCAAGGCGGCCGAGGGCGTCGAGGGCGCCATGCTCGTCACCAATCCTGAAACCGGCGAACTTCAGGCGATGCTGGGCAGCCGGCATCCCGGGTTCGCCGGCTTCAACCGCGCTTTGGATGCCTCGCGGCCGATTGGCTCCTTGATCAAGCCGGCGATCTATCTTGCAGCGCTGGAACGACCAAGCCAATACACCTTGACGAGCCTGCTGGAGGACCAGCCGTTCTCGGTAAAGGGTGCGGATGGTAAGGTCTGGAAGCCGCAGAACTACGGGCGAACGGCTCACGGATCAGTGTTCCTCTATCAGGCTCTGGCCAATTCCTACAACCTGTCCACCGCGCGGCTAGGCCTGGACCTCGGTGTGCCCGAGGTACTCAAAACGCTGGCTCGCCTGGGGGCTTCGCCAGATTGGCCGGCTTATCCATCGATGCTGCTGGGTGCGGGTGGGTTGCGCCCGATCGAAGTTGCCGGGGTTTACCAGACGATCGCCAGCGGTGGCTTCAACACTCCCTTGAGAGCCATTCGTAGCGTAGTCGCTGCTGATGGGGAGCCCCTTAGTCGCTATCCATTCAAGATCGAGCAGCGGTTCGATCCCGGTGCGATCTATTTGACTCAATACGCCATGCAGCGCGTCATGCGTGAGGGTACAGGTCGCTCTGTCTACAATCAGGTGCCTAATTCGCTGACCCTTGCGGGTAAGACCGGCACGACCAACGACTCACGAGACAGCTGGTTCGCCGGATTCAGTCAGGACCTTCTGGCTGTGGTCTGGTTGGGACGAGACGACAACGGCAAAACATCGCTGACAGGCGCCACTGGAGCGCTGCAGGTCTGGGCGGATTTCATGCGTCGTGCCGACCCATTGCCGCTGCAAATGTCGATGCCAGACAATGTATCGATGTCATGGGTGGACGCACGAACCGGCGAAGGCTCGTCGGAGAACTGTCCTGATGCAGTACAGATGCCCTACATTCGCGGCAGCGAGCCCGCTCCTGGGCCGGGTTGCGGTCTGCCGGCCCCGGCTGAGTCGGTCATGGATTGGGTTCGTGGCTGGCTGCCGTAGGGGCTAGTCAAGGTTGGCTATCAAGAGGTTTGAAATTTGAACAAGCAATGGATGATCGTTCTGGTCGCGGCGGCCGTGCTGCCGGGCTGCGCATCGGTCAAGCGCGGCGCGATACCCGTGGTCGACTCCGGGGCGCCCGTTTCGGAAGAAATGTCGGCACGTCAGCGCCAGTCAGGCTCCAGTTCATCTCCAGCCGCTACGCCGGCGGCACCGGCTGACTCGGGTGTGATGGTCATGGTGCCGCAGCAAAGCTCCGAGCCCTTGCAGACATATCCCGCACCGGATGCCACCTTTTCCGGCTCGCCGTCCATGCCGTCTTCCAATAGTGCGGGGCAGTGGACGCCGCCTGCTCAGTCGGGGCCTATTCCCGCCCCCGCACAGCAGCAATCGCTGCCCACTGGTATTCCGTCGAACAGCGGAACCTTGTCTGCAGACGAGCAGTTGGATGGCCCCGTGCTGGCATTGCTCACAACTGCCCAGCAACAGCAGGGCGGTGGTGACCTCAACGGGGCCGCCTCCAGTCTCGAGCGTGCGCAGCGAATCGCGCCTCGCGAGCCGCAAGTGCTTTTTCGCCTGGCGCAGGTTCGCTTGGAGCAAGGTGACGCAGTTCAGGCTGAACAGCTTTCTCGCCGAGGGCTGAGCTACGCCAGTGATCGTCCGGCACTACAGGCAAGTCTCTGGGAGCTAATCGCCCAGGCGCGAGAGCGCCAGGGCAACGCGGCAGGCGCTGCTCAAGCTCGCGAGCGCGCCAAGGTTGCGCTGTGATGGACAAGCGAGTCCCTGAACTGGCTGACCAGTTGCTCCTGATCGAGCGTGAGCTGCGCGTGCTTGGCGTCTGGGCGTCGTCCCCGCCTGATGCGGAGGCACTTGCCAGCCAAGAGCCGTTTTGCGTCGACACGCTGGCATTTGATCAATGGCTGCAGTGGATATTCCTGCCGCGGATGAAGCAGATCCTGGAACAGGGCGAGTCGTTGCCGACCGTGTCGGGCATTCTTGCAATGGCAGAGATGGTCTATCGCCATCAGCCGCAGCGGGTGGCGGGGTTGTTCGAAGCGCTTGAAGGCTTTGATCGTTTGATCAGCTGCGGCGAAGACTAGGCAACGATATCCGTATCGGCGGACCTCGATTCGCTGTTCAGTTACAGGTGTCAGCGATCTTCTGTTTGGTCTCGCCAATGCGAGCCTGTCGCTCTTCTTCGTTCAGGCGCCGCACGCTGCCTTGCTCCTCTACACGGACGCGCGGGTTGTTCTGCAGTTGTGCCAGGTTGGTGCGCAGCGTCGTGCAGTAACGCTGACGTTCCGCTTCCTGCTCGGCGACTTGCTTTTTCACCTTCTGGTCAATGCTGCGCTGTTCAGAATCCGCTGCTTGATCGGGCTCTGCGGGTTCGGTGGCGGCAGCTTTTGCAGGGGTTACCGCGATATCAAATGATTCGACGCGTTGGTCTTCGGGTGGTTGCCCCCCGAAATGTGTGATGCCCTGACTATCGACCCATTTATAGACCTGGCCGGCCATGACGCTGCTGCACATTGCAAGCAGCAGGCCGCTCGCGAGAACCGTCGAATGCATGTTATTTCCCTGAGTGGATGCAAAACCAAGCCGGTACTATACGCAAAACCGGGGCACCTTCATTCTGCGCTGGATCACAGCTGAATACAGTCGAACGTAACAGCAGACTTGACTTGTCCAAGTCTAATCCGAACAATTCCATGCTTGCTGTTCTGGAGGACCCGCCGCAAGCGCGTCCTTCGTTCAATCATAAGGTGCACACCCGCGCCGACCTGCAACACCCGCAACGCGTTACCTCGCGCTGGGAGGGGTGCCCCGCAACACTTGGGGTTTTCCTGATACTTGCTTTGACAGTAGCTGACGTAGTCGGCGACCACCGTCGCTCATGCGCTGCTTGGCAGTAAACCTATTTCTGGCCGGTCCGACGCGGGGCGGCTATCTGGCGTTCTAGAGGTGAATAACGTGGAACTTTTATCCGGCGCTGAAATGGTCGTCCGCTTCCTGCGCGACGAAGGCGTTAAGTACATCTACGGCTATCCAGGCGGCGCCTTGCTGCACATCTATGATGCGCTGTTCAAGGAAAAGGAAGTCACGCATATCCTGGTCCGCCATGAGCAGGCTGCGACGCACATGGCTGATGGTTACGCCCGCGCTACCGGCAAGGCTGGTGTCGTGCTGGTGACCTCCGGCCCAGGGGCGACCAATGCCATTACAGGCATCGCGACGGCCTATATGGATTCGATCCCGATGGTCGTGATCTCCGGTCAGGTTGCCAGCAACATGGTCGGTACCGACGCCTTCCAGGAAACCGACATGATCGGTATTTCCCGGCCCATCGTTAAGCACAGCTTCATGATCAAGCATCCTTCGGAAATTCCTGAGGTCATGAAGAAGGCGTTCTACCTGGCTCAGTCCGGCCGTCCCGGCCCGGTTGTCGTTGACATTCCGAAGGATATGACCAACCCCGCCGAGAAATTCGAGTACGTCTATCCGAAAAAAGCCAAGCTGCGCTCCTACAGCCCGGCCGTTCGGGGGCACTCCGGACAGATTCGCAAGGCGGCCGAGCTCCTGCTGGCGGCCAAGCGACCGATCATCTACGCCGGCGGTGGTGTGATCATGGGCGGCGCATCTTCGCAGCTCACCGAACTCGCCAAGATGCTCAACCTGCCTGTCACCAACACGCTGATGGGGTTGGGCTGCTATCCAGGTAGCGATCGCCAGTTCGTCGGCATGCTGGGTATGCATGGTAGCTATACGGCCAACCTGGCTATGCATCATTCAGATGTCATTCTGGCTGTAGGTGCGCGCTTCGATGACCGCGTGATCAATGGCGCGACGAAGTTCTGCCCGAACGCCAAGATCATTCACATCGACATCGACCCGGCTTCAATTTCCAAGACCATCAAAGCTGACATCCCAATTGTGGGTCCGGTCGACAGTGTACTCACCGAAATGGTGGCAATCGTCAAAGAGATCGGTCAGGCACCAAACGCCGAGACTGTTGCCAGCTGGTGGAAGCAGATCGAGGAGTGGCGTGGCAGCCGTGGCTTGTTCCCCTACGACAAGGGCGACGGCACCATCATCAAGCCGCAGGCCGTTATCGAAACCCTTTGCGATGTGACCAAGGGCGAGGCTTACGTGGCTTCGGACGTCGGCCAGCACCAGATGTTTGCGTGCCAGTACTACAAGTTCGACAAGCCCAATCGCTGGCTGAATTCCGGAGGCCTCGGCACCATGGGCTTCGGCTTCCCTGCCGCGATGGGGGCGAAGTTGAACTTCCCGGAGGCCGATGTCGCCTGCGTTACCGGCGAAGGCAGCATCCAGATGAACATCCAGGAACTGTCGACCTGCCTGCAATACGACCTTCCGGTGAAGATCATCAACCTCAACAACGGTGCGCTGGGCATGGTCCGCCAATGGCAGGATATGCAATACAACAGTCGCTATTCGCACTCATACATGGAGTCCTTGCCTGACTTCGTCAAGCTGGTAGAGGCATATGGGCATGTCGGCATGCGCATCACCGAGCTACAAGACCTCAAGCCGAAGATGGAGGAGGCCTTCGCTTTGAAGGATCGCCTTGTCTTTCTGGACATCGCAGTCGATACCAGCGAGCACGTCTATCCGATGCAGATCAAAGACGGCGCCATGCGCGATATGTGGCTCAGCAAGACGGAGCGGACCTGATCATGAGACACATCATTTCCCTGTTGATGGAAAACGAGCCGGGTGCGTTGTCCCGCGTGGTAGGGCTGTTCTCCCAGCGCAACTACAACATCGAAAGCCTGACTGTTGCACCAACCGAGGATCCTACGCTGTCACGTCTGACGCTGACTACCGTAGGGCACGAAGAGGTGATCGAACAGATCACCAAGAACCTCAACAAACTGGTTGAAGTCGTCAAACTCGTCGACCTGTCGGAGAGCGCGCACATTGAACGCGAGCTCATGCTGATTAAGGTAAAGGCCACCGGCGCACAGCGCGCCGAGGTCAAGCGCACCACCGATATCTTTCGTGGGCAGATCGTCGATGTGACCTCCAACGTCTACACCATCCAGCTGGCCGGCACGACCGACAAGCTGGACAGTTTCATCCAGGCCGTCGGTACTGCATCGATTCTGGAAGTCGTGCGAAGCGGCGTTACGGGTATTTCTCGTGGCGACAAAGTGCTGAGCATCTAACACCTATATCGAATGGCCCGAGTGGCCAGCTACAGGGGTAACTCCATGAAAGTTTTTTACGACAAAGATTGTGATCTCTCCATCATCCAGGGCAAGAAGGTCGCGGTGATTGGATACGGCTCTCAGGGCCATGCACACGCTTGCAACCTGAAGGATTCCGGTGTCGATGTGACGGTAGGTTTGCGCGCAGGCTCGCCTTCGGTTGCCAAGGCTGAAGCACATGGCCTGAAAGTGGATAATGTTGCTGCAGCGGTTGCCGCCGCTGACGTCGTGATGATCCTTACGCCCGACGAATTCCAGGGTCGCCTGTATCGTGATGAGATCGAGCCAAATCTGAAGAAAGGCGCTACGCTGGCGTTCGCGCACGGCTTCTCGATTCACTACAATCAGGTCGTTCCGCGTGCCGATCTGGATGTCATCATGATCGCACCGAAGGCGCCGGGGCACACCGTTCGCTCCGAGTTCGTCAAGGGCGGCGGTATCCCAGATCTGATCGCGATCTACCAGGACGCCTCCGGTAACGCGAAGAATGTAGCGTTGTCCTACGCCTCGGGCGTTGGCGGCGGTCGTACTGGCATCATCGAAACCACTTTTAAGGACGAGACCGAAACCGACTTGTTCGGCGAGCAGGCCGTTCTCTGTGGCGGCTGCGTCGAGCTGGTCAAGGCTGGATTCGAAACCCTGGTGGAAGCAGGCTACGCGCCGGAAATGGCGTACTTCGAGTGCTTGCACGAGCTCAAGCTGATCGTCGATCTCATGTTTGAAGGCGGTATCGCCAACATGAATTATTCGATTTCCAATAACGCCGAATACGGCGAGTACGTAACCGGCCCGGAAATCATCAACGCCGAGTCTCGCGCCGCGATGCGCAATGCTTTGAAGCGCATTCAGGACGGTGAGTACGCCAAGATGTTCATCACCGAAGGCGCCGCCAACTACCCATCGATGACAGCCTACCGCCGTAACAATGCTGCCCATGGTATCGAAGTGGTTGGCGAGCAGTTGCGCTCCATGATGCCGTGGATTGCTGCAAACAAGATCGTCGACAAGAGCAAGAACTGATACCCGGTTCTCTTTGAAAGAACGCGGCCTAGGCCGCGTTTTTTCGTTATGGCGCGTGTCTCTGGTATAAACCGATGCTTGGCTGAGGGGTGAACCCGTTGCGCCAGGGTCTGTCGAAATTATTCAAACCTGCTGTAAGGTGAATGTGCATGAGTGAGCATCCCGAAGAGCCGAACAAGCCAGTCGAACCGGAAAGTATCCTGCCCATCGACGAACACATCGAAGAAAGTCAGGATGCAGAAGGTCGCAAGGTTCGCCATCGGGGCATTTATCTGCTTCCGAACTTATTTACCACGGCCAACCTGTTCGCCGGCTTCTTCTGCATCGTGACGGCAATAAACGGCAATTTCTATGTAGCTGCCGCTACGGTGTTCGTTGCAATGGTGCTTGATAGCCTGGATGGTCGTGTGGCTCGCCTGACAAATACTCAGAGCGCGTTTGGCGCCGAATACGATTCCTTGTCAGACATGGTCGCCTTCGGTCTAGCCCCGGCAGTGCTAGCGTATCAATGGGCTCTTTCCAGCTTGGGGAACGTAGGATTAACTGTGGCATTCATCTACGTGGCCTGCGCGGCGCTAAGGCTCGCTCGGTTCAATACCCAGATTGGCAAGGTAGACAAGAAGTGGTTCATAGGTCTGGCCAGTCCTGCCGCCGCCGGGGTTGTGGCTGGTTCGGTATGGGCTGTTTGGGCGCTCGATGAGCCAGGAATTCGTGGGCACGATCTACCGCTTGCGGTAATCATGCTGTTTGCGCTCCTGGTAGCTGCCGCAGGCCTGCTGATGGTCAGCAATATCAAGTACTACAGCTTCAAGGACCTGGACTTGAAAGGACGAGTTCCTTTTGTCGCGATACTTGTTGTGGTTCTGATTTTTGCTGTGGTCTTCAGCGATCCGCCGCGCATCCTGTTACTGATCTTCCTGGCTTATGCGGTCTCCGGGCCGGTGCAGTTTCTCATCCGTCGCCGAAAGCGCGTCGGAAGTTGATTTTTTAGAGGATCCGCTGTCTAGTGCTCGGTCTCGCCAGCTAGAACAGCGGAGTCCTCATGTTGATCAAAACGCCACGTAGCAGTGATTGCGCTGAGTCAGAGGTAACCCCCGAAGCGGTCTATATGAATCGGCGTCGATTCATGCAGGGGGCGGTTCTATCCGCTGGTATCGTCGGGCTTCCATTGACTGCCCGGGCAGAATCTGGGCTCTATCCAGGTGTAGACGCCGCTGACTCCCCTCAATGGTTCCGTGAAAAGCTTGCTGATGCTCAGTGGGGCGTCGTCACGGTCAAGAACGAGGACATCACGCCATTCAATGACGCTACCCATTACAACAACTTTTATGAGTTTGGTCCTGACAAAGGTGACCCGGCACGCAACGCGCCGCGGTTAGTGACCGAGCCTTGGTCCATCACCGTAGATGGCGAAGTGGCGAAGCCGGGAAAATATTCGGTGGAGGATCTCGTTTCCGAGTCTTTGCTGGAAGAACGGATCTATCGACTGCGTTGCGTAGAAGCCTGGTCGATGGTGATTCCTTGGCTGGGCGTGCCGCTCGCCGGGCTGATCCGCCGCGTTGAGCCAACGTCCGGCGCGAAATACGTTCGGTTTGAGACCCTGGCTCGTCCCGAACAGATGCCGGGCATGCGTACAGGGTTCTCCCTTATCGACTGGCCCTACGTCGAAGGCTTGAGAATGGACGAGGCCATGCATCCGCTTAGCCTAATGACAGTTGGAATGTATGGAAGGATACTGCCTAACCAGAACGGCGCACCGCTTCGCCTTGTTGTGCCGTGGAAATACGGTTTCAAAAGTATTAAATCAATCGTCCGCATCAGTTTCGTGCGCGACCGGCCAGCTACTACTTGGGAAACGATGGCGCCTCAGGAGTATGGCTTCTACGCCAACGTCAACCCAAAGGTTTCCCATCCACGATGGTCGCAAGCCCGAGAGCGGAGGTTGCCAGGCGGCCTGTTTAACCCCAACGTTCGCGAAACACTCATGTTTAATGGCTATGAAAACGAAGTGGCGACCTTGTACGCGGGGATGGATCTGAGTCGAGATTACTAATGCGCTACCCCGCGTGGAGGTTATTGTTGTTCGTTTGTGCGGCTAGCGTGCCAGCCTATTGGTTGTATCTTGCCGCTACCGCTGCACTGGGGCCGGATCCAGGGAAGGTGCTGGTCGATAACCTGGGCGAGGGGGCCTTGATCCTTCTTCTATGCTCGCTTGCAATGACTCCTTTGCAGAAGCTGACCGGTTGGTCCGGCTGGATTGCGTTTCGTCGGCAGCTGGGGCTTTGGTCCTTTGGTTACGCGGCGCTTCATCTCACGGCTTACCTGACGTTCATTCTGGGCCTGGATTTCCGCAGTCTTCCCACAGAGCTGGTTGACCGTCCTTATATAGCCGTTGGTGCGATAGCATTTTTAGGCCTT
Source organism: Stutzerimonas stutzeri (assembly GCA_002387205.1). Lineage (GTDB taxonomy): Bacteria > Pseudomonadota > Gammaproteobacteria > Pseudomonadales > Pseudomonadaceae > Stutzerimonas > Stutzerimonas stutzeri_N. Next base: position 581 of record DGLA01000019.1, on the reverse strand, counting down.
CTAGCACTGGCAATGACTTCCACTCGGTGGAGCATGCGAAAGCTTGGCAAACGGTGGAAAAAGCTGCATCGCATCGTTTACCTGACGCTTCTGGTGGTGCTAATCCATATGTTGTGGGTAGTAAGATCCGACGCAGGGCAGTGGAGCCTGTATGCCACGCTAGGGGTGATACTGCTGCTGGCAAGACTGCCGGCTGTCCAGAAAAGCATGGTTAATATTCGTGCTACGGGGCAAAGCAGATCAGCGGCCCATAAAATCCAAAAAAGCCGTTGACGGCTGATTCTGAGCCCCTATAATGCGCACCTTCTCCGGCGCAGGCCTCTGGCGAAACCTCTTGTAAATCAAGAAGTTAGCGAAATAAAGGCTTGCACGGATGGCGAATTCGAGTAGAATGCGCCGGGCTGGCAGGGTGGTGGTTGAGTCCTGTTGGTGGCTCTGGTCAGGTTGATTGGAGGCGGTTGAAAGAGGTGGTTGACAGCGAGTTTAGACGCTGTATGATTCGCCTCCCGCTGACGAGAGACGCTAGGTTGATCGGAAGCGCAAGCGGTTGAGAAGAAAGAAAAACTTCTTCAAAAACAGCT